>NZ_CP011546.1:1209718-2419437 GCF_001021065.1 Corynebacterium uterequi | reverse complement strand
AGGTGGCGGTCCTTACTAGTCTTTGTGGTCACTCCGTCCGATGGGCTGGGGAGTGGCCGGTGGAGAAAACCGTTTCTTATCCACACCCTGTCGGGGACCATTTGTACGCTATCACCACGCAGTCCACAAAACTGTCCACACCTGTGGAAAACTCGCCGGAGGGTGGTTATCCACACCCTCTCCACAGGTCTGGGGATAGCCGTTAATCCCCAAAAATGCCGTCGTGACCTGCTGGTATCCACAGATCCCGGTGGAAAGCTCAACCTGTAGTTGCGAGTTATCCACAGGTACGGCTCGTGCACCTCAGTGGATAAGTTGTCATTTCCATTGTTCTCCCCGGTGGTGGTGTTAAGCGACTTGGGAGCCAACCGGCTCCGTGGCATCCGTTGTCACGTCCGCGACCAGGGCGATCGTCGGTCGCGCGGCGGCAGGTAGGGATGGATATTCCGAGTCCCGCATGGGTAGTGATGCCTAAAGCACATTTTTGTAATTACGGGGGCACCTGCTTCGAGGCGGTGAATCCTCGGCGTGTCGATTTGCTCGCATGGGTCAAAGTCCCGTAGCGTAAAGCCAGTCATTCATGCCCGAGCCCTCATCGATGCCTGCCTGAGGTTGGCAGCGGCGGGAGCGTCGGACATGCTCGAGAGCGGTCATTCGCGCCGTCAACCGGGTCACCTCCCACCCGCCGGTGGGCGGACAGTGGTTGTGAATCCCCGCGAGTCGCACCCCAATGCGGCACTCGAACCTAAAAACGTCATCCATACTTTTGTGGCGAATGGCACCGAAGGCTGCGGGCCCGGCACCGGTGTGCTCACTTCGCCGCGTGCACCGTCAAGGAGAATATCGTGGCAAAGGGTAAGCGTACCTTCCAGCCCAACAACCGTCGTCGCTCCCGCAAGCACGGCTTCCGCATCCGTATGCGCACCCGCGCTGGTCGCGCCATCGTCGCCGCGCGTCGCAAGAAGGGCCGCGCCAAGCTCACCGCATAAGGAGTGTGCCGTGCTTCCGAAGCGCCTCAAGCTCTCCTCCCCCACCCAGTTTTCCCGGGTCATGCGGAAGGGACGCAAGGCCGGAAGCCGCACCGTGGTTGTGCACGTGTACGACCGTTCGGCCGAATCGTCGCCGCTGCCTGCAAACGTGGGCGGGCCACGGTTCGGCCTTATTGTGTCTAAGGCGGTCGGCAACGCCGTCGCCCGGCACGCCCTGTCCCGCCGGCTGCGTCACGTGGCCGCCGCGATGGCCGACGAGCTGCCCTCGTCCTACGAGATCGTCCTGCGCGCCCTGCCCGCCGCCGCCACGGCGACGAGCCACCAGCTGGCTTACGACATTGCGAAAGCGTTGAAGCGGATCGAGCGTCGTGGCTGACATGCGCAACGTCGACGGCGAACAGCTCCCGCAACCGCGCGGACTACCAGCCCGCGTCGGAGTGCGGGCCGTGCGGTTCTACCAGCGCCACCTGTCCGGCCTGAAACCGGCGGCGACGTGCCGCTTCGTGCCCACGTGCAGCGCCTACACCCTGGAGGCCATCACCCGATACGGCCTGTTTCGAGGCAGCCTCATGGGTATGATCCGGTTGGCGCAGTGCGGCCCCTGGCACCCCGGCGGGTACGATCCTGTTCCGGAGCGCTCGCTCACCGATTAAGCACCGTTGACCTAGGAGACTTGACGCCCAGTGCTCAATTTCATTTACTACCCCATCTCAGCCGTGATGTGGTTCTGGCGCGAAGCGCTGACCTTCCTCGGCATGAACGCCAACGCGGGCGTCACGTGGCTACTGGCTATCGTGTTGCTCACCGCCACCATTAAGGCGCTCCTCGTCTACCCGATGGTGCAATCGCTGCGATCGAGCCGCAAGATGCAAGAACTCACCCCGAAGATTCAGGCGGTGCGGGAGCGGTACAAGAACGACAAGACGAAACTCGCCGAAGAGACCCAAAAGGTCTACAAGGACGCCGGCTTTAATCCGCTGTCGAGCTGCATCCCCATGTTCGTGCAGATCCCGGTGTTCATCGGTATCTTCCACGTCCTTCGCTCCTTCAACCGGACCGGCACCGCCGCTGGCGGCCTCGGGCTGACCGTTGAGGAAAACCGCGCAATCGGTAACTACATCTTCTCCGCCGAGGACGTGCGTTCCTTCCTCGACGCGGAAATCTTCGGCGTTCCGCTGTCGGTGGCCATCGGCACCCCGACGGAACAGTTCGCCGCCTACGGCACGGACTTCACCCGCCTCGACGTCGCCTACGTCGCCGTGCCCTTCATCGTGCTCATCGTGCTCTTCACGCACTTCAACGCCCGCTACACGCTCAATCGCCAGCACACCCGCCAGGCCTCCGGCAAGGCCCCGCAGCCGACGGGCGATAACGCGGAAATGATGCAGATGCAGCAGCAGATGATGGGCAAGATGATGCTGTGGGTCTTCCCCGCCATGACCATCATGACCGGTTACCTGTGGGCCATCGGCCTGCTGGCGTACATGCTCACCAACACCGTGTGGACCTTCGTCCAAACCCGCCTCGTGTACAAGAAGATGGACAAGGAAGAAGAAGAGGAGATCGCCCGACGCGAAAAGGTGAAGGCGGAACTCGCTCCGGTTGTCAATGCCCGAACGGTGGATAAGCGCTCGAAGAAACAACGCAAGGCCGAACAGGAAGCGCAGCAGCTCGCCGAGCAGCAAGCCAAGGAACGCGCTCTGAAGCAGCGCCAGGCTGCGCAGCGGGCACGGTCGCAAAGCAAGAAGAAAAAGAAGAACTAACTCCCTCGCGCGCAGCCGAATGAACACAGTGCTCCGGTCGCTTTTGTGAGCGTGACATGGACGACGCCCCCGCCTAAGGCGGGGGCGTCGCCGTCATGAGGCTGGGCTACAGTGAGAAGAACAGTTTTCGAGTCTGCCCCGGAAAGGTTGAACATGAGCGAGCCTGTGCTGTCCTCCCCGCCAGAAGTTGCCGGCACCGTCTTCGGCGACCGGTTGGACAAGGCCGTGGCCTACCACGAACTACTCGCCACCGACGGCTCCACCCGCGGCTTCATCGGCCCCCGCGAGGTACCCCGGCTGTGGCAGCGCCACCTGCTCAACTGCGCCGTCATCGGGGAGGCGTTCGAGGCGGAGGCGGCAATCGTCGACATCGGATCCGGCGCCGGTCTGCCGGGCATCCCGCTCGCGATCGCTCGAGAAGACCTGCGCATCACGCTCGTCGAACCGCTGCTCAAGCGGGCGACCTTCCTCGGCGAGGTCACCCAGGCCCTGGGGTTGAGCAATGTGACGGTCATTCGTGGCCGGGCGGAGGAGCCCGCACTTCGCCGGCGGCTGGCGGCGGACTTCGTGACGTCGCGCGCCGTCGCACCCTTGGGTAAGCTCGCCGGGTGGTCCCTCCCGCTGGCTAAAATAGGTGGGTCCATGGTGGCGATGAAGGGCTCGTCAGTGCACGAGGAACTTCAGCGCGACGCCGAGCTCATCCGCGCCGCCGGGGGCGGTGAGGCCACCGTCTTCACCGTCGGAGACACCCTGCTTGAAGAACCCACCACCCTTATTCGAATTCCCCGGGTGAGCTGAGCCGGCAGCCCACTACAGTGGAATTGTTAAAGAACCCGATAGAAGCGGAGCCATGTAGTCGATGAATGATCTCCAGTGGGACGATACCCCGATCGCCGCAGCCGCCCGACGGGCCGCAGAGGTCTTGTCGCCTGGTCGTTTGACGCTGCCCAAGCCGCCGGCGCCCCGGCTGGTGACGGTGGCGAATCAGAAAGGCGGCGTCGGTAAGACCACGACGTCGGTGAATATGGCCGCCTCCTTGGCCCACCACGGCCTGAAGGTGCTGGTAGTGGATCTGGACCCGCAGGGCAACGCCGCCACCGCACTGGGAGTCAACCACCGGGCGGGGACCACGTCGAGCTACGAGCTCATCATCGGCGAAGCCCAGCCAGAGGACGCCATCCAGCCCACCGAGGTGGACAATCTCTACTGCATCCCGGCGACGCTCGACCTCGCCGGCGCCGAAATCGAGCTGGTATCCATGGTGCGCCGCGAATACCGGCTAGCCGACGCGCTACGCAAGGGCCACGTCCGCGAGGAAGGCTTCGACTACATCTTCATCGACTGCCCGCCGTCGCTGGGCCTGCTGACGATCAACGCCATGTCGGCCGTCGACGAGATCCTCATCCCCATCCAATGCGAGTACTACGCCCTCGAAGGCGTAGGCCAGCTGCTGGGCAACATCACCATGATCCGGGAGCACCTCAACCCCCGGCTGCACATCTCCGCCATCCTCATGACCATGTACGACGGGCGCACCCGCCTCTCCGAGGAAGTAGCCAGCGAGGTCCGCAACCAATTCGGCGACGTCGTGCTCAAAAACCAGATCCCGCGAAACATCAAGATCTCGGAGGCCCCCAGCTACGGCCAGACCGTCATCGACTACGACCCCGGATCCCGCGGGGCCTTCGCCTACCTCGACGCCGCCCGCGAGTTCGCCACCCGCGGTGACTACGTTCCCCACGCGACGACGGGCCCCATCGGCGTCAGCCCCGAGACGCGGGAGCTGCTGGACTCTGAACACTCCGCCGACTCGGCCCCGCACGAATCCTAAAGAGCTAAAGGAGAGCTTCCTGTGTCTAACAAGCCCCGCAAAGGTGGTCTCGGTCGCGGGCTCGGTGCTCTGATCCCTTCGGGCCCAGGCCCCGGAGCGGGCGACGCGCCCCGGCCCCGGCTTGGGGCGGGGGCAGCCGATGTCATCTTCGGCGAGACCACACGTCCACAGTCCGGAGACCGGATTAAAGGCGCACCCATTTTCACCGGCGACTCCGAGAAAGCCTCGCGCAGCATCCACAAAGCCGTCGCCGTCGACGACGCCGAGGACTACGGCGCCTCCTACGCCGAACTGCCCATCGGCTCCATCACCCCCAACGCCCGGAACCCGCGACGGGTGTTCGACGCCGACGAACTCGCCGAACTCGTCCACTCCATCAAGGAAGTCGGCCTGCTGCAGCCCGTCGTCGTCCGCAAAATCAGCGACGGCTACGAACTCATCATGGGCGAACGACGGTGGCGCGCGGCCGCCAAAGCCGGACTCAAGCGCATCCCGGCCATCGTCCGCGAAGCAGCCGACGACACCATGCTGCGCGACGCGCTGCTGGAAAACATTCACCGCGTCCAACTCAACCCCCTCGAAGAAGCTGCGGCATACCAGCAGCTCCTGGAGGAATTCGGAGTCACCCAAGCCGAACTCGCCGAACGCCTAGGCCGATCCCGCCCCGTCATCACCAACACGATCCGGCTCATGCAACTGCCCGTCGGCGTGCAATCCCGCGTGGCCGCCGGCGTACTCTCGGCCGGCCACGCGCGGGCCCTCCTCGGCGTCAAGGTCGACGACGCAACCGACGCCCAAGAACACCTCGCCGACCGCATCATCCGGGAAGGACTCTCCGTCCGCGCCACCGAAGAAGCCGTCACCATCCTCAACCGCGACGGCCACACCGCCCCCGAAAAGAAGAAACGGCAACCCCAGCCCCAGCCGGAATACGCCACGGCGGCCGCGGAACGCTTGGCCGATTCCTGGGACACGAAGGTCTCCGTCCTCGTGGGCAAGCGCAAAGGCAAGATCGTCGTCGAATTCGGCGACCAGGAGGACCTACAGCGCCTGCTCGCGCTCATGAACCAGGGATAGCCTCATGGCGAGCCGCCTGCAGCCCCTGATCCCGGAGACGGTCTCTAAGGCCCACCCGCGGGCGCTGCGCAGCGTCTTCTGGGAGATGGAACCAGAGCTCGCCGCCGCCGTAGAGGCCTCCGGGGAGGCGGCGGCGGAAAAGCGGGCCTGGCTGGAGGCTCGCTTCGCCGATTACGGCACGAGCGGGTACCTCATCACCTTCGGCGACGACGCCCACGCTGCCACCCGGGCAACCGTGCTGTTCTGCGACCCGGAGCACGCGCGCGGCACCGAACGGATGCCGACCGCCCCGGTGTCCGAGGACGCCCAGCTCATTAGCTCCCTATTCATCCACCCGATTCTCTCGGGCGTCGGCGTGGAACAGCTGCTCCTGGAGGCCAGCGTCATCGATCTCACGCGTCGAGGGTTCGCGGCGATTGAGGCCTTCGGCCTGCACCGGGACATCGACCGCGTCTCGACGTCGGCGGAAGTGGTGGCGGCGCTGGTGCACCGGGAGGATATAGGCCTGATCGGGGTGGACGATCTGGAGGCGGTCGGTTTCGAGATCGTCGCCGAGCATCCAGTGTTTCCTAGGTTGCGGTTGGAGCTGCCGCCGTCGCGAGCGCTGACGCACCGCTGGGCGCGGCGCTTGATTGCTGCGGGGTGCTAGCCGGTTCTTTTCTGCCGCGCTGGAATCTGGGGCGGGTACCCTCTCGTTTCATCATGTTTAAAGTTTGGCCGATTTTTGCGCATCATAGTGAACATCACTGGGAAAACCCCCGCTCACGAAAGTGCAAGCCCGGCTAGGATCAACGCCATGACGTGGACGATGCGGCAGGTGCTGGAGACTCTCGAGGAACTCAAACGCTCCAAGGACGCCACCATGGCCGTGGAATGCAGACGAGCGCGCTCAGAAATGCCGCTCGACCTCGGGCCAACCCTGTGTGCCTTCGCCAACATGCCCGCCGGAGGGGTCATCCTGTTCGGAGTCAGCGAGGCGGAAGGCTACACCATCACGGGAGCGGCCAACCCTCGCCAGTTATTTGCCCAGGTAGCCGACTACACTCAGCAGTTCATCGAACCGGCGCCGGAACTGCGGGAGTCCTATCTCAGCAGTGGAGGGTTCGACGTTCTCGTCGTCGAAGTCCATCCCTTGGACCCGGAAAGCAAACCCGCCACCATTGAGGGCAGGTCCTACCTTCGCCGGCCCGACGGCAACTTTCTCCTCGGCCCCAGCGACGTTCGCATGCTCGAGATAGCGGCGCTGCCCAGCGACGAGCGCGTCGACCACGGCAGCCGTCCGGTGACCGGCACCAGCACAGCGTTACTCGACTCCTCGCTGGTGGCGGCCTATCTTGCGGCCGTCCGGCGAGACAGCCCCAGGATGGCGACCGTCGACGACGCCCAGGTGCTGGCCGCCACCGGCATCACAGACGTCGCCGGGAACATCACCGTCGCCGGGCTTTATGCTCTGGGTTTCTACCCTCAAGGGCGCATCCGCGGACTCGGCGCCACAGGCGTCGTCGAACTGCCTCACGACGCCACCGAGGCGAGCACGCAGAGAGTGCAGCGCTTCGAGGGCCCACTGCCCGTGCTGCTGCACGACATGTGCCAGTGGATTGAGGACAGTTTGCAGGCTACTCGAACGCCCGCCGACGGGAAGTCGTCGGACACCACCGACATCCCGGCGTCGGCGATTCGTGAGCTCGTTGCCAACGCCCTTCTTCACCGAGACATCAGCCCGCTGAGTGAGGCGTCCGGAAAGGAGGTCACGGTGAAGGTCACCAGCCAGGCGCTCGTCATCGAGAACCCCGGCGGCCTCCACGGAGTGTCCATCGATCAGCTATCGGGCCACGAGCGGTTCCAAGCGGCGGCGAATCCGCGCCTTTACGAGATCGTCCGGCGGCTTCACACCGACGACGGCCGACCAGTAATCGAGAGCGAAGGGGCCGGGATTCACTCCATCTTTGAAGCTACGCGCGACATTAATCTGTGCCCGCCGCGAATGGAGGACACCGGCGTGATGTTTCGTGCTCTTCTCCTACGCAGTCCGCGCATAGACGGCCAGGAGTTGGTGTGGGTGGAGGATCTTCCCGGTTTCGCTTCGACCGGGCAAAAGGAACTCTACGTGTCGCTTAGACGCGGCCATTCCTGGACGAAGACCGAGTGGATCCGCCATCGGGCGTCTGTTCCGTCCGCGATGGGTGTCGGCGAGGTGGACACGTTGGTCGCATGGGGACTTATCCGAGTTGACGGCGACCGGATCGTGCTCACCGGCCCCAGTGTCACCGACAATGCGACGTCGGCGGGTGCTGACGCCCTGGACGCAGTGGGAGGCACGGAGGGCTTGAGAAACCTGGGCAGGAATGTTCCTGCTGTCTACCGCGCGCTGGCCGACGGGGAACTGTCGGTGCGCGATGTGCAACAGCGGACGGGGTTGACCACTGGTCAGGTTCGGTACAGTCTGAAGCCGCTGGTGCACAAGGGGCTGGTGGAGATGATCGGTGGTCAGGGGGCACGGGCCACGACGTACCGGCTGGCCACGGAGTCTTAGGCCGTTGCGACGGTGTTTAAGGGAGTTTGGGGTGTTGGAAGTGTTGGAGGTGTTGGCTCGCAGATATCATGTTTAAAGTTTGACAGTGACGGTGTAGCAGCCTCTGTCATATTTAAAAACGCAGGTCAGATAGCAAAAATGTGCGGGCCAGCACCAGATGACGGCCCGCTCATGTTAAAAGTTTGCTAGCGCCCCTCTGACCGCAGAAGAGCGGCGAAATCGAAGGTGCCGGTCGGCTGCTGATCGTCGTCGAGCAGGTAGAGCCTTTTCACGGAAACCACGATGGCCTCGGCGATGCGGTCGCGCATCGCGGGGTCGGTGAGAACCTCCACGTCACCGGGGTTGGTGAGATACCCCAGCACCACCTCGATGGTGGGCATGTCCGTGAGCCGCAGCAGCTTCCACGTGCGGGCGTGGTTGCCGCAGTTCTGCAGCCGCGTGCGGGCGACGATCTCACGCTGGATGAAGCCAGAAAGGGTCTCGCCAGTCATGGACGAAGCCCCAACGAGGGAACCGAAGTAGAACGTGGCGACGCCGTTGGCCTTGTCGTTGTAGTAGTGATCGCAGTTCAGCGAGATCATCACGTCGGCGCCGAAAGCGTTGGCGATGTCCGCGCGGTCGGCGGCGGAGAGGTCGTCGGTGCGCGGGCGGGAGATGATGGTCTCCATGCCCGCGGCGATCATCCGCCCCTCGATACGGCTCGCCAGGTCCCAGAGCAGTTCCTCTTCGGAGATGAGCCCGTAGCGGCCCTTGACGGTGAGGCCCTTGTTGGCGCCGCCGAGAGCCGGGTCGATCACCACGCGCTTTCCGGCGAGCTGGGGGCCGGCCGACCGAACGGATTCCCGTTCGCGGATCGCCTGCGGGGAGCCGCCGGTGATGCGCCGGCCGAGCAGCGACAGGGCGCGCAGCGTGTCGGGGCCGCAGACGCCGTCGTCGGTCAGCCCGTAGTTGAGCTGGTAGGTCGCGACGGCCTCGTGGGTTTGGCGCCCGAATTGCCCGTCGACGCGGTGGGAGTAGAACCCGAGCTCTTGGAGCTGTTTTTGCAGCTGGGCGACGTCGTCGCCGATGAGCTCGTTGTTCGGCTGGAAGCTTAAGACCCGCACCCCGAGGGTGTAGGAGGCGTGGCGCAGTTCCCGCAGCGTGGTCTGGTCTAGTACGCCCGTGGGGATGATGCCGCGGGATTGTTGGAAGGCCCGCAGCGTGTCGGCCAATTCGAAGTCGAAGATCTTCTCGTCTTCGTGGAAGGTTCGGGCCTTCCAGTCGGCGACTTCGGTTTCGGCGTCGCCGTTGTAATAACCAAGACGGGCCAGGGTGGAGCGTGCTTCAGCCACCCGGGGACTGGAGTCTCCGACTCGAAGGTCCCTACTCACAGCGCGTCCTCCCTTGAAATTTCCCAGCTAAAGATAGGTGTCTTTTCCAGTGTAACCACGAACCACGTTGGTTACAGGTGATCGTTAATTGTAGCGATAATGTCGGCTTTGGAGCGCAAGCCGATGATCTCGTCCACTTTCTGGCCGTCTTTGAAGATGAGCAGCGCGGGGATGGACATGATCTGGTACATGGCGCCGAGCATGCGTTCCTCGTCGACGTTGACCTTGGCGATGGTCACGGCGTCGCCGAGTTCGGCGGCGATGTCTTCGAGCATGGGGGTCAGCTTGCGGCAGGGCCCGCACCACGGCGCCCAGAAGTCGACGACGACGGGCGTGGTCGACTCGATGACGGTGGAGCGGAACGTGTCCTGGGTGACGGTGATGGGTGCGCTCATGAGGGGCCTTTCTGGTGAGGGTTAGGCGGTCGGCAGGTCCGCGAGGAAGGCCTGCGCGTCGAGGGCCGCCTTGCATCCCGAGCCGGCGGCGGTGACGGCCTGCTGGTAGTGGTCGTCGACGAGGTCGCCGCAGGCGAAGACGCCCGGGATGGCGGTGCGGGTGGAGGGTGCCTCGACGACGACGTAGCCCTGCTCGGTGAGCGGCAGCTGGCCGCCGAGGATGCCCGTGCGCGGGTCGTGCCCAATGGCGACGAACATGGCCGTGGCGTCGAGCTCGCTGGTGTCGCCGGTGACGGTGTCGCGCAGGGTGAGGGATCCGACCTTGCCGTCGGCTTCGTTAACGGAGGCGACGACCTTGTTGGTGGCGAAGTCGATCGAGTCGTGCTGGCGGGCCCGCTCGACCATGACCGGGGAGGCGCGGAACTCGTCGCGGCGATGGATGATGGTGACCTTCGACGCGAAGGTGGCGAGGAAGAGGGCGTCGGTCATGGCGGTGTCGCCGCCGCCGACGACGGCGATGTGCTGGTTCTTGAAGAAGAAGCCGTCGCAGGTAGCGCAGTAGGACACGCCGCGCCCGCCGAGGGCTTGCTCCCCCGGGACGCCGAGCTGGCGCGGGGCGGCGCCGGTGGCGAGGATGACGGCCTTGGCGCGATACACGTCGTCGCCGACGCGGATGGTCTTCACCTCGCCGGTGAGATCCACGGAGTCGACGAGCTCCATGCGCAGATCAGCGCCGAAGCGGATGGCCTGGGCCCGCATTTCCTCCATGAGCTCCGGGCCCATGATGCCGTTCTGGAAGCCGGGGTAATTCTCCACCTCGGTGGTGTTCATCAGCTCGCCGCCGTACTCGTAACCCTCGAAGACGATGGGCTTCAGCTCGGCGCGGGCGGCGTACAGCGCCGCGGTGTAACCGGCCGGGCCGGATCCGATGATCGCGACGTCGTGAAGCGTGTCAGTCATGACAAGAACTCCTTCGGGGCGTTGTGTAACGTACGTGGCTTTTAAGTCTAGGCCCCGAGCATAGTGGCATCGATGCTGATGCCCTAGTCCCCTGCCGCCCCGGACGTAGGGAGTGCTCACCCGTCGTCGGGGTAGGCAGAGCGCAGTATCTGCCGGGCGCGGGAGCGGCGCGACTTCACCGTTCCGGGCCGGGTACCCAGCCGTTGCGCCGCCTCCTCGATGGAGTACCCCTGGCCGTCGACGAGCAGCAGGGCGTCGCGCTGCTCGGGGCTGAGTTGTTTCAGTAGCGTTTCCAGGAGCAGGGCCGCGTCGGCAGCGGCGTGGGGCTCGGTGACGAGCGACGCGGGGGTGACAGCGAAGCGTTCCGCGTCGTCGAGCACCGGGGTTTCGTGGCGGCTGCGACGACGCTGGAAGTCGTAGCCCTCGTTGGCCACGATGCGGTGAAGCCAGGTGGTCAGGGCAGCCTCAGCGCGGTAGCGCGAGAGGTTCGTGGCCGCCTTGAGCCACGACTCCTGGACGATGTCCTCGACGTCGTACCGGCTATTGGCATAGCGCCAGGCGATGGATTTCAGCCGGGATCGATGCCTGGTGACGATGGTGCTGAAGGCGCGAGCGTTGCCTTCCAAATAGGTGGCGACCAGCTCGGCGTCGGTCGCTTCCTGGCCCGACGACGCGGGCCGCGTCGGCCTGTTCGGCCTTCCTGAATACGGTGATCCCACTGATGCGTTCCCCCGAAAGCTCACAGTGCTAGGGGCTCTCAGTATTCCCCAGAAAAGACGCCGACGCCCGGCGACGGTGACCATAAAACTGGGCACCATCGCCGGGCGGGGCGGGCACGAGGCTGTTCTAGGACCCGGTGTTCGCCCCCGCCTGCGGGGCCGCGACGTGGCCCACCAGTGCGATTTCGCGGATTTCCACGGCCGATCCGTTTCTGGGGGTCTCCGTGATCCAGACGATCACCCCGGCGAAGGCCTCGGTGGAGCCCTGCGGGCTGGCGACGGCGGCGTCGACCGCTTCCTTCTCCACGGAGATGGTCTGCCGGCCCGTGGTGAACTCGCCGGCGACGATCCGCGGCAGCGACGTGAGGTCCGTCACGGCGCCCGGGTCTACCCCCGGCGGGATGCCGTAGATGCTGTACCGCGCCCCCGCCGAGGGGGTGTCGATGCGGATGCGCTCCAGGTTGAGCGGCTGCGCGGCCCGCACCGCGATGCCAATCCCCGGCTTGGTGCCCAGGCCGTTCGGGTAGGCGTCGGACGCCCACGACGTCGAGTTGTCCGAATCCGCCACGAGCGGCAGGTCCTGCGGGTTGTCGGCCGCGGTGTCCTGGCCCGGGGCCTGCCACGCGGCGACTTCCGTGGGCCGGAAGACCAGCGCGACCTCCTCGGCGGGCGCCGCGGTCTGGGTGTGCGTGGACAGGTTCTCGTCGACGATCGCCGGGCCGGAGAGTACCGAGGTGACGACCGTGAGCGCGACGGCCACGAGGATGACCAGCGCGATGACCACCGAGACCAGCAGGCCGGTGCCCTTGCGGGAGTAGCCGGAGGAGCCGAAGCCGACCGCGGCGGTGGTGAGCTCCTTTGGCTCGCCGTCGCGGTGGGCGGCCTCTTGGGCGGCCATTTGCGCGACTCGGCCCATCGTCGCCCGTCGATGTGCCGCGGAGTACGCGGTGGACCCGCCGAGGGTGACCGGGGCGGCGTCGGCGGTGCGCTGCGGTTCGGCGCCGGATGCCGTCATCTCCCCCGCAGTCGAGGGTTCGCCCGCGGCCGTCTCCCCCGCGGGTGAGGTCTCACCCGCGGGTGTTTCGGCGGAGGGTTCGCTGCCGGGTTCGGCCTGCGGCGCTCCACTGGGCGCGTCACTGGGCACGCCACTGGGAGCGGGGCTCGGCGGCGTGCCGGCGTAGGTGCGCAAGGCGGCGGCGAGCTCATGCCACTGGCGCGCCTCCTCCGGGTCCGTTGCGCGTGCCGTATCCGCCGAGGTGGCGTCGGCGTCGGCGGGATCGTCGGGTTCGCTTGCCGCGCGGTGGGCGATGGCCGAGGCCTTGTCGACGAGCTCGGCGAGGCGCGGGTCGATGGGCTCCTCCCCGAGCGTCGTCGCGTCGGCGAGGAGGTGGATGGCGGAGGCGATCGACGCGGCATCCTGCCGGGCGGAGGCGCTATCGAGGATGGCCGGGAAGGCGAGCATCGCTTCGCCGGTGGTCGCGATGCGGATGCGTGCGGAGTTATCCAGCCCGAGGCGGAGCCCGGAGGCGGAGGCGTCGGCGGCGGCATCCGCCAGCGGCGCAAGCGCGGCCGCGACGGCTTGCGGGTTGAGGAGGACGTCGCTGTCGGGATCGACGGCGGTGCGTGCGACGTCGCGCAGCGAGGAGCCCTCGACCCAGTCGGCGACGATGAGGGCGCCCGTCCGATAGGACAGGATGCGCACCCCGGAAGCGACGGCCGGGAGTCCTAGTTCGCCGAGCCGGCGGGTTTCACGTGAAACGCGGGCTGCGGCCTGGGCCATCTCCGCCGGGCTCGGCGGGGCGAAGGGCGCCTTGCCGGTGGTATCGACGAAGGTGAGTGCAACGTCTTTGCCGGTGGCTGTCTCGCGGGCCTTCCAGAAGCGGGCTCCGGAGACCGAGCCGCAATCGACGAGGAGGCGGAAGCGGCCGTCGGACACCGGGGCGCCCGGGACCAACCGCGGCCCGCGCACAACGCCGGCGGACATGGGCGGTGGCGTCGGTGTGGCGGTGAAGGCGTCGAGCGCTGCCAGTTGCGCGGAGAGGTCGAGCTCGCTCGTCTCCCCCAGCTCCAGGGCAGCGCCTTCGTCGACGCGGATGAACCGTCCCACCACCGGCAGGCGGGAGAACAGCCGGCCAAGGTTGTAGACCTCGGGCAGCTTCGAGCGGGACAGCACGATACCGGTGACGATGAGGAAGACGACGCCGCACACCGCGAGCTGCGCCATCTGCAGGGCCCAGATCGGCTCGGCGAAGAGCCGAGAAAAGACCGCGTCGGAGCCCACCTTGAGCGCCAGCGCCACCCCCGCGCCGACCACGGAGGACCCGAAGGCCCACAGAGAGGTGTTCCAGACCTCGCGGGAGTTGAGCGAACCAAGCATGGCTCGCAGCAGCGACGCGCCGATGAACGCGCCGGCGACGAAACCGAAGCCGTTCGCCGCCGCGAGCAGGATGACGATGGTATCCGGCGACGTCGCCACCATCGGCGCCAGCGCCGCCAGCGCCACCTTGGTGGTGGTGATGCCGGCGATGATGTACGTCGGCGTCCACGCCTGCTCGCGGGCGTAGAAGACTCGCAAATGCAGCATGACGAGCGAGTACGGGATGAGCGTGAAGGCGCCGAAGCTCAGCGTCACACCCAGCAGGTCCGCGTTGTGGTCACTGAACTGGCCGTAGCGGAAGAGCGCATGGGAGATGCTCACACCGAAGGCGGTGAAGAACACGATGACCGGGATGAGGGCAATAAATGTCAGCTTCGTCGCCAGGGTGAGGTCGGTGACGACGGCGCGGTCGTCGCCGTTGGCGGCGTTGCGCGATAGCCGCGGCATGATCGCGGTGAGCAGGGCCACGCCGATGACGCCATAGGGCACCTGCAGCAGCAACCAGTGGTAGCTGTAGATGACGACGGAGCCCTGGGCGGCGTCGGCGGCGATGCGCGTGTTGATGACGTAGCCGAGCTGGCTGATGGCCACGTACACCACGATGGCCACCGCCATGCCGCCGAACTGCTTGAGCCGGGCGTCGATGCCCCACAGGGGGCGAAGATCGATGCCGGCGCGTCGCAGCGGCGGGATCATGATGGCGCATTGGACGACGACGCCCAGCGTGGTGCCCACGCCGAGCAGGAGCACGTAGAGATCCCAGAAGGGCGCGGCGTCGTTGGCCTCCAACTGACCGGGAAGCGCCATGTAGGCCAGCAGGACGGCGATGGCCACGATGTTGTTGGCCACCGGCGCCCACGCGCCGGGGCGGAAGATGCCCTTGGTGTTGAGGATCGCCATGAACAGCGCGAACAGGCCGTAGAAGAAGATCTGCGGCAACAAGAGGATGGCGAAGGACGTCGACATGTATTCGTTGACGTTGCCGTCCTCGGGGATCATCATCCGGGTGAGCAGCGGAGCCGTGGCGACCGCCGCGATGGAGACCACCGTCACCAAGGTGGCCGTGAGCGTGAAGAGGCGACGGATGAACGCCGCTCCCCTGTCCGGGTCCTCCTTCTCAGCGCGCACGAGAACGGGAACCACGAGGGCGGTGAGCACGGACCCCAACACGATCTCGGTGATGAGGTTGGGCAGGGTGTTGGCGATGGTGAAGGCGTCGGCCACCGCCACGCCGAGGGCGGCGCCGATGAGTGCGGTCCGGAGGAAGCCGGTGATACGGCTGAGAATGGTGGCAATCGCCATCGACCCGGTGGAACGGACGACCGACTCATTCGAGGTGGGATCGGCGTCCGCTCGCTGTGCCGTCTGGGTGGGCGAAGCGGCGGTGGCGGCGGGTGCGGCGGGTGCCGGGTCCGTGGCTGACGACTCCCCGGCAACCGCTGGGACGGGTGGAACCATGGTGGGCCCCTGCGGCCCGGTCGTTAGCGTGGATCGGTCCAGGAGCGGAGAATCCTCGCCGGTCTCGGTTGCCGTCGGTACGGGACGCGGCCGCGGGACGGGGGCCGGCTTGGAGGGGGTGACGATGCGCCGCCGCAGGCCCGCTGGTGAGGGTGTGGGTTCGTCAATCACGGTGGTCCTTGGGAGGTTGAGAGGTGGGATCCGGGGAGAATGATGGGCTCGATTCGTCTGTGTTCGGCGGGCGGGCGGCGTCGTCGGCGCGGGGACGACGCCCCCGAAGCAAGCGCTTGCCGACGACAGTGCCCAGCAGGACGAGGAGCAGCATGCCTACGACGGTGATGATGGAGCCGCTGTTGCGGGTCCGCACCTGTATATCTACCGGGGTAGATATGGCGGTGCCGTCGACGGTGGCGAGCCAGATCTTGAGATCGGTTGGTCCGGCAAGGTTGGGGATATCCGCCCGCATATCGACCGTGATAGAACTCGCGGCAGGGATGTTGATCCGGGCAGGCGTCGTCAGGGAGACGTCCGGTGGGCCGTCGAACTCGATCGTCGCCTCCACCGGTAGCGGGAGGACGTTCTCGGCGGCGATAAGCAGCGGCGAGTTCTCGGACGTCCGGGTATAGACGTTGCCTGGGGGCAAAAGCCGCACACCTTCGCGTAGCTGCTGGAGGCGCTGCGCGCTGCCGTCCAGCACCTTCGCGGCGCGCTCTACCGCCGCCGTGTGCGTGGCGACGCACCCGCGGCCCGTCGTGCTTAAGGACCGAAGCTGGTCCAGCCGCAGGGGAAGGATGTATTCGCGGCGTGTGAGGGCCAGGAGCGGGTCATCGCGGAGGATGTTCTTCAGCCCATCGGTGTACCCGGCCTGCTCCTTAACCGCCGTGATCTCCACCTTGGTGACGGCCGCCGGGTCCGGGAAGGGCGGGCCGAAAGCCGGCTCGAGCCGCAGCGCCAGGTCGTCCGAGAAGGACAGGCGGGTGGCCTGGGTGCTCGTGGGCTGGACGTACTCCGCCACGGGCAAGGCCACCGCCTCGCCGCGGTCGATCTCACGCTTGGCCGCGGCGAGGATGCGGGCGGCCGAGTTCGGATCCACCCGAGACGGCAACATCGCCAGCACTGATTCTGCGGAATCGAGGCTCATGGACAGGGCCGACGCGGCGGTGATGTCGCGGGCCACGGCCGTATCCAGTGGGAGGTAATAGCGCAGCTCGGGGTCGCTGTAGCCCACGGTCTCCGGTTCGGGGCCGCTCTGTGCCAGGGTGGTCGCCAGGGTGCCGTCGTAGCTCACGCTCACCACGCGTGGGGCGAGCTGGTGGAAACGGTCGGCGCCCTGGTCCTTCCACACGCTGTTTCCGGCCACGAGGACCTTGGAGGTGGGGTTGTCGGGGTTGTCCGGCAGCGCCAGGCGCTCAGCCGTCGATGGCGACACGTAGCCGTCCGGGGAGATGAGCGTGGTGGGAATCCCCCGGGTGCCGAGGACGGCGTTGAAGGTTTCCGGCCCGCGCCACAGGCCCTCGTGGATGAGGCTGTTATGGCCGGTTGCCCGGAGCGCGTCGAGGCTACTGTTGGCCCACGGCAAGGGGGTGACGCACCCGATCGAGCTGATGAATCGAAGGCGGTCGATCCACGTGGCGGCTGCGGCCGACCCCGTGCCCTGCTGACCGGTTGGCTCCTTATCGCTCGCCCACGTGTCGCGCAGGCGCTCGGGGCGCTGGAGATCCACCCGATCGCTGGCGACGGTGTACCCGCGCGCCATGCGGTCGACGGTGGCCACGAGCTCGGGATCCACGGCCAGGCACGTTGCCGCGTGGGGCGCGTTGGCGTCATAGGCGTCGAGAAGCCGGCTCAGCCGGCCGTCGGGTGCGAGCTGCTGGGCGAGGTTCTCCGAGGCGAGGATGAGTGGTTGGGGCGTGGGGGCTTCGCCGGTCTCCCCCGGGAGGATGTCCACGATCTCGGTGACAGGGACGATGACGCTCAAGGGGGTGGGGGTCTCGCCTGATCGTGGCTCGGCGTCGCCTTCGGTGTCGTGCTCGGCCTCCGGTGCGGTGTCGACGTGAATGATGGTGCGTTCGGTGTTGACCTCCTGGCGCAACGCCGGGTCGTCGCCGCTGGGATCGTCGTGGAGCCTGGAAGCGGCGAGCGCCAGCGGGAAGAACCCCCTATCCTCCTCGTCTGCCGATAACGTCACGGTGACATCTCTGGATTCTCCGGGTGCGAGCTCACCGACGACGAGCGGATCGCCCCACTCCGCGAACTCCAGCAGATCCCCGGACAGCAGCCGCCGCGCCGACGGCAGGTCGGACGTCGCCTCCGCACGCCAGGGTTGCAGCTCCACCCCGAAAGCCGGCTCCGGCGACGTGTTCGTCACCCGGGCGCGGACGTCGAAGCGCTCCCCCGGCGACACCGACCCGTCGTCGAGCGCCGGGATAGCCACCAGGTCCACCTGAACGACTGCCGCGCTCTCCCCCGGCCGGGACATGGGATTGACCCACGTGTCGGCCACTTCGGCGTCGCGTGGATTGCGGGCGATCGACGGGGCGTCGAGGTTCAGCGCCGCGGCCGACCCGAGGACGGTGGCAGAGCCCACCGTCGTCGCCGCGGCCGTCGCTCCGACGATTCTCCTTAACGCCCTGACCCAACCACGTGCGCGCCTCATCGCGGGGTGGCCCTCCCCTCGGCCTTTTCCTTCCGGGCCAAATCCGGCAGCCGATCGTGCGCCTTCCGCGCCAGCTTCCGCTCGTCGGCGTAGGCCAGGTGCTCGATGAGCGAACTCACGGGAATCCACGCGACCTCGGTGACCTCGGGGTCCTCGTCGTTGAATATCCCGTCGACATACCGCAGCAGGTGGTGATGGACCGTCTTGTGGATGCGCACCCCGTCGGAAACGAACCAATAATCAATCACCCCCAGGTCATCGATGACCTCGCCGTGAACGCCGGTCTCCTCCCACACCTCGCGCTCGGCGGTGCAGCGCCGGTCCTCGCCGGGCTCCACGTGGCCCTTCGGCATGGACCACAGCAGCCGGCCACGCCGGTCGAGCCGCCCGATGAGGGCGACGTAGATGCGGCTCATGTCCACGGAGCCGTCGGGCCGAACAGCCTCGGGCAACCCGGAGACGACGAGGCCACCCGCCGACGTCTCGATACTCGTCGGCATCCGCGGCGCCGAAGGCGCCGACCGCCGGGAGGTCGTGGTGGGCTTAGCCGCGCTCGGCGCCCGCCGGCTGCCGCGCCGACGAGCCCCCGAGCGGGACCGTCGCCTGCCCGAGCGGGAAGCCCCCTGGTGGGTACTGCGACCGTCGGAGCGTTCGGTGCCGCCGCCCGTGCCCGCCTGATCGCTGGCGCCGGCCTGGGCCGTCGGCGTCGAGCTGCCCGGGGCGCTGTGCCTCGAGGCGCTGTTCGTTGAGGCCGCCCCGGAGGACTCCGGCCGGGCACGCCGACGCGAGCGCCGACGTCGACGCCGGCGTGGCGAACCTGTGCCCTCGCGGGGGGCCTGGCCTTCCTTGTCAGTCATTCCTTAAATGGTATCCGCTACCGCACCATGCTGACCATTCTGCCGCGCCCCTACCCGCTAAGATATGCCGGGTGTATACCCACAACGAGCAGGCGGTCTCCCAACTACTGCGCGCCGAGCGCACCCTTAAGTCACTGGAGTCGATACTCATCGACCTAGTGCGGGCGTTCGACGACGCCGGGGAGGAGCTGTACCTCGTGGGTGGCTCCGTGCGCGACGCCCTGCTGGGCAGGCTGGGTCACGACCTCGACTTCACCACCTCCGCCCGCCCCGACGTGGTGCTGCGCATCCTCAACGACTGGGCCGAGGTGGTGTGGGACACCGGCATCGCCTTCGGCACCGTCTCCGGACAGCGCCACGGCCAGCAGGTCGAGATCACCACCTTCCGGGCCGATCAGTACGACGGCGATAGCCGCAACCCCGACGTCACCTACGGCGACACGCTCGCCGGGGACGTGGAGCGCCGCGACTTCACCGTCAACGCCATGGCGGTGCGCCTCGGCGTCGCCGACGGCTCCATGACGACGCAGTTCTGCGACCTCGTCGGCGGCTTCGAGGACCTCATGGCGGGCGTGCTCGATACCCCCGCCGCCCCGGAGAAGTCCTTCCACGACGACCCGCTGCGGATGCTGCGCGCGGCGCGCTTCGTCTCCCAGCTCGGCTTCGAGCTCGCCCCCCGTGTCCGCGACGCCATGGTGGCCATGGCCGAGGAGATCACGCGCATCACCGCAGAGCGGGTGCAGGCGGAGCTCGACAAGCTCATCGGCGGCCGCTTCGCGGTCAAGGGGGTGGAGGTCCTTGTCGACACCGGCCTCGATACCTATATCCTCCCCGAGGTCGGGGCGATGCGGATGGCCGAAGACGAACACCAGCAGCACAAGGACGTCTACCGCCACTCCCTCACCGTGCTGCAGCAGGCCATCGACCAGGAAGACGAGGACAACTCCCCGGACCTCATCCTGCGCTGGGCGGCCCTGCTCCACGACTGCGGCAAGCCGGACACCAAGGCGATCAAGCCCGACGGGGGCGTGAGCTTCCACCACCACGAGGTGGTGGGCGCGAAGAAGGTGCGCCGGCGCCTGCGGGCGCTGAAGTACCCGAAGAACGTCATCCGCGATGTCTCCCAGCTGGTCTACCTGCACATGCGCTTCTACGGCTTCGGCGAAGGCCAATGGACGGATTCCGCGGTGCGACGCTACGTCACCGACGCGGGAGACCTGCTGCCGCGGCTGGGCAAACTGGTGCGGGCCGACTGCACCACCCGCAACCAGCGCAAGGCCCGACGCCTGCAGCGCGCCTGCGATCACCTCGACGAGCGCATCGCCGAGATCGCCGCGAAGGAGGACCTCCAGCGGGTCCGCCCGGACCTGGATGGCAACGAGATCATGGAGATCCTCGGGCTCTCCCCCGGCCCAGAGGTCGGGCGGGCGTGGGCCTACCTCAAGGAGCTGCGCCTGCAACGCGGCCCGCTGGAACGTGACGAAGCCATCGAGGAACTGACGCGGTGGTGGAATGGCGAAGCTCACTCATCGCCCCTAAGGTGAACATAAGCTCAGCGGAAGGAGTCAGGGAAACGTGCACAACTACTTCGCCGATCGGTTGTTCAAGGCGCTAGAACGTGGTGAACCCGAACCCGGCCAGCTCCTCGTGGCCGCGCCGGACATTCCCGATGACCGTTTTGCCCGTGCCGTGGTGCTCATCATCGAGCACAACGAGGCAATGACGGTGGGCGTGAACCTCACTCAGCGCAGCGAGCTCGCGATCTATAACATCATGCCGGAGTGGCTGCCCGCCGTCGCCAAGCCGCAGGCGTTATACATCGGCGGCCCCGTCAACCAGCAGGCCGTCGTGGGCGTTGGTCGCACCAAGCTGGGGGTGGACATGGCTAAAGAGCCAGTACTCAACCGGCTCGCTAACCGCCTCGCGCACATCGACATGCGGGCCGACTCCGCCCACATCTCCGAGATCATGGACGGGATCCGGCTCTTCGCCGGCTACTGCGAATGGGCACCCGGGCAGCTCGACGCAGAGATCGACAACGGCGATTGGTTCGTCGTCCCGGCCCTGCCCGGCGACGTCATCATGCCGGCACGGGCCGACCTGTGGGGAGATGTGCTGCGCCGCCAACCCATGCCGCTGCCGCTGTTTTCCACCTATCCCGTCGACCCTTCGCTCAATTAGTGGCGGGCGCGACGTCGACCACGCTGCGCGAGGCCGCCCGCGGAGTGCGGGACGTGTGGGCGGTGGGACTGGGACTGATCCCCTTGGGCGTGGCCTTCGGCCTACTCGTCGTGCAGATGGGGTTCGCGTGGTGGTGGGCGCCGATCTTCTCCATCATCATCTACGCCGGATCCATGGAGTACCTGGCGCTGGGGCTGGTCACCGGTGGCGCGTCGTGGGTGACGGCGGCAGTCACCGGGCTGCTCGTCAACTTCCGCCACGTGTTCTACGGCCTGACGTACCCGCGGCACCGGATCCGGCGACGCTGGGCGCGCGCCTACGCCACGTACGCCATCACGGACGAGGTGTACGCGGTCACCGCCCGCTTCGGCGCTGACGGCCTCGACGACGACGGCCTCCCCGTCAGCTCCATGCGCCTGCTCACCATCACCGCCGTGGCGCAGGCGCTATGGGTGAGCTCCGGGATCCTCGGGGCGCTGGGAGGCTCGCTCGCGGACATCCCGTGGGCGGGGTTAGAATTCGCGCTCACGGCGCTGTTCGTGGTCCTGGCACTGGACGCCTTCCTCAGTTCGAGGGACCTGTCGCTTCCCGTGATCGCCCTCGGATGCGGGCTCTTCGCCGCCGTCGTGGCGCCCGGGCATCTGCTCATCGTTGCGTTAAGTGCCTACTTTGGGATTCACGTTCTCCGCTTCCTCAGCCCGCGGTTCGACGCCTGGCTGACCACGCCGCTGGGAGGTGGCCGCTAGATGGGCCTGCCAGAGGGAGTAACCCTGGGGATGGTCGCCGCCGTACTGCTGCCTATCTGCGTGGTGACCGTCGTGCTGCGCGCCGTGCCTTTTGAGCTACGCGGCCGGCTTGGCGCCTCCGGGTTCTTCGCGCAACTAGGGCGCTGGATGCCGGTGGGCGTGATGACGGTGCTCGTGGTCTACACCCTGGCCGGGGCGGTGGACTCCCCTGGCGGCCTCGTGCCGGGCCTGCTTGCGGCGGCCGTCACCGTGGGGGTGCACCTGTGGGCGCGTCGGGCGGCCGTGTCCATTCTGGTCGGGACGCTGACGTACATGGTCCTCGTCAACGCCGTTTTCGCCTAAGCCAGTTCGGGATACAGGGCGAGGGCCTGCTCCCACAGGGCGTCGAACTGATCCTCGGTGACGCGTTCGGCCGCCATGCCGGGGAAGGAGTCGTAGGTGTCCGGGTGCGGGACGACGTCGACCGGGACGATGGTCTCCCCCGCGGTCCGGCCTTGGGTGAAGGCGCCGACGATGGTTCCGTCGGGGGTGAGCTCCAGGAGGCGGTGCATCGTGCAGCTGCTGGCATCGCGTTCGATCAACTCGGCGACGTGGGTGGCGGCGCCGGCGCCCGGGATGGTCAGGGTCGTCTTAACGAAGAGTTTCACGTGAAACATCGTCACCCACGCGCCGGGATCAGGCAAGTGGCCCGGGGTTGGAGGCAAGCGGCCGAACTGGGAATGCGTGGCCGGGGCGGGTCGGGTGGCCGGGCCGGAGGCGCGTGGCCGGGGCGGGTCGTCTGGCCTGGGCCTGCCGCTAGGCCGCGGCCGACTGGCCGTAGCGGGCCGCCAGCCACGCGCAGATCATGAGCTGAATCTGGTGGTACACCATGAGCGGGAGAATGAGGAGGCCGAGGGAGGCGCCGCCGAAGATCACCGTCGCCATGGGTAACCCGGTGGCGAGAGATTTCTTGGAGCCGCAGAACTCGATGGCCACGGTGTCCTCTCGGTTGAAGCCCAGGCGCTGTGCAGTCCACCGAGTCAGCCACAGCATGAAGATGACGAGCACCGTCGACACGACGGTGAGCGTGAGGATCTCCCCGATGCTCACCCGGGACCACACGCCGTCGACGACGCCCGCCGAGAACGCCGAATACACCACCATGGTGATGGATCCGCGGTCGACGACCTTCGTCGCCTTGTTGGCGGCGAAGTCCTTTACCCACCGGCGTAGCAGTTGCCCGAGGACGAACGGAAGGAGAAGGAGCAGGGCGATGTCGCCGAAGACGGAGGCGTCGATGGCCACCCCGCCGCCGGTGGACATCAGGGCAAGGACGAGCAAGGGTGTGGCCACTACGCCGACGAGGGAGGACGCCGACGCGGCGACGATGGCGCCGGCGACGTTCCCCTTCGCGATGGAGGTAAAGGCGACCGAGGACTGCACCGTCGAAGGGACGAGGGCGAGGAAGAGAACTCCCCGATAGAGCTCGTCGCTAAGTATCGCGGTGATTAGTGGTCGAAGCCCGAGGACGATGAGCGGGTAGGCGGCAAAGGTAAAGGCGAGGATCGTGAGGTGGAGCCGCCAGTGCGTGAGGCCGCTGATGGCCTCCTTGGTGGAGAGTCGGGCGCCGTAGAGAAAGAACAGCGCCGCGATGGCGAGGTTCGTGGCGACGGCGAAGGCGTCGGCGAACCAGCCTCGTGCCGGCGCGATAACCGCCACGATGACGGCCGCAATAATGAGCACTATGAGTGGGTCAATCTTCCTGCGTCGTGCGAGCATGAACCACAGTCTATTCCCGGCCGTTCGGGGGTACGCTCCGGCCGATGTTTCACGTGAAACACTGGCTTGGCCCAGGCGACGTCGCTAACGTCGGTGTTATGAGCAAGCTGCACGAGGCCTACACCCTACGCGGCATGACCGCGCCTAATCGGATCTGGCTGGCGCCGATGTGCCAGTACCACTGCCGGGCCGCCGACGGCGTCGCCGAGGCGTGGCACCGGGTCCACTACGGTGCCCGGGCCATCGGGCGCTTCGGGCTCATCACCGTCGAGTCGACCGGCGTCGTCCCCGAGGGCCGGATCTCCCCCGCGTGCCTCGGCCTGTGGAATGACACACAGCGGGACGCGCTCGCCGAAATCGTCGACTTCGCGCACTCCCAGGGCAGCCGGATAAGCATCCAGCTCAACCACGCCGGGCGCAAGGCCTCCTCAGTCCCGGCCCTTCCGGGCGAGCCGCGCTACGACAGCTCCACCGTCCCCGTCGACGCCGGTGGGTGGGCCACCGTCGCACCCTCCCCCATCGCCGCGGAAGGATACGACGAACCCCGGGAGCTCAACCGCGACGAGATCCGGGCCCTACCCGACCACTTCGCGGCGGCCGCCCGGCGCGCCGTCGAGGCCGGGTTCGACGCGGTGGAAATCCACGCCGCCCACGGGTACCTGCTGCACCAATTCCTCTCCCCGCTGTCGAACACCCGCACCGACTCCTGGGGTGGGTCCTTCGACAATCGCACGCGACTCATCCGGCTCGTGGTCACGGCTGTCCGCGCCGCCGTCGGTGAAGACATTCCCGTCCTCGTGCGCCTGTCGGCCACGGACTGGGTGGATGACCGTCCGTCGTGGGATCTCGACCAGACGATCGCGCTCGCCCGGCTCGTGCGAGACGCCGGCGCCGACCTCATCTCCGTCTCCAGTGGCGGTCTAGTGCCGGCCGAGGTACCCGCGGGGCCGAACTACCAGGTGGGCTTCGCCGACGCCGTTCGTCGGCAGGCCGGAGTACCCACCTCCGCGGCCGGGTTTATCACCTCCCCGCAGCAGGCGGAGGCCATCCTCGTCGAGGGTCGGGCCGACGCCATCCTCATCGGCCGGGAGGCGCTGAGGGATCCACACTGGCCGCTGCGAGCCGCGCACGAGCTGGGACTAGGAAGGCGAAAGATCGACTACCCCGGTTCCTACGTGCGAGGGGCGTGGTTCGACCCCCACTAGCAACGCCTATAGCGTGGCGGTGACGACGTCGCCTGTCACGGTGGTCTCCGCGGGGGTCAACGGATCCCGGGCGAGGCCCTCCAGGACGGCGCCGTCGGCGAGGGCAAAGACCGAGTCGTGATTGGAACACGACACGGTATCGCCGTTGATGCCGTCGATCTGCGCGTTCTGATGCGGGCACGTGCGCGAGTAGGCGACGAAGGTGCCGGCGGTGGGCTGGGCGATGATGAAGTCGTCGACGAAGATGGCGGAGCCGACGGGAACCTCGGCCGCCGCGACCTCCGCCGTGGGTGCCTCACCACAGGCGGCGAGAAAGGCCCCCGCCACCGTGGTGGCGGAGCCGAGCAGGAAGAGGCGGCGGGAACAGGTGGGCATCTCAATGGTCATGCCTATGAGTATGCCTGAGCAGCCAGTCCCCCGGGCCGGCTGGCGGGCGCCGGCTGGGGGTGTCCGGCTGGCGGCGTCCGGCTGGGGGCCGGCTCCCGTCACGGCTCCCTCGGGGCGGCTCCCTGTCACGGCTACCGCGGGGTGTGGACCTAGCGGATGGTCGCGGCCTTCATGTCTGCTACGAAGGCGCGCAGCTGAGCCTTGAGCGCCGCCATGTCCGTGACCCGTCCGGGGTTCGGGTGCTCGCCTTCCGTGTGCGCGGAGATGATGGCGGTGATCGCCGAGCCGGTGATGGCGCCGGCCGCGCCGGCGTCGATCGCGTCACGCACGTGCTCCGGGGCGGAGATGCCGAAGCCGAGCAGCACCGGAGCGCCGTCGAAGCGGGTGACGTTGGCTACCACCTCGGACAGGCCCGTGGTCTGCGAGGAGCGTTCGGTGCCGGTCACCCCGTCGCGGGAGATGGCGTAGATGTAGCCACGAGAGCGCGTCGCCACGCCGCGCAGCGTGTCCTCGCCGGCCTGTGCCGGGGCGATGAAGATGGGATCGATGCCGGCGGCCTCGGCGGCCTCGGCGTAGACCTGGCCCTCGCGGACCGGGACGTCGGGCAGGAGGATGGAGTCCGCGCCGGCCTCGGCGAACTCCCGGTAGAACTTCTCCACCCCGCGGACGTAGGCCACGTTGGAGTAGATGAGCATCCCGATGGGCAGATCCGGGTAGGCCTGACGGATCCGGGAGATGAGTTCCAGGCAGGCGCTCACCGTCGCGCCGCCGTCAAGGGCCCGGATGTGGGAACGCTGGATGGTGGGGCCGTCGGCGATGGGGTCGCTAAAAGGCACGCCGAGCTCCAGGGCGTCGGCCCCGGCGTCGACGATGGTGGAGATGATCTCGAAGGACTCCTCCACGCTCGGGTCGGCGAGCATGACGAAGGGGACGAAGGCGCCCTCGCCGGCGGCGTCGAGCCGGGCGAAGAGGCGGCGGTAACGGTCGGACATGGTCTAGGCCTCCTCAGTCGTGGGGGTCGGCTCGGCGCCGAGGACCCAATCGGGATTCTCGTCGAGGGTGCGACGAACGTGATCGACGTCCTTGTCGCCGCGTCCGGATAGGCACACGAGGATGGTGAGGTCCTCGCCGGCGGCTTCCGCTTCCTTCGCCCGGGCAAGCGCGTAGGCGAAGGCGTGAGAGGACTCCAGGGCTGGAATGATGCCCTCGGAACGGGACAGGATCTGGAACGCGGCGAGGGCCTCGCGGTCGGTGACGGGGACGTAGTGGGCGCGTCCGGTCTGGGCCAGGTAGGCGTGCTGCGGGCCGACGGCCGGGTAGTCGAGCCCGGCGGAGATCGAGTGGGACTCGGTGACCTGGCCGTCGTCGTTGCGCATGAGGTAGCTCTTCGTGCCGTGGAGGATGCCCACCTTGCCCTCGGCGATGGCGGCGCCGTGGCGGCCGGTGGCCACCCCTTCCCCACCGGGTTCGGTGCCGACGAGTTCCACGGACTCATCGTCGATGAAGTCGGAGAAGATGCCGATGGCGTTGGAGCCGCCGCCGACGGAGGCGACGACGACGTCGGGCAGCCGGCCGGTGTGCTCCAGCATCTGCGCCTTGGATTCCTCGGCGATGACGCGGTGGAATTCGCGGACGATCGTCGGGAAGGGGTGCGGGCCGGCGGCCGTGCCGAGCAGGTAGTGGGACTCGTGGAAGGTGGCGGTCCAGTCGCGCAGGGCCTCGTTGACGGCGTCCTTGAGGGTGCCGGACCCGGCGTCGACGGACACGACCTTGGCGCCGTGCAGCTGCATCCGGTAGACGTTGGGCTGCTGCCGCGCGACGTCCTTGGCGCCCATGTAGATGACGCACTCCAGGCCGAGCAGCGCGCAGACGAGCGCGGTGGCGGTGCCGTGCTGGCCGGCGCCGGTCTCGGCGATGATGCGGGTCTTGCCCATCTTCTTCGCCAGCAGCGCCTGGCCGATGACCTGGTTGGTCTTGTGGGCGCCGCCGTGGACGAGGTCCTCGCGCTTGAGGAAGATGCGGGCGTGGGTTCCGGGCACCGCGTTGCGGACCTCGGTGACGGGGGTGGGGCGGCCGAGGTAGTCGCGCAGGAGGCGGCGGTACTCGGCCATGAAGTCGTCGTCATTCCAGGCGTCGACGAAGGCGCGCTCAAGTTCGTCGAGGGCCGGCAGGAGGGATTCGGGGACGTACTGGCCGCCGAATTCCCCGAAGTAGGCGGGCAGCAGGGTGCGGCCGCCGATGCCATCGCCCGTGGGCTGAGAGGGGGTGGGGTTCATGGTGTGTCGCTGTCCTTAGTTATAAGAGAAGGAACGGATGGTGGCGAAGGCGCGTCGCAGAGCGCCGCTGTCCTTGGCGCCGGCCCACGCGCCGGCGTCGGGGCCGTACTCGATGCCGGAGTTGAGGTCGAGGCCGAGGCATCCGACGGCGAGGGCGTCACGGGCGTTGTCCGCGCTGATCCCGCCGGCGAGCAGGCTCGCGCGGGCGACTGAGGCCGGGATGCGGGACCAGTCGAAGGGGGTGCCGGTGCCGCCGGAACCGGAATCGAGCACGAGGCGGGTGATGCCCGGCAGGGCGAGGATGTCTTCGGCGAGGGCCGCGGCGTCGGGGTTGGTCATGGAGACCGCCCGCCACAGTTCGACGGGCGCGTCGCCGGTGCCAGCCGCCGTGGTTGCCTCGGTGAGCTCGGCTCGGGCGGTGGCGATGAGCGCCGCTTCGGCCTCCAGGGATCCTTGGAAGGGGGCGTGGAGCTGGACGACAGTGACGCCGTCGAGCAGTAGCTCGGCGAAGCCTTCGGTACGCCGGGAGACGGCCACATAGTCGAGTCCGGGCTCGTGGTTGATGATTTTTTCCGCCGTTTCACGTGAAACATTGCGCGGCGAGGCCTCCTCGAAGATGAGCCCGCCGTAGACCGCCCCGGCGGCGCGGGCGGCCTGAGCCGCCGACGGCGAGGTCAGCCCGCACACCTTGTTCGGGCCGAAGACCAGCTCCCGGGCCGCGCGGTCGACGTCCGCCTGGGAGGTCAACTGCGAACCCACGAGGAAGCCGTTGGAGTGCCCGCTCAGCTCGCGGACGGTGTGGACATCCCGGATCCCTGACTCGGAGACCACCACCACGTCGGCCGGCACCCCCTCGGTCAGCGTCCGTGAGCGAGTGAGGTCGATGCTGAGGTCGTGGAGGTTGCGGTGATTGATGCCGAGGATCCGTGCTCCCAGGCGCAGCGCCCGCTCGACCTCCTCGTGGGTGATCGCCTCGGTGAGCACGTCCATGCCCAGGCGCTGGGCCTCGTCGGACAAGGCGCGGTACTCGGCGTCGTCGAGCACCGACAGCATGAGCAAGATGGCATCGGCGCCGAAATAGCGAGCCGCGTGCACCTGGGCGACGTCGACGATGAAGTCCTTACACAGCACGGGCAGGTGCGTCGTGGACGCCACCGTGGCGAGGTGGTCGTAGTCACCGCCGAAACGATCCGGCTCGCACAGCACCGAAATCCCCGCGGCGTAGCGCGAATACACCGCCGCGATCGCGCCGGGCTCGTAGTGCTCGCGGATGAGCCCCAGCGACGGCGAGGAGGACTTGCACTCCATGATGAAGCGGTTGAGTCCCCTCCCCTGCCCGCCGCCGAGCGAGTCATATAGCGAGCGCGTTGACGCCGGCAGCGCCGCCGGGTCCACGTGGGCGATGCGCGCCCGGATCTCGGGCAGCCGGGCCCGCCGGGCCTCGACGATCCCCTCGAGGACCGTCGGCAACGCATTACTGGGCATAGTTGGTCTCCTCGTGCTTCGTGAGCCAGGCGTTGACCGTGCCGTCGTCGATGAGCGTCCGGGCGTGATCTGCGCCGGCCTTGTAGGAATCCGCGATCCCATAGAGGTGGAACATCGCGCCCGACGTGGCGATGATGGCGTCCCGGTGGGCGGGCGCACCCTCGC
Source organism: Corynebacterium uterequi (assembly GCF_001021065.1). NCBI lineage: Bacteria > Bacillati > Actinomycetota > Actinomycetes > Mycobacteriales > Corynebacteriaceae > Corynebacterium > Corynebacterium uterequi. Next base: position 2,390,249 of record NZ_CP011546.1, on the reverse strand, counting down.
CGGCGAACACCGCATACAGGGCCTGGGCGTTGAACTCCGCGTCGCCGCCGAGGAGGTCCTCGAAGCTATACGTGCCCACGCCGAAGTCATCCGGGGTGAGGGTGTAGTGAGAAATCTCGCCGTCTTGAAGATCCCACACCAGAGTCGGCCCCGTCACAGACACCTCGTCGGAGCCGTCGCCGTGGACCACGAGGGCGCGCCCACGGCCCAGCTCCTTGAACACCTCCGCGATGATCGGCCCCTGCTTCGGGTTGGCGATGCCCATGATCTGAAACTCCGGGCGGCCCGGGGCGAGGATCGGCCCGAGGGTGTTAAACAGCGTCGGGAACTTCAGCGCTCGACGCACCGGCTGCACATACCCCACCGCCGGGTTGTACGCCGGGGCGAAGAGGAAGGTGAAGTTAGATGCCTCGAACTGGCGCACCGCGCGCTCCGGGTCCAGATCCAACGGAATCTTCATGGCCTCCAACACGTCCGCCGACCCCGCCTTGGAGGACACGGACCGGTTGCCGCACTTGACCATCCGGACCCCGCCCGCCGCGGCCACGAGGGAGGCGCCGGTGGTGATGTTGATCGTGTTCTTCCCGTCGCCGCCGGTGCCGGCGGTATCCATGAGGCCGGCGCCGGTGATGGGGAACGGCCGGCCCGCCTTAAGGAAGGCCCGGGCCGCGCCGAGGAGATCGGCCGCCGTCTCCCCGCGGGTCTTCACCGCGGTGAGCAGCGCGGCGATGTGAACCTCGTCGTAATCGCCGACGGTGAGCGGAGTGAACGCCTCGATGCACTCGGCGACGGTGGGGGCCTTGTTGTCGATGAAGTTGGTGAGGATACGCAGTGAATCAGTGCTAGTCATGTCGTGAATTACCTTTCGGAAGAAGCGGTCTGGGCGTGAAGCAGCCCATCGATGCACCGCAGCAGCATCGTCGGGCCGGCTGGGGTCAAGATGGATTCGGGGTGGAACTGCAGGCCGAGGGCCATATTGTCCGGGGTGTGCGCGGCCATGACCACGTCGCCGATCAACGTCGGCGTCGTCGCCAACGCCACGAGCCCCTCCGGCGTCTCATTGCACCCCAGCGAGTGATAGCGGGCCACCGGCACCGCCCGGCCCGGCGTCGACGGGTCCGTGGGATCCGAGTCCACCGCCAACCCCGCAAACACGGGATGGCGGGTGCCGGCGTCCGTCAACCGCATGGGCACCGACGTGCCGTGCTCCGGGCCGCAGGGCACCACCGCGCCGCCGAAATGATCGAGCAGCGCCTGGAAACCGAGGCAGATCCCCAGGATCGGAATCCGCCCGAGCGCGGCGTCGACGAGCTCCATCATCGTCCCGGCGTCCCGCGGGTGCGACGGGCCCGGCGACAAGATGATGAGGTCCGGGGCGGCGGCGAGCACCGTCGGCACGTCGACGGTGTTGCGGTAGACGATGAGCTCATGCCCGGTTGCCCCGGCGGCGTCGACGAGGTTATAGACGAAGCTATCGCGATTGTCGATGAGCACGATGCGAGCCATTAGCGCACCACCTCCAGGTCAGCGTCGGCGGCCGCGGCGATGGCCTGAAGCACCGCGTAGGCCTTGTGTAGGGTTTCGTCGGCCTCGCCCTGGGGGTGCGAATCCCGCACCACGCCGGCGCCGGCCTGCACCGCGGCCACCCCGTTAGTGACAAACGCCGAACGAATAACAATGCAGTTGTCCATGGTGCCGTCGCCGCGCAGGTAGCCGATCGCGCCGCCGTAGGAACCGCGCCGGGTGCCCTCCACCCCGCGCAGCAACTCCACGGCCTTGAGCTTCGGGGCGCCGGTGAGCGTGCCCATGTTCATACACGCCCGGTAAGCGTCAAGGGCGTCCAAGTCCTCCGCCAGCTCCGCGGTCACCCGCGACACCAGGTGCATGACGCGGGAATAGCGGTCCACCTGCAGCAGGGTCGCCACGCGCCGAGTGCCCGGCGTGGCCACCCGGGCCAGGTCGTTGCGGGCGAGATCCACGAGCATCGTGTGCTCGGCAATCTCCTTGGCGTCGGTGCGCAACTCCAGCTCCATGCGGATGTCGAGCTCGTCGTTGATGCTGCCGTCCGGGTTCATCCCTCGCGGCCGGGTACCGGCGATGGGGTATAGCTCGATCTGGCGGCTGCGCGGGTCCACCTTGAGGTTGGACTCCGGCGACGCCCCGAACAGCTCGTACACGGTGCCGGCGCGGTCCATGCCGCGGGCATAAAACATGTAAGGGCTGGGGTTCGACGCCCGCAGCTGCCGGTACGCGGCGAACGCATCCCGGCACTCCACCGTGAACGTCCGGGCCGGCACCACCTGGTAGATGTCCCCGGCGTGGATGTTGCCTTTCAGGGCGTTGACCTGATCCCGGAAGCACTCGTCCGGGATATCAGCCGTCACCTTGAGCCGGGTGCTCCCCTCCCCCGCCGGCTTTGGCGCGGTGGCGTCCGCGTTGGTTGTGGCGTCCGTGTCTGTGTCTGTGTCTGTGTCCGGCGCGGCGTCGATGGCGTCGGCCAGCTCATCCAGCCGAGCCTCCAGGCCCGCGAGGTCCCCGAGCACGTCGACGCCCACCACGTGCGCGCTGCCCTGCTGGTGGTTGATGAACAACACCGTCTCCGCGAGGAGGAATTGGTAATCCGGGTAGGTGTTGACCCCCTCGGTCACCTCGGGAAGCTGCTCGAAGGTGCCCAGGTAATCGAAGGCAAACCCGCCGGCGAGGAGCGGCAGCTCGGAGTCGGGGTCCCGGTAGCCGGCGTCGCGGGTCACGGCACGCAGCACCTCCGCGGTGGAGGTGGCGGCGAGGCGCTCGCGCTCGTCCGCGGCCGTCGACATGGGGAAGACAAACGTCGTCGCATCCGTCGCGTAGCGCTCCAACTTCTCGTGCAACCGCCGGGCGATGACCTCCCCCGAGGCCGTGAGCGGCTCGACGCTCACCGTGTCGCCATTGCACGTGATGCGCAGCGACGACGCCAGCACCGCCACCGAATTCAGGCCCGACTTGGTCGTAATATCCGCAGACTCGAACAGGATCGTGTCGAGGCGCCGGGTCCCGCCGAGCGCGGCGAAGAGAACGGAGGCGTCGGCGTGGTAGCGCACGTCTCGCCGGGCGACGACGGGCGCGAACGTCGCAGTAGTCTCGCTCATCCGGCCCCACCCATCGGGGCTTGCGTGGTGAACATCTCACTACCTTTCTGGGTCTGGTGTTAAGAACTTACGAAGGCCTAGGGGCCGTCCTCCCCTTGTGTAGTTCCGAAGCACCTGTGCCGGGTAGTGATCCCGATGCGGGCGAAAAATTAGGCCCGCGGTGCTTCCTCCTGGTGGGGAGTAAAGCCGGCGGGCCTGCATTCGCTGGGTTGTGCTGACAACGCTTCTTGTACGAGGTGGGCACGCCGTTTAGGGGCGCCACCACCAGTTCCGGTTCAACGTTGACAATCTCACGGTATGAAGCTTAATCCCGCACTGTGGTTTGGGCAACACGACAGCGGAGTTGGGGTGAAGGCTTAAGGGATGCGCGGTGCGTCGGTGCTGGCGTCGGTGCTGGCGTCGGCGCGGCCATCCCCCTGCCCGTCGGCCTGCCCGTCCGCGCGGGTGGCTGCGGTGCGCAGGGCCGAAAGGTCCACCGTCGGAGCCGGCTGTTCGACGCTGGCGTCGTCGTCCTCAGCCTCCCGGGCGGCGTCAAGCACTGCCGCGGTCCGGGCGCCGACGTTGGCCCCCGCCCCCACCGCCCCCACCGCGACGACCACCATCACCGCCGGCAGCAGCCACAGCCAACCAGTCGCCACGAAAGACACCAAAGAGGCGAAGAGCAGCGTGACCCCGCCCAGAACCCAAAACAGCCCCGCGATGTGGTGCGCGGCCTCCCACACTTCCCGGGACTTGCGGACTTCCGCGACGCGGAGGCCGAAAACGTTGTTGCCCGGAAGCTTCCGGGCGGCCGCCAGCAACCCGACGACCATCACAATCAGCGCCAGGACACCGAGCAGGGAACCAATCACGAGACCAGGGGTGTTCATGTCCCGTATCTTACGACGGGCGGTTACTAGGAAAACCACAGGTGGCCAGGTAACTTAAGCCAGGTAACTATCCGCTCCTAGGTATTTGGCCGACGGGATCCGCCTCCGCACCGGTCATCCCTAGATCAAGAAAGCCCACTTATGAAGATATCTGGATTCTTCCGATCGCTGCTCGGAAAGATCATCATCGCGATCATCCTGGGCATCGCAGCCAGCTTTGTCTTCCCGGACTGGCTGGCCCGGATTTTCGTCACCTTCAATAGCCTCTTCGGCAACTTCCTCAACTTCTTCGTCCCGGTCCTCATCTTCGCCCTCATTACCCCGGCCATCGCCGGCCTCGGCCGCGGCGCGGGCAAGTGGCTCGCCATCACCACCGGCATCGCCTACGGATCGGCCATGATCGCAGGGCTTATCGCCTACGCGGTGGCGCTCAACCTCTTCCCGCTGTTCATCGGCGACGACGGCGTCAACGAAGTAGCCGAAATCTCCGAGGGCAACCTGGAGGCCTACTTCTCCGTGGAGATGCCGCCGCCCTTCGAGGTCATGACGGCCCTCATGCTCGCCTTCGCCATCGGGCTGGCCATGACGGTGGTCAAGTCTGACTCCCTCTACGTCGCCTCCCGCGAGCTCGAGGGTGTCATCATGAAGGTCATCGAATCCTTCGTCATCCCCCTGCTGCCGGTGTTCATCTTCGGCATGTTCCTGTCCCTGGGCAAGAACGGCAACCTCGTTGACACCCTTGTCACCTTCAGCCAGGTCTTGCTGGTGGCCGTGGTCCTCACCATCATCTACCTGCTCGTGCAGTACCTCATCGCCGGCGCGATGGTGGGTAAGAACCCGCTCAGCGCCCTGCGCGCCATGGCACCGGCCTACTTCACGGCGCTTGGCACCTCCTCCTCCGCCGCGACCATCCCGGTGACGCTCAAGTGCGCGATGAACAACGGCGTGCGCAAGGACATCGGCGGCTTCGTCGTTCCGCTGTGCGCCACCATTCACCTGTCGGGCTCGATGATTAAGATCGTCCTCTTCTCCTTCGCCATCATCATGATGTCCGGCATGGAGGTCAGCTTCGGCCTGGCCATCGGCTACATCCTCATGCTCGGCGTGACGATGATCGCCGCCCCGGGCGTGCCCGGCGGCGCCATCATGGCGGCCTCCGGCCTGCTCGCGTCCATGCTGGGGTTCGACGAATCCATGGTCGCCCTCATGATCGCGGCCTACATCGCCATCGACTCCTTCGGTACCGCCGCCAACGTCACCGGCGACGGCGCCATCGCCATGATTATCAACAAGTACGCCCAGGACATCGGCACCCGCGGCGACGACGCTACCGCTGCCGACGCGCTCAGCGAAGACGCGACCGTGTAGCTGGTACGTGCGGCGCTTTGCGCTGCTCGGGGGGCGCGCATCGCGGAGGCGATGCGCGGAGATGCGCGGGGGCGATGCGCGGGGCGCCGATGCGCGGGGACCGAAAAAGCGCGCATCGCGGGGGCGGCGATGCGCGGGGGCCGCGATGCGCGGGGGCGCTAAAAGAGCTCGTCGGCCGAGCAGATCTCCAAGTGGATCGCATCCGGTAGCGGGCCCAGCTTTGCCACCGAGTCTGCGTCGTAGCAGGGCCCGTAGAGGCCCTCGACGGTCTCCCCGGCCGGAGTCAGTTCTGTCCAGTGGCTGCCGTCCCAATAGGGGTAAATGCCATAGTCGGTGTGGGCCTGGCCAATGGCTGCCCACGTTCCGTCGCAGTAAATGACGGTGTCGAAAGGTGCCTCTGGGTGGGTATCAGCTTTGATGTCAGTCAGCGCGCAGCTGCCGCTCGTCGCAGCGAGCGGTGCGTCGTTCGCCGAGGTAGGCGCCGTCGGCTGAGCCGTGGCGGGGATAGTGCGGCGGCTCGACGACGTCGTCGCGGCAGACGTGCTCGCCGTGGTCGTTTCCCTGCTCGTCTTCGTCGTACTTTCCCGCGGCCGGGCGACGGTGCTCGTGACCGTGGACGTCGCTGCCGCTGTCGGGGAGCCGGTGCCGCCGCTGCCCGCGCTGGTGTCGCCGATGGTGCAGGCGCACAGCCCATAACCGCTGGCAATGGTTATGAGGGACGCGGCAAGCGCTCGGCGGACAGTCATGCGTCAATCATGGCCCGGCGGGGTGGTTGGCGCCACCCGGGCTGCTAGCGGCGTCGTGCTGCGGGACCGGCGCGGCGTGCGGCCGTGGCGAAAGCCGCACGATATGAATGGTGACCCCCATCGCGATAAGCGGCAAGATTACCCACGTCACCGTCTTGCCGATCAACACGCACGACAGGAGGATGCCGCACCACATCAGCGCCAAGGTCCCGGCCTTGTCCCGCGGTGACATCGAGTGGTTGTAGTAGTTGGTGATGTACGGCCCGAGGACGCGGTTGCGTAGGAGAAGGTCGTTGAACCTGGTAGAGCTGCGCGCGAAGCAGAAGACCGCTAGCAGGAGAAACGGCGTGGTGGGCAGGACAGGCAGCACCACTCCGACGGCCCCAAGGCCGGTAGCGAGCATCCCCACGACGATGAGCAGCGGCTTAAGCATGGTGACCAGCCTACCGCCCAGGGGTGGGTAGGTAAGGCTTAGATAATCCTCAGCTGGTTGTGCGAGAAACGGCGTAGCGCCCGACGCGTCCGGGCCTACACTCGGGGAAAACGACTCACCATCTCACCCCGGGAGGTTTCACATGCTTATCGGCTGCCCTAAGGAAATCAAGGATCACGAGAAACGCGTCGCCCTCACCCCGGCCGGCGCCGCCGAGTTCATCGCCCGGGGCCACGACGTCGTCGTGGAGGAATCCGCCGGCCTCGGGTCCGGCTTCGCCGACGACGCCTACGTTGCCGTCGGCGCCCGGATCGTCGACGCCGCGACGGCCTGGTCGGCCGATCTGGTGCTCAAGGTCAAGGAACCGCAACCGCCGGAGTTCGCCCTCATGCGCCCCGGCCAGGTGCTGTTCACCTACCTCCACCTCGCCGCCGCGCCGTCGGTGGCCCAGGCGCTCAAGGACAACCGAGTGACTGCTATCGCCTACGAAAACGTCACCGCCGAGCACGGCCTGCCGCTGCTGGCGCCGATGAGTGAAGTGGCAGGAAAGTTGGCCACCCAGGTCGCGGCGTACCACCTCATGCACCAGGAGGGCGGTAAGGGGCTGCTCATGGGTGGGGTGACCGGCACCGCCCCGGCGAAGGTCGTGGTGGTCGGCGGCGGCGTCGCCGGAGAGAATGCCGCCGAGGCCGCACTGGGCCTCGGAGCGGAGACCCACGTCTTCGACATCTCCGTGCCCCGCCTGCGGGAGCTCGTCGCTCGCTTCGGCCCGCGGGTGCGCACGCACCTGTCCACCCAGGTGGAACTCGCCGAGGAGCTGCGCGACGCCGACGTCGTCATCGGCACCGTCCTCATCCCTGGCGACGCCGCCCCGAAGCTCGTCACCCACGAGATGGTGGAGGACATGCGGGAAGGCTCGGTGCTGGTGGATGTGGCCATCGACCAGGGCGGGTGCTTCGAGGATTCCCACCCCACCACCCATACCGACCCCACCTTTGAGGTGTCCGGGTGCACGTTCTACTGCGTGGCCAACATGCCCGGCTCGGTGCCGAACACCGCCACCGTCGCCCTGACCAACGCCACCCTCCCCTACGCGCTGCGGCTCGCCGACGGCTGGCGCGACGCCCTCGCCGCCGACGAGCACCTCGCCCACGGACTCAACACCCACGACGGGCGGATCGTCCACCCGGTCATCGCCGGCCATCTCGGGGAGGAGCCGATGCCCCTCGACGAGGCTCTGCGCGGCTAGGCGCGACCCCGGTGACACCGTTCGGGAGCGACGGTGTTTCGGTACCTCAATTGGTATTTTCCGCAATGGCCGGGGCACACTAGTTCACATGTCTAGCTCAGCGAACCCGACGGAGACGCTCCCGGCTCCGTCGCAAAAGAAATTCTTCGGTCAGCCGTGGGGGCTGGCCAACCTCTTCGGCATCGAGCTGTGGGAGCGCTTCAGCTTCTACGGCATGCAGTCCCTGCTCGCCTTCTACCTGTACTACTCGGTGACCGAAGGCGGCCTCGGGATGTCCGAGGCGGCGGCGCTGTCCATCGTCGGTGCCTACGGCGGCTTCGTTTACATGAACGCCATCGTCGCCTCCTTCGTGGCTGACCGGCTCATTGGTTCGGAACGCACCCTGTTCTATTCCTCCATCCTCGTCATGGCCGGCCACGTGGCCCTCGCGGTGCTGCCGGGCTTCCTCGGGCTGACGGTGGGCCTGGTGTGCGTCGCGGTCGGCTCCGGCGGCGTCAAGACCGCCGCCTCGGTGGTGCTCGGGCAGCTATATAGCAAGGAAGACCCGCGACGCGACGCCGGCTTCTCCATCTTCTACATGGCTGTCAACATCGGCGCCTTCTTCGGCCCGATGATTACCGGCGCGCTTTCCGTCGCCTTTAACTTCCACGTCGGCTTCGGCGCGGCTGCCGTCGGCATGGCGCTGGGCCTCACCCAGTACGTACTCATGCGCAAGACCACCATCGGCGCGGCCGGCCACGACGTCCCCAACCCGCTGCCGAAGAAGGGCCTGCTTCCGGTGCTCGGCGGCCTGGCCGTCGTCGTCCTGACGTTCGTGATGCTCGTCGCCACTGGCATCATCAAGCTGGAATGGCTTGCCAACATCATGCTCGGCATCGCCCTCGTGGCGCTGGTGGCCATGATGATCCAGATGCTCACCTCCTCGCAGGCCACCGAAGCTGAGAAGTCCCGCCTCGTCGGCTTCATCCCCATGATGCTCGGCGCGGTCGCGTTCTTCGCCATCTTCCAGTCCCAGTTCACCATCCTCGCCGTCTACGCAGACCAGCGACTGGACCTCAACCTCTTCGGTTGGGAGATGGCGCCCTCGCAGGTGACCTCCTTCAACCCGGTGTTCATCGTGCTGTTCGCCGGCGTCTTCGCCGCGATCTGGACCAAGCTTGGCAAGCGCCAGCCGTCGACCGCCGTGAAGTTCGGCATCGCCTCGATCATCATCGGCGTGTCCCTGTTCTTCTTCCTCCCCTTCACCACCACCGGTGAGGACGGCACCCCGATCTTCGTTGTTATCTGGATCCTCTTCCTCTTCACCATGGGTGAGCTCATGCTCTCCCCCGTGGGCAACTCCCTGGCCACCAAGGTGGCCCCGGAGAAGTTCCAATCGCAGACGATGGCGGTGTGGCTGCTCGCCGTGTCGATGGGCACCTCCCTGTCCGGCACCCTCGGCGGGCTGTACAACCCGAACGACCCGTCGGCCGAGTTCAACTTCTTCCTCTGGGTGGGCATCGGCTCCATCGTTATCGGCCTCATCATGATCGCGCTCAAGGGCTGGGTGCTCAAGAAGTTCATCGACGTTCACTAAATCGTTAGAGCGGGTGCGTGTAGCGCTCCTCGGTTAGGCGGCTGGTTCCCGATGGGAGCCGGCCGTTTTTGTTTCACGTGAAACATTCGGGGTGGTTGGTTGGGTGGTTGGGTTAGTCGGTTGGGGGTTGAGGGGGCTGACTGGGCCGGCGGGAAGGGGCTCGGCTTGCAGTAGAGGCTGTTGCTCAAGGCGACGGCAACACACCCTCCTTCGCGCCTTGTGGGGCTGAGAGCAGCCTCAATGAAAGGCCGTCGCCAGAAGCGACGACAACCCTGGTCATGGTGTGTTTTTTGACCCGCCGTAGCGGGCCCTCAATGAAAGGCCGTCGCCAGAAGCGACGGCAACCCAGGCCGCCATGTGGCAAAACACCGGGACCGGGGCCCCTCAATGAAAGGCCGTCGCCAGAAGCGACGGCAACTTCCCCCGTCGCCGGGTTGGTGGCTACCTTGTGCTCCCCTCAATGAAAGGCCGTCGCCAGAAGCGACGGCAACGCTTGCACCTCGATAGTTCGCCTCCAGGTGGCCTCCCCTCAATGAAAGGCCGTCGCCAGAAGCGACGGCAACCCCCTCGGACGCCATTCGTAGCGGGGCGTAGAACCCCGTCCCTCAATGAAAGGCCGCGAGGACACCGACCAGCTTAGCCCGCGTCCCCGCGCACGCCCTCTCCCCCAGGTTGCCGGACGAGACGGTCCACCGGATCGACTTCCGAGGGCTCCCCAGGACGCCCTAGGGGTGTCGGGTGGTTCCGTCCAAAACTTTAACAATGACGCCAGATTTTCCGCCAAAGTTTAAACATGATGAAACATAAGGGTGCCAGACAGAACAGGAGTGAGGTCACTGCAGCGCCGCGTCGGCGCCGAAAGGCCGAACCCCGGGCCTAGCCAGCGTCGTCGCCCCTACTGATTACACTGACTAAGCATGACGAACACCGCGCCGGCATCGGCGACCCCGCAGCACCGCTACACCAACGCTCTCGCGAACGAGATCGAGACGAAGTGGCAGCGTTACTGGTTGGACAATGGCACCTTCCACGCCCCGAACCCGGTGGGTGACCTCGCGCCGGGCGAGGGGGAGTCGCTGCCGGAGGACAAGCTTTTCGTCCAGGACATGTTCCCCTACCCCTCGGGCGCCGGCCTGCACGTCGGCCACCCGCTGGGTTATATCGCCACGGACGTGTTTGCCCGCTACAACCGGATGCTGGGCAAGAATGTCCTGCACACCTTGGGCTATGACGCTTTCGGCTTGCCGGCGGAGCAGTACGCCATCCAGACGGGTACGCACCCGCGGACGACGACGATGAAGAATATCGACAACATGCGCCGCCAGCTCGGCGCGTTGGGGTTGGGGCATGACGCGCGTCGTTCCGTCGCCACCACGGATACGGAGTTTTACCGGTGGACGCAGTGGATCTTCCTGCAGATTTACAACGCCTGGTTCGATGAGCAGCAGCGCAAGGCCCGCCCCATCGCGGAGCTGATTGAGGAGCTTAAGGACGGCCGGCGCACCACGAAGGACGGCCGCGTGTACGCGGAGCTGACCCGCGAGGAGCAGCAGGAGGCGGTCGACGAGTTCCGCCTGGTCTACCGGTCTAATTCGATGGTCAATTGGTGCCCGGGTCTGGGCACGGTGTTGGCGAACGAGGAGGTCACGGCGGACGGCCGTTCGGAGCGCGGTAATTTCCCGGTTTTCCGTAAGAAGCTGTCGCAGTGGATGATGCGGATCACCGCGTACGCTGATCGCCTCATTGATGACCTGGAGATGCTTGATTGGCCGGACAAGGTCAAGGCCATGCAGCGCAATTGGATCGGCCGTTCCCGCGGCGCGGAGGTCACCTTCACCGCGACAGTCACCGACGGCACCGCGGTGCCGGTGACCGTGTTCACCACCCGCGCGGATACCCTGTTCGGCGCTACGTACATGGCGCTGGCCCCGGAGTCGGAGCTGGCGGATCAGCTGCTGGCCGACGCCTACGAGCCGGGCGTCGACGAGCGGTGGACCGGCGGTGCGGCCACGCCGCGGGAGGCGCTCACCGCCTACCGTGCCGCCATCGCGGCGAAGAGCGACGTTGAACGCCAGGAGAACAAGGACAAGACCGGCGTGTTCTTGGGCACCTACGCCGTGAACCCGGTCAACGGCGCGAAGGTCCCGGTGTTTGCCGCGGATTATGTGCTGTCGGGCTACGGCACGGGCGCGGTCATGGCGGTTCCGGCACACGACGAGCGTGACTACGAGTTCGCCTCCGCCTTCGGCATCGACATCATCCCGGTGCTCGACGGCGACGTGTCCGAGGCCGCCTTCACCGGCGATGCCCCGCACATCAATTCGGCGAACGACGCCGGCCTTGACCTCAACGGCCTGGGCAAGGAGGACGCCATCGCGGCGGTCATTGCCTGGCTTGAGGAGCACGACGCCGGCGTGGAGAAGATCCAGTACAAGCTGCGCGATTGGTTGTTCGCCCGCCAGCGTTACTGGGGTGAGCCTTTCCCCATCGTCTACGACGCCGAGGGCCACGCGCACGCCTTGCCGGAGTCGATGCTGCCCGTCGAGCTGCCGGAGGTGGATGACTACAAGCCGGTTTCCTTCGACCCGGATGATGCGGACAGCGCCCCGCAGCCGCCGCTGGCGAAGGTGACGGACTGGATTGAGGTGGAGCTGGACCTCGGCGACGGGGTGCAGACCTACTACCGGGACGCGAACGTCATGCCGCAGTGGGCCGGGTCCTCCTGGTACCAGCTGCGCTACATTGATCCCACGAATTCGCAGGCGTTCGTCGACTTGGAGAATGAGCGCTATTGGACCGGCCCGCAGTCGGCTGAGGATTGCGGCGGCGTGGACCTGTACGTCGGCGGCGTCGAGCACGCCGTGCTGCACCTGCTCTACTCCCGTTTCTGGCACAAGGTGCTGTTCGATCTGGGCCACGTCACGTCGAAGGAGCCGTACCGACGCCTGTTCAACCAGGGCTACATCCAGGCCTTCGCGTACACGGATGCCCGTGGCGTGTACCAGCCGGCGGCGGAGGTGGAACAGCGCGACGGCAAGTTCTTCATCGGGGACATGGAGGTGTTCCAGGAGTACGGCAAGATGGGCAAGTCGTTGAAGAACGCCGTCGCCCCGGACGATGTGGTGGCGGACTTCGGTGCGGACACGCTGCGCGTGTACGAGATGTCGATGGGCCCGTTGGACACGTCGCGGCCCTGGGCGACGAAGGACGTCGTCGGCGCGCATCGGTTCCTGCAGCGCCTGTGGCGCCTCATCATCGACGAGGAGACCGGCGCCGTTCACGCCCAGGCCGACGCCGCGCTCACGGACGCCGACCTCAAGCAGCTGCACCGCACCGTCGCGGGTGTGCGCGATGACTACGCCAACCTGCGGGATAACACCGTGGTGGCCAAGCTCATCGAGTACGTCAACTACCTCACGAAGACCTACCCGGGCGAGGTGCCGCTGGCCGCGGTGGAACCGCTGGTCGTCATGGTCTCCCCCATCGCCCCGCACATCGCGGAGGAGCTGTGGGCTCGCCTGGGCCACGAGGACACCATCACCTTCGCCGCCTTCCCCACTTTCGAACAGAAGTGGCTGGTGGACGACGAGGTGGAGCTGCCCGTGCAGGTCAACGGCAAGGTTCGCGGCCGCATCACCGTCGCCGCCGACGCCGCGCAGGACGACGTCGTCGCCGCCGCGCTGGCCGACGAGCGCATCGCCGCCAACATTGAGGGCAAGACGGTCATCAAGAAGATCGTGGTGCCGGGCCGGATGGTCAACCTGGTAGTGAAGTAGAACAGCAAGTAAAGACGATGTCTGAGCAACGCAGCTGGCTGGCCCGGCGGGTGTTCCCCGACGGCGAGGAACCGGACCCCCGTTTCACCCTCGCCAACGAGCGCACCTTCCTAGCCTGGACCCGGACGTCGCTGGCATTCCTAGCCGGCGGCATCGCCCTGGAGGCTTTCGCCATCGACGCGCTCGACGGCACCTTGCAGGCGGTGGCGGCCGTGTTCATGATTGTCGTCGGCCTGCTTATTTCTCTCGGTTCGTGCCTGCGGTGGATCGCCGTGGAGCGGTCGATGCGTCACGACCGGCCGCTGCCGGTGCCGGGCATCATCCCCGTGCTCTCCATTGGCGGGGTGTGCGGCGCCGTGGTGCTGCTCGTCGGCGTTCTGGTGTGATGGCCCGCCGACCGTCGACCCGCCGACTGTCGACCCGCCTGCACGAGGACCCGGGCCTGCAGCCGGAGCGCACCGCGCTGTCCTGGGGCCGTACCGTGCTCGCCCTGTTGGTGTGCGCGTCCACCCTGCTGCGGTGGGCGGGCATGTACCCCAGCGTCATCGTCGTTCTCGCCCTGGTGTTGGCGCTGCTCGCGGTGACGCTGCTGCTGGCCGGACACCACCGCTACCAGCGGGAAGCCCACTCGTTAGCCAAGGAGCGCGTCCAGCCCAACGTGGTGGCCGTGTTGCTGGTGACGGCGTGCATGGTGACCGTCGGCGGCGCGGAGCTTGTGCTGCTGCTTGGCGCGCTCATCGAGCGCCTGTGAGCACCCACGGCCAGCACCAACTCCTACCTAACAGCGACGACGGTGCGCCCGCGCCGGGTTCCGGCCAGCAGTTGCTCGCCGGCGTCGGCCACCTGCTCCAGGCTGATTGCTTCGGTGAAAGTGGCGAGCACGCCGGCGTCGAGGTGCTCGGCGAGCAACGCCCACGCCTTCTCCCGCAGCTCGTCAGGGGCATCGACGGAGTTGATGCCCAGTAGATTCACCCCGCGGAGAATAAACGGCAGCACGGTGCCGGGCAGGTCGGCGCCTTGCGCCAGCCCGCAGGCGGTGACGGACCCGCCCCAGCGGATCTGTGCCAGCGTGTTGACCAGCACGTGGGAGCCCACCGTGTCGACGGCGCCGGCGAAGCGCGCCTTCTGCAGCGGCCGGCCCTTTGCGGCGAAGTCCGCACGGTCAAGCACCTCGCTGGCGCCGAGGGTACGCAGCCACTCGCCGTGCTCGTCGACGCGGCCGGTGAGGGCGGCGACGTCGTAGCCCAAGGAGCGCAGCAGCAGGATGGCGATGGAGCCGACGCCACCGGTGGCACCGGTGACGAGGACGGGGCCGTCGCTGGGGGCGACGGCGGCGCGCAGCGCGTCGACGCTGAGGGCGGCGGTGTACCCGGCGGTGCCGATGGCGGCGGCGGTGAAGGCGTCGAAGGCCTTAGGCACCACGGTGAAGGCGTCCACGTTGACGGTGGGGGTGTAGCCGCCGTGGCGACGTTCGCCGAGACCGGCGCCGTTGACGGTGACGAGCTGGCCGTCGTCGAGCCGGCCGACGGCGTCGATGCCGGGCACGAGCGGCAGGATGCGCGCCACTGCTCGATCGCCGGCGAGCGCCATGGCGTCTTTGTAGTTGAGGCTGGAGTACTCCACGGAGATCCGGTGGGCGCCGTCGCCGGCGTGCTCCGGGCTGGTGGCGACGAGCTCGACGCCGTCGTCGGTGCGCAGGACAGTGGTGAGATCGGTCATGGTTGCCAGGGTAACGCCTCCCTGGCCGGGGGTGCCGGTGCATACAATGGTGGTTATGGCTGAACTCACGAAGGTTCCGACGATGTCCATCCCCCTCAAGGAGGCCACCGGCCCCTTTGTGTTGGCGCTGGACATCGGCTCCACGGCGTCGCGCGGCGGTTTGTACGATGCCACGGGGTGCCCCGTGAAGGGATCGAAGCAGCGGCTATCACACGCCTTCGTCAGCGATTACGACGGCACGTCGGCCATCGATGCTGACCAGGTGGTGGCCGAATGCCGGGAGATCATCGCGGCGATCGTCGATTTCGCGGCGAAGAAGAATGTGCGGATCGACGCGGTGGCGATGGATACTTTCGCCGCGTCGCTCGTGCTCGTCGACGCGTCCGGTAACGCCTTGACCCGCGCCATCACGTACGCGGATTCCCGCTGCGCCGACTATGTCACCGCCTTGCGGGAGCGGGTGGATGAGGCCGCCTACCACGCCCGCACCGGGGTTCGGCTGCACACCAGCTACCATCCGGCGCGGCTGGCGTGGCTGGCGGCGGAGTACCCGGAGCTGTTGGCGCGCACGAAACGCATTATGAGCATCGGCGAGTACGTTTACTTCAAGCTTGCGGGCATTGTGGGGGTGGCGACGTCGACGGCGGCCTGGTCGGGTGTGCTCAACGTGCATACCGGCGAGATCGATAAGGAGATCCTCGACGCGGTGGGGGTGAGCGCGTCCCTGTTCGCCCCGGTGTTTGGCCCGCAGACGCCGACGCACCCGGAACGCACCCCGTGGCCGGCGCTCAACGGCACCCCGTGGCTGCACGCCATTCCCGACGGGTGGCCGTCGAACGTAGGCCCGGGGGCCGTCGACGCCTCCACGGTGGCGGTCGCGGCGGCGACGTCGGGGGCGGCGCGCGTCATCCTGCCGCAGGTTCCCGAGAATGTCCCGGCGGGCCTGTGGTGCTACCGGTTGGATGCGCAGCAGGCCATCTTGGGCGGGGCGCTCAACGACGTGGGGCGGGCGATTTCCTGGCTGGAGACGACGCTGGCGCCCGTCGACCCGGCGGAATTGGGCGAGCGGCTCGCCGGCCCGCCGGATGAGGACGTGCCGGCAGTGCTGCCGTTTTTCACCGGGGAGCGGGCCACCGGCTGGGCGGCCGACGCGAAGGCCACGATCACGGACATCACCGAAGAAACGACCGTGCTCGATATGTGGCATGGGGTGATCGAGTCCATCGCCATCAGCTACGCCCGCATCTTCGAGCAGCTCTCCGACGCGGGCATGGCCGCCGAACGCGTCATCGCCTCGGGCCGGGTCACCACCGAACACCCCGAATGGTTGCAGGTGCTGGCGAATGTCACCGGGGCCACCGTCATCCCGCTGGCCATGAAGAGGGCCACGCTGCGGGGAACGGCGCTCATCGCCTTGGAGGTCATCAACCCGGGTGGAACCCGGGCGGTGCCGCCTTTCGGGGAGCCGTTCAGCCCGCGGGCCGACGCCGCCGAACACTACGCCCGCCTGCGTCGGCGCTTCGACGAGCTCTATTCGACCCTGGTCGATGTGAAGGCGTCTGCCGACTAGCGAGCGAGCAGCGGCGAAGGTTGCTAGGGTACTGCCACTATGGCCCAGCAGATGTGGACGTCTCGGCACACCGGCCGGACATATGAAACAATTGCCCAGTTCGATGCCCGTCACCTCCTGGTGAACGTGGTGGGCATCATCACCGCCGGCGTCATCGTCGTGGCGGCGCGTCGCGTGCGCGGCACCCCCATAGAGACCCGTGCCCGCCAGGTTGCCGGCGTCGTGCTGGGGATGATGTCTCTCGCCTACCTGGCCGTGACGCTGCGCCCGAGCGCCGTCGTGTACGACGAGACGCTGCCCTTTCATATCTGCGATTGGTTGCGGATTATCACGCCCATCGCCATCGGTACCGGCAATGAGTTCGCCGTGACGATGAGCTTCTTCTGGGGCATGTGGCTCAATCCCATGGCCCTGCTCACCCCCGACGCCGCGTGGGTCACCACCCGGTGGGTGCAGGAGGGTGCCTACTGGCTCTTTCACTGGGCGGCGCTCATCGTGCCGCTGACCTTGGTCTTCGCCTTTGGGTACCGGCCGACGTGGGCCGGCTACCGGCGGGCCACGCAGACCACCCTCGGCTGGTTCGCGGTCACGTCCGTCATTAACGCGGTGACCGGGGGAAACTACGGCTTTATCGCCCGGCCCACCCGCGGGGTGTCGCTGATTTCGGTGCTTCCCCGCTGGCCGTATTATGTGCCGTGCCTGGCGGGTCTCATCCTCACGGGGTGGGCGGGGGTGACGTGGGTGGCCGAGCGCTTCGGCGCCGACGCTGACGCCCAGGCGTCGGCAACACTCAGCGCCCACGGCTTGGTGCGCCGGGTGTAGCTCTTGGCTGTCCTGCCCGGCTGACCTGGATCTTTGAGGGTATTTTCAGCCGGCTGACGTGTAACCCCTATTCGAGAATGGCATTCAGGGTTAGGATAACCTCGCCTAACCGGACGAGGCTAGGTCAGTAGTGAACATCCTCCCAAGGAGCCGAACATGTCAGCCGCCACGCCGCCCTCCGCCACGCCGCCCACATCCACACCGCCTACCGCCAGCCCGACGAGCCGCAGCGCCTCCCAAGTCACGG
Source organism: Corynebacterium uterequi (assembly GCF_001021065.1). NCBI lineage: Bacteria > Bacillati > Actinomycetota > Actinomycetes > Mycobacteriales > Corynebacteriaceae > Corynebacterium > Corynebacterium uterequi. Next base: position 2,372,746 of record NZ_CP011546.1, on the reverse strand, counting down.
GCGTGAGAAACCTCGTCAACGTGGGTGTTTTCACCGCCGTGTACTTCGTCGTCCTCTTCGCCACCGGCATGCTCGGGGTGTTCTCCCCCGTCGGATCGGTCGTCGGCTGGCTCATCGGCATCGTCGCCAACGCCGTCGTCGTCACCCTCTTCCAGGCCCGCACGCCCCGCGTCTGGGGGCTCGGCGCCATGGGCCTGCTCATCGGCCTACTCATGGTGGCCACCGGACACTCCCTGCTCACCGTGGTCGGCGGCACCGTCGCCGGCGTCGCCGGTGGGGCCATCTCCCGGATCGGGGATTTCCGTTCCCCGCTGTGGAACTCGCTGGGCTACGGCGTGTTCAGCATGTGGATCGTCTCCCCCATCGCGTCCATGCTGTGGAACCGGGAGGCCTACATCGACTACGTCTCCACCTCGATGAACGACCCGGCCTACGGCGCCGCCTGGAACGCGCTCTTCTCGGACACGTTCATCATCTGCTGGACGTTCATCGTGGCCGCCGTCGCCTTCGCCTCCGGGCTGCTCGGCAACCGCATCCTCGCCAAGCACTTCCGGCGCGCCGGGTTGGCCTAGTATGCAGCGGATAGACCCGCGCACCGGTATGGCCGTCGTCCTCACCGCGAACGCCTGGGCGTGGATGTCCCACGTGCCGCTGTGGGCCGCCACCGTCATCCCCCTCCTGGCCGCCGTCGGCCTAGCGGTGGCCGGCTACTCCTCGGTCGCCCGGTGGCTGCTGGGTGCGACGTTCGCCGCGCTGGTGCTGACGTACCTTCCCTTCCTGGCGCCGAATCTCCTCACCCACGCCGCCGGCGCGGTCGGCTACTGGACAACGCGGATGATCGCGGCGTGCTCGTCGACCATCTGGTTCGTGCTGGCCCTTCGCTTCGCCGACGTGCTCGAATCGCTCTACCAGCTGCGCCTGCCCTCTGCGGCGATCATTCCCCTGGCGGTGCTGTACCGCTTCCTGCCGATCGCCTGCGTAGAGATCCAGACGGTGTGGCGGGCGATGACCCTGCGCGGCTACACCGGCTGGCAGCTGCTGCAGCACCCGGTGGCCTCGGCGGAACGCGTGGCCGTGCCCACCCTCGCCGCCGCGGCCCGGACGTCGGACGCCTTAGCAGCGTCGGCGCTGCTGCGCGGCATGGGAACCGCCACCCGGCCCACGGCCTTGTCCGACCTGCGGTTTCGCCCAGTAGACGCGGCCGTCCTCGCCCTGTGCGCCTTGGCGTGGGTGGTGATCCTGCGTGGCTAACATCGTGTCGCTCACCGACGCCTCCTTCCGCTACGACGGCACCGGCACGGGAGTCGATGACCTTAACCTGCAACTGCCCCGCGGCTCGGTGACGCTGCTGTGCGGGCCCTCGGGAAGTGGCAAGTCGACGGTCGTCCGGCTCATCACCGGCCTGGTCCCCCACTTCTACCCGGGGCGGCTTGGCGGCACCGTCGCCGTCGACGGCATCTCCATCGCCGAGGCGGACCTCACCTCCTCCGGCGCGTGCTGCGCGAGCGTCATGCAGCACCCTCGCCAGCAATTCTTCACCACCGAGGTCGGCTCCGAGCTCAGCTTCGCCCCGGCCAACCACGGCCTGTCTGCCGAGGTCATCCGCGCCGCGGTGCGCGACGCCGCGGCCGCGACGGGCGTGGACGGCCTGCTCGATCGCCGCCTCGGCTCGCTGTCCGGCGGGCAGATCCAACGCGTCGCCTTCGCCCAGGCGCTGGCGCAACAGACGGACGTCATCGTCTGCGACGAACCCACCTCCAACCTCGACGGGGTGGGCATCGCGGCGGTGGCGTCCCTCATCGACCGGCTGCGCCGCGCCGGGACGACGCTTCTGGTCACCGAGCATCGCCTGCACTACCTCCGCGGGCTCATCGACCAGGCTCTATACATCGACCAGGGTCGAATTCAGCACCGCTTCAGCGGTGCCGAGTTCTTCGCCCTGAGCAACGACGAACGCGAGCGCCTCGGGCTGCGCAGCCTCACCGACGAACCCCTCACCGTCCCCGCGCCGACGGACCCGAGCGTCACCGGACTGCACGTGACAGGCTTACGCATCACCCGTCGCCGCGCCCCGGAGCTCACCTACCCAGATATGGTCTTCCCCGCCGGGGCGGTCACCGCCGTGACCGGCGCCAACGGGTGCGGAAAGACCACCCTGGCCAACGTCCTCTGCGGCTTCTTGCGCTCCAACCGGGCCGCCCGGATGACGCTCAACGGCCGGGCGCTGCGCGCGTCGGACTGCTTTTTGGTCATGCAGGACGTCCGCCACCAGCTCTTCGCCGACCGGGTGGACAAGGAGGCCCACCCGGACTACCTCGCTCCCCTGGGACTGGCCGAGGTCGCCGACCGCCACCCGTTGTCGTTATCCGGCGGACAGCAGCAGCGCCTCGTCGTGGCCACGGCGCTGGAGCAACACCGCGACGTCATCATCTTCGACGAACCCACCTCCGGGGTGGATCTGCGCCACCTGCGCGGCATCGCCACCCAGCTGCGCGTGCTCGCCGAACGCGGCCACGTGGTCATTGCGATCAGCCACGACACCGAGTTCCTTCACGCGTGCGCCGACGCCCGCATCGACCTCACTGACACCCGAAAGGACACCCCATGACGGAGAAAACCCCAACCAGCCCGCGCAGCGGGCAGAAGGCATTAAAGGAGGTGCTCGGCCCTATCCAAGGGCACATCCTCCTCGCCCGGGTGTTGGCCGTCATCGCCTCAGTACTCGCCATCGCGCCCTACGTCGCCTTCTTAGAACTGGCCCGCCTGGCCGCCGAGGGCGCCGACCGGGACCGCATGATGACAGTGGGAATGTGGCTGATTTCCGCGTTCTGCCTGCGGCTGCTCATCTACTTCATCGGCCTCACGATTACCCACTTCGGGGACATCAAACTGGGCTTTGTGCTGCGCCAACGCATGATTAACCGGCTGGCCTCAGCGCCACTGGGGTGGTTCACAGACACCAATTCGGGGCGTTTCCGCAAGAGCCTCCACGATGACATTGCCCAGATCCACCAGCTGGTCGCGCACGCGCCGGTGGACATGACCATCGCCGTCGTGCAGCCGGTGGTGACGCTGGTCTTCGCGTTCTTCGTGGATTACCGCCTGGGGTTGCTGGCCATCTCCGCGATTATCGTCTACGCACTGACCATGATGGTGCAGCTTCGGGGCATGGGAGACAAGACGATGGAGATGGACCACCGGTTGGGCGACGTCTCCGCCACCATGCTGGAGTTCGCCCGCGGCATCACCGTGGTCAAGGCGTTCGGCGTCACCGGCCAGGCGCACGGTGCGTACCGTCGGGCCACGAAGGACTTTTCGGTGTTCTACCGGGGCTGGTGTGGGCCCCTGCTTAGGCTTTCCGCGATCGGCGAAGCGATCGTCGCGGTGCCGTTGCTGCTGGCCATCAACATCGGCGTCGGCACGCTCATGGTCCAGGCCGGCTGGGTGAGCTTCGCCGAGGTGCTCACCACCACGCTCATCGCGCTGACCCTGCCGGCGTGCATCACCACCTTCGCCACCGCGGGCTGGTCGTATCAGCTCGCCGGCGCGGCGGCGCATCGCATCGTCACCCTACTGCACACCGAGCAACTACCAGCGGCGACGGCTCCCCACCTGCCGAGCACCTACGACGTCCGCTTCGACGACGTCTCCTTCTCCTACCGCAGCGACGACACGTCGGACACGGCAATCGACCACGTCTCCTTCGCCCTGCCCGAGGGCACGGTCACCGCCCTCATCGGCCCGAGCGGTTCCGGCAAGTCCACGTGCGCCTGCCTGCTCGCGCGCTTCTTCGATCCGACGTCGGGCGCGGTCACCATCGGCGGCGTGGACGTCGCCTCCCTCTCCGCCGAGCAGCTCTACCGCACGGTGTCCTTCGTGCTGCAAAACCCCAAGCTCATCCGGGCGTCGCTGCATGACAACATCGCCCTCGGTCGGCCCGACGCCACCCGCGCCGACGTCGAGGCCGCGGCGAAGGCCGCCCGCATCCACGACGACATCCTGGCGCTGCCCGACGGCTACGACTCCGTCTACGGCGAGGAGATCTTCCTCTCCGGCGGGCAGGCGCAACGGGTGGCCATCGCCCGCGCCCTGCTCATCGACGCCCCCGTGCTGGTCCTCGACGAGGCCACCGCCTACGCAGACCCGGAGAACGAGGCCCTTATCCAGCAGGCGCTGTCCACCCTCGCGCGGGGGCGGACCGTGCTCGTCATCGGCCATCGCCCGGAAGCGATCCGGGGCGTGGACCAGGTCGTCGTCTTAGAATCCGGCCGGCTCGTCGCCTCCGGCACGCCGGCCGAGGTGGCCGCCGTCAATCCCTACTACGCCGCGCTCGCGGGCTAAGGACGCTTTTGTCATGAATGCACTATTTCGGACCACCGTCCCCGCGGGAATCCGCGCGGTCTCCGGCGACGATCCCCTCCTCGCGCGCACCTTGTGGTTGGCGTTGTTCATCGGCGTCACCGAGGGCCTGGGACTGTTCCTGCTGGTCCCGGCCGCCGACGCCCTGGCGGCGGGCCGCACCAGCGCCGGGCTGGTGTGGGCACTGGTGGCGTTGGCGGTCATCGGCGCCGTCGCGCAATTCTGCCGGGCGGAAACCTCCTATGCGATGGCGCTGGGGTTCCTCGACCGGATCCACGAACGCATCGGGCTGAAGGTAGCGACCGCTCCCCTGGGCTGGTTCACCGCCGCCCGCGCGGCCACCCTATCCCGGCTGGTGTCCTCGCAGCTCATGCAAACCGGCCAGATCGTGGCCCACGGCCTGGCACCGCTGCACGCGGCCTCCGCCTCCATGCTCACGTTGTTGGTGGGCTGCTGGCTGTGGGACGTCCGCGTCGGGGCGACGCTCACCGGCGGGCTGCTGCTGTGCTGGGCGCTCACGGCGCTGGGCTCGCGGATCGCCCGTCACGCCTTCCAACGAACCACCCCGGTAGAGGTGGAGCTCACCGGCCGCCTCGTGGAGTTCGCCACCTGCCAGCCGGAGCTGCGCTCGTCGGGGCGCTCGGAGAGCTTCGACGAACTGACCACCGCCCAGGATCGCTGGTTGCGCACCCGTCGGCGGTGCCTGTGGCTGGAGTCCCTGGGGCTGATGTGTTCCGGGGCGGCGGCGCAGACCACCGTCGTCGCCCTGGTTCTGGCGGCCGTGTCCTTCGCCGCGGCCGGGGTCATCAGCGTCGGTTCGGCGTTGGGGCTCATCATCGCCGCCTTGCGGGCGATGGACGTGCTCAGCCTCATCGGCAGCTCCGCCATCGCCATCGAGTCGGCGAAGGAGGACCTCGACGCGGTGGCGGACGTCCTCACTCTCGATCCGCTGGCCGAACCGGAGGCCCCCGCGCAGCTGTCCGCCCCCGGTTCGCTGCGGCTAGACCGCGTCAGCTTCGCCTACGACGACGCCCCGGTCCTTCAAGACGTCTCCATCGACGCCCACCCCGGCGAGATGGTGGCCCTGGTCGGCCCGTCGGGCTGCGGCAAGACCACCACCGCCATGCTCATGAGCCGCTTCTACGACGTGGACTCCGGCGTGGTGAGCGTTGGCGGCGTCGACGTCCGCCAGCACACCACCCGTCAGCTCATGGAGCAGCTGTCGCTGGTGTTCCAGGACGTGTACCTCTTCGATGACACCCTGGAGGCGAATATTGCCGTCGGCAACCCGGCGGCGTCGACGGACGAGATCCGCGCCGCCGGGAAGCTGGCCGGCGTGGGTGAGATCGTTTCGCGCCTGCCCGACGGCTGGGAGACCGCAGTCGGGGAGGCGGGCGCGAAACTATCCGGCGGGGAACGCCAGCGCGTCTCCATCGCCCGGGCGCTGCTGAAGAAGTCCCCCATCGTCTTGTTCGACGAGGCCACGAGCAGCCTCGACGCCGCCAACGAGGAGCACATCATGGCCGCGGTGGACCAACTCCGCCGCACATCGACGGTGGTCGTTATCGCCCACAAGCTGGACACCATCGCCAACGCTGACCGCATCTACATGTTCACCGCCGATGGGCGCATCGACGACGCAGGCTCGCACGCCGAGCTCATCGAACGGTGCCCGCGGTACCAGGCCTTCTGGCGCGCCCGCGAGGCGGCCGCCGGGTGGTCGCTGGTATAGCGTTGGGTGCATGACACCCTTAAAGACCGGCCCGAAGCCGCGCTTCGCGTCGCAGGACGTGGTCACCGCGGCGCTAGAGCTGGACCTCGCCGAGCTGACCATGGCGAAGGTGGCCTCCCGGCTAGGGATGGCCACCTCGGCGATCTACCGGGTGGTGCAGTCCCGGGAGCAGCTGCTCGCCGCGTGCGCCGACCACGCGCTGACAGCCAGCGGCTTAGCGAACATCGACGCCGCCACGTGGCAGGACTTCCTGCGCACCTACGTGGACACGATCTGGGGGATGTTCGACAACTACCCCGGGTTGGCGCAGGTGATCCTGCTTAACCCTGCGGTCCAGCGCCGCAGTAACGACGCCTTCGACCAGCTCGCCGACCGGCTGGCCGCGTTCGGGGTGACCCGGCCGCAGGCGGCCTTCGCCCTGGACTTCCTCGGCGACATCACAATCAACACCCACATGGGCGTGGTCGCCTACCGCCGTCTCGACGACGCCGCAGCCGCCGAAAGCGCCGCCGAGGGGGCGATGTTCTCCTTCCGTCCGGAGTACCGGGACCGGGGAAACCTGCCGGACAAGGTCGAGTTCATCATCGCCGGCCTGGAGCGGGAGTGGCCGGGGTTGTAGCGGCCGAATAGAATTATAGACAGTTCGGTATACTTTAAGTAGTCTCATCTAGACCGATAGGTATGTAATAAGTTACTGTTCAGTCTGGAGACGATCCCATGCCCACCACCCCCGCGATCGCTGTCATCGGCCTCGGGCCGCGCGGAGCATCCACAGTCGAGCGCCTTTCTGCTCAACTCAATGCCGCCGCCGGCCACCCCGCGCGCCTTAAGCTCCACCTCATCGACGACGCACAGCACGGAGGCGGGCGAATCTGGGACGTTGACCAGCCGCAAAGCCTGTGCATGAACACCTTCGCCCACGGCATGACCCTGTTCACCGAGCCCGGCTCCACGGTGGGTGCGCCCGTCGTCGAAGGCCCGACCGTCTACGAATGGATCCGGGCGCTGCTCGGGGACGTCGAACAGCTCAGTGACGCCAAGCGTGACTACCTCCGCCGCCACCCGGTAGACCGATCTGTCTTTAATTCCTTTCCTGCTGAGGACCTCGCGGCGATACAGCCGGCTTCCTACCTCCCCAGGGCGCTCTACGGACACTACGTGCGGTGGTTCTTTCACTCCGCGGTGGACTCGCTGCCAGAGTGGGTTCACGTGACCGAGCACTACGCCCGCGCCACGGCGATCGCCGACGCCGGCGAGCGCGACCTCATCACCCTCGACGATTCCACCGAGATCCACGCCGATGCCACCATCATCGTTCCCGGCTGGTACCACCAGGCCGACAACGAAGAACAGCGGTGGATCACCGCCCAGCTCCGCGAACACCCGCAACTGACTTGGCTACGCCCGGACAACCCCATCGAACAAGACGTCCGCTCCCTCAGCCCGGGCGAGACTGTCCTCTCCCGGGGGTTGGGGATGAGTTTCATCGACTCACTCATCCTCACCACCGAGGAACGCGGCGGGTGCTTCGTCGACGACCCCACCCACGCCTGGGGGCTGCATTACGAGGCCAGCGGCCGGGAGCCGCGCTTCCTTGCCTCCTCGCGGCGCGGCTACCCCTTCCTCCCGCAGTCCGACGACGGCGGGCTGCCAACGCCGGCCTCGCTTCCGCGGCTCGACGCCGCCATCGCCGAGCTCTCGAAGCGAACAGCCAAGGCCAGCATCGACTACTCCACCGAGGTGTGGCCGGCCGTCCTACGCGACGTCTACCAGGCCTACGTCACCACCCTCGCCCGGGAAGCACCGGAGGCACTGCGCACGCCTATCGAGGGCATCATCGACGCGCTCGACGACGCCACGATCGACCCACACCAGCCCGACTACGGCATCTCGGCCGTCGACGCCGTCATCACCCGCCTCACCACAACCCAGTTCTCCCTGCTGCGCTGGCTGCGCCCGCTCGACGTCAGTTTCGACTCCAGCGAGGAACTCACCCACTACCTCGTCGGACGCATGATCGAGGACCTCACCGAGTCCGAGAAAGGCCCGGAGTCGCCCGTGCGTGCCGCGCTCTGGGCCCTGGGCTCGGCGTGGAAACCCACCCAAGTGCTCGGGGCGGAAGGCCGCTACACCGCGGAGTCTCGCCGCGGCGTGTTCACCGACGCCATCAACCTCGGCGCGCTCGTCGCGTCGGGCCCGCCGCTGCATCGCACGCGCCAACTGCTCGCCCTCGTCGACGCCGGCATCGTCCGCTTCGTGGGCCGCAACCCGCAGCTCAGCGTCGACGATGGGCGGTGGGCGCTGAGCTCGCCGTCGTCGGGCGAGACGGCGCACGTGGGTACAGCGCTGCTCGACGCCTGGGTAGCCAAGCCCGACTATCGGCGCGAACAGGCCGACCCGCTGGCCCGCAGCCTCACCGAGTCGGGCCGCCTCCGCCCCTTCACCGAGGTCACCAGCGCCGGCGAGCGGTGGGCCACCTGCTCGCCGGAGCAAGACCCTCACAGCCGGCGGACGATCACCCCCAGCGGCGAACAGGATCCCCGCTTGCACCTCGTCGGCCTGCCGGCCCACACGCAGTACCCCGACACGGCCCTGGCTCCACCCATCCCGGGCACGGACGCGTGGCTGCTTCAGGAAACCGACAAGGCCGCGGTAAGCGCCATCGAGGTGGTCTCCCGGCTCCGCGCCTAAGGCTAGCCGCCTAGGCTGCTGGGACCCTGGCCCCTGAGAGCTCGGCCGCCTAGGCCTGGTCCAGCAGCTGCAACAGATGCGCGCGCAGCGGTGCCGCCACCTTATCGGGACGCGGCCGAGCAGAATCGATGAGCACATCCTCGGCGACGGTGGCCTCCGGCCCGGCCGACATCACCAGGATCCGATCCGACAGGGCGATGGCCTCGTCGACGTCGTGGGTCACCATAACGACAGTGCGCCCGCTGCTCTCCCACACCTCAAGCAGGAGGGTCTGCAACTGTCGACGAGTCAGGGCATCGAGGGCGCCAAAAGGCTCATCGAGGAGCAAAATATCCGAGCCCATCGCGAAAGCCCGAGCAATGCCGACGCGTTGCTGCATCCCACCCGACAGCTGAGCCGGGCGTCGATGTGCCGCATGAGTAAGCCCCACCCGCTCAAGGTAGTGGTTGGCACGCTGCCGGCGCTGCCGGGAGCCGAGGTCCGGGCGGGCGCACCGCAACCCGAACTCGATGTTGCCGCGCGCGGATAGCCACGGCAGCAAGGCGTGCTGCTGAAAGACCACACCCCGGTCGGGTCCCGGCCGGGTGATGGCCTCCCCGCGGGCACGGGCGACGCCAGTCGACGGCGAATCCAGCCCCGCAATCATGTTGAGGATCGTGGACTTGCCCGAGCCGGAAGGGCCGAGGATAGAGACGAACTGGCCCTTGGGAATAGTCACCGAGGTCTCGCCGATGACGTGGGTGCTGCCGAAGGACTTAGTGATGGATTCCAGCTCGATGTGGCTAGGCATAACGAACTACTTTCTGAATAGAGGCGACGGTCACGTCCATTGCCAGGCCGACGAGCCCAATGAGCAGCAGAGCGACGACGATGGCGTCGACGTCGAGCCGGTTCCACATGTTCCACACAAAGAACCCCACGCCGCGCCCGCCGACGAGCATCTCCGCGGCGATGATGACCAACCACGCCGTCGACAGAGACTGGCGCATACCCGTCACAATGCCGGGAATGGCGGCCGGGGCCGTGACGAAAACGACGCGCTGCCACCAGTTCGCCCCCACCGTGGAGGCCAGGTTGCGATAGGTCGGGTGGATGCCACGGACGGCTTCGACGGTGTTGAGCAGCGTGGGCCACGCGGAGGACACGATGATGACAAAGACCGCGGTGGCCTCTGCGTTGCGCAGCAGTGCCAGCCCCAGCGGCAACCAGGCCAGCGGGGAAATGGGACGCAGAATCTGCACGAAGGGCTCCACCGACCGCCGCAGGAGCGGCGAACTGCCCAGCCACACCCCCAGAGGGATAGCAATGGCCGTGGCGATGCCGAATCCGATCAGCACGCGGCGCAGCGACGCGGCGATGTGCCAGAAGATACCCACGGATGATGCACCGTCCCGGTAGAAGGGGTTCGAGAGAATCTCCACGCCGCGTTGGAAGGTGCGCGCCGGGGTGGGGGCCAGTCCCGAAACCCAGCCGGCGGTGACGGCCACTTGCCACAGCGCGAGGAAGGTCGCGAACAGGGCCGACCCTAGGGCTGTGGGTTGCCACCAGAGACTTTTAATATGAGGGGTCATTTCGCACTATCACTTTCACACTTTGCGGAGGCACCACACCCAAGCGCACTCGTGGGACGAAGAGGGCTAAACGAGAGGCCATTGATCGACAGGGGTCGCACATCGCGCTGAGCCTCCGGAGGCAGCACGCCCTGAGCCGCAGAGACGATCGCAGCATCCGTAGCGGCAATGGGTGAACGCCCTAGTTGCCAGCGCGCCAACTGCGCGGTCATCCACACAATGGCGCTGGCCTGGGTGTGGTCGCCGAAGCGCAGCATCGTCGGGTCGAGGATCTCCTGGCCCTCCCACGTGCGGTAGCTGCCCTCCAGCGCCGCCCGGATGACGGGCGCCGGTTGGTTGAGGTACTTCTCGTGGCTCAACACTCCCCCGGCCTCGCCGGCATGGGTGGGGGCGTTGACCCACTGCGCGCCCGCGCTCAGGCCAGCGACGAGTGCGTCGCGCAGCTGCGGATCGACGTCGCGCGCCACGGCCACGCAGCAGCACGGGTGTCTGTCCCACATGTGCTTGGTGGGCACGAACACCCGGCCCGCCCCAGTGGTGAGCGCGCGCTGGTTGAAGGGTTCCGGGCCGACAAATCCATCAATGCTCCCCACCATCAGCTGGGCGACCATGTCCGCCGGGCGCAGCAGGCGCAGCTCGACGTCTCGGTCTGGGTCCACCCCGTTGGCCACGAGGTAGTCCCGGAGCAGGAGGCTGTGGATGGAAAACTCGAAGGGGATCCCGATGACCGAACCCTTGAGGTCTGCCGCAGATTTCACGTGGCCCACGTGGCGTTCGGCCAGAGTCAGCGCCTGCCCATTGGTGTTCTGGGTGAAGGCAAGCTCGGTGGGGCGGGCGGCGGAGGTGAGCCCGGAGTTGAGCGCGACGGTCATGGGGGTGAGCATGTGGGCGACATCGATGGCGCCAGTTGCGTACGCCGTCCACAGTTCCGCCCACCCGGAGTACTTACGCAGCTCCACTTCCAGGCCGTGCGCCTGGAAGTGACCGTGGGCGTGCGCGATGAGCAGGGGTGCCGCGCAGGCGATGGGCACGAAGCCCACGACGACGCGCCGGGTGTGGCCGGGTGGGTGCGTCTGGAGAGGCGGCGACGGGGAGGCACAACCGGCCATCGCGCCTCCGGCGCCGAGGGTCATACCGGCGTGCGCCAGATGGCGCAAGAACGTGCGACGGGGAAAGCTCACGTGATTACCCTTACAGACTGACTGGTCTATGAACTTGGTTGATGATAGGGATTGATCAGTTAGCGAGTCAAGGTTTTAGTGCTGGTATTGGTGCCGCCTAGGTCGTCTGACGTGGTTAAATATAATCCGTACTGCTCTGACTAAATATAAATACCAAGCGGTCTGGCCACGGGTGATGCGCTCCTGTATGGTGGGGTTCGTTACGAAAAAACCGATGCGGCGGCGAACGTCGCGAGCACAAGGAGGATCCCATGTCCGATCTCACCCCGAATCACGTCGACGGCCATCCACTGCAGCCGATCAACGCCCAGCGCCTCGACGCGCTGGCGCAGAAGAACATCGAGGATCCGAGCAACGGTCGCAAGACGATCGTTACTCACACAGAGGCCGACGGCCGCTTCCGTAACGTGACGCAGATCCGCGACCTAAAGCCCGTGCTTGTGGCGGAACCGCCGGTGTTGCTCGGCGACAACACTGCGGCCAATCCCACCGAGATCGCGCAGGCCGGGCTCGCTGCCTGCATTTCGGTGGGGATCCAGGCCATCGCCACCAAGCGTGGGGTCACGCTTACCAAGATCGCCATCGACATCGAGAGCGACATCGACATCTCCCCGACGTGGGGTGTGGGCGACATTGGCGAGCACAAGCGACCGGGAGTCTCCGACGTTCGAGTGGTTGCCGACATCGACGGCGACGCCGACCGCGACACCTTGCAGCAGATCCTTGACGACGCCATCACCTGGTCCCCGGTGGTCAACACGTACACGCGCCCGGCGACGCTGACCCACACCCTCGCGTAGCCTCCAGTGCCACCCCTAACTGGCGGGTTTTAGCGACCTCCATGGTTCGTTCCCAGTGGGGGTATTTGGGGGTAGTGTCAACGGCTTCAGGAGGCCGAAATAAGGGACGAAGCACTACTGCCGGGTTCGGTGCCCAATCACTATTGCCACCGTTCAGAGTTTCCTGGGAAGAGACGCCGGAAAAATCGGGCGATACTATGTTCTAATTCTGGAATCGCGCTCTCCCGGGTAGCGAACGGAAATTGCCGGAGCCTGGATATTTGTGCAGCTCCGGGCGGTCGTCGGCCGGCGGGAGGTGGGTCTGGGCGTGGACGAGGATTCGAAATGCCCAGGTTGGTGTACGGGCGGGCTCGTAGATTCACAGCCATGACAGCAGAAATTGAGTCAAAGTTCCGGGAGCTCATGATGAGCGTCGCCGACAAGTCCCCCCAGCCGTTCGACGGTGCCCTCAAGCACCTCCGCACCCTCGTCAGGGTCAGCCGCGGCCGGTCCATCTTCAACACCCAACTCATCGAGCTCCAGCGTCCGGGGGCATCTGTGTCCTTCACGAAGAGCGCGTGGCACAAGAAGTTCGGCCGTCAGGTCAAGCCGCTGGCTAAGCCGATGATGATCCTCCTCCCCTACGGGCCGGTCAACCTGGTCTACGAATACCAAGACACCACGCCAGCTAAAGACGCGCGCCGCGTGTTCGAGCTTGAGAAGATTCTCTCCATCACGGCGAGTGGTTTCGAGCCAGACGCGCAGCGGCTGGTCCATCAGATGCTGCGGGACTCCTACAAGATTGGGGCCACGGTGAACCCGTCCACCATGGGATCGCTGCTCGGCGGGCACGTTGTGCGAGAGGATGGCCTTGACGACTATGTGAAGAAGAACCCGCGCAGCGAGAAGGTCTACCGCCAGCTCTTCCACGTCGAGTACAACTCCGGTGCTGACTACGCGACCACCTTCCACACCCTCGCGCACGAGTTTGGGCACATCCTGCTTGGCCACGTCGGCCCGCTGAAGGACACCCCGGAGTCCAAGTGGAAGAAGAAGGACCGGCAGCGCTACGCGGTGTCCGAGGCGATTGCCGAGCTCGAAGCCGAGGCCGTGGCGTACCTCGTGTGCGAAATGTTTAACATCACGACTCAAAGTGCAAAATATTTGAGGGGACACTATGACGAGGTACTCAAGGACACACCCGTCACGGTCGCCGGCGACCAGCTCTACTTGCCCGGGGCGATGAGTATCTGCCGGGTCTTCCAGGCGGCAGACAAGATCGTCAAGCTTGCGCGTGGCGAGCTGACCCCGGAGGAGGGCCTGGAGAAGAAGGAGAAGGAGCTCGTGGCCTAAGGCCGCGTCACCACTCCATCCCACGCCAGCGCCTCCCGGAGGTGCTCGGCGATGTGGGAGGCGGACGTCGGCGCCGGGCCGAAGCGGGTCTGCGCGGATAGCCACGCGGCGCGGGCGTGGACCACCACCCCGTCCACGAGGCACCAGTAAGGCGGGTGATGCTCGCTGGTCGACGGCCCGAGCGTCGCCTCGGCACGGGCCATGAGCGCGCCGAGGACGCCGGCGAGGACGTCTCCCGAGCCCGGGGTCGCCGCCCAGGACGAACCCGCATCGACCACCATCGCGGTGTTGTCGTAGGCGATGACGCTCGCCCGGCCCTTGAGCACCACCGCTGCGTCCAACGCGCCGGCCAGCGCTAACGCGTCCGTCACCCGATCGCGTCGAGCCAGACCCAGCGCGCGGGCCAGGCGGTCGAACTCGCCGTCGTGCGGGGTGAGCACCGTCGCCGCCGAACGCCCCCGGATCGCCTCGCGCACCTCGGGGTGCGCCGCTGCCAGGCTGAGGCCGTCGGCGTCGATGAGCACCGGCACGTCGGAGGCCAGCACCGTGAGCAGATCGTCGGCGGGCGTCGTTCCCGAGCCGGGGCCATACACCCAGGCTTGGACCCGTCCCGCCTCGCCGACGGTATCCGTCACCACCACCTCCGGCAGGGCGCGGACCACCTCCTGTGCCTGCGGGCCGGCGTAACGGACCATCGACGGCGTGGTCCGCACCGCCGCGGTGGTGGCCAGTACCGCGGCCCCGGGGTAGCGAGGCGAGCCGGCGGCGATGCCCACCACTCCCCCGCTGTACTTATCGTCGGCCGGGCCGGGTTCCGCCGGCGGCGGAAGGATCGAAGACAGTCGCTTAAATCCTCGGGGCCATTCGTAGGCGGTTGGTGCCACCGCCCGCCACACTGACCGCAGGATGCCGTCGTCCACCATCTTCTCCAGGAGACGCTCTGACAGGGCGCCCTCCTGTGTGCGGGCCTCTGCGATGACTACCTCCCCGCAGTGCGGCGATAAGGCGTGGGCGAGGCGGAACCCGCCGAAGCTCACCGTCACGGTGGCGGGCACGACGCTTCCCACCGCCCTACCGGTGTTCGGGTTCACACCCGAAGGCACGTCCACCGCGAGCACGGGGGCGACCATGGCGCCGTCGGGCCGACGCAGCGGGTAGATGGCCTCCACCATGTCCTCGCGCAGCCCCGTCCCGGACGCGCCGAGGCCCACGAGCCCGTCGATGATGAGATCGAGCGGGCCCACCTCCGCCGCGCTGTCGATCACCTGACCGTGGGCGGCCCGAAGCGCATCCAGGGCCGGCGCGTGGACGGACGAGCCGAGGAGCAACGCGAGGACCTCGTAGCCCTGGTGGGCCAGCTGAGAACCGGCGTAGAGGGCGTCACCACCGTTGCCGCCCGAGCCGGCCAAGACAAGGATGCGGCGCCGACGCTCGCGCGCTGGCTCGGCCACGTCGGCGGCGTCGAGCATGACGCGGGCCGCCGATGTCACCGCCGACGCCGCCGACAGCATCAACTCATCGAGGAAGTCCTGGTACTTAAGCAGCGGCGCCTCAGCGGCGCAGATCTGCGGGGCCGTGAACGCGTGGGAGGTCAGCATGAATCCCAGCCTAGGCACGCCCCGCCGACGCCGCCTAGCGCTTGCGGTAGAGACGCTTCTTCCAGAACACCGGCTCGGAGGTGACTAGCACCCCGAGGTTGCGGAAGATGCCTTCGTCGACGGAGCCGAGGATGGTGGTGGTGTGGGCGTCGCACCCCTGGAGGTTCTTCAGCTCCGCGAGCGCCGCGCGGGCCTGGTCGGAGCTAGCGGCGGAGACGCTCAGCGCGATGAGGACCTCATCGGTGTGCAGCCGGGGGTTGAGCGATCCGAGGTGCTGCGTCTTGAGGGTCTGGATCGGCTCGATGGATTCCGGCGACAAAAGGTGCGTCTCCCGGTCGATGCCGGCCAGGTGCTTGAGCGCGTTGAGCAGCATCCCGGCGGAGCAGCCGAGCAGCGGGGTGGTCTTGCCGGTGACGATGGTGCCGTCGTGCAGGCGCATCGCCGAACCCGGCCGGCCGGTCGCCTCCGCGATGGCCAGCGCCGGGGCCACCACGGGGCGGTCCTTCGTCGACACGCCGGCCTTGGCCATGACGACGGCCGCCCGGTCAGAGGTGGTGGAGTCGGCCGAGTCGGCCCGCGCCTCGTCGACAAGGGCCTTGTAGTAGCGGCGGATGATCTCCTGGTTGGAGGCCTCGCGGCACACCTCGTCGTCGCTGATGCACATCCCCACCATGTTCACGCCCATGTCCGTGGGGGACTGGTAGGGCTGGGTGCCGGTGACGCGCTCCAGCATGGACTTCAGCAGGGGGAAGGCGTCGACGTCCCGGTTGTAGTTGACGGTTTGCTCGCCGTGTGCCTTGAGGTGGAAGTAGTCGATGACGTTCTTGTCGTTGAGGTCCACGGTGGCGGCCTCGTAGGCGAGGTTGACCGGGTGCTCCAGCGGCAGGTTCCACACGGGGAAGGTCTCAAACTTCGCGTACCCGGCCTTAATTCCGCGCTGGTTGTCCTGGTACACCTGCGACAGGCAGGTCGCCAGCTTGCCGGAGCCCGGCCCGGGCGCGGTGACGATGATGAGGTCGCGGCTGGTCTTCACCCAGTCGTTTCGGCCCAGGCCCTCGGCGGAGACGATCTTGTCCACATTCGACGGGTAGCCGTCGATGATGTAGTGCCGGGCGACGTTGAGCCCCAGATGTTCGAGCCGGGCCTTGAACTCCCAGGCGCGCTGGTTGGCGTCCTCGAACTGGGTCATGACCACATTGTTGACGAGGAAGCCGCGGTCGCGGAAGACGTCGATGAGCCGGAGGACGTCCTCGTCGTAGGTGATGCCCAGGTCGGCCCGGACCTTGCCGCGCTCTAAGTCGCGGGCGTTGAGGCAGACGATGATCTCCACGTCGTCGGAGATGTTCTCCAGCATGGCGATCTTGTTGTCGGGGGTGAACCCCGGAAGGACGCGGGAGGCGTGGTGATCGTCGAAGAGCTTTCCGCCCATTTCGAGATAGAGCTTGCCGCCGATCTCCTGGCGACGGGCGCTGATGTGTTCCGATTGCAGCGTGATGTACTTCTCGCGGTCAAACCCTAAGGGGCGCGTCGTCTTATTCATAACCACGGGCCTTAAGCGTAACACACGACGCCTAGCAATTGATAGAAATTGCAGCGTACTAGGCTCTTTAGCCATGCCCGAAGGTCACGTCATCCATCGCCTCGCGCGCCGCCTCGACGCCGACTTCGCCGGCCGGGACCTCGCCGTCTCCAGCCCCCAGGGGCGCTTCGCCGCCGACGCCGCCGCGCTCGACGGTCACCGCATCGTCGCCGCCGAGGCCGTCGGCAAGCACCTCTTCATCGTCTTCGACGACGCCGTCGGCCCCCGCCACATCGTCTACATCCACCTCGGCCTCATCGGTTCGTTGCGCTTCGAACCCGCGGTGGACATCGTCGGCGAGATCCGGCTGCGGCTCGTCGCCGGAGACATGGCCGCTCACCTGCGCGGACCGCAGTTCTGTCGCCGCATCGACGCCGCGGAATACCACGCCATCCGCGCCCGGACCGGCGAGGACCCGCTGCGTGACGACGCCCACCCGGCCGCCCTGTGGCCGCGGATCCAGCGCACGTCGCGGACGGTCGCCGCGCTGCTCATGGATCAGAAGCTCTTCGCCGGCGTGGGCAACATTTACCGCGCGGAGGTCCTCTTCCGCCAGGGCCTCTCCCCCTTCCTTGCCGGCCGGGACCTCTCCCGGGCGCAGTTCGACGCCCTGTGGGCGGACCTCGTGTTCCTCATGCACGTGGGGGTTGAACGGGGCCGCATCGACACCGTCCGCGACGCCCACCTGCCGCACGTCATGGGCCGCGAACCCCGCCAGGACGACCACGGCGGTGAGGTCTACGTCTACCGCCGCGCCGGTCAGAGCTGCTACGTCTGCGGCGCTACCGTGAAGACCCAGGTCCTCCAGGGCCGCAACCTCTTTTGGTGCCCGGGCTGCCAGGCCTAAGGGCTACGAGTGCTTAAGGGACCCTACAGCGCGCCGCGCTGCGCAAGGCCCACCTGCACGGTGACGGTAAGCACCCACATGGTAAACGGCAGCAACACCCAAAACGCGCCCATCCACGGCCGCCACCGCAGGTAGGCCCTAAGTTTGCGCACCATGATGACCATCGCGCCAATGAGGAACCCGATGGGCGGCAGCGAGACCACCACCGCCCACAGCGTCTGCAGCCGCGGGGTGCACAGCAGCCGGCCGCCGAAGGCCTCACACTGCTCGGGCCCGGCGAGGAAGCGGAACACGACACCGAGCAGGAGACCGAAGAGCAGCGTCGTGGCGACGGCAACGATCGCGTAGGTGACCGCCTGCCGGGTGGAGGCGCGGTTGCGGTCGCGGTGCGTCAGGGGGTCTTCGCTGTCGGCGAGCTCGTCGGCGTCGCGGGGTGCGGGGCGGTAGAGGTTGGCGTAGTCGGCGTCGTCCTCAAGGTCGTTTTCCGGGTGCATGACCTTCAGGGTAACGATGCCGCGCGAGCCGGGGCTAACGGTTGCGCGCCGGGTGGATGATGACCGGCACCGGCACATGGGGGAGGAACTGGGCGGCGGTGGAGCCCAAAAAGACCCGCTCGATGGGCCCGCTGGGGGTTGAGCCCATGCACAGAAGGTCCCCCTTCTTCCACTTGAGGGCGTCGACGGCGCCCGCCCACCCGATGCCGGAGCCCAAGACGGTGTCAATCTCCAGGTCGGGCAGGTGGTCGAGGAGCCGGTCCCGCACCCGGTCGAGCATCGCGAGCGCGTGCTCGTGCCACACCGCGGAGAGTTCGGTGGAGAAGTCGATGCGCTCGTCGAGGCGGGGCTCGGTCAACCCGGTCGGGGAGAACGCCGCGAGCCGCAACGGCACCCTGAGGTGGTGCGCGAGGGCGCCGGCGAAGAAGAGCACCTGGTCATTGTCCTCATCTTGGCTGTCGAGCAGTGCCACATTGACGCGGGTCACCCCGCGCTTGGAGAGCTTGATCCGGCTCGGGGCCAACGCCAGCGGGATGGGTGAGGAGTGAAGTAGCGAGTCCGTCGTCGTCCCGGAGAGGAAGCGGCCTTTAGGGGCGGCGGCGTGGGAGCCGACGATGACCAGATCGGCGTCGAACTCCTCGGCCGCCTCGGTGAGCAGGGTGGACTCGCTGGGCCCGTCGAGGACCACCCCGACCTTCTTATCCCATGAGTTTTTGGCAAGCCCCGCCTCGGTGAAGGCGCGGCGCACGGACTTGGCGTAGCTCGTGGTCTCGGATGCTAACCACTGCTTGTAGCGTCGTCCCAGCTTCGACAGCGAGGTCGTCGGCCACAGGCGCAGCATCGTCGACGCCGCCCGGACCCGCAGCGGCAGACTCCGGGCGAGCCAGGCGGCGGTGTTGATGGGTTCATCACCAAACTGCCCGGACTGCCAGGCAATGAGCACGCGTAAGGGTGCGGACCCGAAGGGGGCGGGCGTCTCTTCGGCGACGGTCGACGCCCGGGAAACCTGTTCGTTCATAGGGCTTTCGGCTGGTAGACGGGACACAGACTCAACACACAGGCCAGCAGGAGCTGCCGTTCATGTCTACTTTACTTTCCCGTCGCCGAAATGTGCCAGGAAGGACAGGTGGGATTCCCCAGCCCGGTGGGAAGGGTTCGCCACCCACCGGGTTCTCACGCCTAGTTGGGCAGCGCCCCGTAATTATCGGCGAGGCGATTGATGACGTCGGCGAAGTCCGCGGCCTTCTTCCGATCCTCCTCGTTGAGCGAGGCGAGCATTTCCGCCAGGTAGCGTTCGCGTTCGTTTCCGACCCGGGTGAGTTCCCGCTCGCCGAGCTCCGTCAGCTCCACTCGCACCCCGCGGCGGTCCTTCTCGTCACGCACCCGGCGAACCAGCTCGCGCCGCTCCAGCTGGTGGAGGGCGTTCGACGCCGTCGGCATGCGAATGGCCTCCTCCTGCGCGATCTGGCTGATGCGCATCGCTCCTTTCTCGGCGAGTCGCGACATGATGGACAGCTGGGGTCCGGTCAGGTCCGACTGCTCAGCGTTGCGGAAGTACATGACGTAGAGCTTCGTCATGGCTGGGCGGATCCGATGGGAGATGTCCTCAGGGGTGGAACTGGTCATGTCACTATCTTAGGACAGTTTTCTCGGGAAAATGGAGCGAGACCGCCAAGGTTGAGCCGAAAGTATCACGCACCAGACTCTAAGATGGCTGGCTACCATGCTCCACTACCGAAATCACGTCTCGCATCAGCTCGCCCGTGCCGTGCGCCTGCGCCACCTGGCCGCCGGCGTCATCCACCGTCGCGACGTCTGCGACGCCGATGCGGTTCTCGTGTCCGCCGCCACCTTCCACGGCGATTCCGCCGGCCGCCCCTGCCCCGTGTGCGAGGGCGACGGCTTGCGCGTCGTCCGGTGGATCTACGGCGATACCCTCGGCCGCCGCAATGGCACCGCGCGTCGGGAGGAGGAAATCGAACTCATCCTCACCGAGCTGGCCGGTGTAGCCATTCCCCGGGGCAAGGACGGGGTGGTCGCCGTGCACGAGGTTGAGGTCTGCCCCGATTGCCGGTGGAATCACCTGCTTGTTACGTCTGAGGCCTATGTAAACGACCGCTGATCGTTTTCCGGGTGGTGGTCAAACCACTAAGGTCGTAGAGGTATACCCGTCCGTCGCTTGGAAAAGTGGGAGCTACAACGGTGTCATCTTCATCAAGTTCTTCTCTCGACGGCGAGAGCGTGGACCAGGAATCGCCCCGCACCCGGTCGTGGTGGAAGCTGTTCCTGCTCGCCCTCGTGGTCATCATCGCGTTGCCGTTCGTTGCGTTCGGCATCTACTACGCCCGAATTGAGGTGCCCGAACCCAACGAGGTCGCCACTGCCCAGGTGGCCTACATCTATGCCAGCGACGGCGAGACGGAGCTGGCCAGGATCGTGCCGCCGGACGGAAACCGCAAGCAGATCTCCCTCGACGAGGTCCCTGCGCACGTCCAGGACGCAGTCCTGGCCGCCGAAGACCGCGAATTCTGGACGAACAGCGGCTTCTCCCTCTCCGGCTTCTTGCGCGCCGGGTTGGGCGTCATCACCGGTAACTCGTCCGCCGGCGGCGGTTCGACGATCACTCAGCAGTACGTGAAGAACGTCCTGGTGGGCAACGAACGCTCCGTCGAGCGCAAGCTCAAGGAGCTGGCGTATTCGATCAAAATGACCAATCAGTGGGACAAGGAGACCATCCTCCAGGCCTACCTCAACACCGTGTACTTCGGGCGCAACGCCTACGGTATCCACTCCGCCTCCCAGGCCTACTTCGACAAGCCGGTCAGCGAGCTCACCGTCGAAGAGGGCGCGCTTCTCGCGTCGCTCATCCAGCTGCCCAGCCAGTTGGATCCGTGGAACGACCGCCAGGGATCCGAGGCGCGCTGGAACTACGTGCTCGACGGCATGGTGGAGATGGGGGTCATCGACGCCGCGCAGCGGGCCGACGCTCGCTTCCCGGAGACCCGGGACCCGGCGGAATACTCCGCATACACCGAGGCGACGGGCCCGAACGGGCACATCAAGGACCGCGTTATCGCGGAGCTGGAGAGCATCGGCCTCACCGAGCAGGACGTCACCACCCGAGGCCTGCAGATCACGACCACGATCGACATGCAGACCCAGAACGCGACCCTCAACGCCGTGGAGGCCAACCTGGCCGGGCTGCAAGAGGACGCCCGCGCGGCCGTGGTGAGCGTGGAGCCGGCCACCGGCGCTATCCGCGGCTACTACGGCGGCGACGACGGCACCGGCTGGGACTACGCCAACGCGCCCCTGCAGACCGGCTCGACGTTTAAGATCTTCGGCCTGGCGGCCGCCCTGCAGCAGGGCATCCCGCTCACGGCGCGTTACTCCTCGGAGCCCGTGACGCTGCCGGGCGGCACCACCATCACCAACGCCTCCGGCACGTGTGGCACCTGCTCCATCGAGAAGGCGCTGGTGCAGTCCTACAACACCTCCTTCATCCGGCTGCAGTCCGACCTCGCCAACACCACCTGGGACACCGCCGACATGGCCCACGCGCTGGGCATGGCCCGCGAGCTGCCCGGCGTCGGCGAGACGCTGCGCGAGCAGGGCGGCCAGCCCTTCGACGGCATCATCCTGGGCCAGTACCAGACCCG
The DNA here is from genome assembly GCF_001021065.1 of Corynebacterium uterequi. NCBI lineage: Bacteria > Bacillati > Actinomycetota > Actinomycetes > Mycobacteriales > Corynebacteriaceae > Corynebacterium > Corynebacterium uterequi. The sequence goes on along the minus strand of NZ_CP011546.1, from coordinate 2,350,903 downwards.
CGCCGTGGACATGTCGGCCGCCCTGGCCACGCTGGCCAACCGCGGCGTGTGGCACCGCACCCACTTCATCGAGGAGGTCAAGGCCTCCGACGGCGAGGTGCTCTACGAGTTCAACCCGAACCAGGGCGAGCGCCGCGTCTCCGCGCAGGTCGCCGACAACGTCATGCAGGCCATGGGGCCGATCGCCGGTGGATCCGGCGCCCCCCTGGCCGGCGGGCGGCCCTCGGCCGCCAAGACCGGCACCGCCCAGCTGGGCAACACCGGCTACAACAAGGACGCCTGGATGGTGGGCGGCACGCCGCAGCTCATGACGTCCGTGTGGATCGGCACGGCGGACAACACCACCCCGATCTTCAACGCCTACGGCGGCAACATGTACGGCGCCAACACCCCGGCGGACATCTGGAAGATGACCCTCGACGGCGCCTTGGAGGGCCGGGACTTTGAGGAGTTCCACCCCGCCGAACCGGTGACCTACGGTGGCTACGGCGGGCGTCGTGCCTACGCCCGGGGCCGGGACGTGTTCAGCCCCAATTCCACGGAGCAGACCACGACCTCCGAGTCCTCGACGTCCGAGTCCTCCTCCGCGACGACGAGCGCCGGCACCTCGGCGGATCCGAACTCCCCGAACCCCGGCGAGCCCACCCCGGGTGGCAGCGAACCGCAGCCCGACACCCCGCCGTCGAACACCGGCGGCAACGTCCCCGCCCCGCCTGCTCCCGCGCCCGCCCCGGCGCCTGCACCTGCACCCGCGCCCGCCCCGGCTCCGGACCCCGCGCCGGCACCCGAGGCCGCCTTAGCCGAGACGTTCTAACGCCTCAGGGCGACGATGCTGTCTCATCGGCACCCTTCGCAGCGGGTTTCCCCCGCACTGTCGGAACCGGCGGTGCGCGGGGTCATCGACGCCATTGGCGGCCCCATCGGGCGCCATGGCCTCGTCGGACGCGCCCGCTGGTGGACCCCGCTGCGGGTACTCATCCTCCTCGCCCTCATTTTCCTGTCCCTCGCCTACGCGCAGAAAGCCGCGTGCCTGGGAGGCGTCGTCGGCAGTGACGGCACCGTGGGCCTGAATTGGGCGGGCAACCGGCAGTACACCGCCGCCTGCTACAGCGACCTCATCCCGCTCTACGACGGCCGCGGGATGTCCCGCAACGCCTTCCCCTACGCCTACTCCTGGCGGGATAACGGCCAGACTCGGTACATGGAGTACCCGGTGCTGGCGGGCCTCTTTCAAGGATTAATGGGGCTCATCGCCAATGCCACCTACCCGCTGGCCCGGGCCGTCGTCGCCGTACTTCCCGCCTCCTCGTGGTACTTCACCGTCACCGCCGCGGTCATGGGAGTGCTGTGGCTCGTCGTCGTTCGGCTGGTGGCGGAGTTGACCGGAAACCGCGTGTGGGACACCGTCCTGGTGGCCGCCAGTCCCCTCTTCATCGTCCACGCCTTCACCAACTGGGACATCCCTGCCGTGGCCTTCGCGGTGGGGGCGATGGCGGCGGTGGCGCACCGTCGGCCCGGACTGGCCGGGGTCCTCATCGGCTTGGGCACGGCGTTCAAACTGTGGCCGCTGTTTTTGCTAGGGGCCTACCTCGTCCTGGCTGCCCGCTCGCGCCACTGGCAGCCGTGGCTGCGGATGCTCGCGACGGCGGTGGCCTCCTGGGTGATCGTCAACCTGCCCATCATCGTCGCCTACCCCCGGGCGTGGGCCGAGTTCACCCGGCTCAACTCCGAGCGCGGCTGGGAGTGGACCACGATCTGGGCGGTGCTCAGCCGACGCCTGGGCTGGGCGGGCTTCGACGCCCCCGGGGCGGTGCCCGAGATTCTCAACGCCGTGACCTTCTCACTGTTCGCAGCCGCCTGTCTCGCCATCGCGGTGCTGGGGATGCGGGCGCGCCGACGCCCCCGGGTCGCCGAGCTGGTGGCGCTCATTATTATCGCCTTCCTGCTTGTTAATAAGGTGTGGTCGCCGCAGTATTCGCTGTGGCTTCTGGTGCCGGCGGTGCTGGCGCTTCCCCACTGGCGGCTCATTATCTGGTGGGGAGTTGCGGACATGTGTCTGTGGCCGATCCTCATGTGGCACATGATGGGCGCAGACAACCACGGCGCGCCGGGTTGGCTACTCGACGTGGCTATCGCCGGGCGCGACGGCTGCATCGTCGCCATCGGCGTGCTCATCCTGGCGCAGATGGTGGGCCGGCGACGGGATCCGGTCCGCGACGCCCACCACGGGCTCGACCCCCTGGCCGGCCCGTTCGGGCAGCGCGATGGCTGGGTGTGGCGGCGTCGGGAGCGCTACCCTTAGAGGTCATGATCGTCACCACTATCGGCATCGTTTCGATCGCCATTGGGCTGTTTTCCTTCGCGATGTCCTATCTCAGCGTCATGAAGAAGAAGCCGGCCCGCCGGGCGTGGACGTTCGGCCTCATTGGTTTGCTCTGCCTCACCCTCATCCCCGTCACCTTGGCGGTGTTCTGGGCGGCGCAGACCAACGGAACCTAGTACGGGGGCACGGAGCACGGCGCACCTGGCACGCCGCCGGGGTCGCGTCGGCTTTGTTTCTCGGCCGCGTCGAGGCGGCTTCGGGCCCTGGCGTGCGAAAAGTGATTTCTCCCCGAGGTCAAAGTACGGTACCCTGGCTAAGTTGCTTGACGCAACGACCCTCCTGTCATACCCACTCGGGGTATGGCCGAACAACTCGAACTAGACCATAGGAGGTGATGAGGTCCGTGCGTCACTACGAAGTAATGATTATCCTGCACCCCAGCCAGGATGAGCGCACCGCAGCCCCGTCCCTGGATAAGTACCTGGACACCATCCGCAAGGATGGCGGCTCGGTGGACAAGGTTGATGTGTGGGGCAAGCGTCGTCTTGCCTACCCGATCAACAAGAACGAGGAAGGCATCTACGTCGTCGTGGATCTCACCTGTGAGTCCCACAGCGCCCTGGAGCTCGACCGCGTTCTGAACCTGAGCGAGACCGTTCTGCGCACCAAGGTCCTCCGCACCGATAAGTAATTGAGTGGATACTGGTAGCTAACAAACCGGCTCTCCAGTAGGAAGGGAACACGCCATGGCACAGGGCGACACTCCGATCACCATCGTCGGCAATGTGGTTGCTGATCCGGAACTTCGTTTCACCCAAGGGGGTGCGGCGGTCGCTAATTTCCGCGTCGCCTCTACCCCGCGTCGCTTCAACTCCCAGACGAACCAGTGGGAGGACGGCGAGGCGCTGTTTCTCACCTGCAATGTGTGGCGGCAGGCGGCCGAAAACGTCGCTGAGTCGCTGAAGAAGGGCATGCGCGTCATCGTGACCGGTAAGCTGCGCCAGCGCAGCTGGGACGATCGCGACGGCAACAAGCGCACGGTCTTCGAGGTTGAGGTCGACGAGGTGGGCCCGTCCCTGAAGTTCGCCTCCGCCCAGGTCAACCGCAACCCGCGTGAGGGCGGTAGCGGTAACTACGGCGGTGGCAACTATGGTGGCGGCAACTCCGGCGGCGGAAACAACTACGGCGGGGGTAACTCCGGCGGCTACCAGAACAATTTCGGCGGGGGTAACTCCGGCGGCGGAAACAACTACGGCGGATTCGGCGGCAACCAATTCCAGGGTGGGCAGCAGTCCCACCAGCCGCCGCAGGACCCGTGGAACTCCGCCCCCGAGGCCGGCAGCGCGCCTGACGGCATCGATAACCCGCCGTTCTAGACACCACTCTTACCTGGTTCCCACACATCAACTGACCAACGAAAGGCAGGGATCATGAAGCTGATCCTCACCGCTGCCGTTTCCAACCTCGGTGTCCCCGGCGACATCGTCGAGGTGAAGGACGGTTACGGACGTAACTACCTGCTTCCCCGTGGTCTGGCCATCGTTGCCACCCGCGCCGCTGAGAAGCAGATTCACGAAATTAAGCGTGCCCAGGACGCCCGCGCCGTGCGCGACGTCGAGCACGCCCACGAGCTTCGTCAGAAGCTTGACTCCCTGGAGAAGGTCGAGGTTAAGGTTCGCACCTCGGATACCGGCAAGCTCTTCGGCTCCGTGACCGTCGGCGACATCGCCGATGGCATCCGTGCCGCTGGCGGCCCGGTCATCGACAAGCGCTCCATCGACCTGCCGAAGGCGATGATCAAGAAGACCGGTAACTACCAGGTCATGGTTAAGCTGCACCCCGAGGTTCTCGGCAAGGTTAACTTCTCGGTCGTGGCCGCCTAGTTTCCTAGGCTCACCACGGCGGCTTTCGTCCTCTCGGCGAAAGCCCAACGACAACAGCACCGACGCGGCCCCGCGCTTCCCTTGCGGAAGACTCGCGGGGCCGCGTCTTATGTACGGAATCGGGGCACGGGCAGGGCTGTGGATAACTCCCGGGTTGGTAACCTGTGATACACCTAAGCGTTGCATGAGGATAACCCCAGGTGACGGCGCTGCCACCTGAGAAGCGACCTGCACAAACGCCTTCTCCACGGATTCTCCACGGTTGTCCACAGTCTCGAAAGTGCTTCTGAGCTGGAATTATAATCAGCTGCGGCATAAATCTCCCGCGCTTCTCCACAGCCCGTGCTGATAGCACGGAAGCCCTTTAGGCCCGTTACGCTGCCACAACGAAAGTTATCCACAGCCAGGCTGTGGAAACGTCGATTTTTCCTCCACCGAAACGCGGTCCTCGGCGGGCGTCGCGGCGTGCTCTAGACTTTCGGTGGCACCAGTTACCCGGTTGGAACAAGGAGGACCCATGAGCTCTACGGAGTCGGAAGCTCATAGCTTTGACGACGACTACGCCGCCTTCGTCGCGCCGCCGGAACCGCCGGCGGATGTGGACGAATCCGACCGTGGGGGTCGCTTCTACGGCAACGGGCCGGCCCGGCCTCGTTATGACGACTTCCGCCAGCCGCCCCACGACCGCGACGCTGAAATGGGCGTGCTCGGCGCGATGCTGCTCAGCCCCCACACGGTGCTGGAGGTCATCGATGGGCTCTCCCCCGGAGATTTCTACTTCCCGGCACATCAGCTCATTTACGAGGCGATGCTCGCGCTCTACTCCGACGGCACGGACATCGACCCCCTCATCGTCTCCGGCCGCCTGGACCGCCGCAATGAGCTAGAGCGCGCCGGCGGCGCGTCGTACCTGCACACGCTCATGTCTTCCGTGCCGACGGCGGCGAACGCGCGCTACTACGCCAAGATTGTCGCCGAGAAGGCGGTGTTGCGACGCCTCGTCGACGCCGGCACCCGCGTGGCGAGCATGGGCTATGAGGGTGGCGACGGCGACGAGGAGATCGAGTCGCTCATCGACCGCGCCCAGCAGGAAGTCTTCGCCATCGGCGACGACCGCAGCGCCGAAGACTACCGGGTGCTCAAAGACCTGCTCACCCCCACCCTCGACGAGATGGTGGCCCTGCAACAGGGCGGACTGGAGACGGGCGTGCCCACCGGGTTTATCGATCTCGATAACCTCATCAACGGGTTGCGGGCCGGCCAGATGATTATCGTCGCCGCCCGTCCCGGCGTCGGTAAGTCCACCCTGGCGCTCGACTTCATCCGCTCGTGCTCCATCACCCACGGCAAAACCTCCGTGATCTTCTCGCTGGAGATGAGCTCCTCGGAGATCGTCATGCGTATGCTCTCCGCGGAGACGGAGGTCAAGCTGTCGGACATGCGCGCCGGAAAGCTGGAGTCCACGGATTGGGAGAAGATCACTGACCGGCTGGGGCAGATCCAGGACGCGCCGCTGTTCATCGACGACTCCCCCAACATGACCATGATGGAGATCCGCTCCAAGTCCCGGCGTATCAAGCAACAGTACGGCCTGGACCTCATTGTCCTGGACTACCTCCAGCTCATGAGCTCGGGCAAGAAGGTGGAGTCCCGCCAGCAGGAGGTCTCCGAGTTCTCCCGCCAGCTCAAGCTGCTGGCCAAGGAGCTGGAGGTCCCGCTCATCGCGATTTCACAGCTCAACCGTGGCCCGGAGTCGCGTACGGATAAGCGTCCGCAGCTGGCGGACCTGCGCGAATCCGGCTCGCTGGAGCAGGACGCGGACATCGTTATGTTGCTCTACCGCCCGGACTCCCAAGATCGGGATAATGAGCGCGCCGGCGAGGCGGACATCATCCTGGCGAAGCACCGTGGCGGGCCCATCGACACGGTTTCTGTGGCGCACCAGCTGCACTACTCGCGCTTCGTCAACATGGCTCATGGCTAGGCTAACCTATGGGCTGACCAGCGTAATTAGGAATGGCTTACCATTGGTGACGGAAGGCGAGAAAGAACCTATTATTGGGTTTTCCATCATCGCCTGAAGTCACCGCTGGGAGTGATCCGCATGACCGTCCGCACCATCACGTCCGAGAGGCCCTGTACCGCCACCCGCATCCGCCTGGCGGGCCGGGAGCGGGACGTCATTACCGTCGCCCACACCCCCAGCAATCTGCTGCTGCTCAACCTTCCGCGCCGCATCGACGACATCGCTGCGGCGACCGAGGCGCCCCGACGCCGCCGGTGGTGGCGGCTGCTCGGCCGCTAGGTGTTATGTCCCGCTAGGTGGCGTCGGGACCCGTGGGCTGTCAGCTACGGCGCAGCGGCTCGAAGCGTCGCAGCCGCAGCGAGTTGCCGACGACGAACACCGAGCTCAGCGCCATCGCAATGCCGGCGAGCATCGGGTTGAGAAGGCCGAAAGCGGCCACCGGCACCAAGATCGTGTTGTAGGCGAACGCCCAGAACAGGTTGCCCTTGATGGTTCGCAGGGTGCGCCGCGACAGGCGGATCGCGTCCGCCGCCGAGAGCAGATCCCCATTCATCATGGTGATGTCCGCCGCCTCAATGGCGACGTCCGTGCCCGAGCCCATTGCTAGGCCCAGGTCGGCGGTGGCCAACGCCGCCGCGTCGTTGACGCCGTCGCCCACCATGGCGACCGTCCGGCCCTGGTCCATGAGCCGTTCGACGGCGCGCACCTTGTCCTCGGGCAGGACTTCCGCGATCACCCGGCTGGGGTCAATCCCCACCTCCGCGGCCACTGCCTGCGCGGCGCGGGCGTTGTCGCCGGTCACCAGATATGCCTGCAACCCCAGCTCCCCCAGCGCGGCGATGGCCTGCGCCGACGTCGCCTTGACGTCGTCACGCACGGTGACCACGCCGACCGCCTCCCCGTCAGCCTCCACGGCCACCGCCGTGAAGCCCTGGGCGAGCGCGTCCTCGAAGGCCGTGGCCAGCGGTGGCGGCAGCGGCGCCGACGGACGCCCAACCCGCACCCGACGGCCCTCGACGACGCCATGAACGGCCGTCCCGGCGTCGTTGCGAAACTCGGTAACCGGGGCTAGCTCCTCCCGGGCAGCGGCGACGATGGCGCGGGCGATGGGATGCTCGGACGCCTGCTCGACGGCCGCGGCCAGGCGCAGCGCTTCGTCGTCGGTGGCGTGAGCGACGGTCATGACGCCGGTGGTGACGGTACCGGTCTTGTCGAGGACGATGGTATCGACCAACCGGGTCGATTCCAGCACCTCAGGGCCCTTAATGAGCAGCCCCAGCTGCGCGCCGCGCGACGTGCCCACCAGCAACGCGGTGGGCGTGGCCAACCCCAGCGCGCAGGGGCACGCGATGATGAGCACGGCGATGGCCGCTGTCAGCGCCCAGGAGGGATCGTGGCCGGCGAGCCCGTGGGCGAAGGACGTCAGCGCCGAAATGCCGATGATCGACGGGACAAAGACCGCCGAAATCTTATCCACCAGGCGCTGCACCGGCGCCTTCTTCGCCTGGGCGTCGGTCACCAGGCGGGCCATGTGCGCCAGCACCGTGTCCGTGCCGACGCGGGTCGCCTCCACCAGCAGGCGCCCCGACGCGTTAATCGTGGCCCCGGTGACCAGGGATCCCGGCTCCACGTCGACGGGCACCGACTCGCCGGTGAGCATCGACTCGTCAACGGCCGACCGGCCCTCAACAACCCGGCCGTCGGTGGGAATCTTCTCCCCCGGCCGAACGACCATGACGTCGCCGGGGCGCAGCTGACTCGCCGGGACGCGGATCTCTCGCGCGTCGCGGATCACCGCGGCGTCCTTCGCGCCCAGATCGAGCAGGGCGCGCAGCGCCTGCGTGGATTGGCCCTTAGCGCGGACCTCGAACCAGCGCCCGAGCAGCAGGAACGTGATGACGACGGCCACGGACTCCAGGTAGATCTCATCCATGCTGTGCCCGGAGGGCAGCAGCGACATGTGCATGGTCATCCCGGGCCGCCCGGCGGTGCCGAAGAAGAGCGCCCACAGGCTCCAGAAGTAGGCCGCCGACGTACCCATCGAGATGAGCGTGTCCATCGTCGTCGCGCCGTGACGGAGATTAATAAGCGCGTTGCGGTGGAACGGCGCCCCACCGACGAAGAACACCATGGTGGTGGCCGTGAACGCCGCCCACTGCCAGTTGGGGAATTGCCAGGCGGGGATCATGGACACGAGCATGACCGGTACCGCGAGCAGAGCGGACAGCAGCGTGCGTCGCCGAAGGTCGGCGGCCTCGCGTTCTCGGGCCTGCTCGTGCCGGTCCCCCGCCGTAGCGTCGGTGGAGGGGGCGTCGGTGTAGGGGGCGTCGTCGGCCGTTGCCGGGCCGGACGCATGCGGGTCGGCGATCCTAAAGGCGTCGTAACCGGCTGCCCGGATCACGTCGACGAGCCGTGCTTCGTCGGCCTTCGTGGGGTCGAAGCTGACCGACGCGGACTCGGTGGCGAAGTTCACCGTGGCCTCGACGCCGTCGAGCTTGTTGAGCTTGCGCTGCACCCGGGACGAACATGACGTGCACGTCATGCCGGTCACCCCGAAGTCAAGATGGCTCAGCGCCTCCGGGGCGGCTAGGGATGCCGGTGCACTAGGGCTGGGTGCACTGGGGCTAGGTGCACTGGGGCTGGGTGCACTGGGGCTAGGCAAGCTGGAAACCGGCTTCCTCGACGGCCGCCGCCACCTGCTCGTCGGTGAAGCCCTCGCCGGTGACGGACACCGCGCCCGACGCCGCGTCGGCCGTGACCGCGGTGACGCCGGCGATCTCGCCGACCTCCTCCTTCACGGACATCTCGCAGTGCCCGCACGTCATGCCGGACACGGTGTAATTCTTGGTCTCTGCCATGGGATTGTCCTTCCATCGAGGGGTTCACGCTTTCCGTCATCAGAATATACCCCCCGGGGGTATATGGGCAACGTGGGAATGCACAGGCGGGGTGGATGGTTGAAGGAGGTGGAAAACAACGAACAATGCTTAAAGGAGTAACCGTGGCCACTATCGAACTCAACCAAGACAACTTCGCCCCGACTGTCGAAGCTGAAGGCATCACCATCGTCGATTTCTGGGCCGACTGGTGCGGGCCGTGCAAGGCCTTCGCCCCCACTTTCGAGAAGGCGTCCGAGAAGCACCCCGACGTCACCTTCGCCAAGGTGGACACCGAAGCCAACGAGCAGCTGGCTGCAGCCCTGGAAATCCAGGCCATTCCCACCCTCATGCTGTTCCGCGACGGGATTCTGCTCCACCGCCAGTCCGGCGCACTGCCGCCGGCCGCCTTCGAGCAGTTTATCGAGGAACTGAAGAAGGTTGACATGGACGAGGTTCGCAAGCAGATCGCCGAGCAGAACAACCAGTAAGCCAGCTTCCCCGGCAGCAACCGGCGACGACGCGCCTTTCTCTCTAGACTCTTGAAGTAAACGAGTGAAAGGCGCTTTCTCATGGCTAACCCCTTCCGCAAAGGCTGGAAGTATCTGATGTCGTCCTTCGACTACAAGATCGACGCCAACGCAGACCCCAAGGTCCAGGTGCAGCAGGCCGTCGACGCCGCAAAGAGCCAGCACCGCGAGATCAGCCAGCAGGCGGCGAGCATCATCGGAAACGCGAAGCAGCTTGAGATGCAGATCGACCGGCTGGTGAAGTCCCAGGCCGACCACCAGCAGAAGGCCCGCACCGCCTTGGAGGCGGCCGATCAGGCGGCTGCCGCCGGCGACGCGGCCAAGGCCCAGCAGTACACCAACACCGCCGAGGTCATCGCCTCCCAGCTGGTGGCCGTGGAAAACGAGCTCGCGAATACGAAGCGGATGTACGAACAAGCCGCCCACGCGGCCGAGCAGGCCAAGCAGCAGCAACAGCAGTCTGAGGCACGCCTGAGCGCGCAGCTCGCCGAAGCGGACAAGCTCCTCGCCCAGGCAGACCAGGCCGCCATGCAGGAGCAAAGCGCGAAGGCGATGGACCAGCTCAACCAGTTCGGCGGGCAGGACGACTCCGTTCCGAACCTCGACGCCGTTCGGGACAAGATCGAGCGCCGATACGCCGACGCCCTCGGCGCCCAGGAACTCACCCAGAACACGGTCACTGACCGCATGGCCGAGATCGCCAGTGCCGGCACCGACATCGCTGCAGCGAGCAAGCTCGCCGAAATCCGCGCCTCCATGGGGGCGAACAAGCCGGCGCCGGAGCTTGAGGCACCGACGCCGGAGCCCGCGGAGGACTCGGAGACCGAAGCGATCGTCGACGCGGAACCCGTCGACGGGCCCGCCGACGGCGGCAGTTCCGCCGACGGTGGCGAGCGGCGCTAGAAGCGCTTGCTGGCGTTGATGAGCACGCCGCGGATTCCGGAGTGGAATCCGTCGCGCAGGCTCACCCGCTGATGCTCGCTGAGGGTGTACTCGTGGAGCGTCTCGCACGCGAATTGCAGCAGCGGCCGATCAATGTCCGGCGGCAACCCGCCTCCGGAGAGCATGTGGGCGCCGTCGCGCTGCTCGGTGCTGGCGGCGTTCTCGAACCACCAGATGGCGTACTGCTGGCCGACGTCGAAGGGGGTCTGGAAACCGGCCGAGCTCCACACCTCTTCGGGTAGCGGAACGTAGCGGGAGCGCAGCTTACGACGCGGCGCCATCATCGACGGCTTCGGCGCGGAGCGCTTCATATTCGCCGGCGACGGGGTGGGACGCGAGACTGTCTGGTCCTCGAAGTCCTCGGTCGGAGCGTCCTCCTGCGCAGTCGAGTGCTGTGTTTCAGTGGCAGTGTCGGGTGCCGGCGTAGCCTCTGCTTCGACGGCGGCGGCGTCGGTGTCGCTCGCGCTTTCTTCGACGACGGCCTCAGCGTGGTTGGCTGACTCATCCTGCGTGTCTTGGGGGAGCGTAGAGCCCGGACCGGCGTCGTGAGTGTGCGCAGCGGTCCGGGCCGGGAGCTGATCGCCTCCGCTGGACGAGGAGGCAGTGCGCCGCGACGCCGATGCCTGGGAGCGGATAGCCCCCGCGGACAGCGGATTGCCCTCCGGGACGGGGGTCATCCCCAGGTCTTCAACTGGTTCGGCGTCACCGATGGGTCGTTCGCGGGGGGCTGGTGGCAGGGGACCCTCGAGGATCTGCAGCTGCATGGCGTCCGCGAAATCCTCGCGAGGATCCAAAATGGTGGTCGTGTCGCAGGCATGGCGCAAGGCCGAGGACATGGAATCCCACCCGAAGCCGTAGAGGTGAACCCGCACGCCGTTGAGAGTGGCCTCTTGGACACCGGGGATCATGTCTGCGTCGCCGGACACAAGAACGATGTCGGTGAACTGCTGCCGCAGCCCGGCGATGACCATGTCGGCGACCAGCCTCGTGTCCACGCCCTTTTGCGTGCGACGCTCACCCCACTCGATGAGTTGACCCGTGCGCAATTGCACCCCGTCGCACGAACGAAGCGCGCGTTGGTAGCGGTGCGGGCCGGAGTCGGGGATGCCGTCGTACCAATTTTGGCGATGAATCGGCTGGTCAAGTTGCTTTTCGATCATCACGCCGAGGACCGACACGACCTCGGGCAGGTCGATTTCAAGTTGCGAGCGGGCTCCTGTCTCCCACGAGTTATAAAAGCTGGCTAGTAGGTAAGAGGTATCGACGAATACCAATGTGCGTTCAAGCATGGCTCCTAAGTCCGTATCTATTCGTGTCTAAGCTGAAGTTAGTTTACGGCCTCCAGAATGCCTCAAAAACCGCGCAACGTCGATCCCTGCAGGTGAGAGACCTACCCATCGGGGGATGCCCCACGGGCCGGGCCCCAAACGGGTAGGTTAGTCATATCAGTAACTAACCCCAGTCCTTGCGCGGAAGTGAGCGTCGTGGCCGTCCCGGAACCCCTCTACCAACAGATCGCCTCGCTGATCGAGGACGCCATCGTCGAAGAAGCGCTCGGCGAGGGTCAGCGCGCCCCGTCGACCAACGAGCTCGCCAACTTTCACAGCATCAATCCGGCCACCGCCCGACGGGGCGTAGCCCTCCTCGCCGCTCGAGGAGTCCTGCACAAGGTGCGTGGTGTAGGCATGTTCGTCTCTCAAGGGGCGCGACGACGGGTGCTTGATCGGCGACGCGAGGAGTTCGCGGGAGCGTTCCTGGCCCCGGTCGTCGATGAGGCGGTCCGGCTACGTCTCACGCGGGCGCAGTTGCATGAACTCATTGACAAGGTAGCCGAGAGTCGTGGCTTTTATGGTCTGTGAGCTGGGGGTTTGTGGTTTGTGTGGTGTGTGGGTAACTTTGTCTGGGTCAGCGCGGCTGGTCGCGCCGCTCACTGCTTGTGGGTTGGTTGGTGGCTTGGTTGTCTGGCTTTTTTATGGGCCGTGGTTGCTCTGCTGCTTCTTGTTGGTGGTGGTGTGGTTGCGTGTTCGTGTTGTGTGAGAACTCAATAGTGTGTCAACTACTTGAATTTTTTTGTTGTCACTGTCCAGTATCACTGGCCTGTTGTGGGTTGGTGGTGTGGGTGATGGTTGCTGGTTGTGGTTGCGTGTGCCCGGCACCTTGGTTCCCTGCTGTTGGCGGGGGTGGGGTGTTGTGCGTGGGTGATTGATGGCTGGTGATTGTTGCCTTCCCTTTGCTGCTTTGTTGTGGTGGGGGTTGGTTGTTGCGTGGTTGTGGTGGTTTTTCCTCGTCGGATGTGCCTGGCTGCGTGATGTAATCAGTGGTTGTTTTTTGTTCATGTAATTTTTTGGATTTTTTGTCAGTGTTTGGGCTCTTTCGCCTTGAAACATGATTGTTTTTTGTGGAGAGTTTGATCCTGGCTCAGGATGAACGCTGGCGGCGTGCTTAACACATGCAAGTCGAACGGAAAGGCCCTGCTTGCAGGGTGCTCGAGTGGCGAACGGGTGAGTAACACGTGAGTGATCTGCCTTGTACTTCGGGATAAGCTTGGGAAACTGGGTCTAATACCGGATAGGACCATGCTGTTGGGTGTGGTGGAAAGATGTTTTTTGGTGCAAGATGAGCTCGCGGCCTATCAGCTTGTTGGTGGGGTAATGGCCTACCAAGGCGTCGACGGGTAGCCGGCCTGAGAGGGTGTACGGCCACATTGGGACTGAGATACGGCCCAGACTCCTACGGGAGGCAGCAGTGGGGAATATTGCACAATGGGCGCAAGCCTGATGCAGCGACGCCGCGTGGGGGATGACGGCCTTCGGGTTGTAAACTCCTTTCGCTAGGGACGAAGCCTTTTGGGGTGACGGTACCTGGAGAAGAAGCACCGGCTAACTACGTGCCAGCAGCCGCGGTAATACGTAGGGTGCGAGCGTTGTCCGGAATTACTGGGCGTAAAGAGCTCGTAGGTGGTTTGTCGCGTCACGTGTGAAATTCTGTGGCTTAACCATGGTCGTGCATGTGATACGGGCAATACTTGAGTGCTGTAGGGGAGACTGGAATTCCTGGTGTAGCGGTGAAATGCGCAGATATCAGGAGGAACACCGATGGCGAAGGCAGGTCTCTGGGCAGTTACTGACGCTGAGGAGCGAAAGCATGGGTAGCGAACCGGATTAGATACCCGGGTAGTCCATGCTGTAAACGGTGGGCGCTAGGTGTGAGGATCTTTTCACGATTTTTGTGCCGTAGCTAACGCATTAAGCGCCCCGCCTGGGGAGTACGGCCGCAAGGCTAAAACTCAAAGGAATTGACGGGGGCCCGCACAAGCGGCGGAGCATGTGGATTAATTCGATGCAACGCGAAGAACCTTACCTGGGCTTGACATGCACTGGATCGGCGCAGAGATGTGTTTTCCCTTTGTGGCTGGTGTACAGGTGGTGCATGGTTGTCGTCAGCTCGTGTCGTGAGATGTTGGGTTAAGTCCCGCAACGAGCGCAACCCTTGTCTTATGTTGCCAGCACGTGATGGTGGGGACTCATGAGAGACTGCCGGGGTTAACTCGGAGGAAGGTGGGGATGACGTCAAATCATCATGCCCCTTATGTCCAGGGCTTCACACATGCTACAATGGTCGGTACACTGCGTTGCGATATCGTGAGGTGGAGCTAATCGCGTAAAGCCGGTCGTAGTTCGGATTGGGGTCTGCAACTCGACCCCATGAAGTCGGAGTCGCTAGTAATCGTAGATCAGCAATGCTGCGGTGAATACGTTCCCGGGCCTTGTACACACCGCCCGTCACGTCATGAAAGTTGGTAACACCCGAAGCCCATGGCCTAACCACCGTTTGGTGGGGGGAGTGGTCGAAGGTGGGATCGGCGATTGGGACGAAGTCGTAACAAGGTAGCCGTACCGGAAGGTGCGGCTGGATCACCTCCTTTCTAAGGAGTTTAGTTAATTTTTTTCTCGCCCCTGAAGGTTGCCTGGTTGGGTGCCTGGGGGGCAGGGGGTTGGTTGATGGTGTCACTATTGGTGGTGGTGCCGCGCTGGCCTGGTTGTTATTTTTTGGCGTGTGAAGACACGTGACGAGTCATGGTTGGTGGCTTTTCACCCTGGTGGGTGGTGGCAGTGAAAAGTTTTTTTAAGTGGTTGGTGCATTGTTGGGTGTCTGGGACAGCACTGTTGTTCCTTTTAGCATCTTAGGCTGGCGGTCATCGCGTACGTTGTGTGTGGTGGTTGTTGTCTGGGGTGTGGTGTTGTGTGAGAACTGTATAGTGGACGCGATATTTTTTTCGCCCTCATGTGTGTGTGCATGTGGGGGTGGGCAATTTTTTCTGTTTGTTCTTAGTGTTTTTTGCTTGTGTGTGTGTTGTGTTTGTTCGTTTATGGGCACACGGTGGATGCCTGGGCATGTTGAGCCGATGAAGGACGTGTGAGTCTGCGTTAAGCCTTGGGGAGTTGGCAACTAAGCGTTGATCCGAGGATGTCCGAATGGGGTAACCCTGCACGCGTTGTGGTGTGTAACCGCCAGGTGAATGTATAGTCTGGTTGGGGGTGACGCGGGGAAGTGAAACATCTCAGTACCCGTAGGAAGAGAAAATAATAATGATTCTGCTAGTAGTGGCGAGCGAACGTGGATGAGGCTAAAGCATGTGCGTGTGATACCTGGGTAGGGGTTGCGTGTGTGTTGTTGTGGGGTGTGTGCGTGTGGCGGCTACCTGACGCTGCGCGGTGTGTGCGATGTGAGTGGAAGTGGTCTGGAGTGGCCTGCCGTAGAGGGTGATGAGTCCCGTACATGGTTGCATCGTTATCATGCTGTTGTGCATGTCCCCGAGTAGCAGTGGGCTCGTGGAATCTGCTGTGAATCTGCCGGGACCACCCGGTAAGCCTAAATACTTGACATGACCGATAGTGGATGTAGTACCGTGAGGGAATGGTGAAAAGTACCCCGGGAGGGGAGTGAAATAGTTCCTGAAACCGTGTGTTTACAATCCGTCAGAGCCTTGCTTGTGTGGGGCGATGGCGTGCCTTTTGAAGAATGAGCCTGCGAGTCAGCGGCATGTCGCGAGGTTAACCCGTGTGGGGTAGTCGTAGCGAAAGCGAATCCTAATTGGGTGTTGTAGTGGCATGTTCTGGACCCGAAGCGGGGTGATCTACCCATGGCCAGTGTGAAGCAGCTGTAAGAGGTTGTGGAGGCGCGAACCCACTTAGGTTGAAAACTGAGGGGATGAGTTGTGGGTAGGGGTGAAAGGCTAATCAAACTCCGTGATAGCTGGTTCTCCCCGAAATGCATTTAGGTGCAGCGTTGTGTGTGCTTGCCGGAGGTAGAGCTACTGGTTGGTTGAGCGGGACTACAATCTTAGTGATGTCAGCCAAACTCCGAATGCCGGTGAAGTGTAGCATGGCAGTGAGACTGTGGGGGATAAGCTTCATAGTCGAGAGGGAAACAGCCCAGATCGTCGGCTAAGGCCCCTAAGGGTGTACTAAGTGGAAAAGGATGTGTGATCGCGATGACAGCCAGGAGGTTGGCTTAGAAGCAGCCATCCTTGAAAGAGTGCGTAATAGCTCACTGGTCGAGTGGTTGTGCGCCGACAATGTAGTGGGGCTCAAGTACACCGCCGAAGCCACGGCAACCAACGTTGGTTGGTTGGGTAGGGGAGCGTCGTGCACGTGTGTGAAGCATTACTGTGAGGTGGTGTGGAGTGTGTGCGAGTGAGAATGCAGGCATGAGTAACGAGTGTAAGGTGAGAATCCTTACCGCCGGATGACTAAGGGTTCCTGGGTCAAGTTCGTCTTCCCAGGGTGAGTCGGGGCCTAAGGCGAGGCCGACAGGCGTAGTCGATGGATAACCAGTTGATATTCTGGTACCCGTATATGCGCGACCAATGATGAATCGGTGATACTAACCACCCTGAACACTATCCTGAGTGTCTTCGGATACTTCGGGTGTGTGTGAGGGGTGGGGCCTGAGCTGGTAGTAGTCAAGTGATGGGGTGACGCAGTGTGGTAGCCGCGCCAGGTGTTGGTTTCTGGTGTAAGCGTTCGAGGTTGTGGTGTTGGTGAAATCCGCACCGCGTGTTGACTGAGGCGTGATGCGTAGCCCCTTTGGGGTGATGGTGGTGATCTAGTGCTGTCGAGAAAAGCCTCTAGCGATGTGTGTGTACGGCCCGTACCCTAAACCGACACAGGTGGTCAGGTAGAGAATACTAAGGCGGTCGGGTGAACTGTGGTTAAGGAACTCGGCAAATTAGCCCCGTAACTTCGGGAGAAGGGGTGCCACTGCTGGTGAAAGCTGGTGGTGGTCGCAGTGGATAGAGGGAAGCGACTGTTTATCAAAAACATAGGTCTGTGCGAAGACGTGTAAGTTGATGTATACGGACTGACGCCTGCCCGGTGCTGGAAGGTTAAGAGGACCGGTTAGTGCACTTTGGTGTGCGAAGCTGAGAATTTAAGCCCCAGTAAACGGCGGTGGTAACTATAACCATCCTAAGGTAGCGAAATTCCTTGTCGGGTAAGTTCCGACCTGCACGAATGGCGTAACGACTTCCCTGCTGTCTCAACCACAGGCCCGGTGAAATTGCAGTACGAGTAAAGATGCTCGTTTCGCGCGGCAGGACGAAAAGACCCCGGGACCTTTACTATAGCTTGGTATTGGTGTTTGGTTCGGTTTGTGTAGGATAGGTGGGAGACTGTGAAGCTGTCACGCTAGTGGTGGTGGAGTCGTTGTTGAAATACCACTCTGGTCGGATTGGATACCTTAACCTTGGCCCATGATCTGGGTTGGGGACAGTGCCTGGTGGGTAGTTTAACTGGGGCGGTTGCCTCCTAAATGGTAACGGAGGCGCCCAAAGGTTTCCTCAGCTTGGTTGGTAATCAGGTGGTGAGTGTAAGTGCACAAGGGAGCTTGACTGTGAGAGTGACGGCTCGAGCAGGGACGAAAGTCGGGACTAGTGATCCGGCACCTACTTGTGGATGTGGTGTCGCTCAACGGATAAAAGGTACCCCGGGGATAACAGGCTGATCTTCCCCAAGAGTCCATATCGACGGGATGGTTTGGCACCTCGATGTCGGCTCGTCGCATCCTGGGGCTGGAGTAGGTCCCAAGGGTTGGGCTGTTCGCCCATTAAAGCGGCACGCGAGCTGGGTTCAGAACGTCGTGAGACAGTTCGGTCTCTATCCGCCGCGCGCGTGGAAACTTGAAGAAGGCTGTCCCTAGTACGAGAGGACCGGGATGGACGTACCTCTGGTGTGCCAGTTATCTTGCCTTGGGTAGGGCTGGTTGGCTACGTACGGGAGGGATAACCGCTGAAAGCATCTAAGCGGGAAGCCTGTTTTGAGATGAGGTTTCTTTTGAGGTTCCCTAGTGATGATGGGGTTGATAGGCCAGGGTTGTAAGCATTGTGAGGTGTTGAGGCGACTGGTACTAATTGACCGACTATAAACATGATGTGTTTGCCGCAAGCAGAGAGTGTTGCACTATAAGCAGCAAGCAGAAAAATTAGTTGTGTCGCGTTCGTTATGCAGTGTCTGGCACGGCACCAGGCCACCGTTGGGTGGTTGTGTGTTGTGTTGGTTGGTTGTGTCGGTGGTTGATGACGGTGAGGAAACGCCCGGTCCCCTTTTCGAACCCGGAAGCTAAGCTCATTCGTGCTGATGGTACTGCACTCGGGAGGGTGTGGGAGAGTAGGTTGCTGCCGATACTTTAACTTCATGATTGGTGGTGGGTGATACCAGCCCTCGTGGCTCCCCGTTGTGGGGGTTGGGGGGGTGGTGTCACCCACCACCTTTTTGTTTGCGTGTGTGGGGTTGTTGCGGGCGCCACTGGTTTTGGGGGTTGCTCTGGCTGGCTACACGCGTAGCCACTATTTCAACTGGCTTATGGGAATTTTGGGGGCTCTGGGTGGGCATAGTGTTGTGTGTCGTCGGCGGCAGTTCCTTGAGGCTATCGACAGTGCCGGCGTGCCTCAACGGCTACACGTGTAGCCACTATTTCAGCTGGCTTATGGGGATTTTGGGGGCCCTGGGTGGGCATAGTGTTGTGTGTCGTCGGCGGCAGTTCCGAGACGCTATCGACAGTGCCGGCGTGCCTCAACGGCTACACGTGTAGCTACCATCGCCCTAGGCTTTATACATTCGTCCGCGCCGATGCTTACTAGGTGATTCCTGTGAGAGACTATGCCGGGCATAGTCGGCAGTGCAGTGTCGCTGCCGGCGATGTCTCGGGTTGCCGGCGAATGTGACGGCCTTGTGCCGGGGTCCGATTCCGGAGTCGGGCGGGACGTGAGTCGACCGTCAGACTCACCGACACCGCCGATTCCTGCACTACCAGCTCTCGGGTGACAGCGAAGAGCCAAACCGGCTAGACGTGTAGCCACTATGAACAACCCTTTATGGAACCGGCTTCCCGGGTCAGATGCTCCCTTCCGGTGAGAGGCTACAGGCGCGCATAGGAGAACGATCGGCTAGGTAGCGGGACCAGGGCTTGAAGCGGCGCCAGATCCCGAGGCGGCTTCCTCTGCGGCTATACGTGTAGCCAATCCACGGCGAGTCGACGTGTCGAAAGTCCGAAACGCAAAGAACCGGTGTCGGCACGATTCCTGTGAACGACTATGCCGTGCATCGTCCTCCGTGTGCTCTGAGGCCCGCTCCCAGAAGGCTACTTTTCAAGAGTCGCTGCCAGGCGGCATCATGTTAAAAGTTTCCGATCACCACTACACCACACAGAATTCGGCGACCAAGGCTGGGACCTCTCAACTCGAAAGCCACCGGCTTCAGGCGACGGTCGCGATACGTTCCACGCATCGGTGACGCACCTGCCCGCGTCATTCCATCGGCTCTTGATCCTGGCGACAATCGCAGGCGGGGGCATCATGTTAAAAGTTTCAAACAGCCACTACACCCCACCGAGTTCGGCTTCCAAGAAGGGCGTGCCCGTACTCGAACGGACCGGAGCTTCCGTCGCCGAGCCGAGCCGGCCCCAGCCGGCGCAACCCGGCCCCAGCCGGCGCAACCCGGCGCACCGTGGGCAAGACCGTAGCGCTTAGAACCTGCCGAAGATAATCATTCCGACAAGCGAGGCGGAGAGGATCGCGCAGACTAAGACGATGGGCACGAAGCGTCGAGTGAAGGCCCACCCGAAGGATCCGCCTTGCATGGCAATGAGCTTGATGTCCACCACGGGGCCGACAACGAGGAACACGAGTTGGGCGGTGGGGGACACGGCGGTAAACGACGCGGCGACGAACGCGTCGGCTTCGGAGCAGAGCGAGAGCAGGATGGCGAAGAGCGCCATGACGAGGATCACCAGCGCGGGTTGGCGAGCAAGAGTGAGGAACCATTGGGCGGGGATGACGACCTTGACCAGGCCGGCGACCATGGCACCGAGGACGAGGAAGGATCCGGCCTGGGTGAGGTCGTGCAGCGCGGCCGCCTGGAACGTGGCCCATTTCTGGGCGGCGGTGCGTCCTTGCATTTCGGCGCGGTGGTGGTCGATGTCCTCCTGGGTTTGTTCGCCGAGCCGGTCCTTCATGAGTCGGTTATCGCCCAGGATGATCCATGCCCAGCCGGCGAGAATCACGGCGAGCAGGGAGGCGAAGAAACGCGCCCAGGCCATCTCGATCATGGCGTTGAAGGCCACGGCCGTGGAGACGATGACGACCGGATTGAGCGAAGGTGCCGCCAGCAAGAAGGCCAACGACGCCGCCGGGGACAGCCCGGAGCGCATGAGCGATCGAGACACGGGCACGGAGGCGCATTCGCAGCCGGGTAGGGCGACGGCGGAGACGCTGGCGGTGGGCACGGCGAGGAAGGAGTCTCGAGGCATGATGCGCTGGAGGAAGGCGCCGGATGCGAAGGTGGAGATCGCGGCGGACACCACCACGCCGAGGACCAGGAACGGGAACGCCTGGATGATGACGGCGATGGTGATCGCGGCCCAGGCTTCGACGTCGCTGGGCAGCTTAATGAAGGGGTTGGAGACGCTGCCGACCCAGTTCGTGGGAACCACCTGGGTGTAGATGAGCAGCGCGGCGCTCACCGCTGCGAGGGCGATGAACCAGGTGGGGAGCGTGCGGGCGAGGCCCTGGCGTCGTTGTTGTTCGGTGACGTGGTGGGCGTGGTCGTGCTCGTGCACGCTGACGGGGGAAGAAGTCTCGGTCACAGGTACGGCACCTTCGGCGAGTGGATGGGGGTGACGGATTGGGCGTCGACGACGAGGCGGATACCGCCTTCGGAGGCGGCCATGTTGGCGACGCCTTCGACTTCGACCCATTGGTCGTCGGCGAAGTCGCCGCCTCCGTTGAGTTGCACGGTGTAGGCGATGGCGTCGGCGGCACAGCAGTAGATCTTGAAGCGGTTGACAAGCACCCGGTCAGCATCCACGGTGGCGGTGTCTTCGCCGGAGGCGACGTCGCGGCCGCCGACGGAGTCACCGTGGGAGACGAAGCCGACGAAGGAGATCTTCTGGCCGTCGAGAGCCTCGGGTTCACCGAAGGTGTAGCGGTCGGAGATTTCCTCCAGGGTGAGCTCGTTGACACCCGAGGGGTCCAACGGCGGGAAGTCAATGCTGCCCGAGGCGTTGAGCACGCCGACGTTAGGACGGGTGCCGGACTGGCCGCCGCCGGTCGTCGTGTTGTCGAGCATGGCGCTGCCGAGTGAGCTTGGGGCACACAGGGTGATGAGGAGTACCGGGAGCAGCAGCAGCCACTGGATACGGCTGGTGTCCGGTTCGCCGTCGTGGGCGTGGGAGACGGCGTCGCCTCGCAGGGTGCGCCGCAGCGTGTTAACGGCGAAGACGGCGATGATGAGCGCGGCGATGAGCAGCAGGGGCCACCAGGTCAGGCGGACGTAGCGGGCGAGGGTCCCGCCGACGATCTGCACGGTGACCATGACGGCGAAGAGGAGCCACAGGATACACATGGCCGCGTCTTTGCGGTTTCTACGTACGGGAATGTCCTGCTTGGCCGGTGCCATGCTGCACATCCTTTCTTCAAAACAGTGTGCTGGAAGAGCGTATGTATTTGTGTTTGCGAAGAATCTTTTGGTGATATGCGAACAGGCCGCAGTGTGCGGCCTGCCGTTTGTCCTAGGTTTTCACCACCCGGGCTCCCGCTGACGCTAGGCGCTAGGCGCTAGGCGCTAGGCGCCCAGGTGGAGGGGTGTTGGTGGCCCTAGGCGCTCTTACGCCGGGAAACGAGCCAGGCGCCGACGGCGAGCACCACGATGAGCACAACGCCACCGGCGATGATGCCCCAGCGCGTGCCCTGGGAGGCCGGCGCGCCCTGGCCCATCTTCGAGGTCAGGTCGATGTCGGCCTGGGTGTCGAGGTCGAGGGCGTTGGCCGCGACGTAGAAAATGTCGGTCTGGTCGATCTGGCCGACGACGTTCGGCGCACCCGGGCCTTCAGCGGCGACGCGCAGCTGGGCGCCGGTGTGGGTCTGGCCGCCGAGGGCGTCCTCATCCTCGTTGGTGGCGGCGGTGGCGTAGTTGACCGTCATGTCGTCGCCGTCGGCGGTGATGAGCTTCGTGGCGCGGCCGGCGGTCAGTGCCCCGTTCGCGGTGATCTGCGACGTGTGAGCGTGGTCAGCGGTGGTGATGAGCAGTGTCGGTTCGCCGGTCTTCTTCACCCATTCGCGGACCACCTGGATGGCATCGTCGAACTGTGCGGCTTCGCCGACCTGGCCGCAGATGTCGGCGTCGTGGTCGGCCTTATCGATGGAGGCGCTTTCCACCTGGAGCAGGAAGCCGTTGTCGTTTTGCAGCAGATCCAGGGATTTGGCGGTCATCTGGGCCAAGGTCGGCTGGGAGGTGGCGAACTCGGGGTTGAGCTTGCACTGCTTGGCGGGTTCCTTAGGGCCGGTGACCGTGGGGATGGACTGCTCGTACAGGCGGGGCATGTTGCCCTCGGAGAACAGGCCCAGGACCGGCTTGTCCTGGTTGGCCTCGGTGAGGGCTTCCATCTCGTCGAGGTTGGTCACGACCTGGAAGCCGTGGTTGTCGCGGGCGTTGTCCACGACGGACTTGCCCTTGTTCCACTCGCGGCCGGCCCACTGCCCGTCCACCTGCACCTGCTGGGCGAAGGCTTCCGAGCCGCCGCCCATGGTGATGTCCGCGCGGCCGTCCACCAGCTGCTCGGAGATGGAGCCGAGGCCCTGGTTCTCGCGGTACTGGGAGGCGAAGGCCTCGCCCTGGCAGGATTCGGAGTTCTCGGACTCGACGGGGCCGTAGCACTTGCGGTTGAGGGCGTGGGTGGCGAAGGAGGCCGGGGTGGCGTCCTGGACCTCAGAGGTGGTGACGTTACCGGTCTTCATGCCCTTGGCCTTGGCCAGCTCCATGAGGTTGGGGACCGGGGTGCCGTCGAGGAGCACGCCGACGCCGCCGCTGTAGGTCTTCGCGCCGGTGTTCCAGGCGGTGGCGGACGCCGCGGAGTCGGTGACGTAGTCGGGGCCGCCGCGCTTCTTGTTGAGGGAGAAGTGGGTGTAGGAGCCGGTGAACGGCAGGGCGTCGATGCCGGCGAAGCGGCCGTTGGCGCCGTGCAGGTAGTTGCGGGCCGAGGTCAGCTCGGAGTCGCCGGTGCCGTCGCCGATGAGCAGGACGACGTTCTTAGCCTTGGTGTCGTCGATGCCCTGGCCCTTGGTGCCGAACTGGGCGCAGTCGCCGGGGCCGGGGACATGGGAGGGATCGCCGGTCTTGTAGCAGCTCTTGGACAGGTCGACGGGCTCGTTGCGGTCGACGCCGAGCAGGACGCCCTTGGCGGAGTCAGACAGCGTCGTCGACGCGGGCACAGCCGGGACGTCGTTGAGACCCAGCGCGTTGGCCAGGACGAAGAAGACGTCGGTCTGGTCGATCTGGCCGATGACGTTTTCCTCACCGGGGCCGAACGCGGCGACGCGGAGCTGGGAGCCGGTGTGCTGGGTGGAGGCCTTGGGGTCGTTGACGATGACGTCGGCGGGCAGGGTGCCGTAGGCGACGGTCATGGCGCCGCCGTCCTGGGTCTGCAGGCGGGTCGTCGGGGAGACGGTGTCGGTCTCGTCGTAGATGATCTGCGTCGAGTGGGAGTGGTCAGCGGTGACGACGACGAGGGTGTTGCCGTCCTCGCGGGCGAAGTCCAGGGCTTCCTTAATCGCCTCGTCGATGCGCTCAACCTCACCGATCATGCCGCACGCATCGGCCGCGTGGGCCCGCTTGTCGATGGAGGCGCTTTCGACCTGGAGGAAGAAGCCCTTCTCCTCATCCTTCTTGTCGAGCAGCTCGATGGCCTTGCGGGTCATGTCCTTGAGCTCGGGCTGGCCCTTGGTGTCCTGCGGCTCGCACTGGCCGGGCTTGCCGTGGGAGCCGCCCATGGTGGCCTTGCTGGGGGCGAGGCGGGTCTCCAGGTTGCCGTCGCCGAAGACACCGAGCAGCGGCTTGTCCTGGTTAGCCTCGGTGACCGCGTCGAGGCCGGCGGCGTCAGTGACGACGTTGAAGCCGTTGCTCTTCGCGTTTTCGAGGACGGTCTGGCCCTTCGTCCACTTCATCTCAGAGGGCACGAAGGGGGTCTTGGCGGTGCCGTCGACCTGAACTTCCTGGTTGAAGGCCTCCATGCCGCCGCCTAGGGTGACGTCCGCGCGCAGGTCGAGCAGCTGCTCGGAGATGGAGCCGAGGCCGCCGTTTTCGCGGTACTGCTTGGCGAAGGCTTCGCCCTGGCAGGAGTCGCTATTCTCCGACTCCTGCGGGCCGTAGCACTTGCGGTTGAGCGCGTGCGTCGCGGCGCCGGCGGGGGTGGCGTCCTGCAGTTCGGAGGTGGTGACGTTGCCGGTGCGCATACCGGCCCGCTTGGCCTTCTCCATGAGGGTCTCCACCGGCTTCTGCTCCAGGTCCACACCGATGGCGCCGTTGTAGGTCTTGGCGCCGGTGGACCAGGCGGTAGCGGAGGCCGCGGAGTCGGTCACGTAGTTGAAGGTTCCATCCTGGTCGATGGAGTGGTGGGTGTAGGTGCCCGTGGACGTGAAGTTGTCCAGCCCTTCGAAGCGGCCGGAAGCGCCCTTGAGGTAGTTGCGGGCAGCGGTGATTTCCTGCTGGCCCATGCCGTCACCGATGATGAGGATGACGTTGCGCGCTTTCGCGTCGGTGCGCTGCTGGCCCTCGGTGCCGAACTGGGCGCACTCGCCGGGCTTGATGGCGCGCGGGGTGCCGTCGGGGTTCTTCGGGTTACAGGATTCCGGGCCGTTGTAGGTGGGAACGAAAGTGCGGGCGTTGTCCGCCAGCTCGGCGAGATTCGCGTCCTGCGCCGAGGCGGCGGGGACGATCGTGGTGCCGAGGACGATCGCACCGGCGGAGATGACCGCGGCGACGTGACGTCCGAAGGGTTTCATGAGAGTGTGGCCTCCTCGAGAAGTAATAGCCGCCACCTAGGTTTTTCGGTGCCGACACCCCACCAGCTGAGAGAAGGCGCAGTCCCACTAAGTGCATGCACACCTGCCCTCGTGGGCATTTGAGGTGTCCACATTGGACCTCATGAATCTAAACGGGAGGTTTTGTTAACCTGGCCGCAAGAAAAAATAAGCGTTACATTTACTATTTCACATCATTTTCATTAACGGTGGGCAGCGATAGGCCGGCGGCTCACAGCTGCGAGCGGAAGGTACGACGCTCACCGTCGACGGGATCGACGAACGTAATCGACCGGGAAATCAGCTGCAGGGGCCGGTCGAAGTCCTCAGCAACGGCGTCAAGCGCCACCGGGTAGGCGCTATCGCCCAGGATCGGCACCCCGGCGGCGTTCATATGGACCCGCAGCTGGTGAGTCTTGCCGGTGTGGGGCTCCAGCAGGTACCGGGCGAGCGGCTGGTGCGTGCCATAGCGCGCGCTGAGCTCTCGCTGTTCGACGGCGTCGAGCGGCTGCACCTGGCGCAGCACGGTACGGGCGTTAGCGGCGGCGTCGACGATGCGGGCCTGGTACTCGCCCGTCACCTTGAGGATGTGGTTCTCCCAGGTCAACGGGGTGCTCGCGGCGAGTTGCGGGTCGTGGCGGGCGATCGCCTCATACGTCTTGCGCACCTCTCGCCGGGCGAAGAGGCTCTGATAAGCGCCCCGGAACTCCGGCGCGGCCACGAACACGAGCACGCCGGCGGTGAGCCGGTCGAGCCGGTGCGCCGGCACCAGGTCATCGTTGCCGAGCAGGCGCCGCAGCTGGACGGTGGCCGTCTGGACGATGTGTTGGGCCCGGGGCATCGTGGCCATGAAGTGAGGCTTGTCGACGACGACGAGGCGCGCGTCGTGCCACAGGACGCTCAGTCGTCCCGGCACTGGAGGTTCAGGTGCAGGCCGGCGGTAGAACCAGACGTCCTGACCTGGCCGTACCAGGGTCGTCGGAGTCAGCGGGACTGCGCCGACGGTGACCACGTCGCCGCGGGCGAAACGGGCGCGGACGGCTGCCGCGTCGTCGTCGGGATGGCGGTGCCTTTGGGTGGAGACCAGGTGGTAGATGAAGTCGAAAGCGGTGGTCACGGGGGCGTCGTCGGGCAGGCGGGCGCGGGTGGGATTGAGACCGTCGCGGATTGGCAGCGGGGCGGGCGGCATGGGGATTCCTCGGGTGGGGTGGGGGCGAAAAGTAGGCCAGGGGGTGCTCGCGCCAGGCGCTCATAATGTCATAACCAGATTGCTGAAATAAGGGTACAGTGGACCATGAACAGGCGAGAAAGAGGGCCAGAGTCGGCGCGGAGCATATGCCGATGCACCCTCACTGAACTTCAGAAAGGACATCTAGATCATGGCGAAGGAAGATATCGTCGTCGTTGCCGTTGACGGGTCCGCGGCCTCGAAGAACGCTGTGAGGTGGGCGGCTAACACCGCCATGAAGCGCGGGATTCCGCTGCGCCTGGCCACCAGCTACACCATGCCCCAGTACCTGTACGCCGAGGGGATGGTGCCGCCTGAGGAGCTCTTCGCCGACCTGCAGGCGGAGGCCATGGAGAAGATCGAGGAAGCCCGGGACGTTGCCCACGAGGTCGCCCCGGATATCCTCATCGGACACACGATCGCGGAAGGCTCCCCGATCGACATGCTCCTGGAGATGAGCAACGACGTGACGATGCTCGTTCTCGGATCCCGCGGCCTCGGCGGCCTGTCGGGCATGGTGCTGGGGTCGGTGTCGGCCGCGGTCGTCTCCCACGCGAACTGCCCGGTGGTCGTCGTCCGGGAAAACAGCAACGTGACCGAGGTGAATAAGTACGGCCCCGTGGTCGTGGGTGTCGACGGCTCGGACGTGTCCCAGAAGGCCACCGAGTACGCGTTCGCCGAGGCGGACGCCCGCGGCGCGGAGCTCATCGCCGTCCACACGTGGATGGACATGCAGGCACAGTCGTCCATCGCGGGCCTGGCGGCCGCCCAGAGCCAGTGGGAGGACATCGAACGCCAGCAGGTGAAGGTGCTCACCGAGCGCCTCCAGCCCATGATCGACAAGTACCCGGACGTGCAGGTGGCGAAGGTCATCACCCGGGACCGGCCGGTGCGGGCCCTGGCGGAGCAGTCGGAGGGCGCGCAGCTGCTCGTCGTCGGCTCGCATGGCCGGGGTGGCTTCAAGGGCATGCTCATCGGGTCGACGTCGCGGGCGCTGCTGCAGTCCGCCCCCTGCCCGCTCATGGTGGTTCGCCCGAATAGCGACTAGCCTCGCGCGGATCCCCCTCGTCGGTGCCGGTGAGGGGGATTTTTCCTGCCCGGGGTCGGCCGGAGGGTTGCGAAATCGTGGGAAAGGGCAAACAATGGCCGGCGGGAAGAGCAGCTCTTCCTCACTCACTACTGATTGAAAAGGAATAAATAATGGGTATCTCTTTGGGTGGATTCTTCGGCTGGCTCATCCTCGGCGGGCTCGCGGGCTGGATCGCCTCCAAGATTAAGGGCCGCGACGCGCAGATGGGCATCGTCGCCAACATCCTCGTCGGCGTGGTCGGCGCGATCCTCGGCGGCGCGCTGCTGGGGCTTTTCTTCGACGTCTCCAGCTTCGGGCTGTTCGCCAGCTTCCTCACGGCGATCCTCGGCGCCTGCATTCTGCTGGGCCTGCTCAATATGATCCGCAAGTAACCCCGGCCACCCGCGCCGCCTGACCGCTGGTTAGAACGGACAGGTTTGTCTAGTATGTAGACAGATCGAACACTAACCACGTGGAGGGAACGGCTCGCGGTGGCATCGAAAGCAACAAGCACATCCGGCAGCAAACGGCGCAATCGGCCCAGCCCGCGCCAGCGGCTGCTGGCCTCGGCGACGCACTTGTTCACCACCGAAGGCATTCGGGTGATCGGCATTGACCGCATCCTGCGAGAAGCCGATGTGGCCAAGGCGTCGCTGTACTCGTTGTTCGGCTCCAAGGACAAGCTGGTCATCGCCTACCTGGAAGCCTTAGATGAGAAGGCCCGTGAGACGTGGGCGACGAGGACCGCCGGCATGACGGACGTGGAGTCGAAAATCCTCGCCTTCTTTGACATCGTCATTGACGAGGAACCGGGCAAGGATTTCCGTGGCTCGCACTTCCTCAACGCGGCGAACGAGTACCCTAAGCCGGATACGGACTCCGAGGCGCAGATTGTCGATACCTGCCTGGCCCACCGGCAGTGGATGCACGACACGATGACGGCGCTGCTCAACGAAAAGAATGGCTACCCCTCTGCGACGCAGGCCGATCAGCTTCTCATTTTCCTCGACGGCGGGCAGGCCGGGGCGCGCCTACTGCGGGATAAGTCACCGCTGTACACCGCCCGGGATTTGGCCCGGCACATGCTCAACCAGCCGCCGGCCGACTACTCAATCTAATTGTTCTCCGCCCGGTGCTTGCCGCCGGCGGCACGCCGCTGCTTCTTTTCTTCCTTGAGCTTCGCCTTGGATTCCGCCAGTTCCTTCTTTGCCGCCCGGATGGCCTCGCGCCGGGCGTCGATGCGCTTGCGGATTTCCTCCCGCCGGTGTTCCACCTGTTGTTCTGCCTGTTGCCGATCGCTACCTCGGGCTTCGGCGTTGTCCACCCATTCCCTTGCGCGGCGGTTGAAGGCCCGTGGCTGCTTTTTCGCCTCCATGTAGGAGAGGCGATTCGCGCGGTGGTATTCGCGGTGTTCGGCGGTCAGAGGCCACCGTCGGTGGGCAATGACATTGAGGGTGATGACTTGCAGCGTGCTCCATAAGTTTCCCGTCGCCCAATACCACACGAGCGCGATGGGCAATGGCCCGAGGACGCCGAGGCTGAGCAGCATCACCGGCATGATGAGGATGTAGGACGCGAAGAAGAAGAACAGCCGCCGCGACAGGGCGATATTCCAGTTGAGGGTCCTAAAGCTCACGTAATTCGAGATACACAGATTTGCGGTGGTGAATACCACGGCGGTGAGCAGCAGCGGCAGGAGAACGCGGCCGACGTCGCCTTGGGTGGTCGACAGCGCCGCCAGCTGCTTGTCCGACATTGCGTAGTAGGCGGGCAGGGGAACACCGGCCAGCGTGCTATTGAGGAAGTTATGAATATCCTCGCCGGTGAGGAACCCGAAGCCGCCGCTGCGGGAGGCGTGAGACGCCAGCATCTCCGGCCGAGACATCCACATCAGCAGCCGATATAAGCCGATAAGCACCGGAATCTGAATGAACAGCGGCATGCAGCCGGCGGTCATGGACACGTTATAGCGATGCTGCAGCGAGCGCTTACGCACCTGGAGCAGAGCGAGGGATTCGGCGTCGGTCTTACCGGAGAATTGCTTCATCAAGGACGCCATCTCAGGTCGCATACGCGCCGACTGGTGGGCGGATCTGCGTTGCACCCACGCGAAGGGGAGGAGGGATGCGCGCACCGTGACGACCAGCAGGACGATGGACGCCGCCCAGGCGTGGTGGGGATCGACGCCGACGGCGGTGAGCGCTTCATGCCACATCTTCATGACGCCGGAAACCGGGTACGCGAACACAGTGAGCATGGCGGTAAGCTTAGCGGCTCGCCGACGAAACGCCGTCGAGGTGCCGGCTAAGGTCATAAGCTATGAAACCTACTTCGCCACCCCGGCAGCGGGCGATGGAGGGCCTGCGCAACGGCCTCAACGTCTTCACGGCGATGCTCCTGCTCGTCGCGACGTCGACGTCGATGCAGATGCCGCTGGCCGATGCGCTCGCGAACCTGGTCATCATCGCGCTCTTTGCCGCGGTGTACTTCCTCGGGGAGCGCCACGTCGACGAGTGGCCGGTGCTCCTGCGCCACACGTGGACCCTGGCGCTCACGGTGCTGTGGATCGGGGACATGTTCATCGCCCCGGTGGGCGTGTACCTGGTGTTCACCCTGTTCTTCGTCTATCTCCAGGCCCTCGACGAGCTGCAGGGCGTGGTGTCGGTGGTGTTCGCCACCTGCGTGTGCATCATCATGCAGATTCCTGGTGGGCTCACCTTCGGCGGCATCATGGGCCCGGCGATCTCGGCGGCGATCTCGCTCGCCATCTTCTTTGCCTTCGCCCAGATGGAGCGCATCAGCACGGAGCGCCAGCAGCTCATCACCCAACTCATGGAGACCCGGGAGGAGCTCGCGCACACCCAGCACGAGGCGGGCGCGGTAGCGGAACGCCAGCGCCTGGCGCACGAGCTGCACGACACCGTGGCCCAGGGCCTGTCGAGCATCCAGATGCTGCTGCACGCCGCCGAGCGGGAGCTGGGCAAGGACCCGGCGCAGCTCGACGCGGCGGTGACGCGGATTCAACAAGCGCGCTTCGCCGCCAGCGAAAACCTGGCCGAAGCCCGGGCGATGATCGCGGCGCTGCAGCCGGCGAGCCTGTCGGAGAGTTCCCTGGTGGACGCCCTGGAGCGCATGACCCGTAGCTTCGCCGCGGCGGGGGAGGTGCGCATCGACGTCGAGACGGACGGCGACGCGGTGGAGCTGCCGATGAAGATCGAGGCGACGCTGCTGCGGGTGGCACAGGGCGCGGTGGGCAACGTCGTCAAGCACGCCGGCGCCACCCGGTGCCGCGTGACGCTGACGTACAGCCCTGGGGAGGTGCGCCTCGACGTCGTCGACAACGGGCGCGGGTTCGACGCCGCCGCGTTGCCTCCCGACCGGGCGGGACTGGGACATGTGGGTATCGCGGCGATGCGGCAGCGCGTCGCCGAGCACGGCGGGGAGTTGGTGATCGAATCGGCGCCGGGGGGACCGACCGCGGTGTCCGTCGCCCTAGCCTTGCCTCAACCGTCCTAACGCTGAAGTACCTGCACTAAAGTTGGAAGCGGTATCCCGGAAGCTGAAAGGAAATGCGCTATGATCCGTGCCCTGCTGGCGGATGACCACGAGATCGTTCGGCTCGGCTTGCGTGCCGTGCTTGAGGAGGCAGAGGACATCACCGTCGTCGGGGAGGTGGCGACCGCGGAGGCGGCGATCTCGGCCGCCCAGGCCGGGGGAATCGACGTCATCCTCATGGATCTGCGCTTCGGCGCCGGCGTGGAGGGGACCAAGGTCACCAACGGCGCGCAGGCCACCGCGGAGATCCGCAAGTCGATGGATAATCCGCCCGAGGTCTTGGTGGTCACCAACTATGACACGGACGCGGATATCCTCGGCGCCATCGAGGCCGGCGCGGTCGGCTACCTGCTCAAAGACGCCGAGCCGCAGGAGCTGCTCGCGGCCGTGCGGTCGGCGGCCGAGGGAGACTCGGCCCTGTCGCCGGTGGTGGCGGACCGCCTCATGACCCGGGTACGCAGCCCCCGGATGTCCCTCACTCCGCGCGAGCTGGAGGTCCTAGGGCTCGTGGCGGCGGGCTCCTCTAACCGAGAGATCGGCCAGGAACTGATGCTCTCCGAGGCGACTGTGAAGTCCCACCTCGTTCACATCTACGACAAGCTGGGAGTGCGTTCCCGCACCTCCGCCGTCGCCGCCGCCCGCGAGCAGGGAGTGCTGTAGCAGCTAGCCGCTAGCCGCGGGAGGGGTTAGCGGCGTAGTAGGCTTCCCGCACCGAGAGCGGAATCTTGCCACGGTCGGCGACCTGGTAGTTGTTCGCCTGCGCCCAGCGGCGGATGTCGCCGGCGTCGGACCGGGGGCGGGACACCGGGGTCTTTCGCGCCGACGAACGCGGTTCTGCCCGGCCGGCGAGCACGTAGGGGCGCAACAACTGCCGGAACTGCTCGGCATTCTCTCGCGACAGGTCGATGGTGTAGTCCGTCCGGTCTAGACCGAAGCGGATTACCTGGAGTTCGTCCTTTTCGATCGGCTCTTTGGTCAGATCGTCGTGGTACTGGATGATTTGGGTCTGTCCCATGGTTCCCTCTCGTGCGAGTTTAAGGAATGGAAATTAACTCCTAGCATAGAAAGTGGCAGCCACTCTCGCAACGAAAACGGAATAGATAAAGCGTTTTCGATAGAAAATACCCCATCGGTTCCGGTTGCTACCTGGTCCGATGGGGTGGGGGATGGCTGCCTCGGGCGGGCCGGCTAGCCCCTTGAGTTGGTGCTTAGTTGCGGGAAAGGCGATCCTGGATCTGGGCGGTGACTTTGTCGATATCGCCGTTGATGGCGCCGTGGGCGCGACGACGCTGCTGCGCGGTCATGAACTCGGCGTTGTTGGTGGCGCTGCGCAACTCATCCAGCCGAGTGTCGATGTCCTGCTTAAAGCCGGCCGGCAGGCTCATGCCGTCAAGGGAGTTACGAATACCTTGAATTCGCGCCTGGAGGCTGGCGCCGTGGCCGGTGAATTGTGCCAGCTGCTGGCGGGTAACACCGGCTTTCCGGGCCTTGGCCTCGGTAGCGGATTCTCGCAGCTGGGTAACACCGCGATACAGCAGCGGGAGCATGACGGGCAGCGCCACGCGGCCGGCCTTAATGTATCGCTCAACAGTCTCCTTGTTGAACTTCCCGTTCTTGAGCTTTTGGTACTCGGTCTTCGCCAGCTCACGCTCGTGCTTCCGCTTGCCCTTTAGGCCCTTTTCCTCGGACTTGATGATCTGCTTCTCCAGCTTGGAGAGCAGCTTCTCACGCCGGGCCAGATCCTTTTCGCTGGCCTTGACCTCAGCGCGGGCCTTGGCCTGAGCGGTCTTGATGTCCTTGCGGAGGCTGGATCGACGCTTCTTGAGAGTGGAGAGCACGCCCATGGTTGTTAACATTCCCTTCAATTGATCGCTTGTGCCATTAACCTTACCTGTGTTGGGGCGTCAACTTCGAGGGAGATAACCACCAGTGGACACGACCGTGACCGCTTTTGACCTCATCGGCTGCCGGTATCGCTACGTGCAGCGGCTCGCGCACCCCGATCAACCCTACCGCCCCGAGGACGAGGCCCGCCGCGCGCGTCGCGACGCCGCCCGCGCAGCGATCCTTTCCGAGGTCCCCCGGCGCCGCGGGCTGGGCGACGGTCGCGGCCGGGCGTTTCGCCGCGTCCGCGTCATCGACGCCCCGGATGCGCCCGATCCGGAGACTCAGACCCAGCGAGCCATGGACCGCGGCGCGCACGTCATCACCGACGCCGTCTTTAGCGGCGTCGCCCACGGGCAGCGCTGGCGGGTCGACGTGGACATCCTCGTGCGCGCCGGAGACGGCCGCTACGTGCCCGTCATCATCTCCAGCCACCGGGTAGCCCGCCGAGACGAGGCGGCGTCGACGCTGGCGGTGGCCGTCAGCCGACTGGGCCTGAGCGAGCCCATGGCGGTTTCCTACCGGCTGCGTCACCACGTGGCGGACGGGTACCGGCTGGCCCTGGCCGCGCGGGGTTTGGGCGAGCGCCACCACGGCGGCCTGGGTGGTGCGGTGGGGCAGGACAGCCGCCTGGCCTTTTTCGAACCGACCGCACCGCTGGACGCCCCGCTGGATCGGGCGTTGCAGCGCGGCTGGGCCAGCCAGCCTCGGCGGCTCAAAGAGTGCTCCTCCTGCCGGTTCTGGAGCCTGTGCGAGACCGAACTCGTCGCCGCCGATGACATCAGCCTGGTCCTGCCCGGCGATCGCGGCGCCGGTCTGCGAGAGCGCGGCATCACGACCGTGACCCAGCTCATCAACGCCGACGCCGGGGAGCCCACCGCCCTCGCCCGGGCCTGGTCGCAAGGGGTGGCGCTGTTGGCGCGGGTGCCGGAGGTGACGGGACCGCGCGCAGATGTCGAGATCGACGTGGACATGGAGGCCTACCTCGATCACGGCGCCTACCTGTGGGGGGCGTTCGACGGCGCGGACTACCACCCCTTCGTCACCTGGCAGGCGTTGGGCAAGCGGGCCGAGGGGGAGAATTTCGCCGCCTTCTGGTCCTGGTTGATGCAGCGTAAAGCCGAGGCGCTGGCCGGGGGTAAGTCCTTCGCCGCCTATTGCTACTCCGCGCATGGGGAGAACCACTGGCTACGCCAGAGCGCGCTGCGCTTTTATGGGAAGATCCCCGGCGTGCCGAGCCCCGAGGAGGTGGCGCGGTTCATTGCTTCCGAGCACTGGGTGGACGTTTTCGCCTTCGTCAAGGCCCAGCTGCTGGGCCCGGAAGGCATCGGGCTGAAGGTGGTGGGCCGGGCGGCGGGCTATACGTGGGCCGACGCGGACATCGACGGGGAAGAGAGCTTGAACACCCGTCGAATCGCGGTGGGGTCCGGGGCGCCGGCCGAGCGTGCGCGGGCGAGCCTGCTGCGCTACAACGCCGACGACACCCGGGCCACCGCGGCCGTTCGGCACTGGCTGCGCGCCGGCGCGCCGGGGATTGCGCGCCTCGATGGGGTGCCGGCGCCGGCTAACAACGCCGGATAGAAAAACACCACCCCGGTTGGGGTGGTGTGCGGGCGCGGGACGCCGTGAGGGTTAGGCCGCGGCCTTGGCGTAGCGCTCGGCTACGTCTTCCCAGTTGAAGACGTTCCAGACGGCCTTGACGTAATCCGCCTTGACGTTCTTGTACTGCAGGTAGAAGGCGTGCTCCCACATATCGAGCATGAGCAGCGGGGTGAAGTTCACGGAGACGTTGCCCTGCTGGTCGGTGAGCTGCTCGATGAGCAGGCGGCCGGCGATGTGGTCGTAGCCGAGGACGGCCCAGCCGGAGCCCTGCAGGCCGGTGGCGACGGCGGAGAAGTGCTTCTTGAAAGCCTCGAAGGAGCCGAAGTCGCGGACGATGGCCTCGGCCAGCTCGCCGGTGGGCTCGCCGCCACCGTTCGGGGAGAGGTTCTTCCAGAAGATGGAGTGGTTGGTGTGGCCACCCAGGTTGAACGCCAGGTTCTTGGACAGGGCGCGGATCTTATCGGCGTTGGCGTCGCCGCTGCGCTCGGCCTCGAGGGCCTCCAGGGCGGCGTTGGCGCCGGCGACGTAGGTCGCGTGGTGCTTGGAGTGGTGCAGCTCCATGATCTCGGCGGAGATGTGGGGCTCGAGGGCGTCGTAAGCGTAATCCAGCTCGGGCAGCTCGTAGGTAGCCATGGGTGGGTCCTCTCTTAAGAAGTGTTCGTTGGTCTCCCGCCTCGCGGGTTGAAGCCCACTATAGGCAAAGCTGTTGGCGTGTCAACGTTTTCAATGGGTTGAAAACCTGTGGCCAGGGTGGGGCTTATGGACAGGCACACGACAGGTTGGCGCGCTAAAAAGGAGGGCATGTACTGGATGTTTCGCCCCACCCCAGCCCTCGTGCCCGCCGACGACGCACTGCCCGGCCGCGCGGAGCCGGTGCTCGACGCCCCCCAGCCCCACGCAGTACTGGCTACCCCCATCACGGGGCCATGGCAGGACAATCAGCGCAGTGTGCTCGTGGGAGTCGGGTGCTTCTGGGGGCCGGAAAAGCTCTACTGGCAGCTCGACGGCGTGGTGAGCACCTCCGTTGGCTATGCCGGCGGCGTCACACCCAACCCCACCTATCAGGAGGTGTGCTCAGGGCGCACCAACCACGCCGAGGTCGTCGAGGTGGTCTACGACCCGGACGTGATCTCCCTGCGGGAGATCATTGCGTTGGCGCTGGAGGACCACGACCCCACGCAGGGCTTCCGCCAAGGCAACGACGTCGGCACTCAGTACCGCTCGGCCTTCTACACCCTCGGCGAGCACGCCGCGCAGGACAAGGAACTCATCGAAGAAATGGTGGCCGATTATGGCCGTCGTCTCGCCGAGCACGGCTATGGCGAGGTCACCACGGAGATCGCCGCCCTGGCCGACACCCCGTCCGGGCAGTACTACCGCGCCGAGGACTACCACCAGCAATACCTGCACAAGGTTCCCGACGGGTATTGCCCCACGCACGCCACCGGGGTGGCGTGTGGGCGCTAAGACCACACCGCTGTCGCGCCGGCAGGTGATGGCGTCCACGCTGGCCGTCGGCGGCGCGGCGACGCTCGCCACCGACCACGCCCACGCCGACGTCGACCCCCGCACCCCGGGAACCCTCACCCCGCCAGCCGACGGCGGGCCCTTCCTGCACGGGGTGGCCTCCGGCGACCCGCTGCCGACCTCGGTGGTGCTGTGGACGCGCATCACCCCGACCCCGCAAGCGCAGCCCGGGTCGGGGCGCGGCCCGCGGGTGCGCGTCGGCTGGGAGGTGGCGCTCGACGCCGACTTCGCCACCGTCGTCGCCCACGGAACGGCGACCACCGGCCCGGAGCGGGACCACACCGTGCACGTGGACCCCTTCACGCTCAGCCCGGACACCGCCTACTTTTATCGATTCACCGCCCTCGACGGGCCGGACGCCGGCGCCACGTCACCCGTCGGGCGCACCCGGACGACGCCGGAGGACGACGCCGCCGTCGAACGGTGGCGGTTGGCGGTGTGCAGCTGCGCGAACCTGGAGGCCGGGTACTTCGAGGCCTACCGGGACATCGCGGATCGCGCCGGGCGCGGCGAGTTCGACGCGGTGGTGCACCTCGGCGACTACATCTACGAGTACGCCACTGGGGCCAAGGTCGGAAAGAACGGGGTGGCCAGGGCGTTTCACCCGCCGCACGCGCTGGTGACCCGCGCGGACTACGCGGCCCGCTACGGCCAGTACCGGCTCGACCCCAGCCTGCAGCGGGCCCACGCCGCCCTGCCGTGGATTGTTACCTGGGACGACCACGAGGTCGCCGACAATTGGCACGCCGACGGCTCCCCGGACCACCACGCCGACCAAGGCTCGTGGGCGGACCGGCGCGACGGGGCGATGCGCGCCTACTTCGACTGGTTGCCGGTCCGCGGCTCCGCGCCCGCCGACGGCGGCCGGTTGTATCGCACCTTGCGGGTGGGCACCCTCGCGGAGCTGCACATGCTCGACCTGCGCAGCTATCGACGCGGTCCCGGCCAGTTGTTGCCCGGGCGCGCCGGGTCGACGATCGTCGGCGCCGAGCAATTCACCTGGCTCTCCGGCAAGCTGCGTACCTCCGACACGCGGTGGTCCCTGGTGGGCACGTCGGTGATGATCTCCCCGGTCTCGGCCGCGGGGTTGGACGATGCGGTACGCCCTCTGCTCGCGGAGCTCATCGGCGTCGCGTTGCCGGTGGAGCTCAACGCGACGATGAACCTGGACCAGTGGGACGGCTACGTGGCGGACCGGCACCGCCTACTCGAGCAGATCGCCGCTGACCGCCCGGACGGTTCCACCGTGTTCCTCACCGGGGACATCCATTCGGAGTGGGCCGGGGTGGTGCGCCACGGCGGGGAGGTCATCGGCGCGGAGCTGGTGACGTCGTCAGTGTCCGCCACGAACGTCGACGACCGGCTGCACCTGCCGAAGAACAACCCCGTCTCCCGTCTGGCGGCGGCCCATCTGCTCGCCAACAATGGGCATTTTTCGCACCTCAACCTCGACGAGCACGGGTATCTGGAGGTGGTCATCACCCGCGAGGACGTCGCGGCGACGTGGTGGCGGGTCGACGACGTCGAGGCCGAACACTCGCCCCTTAGCGCCGGGCCGAGCGCTCGCTACGGCGACGCTCAGCTGACGATGACCCCGCCGTGAGTGCTCACGGGTCGCTTCCTGGTCAGTCCCCTCCTAGCAGGTCAACGACGGTGGCGGGTCATTGAAACCGATGCTCAGAAAGCTACAGCGGCGTAGGAAGCGTTGGCAAGAGTGGCGCTGGCACAATAGTTGAGCGTGGTGGGAGTACTCCAGGGATTCGTCATTGTCATTGCGGTCATCGCCGTGGGCTTTGTGCTCGCGTGGCGTGGCACCCTCGGGCCCGGGGCGCGCAAATCCCTCGCCAGCTTCGTGTTCGCCATCGCCACCCCGGCCCTGCTCTTTGACAAGCTCACCCAGCAAACCCTGGGTGAGGTGTTTTCCGGCCACTTCGCGGTGGTGAGCCTGTCGTCGCTGGCCGTGGGCCTCATGTTCTTCCTGCTGTGCCGGCTGCTCCTGCGCCACCGCTTCGACGAGGCGGTTATCGCCATGCTGGGGTCCTCCTACGCCAATGGTGGCAACATCGGCATCCCGCTCGCGGTGTACATCCTCGACGACGCCTCGGCCGTCATCCCGCTCATGCTCTTTCAGATCGCGTTCTATGCCCCGGTGGCGCTCACGGCCATCGACATCTCCCGCGCCTCAGGCGGTTGGCTGGGCAATATCGTCGCCGCGGTGAAGAATCCCATGCTGCTCGGGTCCCTGGCGGGGCTGGCATTCGTCGTCGCCGGAGTGACCCCGCCGGCGGTGATCGCCGAGCCGGTGCGGATGCTGGCCGGGGCGTCGGTGCCGCTGGCGCTGGTGGTCTTCGGCATGTCCCTGTACGGGGCGCGGGTGCGCGTCGACCGGGAGGTGGCCCTCGGCGCGGTGTTTAAAAACCTCATCCACCCGGTGGTCGCCGGGGCGCTGGCGGCGGGGGTGTTCGGCATGGAGGGCGCGGCGCTGCAAACGGCGATCATGCTCGGGGCGCTGCCGTCGGCGCAGAACGTCTACACCTACGCGGTGCGCTACCGGGCAAAGGAGGACTTCGCCCGGGACATCGGGGTGGTGACCACCATCGCGGCGCTGCCGGTGATGGTCACCATCGCGGTGGCGTTTGGCTAGGTGTTATATCCCGCTAGGGCGCCGGGACATAACACCTAGGCGTCGCGGCGAATCCACTCAGCGATCCGGGCAGCAAGGCAGTCGTCGAGCTGCACCGCTGCGTCCTCGCCAAGCACGGCAGCCCAGTAGTACAGCATCTCCTCGTGGTACTGGTGGGCGTGCCCGCCGGGGAAGTTGAGCGAAGACAGCTGGTCGAGGCCCACCTGCCAGGCGGTGATGAGCGGCACCCAGCGCATGCCGTGGACGACGTCGAGCCGCTGCGCCGCCGGCGCCGGCACCCCGCGGGAGCCGGGTTCGCGCAGCCATTCCGGCTCGCGGAGGAAGACATCCGTGCCCCAGAACACCACCGGGTCCGAGGCGTGCTGAGCGAAGACGACGCGCGGGTGGGACCAGGTGCCCAGGGTGCGACCGGAGAAGTCCTCGCCCAGGTGATCCGGGGTGGCGGCGAAGCGGACATGTCGACCGCGGTCGATGACCGGGAGGCGTTCCGGGGATCCGGCGTCGCGGCGGTGGGTCAGGGCGCGCAACATCTCGGTGAATCGCGGGGCTCCGGAGAATACGGCGCCGTCGACGTGGGCGAGCAGCTCGTCGACGTCGGCGAAGGCGCCGGCGATGCCGTACGCCCCCAGGGACTCGCCAGAGACGTAGACGTGGGGGCGGGCGTCGGCGGGCAAGGTATGGAGGTGGGCGAGGATGCGTTCGATGAGGATGCGCGAGGCGGTGACGGGGGACTCGCGGTCGGTGACGTAGGAGGCGGCCGACGGCAGGTAGGAATACTGGATGGCGACGATGGCGCTGGACCCGCCGCTGAGAAACTCCAGCCCGGAGGTGCTCCACGGAGAGAGCCACCCGGTGCCGGCGGAGGACATGATCGCCAGGACCCGGCGGGAGAAGGCGCCGGCGCGGATCAGCTCCGCGAGGGCGACCTCGGCGGCCTGCTCGTAGGTGCGGCCGTCGATGAGTCCGATGAACACGCGGATCGGTTCCTCGGCGTCGTCCAGCCTGCATATGCGGGCGATGTCCCGGGCGCGAGGCCCGGAGGCGAGCAGCTTGCGGCCTTTGGACCCGGGCATCGACCAGCTCTCGATCGACTGCGGGGAGCCGGTGCGCTCCGGTTCCGTCGGCTGCGGGTGCTTCGCGGACACCGCGTCGTTGAGCCGGCGGGCGCGCCGGGCGATGTTGTTGAGCGTCTGGCGGACGATGACCTGGTCGCTGGCCAGCGTGGTCAGCCCGGCAAAGCCGAGCAACGCGATGGGCCAGCTGACGGCCGGGGGCAGCCACCGGCGCAGGGTGGCGTTGAGCCTATTAATGGAGGACTGAGAGCCCTCGGCGAGCAGCAGCAGGGCGCCGTAGCCGAGCGTGCCGGTGAGGATGCCCACTGCCGCCGAGCGCTGCGGGTGGCGCTGCGGCGAATCGACGAGGCGGGCTTGTTTTTCCTGGCGGATGAAGGAGCTTAACGTCACGGCGGCCGTCGTGGCGCCGAGGACGGTGTGCAGCACCCGGTGCGTGCCGTGTGTGACCCGGGGGGTGGGGCGGTGGCCGAGGGCGTCGAACGCCCGCACGCTGGCGAAATGGATGCCGGTGCCGACGGCGTGGCCGAAACCCTGGCAGAAGGCGACGTTGAGGGCGGTGACCCACCACGGCCGAGGCAGCAGCGACGGGGAGATGGCCCACCACGTGGCGGCCTCAGCGCCGAGGACCCCGGGCCCCATGGTGTTGGGCAGCCGGCGCGGGCCCACCATGCGCACGCCGGGGAGGAGGTCGGCGTACACCTCAACGGCGAAGAGGGCGGCGCTGAGGCTCCCGGTAGCGGCCCGTCGAAGCGCGGCGCGGACCGCTCGACGAGCGAGGCGGCCGGTGCGTCCGGGTGGGGTGGGCATAATCACATTGTCTCAAAAGTGTCTTGGTGGTGCACCGAGCCTAAGGCAGTGACCTAGTCCTGTGAGTATTACCTAAGTGCATGGTGGACGTGCTCAACGTCATAGCCCGTGAGGACAATTGGTGTCACCAATAAGCGGGACTTAGGGGCCTCGGGGGCCTACGATAGGAGGTGATCGCCGGGGCGCCGCCTGCCTGACTCCCCGGCCCACCACACTGAAGAAAGGTTCATCGTGGCTGTTAGTCATGTCGGAAACAAAGTAGTTCTCATCGGCGCTGGTGACGTCGGAATCGCCTATGCCTACGCGCTGGTCAACCAGGGCACCGTTGACCACCTGGCGATCATTGACATCGACGAAAAGAAGCTCGAAGGCAACGTCATGGACCTCAACCATGGCGTCGTGTGGGCCCCGTCGCGCACCCGTGTGTCCAAGGGCACCTACGCGGACTGCGCCGACGCCGCCCTCGTCGTCATCTGCGCCGGCGCCGCGCAGCGCCCGGGCGAGACCCGCCTGGAGCTCGTCGGCCGCAACATGAAGATCATGAAGGCTATCACCGACGAGATCATGGCCAATGACTTCGACGGCATCCTCCTCGTCGCCTCCAACCCGGTCGACGCCCTCACCTACGCCGTGTGGAAGTACTCCGGCCTGCCGAGCCACCGCGTCATCGGCTCCGGCACCATCCTGGACTCCGCCCGCTACCGCTACATGCTCGGCGAGCTCTTCGAGGTCGCCCCCACCTCCGTCCACGCCTACATCATCGGCGAGCACGGCGACTCCGAGCTGCCGGTCATCTCCTCCGGCCAGGTCGCCGGCGTGTCCCTGGCCCGCCGCGCCCGCCTCGACCCGGGCTTCGCGGAGCGTATCGAGAACATCTTCGTCGAGACCCGCGACGCCGCCTACGAGATCATCGACCGCAAGGGCTCGACCTCCTACGGCATCGGCATGGGCCTGGCCCGCATCACCCGCGCCGTGGTGTCCAACCAGGACGTGGTCCTGCCGGTCTCCGCGCTGCTCGACGGCGAGTACGGCCGCAAGGACCTCTACATCGGTACCCCCGCCGTCATTGGCGGCGCCGGCATCACCCGCGTCGTGGAGCTGGCGCTCAACGACCACGAGCAGCAGCTCTTCGACAAGTCCGCGGATCTGCTGGAAGACGTGGTCCGCGAGTTCTTCCCCCACGAAGACTAATTACCCCGCTTCGTGACCCAACCGGCTTTTGATTTGCCTAGCGTTCATCTCAAGCCGGTTTCCCGTTTACTGGCGTCAGCCACAATGGGAACCCGTTATCGTAACGACCAAAACTAGAAAGGCACGCCGTGGAACAGTACCTCCGGTCATTGAACGAACAGATTGACTCCTTGATCGGAGCGCTGGACGCCGCGGAGGCCGCTAACGCCGAGGCTATCGCCCGCACCCACCCCACCAACCGGGTGGGGGCGAAGAACCTGGTGCGCTACTCGGAGCTGCGCCGCCACGACATCCGCGCCCTGCAGGCAGACCTGTCGAGCATCGGCGCGACTCGGCTGACCACTGCCGAGCCGGACGTCAAGGCTAGGCTCCAGGCCGCCCACAACGTCGTCTCCGCCTACCTGGGTGAGGAGCTGTCCTACACCGGCCCGGAGATGCTCAACGCCTTCTCCACGGCGGATGACATCCTGGAATCCAACGCGAACGCGCTGCTCGGCGACGTCCCCGAGGGGCGCAGCTCCCGGATCATGGTGACCCTGCCCACCGAGGCGGCGGACTCCCCGGAGCTCGTCGTGGCCTTCGCGGAGGCCGGCATGGACGTCGCCCGCATCAACGGCGCCCACGACGGCCCGGCCGCCTGGACTCGCATGATCGAGCACGTCCACCAGGCCGAGCAGAAGGTGGGCCGGCGCATCCGCATCGCCCTGGACCTCGCTGGGCCGAAGCTGCGCACCGGCGCCATCGCCGACGGCCCGGCCGTGGCCCGGGCCCGGGTGAGCCGCACCGAGACCGGTGAGCTCATCACCCCGGCGAAGCTGTGGCTCATCCCCGCCGGCGCGGTGGCCGACGGCGCCGAGTGGCCCCAGGCCCCCGAGACCGGCGGCCGGCCCACCCTGCCCGTGCTCGTCGACGACGCGTGGCTCGACGGGGTGGAGGAAGGCTCCCGGATCACGCTCGTGGACACCCGCGACGCGAAGCGGGACTTCGCCGTGACGGAGATCCACGACGTCGACGGTGTGCGGTGCGCTTTCGCCACCGGCAGCCAGAATGCCTACGTCTCCAACAACACCCTCCTGCAGCATGAGTGGACCCGCACCCGCGCCTCCGGGATCCCGAAGACCGAGCAGCACCTGCTCGTCTCCGCCGGGGACACGCTGTGGCTCACCACGGACCCCACCCCGGTGGACCCGAGCACGCAGCCGGAAGGCGAGCACCTCATCGGTTGCTCGTTGCCGGAGGCGGTGCGCGCCATCGAGGTCGGCCAGCGGGTGATGTTCGACGACGGCACCATCGAGGCCGTCGCCGTGGAGACCGTCACCGACGGTGACGAGACCCGCGTGCGCCTCGACGTCACCTTCGCCAAGCCGGGCGGCACGAAGCTGCGTGCCTACAAGGGCATCAACCTGCCGGACACGGACCTTCCGTTGCCGTCGCTGACGGAGGAGGACCTCGAAGCCTTCGAGTTCATCGCCCGCCACGGCGACATGGCCAACGTCTCCTTCATCCGCAACGCCAGCGACGTCGCGGATGTCCTCGCCGCCCTGGAGAACATCGCCCAGACCGTGGAGCGAGACAGCGGCGCGGAGGCCGCCGAGCGGGTTCGCCGGCTGGGCATCGTGTTAAAGATCGAGACGATCCCCGCCTACGAGCACCTGGCCGACGTCCTCCTGGAGGGCATGCGCCACGAGAACCTGGGCATCATGATCGCCCGCGGCGACCTGGCGGTGGAGTTCGGCTTCTACCGGCTGGCGGAGGTGCCCCGGCTCATCGCCAACATGGCGGAGGCGGCCCACGTGCCGACGGTCATGGCCACCCAGGTGCTGGAAAACCTGGCCAAGACCGGCCTGCCCTCGCGCGCCGAGATCACCGACGTCGCCTACGCCCTGCGCGCGGAGGCCGTCATGCTCAACAAGGGCCCGCACATCACCGACGCCATCACCACGTTGACGACGATCGGCGACAAGCTCGGCGCGTCGCAGCGCAAAAACCGCATCCAACTGCGCCGGATCAACTCCTGGCAGTAGCAGGTCACCGAAGTCTCTCACGGGAAGCGAAGCCACACGTCATGAAGATCGTCGCCCACCGGGGGAACGGCCCCGGGTTTAAGGAACTGACCCGCGCCGGCTACGAGCACGCGCTCAGCCTGCCCATCCACGGCGTGGAAACGGACGTGCGCCTGTGCCGCAGCGGCGAACTGGTGCTGCACCACGACGCCCGGCTCGGCCGCACCGACGTCGGCATCAACGGCGTCGCGCGGATCTCGGGGCTGAGCCTGGAGCA
Organism: Corynebacterium uterequi; assembly: GCF_001021065.1. NCBI lineage: Bacteria > Bacillati > Actinomycetota > Actinomycetes > Mycobacteriales > Corynebacteriaceae > Corynebacterium > Corynebacterium uterequi. The sequence continues at coordinate 2,307,110 of NZ_CP011546.1, read as the reverse complement.
GCTCCGCCGCATCAACTTCGGCACCCGGGCGAACCCCCAGGAGATCCTCACGCTGCCGGAGATGCTCGGGCTTATCAAGGACGCCGGGGACAAGCACCTCTACCTGGAGATCAAAAAGCCCACCCGCTACGGCCGGATGCTGGAAGAACAGGTCACCCGCGCGCTGGCCTACGCCGGGCTCAGGGACGACGAACGCATCCACATCATCTCCTTCTCCCACACCTGCCTGCGGCGCATGGCGGAGCTCACCCCGGCGCTCGACCGCTTCTACCTGCGCGGCGCCCGGGACTTCAAATACAACCCCAAGGACATCATGTTCTCCAAGCCCACCGGGCTGGGCATGGACCACCGGGTGGCGAAGCTGCGCCCCGAGCTCGTCGGCGCCCTCGGGCTACCGACCTACCTGTGGACCCCGAACACGCCGGCGGATCTGCTCGCCGCCCGGGACGCGGGCGCGGACATCATCACCACCGACGACGCCGAATTGGCCCTGGAGGTTTTCGCCCCGGCCAACGCGCGAGTGTGACGCGGAGTCGTCTACATTAGGCCGCATGGCCAAAAAGAACCGTAAGAACAAAGACGCCCTGCCGGAGGGCATGAGCCGACGCCAAGCCAAGCTCGCTGCCCGGCAAGCCGAGCGCGCCGCCCTGGAGAAGGACCCGCGCCCCTACGCGGGTCTGGCCTGTGAGGCGGACCTCGTCGCCCTGCAGGAATTCGTGCCCAGCGCCTCGGCCCGCCTCGCCGTCGAAGGCTGCGAGCGCGAGGTCACCATCGGCACCGTGCTGCCCGGCGCCAATGCCGCCACCATCCGCGCGGAGGCAGCCGGCGCCGACGCCCTCGTCGCCCTGCAGGTCAAGAAGCGCTCCCACAACCCGGGTCGCGACCTCGCCTACGCCCTGAACTGGGTACGCACCGCCGCGCCGGGCGCCACCTTGGAGTCCACCGTCGCCGACGGTTCCCAGCCGGCAATCACCGACCTCATCGCCGCCGACACCACCCTCGACATTGCGGTCCATGACACCTTCGACTGGTGGACCCCCGAAGGCGAAGTGCTGCCGCCGCAGGCCCAGCAGGCCGTCCAGCAGGCGAATGAGACCATCGCGACGACGCGTAAGTCCCCGGCGGCCATCCCCGGCTCCGCGTGGTGGACCTACCCGGGCGGGGCCAAGGCCTACCTGCGGTGGGTGCGCGTCGACGGCGACGAAAATGCCTTGCTTTCCGCACTGGCACGCGTCGCCGCCCGCGGCGATCTCCACCTGGGCGAGGACACGAAGTTCGCGGGCGTGTTCCGCACCCACGGCGTCATCGTGCCGGTGTTCGACCTGCACGACACGGACAAGGACGTCGCCGAGTACTCCGCCGCCCTGGAGCAGGTCAACGAGGCCATCGAGGCCGAGCTGAGCAACGACGCCCAGCTCAACGCCGACGAGCGCAAGCAGCTGGAGAACATCAAGTCCCGCCAGGTGACGATTCGTTAAAACGCGCGTGGCGCAGAGCGCCACACGAGGTGTGGTGGGCAGTCGCCCACCACGCGAGGCGTGGCAGGCATGCGCCCGCCACGCGAGGCGTGGCAGGCATGCGCCCGCCACGCGGGGTGAGGAACGCCCGCCACGCGGAGTGTGGTGCTTTCTTTTTCCCGCGGGGTGAGTCTTTTGCTCCCGTGTGGCGGGCCTTTTCCCGTGTGGCGGGCCTTTTCCCGTGTGGCGGGCCTTTTCCCGTGTGGTGGGCGAATGCCCACCACACGTTAGCGCATCGACGCGAACATCTCCTCGGCGGCGGCCTCGTCCCACAGCACGACATTGCCCACGCCGGTGTCCATAGTGCCGGCCGGGGGCACGACCTCCGACTTCACTCCGCCGGCCATCGCGATAGCCACCATCGCCAGGTGCCACACGTGGGTGCCTTCGCTGATGGCGAAGGTACCGGTGGCGCGCACCAGCAGTGGAACGGACTTCAGCGGGTTGAGCAGCGTCGACGGGGACGACAGCGTGCCCAGCAGCGACGAGAAGAACTGACGCTGGCGGGCCACCCGGTCGAAGTCGCCGCCCGCGGTGGCGCGGGTGCGCACGTAACCGAGGGCGGTCGCGCCGTCCATCGCCTGGCAGCCGGGCTGAACGTTGAGGCTGGCATTGGGGTCGTCGATGGCCTCCTCGACGCAGATCTCGACGCCGCCGACCGCGTCGACCATCGTCGCCAACCCGCCCATGCCGATCTCCGCATAGTGGTTGATCCGCAGGCCGGTCTCCGCCTCCACCGTCTCGGTGAGCAGCTGCGGCCCGCCGAGGGCGAACGCCGCGTTGATCTTGTTCTCCCCGTAACCGGGGATGGTCACCAGGCTGTCGCGTGGGATGGACATCAGCTGCGCCTCCCCGCCGAAGGGGATATGCAGCAGCATGATCGCGTCCGTGCGGGACCCGCCGGCGTCGGACTCCGTGCCGGTGCCGAGGCGGGCCGCTTCCTCGTCGCTTAAGCCCCGTCGGGAGTCGGAGCCCACCAGCAGCCAGTTGGTGCCGGCGGTGTCGGCGATGGGGTTCGGCGACAGCGCTTCCACCCGGGAGAGGCGAGTATCCGCCCACAGGGTGACCATAATCACCCCGACCAGCAGCACGGCCAGCAGGGACCCGAAGCAGCCGAAGCAGCCGCCGAAAGGCAAGCGGATCCGGGGGCGTGCGCGGCGCTGCTGGCGCTTTTGGCGCGGAGGCTCGTTGATGAGGAGCTGCTCGTCGCCGCGGACGACGCCGCGCGGCGGGCGCGACGGCATGTGCTGGACCGCCCGCTGAGCGCCGGGCTGCTGCCGCGGAGGTTGTTGCCGTGGGGGCTGCTGGCGCGGTGGCAGCGGCTGCCCCTGCTGGGCATGGCGGCTGCCGCGCTGGGACGCGCCATATTGCTGTGACGAACCATACTGCTGGGCAGGCCGCTGGGTTCCTCCGTGCTGAGGGGTCCGTCGAGGCTCATAGGCGGCGCGCGGTTCGGCCGGCTGCCGAGGCTGCCGGGTCACCCGGGGGCCGTCTGCGCCGCGGTGCTGATCGCCAGCCGACGGGTTGCGCCGAACCGGGCGTCCATAGCGGTCCACGAGGGGTTTGCCGTCGCGCCCGATAACGAACTCCCCGGCGGCGTCGCGAGGGTCACTCGAATGCCCCCGGAGCCGGCGTTCGTCGCGTCCGTAATGAGTCATAGTGTCAGCCTAACCGCCCAGGGGAAGCAGGCGGTAGCAGAAGTGAGCTGTGAACTACCCGGGAAGCGGAAGATACTCGCCGACGGCCGTGTAACCGACAAAAGCCACCGCATCGATGAAGAAATGCCCAATGACCAGCGGCCACACCTTCCCCGTCTTGGCAAAGTACGCGCCGTACACCACGCCCATGATGATGTTGCCGAACCCGGCGGACACGCCTTGGTAGAGGTGATACGACCCGCGCAGCAACGACGACGCCGCCAGCGCCGCCGGAAGCGACAGGTTCAGCGCCTTGAGCCTGGTCATGAGCCAGGCGACGACGACGATCTCTTCGCCGAACGCGTTCGCCGCTGACCAGATAAGCAGCATCGGAATCTCGATGAGCGGGTGATCGACGCCGGTGGGTACCACCACCTTCGACAGTCCGAGGTGCACCGCGGTGAGGTAGAACACCAACCCTGGGATGCCGATGAGTGCTGCCAGGCCGGCGCCGTGGAGGACGTCGCGGCCGCGCGGACGGGTAAGGCGGTAGGCGTCCCCGAGCAGGTAGAGCGCCAGCGCACCCCAGGCGAACAGCACCCCGGCGCTGCACAACTGAAAGGCGAGATCGAGCCACGCCAACTCCGACTGAGAAACGTTGAGCGTCACCTGCTGGGCGTTGAGGGGAGCGGGGTCGAGGAGGTCATCGACCAGCCGCAGCACTGAGCGCAGCCCGGACATGCCGAACGTGACGGCGAGGACGATGGCGAGCTCGGCGAGCAGCCGCCGACGGGTGGGGCTCACTCGTGCAGCTCTCGGGCGAGGGTGAGCAATTCGGCGTCGTCGAGCGTCAGCCCCGCGAGGTGCACACCCGCCGGCTGAGGCCGTCCCGGTACCGGCCACGGCAGGGAGATGGCTGGCGCACCGGCGATGTTGAACACCGACGTCCACGACGCCCACCGGGTTTGGGCGGCGAAGTTCTCCGCCGGTTCAAGCTGACTAAACGCGCCGACAGCAGGCGGGTCGCTGGACACCGTGGGCGTGAGCAGGGCGTCGACGCCGTAGAAGTCCCGCAGCCGGCCGCGCACCGTCGCAGCGTAGGCGAGGGATTCCGCGTAGCGCTGCGCGGACACCGTCAGGCCGCGTTTGCGCAGCCAGGCGGCAATGTAGTCCGGGTTGGGGATGTCGCCCAGGCGGTAGGAGAAGATGTCCGTGTAGCGCTCGAACGTCTCCGCGATCGCCGGCCAAAAACCCACCTCGACCACGTCATGCCCGGCAGCAGCCAGCGCCTCAGCGGCCTCGCGGGTGGCGCGCTCCCATTCAGGCTGAACGTCCACCTCGGCGAGCAGCGGGGTGGTCAACAGGCCGACGCGCCGGGGCGTCGGCGCGCCAAGCGTGAGCTGGTGCAGGTACGCCGAGTCCTCGACCCGGCGGGTGATGAACCCGTGAGCGGCGATCTGCGACGACGCCGGCTTAAAACCCACCACGCCGCACGCCGCGGAGGGGATACGGATGGAACCGCCGGCATCAGAGGCGTGGGCGGCGCGCACGAGGCCGCGGGCCACCATGACGGCTGCGCCGCCCGAGGAACCACCCGGGGTGCGGCCGGGCCAGATGGGGTTGTCGAGCGCGGGGAGGTCGCGCGGCTCCGCGTCGATGGTCATGCCGAGCTCACTGGTCACGGACTTGCCCGGGATGGCGGCGCCACGTGCCTGGTAGGCGGCGATGAAGCTGTTGGTCTCTGTGGAGCGGGCAATGGTGCGGGCACGGGAGCCGAACGTGGTGGGCATGCCGGCAAACTCGTAGAGGTCCTTCGCCGGGATGATCCAGCCGCTTAAATCCCCCTCGATGGTGGGATGAGCGGCGGGAGCAAGCGGATCGAAGTAGGCGAAGCCGTGCTCGGCCGGGGTGAGGGCGGCGACCTTGGCAGCGAGTTCGTCGAGCGACTCCGCGGGGTAGGCGGCGCGGTTCGTGCTAGGGCTAGTCATGGGCACTACTGTAGGCCGGCGGCGAGACGGGTTGGCCTCGCGTGAGGTCGGGGTCTAGCGCGGGCTTGGGGCCTTGCTGTATGTGTCGTTCCATCATGTTGAAAGTTTGAGCTCTCAACGTGGATGTTCGGGCTGTCATTGTGAAAGTTTCAAAACGCCACCCCATCCAGTCAGGAACTCACTGAGCTGTCTGGCGCTCTCACTAACTAAAAATGAGCCCTCACTCTATGAAGTGAGGGTCTCAGTGAACTGCTGTGAATTGGGACCGGCTGTCCAGCAGCGAGCCGATTGCCGACATGGTGGCGCGCCTGCGTCGGCAGGGTGACGACGACTCGACAGTTGAGGCCAAATCAGTTCTCACGAAACTTAGTGCGAGTGTGTGGGTCACGGTGTCCGCTTTTGCCAACACGAATGGTAGCTACGTCCTGCTCGGGCTGGAGTAGAAGATCGGATTCAAGCCGGCGCCGCTCAGGATGGCGTGAGCACCGAGGAAATCCTCACGCGCTTCAACGTCCTGACCCGGAGTAGCGAGGTCACCCTGGCTGGAATGCTCGTTCTGGGCGCTTACCCACAGCAGTTCTTTCCCCAGCCCCTCATTGACTTCACAGTGCACCCCGGTGTGCGTAAGTCCATGGACACCGAGGAGAGATTCTCCGACCGCACACACTGCGACGGCCGGATACCGGACGCCGTCGAACCCGCCGTGAAAGCAGCCATGGCAAGCCTCAAGGTGCGCCACGTTGAGCAAGGAGCGGTGACGGTGGCTCAACCGAAAATCTCGGAGATGGTCATACGAGAGGCGATCACCAATGCGGTTGCGCATCGCAACTACAGCTTCCGAAGACAAGGCACCCAGGTAGCAATGGATGTCTACAGCGACCGTATCGAGATCTCAAACCCGGGCGAGCTGTGGGGCGATCGAACCCTCGACAATATTGACGACGGTAGAAGTGTTTCCCGGGACAAGATCCTCAGCAAGATCCTGAGCATTACCCCGTCGAGTAGCGGGGGCGGTGCCGTGGGCGAGAATCAAGGGGTGTGATTATCAAGAGGAAGCAAGGCTCGGATAAAGCAGGTTTGCCGGAGCTAAAGTTCAACGCGGCGATCATCTCCTTCGCGGTAGAGCTTCCGCGGATGGGACTGCTCGATCCAGAGACTGCGAACTGGCTGGAACAAGTTGGGCATACCAGGTCGAAAGCCGCTGACGCCGCCTTGGCCATAGCCCGGCGAAAAGGGTTCGTATTCCCGCAGGAATTGCATCGTACGTTGGGGATTGATAGTGACGACGACAGTGAAATACTTGCTGGCCTCCTCGGTGCGCAGTGCCTCGTTGCGACGCCGGGGTTATCCGAGACTCTATCTCTGCCGGAGCGGTGGAGCAACAGCGAGTTGCCTGTCCAGTCCGTGCTGAACCGGGTTACCCCGCTTTTGATCGGCGACATCGCGGAAGCGACGAGTAAGACGAAGACGGCCCTGAGGCCTGTTTTGCGTACGCTGCTCGAGGGGGAGTCGTCGTTGCCACAGTCAGGCTTCAGAGCAGAATCCGGGGCTACCTTCTCAAACTGTGACAGCTGTTCGGCTTACTGATTTCCAGAGCTGTGGATCTCCGATACGAAAGGGCTGAGTTCCTGGCGTGGGTAGCGAATCTCATCTCTCAAGAAAGCTATCGAAGGAAACCGTAGTGTTGTCGCCTGACTTTGAGAAAGTTGCTGGTCGGAGGACTAACGTTTGGGGTAGATCATCCACTGTATGAGATAGGCTCCAACCATGGGTATGCCGACTGCAGAGGCGGCAACGTAGGCTAATCTTACCGTGTCGGGTCTAACTCCGTATACTTCCGCAACTCCTGCGCATACGCCCGCTATGATCTTTCGCCTATCGGTGCGGTACCATTTGTTCTCAGGGAAATTCATGAGCATCGGAATTCGTAAGTGGAAATTCCGCCGTTACTGCTTGCCACGTTTGTATTGACGATAATTCCAAGGCAATTATTATTGTGGTGAGCGCGAATAGCGTTGAATCCTGGCTTGGCGGCTGCCGCAAGAATGGCCGCTCCAGCCGGACCTGTCACGCCTAGTGCTGCCATCCAAGGGAGTGCTGTGATAGCACCCGCGCCTCCAGCGGCGCCAGTGGCCTGAGTTTCCTTCTTGCTGAGTTTTATGGTGGTTTTCTCCCAGCCCCAGTCAATTTGGGGATCTGCTGTGATCGGGAAGGATGTACTCCCGTTGTGGTCGACATGCTGGACGAGGGCACCATCCTCGATTGCTATCGTGGTGGGTATCGGTCGCCCGTTTGAGTCATGGGCCCAGGGGTGTGCAATAGTTGCAATCAGATCACCGTCTAGGAAGATGCCCATGCTCTCAGCGCTGTCTTCTGAGAATTCAACAATCTCCGAGCCTGGAGGTAGAGTGAGAGGGAATCGATAGGTATTTGGGGCTGTATTTTGGTTGATCATTATTAGAGTCTGGAGACCTGTTTCTGATTCTTTTGTCTCGAATCTATGGGCGGCTTCGGAACTCGCTCGGGATTGCTGCTTGGTTGGTGTGCTTTCCGGTATTGACCATCCGATAGTAACTTCTTCTCCGGAGGGGGAGGTGCTTGTTGTTGAAGCTATTTCCGCTGCGGAGACTGTCGCTGGCGCAAATGTTGAAATGAGTACCGCCATGCATGTTGCTAGTCCAATAGTACGTCTATTTTCGGGATTGCTCGGACTGTTAATCTTATTCTCCTTCGGAAGAAGTTAGGGTTAGGAGTGGTGGAGGGTTGCTTGGTTCCGATTCTTTTTCTGATACTAGTTGGCTGCGTCGGAAGATTGGACGGTTTAGAAAATAAATCTCAAGGCGGGGTAGTGCATGGGGGTGTAGTGGATCAGCCCTCTTGGCAGGCGATTGTTAGTGCCGGTGTTGTGAAAGGCCGGAATCTGGAACTCATCGCCGGAGGTGGGGCGGCGCTCTACTTGGTGTCGCGGTGAGCGCTTCCCGGAGCCGAAGCTCCCGGGGGAAGCGGCTTCGCCTGGGGCAGGAGTACGTGCTCGATGCCGTCGAGCATCGCGGCGATGACGAGGTTGAAGTATTCCGCGGAGAGCCTATCCTCCAGCTCCGGGGTGGCCAGTGGCCCGAGGTACAGATCGACCAGTGCGCGCAAGCCGGGGGATGTGTCCGCTAGTGGCTCGAAGCGTTCGAGCATGGTGGTGAGGTCGTGTCGCTGTCCGGGCTGGTGGACGGATCGCAGATTGCGGGCGCCGATGGTGTGGATGACCGTGTTCGTGATGATGGAGTAGGCGAGGGCGGACTTGTCGCCGAAGCCGGCGCCGTCGAGTTGGCGAAAGGCAGCGTCGAGAGCGGGCAGGAGGCGTGGCGTGAACTTCCCGCGGGCGAAGCGGTCGGTGATCCCGTGGTAGCGCAGCAGCACCGGACGCAGGGAGTGGGCTAGGGCGGTGAACCAATCCTTCCACTGAAGGTGCTCGTCGGGCAGGGGGATATCGGCGCAGACGTGGTCGACGACGGCGTCGCAGAGGGCGTCTTTGTTGGGAAAGTAGTGGTAGAGCACGGAGGGGACCACGCCGAGTCGGTCGGCGATGTCGCGCATGGTCCAGCCGTCGACTCCCTGGTGTTCCGACAGGTAGACGGCCTCGTCGAGGATCAGCTGGTGGGTTAGTCCGGCCCTGCGGCCCGTCGAGGATGCTCCCATGCGTCTACCGTACCTAATCCTTGACCCCGTCTAGAACGGCGTTCTACAATGCCGGCAGTAGAATCATGTTCTAGAAAGCGTGAGGCTCATGACAGCCAACCCTTCCGCCGCCGATAAGGCGCCGGCCATCCCAGAGTCGGCCCAAGCCGGCCTCGTCACCGTCGTCGTGTTTCTGGCCTACCTGGGCCAAATGCTGCTCAACCCCATCATTGCGCCGCTATCTAGGGAGATGGGCCTCGAAGAATGGCACATCGGGGCGACGATCTCCCTCGCCGCGATCCTCGTCACCGTCTTCAGCGCGTACTGGGGTCGAACCTCGCAGCGCCTCGGGGTCAAGCGGGTGCTGGTCACCGGTATGGCCCTGGCCACCACGGCGCTGGCCACTTTTGGGATCATCGCGAATCTGGGGATGACGGGCGCGCTGGCCGGCGTCGGCCTAGTCCTGGGAGTCATGCTCACCCGCGGCGTGCTCTATGGCTCGGGGATCTCCGCCGTCGCTCCTACCGCGCAGGCGCACCTGGTGACGCACACCGCCTCGGAGACCGGGCGCGTCAAGGCGCTGGGGATGATCGGCGCGGCTCAGGGTATGGCGTCGATTATTGGCGGCATCGTCGGCGGGGTGCTCGCCGCCGTCGGCGGGCTGCTCATGCCGCTGGTGGTCATGCCGATCGTCATGCTGGTGAGCATCGTCGTCCTGGTGGTGAAGTTCCGACCCCAGGCGGGCACTCAGCTCATCGAGAAGCCGAAACGCATTAGCTTCACCGACCCGAGGATCCTGCCTTGGCTGGTGGGTGGGCTGCTCATGTTCGTCGTCTTTTCCTCCCTGGCCACCATCTTTGGGTTTACTATCCAGGATCGCTTCGGCCTCGACGGCGAGGCCACCGCCGGGGTGTCTGCTATCTATCTCACGGTGATGGGTGTGACGATGATCGTCGGCCAGGCCGTCGTCGCGCCGAAAACCGGGTGGAGCGCTGCGCGGCTGTTTCGCGTCGGCATGCTCCTGCTGCTGGTGAGCATTGGTTTCCTGTGGCCCAGTAGCTCCCACGTGTTGTTCGCGATCGGCTGCGTTCTGCTGGGGCTGGGGATGGGGCTGGCGATCCCCGGGTACAACACGGGCCCGACGCTGCGCATGGCCGAGGACGAGCAAGGATCGGTGGCTGGCGTCATTAACGCCAACAACGGCCTGGCCTACGCCGTTGCACCGGTACTGTCCACCCTGCTCTACGGGTGGAACCCGGTGGTTCCCTTCGTCGTCTCGGCAACCGTGGTGGCGCTGATCTGCGCGTACACCTTCGTCCACCCCACGCTGCGGGGGTAAATCCCCGCAGGCCGTCGGCGTAGAATATCCGCCCATGGCCAAGAAGAAGATCCACAAGACCAACGCGATGCGCAAGCTGGATCAGCTGGGGCTGAGCTACCGCACCGGCACCTACACTCCGCCCGAGTCCGCGGAGAACCACGCGGATAAGGGCATCGGCCAGCACATCGCCGCCTCGCTCGGGGTGGACGCGGCGGTGCTGTTCAAGACGATCGTCGTGGAGTCCAAAGCGGGGGATCATTATGTCGCCGTCGTCGGAACCGATCACGAACTGGACCTCAAGAAGGTGGCCGCCCACTTCGGCGCCAAGAGCGTGCACATGTTCAACTGGCGGGAGCTTAAGGCGCTCACCGGCTACGTGCGGGGCGGGTGTTCCCCGATCGGGATGAAGAAGGCCTTCCCCACAGTCATCGACACCGCCGCCGAAGAACAGGGGGAGATCTATGTCTCCGCCGGGGAGATCGGCGAGCAGATCATCCTCGCGCCGAAGGATCTGGCTGCGGCCACCCGGGCGCGTTTCGCCGACATCGCGCTGCACCCCTAACGGCGCTACGGGTCCTGCCTCAGCCGGGCTCGTGCGAGGGATGGATAACGCTGATCCGTTGCTGGGCTGGCCCGTGGCGATCAGATAGGAGTTATCTGTGCATGCTTGGGTGCCGCGATACGCGGAAAAGGTATGGACGCCCGCCGACGGCAGCGGGCTCACCCGTCGAGCGAAGCTCGGGGAAGTGTGCCGAGCGTACCTGCCGCCGACGCCCCCGCGGGCGCGCGCCGTCCTCGCCGCCCCCGAGCCGAGTCCCCTCCGGCCGGATCTGCGGTCTTAGCCCTCCAACTGGCCGGTGAGCAGCTCCAGGCGGTCGCGGCTAGGCCCGGTGAGCCCCACGATGGCCACCTCCTTGCCGTGGTTGCGGAACTTCTGCGTGATCGAGTCCAGCGTCGCCACCGTGGAGGCGTCCCACACCTCCGCCTGCGACATGTCGATGCGGATGCGCGGGGCGGGGTCGGTGTAGTCGAAGCTATAGACCAGGTCATTCGACGACGCGAAGAACAGCTGGCCCCGCACGCGGTAGGTGCGGGTGTCGTCGTCGGCGCCGAGTTCCTCGACCTTCTCCACCGTGACGATGTGGGCCACGCGCCGGGCGAAGCTAATCATCGCCGCCACCACGCCGAGCACCACCCCGACCGCCAGGTTGTGGGTGGCGAGCGTGGCGACCACCGTCACCGCCATGACGATCGTCTCACTCAGCGGCATGAGCTTCAAGGTTCGCGGGTGAACCGAGTGCCAGTTGACGGTGCCGTAGGCGACCATCACCATAATCGCCGCCAGCGCCGCCATGGGGATCTGGCCCACCAGGTCCCCGAGCAGCAGCAACAGCCCGAGCAGGAACACACCAGCCAGCAGGGTAGACAGGCGGGTCCTGGCGCCGGACTCGCGGGTGTTAATCATCGTCTGGCCGATCATGGCGCAGCCACCCATGCCGCCGAACAGCCCGGAGGCGATATTCGCCACGCCCTGGCCCCAGCTCTCGCGGGTCTTGTCCGAGTGCTGGTCGGTGAGGCCGTCGACGAGCTTGGCCGTCATGAGCGACTCCATGAGCCCGACGATCGCCAGCGCCAGGGAGTATGGGGCGATGATCGTGAGCGTCTCCATAGTCAGTGGCACGTCGGGGACAAACAGCGACGGCAGCGACGTCGGCAAGGCGCCCATATCGGCGACGGTGGGGATCCGCAGGCCAGCGGCCATGGTGAGGGCGCTGAGAAGGACAATCGTGATGAGCGGCGCGGGGATCGCCTTCGTGAGCTTCGGGCCGACGATCATGATCGCCAACCCCAGCGCGAACAGGGGATAGACCAGCCACGGCACGCCGATGAGGTGCGGCAGCTGCGCGGTGAACAGCATGACACCGAGGGCGTTGACGAAGCCGATCATCACCGAGCGCGGGACGAACCGCATGAGCTTGGCCACGCCGACGATCGCCAGCACGATCTGCATCGCCCCGCCGAGCAGCACCGTGGCCACGAGATAGTCGAGGCCATAATCGCGGGCCACGGGTGCCACGACGAGCGCGACGGCGCCCGTGGCGGCGCTAATCATCGCCGGGCGCCCGCCCGTGAACGCGATGACGATGGCCATAATCACCGAGGTGAACAGCCCCACCGACGGATCGACGCCGGCCAAGATGGAAAAGGAAATCGCCTCGGGAATAAGAGCGAGCGCGACGACGAGGCCGCCGAGCACCTCCATGCGCAGACGCTTCGGCGACGCACACGCCTGGCGGAAGGACGCCACGACGCCGTTGTGGGCATCCGAGCCCAGGCGGTCGCGAGAATTGCGCTCGTCGGGGCGCATGTCATCGTCGTACTTCGGCCCCGACAGGGGACGCACGGATGCTGCCATGGCGCTCCTTGGGATTCATCGTTTAGCAGTTGTGGAAAGAGAAACGATAAGCCACGGCGCACCAGAAGAGGAAAAGCGAGGCCGTGCGAGCTAGGGGCGAAGCAGCATCTCGTGGATCGTGCGGACCTCACCCCGGTCGGGCAGCTCGTAGGGCGCGGAGACTCCCGTCGCCACGAAGCCCAGCTTGGTCAACACGTTTTTCGAGGCGTCATTGCCCTCGAAATACCTGCCCAGCAGCTCGGGGTAGCCCAGCTCGGTGAATGCGCGCTCGCACAAGGCGTGGCCGGCCTCGGTGGCGAAGCCGCGACCCCAGAACTCCCGGCCCAGCCAATAGCCCAGCTCCGGAATGGGATTGCCGAGTTTGAGCTCGATGGAGCCTATGAGCTGGTCTTGCCACACCACCGCGTAGGCCTCGGGGCCGGTGAGGGCGTGCTCGAGGGCGTAGGCGCTGTCTTCGACGCTGGTGTGCGTTGGCCAGGTCAGCCACCGCGTGACGAGGGGATCGCTCGCCAGCCGGTAGAGAGCGGGGGCGTCGCTGGCCTCCCAGCGGCGAAGCGTCAGGCGAGGGGTGGTAATCATGCAGCCAGGGTAGTCAATGGGGAGGTGGCGTGGGTGGCGGCTGGCTTCCTCGCGGGACGACGGGAAGGGGCGGCATTTGCGGCAGGACCGGTTAGGGAACACATGGACTCAAGAACTCCGTGCGATGGACGGCCAGCTTACTTAGGCTGGTTATCATGCTGAAAGCAGGCTAGGAGGATGAAGCCTCCTGGCGCGGCCACGGAGCCGGGTGGCGGTCTACTCCCAACCGCAGCAGCACTGCGCACTACCACCTCTATGAACTTCTACGGAGCAGGCAATGACCGAAGAATACAACGAAGTACCAGGTAAAACGCCGGATTACACCACTGAAGCGGCAGCGAAGATTGCCGAGCTCTTCCCCGAGGTCGTAGCCGACGGCAAGATAAATCTCGACACGCTCAAGACGATCCTCGACATCGACGTCGAGGACGGCCGCGAGCGATTCGGTCTGACGTGGCCAGGCAAGCGCGAAGCAATTCGCGCCGCCCAAACACCAACCACCGCAACTTTGATGCCGGACAAGGAGAACTCGGTCAACTGGGACACCACCCAGAACGTCTTCATCGAGGGAGACAACCTCGAAGTGCTCAAGACCCTGCAGAAGCACTACTACGGCAAGATCAAGATGATCTACATCGACCCGCCGTACAACACGGGTAAAGATTTCGTTTATAGTGACGACTATAAAGACTCGATTGGCTCTTACCTTGAATTTTCCGGACAAGCAACGGGGGGGGGGTAAGCTATCGTCGAATACGGAGACGAGTGGCCGCTTCCACTCCAATTGGCTCAGCATGATGTACCCGCGCCTCAAACTCGCGCGGAATCTTTTAACGGCAAATGGATCCATTGCGATTTCTATTGGCGACGCAGAGATCCAGAACTTAATACAGATTGCGGACGAGATATTCGGCGAAAAAAACAGAGTGGCTGTGCTAGGTTGGAAAAAGCGAGGCACAGGGGGGCAGGTTGCGAGAAACGCAATTATCAAACAGGTCGAATATGTTCTACTGTACGCAAAAAATGGTGGACTGGTTGAGTTGTCTGGGCCTCCTAACGAAGATTCAGGAAAAGAGAATTGGCGTGACTTCAGGAAATCAGGTGGCCAATGGCAACGTGAATTCCGCCCGAATCAGCACTTTGCCTTTTGGTTAGGGGAGGATGGGGACCTGTCATTGGAAGAAACGCCAGGATCGTCTCCTATTTACCCCAAGGATGCAAATGGCGTTGATGGATTCTGGGAAAATGGTATCGAAACTACGCGAGAACGGTTGAGTCGAGGCGACTTCAGGGTTCGCGAATCTAAGCAAGGTCTCAAAATAGATCAGCGAGAATTTGCGAAAGATACTTCAAATGCGGGTAGTTTCCTCGATATACCATCAACCAGAGGGACCGACGAGATCAAGGCAATTTTTGGCGATAATGTGATCTTTGAGAATCCAAAACCAGTTGATCTCATCACTCAATTGCTTCAGCTATCGGCGGTTTCAAGTAATGATTATGTTCTCGATTTCTTTGCTGGCTCAGGAACTACTGCTCATGCGGTGATGCAGCTGAATGTCGAGGATGGTGGGAGCCGCAGGTGTATTTCGGTTCAGCTCCCTGAGCCTACGGGTGAGAAGTCTGAGGCGCGTAAGGCTGGATACGAGACGATTTCGCAGATTACTCGCGAGCGTATTCGCCGAGCCGGAGCGAAGATATTTGAGGAAGAGTCCGGCAAGCTCGATGGGTGCAAAGACCTAGATGTGGGCTTCCGGGCGTACAAGCTGGTGGATACGAATTTTGCGAAGTGGAAGGCTGACTCGAGTCTGTCCGAGGATGAGCTGGTTGGTTTGTTCTCCGATCTCTCGGACTCTGCCGATGATCGTGCTCGCCCCGAGGCGCTGCTGACTGAGGTGTTATTGAAACTCGGCTTCTCGTTGTCGGAGAAGATCGAGACGATCAACGTCGAGGGTCTCGAGGCTTTCAGTGTGGCTGATGGGCTCGTATTGGCCTACCTTGATGAGCATATGACTCCGACTCTGGATCAGTTGCGTGCGATGGTCGCAAAGGAGCCTGAGCGGCTCGTGATCCTGGAGGATGCATTCAAGGGCAATGATGAGTTGAAGACGAACCTTGTGCAGGAGTGCCGCACCCGCAATGTTGATCTGTGGACGGCGTAGGGCGAGGACTAAGTGATGCGCTTTCAGTTTGATCCCCGGCAGCCCTACCAGACCAGCGCCATCGAGGCTGTCACGGATCTGTTCAACGGGCAGCCTGCCGATGCCGACCAGCTCGTCACCAAGCTGGAAGACTGCTCGCCAAACCCGGCGCTCGACATCTCTGGCCTAGCGCCAGACGCGCTCGACCTGTCCGTCGAGATCGGTGCCTACGGTAACAACCTTGTCCTAGATGAGGAGACGATTGCCGCGAACCTACGCCGGGTGCAAGACCGCAACGGTTTAGAGGTTAACGACACCCTGGTGGATGGGCTCCAGTTCGATATTGAGATGGAGACCGGTACCGGCAAGACGTACGTGTATTTGCGGACGGCGTTCGAACTCGCGAGCAAGTACCGGTTCAACAAGTTCATCATCTTGGTGCCGTCGGTCGCGATCCGGGAGGGGGTGAAGACGAGCATCCAGTTGATGCACGAACATTTCCGCCACCTCTACCCGCAGATCAATATGGACGTGACTGTCTACTCGGGCGACCGTGCCGAGCAAGTCCGTGACTTTGCCACGGCTACCTCTTTGCAGTTTATGGTGATGACGATCGACTCGATCAAGGGCGACAAAAACACCCGCATCATCCACCAGACCAGAGACAAGCTCTCAGGACTGCGGCCACTGGATTATCTGCAGGCGACGCGGCCGATCGTGATCATGGACGAGCCGCAGAACATGGAGTCCCAGCTCTCCCAGTCCGCCGTCGCTGATCTGAACCCGCTGTGCGCACTGCGCTACTCGGCAACTCACCGGACCACTCGTAACGTGGTGTACCGGCTCGATCCACTCGATGCTCACCGGCTGGAGTTGGTAAAGAAGATCGTCGTCTCCGACGCCCTGGAGATAGGCAGCGCGGCGAAACCGTATGTGAAGCTGCTTGAGGTCAAGCGAGACCCGAGTTTCAAAGCAAGCCTAGAGCTGATCTGCCGTAAGAAAGACGGCTCGTATGCCAAAAGGAAGGTCAACGTCACCCAAGGTGCGGATCTGGAACGGCTGTCGGGTGGTAACCCGGCCTATGAGGGCAACTGGCGGATCAACGAGATCAGCGTGCTCCCTGAGCAGATCGAGCTGACCAACCACGGATATCTGCGGGTGGGTGAGGCGATTGGCGATAACCAGGACGCTGTGTTCCGGGAGATGATCCGCGAAACCATCCGTGAGCACATCCGCAAGGAGACCCAGGTTCACGAGCACGGTATCAAAGTGCTGTCGCTGTTCTTCATCGACAAGGTCGCCTCCTACCTCGGTGAGGGCATCAACAACCTCGACGCCAACGGTGATTTCGCCTCTTGGTTCGATGCGGTCTACCAGGAAGAACGGGCCAAGAACTCTGCCTCGCACGCGTTCTTGCCTGCTGACCCGGTGGAGGCACGTTCAGGGTATTTCGCGCAGATGAAACGTGGCAGGGGCAAAGCTGCGCAAGTGACGTTCAAGGACTCCTCGGGCAAAACCAAGGCTGACGACGAAGCCTATGGGGTTGCCCGCAAATCGTGGACAGTTCGATTAAGCAGCGCGGCCTGAGGCCGACTCCTTCTCCAAGTGGTAATTATTTTCGAAACTGACAGGTGGGAGACCACCCAACGACGAATGACGCCGTTGCCGGTTGTAAAACCCCTCGATCCAACCCGCCACCGCACGACGAGCTTGATCCCGGGTACGCCACCGTCGCCGCTGGTAGAACTCCGTTTTTAGCGTCGCCCAAAACGATTCAGCCATCGCGTTATCAAAACACACCCCAGTACGTCCCACCGACTGAGCGATCCCGAGTTCCTGGCACACACGGTACAGCTGATCACTGGTGAACTGCGTGCCACGATCAGCGTGAAACACCACACCCTCAGCCACCTCGCCACGCAAGGTGTGCGCCATCCGAAGGGCCCGTTCCACCAGGTCAGTGCTCTGGTGCGCGTCCATCGCCCACCCTAAGACCCGGCGAGAACACCCATCACGGACCGCACACAGATACAGCCAACCCTCCCCGGTACGCAGATACGTGATATCGGAGATCCACACCTTATTCAGTTCCCCGGTGTCAAAGACTCGTTCCACCCGATCTGGGATCTGGTGCCGTGCTACACCGGGTACTCGCCGAGCCGGAGTCCACGATCGCGGTGAGATGCCTTCAATGCCCAGCCTGCGCATCGACTTGGCTACCGTTTTCTTATCCACCACCAGGCCCATGCCACGTAGATCAGCGGTGATCCGCGGTGCTCCGTAGGTCTGGTGGGACTGGGTCCAGGACCTCAGCACGCTGGCATCAAGCGCGGCGCGCTGCATGTCACGAGGGTCATCACCGGCAGCTTTGAGCCTTTGCTGGCTCGCCCACTTGTAGTAGCCCGAGCGGGAGACCTGCAAAAGCCTGGCCATGCGGCAGATGCTGTAGTTGGCCTTCTCCTGCGCCATCAGCTGGAAGCGTTCTACTTTTGTTGCTTCGACGCGAAGAAGGCTGCTGCTTTTCCCAAAAACTCGTTATCAAGCTTGAGCTCGGCGACCTGTTTACGCAGGCGTAGCAGTTCTGCGCGTTCGTCGGCGTCGAGTACCTCAGCCTGGTGTGTGGCTGGGTCGCTGGGCTGGCGTTCTTTCTTCACCCACCGGCTCAACAGGGAGGCGTTGATGTTGAGTTCCTTGGCTACCACCGAGATCGGGCGGCCGGTATCAAGAACCAATCGGGCGGCTTCGCGCCGGTATTCCGGGGTGTAGGTCTTCCTCGTTGCCATAGTGACAGACATCCTTCCTGACAGGCCTGTGGCCCATCCTTATCAGGTGTCCACTACTCGAGGGTAACCCCAGCCTATGAGCTGATCATGAAAGACAAGGCCCGGCTGCTCAGCATGGAGGAGCCGGTGCGGTTCATCTTCTCCCACTCCGCGCTACGGGAAGGCTGGGATAACCCGAACGTGTTCCAGATCTGCACCCTGCGCGACATGTCCACCGATACTGAACGCCGCCAAACCATCGGGCGGGGGCTACGCCTGCCAGTCAACCAAGCCGGTGAACGCATCAAGGATGCTGGAACCGCACAGTTGACAGTCGTGGCGAACGAATCGTATGCGGCGTTTGCTGCCGCGTTGCAGGATGAGTACAAGCGGGCTGGTGTGGCGATCGGGTACGTGAGACGGACTGAGTTCGCTGCCTTGCCGGTGGTTGATGAGGTGACGGGTAAGGAGATGCGGCTGGGGACGAAGCGCTCCGGTGAGATCTGGGAGTCGCTCCTCAACCAGGGTTACATCAACGCCGCCGGTGAGGTGATGGGCACGTGGGTGCCGGACCAGCTGGGCTTTACCGTCAACCTTCCCGACGAGTTCGCAGGTTACGAGGAAGACGTCATCCGGATCGTCGATGGCTGCAAGATCGAAACGATCGTCAAGCACAAGCGGAAGCGCATCAAGCGCAAGCTCAACAAGCAGGTCTACGCTACCCCGGAGTTTGAAGCGTTCTGGGAGGCAATCACAGCTCGTACCACGTACCGCGTCGCCTTCGACCGTGACGACCTCATCGCGCGGTGTGTAGCGAGTATCCAGCAGGCGCCAAAAATCGACCCGATCCGTATCCAAGTCACCCGCACTGGTCTGGAGATCACCCGCGGTGGCCCGAAGGGCCGAGAGCTCGGCTCACGCTCTGCGGTGCTCACGGACTCTTACCCGCTGCCGGACATCATCAGCCAGCTCCAGGAATCCACATCCCTGACGCGCAAGACGATTATCGACATCCTGATCGGCTCCGGGCGCATCGGCGACTTCTTAGCGAATCCGAATGACTTCATCAGCATGGTTACTGAGCGAATCGAGGCAGAGCTCGCCTACACGCTGATCGAAGGCATCCAGTATGAACCGATCGGCGGTTCCATCTACGAGCTACGCGAGCTGCAAGCAGATGGCCTCGAAGAGAAGGACCGGTTCATCGACCAGCTCTACAAGGTGACGAACAAGGAGAAGACGGACTTCGATTACGTCGTCCTCGACTCAGCCGTTGAGCGGCAGTTCGCCCAGCTCTTGGACTCACGCGAGGACATCAAACTGTTCATGAAGCTCCCGGACAAGTTCCGGGTGCCCACGCCCGTCGGGGATTACAACCCGGACTGGGCGATCATCAAGGTCGAGGACGGCGTCGAGCATCTCTACCTGGTGCGAGAGACGAAGTCGAGCCAGGACCCGCACAAGCGCCGTCCGAGCGAGAACGCGAAGATCAAGGCCGCGGAGAAGCACTTCGCGGCCATCGGCCTGGATTACAAAGTGTCAGCACCCAGTCAGTGGGAAGTCTAAGGGAGGCTTATCGTGCAGTACTTGAGTGACTATCAGGCTAAGCTCTACGCCCACGAGCTCGACCGCTCGTATGCCTCTGACCATGTCGGGAAGCTGGCTGGGCTGCTGTTCGATGCGCAGGTGGAGCCGAAGCCTCACCAGGTTGACGCAGCCCTCTTCGCCCTGCAAACACCATTCCTGAATGGCGTGATCCTCGCCGATGAGGTGGGGCTTGGTAAGACTATCGAGGCGGGAATCGTCATCTCCCAGTATTGGGCCCAACGCAACCGGCGAATTGTTATCATCGCGCCGTCGTCGTTGCGTCAGCAGTGGAAGCAGGAACTAGACGAGAAGTTCGCCCTACCGGCAGCTCTCTTGGAACGCACCAACATCGACGAGCTGACGGGGCCAGGCGCCGCAGAGCAGATCCTCATCTGCTCCTACGAGTTCGCGAATTCTCAGACGACGAAATTGATCCGTAGCTGGGATCTTGTGGTCTGCGATGAAGCCCACCGTTTGCGCTCCTACTGGACGGGGCAGGCGAAGATCGCCGCGAACGTGGCGAGAATCTGCCGGGCTGCCTCGAAGACTGTGATGCTGACTGCGACCCCGTTGCAAAACCGCCTCGAGGAACTCTACGGGCTCGTCTCCGTGTTCGCACCGGACTACTTCCACTCCTTGGATGCGTTCAAGGAGCGCTACCTCAACAACCCCAACGGCGTCGGCAACGATGACCTCGCGAACCGTGTTTCTCTCGTGGCCAAGCGAACCCTACGCAAGGATGCGGATAAGTACATTCGCTTTACCGCGCGGATGCCGCTCACCGTTGCCTTCACACCCAGCCCCGCGGAGATCGAACTCTACGACAAGATCAATGAGTACTTGCAGCGACCGTTCTTGTGGGCGTTCGCGAAGTCGCAGCGGCACCTCTCGGCGCTCATTATGCGCAAGCGCCTTGGCTCTTCCTCCTACGCCGTCGCCTCGACCCTGGAGAAAACAGCTGAACGCCTCGCTGCTGAAACGCAGGCAGGGCGCCGTCGCAACGACGCAGGCGGCTTCGTTTCTGACTCGGATGTCACCAGCGAACTACGCGAAGCAGTAGAAAAGATTTCCGGCAAGCCGGAGCTGATCGATCCGCAGCAGCGGAAAGCGATGCTCGGCGAGGTCGAGGAATTGCGCGAGTTTGCTGCACTCGCCCGTTCTATCACTGTGAACCAGAAGGCGGTGAAACTCGTCGATGCCCTCGAACAAGGATTCGCGAAGCTCCGTGATATCGGAGCGCCGGAGAAGGCGATCATTTTCACTGACTCCACTGTCACGCAGGACTACCTCGCTCGATCTCTGACCGAGGCGGGGTGGGGTGAAGGCCTCATCCTGTTTAACGGGACGAACACAGGCAAGACGGCCAACGCCATCTACAAGCGTTGGCTGGAGGACAACAAAGGCGGAGACCTCGTCACCGGAGTCCCCACTGCTGACCGCCGCAAGGCGCTGGTCGATGAGTTCCGTGAAAACGGTCGCCTCATGATCGCCACCGAGGCTGCTGCTGAGGGCATCAACCTGCAGTTCTGCTCGATGCTGGTCAACTACGACCTCCCCTGGAACCCGCAGCGAATCGAACAGCGTATAGGCCGTGTGCACCGCTTCGGGCAGAAACACAATGTCGTCGTCGTGAACTTCTCCAATAAGGGCAACCTTGCTGAAGAGCGCATCCTGGAGCTTCTCACCGAGAAGTTCGAACTGTTCACGTCCGTGTTCGGCGCCTCCGACGAGGTGCTGGGGCAGATCGAGGACGGACTGGACTTCGAGAAGAACATCGCCTACATCCTCGACAACTGCAAGACCGCCACGGAGATCGATGCCGCCTTCACTGCGCTCGAGGCAAAGTATGCGAAGCAGATCAATCGGGAGATGAAGAAGACCAGGGCGAAGGTCTTCGACAACCTTGATCCGAAGGTACGCGACAAACTCAAGTCCTACGATGCCCAAACCGGCGTCGTTCTCAACGCCTTTGAGCGCCTCCTCATAGCCGTCACCCGCCACGAACTCGAAAAAATCGCCGGCTTCAACGAATCCGGCACCCAGTTCACCCTCCACCACGCGCCGAAAGCCGGCATCCCGACTGGCGACTATTTCTTCAAATCCGAGCCTCGCAAGGGGGCGCATCAGTACCGTTATGCCAGTGACCTGTGCAAATGGGTGATCGATCGTGCGAGAGACCATGACACCCCGCAAGCGCGACTAACCTTCCAGGTCAAAGACTCGGCACGCGCCACTGCCGTCGCCAAGCGGCTCAAGAAGAAGTCCGGTCGGTTGCGGATCGAAGAGGTCACCTTCGTGATGAAGGCCGGCAACCAACCGCTCCGTGAGTCGTACCTGCTGACCGCTGGTTTCCTCGATGACGGCACCCCGATGGACCATGAGCAAGTACGGGACATCTTCGACCTCACGTGCGTCGGCATCACCGCCGAGCCTGTCGATGACGCCGGGTTCGAGCACGCACTCAAGGCCCAGCTTGCAGAGCTCGGCCAGGACGTCGAAGATCGTAATGCCGGGTTTTTCCTCCAGCAGGAAGAACTGATCGAAGCGGCGCGTCTCGACCATAAGGCGAAGTTTGACGCGAAGATCCGCGAATACCAAGCCAAGGAAGCCACCGCGAAGAAGGCCGCTCGCAAGGCCACCAGCACGGCTGAGGAACTCAAGCTCAAAAAAGAGGCCCGGCAATGGCGTCGCAAGATCGACGATGCCGAAGACGAATACCGAGCCGAGCGCAACCGGCTACGCGACCAATCAGAGGAATACCTCGACGACGCACGCGATGCCCTCAACGCCACCGAGGCCCGTCGGGAGCTTTTCACCGTCAACTGGGAGGTTATCTAGGCACCCCACCGCCCCCACCACCCGTCGCCCAACTACCCCCGCTGGCCCTCACCTGGGTGCCGACGAACACGCAGTACAGGCGTCCTGGATCGATCAAGCACCGGCCGGCAAGCCTTGACGATGCCCCGTGACCTGCGTTGACTGTGTGCCTGTGAGAAGAATCCACGCCCTGAGTGCCGCCCTCATCGCCGCCTGCCTCGCCCTTAGCGCATGCTCGTCGACGGGTGGCGCCCCGCCGGTTCCCGGTCAACGCAACGGTGGCGGTGGCACTGACGCGTCCGCCGCCCCAGAGATGACCGTGGCGATGGTCAGCCACGGCGCGCCGGGGGACACGTTCTGGGACCTGGTGCGCACCGGCGCGGAGGACGCGGCCGCCGCGCACAACATTGAGCTGCGCTACAGCTCGGACCCGCAGGCGCCGAACCAGGCGAACCTGGTGCAGTCGGCCATCGACGCCGGCGTTGACGGCATCGCGGTGACTTTGCCCAACGCCGAGGCCCTCGGCCCGGCCGCGAAGAAGGCGGCGGATGAGGGTATCAACGTCGTCGGGCTCAACGCCGGGATGGTGGAGTACGCCAACTATGGCATCTCGAGCTTCTTCGGCCAGGACGAGTCCGTGGCCGGCCAGGCGGCGGGCGAGCGCCTTGGCGGTGACGGCGCCAAGCACGTGCTCTGCGTCATCCATGAGCAGGGCAATTCCTCGCAGGAGGCCCGGTGCGCGGGCGCGAAGCAGGGTGCACGGGACGCCGGCGCCGACACCGAGGTGGAGACCATCTACGTCAACGGGATGGATTTGACCTCGGTGCAATCGACGTTGCAGGCCAAGCTGGATCAGGATGACAGCATCGACTGGGTGCTGGGGCTGCAGGCTCCGGTGTCGCTGGTGGCGGTGGAGGCGGCCTCGGCCGCCGGGAGCCAGGCGCGGATCGCCACCTTCGACACCAACGCGGAGCTCGTCGACGCCATCGCCGACGGGTCCATCGCCTGGGCCATCGACCAGCAGCCCTACCTCCAGGGCTACCTGGCGGTGGATGCACTGTGGCTGGCCAAGCGCAACGGCGGCGTCATCGGCGGCGGGCAGCCGGTGTTCACGGGCCCGTCGTTCGTGAGTAAGGACAACGTGGAGCTCATCGCCGACGCCGCCAAGGCCGGCTTGCGATGAGGCGGCTTCTCAACCCGGAGCTGACCAGCGGGTTGGGTGCGGTGGCCCTGTTTGTGGTGTTTTTGATCGTCGCCCCGGCCTTTCGCAGCGTCGAGGCCATGGCCACGGTGCTCTACGCCAGTTCGACGATCGGCATCATGGCCATCGGCGTCGGCCTGCTCATGATCGGCGGCGAGTTCGATCTATCGACCGGGGTCGCTGTGACCACGGCGGCGTTGAGCGCAACAATGCTCAACTACTACCTCCACCTCAACTCCTGGGTTGGGGCCCTGCTCGGGCTCGGGGTGGCGGTCGGTGTCGGGTTGTTCAATGGGGTGCTGGTCACCCGCACGAAGATCAACTCCTTCCTCATTACCCTGGCGTCCTTCCTCATGCTCCAGGGCATCAACCTGGCGGTGACCAAGGCAATCACCGGCCAGGTGGCCACCCGACCTATCTCCGACATGGCGGGATTCGCTACGGCCCGGGCGGTGTTCGCCTCGTCGATCCCCCTCGGTGGAATCGAGCTGAAAATCACCGTGGTGTGGTGGCTGATCTTCGTCGCCCTAGGTGCGTTCGTGCTGCACAGCACCCGTTTCGGTAACTGGGTGTACGCCGTCGGCGGCAATGCCGACGCCGCCCGTGCGGTAGGTGTGCCGGTGCGCCGGGTGAAGATCACGCTCTTCGTCATCGTGGCTGGGTGTGCGTGGTTCGTGGGCATGCACACCCTCTTCCAATTCGATTCCATCCAGGCCGGCCAGGGCGTGGGCAACGAGTTCTTGTACATCATCGCCGCGGTCATCGGCGGCACGGCCATGAACGGCGGGCGCGGCACGGTGGTGGGAACGGCCATCGGTGCGCTCATCTTCGGGATGACCAACCAGGGCATCGTCTACGCGGGCTGGAACCCGGACTGGTTCAAGTTCTTCCTCGGCGCCATGCTGCTGCTGGCGGTGCTCACCAACCACCGCTTCGCCGCTTTGACCAAGGAGCACGCATGACCTGCGAACCGGCGCCCATCGTCCAGCTGCGCGACGTGGCCAAACGTTACGGCGGCTTCGACGCCCTCACCGGGGTGACAATGGCCATCTATCCCGCCACCGTGACCTGCGTGCTCGGGGACAACGGCGCGGGCAAGTCCACGCTCATCAAGATCCTCGCCGGGCTGCACGCGCCCAGCGCCGGTGGGCTCCTCATCGATGGCGAAGCGACCACGCTGGCCAGCCCGCGCGACGCCCTGGCCGCGGGCATCTCCACGGTGTATCAGGACCTCGCGGTGGTGGAACAGATGAGCGTGTGGCGCAACTTCTTCCTCGGCCAGGAACTCACTGGCGCCTTCGGGAGGCTGCGAGCGTCGACGATGCGTCGCACCGCCGCCGAAGCCTTAGGCCAGTTGGGCGTGGAGCTGCGCAGCGTCGACGCCCCGGTCGCGTCCTTGTCCGGCGGGCAGCGGCAGGTGGTGGCCATCGCCCGGGTGGTGCACTTCGGCGCGCGGGTGCTCATCCTCGACGAGCCGACCGCCGCGCTGGGGGTGAAGCAGTCCGCCATGGTGCTGAGGATGGTGGACGCCGCCCGCCGACGCGGGGTGGCGGTGGTGTTCATCACCCACAACCCGCACCACGCCTACGCGGTGGGGGATCGGTTTGTGCTGCTCAACCGGGGCCGGGTGGTCCTCAACGCGGACAGGTCCGGGGTCAGTGTGGAGGAGCTCGCGCGGCAGATGTCCGGCGGCGCGGAGCTGGCGGAGCTCACTTTCACCGAGCCGGCCGCGGACTAACCGCGTCGTACGCCTGCGGCCCGGCGCCGACGTCGTGGCGCGGCCACAAAGTGGATGCCCACCGAGGCAGTGGCGCACATCGCGCACATCACCGCCGCCATCGCCACCGGCTGAGCCACGCCGCTAGCCCCGAGCGCGCCGACGGCGGGGCTGATGATCCCGGCGACAAGGAACTGCCCCGCCCCCAGAATCGCCGAGGCGGTGCCCGTCACGTTGACCGGCAGCGCGCCGGCGCGCGAAATCGCCAGCGCGGAGGCGTTGCCCGAATTAATCCCCGTGGTCGCCACCACCACAAACAATCCCGCCAGCGTCCACATGCGGCCCGCATCCGCCACGGTCACCACCACCAGGTAGAAGGTGGCCACCAGCTGCACGAGGTTGCCCACCCGGACGATGACCCGCGGGCCGACTTTGCCCACGATGACCCGGTTGACCAGCGTGAGCACAAACATACCGGCGGTGTTGATGGCGAAGATATGGGAAAACTGAATTTGGCTAAACCCGTACGTCTGCTGAAGCACGAACGGGGAGGCGGAGACGTAGGCGAACATCGTCGAAAACGTGAAGATGAAGCCCACGCAATAGCCCATGAACTGCCGGTCCGCGGCTAACGCGGCGAAGCCCTCGCGCAGGGAGGCCAGGGCGAAAGGCCGGCGGGCGTCGGGCGCAAGGGATTCGGGGACGACTAGTGCCACCGCCAGGCACATGAGCACCGCCAAGGTGCTGAGCACCCAAAATACGGTGCGCCACCCGGAGGCGTCGACGATGAACCCGCCCGCAATGGGCCCGAGCACCGGGGCGACGGCGCCCAGCAGCATGAGCATGCTAAACACCTTGGCCAACCCCTCGCCGCGCACGAGATCGCCGGCGATGGCCCGGGCCAGGACCACGGCCGCACCCGCAGACAACCCCTGGAGCACACGGGCCGCGTAGATCACCCACAGGCTCCCCGCGAGCGCGGCCACCGCGGCGGTGAGCACGAGGCCGGCGGTGCCGAGCAGCAGCAGGCGACGGCGCCCCATCGAGTCGGACAGCGGGCCGACGACGAATTGGCCGACGCCAATGCCCACGAGGAAGGCGGTGAGAGTGAGCTGCCCTGCGGTCTGGGTGGCGTGGAAATCTGAGACCAGCATCGGCAGGCCGGATAGGTACATGTTGATGCTCAAGGGGCTGACCATCGACACGAAGGCGAGGACCACGAGCAGACGGCGCGGGAGCCCGGTCGGTGGGGTTGTCGGCGTTGCCATGGGGACATCGTAGATGGCCGTCTATTGTTAATACCTATGAGCACAACCGTGGCGTACTTGGGACCCGAGGGCACGTTCACCGAGGCGGCGTTGCTCGCCTTCGCCGGCGCCGGCGCGTTCGGCGTTGATCGCGCCGGGCTTCATCCGGCGCCGGTGGCCAGCCCGGCTGCGGCGCTCGACGCGGTGCGCAGCGCGCAAGCCGACTTCGCCGTCGTCGCCATCGAGAACTCCGTCGACGGCGCGGTGACCACCACCTACGACGCGCTGGTCGACGGCGACCGCGACGTGCAGATCTTCTACGAGCACGAGCTGGAGATCGCGTTTTCCATCATGGCCCGCCCGGGCACCACGCCGGAGCAGGTACGTCGTTTCGCCACCCACCCGGTAGGCCACCAGCAGGTCCGCCACTGGCTCGCCGAACACCTGCCGTCGGCGGAGTTCGTGCCGGCGTCGTCGAACGCCGCCGCCGCGAAGATGGTCGCCGACGGTGAGGCGGACGCCGCCGCCGCCCCGGCCCGCGCCGCGGAACTGTTCGGATTGGAGCAGCTGGCTACCGGGGTGGCGGATAGCCGAGGGGCGCGCACCCGCTTCGTCGTGGTGGGCCGCCGGGGCCGCCCGACGCCGAGGACCGGCAACGACACGACGTCGGTCGTGTTCACCCTCGCGCACCAGCCGGGCACGCTCGTGGCTGCGCTGCAGGACTTCGCCGTGCGCGGGGTGGACCTCACCCGGATCGCCTCCCGGCCCACCCGGCGTTCGTACGGCACCTACCTGTTTTATGTCGACGTCGCCGGGCACATCGACGACACCCCCGTCGCCGAGGCGCTGCGAGCACTGTGGATGCGGGCGGAGGATGTGTTCTTCCTCGGCTCGTGGCCCTCGGCTACCCCGAAACCGTCTGGTGGGGCAGCGGACTTAGAGCTCGTGGACCGGGCCGCGGCGTGGGTGGAAGCAGCTCAGCGAGGAGAGCGAGGTTAGCCATGACAGGTCGCATTATTTTGTTACGCCACGGGCAGACGACGTCGAACGTCGGCCGCTTCCTCGACACAGCCCCGCCAGGTGCGGAACTAACCGACTTCGGCCGCGGCCAGGCGGTGGCGACGGGGTTGGAGATCGCGCGGATGGTCGGAGCCGCCGACGGCTCCGTGGGCAGCCTCGCCGCGATGTATTGCTCCATCGCGCTGCGCGCCCAGCAGACCGCCATGCTCGTGGCCGGGGCTATCGAATCCCACGCCCGCCTGCCGAGGCGCTCGATTGCCGTGTTTCCGCGGTTGGGGCTGCACGAGGTCAGTGCCGGCGAGTGGGAGATGCGTGGCGACGCGGAGGCGAACGCGGCCTACCTCGCCGCGCAGCAACGCTGGTTCGCCGGTGAGGAGGGCGTGCACCTCGCCGGCGGGGAGAGCTACGCCGAGATCCTTGCCCGCTATGTGCCGGTGCTCGAGGAGATTGTTGACGAGCACCTCGCCGACCCAGGCAGCGAGGACCGCGACGTGGTGGTGGTCACCCACGGCACAGTCATGCGCACGGTGGCGCGGGCGGCGTGCGGGCTGGACGCGGAGTTCGCCTGCTCGCACTACGTGGCGAATTGCCAGCGCATCGTCCTGGAGCCGAACGGTGAGCCGTTCGGCCGGTGGGGGCTCCTCGCCTGGGGTGATTAGCGTGATCCTTGCTGGGCGATTCTGAACAGGGGGATGGCCGCAACGAGTGCGACAAACGCCATGGCCCAGGCGATGAATCCGAGGGATTTAGCTTTCCTGGGGTCCATGACTTAGCTCCAGTTCTTTGTTACGCGGGAATCCAGCGTCGTTCCCGGCGCTGCCGGACTGCGCTGGCGAGGCAACGAGGCGGGTAGATGCCGTGGTCTCAAGAACCAGAGCAGGCATGAAATGCCAGCTAGAAGGCGGTTTGAGTGAAACATGACCTTGACCTCCAAGCCGCGGGGGTACACTCCTCGTCCCCGATTGAGAGTGCTCGCAGTTGAGGGTGTAGCCGGGGAAGTTCGCCGCGGTAGGTGAGGGCGATGCACGTGCATCGCCTGAGGTAGAGAATTCCCGTTGCGGTGAGGGTGGGTATGCCGTGCATAGTGGTTCACAGGAAATGTTCGAGCTGGTGGCCCGGGGCCAGCCGCAGGCTCGGAGGCGATGCACGTGCATCGCTTGGGGTGGAGAATTCCCGGCTCTTCACCGTTGAGGGTGCGGATCGGCTATTGATTCCTTTGGCCGGATTCGGGTCCGTTCCTTGGCGTGATAGGAGTTTCCACACCCCATCACGAAGGACCTAGGCATGGATAGCGCTACCCTGAGCGGGTCGGATCTGACTACATTCTCCGGCCTGGACGTCATCGGCCAGCACTTCGGGCCAGAGGAAGCGGTCTTGGTATGCCGACCGAGAAACCCCGATGATCAGTGCCACAGGTGCGGACGCCCTGGCCAAGCCTGAGACAGCGTCATCCGCACGATCTCTCACGTACCCTTCGGTTGGCGTTTCGACCATCGTGCGCATCCGGATGCGGCGGCCGGAGCCGCGTAACCAACTCCCCCCCACAAACGCAGGCCGATTCATTGCTAAGAGGCCCATGCGACTTGTAGGCTCAGGGCCGTAGAGATCGCTCGCGTGGGCGACTTCGCATTGCCGGACCCCGCTACCCAGGTGGCGGGGTTTCGTGCGTGGTGGCCAGACTCGATACCAGCCTCGTTGGCAGATGTCGTGAACCGCTCCCCAGAGCTTCTTCTGAAACTCCATGGCGTTGGGGACTGCATGCTGCTGGGTAAGAATGCGGTTTGCGATGTATGCGCCGGAGGGCTGCCCGGTCTGTCAAGGACAGGCTGATTCAATCCTGTGCTAAGCGCGCTACTCCGAAACGCCGCAGAGAGCCCGCACTCAACACAAGCGCCAGCGCGGTTCAGCGACCGTGCTGGCCGATTCGCTTCCTCGGAACCACCTCGCCGGTTACGCCCCCACCGCCGCCGGCCTGCGCAACCGGCCGAGCAGCCCGTGCTTCGGGGCGAGCACCCACGCGGCGGCGAACAGGCCGGTGAGGGTGAGCACAATCGTCGCCCCGGAGGGCAGGTTCGCCGCCCAGGACAGGTACATGCCCAGGATGCAGCCCGCCGCGCCGAAGGCGGCGGAGAGCCACATCATGACGCCGAGGCGGTCGGTGAGCAGCCGGGCGGATGCCGCCGGGGTGACCAGCAGCGCGAGCACGAGGATGTTGCCCACGGTGCGCACGGAAATCACCACCGCCGCGGTGACGGCAAAGTACAGCACGATGTCGAGCAACAACACCCGCAGGTTCATCGCCCGGGCGGTCTCCCGGTCCAGGGCCACGGCAACGAGCTGGCGGTGGCAGAGCAGCACCGCGCCGATGACGATGGCCCCCACCACGGCGGAGGTGATGACGTCGAGCCGGGACACGCCGGTCAGCGAGCCGAAGAGGAAGGACGTCAGCGAGGCGCTGTAGCCCGCGGCGCGGGAGATGATGACCATGCCCAGGGCGAAGGCGCCGGCGAAGACGATGCCGATGATGGTGTCTTCCTTGACGCGGCGTCGTTGCGAGGTGACAGCGATGATGAGCGCCACCGCGGCGCCGGCGATGGCCCCGCCCAGCAGCACGCTGCCCTGCAAGACGAAGGCGATGGCGATGCCGGGGAACACGGCGTGGGCCACGGCGTCACCGATAAACGCCAAGGAGCGCAGCACGACGTGCGCGCCGACGACGGCGCACACCACCGCAGAGATGAGCGCCGCGGCGAGCGCTCGGGGCAAAAACTCCAGGGCGGGGTTGGTGAGGTCGGCTAAGAATTGGGTGAACGTGAGCACTAGCGGATGACCCCCACGGTGCGTAGCAGCGGCGAGTTTTCCGACACCCCGAAGGCGCGTTGCCAAGGTTCCGGGGTGGTCGGGTCGCCGTCGATGATGGTGCGGTTGAGCAAGACGATCCGGTCGGTGGAGTCCACGGTTTCGCCGAGGTCGTGGCTGGACATGAGCACGGTGGTGCCGTCGTTGGCCAGGCGGCGAAACAGCCCGATGAGCGCTTCCGCGGTGGGCACGTCCACGCCGGTGAAGGGTTCGTCGAGGATGAGCAGCTCCGGGTTACGCGCCAGGGCTCGGGCGACGAGCACGCGCTGGCGCTGCCCGCCGGAGAGCTCCCCGATGGGCCGGGAGCGCAGGTCGGTGAGGTCCGCCAGTTCCAGGGCACGGTCGCGAGCCTCGCGGTCCTCGGCGCGGGGCCGGAAGCGGATGAGGTCCGTGCGCCCGCCGAGCACACAGTCGGCGATGCTGATGGGGAAGTCCCACGCCACCTCGTGGCGTTGGGGGACATAGCCGCAGCGCCGGCGCAGGTCGGCGCCGTGAACTGTGCCTTCTCCTTCCTTGGTGGGGGATTCCCCACCAAGGGTGACCGTGCCGTCGGCCGGGATAAGGCCCAGGATGGAGCGCAGCAGGGTGGTTTTTCCCGCGCCGTTGGGCCCCACCAGGCCGATGAACTGCCCGGCGGCCACGTCGAGGTGGATGTCGTGCAGCACCCGCCGGCCCGAGAGGGTAACGGCGGTGATGTTGACGCTGAGCTGACCCATCTACTTCTTCTTACCGCGGAACAGGGCCGCGGCCACGCCGCCAACCACGGCCAGTGCCACGACGACGGCGCCGACGATGATGAGCCACATCGGCACGCCGGCCGACTCCGACGAGGCAGCCGGGGTGGAGTACTCCGCGGCGGGGATGCCCACGGCGAAGCGCAGGGTGGCATCCGCGGTGGAGGTGGTGCCGTTCGGCTGCTCAATGGTCGCCCGGATGGTCACCGCGTGCGAACCCGGCTCGGTGAACACCCAGTTGGCGTGGGTGTGGGTGTCCGGCTCCACCCAGATGGAGCCGCCGTCCTTCTGCGTCCACAGCACGTCCGGGGCGGCGAAGCCGCCGGACTGCAGGAACACGGAGTGCTCGCCGGGGCCGTCGTGGCTGATGAACTCCAGGGTCACACCCGAGCCGACGATCCCATCGATGGTGGGCGACTGGGTGTTCCACCCCACCCACGGCACGCCGGCGATTTCGGTCTGCGGCACTACCCACACGTTCTCGCCGGGCTTGGCGCCGATGAAGGAGTAGTTGTCGTCGTCCGGGACGGTGAGCCCGGCGGCGTCGCCGACCTCAAACACGACGTCCTCCGGGTGGCGCCACACCGGCTCGGCGGAGGCGTCGTCGCGGATGAGCAGGTCCAGCTCCCCGCCCTCAACGAGGTAGGGGCCCATGTCCACGTGGCCGGCGGGGATGATGACCGGCTCGCCGACGATGACCGGCTCGGCGCTGGTGACGTTCTGCTCTAGGGCGGGGTCCACCGGCTGGGCGGCGACGTCACCGGTGGCGCCGGCGAGGGCGGTGAGGGCAGTCAAGGCGGCAACGCCAGTCAGCGCGGTGCGGCGGCGGAGGGAGGAAATCATGACAGGCAGTCCTTAATCTCTTGAGCGTTAGCGGTCATTAGGTCGATGTAGGTGGTGACGTCCTCGGTGAACATGTCGCCGTGGATGGTGCAGATCTGCACACCCAGGTCCCCGGCCAGCTGACTCAGCGTCGACGGCCGGGCCGCCTGCTGCGGCTCCAGGAACACCGCCGGCACCTTCAGCCCCTCCAGAGTGCGGGTGAGCGCGATGAGGTCTCGGGTGGACGGCTCCACCGCCGGGTTGGGGCTGACGAACCCGGCGACGTCGAGCCCGTACGCCTTGGCCAGGTAGCCGTAGCCGTCGTGGGTGGTCACCAGGTGGCGACGCTCCGGCGGGATCTCGTCGATCGTCCGCTGGTAGAAGGCGTCGAGCTCGGCCAGCTTCGCCAGGTAGGCCTCGGCGTTGGCTTGGTACTCGGCGGCGCCGGCCGGGTCCGCGGCGGAGAGCTCGTCGCGGATGACGCGGACGTAGGCGCGGGCGTTGTCGGCGTCATGCCACAGGTGCGGGTCGATTTCTCCGTGGACGTGCTTGCCGAGCACCGCCTGCGGCAGCAGATACACCTCGTTGCCGCGGGTGCCGAGGAAGCGGTACTGCGGGTCCGGCGGGATCTGCTGCAGGGTGCGCGCCGGGACCTCTACGGCGCCGGTGGCGAACGACTTGGCGTCGCCCTGCACCCCGAGCTTGAGCGCGTCGAGGTCAATGGCGATGTCGTAGTGGCCCTCGCGCACCGCGTTGGGCCCCGGGTCCACGCCGACGGCGAAGTCCACCACCCCGCTGGCGATGGTGTCCTCGCCCACGCGGGCGTCGAGGTGCAGCTGGTAACGCCCGGGGGCGGTGAAACCCCAGCTCATATGCGTGTGGGCGTTGGGGGGAAGCCGGATAAGGTCGCGGTCGTTGACGCCGTCGGAGGAGTCGATCTGCAGCTGCGGCTGGCCGAAGGCGCCGGTGACGAAGGCGGAGAGGTTGCCCGGTCCGTCGACCTTCGTGGCCACCAGGTCCACGTAGCGTCGGTCCTTCGGCGCGTCGGCCGGCAGGTCGCCGGACACCCGCGCGCCCAACCACGGGGTGTCGAGGGTGACGTCTTCGACCAGGGGGATGAGGGTGGCGCCGTATTGCTCGGCGTTTTCCGCGATGCGCACCACCTTCGCCTGCGGCAAGGTGGCGTTATCGACGGTGCCCATGAGCGCCTGGTCCTCTAGCAGGAGGTGGTTGGCGAAGACGACGTCGGCGTTGGCCACCGAGCGGATGTCGCGCAGCCCCGGCTCGTAGGTGTGCGGGTCCGCCTGCGGCGGCATGAGTGAGGTGACCCGGGCCCGGTCGCCGGCCACGTTCTTGGCCAGGTCGTAAATGATGGGGGTGGTGGTGACGACGTCGGTGATGCCGTCGTCGCGCTGCGGCAGGTCGGCCGCCGACGCGCACGACGCCAGCGCGGTGGCCGTGGCGATGAGCGCCGCGCCGGCGGTGAGGCGGCGGATCATGCGTCGACCTCGGGGTAGGAGCCGGCGTCGCCGAGGGCGTCGTCCTCCTCGGCGCGTTCGTTGCGCACCTGCCACCACAACCCGGCGGTGCCGGCGGCGAGCAGCACGATGCCGCCGATGAGCAGCACCCAGGTCCACCACGCCCAGCCGTCGTCGACCTCCTCGGAGCTGGTGCTCGACGCGCCGCGCGCCCGCGTGCTGGACGTGCCGGCGGCGCCGGGGGCCTTCGCGGCGGCCGTGGACTTGGCGGCAGCTCCGGGGGCTTTCGCCGCGCCCGAGGTGGCGGCGCCGGGAGCCTTGGGGGCGCCAGCGGTGGCGGCCCCAGGCGCGTTCGGGGCGCCGGCGGCAGCGTTGGCAGCGGGTGCGCCGGGTGCGCCGGCGGCTTGTTCGCCCTCGACGGGTGCGGGGGCGGCGTCCCCGGAGCCGACGACGAAGGTGTAGGTGGCGGCGTTGGACTCCACGTAGGCGCCGGCGGCGTTCGTCCCCGACGCCACCACCGTCAACTGGTAGGTGCCGGGAGCGTCAAAGCCCCAGTTCGCGTGGACGTGGGCGGGGGCGGCCTGGTGGATATACGAGCCCGGGTAGAGCCACAACGCGCCGTCGGCGGTGACCGGGGCGGTGCCGCCGAAGGTGTCATTGACATAGAGGAATATCGTGCCGGGGCCGGTGACGTCGACGAAGGTGATGTCGATGGCTTCAAAGCCGCCGGCGCGCACCCCGTTGGTGTCCCAGCCCGGCCACGGCAGGTCGGAGGCCTGGGTTTGGGGCAGGTACCACGTGGCGCGCTCGATGCCGGGCAGTTGCTCGGTGCCGGTGGTGTAGGCGTGATCGCCGACGGCGATGACCACTTCCTCCGGGGCGCGCTGGACGTGGCTGCCGGTGACGTCCTCCTTGAGGTCCAGGTACAGAGCCCCGGAGGGGTCGGCGGTGACGTTGAAGGCGTCGATGTGCCCGGAGTCAAAGACGAGGGCTTGGGCGTTGGCGACGGCCGGGGCCACGCACAGGACGACGGTGGCGACGACGGCGGCCGCGCGCTGCCGGAAGGTGGCACCAAAGGCCGGATAGAGAGTCGTCATACTGTCTCAAGGTAGTATTAACGAAAACGGGGGTCAATTTTGACAACGCCTGGCAACGGGCTTAACGTAGCATTATTCTGAAAACCAGTATCAGTAAGGGGTGTGTAGGTGAAAACAGTACGGAAGGCCGCTGGCGTTGTCCTGGTCAGCGGTATGGCGGCGTCGTTCATGGTGATGGCGCCGCCATTTGCACTGGCGGGGCCGGACGACGACGTCTCCCATGTCGCCACCGAAGGCCACGTCGACGGGCCCAAGGCCTACTGGGGCAAGGATAACTTCGAGCTGCGCGTTGAGCACGCCGGGAACACGCCGCTGCTCCAGGACACTGTCATCTGGATCGGCAAGGGCAGCGGCAGCACCCAGCAGTACGTCTACGAGGTGGGCCCGGACGGCACGTCCGAGACCCCGGGGTACGAGTTCCTTGGTAAGGAAGGCGACCTGCTGTATTGGGGCCCCGCCGTGACCTCCCGCGGCTACCCGATTTGGGTGGGTTTCGGCGCCGACATCGGCATCCCCACCGAGAAGTTCCGCGACGGCCAGTTCAGCATCGACATCGTCGGCTGGGACGGCCCGGGCCGCATGGAAGCCTTCGCCGACCCGTGGGACGCCTCCGGGCTGCGCCGCATGTGGTCCTCCCACGAGCCGGGCCTGCGCTCCACGTGGGTCCAGGCCGGCACCCACACCCACAACAACACCACCTTCACCAAGCCGGGCCGCTACGAGGTGACCTACCAGGCCACCGCGCGCGACGAAGACGGCAACCTCATCGCCTCCGAGCCGCAGACCACCGTCTGGCAGGTCGGCGGCACGAAGCCGAACCCGGAGGGGCTCGGCGACATCGTCACCGCCTACAACGACTCCAACGGCCAGGGCCTGCCGCCGGCACCGAAGCTGACGCTCAAGCCGCACGACGGCTCCGACCTGCCGGGTGCGGAATACCTCACCGACCTCGTCTTCGAGACCGGCGACGAAGCCAACAACGGCCACGCCGTGTTCTTCATCGACGGCTACTACCTCGCCGAAGTCCCCGTGGAGAACGGCCGCGCCGTCTGGCCGGAAATGATCGGCTCCCTGGCGTCCGACTTCCAGGTCGTCTACGTCCCCGGCGACAACGGCAGCCGCTGGATCTCCACCCCGGTCACCTACGACCGCACCATGGCCGAGGCCTCCTCCACCGAGCTCGGCGAGTACCCGCGCCCCGCCACCGCCGACCCGGCCGGGGCCTTCGACGGCAGCGAGATCGACGTCACCGACCCGAAGGTCACCGTCTCCAGCAAGATCGTCGACGTCGACGGGGAGAAGTTCACCGAGGTCACCGTCGAACCCGCCGACCCGCGCCTGAAGCTCAAGGTCCTCGGCGGCTACTACCCGAAGGAACAGACGGACGCCGTCGCCCGCTGCGGCGTGGACTTCGTGTCCTTCGACGGCCAGCGCACTCGCATGTCCACCGCTTACGGCTGCGACCCCGAGGAGCTGGACTTCCGCCTCGCCCTGACCCCGACGGCGCACTCCAACGTCGGCGGTGGTGTCTACGACCTCAAGATCGGCGAGACCACCACCGTCACCCTCGGCGAGTCCACCGCCGACCCGCTGCCCATGCCGCTGCCCGACGAGGAGGGCGGCGAGTCCGAGGTCGATCCCACCGAAGAGTCCGGACTCTCTGAAGAGCCCGGTGCTTCTGAGGACACCGACGGCGCCGACGACCTCGGCGAGGGCGCCGAGGAGACCGACGAGCCCACCGTCATCACCCCCGCCCCGGCCGAGACCGACCCGACGCCGCGACCGGACCTCAACGAGTCCGCCATCCCGAACGACACCATCGAGATCTCCCGCGGCCACGTGGACCTCGGCCCCGTCATCTACGACGACGGCGACGTCCGCTTCATGCTCGGCGACGAGTCCGGCCAGCACGCCAAGACCAAGGTCTACCGCGACCCGAAGGACGTCACCCTCGTCGCCGGCGAAGAGTTCGCCGTCACGCTGAACAAGGCCATGGCCGCCAAGGTCGGCGACTACTTCGGCGCCGAAGGCGACCGCATCTACCTGCTCAGCCAGACCCAGAACGGCAACGCCCTGTGGCCGGGCTTCTCCTCTGAGCACGCCGGCGGCCCGGCGTACAACTTCGAGTTCGAGCCGGTGTCCGCCCCGGAGGGCGGCGAGTGGTACGCCTACACCTCTGACGCCGTCGGCAAGGTTGGTGAGCTCATCGCCGCCTCCGACGACATTTACAGCCTGGACCGCGACCAGCCGATCCACCTGCACAACAACTGGGCCTTCACCGCCCCGGGCGAGTACAAGATCCGCATGCGCGCCGTGCGCAACGATGACCTCAACGAGGCCACCGAGTGGACCACCGTCACCTTCCGCGTCGGCGACACCGGTGCCGAGGTGCCGCCGGCCACCGACGGCGACGAGGCCCCGGAGCAGCCGGGTGTGGACACCGATACCCCGGCTGGCGATAACACCCCGAGCAACGAGGAAAAGCCGGAGCGGCCCGACGCCACCATCGAGGACGACGCCGACGCCCCGGTCGACGAGGACTCCACGGACGAGCCCGCCGTCGAGGACGACGCTGAGGATGGCACGGACGCCGAGAAGCCGGCCGTCGAGGACGGCGCCGCCGTCAAGCCCGACGCCTCCGCCACCGAGCGTCCCGGTTCCCCGGTGACCCCGAAGCCCCCGGTGACGATCAAGCCGTCCGTCGAGAAGCCGGCCCCGGCCCCCGCTCCGGCGCCGAACGCGACGCCGGCACCGCAGGACACCTCCGTCTTCGGCTTCATCCGCTGGGTCAGCGACCTGGTGTGGAGCTGGATCTACAACGCCGTGGGCCTCATCCCGGGTCTGAGCAACCTTCTGCCCGCCAGTGGCCAGGCAGAGGTGACGCTCAACGGCCAGGGTTCGTCGGCGTCGCTATCCGGCTCGTTCTCGCTGGGTAGCGTCCTGGCGAACGCCGGCGCCAACGCTGGCACCGCCGCCCCGGCGAACTCGACGACCCCGGGCACCGTCGCCCCGCTGAACCCGACGCAGCCCGCCCAGCCGTCGGCGCCGTCGAACGACGCCACCGCGAAGCCGGCCGCGTCCAACACCGGCGCTAACCAGGGCGGCCAGGCGACCGAACAGCCCGTTGAGCAGCCCAAGCAGCAGACCCCGACGAACGACTCCGCCTCGGAGAACAAGGATGAGCGCCTGCTCATCTCGCAGGGCCACATCGACCTTGGCCCGGTGTTCGAAGATGGCAAGACCAACTTCCGCGTTGGTGACGAGTCCGGCCAGCACGGTCAGGGCAAGATCTTCCGCGACCCGGATGACGTGGCGTTCGTCGTCAGCGATGACTTCAAGATGACGCTGAAGAAGGAGCACGTCGACGGCTCCCTGTCCTTCATCGGCAACGCAGGCGACACGGTTCACTTCATGGGCCAAACCCAGAAGGGCAACATGCTGTGGCCGGGCTTCTCCACCGAGCACGCCAACGGCGTGGCCTACGACATCGAAATCGCGCCGGAATCCGCCCCCGAGGGCGCCAAGTGGTTCGCCTTCACCTCCGGTGAGTTCGGCGGCGTGGGCGAGATGTTCGGCAGCTCCGACGGGCCGTCGAAGATTGAACGCGCCCAGAAGGTGCACGTCCACAACAACTGGGTGTTCACCAAGCCCGGCGAGTACAAGATCAAGATGCGCGGCGTGGAGCACGGTAACCCGGCCAACGCCACCGAGTGGGAGACCGTGATCTTCCGCGTCGGTGCGGCGGGCGACGGTTCGACGGTTAAGGACGACGCCACCAAGGCGACCGGCCCGGCCGCCCCGGCGAAGTCGGGCGCTGCCGCGGCGGGTGCGGCGGCTGGCGCCGCTGCGGGCAAGGCCGGCTCCGCGGCCGCCTCGAAGCCTGCTGCTTCCAAGCCTGCGGCCCAGGGCGGCAGCAAGCCGGCCGCCAGCGGACAGTCCGGTGCCGCCACCAAGCCGGCCACCGGCGCTGCCAATGCGAAGCCGGCGTCGGGTGCGAAGCCTGCCAACGGCGCGAAGCCGGGTGCGGCCTCCACGAAGCCGGCTAAGCCGGCCACGGGTGCGACCGGCACGCAGCCGGCCGACGGCGCGGTTGCCGAGTCTGCGGCGGAAGACACCCCGAGCGTGTGGGAGTTCATCGCCCGCATCATCGGCCTGGTCTTCAGCCTCATTGGAACCGGCTTCGGTGGCATCGCCGCCTGGCGTTACTTCGGCTAATGCCGTGACCCGGGCCCGGTGACGGGCCTGGAGGTCAGCAGCCAACGAGCAGCCCCGCCTGGGCTTTCCCGGGTGGGGCTGCCGCTATGTGCGGGGTTAGCTGCGTTTTCTGGTGTTTCCAGTCTGGCGTGAGAGCCGAATCTGGTGGGGAGTTCGGGGCCCTCGTTGTGCTCTACGATGAGCTGCGCTCCGAGGTTCGCTCGCGGGCCGATCCCGAGGACGTCGCAGGCGACAGTGGAGAAATAGCCCACCAAGGCGGTGCCCGGCTGGTGGCGCGGGCAGGCTCCCGGTTTGTGACGGCATGGGATACTGCGTCCTGCTGCCATCACTGATGGCTGAATGATTCCTGTGAGCGACTATGCCGTGCATAGTTCGGCTACCGAGCTGGGAGGAGGATTCGACGGCCCGGCTGGTTGGCGTGGAGCCATCCTAGTGTGAGCCCCGGAGGCGGTTCCGGGGTGGGCCATGCGTCGCTGAATGATTCCTGTGAGCGACTATGCCGGGCATAGTTCGTCCTTCGGGTTCGGAAGTGAGCCGGCTACACGTGTAGCCGGCTGGAGCGTCCGACAATGAGAATCGCTCGCGACCAAACCCCAGGCTGAATGATTCCTGTGAGCGACTATGCCGTGCATAGTCTGTCGTGGTTTTCCACCTCGCCCTGAGGCCAGCCTCGGCTGAGCACTCCACCGCCCTAGGCACGTTCATGATAGAACCAATGGACTCAGAGGCAGCTGTGTGTTCCCCGTGCGAGGCTATGCCGGAAATAACAAGACCGAACTAGTGCAGGCGAGCAGTAACGCTCGACTCTGGGCCACTTTCCACAGTTGCAGACAGGACAGTCGTCGATGAAACCAACAGTGGGTCGTCATTGCAGCTGGGCAGCGGTGCCGCGGCGATGGCCGCATCGCTGGCGTTAGAAGCTTGTACACCACGGGTCGGGGGCAAGGCCTTTACCAGCCAACTTGACAAATGTGACACCCAAAATGCTAGGCTTCGCCACGAGATAGGTCCCAGGAGCGAACGCCCCGGGGCCTTTTTCTATGCCCTCTTCCCCGAAGGGCCTTTAAGCAACCACTCGCGGTTGCGCACGCCGATCCCACACCCAAGGTGCTCTCGCCCTGACCGCAGACCCTGCACGCCCGTAACGCCGCACAACGGCAACCGTGGCCGGACCCGTTGAGACGCCCTGCGGAACCGGCGGAGACGAACCCCACGACACGACCCCGGCACCGCTTTCACCCGGTGCCGGGGTCTTTCAGTGACCCCTTGACACGGATCGGCGACACCCAAAACCAAACCCACAAGGTCAAAAACCAGTGGGAACCCCAGCTTAAGATAAGGACCACAGTTCTTTTGTCCACACACCTCACCCACCACATGACCACATTGGCCAGTGACGCCACCGACGCGGTGTTTACCGAACTTACCCAGCGAGGTGTGCCCATCACCGTTGACCAGGCATACCGGCTGACCGAGGCACTCATGCCGAGAGTGAACGCGGCTCGGGCATCGGCGTACCGGGCGTTCATGCTTGATCTCGCCCGGCAGGTTAAGCAGGCCGGCATCCGGATGGACCCGGAGCCGATGGAGCCGTACCCGGCGAAAGCGCTGTATGACGCTATCTGCCAGGTCTGCCGGCTCACCCCACGTACCACCGACGCGCACGTGCAGGTCCTGGACAGGGACACCGGGAAACTAGTCTCCACCCCGGTGATGATCTCGAAGGCGAACCAACACGACCAGGCGGTAGTAGATCGTATTGGTGCTGAGCTGGCACGGCGGGTGACCAGGCACATAGTCCAAGCCGGGAGGCAAGCGGTGGCCTCGACGATACATAACGGCTCCGCCCGGCATCCGAAGACAGCTAAGCCGGTACGTGTCGGGTATGCGCGGGTGCTCTCAGGGCGTGAGAATTGTGCGTTGTGCACCATGCTGGCCTCTCGTGGCCCGGTGTACCGGGACGACACGGTAGTGAAGCGTCGTGATGGGCGTCGGTATCACGACGGGTGTGACTGCGTGCCTGTCCTCGTGGTTGATGGCCAACCCTGGGCCGGGCAGGATGCCTATGAGCGGCTGGAGGCGAAGTGGCGTGACGTCACCTGGGTTGGCGGGAAACCGGCGCCGAATCAGTGGCGGCGGTGGCGCGCCTTTGTTGAGGGCGGCAGGCTTAACGCCCGCGACTACGCGGTGGGGGTGGCGATTGGTGTGGAGCGTGGTAGTGCCCCGCCGAAGCGGGGCGGGTTGGAACGCAAACACTCGAAGGCGACGATACGCTCCGCGGTGACCGGGGCGAACCCCACAGGGGATACGCGGAATTGCGTTCGCTGTGTCAATGCGTGGGCACTACGGCGTCAGGGCTACAACGTGGTGGCTGCTCCTGGGGTGGCGCCGCTATCGGCGGAGCAAGTCACGGAGGCGTTCTGGCATGGTGGTAAAGGCCGCCGGCGCCCGGTGTGGGTGCGCTCTGATACGGGCGATCATGGTTTGAAGTGGGAGGAGGTGTTGGAGCAGATGGCGAGCGTGCCGGCAGACTCGTGGGGCTTCCTTCGATATAAAGGTACAGCGTTTCCCCATGTGACTGGTTGGGAAAAGCGTGGCCCGGAGATAGTACTCGTAGACCCGCAATTGCCAGAAACAGATCTGGCCAAGGAGCTTGAACGAGCTGTTGCTGGTTCGATCCGTTGGGTCAACTTGAAGGGGTACACTTTTCGTAACGGAATCGAGTTTTTGATCGAGGGAGTCCGGTCGTGAAGGTAGAGACGTTTGCTCAGGCGTACGAGATTGCTCAGGGGTTCGACGTCCCGTATCCGTGGGCGAAGGTCGGTCGTGAGATCGACGAGGCGTTTTTGGTGCTTCCTGACTCAGAGATCGAGGGGGTACAGCCATGCCGCGTTGAAAAGACTGACGGCAGTGCGCGTCTACTCTCCAGGCTCGATTGGGACCTCTGCCAGCCCTTCTACGAGGATGGCGTGTGCGAGGTGTCGCTGTAGCCCGCTGCACGCGTAGCGCTTCGCGTGCCTCAGTGGGGCTGCTGAGTGTGGCCGGTTGCGTGAATCCTGCCCGGTGCGTTGCCGGGCGAAATGCCCGTGCGGGACGCACGCCGCGTTGCCGTCGCGCCGAAGGGAGTTTGGCATTCGGCACGAGCTCGGCGTAGGTGACAGGACGTCGGATGGACTCACCGCAGGGTTCGCCTTCAAGCTAGCCGTCAATGCAGCGCTCTCGGCGCCCCGGGACGGATAGATCTGCTGGGTGAACTTGAGGCGGTACGATCCTGGCGAGGGCATCCGAGAACTCAAGGAAGGGGTCCGGTCGTGAAGGTAGAGACGTTTGCTCAGGCGTACGAGATTGCTCAGGGGTTCGACGTCCCGTATCCGTGGGCGAAGGTCGGTCGTGAGATCGACGATGCGTTTTTGGTGCTTCCTGACTCAGAGATCGAGGGGGTACAGCCATGCCGCGTTGAAAAGACTGACGGCAGTGCGCTCCTGCTTTCAAGATTTGACCGCGAGTTATCGGCACCGTTCGTCCACGGAAGCTGGCATGAGGTGTCGCTGTAGCCCGCTGAGCGCGTAGTGCTCCTCGCTACCTCTGACGGGGATCGAACCCGTCGCCACTGCGCGGCGGGTTGCGTGGATTCCACCTTGTGCGGTCCTGTGCTCGATTCCTGGGCGGTAACCTGGCTTTGTTGCTCCGGTCACAGAGCGTTCGTCGCCTCCGGTCCGAGCTCGGCGTAGGTGACAGCATGTCGGAAGGGCTCACTACGGGGTTCGCACCTACGCCAGCCTGGGTTGGCCATCAACATAGCGCTTTCGGATCCCTGTACGGGATAGACCTGCTGGGTGAACTTGAAGCGGTACGATCCTGGCGAGGGCATCCGAGAACTCAAGGAAGGGGTCCGGTCGTGAAGGTAGAGACGTTTGCTCAGGCGTACGAGATTGCTCAGAAGCTTAACCGCCCGTATCCGTGGGCGAAGGTGGGTCGTGAGATCGACGAGGCGTTTTTGGTGCTTCCTGACTCAGAGATCGAAGGCACGCGCCCCGTTCGCGTTGAAAAGACTGACGGCAGTGCGCGTATACTTTCCAGGCTCGATTGGGACCTCTGCCAGCCCTTCTACGAGGATGGCGTGTGCGAGGTGTCGTTGTAGCCCGCTGAGCGCGTAGCGCTTCGCGTGCCTCAGTGGGAGGTTCTACCCTGCTGCTGAGTGCAGCGGGTTGCGTGGATTCCACCTGGTGCGGTCCTGAGGTCGATTCCTGGGCGAGAACCTGGCCTCGTCGCCCAGGCGGTTACGAGGCTGAAGCCCGTCCGCGGACACCCCACACCGAAAGAGCCCTTGACCTCACAGCGCAGGTCCTGCCTTTCGCAATATAAGAGCCGTCGAGTATCACCAACGCGAGGAGCTGCTTCAGTAGATTTGTCAAGGAGGGGATCAACCTTCGCCAGCCCTGACCACTGCCGCGTCTACCCTCGCCAGAAGGACACTCTGCCCGGCATAGTCGCTCACCGGATGCAGCTAAAAAACCGGCGGCGCGGGGTGTCACGGACCCCGGACTCGACTACAGGGTAATTTCTTCATTTAAGCAAAATGGGGATAATTTAGGGGTAATGGAATTGTTGGAACATCGGACCTCTATGGTTATGGCAGGTCCGGTTGGATTGATCTGCCGAGCCGGAGCCCACGCATAAGCGCTGGTCAGGGCCTTGTGTTCGGAGGTAAATGCAGTTCCTGGTGAACATTTTCCCAGGTTTCGATATGAAAAGGGGAGAAGTTTCTCAGGTGGCGAAGGGGAAGGGTAGATGGCGATCAATGAATGTTAGGGTCGAAACAGAAGTTGTCGGAAGGTTAACTACCTCACACTGAGAGGTTCGGAGTATGGAACTCACTCATTCTAAGAAGGGGCTGGCGATCGCCCTCGCGGTTGCCGCCGGTATGCTGCCCACCGTCGTTCCCGTCACCGTCGGTGACGCCCTCACCCTTCGCGGCACGGCCGTCGCCCAGGCCGCCGAAGTCACCCGAGACACCACGTGGCTGACCAGCCGCGATGGCCGCGGAACCAAGATCTTCGTGCAG
Organism: Corynebacterium uterequi; assembly: GCF_001021065.1. Classification (NCBI taxonomy): domain Bacteria; kingdom Bacillati; phylum Actinomycetota; class Actinomycetes; order Mycobacteriales; family Corynebacteriaceae; genus Corynebacterium; species Corynebacterium uterequi. The sequence goes on along the minus strand of NZ_CP011546.1, from coordinate 2,263,221 downwards.
CGGCAGACCATCCCGAATGCCCGCGGAACGGTCGTCGTCGTGCATGGTCTCGGCGAGCACCAGGGCCGCTACGACTACGTCGCCCAGCGGTTGCTCGACGCGGGCTACAACGTCTACCGCATGGATCACCGCGGGCACGGCATCACGGCGTCGCCGGAGTCGGGGAACCCGGAGGGCCTGGGAGACATCAATAGCTTCGCTGCCTTGGTCGATGACATCGACATGGTGGTGGACTACTCCAAGCAGCAGCATCCAGGGTCCCCGACGTTCATGCTCGGGCACTCCATGGGTGCCTTCGCTGTGCAGTTCTACGGCATTAAGTACCCGGGCAAGCTGGTGGGTATCGTGAGCAATGGCGGCGGAATCACCACCAATATTTCTGGTGGCTCTGGCGAAGATCCCACCGTCGTCACGCCGGAGGCGATCACCCAGGCCCAAAAGGAACTGGGGTTGACCTCGTCGGAGGCGCTGCCGATGGTCGAGATGTCCTCCATCAACGCCGAGATTGCCCGGGTGCTCGTGCCGAATCGCCTGGACGCTGAGTTCGATTCCGGCCTGGTCGGGTTCTCCAGCGTTCCGGTGCCGGAGAATGACTTCCTGTCTATCGACGAGGACGTCGTCGAGGCGTACCGCAACGATCCCCTCGTCGCCCGGGAGTTGAGCCTGTCGACGCTGAGCCAGGTCGGTTTCGCCGTCGCCTACGACGCGCTCAACGCGGACCACTTCACCTACCCCACGCTCATCATGCACGGGACGAAGGACAAGCTGGTCCCCACCTACTTCGCGAACAATTGGTACAACGCCATCGCGTCCGAAGACAAGGAAATCATCCTTTGGGAGGGCCAGAAGCACGAGGTGTTCAACGAGCCGGCCAAGGAGGAGGCGATGGACACGGTCATCGCCTGGATCAACAAGCACAACGTCTAACGCAGGCTATCCCCATCCCAACTCGTGGAGGTGGTCTTCGTCCATGCCGAAGTAGTGGCCTACCTCGTGCAGCACGGTGACCAGGACCTCCTCGGCGAGTTCGGCCTCGGTGGAGCAGAACTCCTCCAGGGCGTCGCGGTAAATGAAGATCGTGTCCGGTAGGTACCCGGTGTGGTCGTGGTGGCGTTCGGGCAGCGGCGTTCCCACGTAAAGCCCTAGCAACGTGGGGTCGTCGTCGTTGCGCTCTTCTACGAGGACCACCAGGTTGCGCATCCGGCGGGCGAAGGCCTCGGGGATGGCGTCGAGGGCGTCGTCGACCATCTCGTCAAAGCGGGCGTCGTCGACGCGGTACATCGTGGCGGACGCCTCTCTATTCGGCGGTGGTCGTATCGTCGTCGCTGCTCGGGGCGGAGGTCACCGGCGCCGGGGTCTCCGGCAGCGGCTCCCCATTGAGCTGCAGCGCCGGCAGGTCCTTCGCCGTCCCGGTGATGTCGGAGAAGCCGGAATCGGTGGTGGCGTGGGTGAGGAAACAGTTGGTGGAGTGGGAGCCGCCGGACCAGGACTCAGGCTGCAACGGAATCCAGTAGGGCTGCAGCCCGGACTTGTAGAGGCTCTTCTCGCCGTCCTCGCCGCCGCCAAGGTAGTCGATGGCGGCCTGCGTGCACGTTTCTTCCAGCAGCTCGTCCTGTTCCTCCACCGTCGGCTGGCTATCCGGGAAGTCCTTCGCGAGGTCGACGATGCTCAGCGCCTCCAGCTGGTGGGGTTGCTCGCAGGGCACGGCGGTGATCTGGCTGGCGTCGTCGATCGCGGCACACGTGCCTGGCTCGTAGGTGCGGGCCTGGTCCACCTGGGCTACGCGCCCGGTCGTTTCCAGGATGTTGCCGGCGGCGTCGTTCGACTGCACCCCGCACAGCATCGTGCGATCCCCCTCGGCCCACTTGGATTCCGGGGGCAAGATCGAGGAGACAACGAAGCGGCCCGACGGGTCAAGCCGGCCGTCGACGTATTGCAGTACCGCGTTGCGGCACAGTTCCTGGCGCAGCAGCGCCTGCTGGGTGATGTCGGGGCGCGGGGCGTCGTCGGCGAACTTGCTCGACGGGTAGGTGCGCAGGTCCTCGCGGGAGGCGACTTCGAAGCGGTGTGGGGTTTCGCAGTCGGCGCGCTCGAAGCTGGTCACCTGCCCCTTGTCGTCGAGGCTCCAGTTGAGGCAGCTGCCGACGTCCGCCGGGGTGAAGGAGACGACGTCGCCGGGGGCGGACGTCGCCGAAGGGGACTCGGCGGGGGCTGCGGCGTTACGGGAGGAGAGCTGGCGAAGTCCGAAGAAAGCGGCGAGGCCGACGGCCAACGCCACGACGACGATGAGCGCGTACGTGACGATAGTGCGCGAGGGCAGTGCCCTGGCGCTGGTCCTGGTCCGGGTGCTGGTCCGGGAGTGTTGACTGTGGCGACCCATGGTTCTCATCCTGCCTATTCGGGGCTAGACTGTCACGATTTCGTTGACGCTACACACCAACACCGCGGTCGATGCGTGACGTCAGTCGGTAGCGATCCGTGCGGTACACCGACGAACACCACTCCACCGGGGCGCTGCCGGAACGCGACGTGCGCACGATGTGTAGCAGCGGCGCGCCCACCTCGACGTCGAGTAGCGGGCCGGAGCGCAGATCCGCGGCGACGGCGGTGACGGTTTGATCCGCGTCGGTAACCGGGTGGCCGAAGTCCTTGTCCAAGATGTCATACACCGAGTTGTAGACGTCGCGCTCCAAAAGCCCGGGGGCGACGGCGGCGTTGTACCAGCCGTCGTCGATGGAATAGGGAACCCCGTCCCCCAGGCGCAGGCGACGCAGGTGGATATGCAGGGCGTCCGGGGCGGAGTGGAAGAACTTGACCACCTCCGCCGGCGGGGTGGCGCGCTCCGAGAGCAACACGCGGGAGGACGCGGCCACTTCCTGGGCGTTCATCTCCGCCGAGAAGGACGCGAGGTGCAGCCGGGAGACCAGCGCATTCGGGGCGACGAAGGTGCCTTTGCCGCGCACACGACGGAGCCGGCCGGAGGCAACCAGGTCGCCGATCGCACGGCGCACGGTGATGCGGGAGACCCCGTAGAACTCTTCAATGACACGCTCGCCGGGGAGCATGTCGCCCGGCTGCAGGTTGGTGGACGCCATGGTTTCGAGAATGTCCCGCAGCTGGGCGTGCTTGGGCTGCGGACCGTCCGAGATGGCCTGGGCAGGCAGCATGGAGGTATCATTCGGGGACATAACCTCCACTATACCCCGTGGTGGTTATTACCGGCTCTTTCAGTGGTGTCTGCGTCACGGTCCCCCGTTCGGGCCGGCACCGGGTAGGCTTCCAACCTATGATCGATCTGAAATTCCTTCGCGAGAATCCCGACGTCGTCCGCGCTTCCCAGGTCACTCGGGGAGCCGACCCCGCCATCGTTGACCAGCTGCTTCAGGCCGACGCCGCCCGTCGTGACGCCATCCAGGCCGCCGACCTATTGCGCGCCGAGCAGAAGGCGTTCGGAAAGAAGATCGGTCAGGCCTCGCCCGAGGAGCGCCCCGCGCTCCTAGCCGGCTCCAACGACCTTAAGGCCAAGGTGAAGCAGGCGGAGGAGGCGCAGAAGGCGGCGGAGGACAAGGTCGTCGAACTGCAGTACCGCGTCGATAACATCGTCGAGGGCGCCCCGGCCGGTGGCGAGGATGACTTCGTCGTGCTGGAAACCCACGGCACCGTGCCGGAGTTCGACTTCGAGCCCAAGGACCACTTGGAGCTCGGCGAATCCCTCGGGTTGATCGATATGAAGCGCGGCACCAAGGTGGGCGGCGCCCGCTTCTACTACCTCACCGGCGACGGCGCCTTCCTCCAGCTGGGCCTCATGATGGCGGCCGCGATCAAGGCCCGCGAAGCCGGCTTTAGCCTCATGATCCCGCCGGTGCTCGTCCGCCCGGAGATCATGCAGGGCACCGGGTTCCTCGGCGAACACGCGGACGAGATCTACTACCTGGAGCGTGACGACCTCTACCTGGTCGGCACCTCCGAGGTGGCGCTGGCCGGCTACCACAAGGATGAGATCATCGACCTGTCCGACGGCCCGCTGAAGTACGCCGGCTGGTCCTCCTGCTTCCGCCGCGAGGCCGGCTCCTACGGCAAGGACACCCGCGGCATCATCCGCGTGCACCAGTTCGACAAGCTGGAGATGTTCGTCTACTGCGACCCGGCCGAGGCCGAGCAGCGCCACCAGGAGCTGCTGAGCATGGAACGCGAGATGCTCGGCGCCATCGAGGTGCCCTACCGCGTCATCGACGTCGCCGGCGGCGACCTCGGTTCCTCCGCCGCGCGCAAGTTCGACACGGAGGCCTGGGTGCCCACCCAGCAGACCTACCGCGAGCTGACCTCGACGTCGAATTGCACCACCTACCAGGGCCGGCGTCTCAACACCCGGTTCCGCGGCGCCGACGGCAAGCCGCAGACCGTCGCCACCCTCAACGGCACCCTGGCGACGACGCGGTGGCTCGTCGCGCTGCTGGAGAACCACCAGCAGGCCGACGGCAGCGTCGTCGTGCCCGAGGCACTGCGGCCCTTCGTGGGCAAGGATGTGCTCACCCCGCGCGGCTAACACTGAGGTCTACACCGAGGTGTAAAGCAACACGAAGCCGGCCAGTGTGCGATACTTTTCGCATGCTGAAAGACGCCGGCTACTGGTCCATTATCACCGTCCTGCGCGGCTATTTGGCCGCTAAGGGTTTGACCTTCCACATCCGCGGTGAGCAGCACATTCCCACCGAGGGTGGGGCGGTGATCGCGCTCAACCACACCGGGTACCTGGACTTCGTCTTCGGCGGAATCGCGCCGCGTCGCCGCCGCCGGCTGGTGCGCTACATGTGCAAGGAATCGATCTTTAAGGTTCCCGTGGTGGGCGGGCTCATGAACATGATGGGCCACATCCCCGTAGACCGGATCAACGGCGCCGCGTCCTTCGATCGCGCCGTGTCCGAGGCGCGCGCCGGGGAACTGGTCGGCATCTTCCCGGAGTCGAGCATCTCGCGCAGCTTCGAGATCAAATCCATCCGCAACGGCGCGGTGCGCATCGCCCACGCCGCCGGCGTCCCGATCATCCCCATCCTGCTGTTCGGCAGCCAGCGGGTGTGGACCAAGGGGCACCCGAAGAAGCTGCTGCGCAGCCCGTACCCGCTGTACATCGAGGTGCTGGAGCCGATGGCCACCACCGGCGACGTGGCGGCGGATACCGAGCGCCTCCACGAGGTGCTCACCCAGGGCCTGGCCCGGCTGTGGGACCGCCACCAGCGCGACTACGGCGCCTTCCCCGAAGGGGAGTTCTGGGTGCCGGCCCGCTTCGGCGGCGGTGCGCCCACCCTGGCCGAGACCGAGGCGCAGGACGAGGTCATCTACCAGGAGCGACGCCGCGTGCGCCAGCTGGGCGTGGACTTAAGTGAGCTGACGGAGAAGATCAAGACGCTGCGCGACGACATGGCGGCCGGCATCTACGACCGCATCGAGGAAGCCAAGACCAAGCTCGCAGAGACCGAGCCGCCGAAGACCCCCAGCCTGGCCACCATCCAGATCAAGGTGAAGACCGCCGTCGATGACCTGGTAGCCGAGTCCTCCCGCGGGTTGAAGGAGAGCAGCGACCACATCACCGAGGCGATGGAGCAGCTCAAGCACGACACGAACGAGCTCTTCGAGCAGCTCCAGGCCAGCACCCGGGAGCGTTACGACGGCTCCCAGCTGGAGCGGGCGCTGGCCCGCATCGTCGCCGAGTCGAAGGAGATCATCGCCAAGCTCCCGCAGCGCAAGTCCGTGGTGGCCTTCACGGAACCGGATCTCATCACGGCCAACGCTGACCGGTGCCTCATCGTCGACGATGCGGAGGCGCTGGGCACCCACCTCGACGCTGGCGCCGCCGTCGTCCTCTTTACCGAGGAGCCGGGCGCGGTGGCGGTGGAGCGCCTCGGACTGGCCGGTCGAAAGCGGGTGGCCGTCGTCGTCGGCGGCCGGGAGGTCGTCGACACCGCCGGTGAGGTCATCGCCGAGGGCATCGACGGGCGGGAGGCCGGGCTCGACGCCGCGTTGGCCCACCTTGAGCTGCAACCGGAGCGGGTCCTGTCCTTCGGCGCGCAGGAGGCTGACCTGCCGATTCTCGCCCGCGCGGACTGGGCGGTGGCCATGGCCGACGCCGACGCGTCCGTCGTCGACGCGGCAGCCACCGTCATCGCCCCCGCTATCGAGCGCGGGGTAGGGGAGTTCCTTACTGGGCTTCAGCCACAAGACAACTAGCGGTGGCTGGCTTAGGCTAGGGCAATGACGTTGACCGCACCGCTTCCTCAGGGCTCGCCATTGCTCATCGCCTCGGACATCGACGGCACCCTCATTAACTCCGCCGGCCGGGTGACTGAGCGCCAGCGCGCCATCGTGCACCGGCTTATCGACGCCGGTCACTACTTTGCCCTCGTGACCGGCCGCCCGCACCGCTGGATCAAGGTGATCCTCGACCAGGTGCGGGTCAACGCGCCCTGCGTGACGAGCAACGGGGCGGTGACCCTCGACGTCGGAAGCGGAACGCTGCTGGAAGCCCACGAGCTTTCGCCCGAGGTCATGCGGGACGTCGTCGCCCGCAGCCGGGAGGCGTTGGCCGACCTCGGCGGCATGGCCACGGCCGTGGAGAGGGTAGGGGACCCGGAGCGCCTCTTCGACGCCGGTGATTACGTCCTCACGCCGGAGTTCGTGTCCACGTGGGATGAGCCGGACTACACCATCGTCGAGGAGGCGGAGCTGTTGTCTAAGCCCGCCCTCAAGCTGGTGATGCGCAACGACGCGCTCACGTCCGCCCAGATGTACGAGCGGGTGGCGCGTGTCGTCGACCCGGCCCTGGCCTACGTCACCTATTCCATGTCCGCCGGCCTGCTGGAGGTGTCGCTGCCGACGGTGAACAAGGGCGCGGCCGTGGCCCGGGTCGCCGAGCGCCTCGGGGTGGCGCAGGAGAACACGATCGCCTTCGGGGACATGGCCAATGACATCGAGATGCTGCGGTGGGCCGGCTGCGGGGTGGCGATGGGCAACGCGGCTGAGGTCGTGAAAAAGGCCGCCGACGTCGTGACATTGTCACACGACGACGACGGCCAAGCCCGCGTCTTGGAGCAGCTGCTCTAAGCGGTTAGTCCGCCAGGGAAATGTTGAGCTTGCCGGTGGCGGCATCGAAGGTGATGGTGCCGCCGGTGAACTCGACGCTCAGCACGTCGCCGGTGGTCTGCTGGGTAGCCACCGGCATGCCCAGCGGGCCGGCGTCGAAGCCCTGGCCGGCCCAGGCGTCGGCCACCTCGCCCCACAGGGCGTAGGCGTTGTTGTCCTGCTGGACGATGATGCCCTCGTCGAACAGGGCGAAGGACTTGGTAGCGCCATTCGGGGTGGCGTTCGCGTAGCCGATGCCGCCGACCGGGTCGCCGAGGACCTCGCCGTGCTCCTTGGCCACCTTGCTCCACGTCTTCTCGATCTCGGTGGGGCCGCTCTTGGACAGCAGGCCGCCGAAGATCGGGCCGATGTCGGAGATCTTCAGGCCGTCGAGGATCTCGATGTCGCCGGCGGGGACTGCCTTGCCGCCGTCGGTGGCGTCGCCCGCGTAGACGAGCAGGATCGAGGCGATGGTGCCGAAGATGGTGATGAGGGTGGAGGCGTCGCCGGACAGGGCCTTGTGGATCTGGCCGGTCGGGGTGTCCGTGCCCGCCGTCGGCGAAGCGGCGGCGGTGCGGGTGCCGGCTGCGGAGGCGGTGGCCGTGGCGGCCGCACTCGGTGCGCTGGCGGTGGTGGTCTTGTTCTCCGAGCTGGAGGAACCGAGGATGGAGCTGCTCTGCTCCTCATCCGACTCGCCCTGGGTGGCGGTGGTCGTCGCCGTGCTGGTCGAGGAGCTGGGGGAGAGCGACGCGGTCGTGCTCGGCTCGTCGGACTCAGCGGTGGTGGTGGCGGTGGTAGCCGCCGTAGCGGCGGCGTTGCCGAACTTGCCGGCCTTGATGTCGTCGGCGCGCTTCTTCGCGATGTCGCGGATGGTGTCGAGCTTCGCGTAGAGGTAGTCGCCGGGGCAGGAGTTGTAGTGGAAGTCCCGGTGCGCGCTGATCCGCGGGAAGGTGGCGGTCTGTCCGGCGCCGAACTTGGAGCCCGGGAAGCTGAACGAGGCGGTCAGCTGCGTCGTGCCCTTGGGGTCGAAGCCGCTGATGGCGGCGCGCCAGCCGAGCATCTCGCCGATGGCCTCGATGGCCTCGTCGGAGGGGCGGGCGTTCATGTAGTTGCCGAGCAGGGAGATGCCCCAGGTGTGGGAGTTGAACGCGCCGACGTGCGCGCCCTGCACTGCCTCGTCGAGGCCGCCGTAGCGACCCTCGTAGATGTTTCCGTACTTATCGACGAGCGCGTTGTAGCCGATGTCGCCCCAGCCCATGGTCTTGCCGTGGTAGGACTGGATGCCGCGCACGATGCCCGGGGCCTGCGCCTCGGAGTAGTTGTTCGAGCCGGCGGTGTGGTGCACGGCCGCGGCCTTGACCGGCGCCGAGTAGGTGACGGGGTTGTGGCGCAGGTTCGGGTCCGCGCCCCACGCGGAGCGGGTGACGACGTCGGGCATGCCGGCAGTGACGGACTTCGCGACCTGGTCGATGCCGCCGGTCTGGGTGTTGGGGTCGATGAGGACGACCTCGATCTCCTCGGCGGAGACGGGGCCGGCGTCCGCGACGTCCGCGACCGGGGCGATCTCGCCGTAGTTGGAGTCGATGCGCGGCAGGCCAGCGGCGGCGGCGCCGTCGACGTTCGGCCCGGCGTCCACGCCGAGCTGGTCTTCGTTCTCGCTGGTGCGGGCGGTGGTCGGGGCGGCCTCAGCGTCGGGCACCAGGGCCTGGGAGGCGGTGTCCGCGTCGGTGGCTTCGTCCTTGCTTAAGCCCAGGTCAACGCCGGCGACGGAGACCTGGATGCGGGTGGTCGGCTCCACGTAGATGAGGTCGGTGCCGCGCTTGCCGTCGATGCCCTCTTCGTGCATGGGCTGGGCCGCGTACCACGGACCCCACGTGCCATCCTCGGCCTCGGCGCGGACGTAGGTGGCGATGTCCTGGGGGGAGTTCCAGGTCAGCGCGAAGAGGCTAAAGGGCGCCGCGGAGCTGAACTCCTTGACGGTCTTCGGGCCGGGAACGCCGCCCTGGGAGGCGATGGCGGCGTCGTCGATGACGGTGTTCGCGCCGTCGGTGAAGCTCAGCGTCGTGTCGGTGACGGGGATGGGGTCGATGCCGTCGGACTGGGCGAGGTAAATCGCGCGTCCGCCGAAGATGACGGTGAGGATGAGGGCAAGGGCCGCGATGAGCGACACTGCCGACGTGCTGGCGGCCGGCGCCGCCGTGGACGAGCCGAGGCGTCGTCGCTGCTGCATATCGTGCTCCTATGGTGCTTTGGCGGGCGGGGACAACTATCTAATCTGTGACTGTAGTTCAAGAAGGGTACAAATGATAGCCGAGTGAAGAGAATTAACGATAGGGAATGTTGTGACATAATCCAGCAGGGGTGGGTGAGGTCGTGTTCCGGCCCCGCAACGCGGCCCGCCTCCGATAGCCTGGGGAACCATGACTTATGACCTCATCGTTGTGGGATCCGGCCTCTTCGGCCTCACCGTCGCCGAACGCAGCGCCAGCCAACTAGGCAAGAAGGTGCTCATCGTCGAGCGCCGCCACCACCTTGGCGGTAACGCCTACTCGGAGGCCGATCCGGACACGGGCATCGAGGTGCACACCTACGGCGCGCACCTCTTCCACACCTCCAACCAGCGGGTGTGGGACTACGTCAACCAATTCACCGACTTCACGGACTACCAGCACCGGGTGTTCGCGATGCACAAGGGCACTGCCTACCAATTCCCCATGGGCCTGGGCCTTATCAACCAGTTCTTCGGGCGCTACTACTCGCCCGACGAGGCCCGTCAGCTCATCGCCTCCCACACCGAAGGCCTCGACCCGGCCGCCGCCACCAACCTGGAGGAAAAGGCCATCGCGCTCATCGGTAAGCCGCTCTACGACGCGTTCATCAAGCACTACACGGCGAAGCAGTGGCAGACGGACCCGCGCAACCTGCCGGCGAGTAACATCACTCGGCTGCCGGTGCGCTACACCTTCAACAACCGCTACTTCAACGACACCTACGAGGGGCTGCCCGTCGACGGCTACGCGGCGTGGCTGGAGCGGATGGCCGCCGTCGACGGCATCGACGTGCGCCTCAACACTGACTGGTTTGAGGTGGCCGATGCCCTGCGCGCGCAGTCCCCGGACGCGCCGGTGGTGTACACCGGCCCGCTGGATCGCTACTTCGACTACGCCGAGGGGGTGCTGGGCTGGCGCACGCTCGACTTCGACACGGAGGTGCTGCCCACCGGCGACTTCCAGGGCACGCCGGTGATGAACTACAACGACGCCGACGTGGACTACACCCGCATCCACGAGTTCCGCCACTTCCACCCCGAGCGCGCCGACCGCTACCCCGCGGATAAGACGGTCATCATGAAGGAGTACTCGCGGTTCGCCGAGCGCGGCGATGAGCCCTATTACCCCATCAACACCCCGGAGGACCGGGAGATGCTCAAGGCGTACCGCCGACGGGCAGCCGACGAAGCCCGGGAGAACAAGGTGCTCTTCGGCGGGCGGTTGGGTACGTATCAGTACCTGGATATGCATATGGCTATTGCGTCGGCGCTGTCGCTGGTCGATAACAAGCTGGCCCCGTACTTCGGTGACGGTGTTCCGCTGGAGCAGGAACGCGGCCACTAGGGCGGGGTGGACGACGAGCCTAGCGTCGGCCTGTTCAGTGCCCTGTCATGACCGGTCCTAACCGGTATTTGCAGAGGTGAACCTCAGTGGGCTAAAGTTAACTGCAAGTTAACAAACGGCGAACTTCTTGCCGTTGCACCTATCTGAGAGGGGTCGACCATGTTCGATCGTTACCACATCGTTCGCGAGGACCTCCACCGTCTCTACGGCGGACGCGTGCCCGCGGACACCATTGACTCTGTCCTGGACGAAGAGATCGCCGCCGCCGAACAGCGTGCCACCGTGGACACCTTCCTGCCCGTCATGGTGTCGCGCGTGGCCGCCGACCGCCTGGAGAGCGCCTTCGGCGCCGAGGCGCCCGCCCACGCCCGCCCCGAGGTCCTCTTCGTCTCGGCGTCCAACGCCGGACGGTCCCAGCTGGCCGCCGTCATCACCCACCACCTGGCCGACGAGGAGGTCTTCGTCCGCGCCATCGGTCTCGCGCCCACCGGCGCCGTCGACGCCAACGTGCTGGAGGTCATGGAGCAGCGCGGATTGTCTTCCGACGCTTGCTACCTGGAGGCGATCAAGGCGCGCACCGTCCACCGGGCTAATGTCATTGTCCTCATGGGCGTGGACCAGGCCCCGGACCTGCCGGGCGACCGCTACGTGCACTGGACCATCGAGGATCCGGTGGGCAAGTCCATCACGGACATCCACCGCATCGCCGACCAGATCGAGGACCGGGTCCGCGACCTGCTCACCGAGCTGGGCGTCCTGGTCTCGGCGGCCGCCTAACGGCTACGAAGATTCTCGCGCCGCGGCATCCGGTAAGGGTGCCGCGGCCTTATTTATGTGGACAAAGGAGTGAGGCATCATCGCGAGCTGGGACGACGCGGTGTGGCGCTGGTGGATCGAGAACCGGGTCGACGCCCTCAATGACCCGGTCGCGGCCTTCAGTGAGCTTAGCCGGCCGGCCTACCTGCTGCTGGTGGGATTGGTGGTGGCGGTGCTCGGGCGGCGACGACGCCTGTTCGTCTGGCCGCTGACGGTGGCGGTGACCAACCTGGTCGTGCACGTGGCGAAACCGATCATTTCCCGGCCGCGCCCGCCGCTGGACTACCAACTGGTGGAACACGTCAGCGGCGCGATGCCGTCCGGCCATGCCGCGGCTGCCGCGGCGGTGGCGGTTCTGGCCTGGCGACTGTGTGGTGCGCGGGTGGGAGGGTCGGTGATGGCCTGGGCGGCGGCGGTGGCGGTCTCCCGGCTGTATCTGGGGGTGCATTGGTTGAGCGACGTGGTGGTCGGGGCGATCGTCGGCGCCCTCGTGGCCTGGGCGGTGACGGCGGTGATGGGGCGTGCGATCGATCGTGAAGACCAGCCCGACGACGGAGAAAGTTAACGGCAGGTTAACTGAAAGTGTCTACCGAGGGGCGGGTGAAGTGTCTGGTAGGACGGCCAAAAGGTGTGACGTTTGACGGCCTGCATGGAGTGACCTGCACCGTTGGTGTTGACTAAACGGAGGGTAGCGACTAAGTTAACAACTGGTTAACAAATACGGCGGCTCCCAAGGCCGCCCCGGAGGTGGCGCGACGCACGCGTCGAGCCCCTCGCCGCGCGCCGCTGGCCACCCCGCCCGGGCTGGCCGGGCCAGCGCAGTCCGCGCGGCCAGTGCTGTCCGAAAACCGCGACAGGAGACCACGATCGCGACAACCCTACCCACCGTCTAAAGCCAAGGAGTTCACCATGAACCACGAGTCCGTCTACACCACCATCGTCGAAGACCTTCAAGCCCGTTACGGCCACGCCCTGCAGGCCGAGGAGATCGCCAGCGTCGTCGCCGGCATCCGAGCCAGCCACGAAGCCACCGCCACCGTCAGCACCTTCGTCCCGGTGCTCGTCGAGCGCTCGGCCACCGCCGCCCTGGAAGGCATCGTGCTCACCGAGCCCATGCGCCTGGTCAGCCGCCGTCGAGGCATCGCCGTCGTCGCCCGGAACAACCGCGCCCTCGCCGAAGTGGTGGCCGCCATGCTGCGCCACCACGGCGGCTCGGCCGTCGACGTCGCCACCCTCGCCACGCACCCGGAAAACACCGACGACCGGCTTCTGGAGCAGCGCGCCGGGCTGCTGGGGCTCGAACTCACCGGTGAGACCTACCGGCCGCACCGTTTGCTGGAGACCGCGGACCTCGTGATTTACCTGGACGAGGAAGCCACGGACGTCGCCGGGCGCAGCTACGCGACGTGGGACCTGGGCCCGATCGACGGCATCTCGGCCCACCAGGCCCGCCGCCTCATGTACGAGCTGGAGCGCAACGTCCTCGACGTGCTCGATCAGCTCGGGGTCGAGCGCCGGGTAGAGGCCCTGGTCTAAGCCCGTCAGCGCCCGAGAAAAAGTCGCCCCCACTGTTTGCGGTGGGGGCGACTGTCGTTCGTATCTGAGACCGGCGTGGCGCACTAGTCTAGAACCACTATGGGTGTTGGTGCGGCGGTACTAGTATTCCCTAAGATTTATAAGCGAAAGGAAGTCTATGCCCGATAAATCACTTCCCCAATTAGAAGTAGTGCAACGTGTGCTGCTGCCGCGCGTCGGCGAGCCGGACGACGTTCGGATGCTCTACCTCCTGGAAAATGCCCGCAATCATGCCCGGCTGACCTGGGCGGATCGCCTGAGCGTCAACGTCCCGGCGGGCACTGAGGCGTCCTTCGAAACCTACTTCAACGCCTTCCCGGCGTCCTACTGGCGCCGCTGGTCCCAGCTAGACCGAGTTGTCCTCCGCGTCGAGGTCACGGGCACCGCCGCCATCTCCGTCTACCGCTCCAAGGCCGAAGGCACCCGCGTGTCTGTGAAGAGCGTGGTGGTCACCGACGACACGGCCCGCATCGAACTCCCGCTGGCGAACTTCGAGGACGGCGGCTGGTATTGGTTCGACGTCACCGCCGAAACCGACGCCACCGTGAAAGACGCCGCCTGGTGCGCCCTGCAGCCGCCGAAGCCGCAGGTCATGCCCGACGGCACCGAGGTGGGGCCGTTCGACAAGCGGGTGACCGTCGGCATCCCGACCTTCAACCGGCCCGCCGACGCCGTCGCCGCGCTCAAGGAACTGAGCAGCGACCCCGTCGTGGACGCCCTCATCGACTCCGTCATCATGCCCGACCAGGGCACCCAGCACCCGGCCGACGAGCCGGGCTTCGCCGACGCCGTCGCCGCGCTGGGCGGCCGCTACCACGAGTTCCGCCAGGGTAACCTCGGCGGGTCCGGCGGCTACTCGCGCATCATGTACGAGGCGCTCGCCGACGAGGCGACCGCGAGTCCCTACATCCTCTACATGGACGACGACATCGCGATCGAGCCGGACTCCATCCTGCGCGCCGTCCAGGCAGCCCGCTACGCGAAGAGCCCCATCGTGGTGGGCGGGCAGATGCTCAACCTGCAGGAGCGCTCGCAGCTGCGCACCACCGGAGAGACCGTGGATCCCGCCACGTTCATGTGGACCGGCGCGCCGGGCGCGGTCTACGACCACGACTTTGCCCGCATTCCGCTCGGCGAGATCGGCACCGAGCAAACCTGGGTCGACCCGAGGGCGAAGGACGCCCGCCCGCTGCACCGGCGCATCGACGTCGGCTACAACGGGTGGTGGATGTGCCTCTTCCCGCGGGTCGTGGCCGAGCGCATCGGCCAGCCGCTGCCGCTGTTCATCAAGTGGGATGACACGGAATACTCCCTGCGCGCCGCGGCCGCCGGCTTCCCGACGGTGACCTGGCCGGGTGCAGCGATCTGGCACATGGCGTGGGCGGATAAGGACGACGCCATCGACTGGCAGGCCTACTTCCACGCCCGGAACCGGCTCATCGTCGCGGCGCTGTACCACGATGGTGACCCGATGCCCATCATCAAGAACATGCGCAAGTCCACCTTCAAGCACATCATGTGCATGGAGTATTCGACGCTGGCCATTCAGATCGCCGCGCTCAAGGACTTCCTGGCTGGCCCGGAGAAGCTCTTCGAGCAGCTGGCGACGGCGCTGCCGGCCGTGCAGAAGATCCGCGCCGGGTACACCGACGCCACCGTGTACGCCTCCGCCACCGAACTGCCGGCACCCACCGGCGCCCCGGGCGTCCCGGTGGACAACATCGGCGGCCGCCTGGCCAAGGTCAAGAAGATCCCGTGGGCGGTCAAAGCGCTGCGCCACCTGCTCACCAAGGAAGACCCCGCGCACCACGACGCCCCCCAGCTGCACCTGCGAGCGGACCAGGCCCGCTGGTTCACCCTGGCGCGCGTCGACTCCGCCACGGTGAGTACCGCCGGCGGCACCGGCGTGGCGCTGCGCACCCGCGACCGTGACCTGGCCAAGCGCCTGCTGCGGGAGACGATCGCCCTGCAGGATGAGGTGGTGGCCCGCTTCGACGACCTGCGCGCGCAGTACCGCGCCGCTGTGCCTGAGCTGACCAGCCGAAATGAGTGGAAGAAGGTATTTGATGCCCAATAACCAGGACGCCCGTGAGGCTGACGTCCTCGTCGCTATTCAGTCGGCGTTATTCGACGTCCCCGGGGTGGTTCCCTCTGCCCGAGGACTGTCCCACCTGGGGGAGCACGCGCTCGGCTGGCTGGGCATGTCCGCCGTCGGGTGCGCGCTCGACGCCCGGCGTCGCCGGCAGTGGTTCACCCTCGGGGCGGCGGCCTTCGTCGCCCACGCCATCAGCGTGGTGCTCAAGCGCATCGTCCGCCGACGCCGGCCGCATGACGAGCGGATCCGCATCGGCGTCGCCACGCCGTCGGCGTTGTCTTTCCCCTCGTCGCACGCAACGTCGACGACCGCCGCCATGGTCGTGCTCGCGAAGGTGACCGGTTCCCGGCTGCCGTGGCTCGGTGTGCCGGTGATGATGCTGTCGCGTATGGTGCTGGGAGTCCATTATCCGACCGATACGCTCGTGGGGGCTGGCATCGGCGCGGCGACTGCCGCGGCGGCCACCCGGATCGAAAGGAATAGCCGGTGAGTACGCCGCAGGATAGTCAACAGCCCGACCCGTCGGACTCCCGGCACGGAGAGATCGGCCGGCCCCAACCCATGACCCCGGAGGAGACCCCGGGTATCTTCCAGTCGGAGCCGCACACGGAGGGCATCGACAACCAGCGCAAGCGTCAGCCGCCGCGCAATCTGCCCGATGCCATGGTCAAGGCGCTGCGCCCGAAGCAGTGGGTGAAGAACGTCCTCGTCGTCGCCGCGCCGCTGGCGGCCGGCTTCGACGCCGTCGACTGGAGCACCCTCGCCGACGTTTTGCTGGCCTTCGTGACGTTCTGCCTGGCGGCGTCCTCGATCTACCTCGTCAACGACGCCCGCGACGTGGAATCCGACCGTCAGCACCCCACCAAGCGCTACCGCCCCATCGCTTCGGGGAAGCTGCCCATCACCCTGGCGTACGTCATGGCGGTGGTGCTCATCGTCAGCGCCGTGGGTTTGGCGTGGCTCGCCACCGACGGCAGCGGCCTGGCGACGGTCGTGGCCATCTATATTGTGCTTCAGCTCGGATACTGCTTCGGGTGGAAGCACATCCCGGTCATCGACATCGCCCTGGTGTCCTCCGGGTTCATGCTCCGGGCGATGGCCGGCGGCGTGGCGGCGTCGATCGCGCTGTCCCAGTGGTTCCTGCTGGTGGCGGCGTTCGGCTCGCTGTTCATGGCGGCCGGCAAGCGCTATGCGGAACTGCTGCTGGCGGAACGAACCGGGGCGAAGATTCGCCGCTCCCTGCAGGGGTACACGGCTACTTATCTCCGCTTCGTGTGGACGCTGTCTGCTACGTCGGTGGTCATGTCCTACGCCCTGTGGGCTTTCGAGCGCGCCGCCGAGGTCTCGGGGGCGGCGCCGATGTGGTACCAGATTTCGCTGGTGCCGTTCGTCATCGCCATCATGCGCTTCGCGGCCGCGGTGGACCGGGGCGACGGCGGCGCACCTGACGAGCTGGCGCTCACCGACCGAGTGCTGCTGGTCCTGGCGCTGCTGTGGGTGGCGTGCATCGGCACGGCGGTCTATCTGGCCCCGCTGTTCGGCTAGTCCGTGCGGGCGGCAAGCGCCCGCACGGGGGAGAACGCGAGCACCCGCACGGGGCTTCTGTGGCAAACGTGACATAAGTTATCGCTCATGGTGTGTGCGCCCCGAGCTGGGCTTTTACTCCTGGCTCGGGGCGCGCCCGTCGCCCGAGAGGCATTTCAGTTCCCGAAACGTTATAATCCGAGTACGATTCTGATAATCCGATGTGTGTCTCATGGTGGAACCCTCCGAGCAGGGCTGCTCACCGGCGGATATATGTGACTGAGGAACCCCAGAGGAGAAGATCCATGTTTTCATTCCACGCGACCAAGCGCGTAGGCCGGGCGGTTATGGCCGCTACGGTCGCCGCTGGCGTGCTGATGGCGACCCCGTACGCCATCGCCGACCCGGCTGCCCCCGCCCCCGCTCCGGCTCCGGCCCCCGCTCCGGTGGAGCCCGCCCCGGCCCCCGTTGCTGACCAGGCGCCCGTCGCCGAAGCGGTCCGCGAACTGCCGATTCCGGGCGCGGCCAATGCCTACGACCCGGAGGGTCTCGCGGAGAAGCCGGTCGACGAGTCCCAGGCCAAGCCGGGCGAAGGCAACCGCTCCGTGCTGCGCGCCGACGCTGACGGCACCTGCGAGTGGTTCGCCCCCAAGGCTGGCAACCCGCCGATCCCGGGCCTGCAGGACTGCATGGTCTTCTCCCCGGCGATGAACCGCACCATCCTCGTCCACGTCTTCCCGGCGGCCCGCGGTGGCGACGCCGGCTACTACCTGCTCGACGGCCTCACCGCGATGGAGACCGAGTCCGGCTGGACCCGCTCCTACCAGGCTCCGCTGAAGTTCCCGGATGCCAACATCACCATGGTCATGCCGGCCGGCGGTGCGGGTTCCTTCTACGAGGACTGGGCCGAGCACGCCGATAACTTCATGCTGCCCCCGGCGTCCCGGGAGCAGAAGTGGGATACCTTCCTGTCGTCCGAGCTGCCGGCCTACCTGGAGCAGAACTTCGGAGTGGCTCGCGATAAGAACGCTATCGCCGGCATCTCCATGGGTGCCACCGGCGCGGTGAACGTCGCGTCGCGCCACCCGGAGACCTTCAACATGGCGCTGTCCTTCTCTGGCTACCTGACGCTGGACAGCAGCGCCCCGGCCGCGCTCATCACCGCGGGCGCCATCGGCAGCACGGGCTTCAACGTCAACGACCTCTACGGCTCGATCATCGCCCCGAACCCGAGCCCGGTCAACGCGATGGCCAAGCTGGATAACGTTGGCGACACGAAGATCGTCGTCACCGCTGGTTCTGGTGTGCTGCGTCCGGAGGATGACTTCTTCAACCTGCCGGGCAACATCGTCGCCATCACCCGCGAGATCGTCTCGCGGCTGAGCTCCTCCATCTACGCCGAGGAGGCTCGCGCCAAGGGTGTCAACATCGAGGAGCGTTACTCCCCGGTGGGTGTGCACACCTGGCCGCAGTTCGCGTATGACTTCGAGCAGACCTTCCCGGCCGTGCTCGATCACATGGGTGCCAATAACTAAGGCCGCACCCACCTTCTCATCAACTCCCGCAGGCAGGCCGGTCTTCTCTCCCTGCCTGGGGGTTCCTCTCTCTCCCGCTCTCACCGCGTCCCGGTGGGGGCGGTTTTCGTGTTCTCGGGGCGTGTTGAGACCGCTAAATGTGAAGTAAAACTTTACACTTGGGCCTAACTGCGAAACGAAGAGGAAGCCTTCTCACCATGAGCACCGATCACGCCACGTCGTCCCGGGCCAACCGGGTCCGTTACCGCTCACCTCGACGCGCGCTGGCCCTTGCCGTCGCCTGCGGCGTTGCGCTGGGCGCGTTTGCCGTTCCGGGGATCGGCGTCGGCCCGGCCGCGCCGACGCTGCACGCCCAGGAATCCGCCCAGAGCCCGACCACGCACACGTTCCAGACGAACCCGGCGAACCTGCCGTCGGCGCCGATCACCGGCCTGCCAGAGGGGGTGAAGGTTAACCGCATCGAGTGGATCACCCCGCACCATATTGCGATCTTCATCCAGTCGGCCGCCATGCCGGACAAGGAGATGCAGGTCCAGATGCTGCTGGCGAGGGACTGGTACGCCAACCCTTCGCTGGAGTTTCCCGAGCTGTGGGCATTGGACGGGCTGCGTGCCCGCGACGACGTCTCGGGGTGGATCACCGATACGAACATCGCCCAGCAGTACGCGGACCGCAACGTCAACGTCATCCTGCCCATCGGCGGCTTCGGCTCCTTCTACACCGACTGGGAGCAGCCGGACCCCAAGCACGGGGTGCAGTACAAGTGGGAGAGCTTCCTCATCGACGAGCTCGCCCCCATCCTGGACCAGGGCTTCCGCGGTAACGGCACCCGCGGCGTGATGGGCCTGTCCATGGGCGCGACGGGTGCGATGAACCTGGCGCAGCGCCACCCAGACATGTTCAACTTCGTCGGCGCGTTCTCCGGGTATCTCGACACCACCACCCCGGGTATGCCTGGGGCCATCAAGGCCGCTATGGAGGAGGCCGACGGCTGGAGCGCCGAGGCCATGTGGGGGCCGATCACCGAACCGCCGGGGGAGACGTGGAAGGCACACGACCCGAAGCTGGGCGTGGGCCAGCTCAAGGGCAAGACCATCTACATCTCCGCGGGCACGGGCCGGGATGACTTCGGCATGGCCGGATCCCTGGCGAAGGCGCCGGCGAACGCGGCCGGCAAGGGCCTGGAGATCGTCTCTCGCCTGTCCAGCCAGACGTTCCTGGAGTACGCCGAGGACGCCGGCGTGGACGTTATCGCCAAGTTCCGCCCCTCCGGTGTGCACACGTGGGACTATTGGCAGTTCGAGGTGACGGAGGCGTGGCCGCACATCGCCGACGCGCTCAAGCTGGCGCCGACTGACCGGGCCGTGGAGTGCGCCCCGCAGGACGACGCCGCGAAGGCGGCCGAGGACGCCGGCCTCGGCGCGTGCATTACCGGTGCGTACAGCGTCGCCGACGGCTCCATGCAGGAGTTCCGCCAGGGCCGGGTGTATTCCTCCCCGGACCGGGGAACGCATGCGCTCATCGGCGCGATCGACACCGTGTACACCGCCGCCGGCGGGCCGGTGGGCCGCCTCGGGTTCCCGGTCTCCGGGGAGCTGCCGCTGCCCGACGGGGTGGGCCGCGTCGCCAACTTTGAGCACGGCAGCATCGTCTGGCACCCGGACACGGGCGCGCACATCGTCGCCAGCAACCTCATCGACTACTGGATGAAGAACGGCATTGAGACCGGCCCGCTGGGCTACCCGACCGCCGGAGTGGAGGAACTCGACGCGCCCGGCACCGCCGTGCAGCAGTTCCAGCACGGCGCCATCTTCACCCGGCCCGACGGCTCCTTCGCCGTCGTTCCCGCCGGGCCCATCGCGGACAAGTACGCGGAATTGGGCGGGCCGGCGTCGCCGCTCGGCTTCCCGACCTCGGCGAAGAAGGCCATCAAGGGCGGCGAGGTCCAGGAGTTTGAGCACGGCAACATCTACTTCTCCGAGGAGACCGGCGCCCACTCCATCGCCTACGGCGACGTCTTCGATCACTGGGGTGCGGCCGGTTTCGAGGAAGGCCCGTGGGGCTTGCCGACCTCGGACCTCTCCCCGATCCCGGCCGGCGGGTTGACGATCGACTTCCAGGGCGGCACCCTCTCCCAGGTCAATGGCGTCATCAAGGAGGAGAAGCGTTGATACGACTGCTGAGCCACACACTTCGGTTAGCCGGCGTGACCGCGGCAGGCCTCGGCTGCGCGGTGGCGCTGTCGGCCTGTGGCGGGACGACAGTGACCAGCGACGACGTCGCCGCGTCGAGCGCGACCAGCCAGGCCAGCGCGACAACCACTGCGAAGCAGGACAAGGACAAGGACAAGGAGACGACGCCGTCGGCCGCCGTCGCACCGGCCCGGGAGGGCGAGGAGCCTCGACGCGACGAGCCCGCCGCAGAGATCAGCTCTGTGCCGAAGGGGGTCGGCGCCCCGGTGGTGACCGAGACTGACCGCCGCTACCTCGACGCGCTCCACGCCGGCGGGGTCGACACCGCCGGGATGGAGGACGTCCTCATCGGCGCCGCCGGCACCGTGTGCGCGGGGGATCCGGTGTCGGCGGCAACGCCGGCGGCGGTGGCCGGCCAGCTCGTCGAGCAGGGGCGTACCGACAAGCCGGTGGATGAGGTGACGACACTACTTCAGGCGTCGGCCCGCGATACGTATTGCGCTGGCTCACCCGCACCTTAACGCCAGCGTGGTGGCAGGGTTTTCCAGGGTGGCGACGGTAGCGTAGGTGCCCATGAGAAAAGTGCTGACGGTTCTGGCGGTTGTCATCGTGCTGGGAATGATCGCCGTCGGGGCGCTGACGTGGCTGGGCGGCCAGCGCGGCGCGCCGGGAGGGCCGGGGACCGCCGACCCGTCCGCCGAGGGCGCTCTCAACGTCGCACCGGCGCCGGAGCAGCCGGACTGGTGCCCGGCGGTTCAGGTCATGGCCGCGCCGGGGACGTGGGAATCCAATCCGCAGGATGATCCGCTTAACCCGCAGCACCAGCCGTCGTACCTGTCTATGGTGACCCAGCCGCTGAGTCAGGCCTACGCGCCGACCGACGTGCGAGTGTGGACCCTGCCGTACAGCGCGCAGTTCCGCAATATCACCAACATGAACCAGCTCAGCTTCGACGAGTCCCGCGCCGAAGGCCAGCAGAAGTTCAACGCGGAGCTGGCTTTCATGAACTCCACATGCCCCGGCACGGAGTTCATCCTCTTCGGGTTCTCGCAGGGCGCCGGCATCGTCGGCGATGTGGCCAACGAGATCGGCACCGGGGTCGGGGCCGTCCCGGTGGAGAAGGTTCGTGGGGTGGCGCTCATCGCCGACCCGCGCCGGGAGCCGGGGGTGGGGGTTACCGCCGGCGCCGACGTCCCCGGGGTGGGGGTGGAGATCGCCATGCAGCCGGTGAACTCCGCCATCCAGTTCGTGGTGCCCAACGCTTCGATGCGCGGGCCGCGCCCGGGCGGGTTTGGCAGCCTGAGTGATCGCGTGTACCAGGTGTGCGCAGTCGGTGACCTGGTCTGTGATGCCCCGCGGGACATCGGCAACTCCCTGGACCGCGCGCACCAGCTCATCACCGGTAACCCGGTGCACGCGCAGTACGGCTTCAACCAGTCCATCTTTGACGGCCCGACGGCGAATGAGTGGCTGCTGCAATGGACGCATGATCACATTAACGCGCCCTAGGAACTTTTGACGTGCTAACCTTTCGCGGTGGTGGATTCCGCCACCGATTCATCCCCGACCGACTCTGAGGACCTTCAGGAACCCATGAACGCTCACGCGGCACTCGGCCGCTTCTTCGCCCCCGACGGCTCTGTGCACATCCCGCCCCAGCTCACCCTCGCCGGCCTCGCGGAAGCGCTCTACCAAGCGGACATAGCCGACGGCGGCGGGGACCGTAAAGTACTGCGCGTGTGGGACTACTCCGGTTCCCGCGACGGTGAGGCCCGCGACCTCACCCGCACCGAGGTCAACACGCACATCAAGGCGGTCGGGGCCCGCCTGCAACAGGTCGCCGCGCCGGGTGAGCGCGTCGCCATCCTCGCCGGCAACAGCGCCGAGTACATCATTGGCTTCATCGGCGCCCTCTACGGCGGCTGCGTCCCGGTGCCGCTCTACGACCCGCGCGAGCCGGGCCACGGCGAACACCTGCGCGCCGTGTTGGCCGACTCCGCCGCACGCATCATCCTCACCACCAGGGCCTCCGCGGCGGCGGTGCGTGCTTACGTCGCCGGTGAGCCGGCCCCGTTGCGCCCGCGCATCATCGCCGTCGACGCGGTGCCGACGTCGCTCGCGGCCTCCTACACGCCGGCCGCACC
This sequence comes from Corynebacterium uterequi, assembly GCF_001021065.1. Classification (NCBI taxonomy): domain Bacteria; kingdom Bacillati; phylum Actinomycetota; class Actinomycetes; order Mycobacteriales; family Corynebacteriaceae; genus Corynebacterium; species Corynebacterium uterequi. The sequence continues at coordinate 2,240,610 of NZ_CP011546.1, read as the reverse complement.
CGCAGCGTCTGCCACCGGCACCGCGGCGCCGGTGGATCAGATCGCCTTCCTGCAGTACACCTCCGGGTCCACCCGCACGCCGGCGGGCGTAGTGCTCACGAACCGATCCATCCTCACCAACGTGCTGCAGATCTTCGCCGCCGCCCGCCTGGAGATGCCGCTGCGCATCGTCAGCTGGCTGCCGCTGCACCACGACATGGGCATCATCCTCGCCGTGTTCGTCCAGCTCCTCGGCCTGCACCTGGAGATGATGAGCCCGCGGGACTTCATCCAGCAGCCGAAGCGCTGGGTGGACCAGATCGCCCGCCGCGGCGAGGACGACATCGCCACGTACTCGGTGATCCCGAACTTTGCCCTCGACCTCGTTGCCCGCTACGGCGCGCCGGAGCCGGGGCAGGACTTCAGCAACATCAGGAAGATCATCGTCGGTTCGGAGCCGGTCACCAAGGCAGCTGTGGAGCGCTTCGCCGGCATCTTCGAGGCGCACGGCCTGCGTCGGTCCGTGCTGCACCCCTCCTATGGGCTCGCCGAGGCGTCGCTGCTGGTGACCATGCCGCAGGACGGCACCTGCCCACTGTTTAGCTCCTTCGACCGGGAAGCGCTCGCCGACGGCCGGGCCGTCGCCGTCGACCCGGAGAATCCCGCGGCGGTCACGTTCGCGTCGAATGGGCAGGTCGTTCGTCCTCAGGAGCTGACCATCGTCGACCCGGACACGGCCGAGGAGTTGCCCGACGGCCGGGTGGGGGAGATCTGGCTGCGCGGGGACAACGCCGCCGCCGGGTACCTCGACCGGCCGGAGGACACGGCCGCCACCTTCGGCCGGACCCTTACCCGGCGCCTGGCCGACGGCTCCCGTTCCTTATCCTCCGGTACTGGCCCTAATTCCTTATCCTCCGGTACTGGCCGTATGGCCAGTACCGGGTGGGTGGCCACCGGCGACCTGGGCGTGATCCTGTCGGATCAGCTGTACATCACCGGCCGGCTCAAGGACCTGGTGGTCGTCGCCGGGCGTAACCACTACCCGCAGGACATCGAGGCCACCGTCGAGGAGGCCAGCGCCCACGTGCGGCCCGCGTCCGTGGCGGCCTTCGCCGTGCCGGCCGCAAGCGTCGAGAAGCTTGTCATCCTCGCGGAACGGGCCGACGCCGCCGATCCGGCCGGGGACGCCGAGGCCATCGACGCTATCCGCGCCGCTGTCGCCCGCGTGCACGGCGTGACCCCGGCGGACATCCGGCTCAGTGATCCGATGACCATCGCCCGGTCGTCGTCCGGGAAAATCGCCCGCCGGGTCAACCAGAAGGCATACCTGGAGCAGCAGGCATAGATGCTAGCGTGTAGCAGCATGAACGGGTCCGTAATGACATACGCTCAACTTAAAGACTGGCTCGTCGCATGGGTAGCGCAGGCGGCCGAATTGCCGCCGGCAGAGATCAGTGACACCGCGCCCCTGGAACGCTACGGGCTGTCGTCCCGGGACGCCGTGGTCCTGTCCGGGGAACTCGAAAACCTCCTCGGGCGCCGGCTCGACGCGACCGTCGCCTACCAGCACCCCACCATTGCCGCGCTCGCCGGGTTCCTCACCGCGCCGGCCGGGCTACCCACGCCCGGGCAGGCGCCGGTGACCACCGGCGTGACCCGGCCTGGTGGCCTCGGCGCGCACGACGTCGCCATCGTCGGTCGCGCCGGGCGCTTCCCTGGTGCCGACACCGTGGCGCAGTATTGGGACCTGCTGGTGGAGGGGCGCAGCGGGGTCGGGCCGCGTCCCGCCGAACGCTGGAGCGAGTACGCCGACGATCCGGTGGTCACCGCCGCCATGGCAGCCGTCAACACTGACGGCGGCTATCTGACGGACATCGACGCCTTCGATAACGAGTTCTTCGGGCTCTCGCCGGTTGAAGCGGAGAACATGGACCCCCAGCAGCGGCTGCTGCTGGAGCAAACCTGGCGCGCCCTGGAGGACGCAGGCCTGCCCGCCAATCGGCTGCGCGGGGCCAGGGTGGGCGTCTTCATCGGGTCGTCGAACAACGACTACGGAATGCTCATCACCGCCGACCCGGCCCACGCCCACCCGTACGCGTTGACGGGCACCGCGAGCTCGATCATCGCCAACCGTGTCTCCTACGCCTTCGACTTCCGCGGGCCGTCCGTCAACGTGGACACGGCGTGCTCGTCGTCCCTCGTCGCGGTGCACCAGGCGGTGCAGGCACTGCGCGCCGGGGAGGCCGACGTCGCCGTCGCCGGCGGGGTCAACATCCTGGCCAGCCCGTTTGTCTCTACGGCGTTCGGCGAGCTGGGGGTCATCAGCCCCACGAGCGCCATCCACGCCTTCTCCGACGACGCCGACGGCTTCGTGCGCGCCGAAGCAGTCGCAGCGGTGGTGCTCAAGCGCGTCGACGACGCCCTCGCCGACGGTGACCGGATCCTCGCCGTTATCAAGGGCAGCGCCGTTAACTCCGACGGCCACTCCAATGGCCTCACCGCCCCGAACCCGCTGGCCCAGGTCGACGTCCTGCGTCGCGCCTACGCCGACGCTGGTGTCGACCCGGCCGACGTCGACTACGTCGAGGCCCACGGCACCGGCACCATCCTCGGGGACCCCATCGAGGCTCGCGCCCTCGGCGAGGTGCTCGGCGCCGGCCGCAGCGTCGAGCGGCCCACCCTGCTCGGCTCGGCGAAGTCCGCCATCGGACATGCCGAATCCGCCGCGGGGGCCGCCGCGCTCATCAAGGTCGTCGAGGCCATCCAGCGCGACACCCTCCCGCCCACCATCAACGTCTCCGCCCCTAACCACTTCATCGACTTCGATGCCGAGCGCCTCGAACTCGTCGAGGATCCCCGCGAGTGGCCGGAGTACTCGGGTCGGAAACTCGCCGGCGTGTCCGGCTTCGGCTTCGGCGGCACCAACGCCCACCTCGTCGTCGCGCAGTTCGACGCCGCCGAGTACGAACCGGCTGCAGAGCACCAGGCACCCCTGCCCGCCGACGACGCTGTCCTGCTGCCGGTCAGCGGGCTGGTTCCCTCCCGTCGCCGCGCCGCGGCCGCCGACTACGCCTGCGCCCTCGAGGCCGCCACCGACGCCGACCTGCCCGCCCTCGCCCGCACGCTGGCGAAGCGCAATCACGCCCGCAGCCGCGCGGTGGTGCAGGCATCCACCATCGCCGAGGCCCGCAAACGCCTCGCCCAGGTGGCCGACGGGATCGTGTCCGTGGGCATCTCCGCTGCCGACGGCCCCGCCGCCGCCGGCGCCGTCTTCGTCTACTCTGGCTTCGGCTCCCAGCACCGGAAGATGGCCACCGCGCTCATGGACCTATCCCCGCAGTTCGCCGCGCGGATCCGGGAGCTCGACGAGGTGGTCACCGCCGAATCCGGCTGGTCCATGGCCGAGCTCATCGGCGACGACGCCCTGACGTACACCACCGACACCGCCCAGGTCACCATCACCGCCATCCAGATCGCGCTCACCGACCTGCTGGCGTCGCTCGGCGCCCGCCCGAGCGCCGTCATGGGCATGTCCATGGGCGAGATCGCGGCAGCCTACGCCGCTGGCGGCATCAGCGCCGAGGCTGCGATGCGCATCGCCTGCCACCGCGCCCGCCTCATGGGCGAGGGCGAGAAGATGCTCGCCGGCACCGAGCAGGAAGGCGCGATGGCCGTCGTCGAGCTCACCCGCGAAGGCCTCGCCGACTTCAACGCCGCCCACCCGGAGCTCGCCGAGATCGAGCCCGCGGTCTATGCCGGGCCCGGCATGACCACCGTCGGCGGCAATCGGGTGGCCGTCGACGCCCTCGTCGACGCCCTCGACGCCGACGGCAAGTTCGCCCGGAAGCTTAACGTCCGGGGCGCCGGGCACACCTCCGCGCTGGACCCCATCCTCGGCGAACTCGCCGCCGAGATCGCCGGGCTCACCCCCAGCCCGCTGCGCATTCCGCTCTTTAGCTCTGTCGACCGCGGCCAGGTGTACCCGGCGGGATCCACCGTCCACGACGAGGACTACTTCCTGCGCATGACCCGCCAGCCCGTGTGGTTCGAAGACGCCACCGCCGCGGCTCTCAACGCAGGCCACACCATGCTCGTGGAGATCGCCCCCAACCCGGTGGCGATCATGGGGATGATGAACACCGCGTTCACCGTCGGCAAGCCCGACACGCAGCTGCTCTACGCCCTCAAGCGCAAGGTCCCCGAGGCCGCCTCCCTGCGAGACCTGCTGGCGAAAATGTACGTGGCCGGCGCCGACATCGACTTCACCGGCCTGCTGCCCGACGGCCGCCGCGCCCCGCTTCCCGGCGTCCCGCTGGTGCCCCACCGCTTCTGGACAGCGGCCCGCCCCCACTCGGGCGGTACCGCCAGCCTGCCCGGTGCGAAGGTGGTGCTGCCGGGCGGCGCCACGGCGTTCGGCATTCCCGCCGCGCGCGTCACCGACCTGGAACAACTCCTCGCCGCGGCCGTCGACGCCACCGAGGACGGGGCCACCATCACCCTTGCCGAAGTGCACGGAGCACTCCCCGCCGACGGGGACTTGACCACCGTCGTCGACCGCGGCCTCGGCGGGCTCACCGCCCGCGTCTACGCCGGTGACCTGCTGCTGGCCGAGGGCTTCGCGTCGCGTGAACGCAACGCGTCGCGTGAACGCAACGCGTCGCACAAGCGCGACGCGGGGGATGGCACGCGGAATGGCACGGAACGCGACGCGGGGGATAAGGACTCGCACAAGTGCGACGCGGGGAATGACACGACGGACGACGCCAGCCTGCGCTGGGACCCGGCCTCCGGGGAGAGCGTCGAGGACCGCCTGCGCTCCATCGTCTCGGAGTCCATGGGCTACGACGTCGCCGACTTACCCGGGGAGCTGCCGCTTATTGACCTCGGGCTGGACTCGCTCATGGGCATGCGCATCAAGAACCGCGTGGAACACGACTTCCAGATCCCGCCGCTCGACGTCCAAGCCTTGCGCGACGCCTCGGTGGCCGACGTCGTCCGCATTGTCGAGGGCGCCGTCCACGGCGCGAACACCCCCGCCGAGACCGCCGAGACCGCCGAGCCCACTAACAACGCAGCCGCCGCCCCCGCGCCGGGCGAGGGTGCCAGCGACGGTGCCGGCGTCGGCGTCGCCCCGCGTGACGCCTCCGAGCGCGTCGTGTTCGGCACCTGGGCGAAGGTGACCGGCCAGGCCGCGGCTGGGGTGACCAGCGCTTTGCCGGCGATCACCGAGGAGCAGGCGCGCGCCATCGCCGAGCGGCTGAGCGAGCGCTCTTCCCTCGACATCACCGCCGCGGAGGTTCTCGCGGCTGCGACCCTCGAACCGTTGGCGAACAGGGTCCGCGAGGGCCTGGAGACCAGCGTGGACGGTAACGTCCGGGTCTTGCGCAGCCGCCCTGAGGGCTCCACGCGCCCGGCCGTGTTCGTCTTCCACCCGGCTGGCGGCACGACGATCGTCTATGAGCCCCTCACCCGGCGGCTACCGGCGGATGTCCCCGTCTACGGCATCGAGCGCGTCGAAGGCGCGTTGGAAGACCGCGTCGCCGGCTACCTCGACGACATCCGCGCCTACGCCGACGGCCACCCCGTCGTCCTCGCCGGGTGGTCCTTCGGCGGCGCTCTCGCCTATGAGACTGCGCACCAGCTGCGCGGCAGCGACGTCGACGTAGAGCTCATCGCGCTGCTCGACACGACGCAGCCGGCACACCCCGCGCCCAACACGCTGGAGGAGGCCAAGGCCCGCTGGCAGCGCTACGCCGCCTTCGCCAAGAAGACCTACGGCCTGGAGTTCGAGGCCCCCGTCGAGCTGCTGGAGACCATGGGTGAGGAGGCGATGCTGTCCATGCTCGAGCACTACCTCGCCACCACGGATGCCTCCGAGCACGGCCTGTCCGCCGGGGTACTGGAACATCAGCGCGCCAGCTTCGTGGATAACCGCATCCTCGGCACGCTGGATTTCGCCCGGTGGGCGGAGGTGGACGTGCCGGTGGTGTTGTTCCGCTCGGAGGGGATGCACGCCGGCGCCATTGAGCTGGAGCCGGCCTACGCAGAGATCGACCCGGACGGCGGCTGGGGTGCCATCGTCGACGATCTCACCATTGTCCAGCTGCCGGGCGATCACCTGGCAGTCCCGGATGAGCCGGCGATCGGCATCGTCGCCGAGCATCTCATCGACCGAATCGACCGATTGGAGGCCCGCCATCACTAACGCATCCACCGCCGAGAAGATCAAGGACCTGCGCTCTCGTCTCGCGACCGCGCAGGACCCGGGCAGTGAGCGCGCCCGCGCGAAGCGTGACGCGGCCGGGCGCACCACCCCGCGTCAGCGGATCAGTGCGCTGCTCGACGACGGCTCCTTCACCGAGGTCGGTGCGCTCGGCAAGACCCCGGGTGACAAGGACGCGGTCTACTCCGACGGTGTGGTGACCGGCTACGGGCGGATCGACGGCCGGCCCGTGTGCGTGTACGCCCACGACAAGACCGTCTACGGCGGTTCCGTGGGGGTGACCTTCGGCAAGAAGGTCGTCAACATCATGGAGATGGCGATCACGATCGGCTGCCCGGTGATCGGCATCCAGGATTCCGGTGGTGCGCGCATCCAGGACGCGGTGACGTCGCTGGCGATGTATTCGGAGATCTCGCGGCGCCAGCTGCCGCTGTCGGGGCGTAGCCCGCAGATCTCCATCATGCTGGGTAAGTCCGCCGGCGGTGCCGTGTACGCGCCGGTGACCACCGATCTCATCGTCGCCGTCGACGGCGAGGCGGAGATGTACGTCACCGGCCCGGCCGTCATCAAGGAGGTCACCGGGGAGGACATTTCCTCCGCGGAGCTCGGCGGGGCCCGTCAGCAGGAGCTCAACGGCAACATCACCGCCGTCGTCCCCACCGAGGACGACGCCTTCGATTTCGTCCGCGACTACCTGGCGCACATGCCGCTGACCTGCTTCGATGAGCTGCCGGTGGTGCCCGCGCCCGCCGACGAGGAGGTGGCCGTCGCCGCCGATCTCGACAGCTTCCTGCCCGACGACGCCAACGCCGGCTACGACATGGCCGACCTGCTGCCGCTGCTCGGCGACGACGACGCCCTGCTGGAGCTTCAGGAGAACTTCGCGCCGAACATCATCACGGCGCTGGGCAGGATCGACGGCCGGCCGGTCGGATTCGTCGCCAACAATCCCATGCACCTGGCGGGGTGCATCGACGCCGACGCCGCCGACAAGGCCGCCCGCTTCATTCGCATCTGCGACGCGTACAACATCCCGCTCGTGTTCGTGGTGGACACCCCCGGTTACCTGCCCGGCGTTGAGCAGGAGCGGGTGGGGCTCATTCACCGCGGCGCGAAGCTGGCGGTGGCGGCGGTGGAGGCGTCGGTGCCGAAGGTGACGCTCATCGTGCGCAAGGCCTACGGCGGTGCGTACGCGGTCATGGGGTCGAAGAACCTGTGCGGGGACCTCAATTTTGCGTGGCCGACGGCGCAGATCGCCGTCATGGGTTCGGCGGCGGCCGTGGTGATGATCCAGGGTAAGCAACTCGCCGCGATTGAGGATCCCACTCAGCGTGCGTACATGAAGAAGGTGTTCATGGACTTCTACGACGAGAACATGACCTCACCGTATGTGGCGGCGGAGCGGGGTTACATCGACGCGATGATCGAGCCGTCGCAGACCCGCATCATGCTGCGGCACGCGCTTCGGCAGCTGTCGACGAAGCTGGTGCTCGACGCAGACAAGAAGCACGTCATCCACCCGATGTAGGTACTCCCCGCGTTACCTACTCCCCGCGTTACCTATTTTCCGCGTGGCGCTTTGCGCCACGCGCTTTGCGCGACGCGCCACCCCAGCAGGAGCAGCGCGGACATACTGCTGGCGACGATGATGAAGGACCAGTGGGGGACCGCCTGGTGACGGATGCCCCAGATGCCCAGGCCGGTGACGACCGTGACCAGCCATGTGGTCACACCCGCCGGGGCTAGTTGCCCACCGCGCCAGCGGGCGGCGGCGATGATGGCCCAGGAGCCGATGACACCCAGCGCGAACGGCCATACCGTCGACGCCCACGTGGCGAGGGTGACGGGCTGGTCAGCGGAGCGGTGCGCGATGCGCGCGAGCAGCGCGAAGAGGGAAATCGCGCCGAGGTCACACGCCAATCCGGTTACTTTGTTCATGGGTCCCTACCCTAGCCAAGCCCGCCTAGGCGCGGCGGAGCGCGGCCGGCCCGGCGAATCCGTGGCGGGCGTAGCGGGCGGCGTAGATGATCCAGCCGATGGCGGTGATGAAGGCGAAAGAGATGAGCCGGTAGACGATGGCGGTGCCGGTGGCGTCGACGGCCGGGACGCCGGTGGCCACGAGGGCGGCGATGATGGCCGCCTCGACGGTGCCCAGCCCCGCCGGGGTGACCTGCGCCGAGCCGGCGATCTTGGCGGTGAGGTAGGCCAGCAGGATGGCGCCGACGTCGGCGCGCGGCTGGCCGGTGACCGCCCACGCGGCGCACCAGATGGTGGCGACGTCGAGCGCGCGGTTGGCCAGGGAGAAGGCGGAGACGGCGGCGAAGTCGCGCGCGGAGATGCGCACGAGGCCGAGTTGGCGGACGGAAGTCTCGACGGCGTCGGCGTCGATGAGTGCGCGTCCGCTGAGGCGTCGCACCCGACGGCTGGCCCACCGGTTGGTGCGTCGGGCGGCGGCGCCGAGCCAGCGGGCGAGGACGTCGGGGCGGTGGCATGCCCAGAACACCGCCGCGCCGACGGCGATGAGGACGGCGCCGGTGGCGAGCAGCGAGCCGGTCGACAGATCGGCGCCTACCACCACGGCGAGCAGCCCTAGCAGGGCGAGCCACGCGGTGGAGATGACCGAGGAGATGACGAAGAACCAGCCGCACACGGCCGCCGAGGCGCCCCAGCGTCGCTGAACCTGGAACGTGAGCACCGCGGAGATGGCCGGTCCGCCGGGCACGGAGGTGGACCAGGCGTTGGAGGCGAGGGTGATCGCGAGCGTCTCCCGGGCCGCTACCGTGACCGATCCGGATCGCATGAGCAGGCGTATGACCTCGCCCATGGCCACCAGGGAGGCGACGGCGGTGACGACGCCGGCCAGCACCGGCCCTGGGTGGGTGTCACCCAAGCGAGCGAAGGCCTCGCCCAGGAAGGGCAGCTGCCCGCGCAGGGCCACGAGCAGGAGCCCGAGGACGGCCAGCGGGGCCAGCCAGCGCAGCCATTGCCGCGTGCGCGCGGAGGCCATCAGCCCTCGTTGCGGTGTTCGAGGCGGTGGATCAGTTCGCTAAACGGCACGAGGTCCTCGTCGCTGTCGGTGGCCACTCCGCCGCGGGCGGCTTCGTTGGCGGGCAGGACGATGGCGTCGTCGATGTTGTCGTCGCCGGGGCGGACCTCTCGGTCACCGCGCGCGCCGGGCGCGGCGGCCCACGCGGGTCCGTGGCCGAGGCGGTAGTAGAGCCGCTTGACGGGTGCCGGCGCCCACCAGTTGTCTTCCTTGAGCAGGGACATGACGCTGGGGACGAGCAGCATGCGGATGATGGTGGCGTCGAGCGCGAGGGCGACGATCATGCCGGCGGCGATGTACTTCATCATGACGATGTCGGAGAAGGCGAACGCCCCGGCGACGACCATCATGATGAGCGCGGCGGCGGTGATGATAGTGCCGGTATGCGCCGTGCCGAGGCGGATGGCCTCGTTCGTATCGTGGCCGCGTTCGCGGGCCTCCACCATGCGGGAGACGAGGAAGACCTCGTAGTCCGTGGACAGGCCGTAGATGATGGCGATGATGAGCACGAGCACGGGGCTCATGAGCGGGCCGGGAGTGAACCCGAGCAGGCTGGCGCCGACGCCCTGGACGAATAGGGCGGTGAGCACGCCGAGGGTGGCACCCAGGCCGAGCACCGTCATGATGATCGCCTTGGCGGGCTGGATGAGGCTGCCGAACACGGCAGTCATGAGCAGGAAGGTGACGACGGTGAGGTAGAGCAGCATCCACGGCAGGCGGGCGAAGAGCGCTTCGAGGGATTCCACCTCCATGGCTGGGGTGCCGCCGATCTCGAGGGTCACCCCGTCGGGCGCGGTGATGGCCCGCAGCTGGTCGACGACGTAGCCGTAGTCGGCGCGCTCGGCGATGCCGGCGTAGAGCACCGTCGTGCCGTCGACGGTGGCCCCGGCGGTCATGGGCGAGGTGAGGCCCTCCACGGCGCGGGATTGCAGGACGACGTCGACGAGTTGCTCGTTGGTCGCATCCGAGACGACGAGCTTGATGGGGTCCGTGCGGAACTCGGGGAAGGCCTCGTTGAAGGCGTCTTGCGCCTGGCGGGTGGCGTGCGACGGCGGCAGGTAGGTCTCATTGATGCCGCCGAAGGAGATGGCCCCGGTGGGCAGGGTGAGCAGCAGCAGGGCGCCGACGATGCCGACGGTGACCAGCTTGGCCCGTGTCATGGCCCAGGCGGGCACCCGGTACCACCACGTGTCTTCAATGGCCCGGGCGCGCCGCGAGGTCCGGCGCACCGACCACGTGTCGATCCGCGGGCCGAGCAGGGCGAACAGCGCCGGCAGCAGGGTCACGGAGAGGGCGGCGGCGAGGCCGACGGCGGCGATCGCGCCGTAGGCGACGGACTTGAGGAAGGCCTGGGGGAAGAGCAACAGACCGGACAGCGCGACGATGACCATGCCGGCGGAGAACACCACCGTCTTGCCCGCGGTGGCGACCGTGTTGGCCACGGCCCGGCCCACGGGGCGGCGGGCGTCAAGTTCTTCGCGGAAGCGGGAGACCATGAGTAGGCCGTAGTCGATGGCCAGGCCGAGTCCGAGCAGGGTGACGATGGCGTGGGCGAAGACGTTGACCTGGAGGAAGCTCGCCAGCACGGAGAGCACCCCGAGGGCGCCGAGGATGGCCAGCACGCCGACGACCAGTGGCATCGCCGCCGCCACCACGGACCCGAAGACGACGAGCAGGAGGACGGCGACGAGGGGCAGGGCGATGAGTTCGGCGCGGGAAATGTCGCGCGCCATGCCGTCGTCGAGGGCGTCGGCGACGGCGGTGGCGCCAGCCACCTCCACGCTCATGCCGTCGGGCAACGTGTCGGGGACAAGCCACTGCTCGATCGCGCGGAAGTCTTTGAGCGTTTGCTCCCCGTCGCCCTTGAGCCCGATGGCGGCGAAGGCGAGGGTGCCGTCGTCGTTGACCAGGTTGGGGTTGCGGGTATCAAAGTAGCTGGTCACCGAGTCGATGCGGTCCGGGTGGGCGTCTTTGAGGTCCGTGAGGTGCCGGCGGGCGGCCGAGTTCACCTCCGGGTTGTCCACCCCTTGCTCGGCGCGAAAGAGCAGGATGACGTCGCCGGAGTTGTCCCGGCCGAACACGGCCAGCTCGGTGGCGGCGGCCCGGGTGGAGGAGGCGTGCGGGTCCTCCCAGCCCTCCTGGCTGAGCCGGGCGTCGAGCCGCAGCCCGAAGACGACGTAGAGCAGCATAATCCCGGCGACGATGACCAGCGGGATCGCGCGTCGGTGCTTGACCGTGAAGCGGCCTATTCGGTAGAACACTCTGCCTCCTACGACTAGTGCTGGTGCACGAGGTGCGACAGCGGCCGGAAGGGCTGCAGCCAGGCACCCTCCGGGGGCAGGTTGTCGAGCTGGATGCGCGGCAGCGGCTCGCGGAACACCCCGGGGATGTCTTCGAGGTCGACGAACTCCAGGTTCGGGTCGGACACCGCCCAGGAGGTGTGCTCGTGGAAGCCTAGGACGGTGACCGGCAGTCCCTCACCGATGAGCTCACCGATGGTGGGAGAGAAGTTCTGCCCGTCCGCGGAGGCGACGATGAGCCCCTTGAGGGTTCCCTCCGCCCGGCGACGCTGGATGTGGGCGAGCATGTCCGGGTCGACGTCAGAGTCGTCGTGGTCCTTGGGCTTGGCGAAGACGGCGAAACCGACGTTGCGCAGCGCCTCCACCCACGGCCGGACGATCTCCGCGCTGCCGGGGGCCACGTTGGTGAAGACGGTGGCTTCGGGCTCGATGCGGATGCCGAGTTCGGTGCTGAGCTGCTCGGCGCGGGCGACCAACCACCGGCCGACCGCGTCGAACCGGGGCCGGTGGGCCGCCGTCGGGCGGGCGCCGAGGATGGCGCCGAGGCCCATGTCCAGGTTCGGCGCGTCCCACACGAGCAGCAGGCCGTCCGGGCCCGGTGCCGCTCCCTGGTTGTAGTGGTGGGCGTTGTCGTGAATATCGGTCATTGCGGAGACGGTCTTTCTTGCTATCAGGGAAAAACAATGGTTGTTGCCCCTTAAGCTACCGCCTCGGGCTTAGTCAGTGGTGCGCTGCCACAGGTATTCGCGGATTGTGTGCTCCTTATCGAGGCCCTTGCCCTCGAACTTCGTAATGACCTGCCGGTCGGTGAGCTGCGGGCACTCCGGCCACGGCCAGCCCCGGTACTCCAGGCGAGGCTCCACGGTGACAAGCTCATCGATCCATTCGGCGTAGTCTGCGTGGTCGGTGGCTACGTGAAGGACGCCGCCCGGCTTGAGGCGGGAGGCGATGAGCCGCAAGGGGCCGGACTGGATGATCCGGCGCTTGTGGTGGCGCGCCTTCGGCCAGGGGTCGGGGAAGAAGATACGGACGCCGTCGAGGCTGGCCTCGGGGATCATGCGGGCGAGGACCTCGATGCCGTCGCCGCGGACCATGCGGATATTGGTGATGTCCTCGCGCACGATTTGCCCGAGAAGCTTGGCGAGGCCGGGCTTGTACAACTCGACGGCGATGACGTTGGTGTCCGCCTCCAGCGGGGCCATCGCGGCGGTGGAGGTGCCGGTGCCGGAGCCGATTTCGACGATGGTCGGGTGCCCGGAGCGGCCGAACCAGGCGTCGACGTCGATGACCTCGTCGGCGAGGATGCGGCCGAGGCGTGGCCAGTGCTCGGTGAACAGGGCCTCCTGGTTGGGAGTCAGCGTGCCGCGGCGGAAGCTGACGGCGCCGATGCGCGGGTAGTCGAGGCCGTCGGTGAAGGTGGTTTGCAGCGGCCGGCCCGACGGCAGTTCGCCGAGGGTGCCAGGGTCGACGGTGGGGTCCTGCGGGGGGTGAGCGTTGGTATTCATCGGCGCCAATTCTCCCAGTCCACCCGCGGATTCGGCAATCGGGGGACTGTGGTTATATCCAGTACGAACGTACTGGTACATCGAGGGGGTATCGAACGGGGGTGAAAAATCGGACATGAAGGATGGCCTAACTACACCGAATTGAGGTGGGAGCTGGAGCGGTACGTGGTAGCGATGTGAATGAATGGGTGTGGACATGGCCGCTAAACTGCCCGTTCGGCACCTTGAGGGTCGTCGAGGCGCCTCGGGCCACCTCCTTCGGGGGTAATTTAAGGGTGGTAGAGGTCACATGTTCAGGCGGGCTTCGAACGTCGAAACGGGCTGACCATTGTGTTTATGACCAGTCGGGAACTAGGCGAACTTTTCCGGTGGGCAATCGTCGATGTGAGGGTTAGTGTGAGTGGTGTGAGGCGTCAGAATCGAGCCCCGGTCCTGAACGCCCGGTACCCAAGGCGATAAGCATTCAGGAGTGCGAATGACCACTGAAATCAAGGGTCTGGTCGGCGAACTGCCCACCACGAACCAGGAACTCATCGACTGGATCAGCGAGGCTGTCGAGCTCTTCGAGCCCAAGGACGTCGTCTTCGTTGACGGCTCTAAGGAAGAGGCTGACCGCCTGGCGGGCCAGCTCGTCGAGGCCGGCACCCTCATCAAGCTCAACGAGGAGAAGCGCCCCAACTCCTACCTCGCTCGCTCCAACCCCTCCGACGTCGCTCGCGTCGAGTCCCGCACCTTCATCTGCACCACCAAGGAAGAAGATGCCGGCCCGACCAACAACTGGCACGAGCCGGAATCCATGAAGAAGGAAATGCTGGAGGTCTACAAGGGCTCCATGCACGGCCGCACCATGTACGTGGTCCCCTTCTGCATGGGCCCCATCTCTGACCCGGAGCCGAAGCTGGGCGTTCAGCTCACCGACTCCGCCTACGTCGTGCTCTCCATGGGCATCATGACCCGCATGGGCGCTGAGGCCCTGGCCAAGATCGACGAGACCGGCCAGTTCGTGCCCTGCTACCACTCCGTCGGCGCCCCGCTCGAAGAGGGCGACGAGGACGTCACCTGGCCGTGCAACGACACCAAGTACATCACCCAGTTCCCGGAGACCAAGGAAATCTGGTCCTACGGCTCCGGCTACGGCGGAAACGCCATCCTCGCCAAGAAGTGCTACGCCCTGCGTATCGCCTCCAAGATGGCGCAGGAAGAGGGCTGGATGGCTGAGCACATGCTCATCCTCAAGCTGACCTCCCCGGAGGGCAAGTCCTACCACATCACCGGCGCCTTCCCGTCTGCCTGTGGCAAGACCAACCTCGCGATGATCACCCCGACCATCCCGGGCTGGACCGCCGAGGTCGTGGGCGACGACATCGCCTGGCTGCACCTGCGTGAAGACGGCCTCTACGCCGTCAACCCGGAGAACGGCTTCTTCGGCGTCGCGCCGGGCACCAGCTACGACTCCAACCCGATCGCCATGAAGTCCATGGAGCCGGGCAACATCCTCTACACCAACGTGGCGCTCACCGACGACGGCGACGTCTGGTGGGAGGGCATCGGCACCGACGCGCCGGAGCACCTCATCGACTGGAAGGGCAACGACTGGACCCCGGAGTCCGGCGAGAAGGCCGCCCACCCGAACTCCCGCTACACCATCCCGATCTCCCAGTGCCCGACCGTCGCGCCGGAGTACGACGACTACCGCGGTGTCAAGGTCGACGCCATCCTCTTCGGTGGCCGCCGTGCCGACACTGTCCCGCTCGTCTCCGAGGCCTTCGACTGGAACCACGGCACCATGATCGGCGCCACCCTGGCCTCCGGCCAGACCGCCGCCTCCGCCGAGGCCAAGGTCGGCGCCCTGCGCCACGACCCGTTCGCCATGCTGCCGTTCATCGGCTACAACGTCGGCGACTACATCCAGAACTGGGTTGACATGGGCGAGCGTGGCGGCGACAAGCTGCCGAAGATCTTCCTTGTCAACTGGTTCCGCCGCGGCGAAGACGGCCGCTGGCTGTGGCCGGGCTTCGGCGAGAACTCCCGCGTCCTCAAGTGGGTCATCGACCGCTGCGAGGGCAAGGCTGAGGCCGTCGAGACCCCGATCGGCTACGTCGCCCGTCCGGAGGACATGGACCTCGAGGGCCTGGACGTTCCGGTCGAGGACGTCGCCGAGGCTCTCGCCGTCATCCCGTCCCAGTGGGCCACCTCCCTCGACGACAACGCCGAGTACCTCAAGTTCCTCGGCGAGCGCGTCCCGTCCGTGGTCATCGAGGAGTTCGAGGCGCAGCGCAAGCGCATCGAGGATGCTCTCTAAGACACGACGCTAACCGGATGTCCGCCGCCTTTCGCGGATAGCCGCTAGCCGCCGGCCAGGTCCCCACTAAGGGGCCTGGCCGGTTTCGTTATGCTCCATCGCCGCGGTTGGGCTGCTGGGAGCTTGGCGGCGTGTACCACCGCACAGACGAGGTTCCTTACCTCCTAGGGGAGGCGTCGAGCCCGCCGAGACACCTGATGGGCTTTGGGCTTTCGGACAGCTTGGCCTCGTTCGCGTCGATCGCAGCCTTCCCTCCGAGCCCGTCAATGTTCTTTGATCTTTAGAGGCTCTCGTGGAGAATTCCGTATTTCGCTACGAGGCGCGCATCACGGCGAACCTAGAAGACATTGAACGTAAACTGAGGAGCTACCTAGAAACGGAGTACCTGGCAGCTACCAGCGATGCCGATGCCCAAACGTTGGGCACGCAGTTTCCTCGGCAGTTAGTAGAGAGCATTCGAGACTCTAGTCGGCCGCACGAAGAATGCCAGCAGCTCCTCGCATATGTGGTGGGGGAGTGGTTCCGCCGCCACGTGGATGGGGAATGGGCTCTCGCGCCCATGGTGATGGACAATCCTGCTATTTATTTTCTCCTCGGGCTTGGGATAACAGCCGGTAACGGGACGATCGTCAACATCTCAGAGACAGCTAAGGACATCCTCGAAGGAGAAGACCTCGATTTCACAGAATCGATGTTCAACGTGAATATCCGTACAGCGGCGAAGTCGTCACCCAAGGATCAATAAGCCACCTGGGGTGCCGTTGTGCGGATGATGCCGCCACCACGCTAGGGTCTCCACTACGGGGTTGCTGGTGGGAAACTGCCGAAGCACCGGCACTCGAACCCGCTATCGGGCGTTCGATGGGTGATTCCGGGGAAGTAGAGTTATGCGTCAGCCTTGGCGGCGGCGCTTCAGCGGCCCGATTCATTCCAGGTCACAGGCGCAAGAAACTAAGAGCTATATCGGTTTTTGCTATTGCTCCCACAACCTCAGCTGCACGGCAGCACTCTGCGGGTGTGCCCGCATACTGGCTCTTCACAGTTGAAGAAATAATCGGGGAGGCTTGCCGCGGCAGGCTTGAGGTGATGCACGTGCATCGTTTGGGGTGGGGATTTTCCTGGTCGGGTGGGGTTGGGTATGCCGTGTATCGTGGCTCGCTGGGAGCTTCGGCTTGGTGGCCGGGCTGGGCTACTTTTCAAGCGGCGCTGTCGGGCGTGGAGGTGATGCACGTGCATCGCTTGAGGTGGAGATTCCCCTGGTCAGGCGTGGTTGGGTATGCCGTGCATAGTGGTTCACAGGAAACGTTCGGGTTGGGGGGTCGGGGTGAGCGTGGGCGTGGAGGTGATGCACGTGCATCGTTTGGGGTGGGGATTTTCCTGGTCGGGTGGGGTTGGGTATGCCGTGCATAGTGGTTCACAGGAAACGTTCGGGTTGGGGGGTCGGGGTGAGCGTGGGCGTGGAGGTGATGCACGTGCATCGTTTGGGGTGGGGATTTCCCTGTTCAGGCGTGGTTGGGTATGCCGTGCATCGTGGCTCGCTGGGAGCTTCGGCTTGGTGGACGGGTTGGGCTACTTTTCAAGCGGCGCTGTCGGGCGTGGAGGTGATGCACGTGCATCGTTTGAGGTGGAGATTCCCCTGGTCAGGCGTGGTTGGGTATGCCGTGCATAGTGGTTCACAGGAAACGTTCGGGTTGGGGGGTCGGGGTGGGCGCAGGCGTGGCGGTGATGCACGTGCATCGTTTGGGGGCTGGGCCTGCTCGACGGGTTGGGCTACTTTTCAAGCGCCGCTGTCGGGCGTGGCGGTGATGCACGTGCATCGTTTGAGGTGGGGATTTTCCTGGTCAGGCAGGGTTGGGTATGCCGTGCATAGTGGTTCACAGGAAACGTTCGGCTTGGTGGCCGGGGTGGGCGTGGCGGTGATGCACGTGCATCGCTGGGGCGGGCGGCCCGACAAGGGGTCGTTGATGCCCTAGCCTTCTGGGCCCCATCCTTTTTCTCTGCTTCCTACCACTCTGTAACCTTTTCTTTGACCATTATTCCTAAAACTGTGAGGATAATGGATAGGGCCAAGGCGATAGCGGTTGAGGGCAATACTAGCCTGAACGCAAGGGTGTAAAGAAACAGCTCTAGAGCCATGCCTGGATACTCTGAGCGCTCTTCGGAAAGGCCGAACTCCATGGATTGCAGGCGTACCCATTTCCCGCACATTTCGATGAGCCAGGATATTACGGCTGCGGCAGATGAGAGACTCGCCCACTCTAACGCGGATTGGGGATGAGTGGTTAAATGAACTCCAGGAATCAGTAAAGCGGCCAGAATTGTAACGAGAAATGGGATCAGTTGGATGGTAAAAATTATCAGAGCTGCCACAAAAATGGCGGATCCTCTTGAGAACACTTCCCCATTCACCTCCTTGATTCGGTGCGAAGATGACATCCGCGCACTGAGTAAAGCCACAGGCTTCAGCTGCTGGTGCGTCGCGGGGACATCGGCAGCCGGGCTAAGCTGCCAACCTCCCAAGCTTCTCTGAGTTTGAGCACGTCGACGATTCTGTCTGCCTAGGGTTGGGCCTTCTTCGGGAGCCGTTGCGCTTCACGCGTCGGCGCGGAGGAAACTGCTTTGTGGATCCAGCTCGTGATGTCACGGGGCTGAACCGCGGTGTCACCTTGGTCGTCTGATTGGATATTGAAAACTGAAGGTAGTGGAGCTGACACGGACGTCAGGGTTCCTCCTGTGCATGCCGTGACGCGCTTTGTCTACGTGAAGCGGTTGCCTCGAGGCTCAGCCTAAGGTGACCGGTTCACGGTGTCACGCCCTAGCCGAAAAATGGAACCTTTAGGTGAAAAACTATCGGAAAGGCTTGACGGCAGGAGAAGGGTGAGGTAGCGCGTCGCTTAAGCATGTTGTGATTCAAGCGCTGATCCGGGCAGCTGTCGACAAACGGCCAGCGTCCACAGCGTCCGCAACGTCCGCAGATGCCACCGGGTGTGAGATCAGTCGCCCGTCGACCTTCGGCTCCGCAGGCGCCCCGCAGGCAGGTAAGCACCACCGTCGTCGACCAGCCCGAAGAACGCGACAGCGGCGAGCCCCTCCAGCGTCGTGTCACCGCACCTGTGCCACCACCACGAGGTTGCTGGTGAGGAACTCCCGCAGCACCGGCACCCGCACGATCCACCACGCCCACCAGGGGTGATACCGCGGGAAGCACAGCTTGACGTCCGCAAGCCCTCGGCGCTTCAGCGACCGGGCCCACGCAAGCCCGTCGGCGCAGGAAACGTCGAAGAGGGACTCACTCCACACGTTCTTCGGCGGCCGGCCATTGCGCCGTTCGTAGCGCCGGCGCGCGAAGTCTCCGCCTACGTAGTGCGGCCACACCCCAGTCTCATGCCCGCCGAACGGCCCTAGCCACACCGTGTAGGACAGCACCACCAGCCCGCCGGGGCGGGTGACGCGGACCATCTCGTCGCCGAGGCGCTCGAAGTCCGGCACGTGTTCGGCCACATTGGAGGAGTAGGTGACATCGAAGGCACCGTCGGCGAAGGGCAGCGCCGTGCCGGATCCGCGCACGGCGGTCGCCACCGTGATGCCCGCGGCGGACATCTCCCCGGCGTCGGGTTCCAGGCCGACGTACCACGCGCCCTTGTTAGTGAAGGCGTCGAGGAAGTAGCCGGGCCCGCCGCCGACGTCGAGTACCCGCGCGCCGCGCAGCTCCTGAGCTCCCGCATCGGCGAGCAGCGACGCCACCAAGGATGCGGTGTCCTCGGCCAGCGGCCGGTAGAACCGCGGCGGGTCGGCCTGCTCTAAAGGGAAGGAGCGCAGCAGCCGGATCGAGCGGCTTAAGGTGGCCAGTCTGCGCGTGGTAGCCCAAGTCATAGCCAGCAATTCTAGGCTGGTGCGCCCGCGGGCTAGGATTTCTCTGATTGCTTATGAAAGTCCTCCTATTGTGCTGGCGCGATACCACCCACCCGCAGGGTGGCGGTTCGGAGCGCTATCTAGAGCGGGTGGGCCACTACCTCGCAGGCCAGGGCCATGAGGTGATCTTCCGCACCGCCGCCTACCCCGGCGCCGCGAGCCGGGAGCGCCGCGACGGCATCCTCTTTTCCCGCGCCGGCGGGAAGTACACGGTCTACCTGCGTGCCCTGGCGGCGATGGCCGCGGGCCGCCTGGGTTTCGGCCCGCTGGCTGGGGTGGACGTGGTCGTCGACACGCAAAATGGCATTCCTTTCTTTGCCCGCACCCTCGCCGGGGTGCCGACGATCCTGCTCACCCACCACTGCCACCGCGAGCAGTGGCCGGTGGCGGGCCGGCTCGTCGGCGCCGTGGGGTGGCTTCTGGAGTCGCGGGTGTCGCCGCTGGTGCACCGTGGCGCGCAGTACGTCACCGTTTCGGAGAACTCGCGGGCGGAGCTCATCGAGTTGGGGGTGCGTGCGGAGGACATCGAGGTCATCGCTAACGGCGTCGACCCGGTGCCGACCCCGGCGACAGCACAAACAGCACAGACAGCACCAGCGCCATCAACCCACCTGGTGACCCTGTCGCGCCTGGTGCCGCACAAGCAGATCGAGCACGCCATGGACGTGCTGCCCACCCTGGATGAGGAGGTGGTGCTCGACGTCATCGGTTCCGGCTGGTGGGAAGAGGAGTTGCGCGCGCACGCCGCCGCTCGCGGCCTTAAGCACCGAGTGATCTTCCACGGCCAGGTCAGCGAGGCCGACAAACACGCGCTGCTGTCCCGGGCCACGCTGCACCTCATGCCGTCGCGCAAGGAGGGGTGGGGGCTGGCGGTCATCGAGGCCGCCCAGCACGGCGTGCCCACCATCGGCTACGCCGCCGCCGGCGGGTTGCGTGACTCCATCGAGGATGGGGGCACCGGCCGGCTGGTGGCCGACGCCGCAGAGCTCGCCGCCGTCACCCGCGAGCTGCTCGCCGACGCCGCTCAGCGCCGCCGCTTGGGCGAGAACGCCCGGCGGCATGCCGCCCGCTACTCCTGGGAGACGACCGGCCGGCAGTTCGCTGAGCTGCTCGAACGCTGCGCACGCACCCGGCGCTAAGCGCCGCGCCGAGCAGTAGCCACGCCCCGAGCAACGCCGGCCCCAGCGGGTCCAGCCGGGCGGGGGCGCCGGTCTCGACGACGCGGAAGCTGTCGGCGTCCTCGGGCACGGCCACCACGCCCACGCCGAGAGCCGCCAGCTGGCCTAGGTCTCCGGCTGCCCAGGCCTTGTCGGCTGCGGCGTAGCGCGGGGAGTCGAGGTCGGTGGGTCGGCCGTCGACGATGAGCTTGCCCGACTCCACGAGTGAGAGCGCCTTGGCGTAGGGGTCGACGATGACCTCGCCGTCGGCGCGTCGGGCCAGCGCCGCCCGGCCGGGGATGAACACGTCGCGCCCGTCGGCCTTAGTGACGAGCCGCTCGTCGACCGGCACCGCAACCGGGGCGAGTTCGCGCACCGCGAGGGAGGCGTCGGGGATTTGGAGTAACGCGCAGGCTAGCGCGGCGACGGCCATCCGCGGCGACAGCGCCGAGGCGAGTGCCGCGTAGCCCGGCAGCGCGAGCATGACGAGCTTGTGCCCGTCGCGTAGCAGCCCACCACCGGGAACGTCGGAGACGATGATGCCGAGCACATCCGGCGCCAGCCAGCTCACCGCCGCCCCGCCGAGGCCGATGATGACGAGCAGGCGCAACCCGCGGGCCACCCGCGGCCACGCGGTAGCCAGGATCACCGCCAACGCCACCCCGAACACCGCGAAACCGGCGGATCGGGAGAACGGAACCGCCTCCGCGTTCCAGATTCCGCCCAACCCCAGCAGGGTGCCCGCGGTGCCGACGAAGCGCTCGGCGCGGGGCGCGAAGGCCGCCGCCGAGCCGGCCAGGGTGGTGCCGTGGGCGTCGGAGAGCACCCCGGGTACCACCCACGGCAGGCTTGCCAGCGCGGTGACCAGCGTCAACCCCGCACGGGCCCGCCCGGAGCGCGCCGCGGCGACGGCCACCGCCCCGCCGGTGAGCGCCCCCGTCGGGGTCAGGGAGGCCGCCCACACCGCCACCGCCGCCACCCACGGCCGGCCGCTCAGGGCCGCGGCCGCCACCAGCGGCAGCAGCCACGCCGCCACGACGAGGGACCACTGGCCCTGGAGCAGCCGTTCGACGGCGAAGGGGTTCCACACCGCCACGGCCATGGCCGCCGCGACGGCCGCAGCAGACTGGCCAAGCCCCGCCCGGGAGCGGGTCACGGCAGCCAGCCACCACGCCCCGAATGCCCCGCCCAGCGCCGCGGACCAGATAATGACCCGGGCGACCCACGACGCGTCGAGGGCCTGCCCCACCACCGCGAGCACCGCGTCCTGGGGGGCGTTGCGCGCCGGGAGGTCGCCGAGCCCGAAGGCCGCATTACTGATCCCGGGGGTATCCAGCACGAGCATGTCGCGCAGCGCCAGGTCTCCCGGCGCGGCGAGCGGGTGGGTGAGCGCCCCGGCGAGGAGCACCGCCCACGCGATGAGAAGAGCGCGGGTGATCCCCTTAGCCACCGCGGCGAACCTGCTGGCGGTAGGTGGCGATGAGCACGATCATCGCCACCGCCGCGGAGACCATGATGAACTTCGTCACCCAGGCGAAGATCTGGAAGAAGCGCAGCAGCCGCACGGTGGGTTCCGTGGCGTCGTAGGCGTCGGTTCGGGTCGCGTCGTCCCAGGTGGCGGTGGTGGCGAAGAGGGTACGGGAGGTGTCGCCGGCGTCGATGAGCTGCTGCGCCTGCGCGGCGTCGGCGGCGAGCACCACGTGGAGGGTGGCGGAGAAGTCGAGGATGGCGCCGGTGTGCTGCGAGAGGATGATGGTGCGCTCGGCGGCGTAATAGGGCAGCACGTCGCCGTCGCCAAGCTCGGGCAGCGCCGGGGCGAACTCGTCGCGGATGGCCGCGGCAAGGTCGCCGGTGAGCTCGGTGGCGGGCAGGCGGTGGTGGAACTCGTAGGCGTCGAGCTCGCCGACGGTGAGCTCACCGACGTAGTCGAGGGGGTCGCTGGCCTGGGTGAGCGGGTCGAAGTAGAAGTAGGACCGCCGCTCCGGGGAGTAGGGGAAGAAGGCGCTCAGCCCCTCGGGGAGGGGACGCTCGGCGTCGACCGCCACCGGTTCCCCGCCGGTGAGCAAGGAGGAGAACTCCACGGTGGTGCTGGCGGTGGCGTCGGGGGCGGGGAACCCGGAGTCGCGCGAGATCACCGAGCGGTCGGTGACGGTGAGAGCATGTTCGCCGTCGAGCGTCAGCGTGGTGTCGGCGCTCATCTGGGCCTCGAAGAACTTCGGGCCGTTGCCCGTGGTCACGGTGCGGGTCCACACCCCGTCGCCACGGCGCTGGTAGCAGGCGAGCCCACCGGTGCAGCCCGGCGCCGGCACCGCGGCGGTGACGACGGTGGGGGCGGGGGACGAATGCGTCGTAACGGCCACGTCGCGGGGGATGAGCTTGAGCAGCTGGATCGCGGCCGGTGGGGCGACCGTGCCGGCCAGATACATCACGACGACGACGGCCGCCAGCGCCACAAGCCGCTTCAGTGGCAGCCGGGGCTGGTCGTAGGACGATCCATCGCTCATGGGGTGGTCCCTTTCCCTATACAATCGCAGCACCGGACTTGACCACGATCAGCTGTCAACCAGAACCGAGGGCAGGGTGCATCACTCACTGTACAAAGCCTCCCACATCGCCAGCCTCGAAGGGCTCCGAGCGGTTGCGGCCTTTGGCATCGTCGCCACCCACGTCGCCTTCCAGACGGGCGTCGACCCGGCCACTCACCTGGGCGCCGTGCTGGCTCGCTTCGATTTCTTCGTGGCCGTCTTCTTCGCTCTGTCGGCGTTTCTCCTGTGGCGGTCCTACGGCCCCGGCACGGGGCGGCTGGCGGGCGCCGAGGGCTGGCTGACCTACTACAGCAACCGCCTCGGGCGCATCGCCCCGGCGTACCTGGCGGCGGTGGCGGTGGTGGTCATCTTCCTGCCGGAGGCCACGACCATGACCGGCGGGCAGGTGCTGGCCAACGCCACCCTCACGCAGATCTATGTG
The DNA here is from genome assembly GCF_001021065.1 of Corynebacterium uterequi. NCBI lineage: Bacteria > Bacillati > Actinomycetota > Actinomycetes > Mycobacteriales > Corynebacteriaceae > Corynebacterium > Corynebacterium uterequi. The sequence goes on along the minus strand of NZ_CP011546.1, from coordinate 2,217,219 downwards.
CCCAACGCGCTGGTGTCGGGGCTAACGCAGATGTGGTCGCTGTGCGTGGAAGTCGCCTTCTACGCCGTGCTGCCGCTGCTCGTCGCCGTCCTGTCGCCCCTGGGCCCGCGGGCCCGCTCGGCTGTTGTCATCCTGCTCGCCGCGCTCAGCCTCGGGTGGGCCTACCTGCCCTTCGTTGCGTCGACGCCCGCCAACGGCCTGCCCAATCGCCAGATCTGGCCGCCGGCCTACTTGTGTTGGTTCGCGGTGGGCATCGTCGCCGCCGAGATTGAGCGCGGCCGCATCCCGTGGCGGGTGCGCCGGCTCATGCGAATGCGGTGGCTGTGGTGGTCTGCGGCCTTGGCCCTGGCCTGGATGGCAGGCCAGGAGTGGTTCGGGCCGCTGGGGCTGGAGCACCCCACCCCCGGAGAGTTCGCGCTGAGGATCCTCGCCGGCACCGGCTTCGCGGCCTGCCTGCTCGTGCCCTACGCCCTCGCGCCGGGCGATGATCTGTTGGCCACGCCGATCGCCACCGCGCTGGGCCGGTGGTCCTACTCGGTGTTCCTCTGGCACCTCGTGGTGCTATCGGCGGCATTCCCGCTGGTGGGCAAGTCTTACTTCGACGGCGGGTTCCTGCCCGTGTTCCTCGTCACCACCTCGGCCAGCGCTGTCGTGGCGGCCTGCAGCTACGAGCTGGTTGAGAAACCGGGCGCCCGGGTAGTCCGCCGCCTCGCCCGGTGGGACGTGGAGCGCCGCGAACCCACGCGCCGCGAGGAGAGCGCGGACGCGGTGGGCATGGACAGCGCCGCGACGGCGACGGCTGCGGCCATCAACCACGCAAGTGCGGCGTCGTCGCCGGCGTAGCTGGCGGTCGGCCACGGCGAGCGCGCCAGCCAGGCACCGGCGATGGCCACGACTGCGCCAATAAGCGGCGCGGGCCGGTACAGCGTAAACCTGCCCACTGCCCACGCTGCCGCCACCGCCGCGATCCCGGGCACGCCCGCGACGACGCCGAGGGCCACCGTCGCCGCCGCGGCCCGCAGCACAGGATGCTCACGGGGAATCGGCGTGCGCCGGCGGTTCCGATGCACCGTGGTCCACCACAGGCACACACCGACGCTCAGCAGCAGGCTGCTCAGGCCGGCGATGAGGGAGATGGAGTAGGCGCGCTCGCCGGCGAAAGCCAAGGTCACCGGGCCGCTCACCCCGGCGGGAAGGGCGAAGGCCTGCATCCCGGGCCCGAGGCGCACCGGGGGGACCTCGGTGCCGTCGACGTAGCCGCGCAGGCCTGCGTTGAAGGACACGCCGGGCAGCGCCAGGGACGTGCCGCCGCCGAGGGGACGTGCGGCGACGCCGGCGTACTCCGGCGCGGTGAGGACCACCCAGGTGGCGTCGGTGCTCAGCCGGTGGCGCCCGGGCGAGAGCGTGAGTTCCTCGCCGTCGGTGAAGCTCTCGCCGTCGAGCTTCAGCGACTCAGCGCCGCCGAGGGACACCCGCACCGTCATCTCCCGCGGCGCGGTGAAGTCCCGGATGAGCACCTTCGTGTCCACCATCAGCCGCTGGAAGAAGAACATCGAGGCGTCGGGGGATGTGTCCGGGACGGTGACGACGCGCTGCACATCAACCCCGGCGACGTCGAACTCGCGGATGCCGACCGCGCCGTCGTTCGTCAACGTGACCCGCAGCACCCCGGTGGCGGGGCCGGGGACAATGACCTCCACCGGCTTGTCCGGGTTGAGGCGCACGCGCGTGCCAGGGGTGTCCTCCCCGAGCGGGCCGGTGGAGACGATGACCTCCACCGGGTCCGTGCCGAGCAGCGACAACCGGGCCTGCGAGGGCACCGCCGCGCGCAGCTCAAGCCACTCGCCTTCGCCGCGGCCTGGGGTGGGCCACCAGGCGGTGTCCTGCGAGCCGTCGACGGCGGCCGTCACCGACCGGGCCGGGTCCGCCCCGCCGAAGCTTGTTGCGTCCGCCGCGCTGGACGACGCGCTGAGTTCCCCGCCGCGTTCCGCCACCGCCACCCGCGCCCCGGCGGAGGGGTAATCGCGGACCCGGTTGCGCACGTCCGCGCCCTCGCCCTCGGCCAGCGGCGCGGACACGCCGCCGGCGACCGTGCCGTAGTTTCGGCTCACGGCGAGCGGGGTGTCGGTGACGACGTCGGCGTCGGCGTCGATGAGCTCGCGCGGCGCGTAGCCCGTTAAGGCGTCGAGCAGCGCCACGGACTCGCCGCCGCCGGCCACCCGCACGGGGCGGGTGGTGACGGTATCCGGGGCGGAGGCGTCGAAGAGGACGACGGTCAGCTCGTCCTCAGGCCCGAAGGAGCGGTGCGTGCCGGGCAGGGCGGCGACGTCGAGGGGCTCGCCGACGTTCGTGGCGTCCCGGTCGATGTCCTCGCGCACGAGCAGCGCGCCGATGCCGAGGCTGCGCAGTGCGACGTCGGCCCGCTCGGGCTGCGCGCGCAGGGCGGCCATAGCGCCGTCGAGCCCGCGGATGGCCTCTGGGTCCACCAGCGGCACCGCGTCGCGCACCGCCCAGGGCACGTCGAGCAGCGGTTGCGCCGGTTCGTCGCGGGTCCACCCCCAGTGAAGCCGGGCGAAGCTCGCCTCCGGCACGACGAGCGTGCGGGTATCGGCGGCGACCTCGTTGAGGTAGTCCGTGGCCTCGTACCAGTAGTCGGGCACCTGATCCCAGGTGCCGGTGGGCAGCAGCCGCGCCGACGTCGCCGGCGCCGTCACCGCCAGCGCGCACAGCCCCACCAGGGCCGCGCCGCACATGCGGGCGGTGGGGCGCGTGAGTTCGTCACGGGTGCGGGGAAGGCGCAGGCGCGACGCCAGGTGCCCGACGCCGATCATGAGCGGGATTCGTACCAGCGGGTCGGCCTTGTGAAGGTTGCGAAACGCCGCCAGCGGGCCGTCGAGCAGGCCCAACCACGGCGCGGCGACGGGTCCCTGCGCGGCGCCGAGGAGCACCACACCCGTGAGCAGCATGAGCACCCAGGCGTCGCGGTGCGCCACTCCGGGCAGCGTCAACCCCGCCAGGCCCACGGCGGCGAGCGCCATCGTCGCGAGGATGAAGATGGGATGCACCGCGAGCAGGGCGCCGGCGGTGCGTTCGGTGTCGACGAACGGCGCCCAGCTCGTTGCACCCCGGATGATCTCTGCGAGGTTCAGCCACCGGGTGGTCACCGCGGCGGATTCGATGAAGTCAGTGAACGGCGGCGAGTAGCGCCCGAGCACGAGCAACGGCCCAATCCACCACAGGCTGACCAGCGCGCAACCGGCCAGCCACGCGGCGGCGAAGCCAGCGACGCGGCGCGGGGCGGCGAGCATCCGCCAGGCCAGGACGACGCCGGCGGGCAGGCACGCCAGCAGGGTGGCGGTGGCGTTGACCGCACCCATCGCCGCCACGGGCAGCACGGCGGCGGCGAGCGCGCGCCGGTCGAGCCGGGCAGAAAGCACCGCCGCCACCACCCACGGGCTGAGCATCACCGGCCACGTCTCCGACGAGATGGCCGTGAGCGTGGTCAGCGTCCGCGGGCTGAGCGCGAAGAGCATCGCCGCCAACCAGGGGGCCATCACGCCGGGGACTTCGGCGCGGCGGGCCAGGTGGAACAGTCCGGAGAACCCCACGCCGGTGACGATCGTCCACCACAGCCGCTGCGCCCACCAGTCCGGCAGCGGGGAGGTGAGCAGGAAGAAGGTTCCCTGTGGGAAGAGGTAGCCGTAGGCCTGATTTTGTAGCTGCCCCAGCGGCATGTCGTAGGCGTAGGCGTTGAGCGCCTGCGCGAGGAAGCCGGCCGGGTTGAGCACGAGGTCCAGCTTCGTGTCCGCCGCCACCTGGGACCAGGGCTGGGCCAGCATGATGGCAGCAAGAATGACCCACCCCCATAGGTGGGGGTGGGGTCGGCGCCATGCGTCCCGGGTGCGCGGGGGCTGGGCGCGCCGGCGGGGCCGGTGCCGTGCGGAAGCTATTGGCGAGTCCCGTACTCGGGGCTACCCATGAGGGCTTGATCGGCGGGGACGGCGTTGCCTTGCGGGACGGTGTCCTGACCGGAAAACACCGTGATCCCGATGACGCCAACAACACCCAGCGCCACGCCAACGACGGCACTGGCGACCACCGGGCCGAGCGTGCGGCGCGTCAGTGAATCGGTTTCATAAGCCATGGTTCGGGATCTTAGCACCTCATCGCGGACATCACGGCCCCGCTGTTGAGCCCGCTGCGGCGTCGGGTAGCGCGCCACGACGCGAGGGTGACGGGATATTCTGACTAGGTGACTGAACAGCACGCGAATACCGAGGGTCGACGCCCTCTCAGCATCGCCCTCGGGGTAGCCGTAGGCCTCATCCTCCTCGCCGTCGCGTGGTCGGCCTGGGACTACGTCACCCACCGCGGGCTGGTTCCGCGCGGCACCTTCGTCGGCGGGGTAGACATCGGCGGGTTGGAACCCGCGGCCGCCGAACAGCGGCTCGCCACCGAGCTCGACGGCGCCCCCTTGCGCACCATCATGGTCAGTGCCGGTACCCGCGAGGCCCGGCTGGTGCCCGCCGACGTCGGGCTCGCCGTGGACTACGCCGCCACCGTCGACGCCGCCGGCGTGGAGAGCATCAACCCCATCCCGCGCTTCATGTCTCTCTTCGGCGACCGGGAACTGCCCCCGGTATCGCACGTCGACGACGCCACTTTCGGCGCCGAGGTCAAACGCATCGCTGGCGAGCTCAGCGCCGCCCCCGTCGACGCGACGGTGAGCATTGATAAGGGGAAGGTCGTCACCACCGAACCCGCCGACGGGCAGCGCGTCGACGAGGCGGCCGTCGCCGACGCGATCCGGCTGCGGTGGCTCGATCCACAGGGGGTGAGCGTCGAACCGCAGCTGTCCCCGCCGGCCATCACCGCCGAGGACGCCACCGCCGCTGCCGACGGCCCGGCCGCGAAGGCCATCTCTGGGCCGCTCGTGGTGCACGGCACCGACGGCGTCGACGGCGAGATCCCGGTGGACAGGATCGGCGAGGTCATCAGCTTCGCGCCCCGCGACGGCGCCCTCGCGCCGACGGCCGACGCCGAGCGGGCCGAGCAGATCCTCGACGAAAAGCTCAAGGAGACCGAGGTTCCCGCCACCAACGCGGTGCTCTCCTCCGACGGAAGCGTCACCCCGCACGTGGACGGCACCGCTGTGGACTGGGCGGTGACGCTGACCGACCTGCTCGATCGGGCCGTCGGCACCTCGCCGCGTGACTGGGACGCCGTCTACACCGAGGCGCCCGCCGCGTTCACGACCGAGATGGCGAAGAACGCCACGTTCGACGAGGTCATCGGCGAGTTCACCACCTCCGGCTACTCCTATAACTCGGGGTTGAACATCGCGGTGCTGGCCAACCAGCTCAACGGGGTGGTCATCGGACCCGGGGAGGTCTTCTCCGTCAACGAGTTCACCGGACCCCGCGGGTTGGCGCAGGGATACGTCGAAAGCGGCATCATCGCCAACGGCCGCGCCGGCGTCGGCGTCGGCGGTGGCATCTCTCAGCTCGCGACCACGCTGTACAACGCCACCTACTTCGCGGGGCTGGAGGACATCACCCACACTCCGCACAGCTACTACATCTCCCGCTACCCGGCCGGGCGCGAGGCCACCATCTTCGACGGGGTCATCGACCTAGCGTTTAAGAACACCAACTCCCATCCCATCAAGATCGCCACCTCCATGGGCGACGGCACCGTGACCGTGCAAATCCTCGGCGTTAAGGAAGTCACCGTCGAGTCCCTCTCCGGCGGGCAATGGGCGCCGACTGCCCCGTGGTCGCAGGAGATCAGCGGTCCGAATTGCGTGCCCTCCTCCGGCGCGCCGGGATTCACCACCTCAGACACCCGGGTCATCTACGACCTCACCGGTAAAGAAATCACCCGGGAAACCCAAACCACTGTGTACCAACCCCAACCGATTGTGACGTGTTCCTCATGAGACTCTGGATTGATGCCACCGCCGGCGTAGCCGGCGACATGCTCCTGGGCGCGCTGGTGGACCTCGGCGTGGACCTCGCCGACCTCCAACGCGCTATCGACGCCGTCCTCCCGGCGACGATCCGCCTCACCGCGACGACCGTCGACCGTGCCGGCCAACGTGCCACGCACGTCGAACCGCATGTCCTCGTCGCCGACCAGCACCACCGGCACTTCTCCGACATCGCCCGGATGCTGGAGCAGGCGCCGCTGGCCGAGCGCACCCGGAACGACGCCCTGGCAGTCTTCCGCCGCGTTGCCGTCGCCGAGGGCCGCGTCCACGGCATCGACCCCGAGCGGATCCACTTCCACGAGGTCGGGGCGTGGGACTCCATCGCCGACATCGTCGGCGTGTGCGAAGGTCTGCGGCTGCTGGGTGACGACGGCGTGACCGGCATCGACGCCTCCGCCATCGCGCTGGGCACCGGCCGGGTGGCCGCGGCCCACGGAGACATGCCGGTTCCCGCCCCCGCGGTGACCGAATTGTCCCTGGGGTGGCCCACCGTTTCTGGTGAGATCCCGGGCGCCGGCGAGCGCGGTGAGCTGGCAACCCCCACCGGCGTGGCGCTGATCCGGCACTTTGCCGATAGCGCTGGCCCTCTGCCGGCTGGTACCGCTCAGGCTGTCGGCATCGGCGCCGGTACCCGCGACCCGAAGGATAGGCCCAACGTGGTGCGCCTGGTCCGCTACGAACCGGCGGCGGCCTCGAACTCGGATACCGGGACATTGGTGCAGTTGGAAAGCAACGTCGACGACCTCGATCCCCGCCTCTGGCCCGGCGTGCTCGACGCGCTGCTCGCCGCCGGGGCACTCGACGCCTGGCTTAGCCACATCCTCATGAAGAAGGGCCGCCCGGCGCACACCGTCCACGCGTTGTGCGCGCCGGAGGTGGTCGACGACGTGCTGCGCGTGCTCTTCACCCACACCACGACGCTGGGGGTTCGGTCTTGTCCGGTGGAACGGATAGGTCTGGACCGACGCTACGAGCACGTGGACGTCTCCGGCCAGCGGATTGCCATCAAGGTGGGATCGCTTGACGGCAAGGACGTCAACCGCCAGCCCGAGATGCGCGACGTCACCCACGCCGCGCAGGCCTTGGGACTCAGCGAGGCAGAGGTGCTCCGAGCGGCGTACCGCGCCGACGGCTCGCGTTAGCCGCTTCCCTGTGAGCTTAAGCCCCCAGCTTTCCGGCTTTTATGGTCTGTGAGCTGGGGGTTTGTGGTTTGTGTGGTGGGTGGGTAACTTTGTCTGGGTCAGCGCGGCTGGTCGCGCCGCTCACTGCTTGTGGGTTGGTTGGTGGCTTGGTTGTCTGGCTTTTTTATGGGCCGTGGTTGCTCTGCTGCTTCTTGTTGGTGGTGGTGTGGTTGCGTGTTCGTGTTGTGTGAGAACTCAATAGTGTGTCAACTACTTGAATTTTTTTGTTGTCACTGTCCAGTATCACTGGCCTGTTGTGGGTTGGTGGTGTGGGTGATGGTTGCTGGTTGTGGTTGCGTGTGCCCGGCACCTTGGTTCCCTGCTGTTGGCGGGGGTGGGGTGTTGTGCGTGGGTGATTGATGGCTGGTGATTGTTGCCTTCCCTTTGCTGCTTTGTTGTGGTGGGGGTTGGTTGTTGCGTGGTTGTGGTGGTTTTTCCTCGTCGGATGTGCCTGGCTGCGTGATGTAATCAGTGGTTGTTTTTTGTTCATGTAATTTTTTGGATTTTTTGTCAGTGTTTGGGCTCTTTCGCCTTGAAACATGATTGTTTTTTGTGGAGAGTTTGATCCTGGCTCAGGATGAACGCTGGCGGCGTGCTTAACACATGCAAGTCGAACGGAAAGGCCCTGCTTGCAGGGTGCTCGAGTGGCGAACGGGTGAGTAACACGTGAGTGATCTGCCTTGTACTTCGGGATAAGCTTGGGAAACTGGGTCTAATACCGGATAGGACCATGCTGTTGGGTGTGGTGGAAAGATGTTTTTTGGTGCAAGATGAGCTCGCGGCCTATCAGCTTGTTGGTGGGGTAATGGCCTACCAAGGCGTCGACGGGTAGCCGGCCTGAGAGGGTGTACGGCCACATTGGGACTGAGATACGGCCCAGACTCCTACGGGAGGCAGCAGTGGGGAATATTGCACAATGGGCGCAAGCCTGATGCAGCGACGCCGCGTGGGGGATGACGGCCTTCGGGTTGTAAACTCCTTTCGCTAGGGACGAAGCCTTTTGGGGTGACGGTACCTGGAGAAGAAGCACCGGCTAACTACGTGCCAGCAGCCGCGGTAATACGTAGGGTGCGAGCGTTGTCCGGAATTACTGGGCGTAAAGAGCTCGTAGGTGGTTTGTCGCGTCACGTGTGAAATTCTGTGGCTTAACCATGGTCGTGCATGTGATACGGGCAATACTTGAGTGCTGTAGGGGAGACTGGAATTCCTGGTGTAGCGGTGAAATGCGCAGATATCAGGAGGAACACCGATGGCGAAGGCAGGTCTCTGGGCAGTTACTGACGCTGAGGAGCGAAAGCATGGGTAGCGAACCGGATTAGATACCCGGGTAGTCCATGCTGTAAACGGTGGGCGCTAGGTGTGAGGATCTTTTCACGATTTTTGTGCCGTAGCTAACGCATTAAGCGCCCCGCCTGGGGAGTACGGCCGCAAGGCTAAAACTCAAAGGAATTGACGGGGGCCCGCACAAGCGGCGGAGCATGTGGATTAATTCGATGCAACGCGAAGAACCTTACCTGGGCTTGACATGCACTGGATCGGCGCAGAGATGTGTTTTCCCTTTGTGGCTGGTGTACAGGTGGTGCATGGTTGTCGTCAGCTCGTGTCGTGAGATGTTGGGTTAAGTCCCGCAACGAGCGCAACCCTTGTCTTATGTTGCCAGCACGTGATGGTGGGGACTCATGAGAGACTGCCGGGGTTAACTCGGAGGAAGGTGGGGATGACGTCAAATCATCATGCCCCTTATGTCCAGGGCTTCACACATGCTACAATGGTCGGTACACTGCGTTGCGATATCGTGAGGTGGAGCTAATCGCGTAAAGCCGGTCGTAGTTCGGATTGGGGTCTGCAACTCGACCCCATGAAGTCGGAGTCGCTAGTAATCGTAGATCAGCAATGCTGCGGTGAATACGTTCCCGGGCCTTGTACACACCGCCCGTCACGTCATGAAAGTTGGTAACACCCGAAGCCCATGGCCTAACCACCGTTTGGTGGGGGGAGTGGTCGAAGGTGGGATCGGCGATTGGGACGAAGTCGTAACAAGGTAGCCGTACCGGAAGGTGCGGCTGGATCACCTCCTTTCTAAGGAGTTTAGTTAATTTTTTTCTCGCCCCTGAAGGTTGCCTGGTTGGGTGCCTGGGGGGCAGGGGGTTGGTTGATGGTGTCACTATTGGTGGTGGTGCCGCGCTGGCCTGGTTGTTATTTTTTGGCGTGTGAAGACACGTGACGAGTCATGGTTGGTGGCTTTTCACCCTGGTGGGTGGTGGCAGTGAAAAGTTTTTTTAAGTGGTTGGTGCATTGTTGGGTGTCTGGGACAGCACTGTTGTTCCTTTTAGCATCTTAGGCTGGCGGTCATCGCGTACGTTGTGTGTGGTGGTTGTTGTCTGGGGTGTGGTGTTGTGTGAGAACTGTATAGTGGACGCGATATTTTTTTCGCCCTCATGTGTGTGTGCATGTGGGGGTGGGCAATTTTTTCTGTTTGTTCTTAGTGTTTTTTGCTTGTGTGTGTGTTGTGTTTGTTCGTTTATGGGCACACGGTGGATGCCTGGGCATGTTGAGCCGATGAAGGACGTGTGAGTCTGCGTTAAGCCTTGGGGAGTTGGCAACTAAGCGTTGATCCGAGGATGTCCGAATGGGGTAACCCTGCACGCGTTGTGGTGTGTAACCGCCAGGTGAATGTATAGTCTGGTTGGGGGTGACGCGGGGAAGTGAAACATCTCAGTACCCGTAGGAAGAGAAAATAATAATGATTCTGCTAGTAGTGGCGAGCGAACGTGGATGAGGCTAAAGCATGTGCGTGTGATACCTGGGTAGGGGTTGCGTGTGTGTTGTTGTGGGGTGTGTGCGTGTGGCGGCTACCTGACGCTGCGCGGTGTGTGCGATGTGAGTGGAAGTGGTCTGGAGTGGCCTGCCGTAGAGGGTGATGAGTCCCGTACATGGTTGCATCGTTATCATGCTGTTGTGCATGTCCCCGAGTAGCAGTGGGCTCGTGGAATCTGCTGTGAATCTGCCGGGACCACCCGGTAAGCCTAAATACTTGACATGACCGATAGTGGATTTAGTACCGTGAGGGAATGGTGAAAAGTACCCCGGGAGGGGAGTGAAATAGTTCCTGAAACCGTGTGTTTACAATCCGTCAGAGCCTTGCTTGTGTGGGGCGATGGCGTGCCTTTTGAAGAATGAGCCTGCGAGTCAGCGGCATGTCGCGAGGTTAACCCGTGTGGGGTAGTCGTAGCGAAAGCGAATCCTAATTGGGTGTTGTAGTGGCATGTTCTGGACCCGAAGCGGGGTGATCTACCCATGGCCAGTGTGAAGCAGCTGTAAGAGGTTGTGGAGGCGCGAACCCACTTAGGTTGAAAACTGAGGGGATGAGTTGTGGGTAGGGGTGAAAGGCTAATCAAACTCCGTGATAGCTGGTTCTCCCCGAAATGCATTTAGGTGCAGCGTTGTGTGTGCTTGCCGGAGGTAGAGCTACTGGTTGGTTGAGCGGGACTACAATCTTAGTGATGTCAGCCAAACTCCGAATGCCGGTGAAGTGTAGCATGGCAGTGAGACTGTGGGGGATAAGCTTCATAGTCGAGAGGGAAACAGCCCAGATCGTCGGCTAAGGCCCCTAAGGGTGTACTAAGTGGAAAAGGATGTGTGATCGCGATGACAGCCAGGAGGTTGGCTTAGAAGCAGCCATCCTTGAAAGAGTGCGTAATAGCTCACTGGTCGAGTGGTTGTGCGCCGACAATGTAGTGGGGCTCAAGTACACCGCCGAAGCCACGGCAACCAACGTTGGTTGGTTGGGTAGGGGAGCGTCGTGCACGTGTGTGAAGCATTACTGTGAGGTGGTGTGGAGTGTGTGCGAGTGAGAATGCAGGCATGAGTAACGAGTGTAAGGTGAGAATCCTTACCGCCGGATGACTAAGGGTTCCTGGGTCAAGTTCGTCTTCCCAGGGTGAGTCGGGGCCTAAGGCGAGGCCGACAGGCGTAGTCGATGGATAACCAGTTGATATTCTGGTACCCGTATATGCGCGACCAATGATGAATCGGTGATACTAACCACCCTGAACACTATCCTGAGTGTCTTCGGATACTTCGGGTGTGTGTGAGGGGTGGGGCCTGAGCTGGTAGTAGTCAAGTGATGGGGTGACGCAGTGTGGTAGCCGCGCCAGGTGTTGGTTTCTGGTGTAAGCGTTCGAGGTTGTGGTGTTGGTGAAATCCGCACCGCGTGTTGACTGAGGCGTGATGCGTAGCCCCTTTGGGGTGATGGTGGTGATCTAGTGCTGTCGAGAAAAGCCTCTAGCGATGTGTGTGTACGGCCCGTACCCTAAACCGACACAGGTGGTCAGGTAGAGAATACTAAGGCGGTCGGGTGAACTGTGGTTAAGGAACTCGGCAAATTAGCCCCGTAACTTCGGGAGAAGGGGTGCCACTGCTGGTGAAAGCTGGTGGTGGTCGCAGTGGATAGAGGGAAGCGACTGTTTATCAAAAACATAGGTCTGTGCGAAGACGTGTAAGTTGATGTATACGGACTGACGCCTGCCCGGTGCTGGAAGGTTAAGAGGACCGGTTAGTGCACTTTGGTGTGCGAAGCTGAGAATTTAAGCCCCAGTAAACGGCGGTGGTAACTATAACCATCCTAAGGTAGCGAAATTCCTTGTCGGGTAAGTTCCGACCTGCACGAATGGCGTAACGACTTCCCTGCTGTCTCAACCACAGGCCCGGTGAAATTGCAGTACGAGTAAAGATGCTCGTTTCGCGCGGCAGGACGAAAAGACCCCGGGACCTTTACTATAGCTTGGTATTGGTGTTTGGTTCGGTTTGTGTAGGATAGGTGGGAGACTGTGAAGCTGTCACGCTAGTGGTGGTGGAGTCGTTGTTGAAATACCACTCTGGTCGGATTGGATACCTTAACCTTGGCCCATGATCTGGGTTGGGGACAGTGCCTGGTGGGTAGTTTAACTGGGGCGGTTGCCTCCTAAATGGTAACGGAGGCGCCCAAAGGTTTCCTCAGCTTGGTTGGTAATCAGGTGGTGAGTGTAAGTGCACAAGGGAGCTTGACTGTGAGAGTGACGGCTCGAGCAGGGACGAAAGTCGGGACTAGTGATCCGGCACCTACTTGTGGATGTGGTGTCGCTCAACGGATAAAAGGTACCCCGGGGATAACAGGCTGATCTTCCCCAAGAGTCCATATCGACGGGATGGTTTGGCACCTCGATGTCGGCTCGTCGCATCCTGGGGCTGGAGTAGGTCCCAAGGGTTGGGCTGTTCGCCCATTAAAGCGGCACGCGAGCTGGGTTCAGAACGTCGTGAGACAGTTCGGTCTCTATCCGCCGCGCGCGTGGAAACTTGAAGAAGGCTGTCCCTAGTACGAGAGGACCGGGATGGACGTACCTCTGGTGTGCCAGTTATCTTGCCTTGGGTAGGGCTGGTTGGCTACGTACGGGAGGGATAACCGCTGAAAGCATCTAAGCGGGAAGCCTGTTTTGAGATGAGGTTTCTTTTGAGGTTCCCTAGTGATGATGGGGTTGATAGGCCAGGGTTGTAAGCATTGTGAGGTGTTGAGGCGACTGGTACTAATTGACCGACTATAAACATGATGTGTTTGCCGCAAGCAGAGAGTGTTGCACTATAAGCAGCAAGCAGAAAAATTAGTTGTGTCGCGTTCGTTATGCAGTGTCTGGCACGGCACCAGGCCACCGTTGGGTGGTTGTGTGTTGTGTTGGTTGGTTGTGTCGGTGGTTGATGACGGTGAGGAAACGCCCGGTCCCCTTTTCGAACCCGGAAGCTAAGCTCATTCGTGCTGATGGTACTGCACTCGGGAGGGTGTGGGAGAGTAGGTTGCTGCCGATACTTTAACTTCATGATTGGTGGTGGGTGATACCAGCCCTCGTGGCTCCCCGTTGTGGGGGTTGGGGGGGTGGTGTTACCCACCACCTTTTTGTTTGCGTGTGTGGGGGTTGTTGCGGGTAATCCCCGGGTCGCTGGGGGTGGTTCCGGCGGAGTGTGGGAGCCTTGGGGGTGGTGGTTTTCGTGCCACTCGGCCCAGGGTTCCGGCGAGACCCCACGGGGCCTTGGGGGTCGGGGTTGCTCCTTGATTTTGTGGGGCGGCTACACGTGTAGCCACTATGAACACCGCTTTATGGATCCGGTGGTTCCTGGCTCCCCGACGCTGTGCGCTTCCTGTGATCGGCTATGCCGGGCATAGTCGGCAGTGTATCGGCGCTGCTAGCAACGTCCCGGACTGCCGGCGAAGCTCACCGACTCGTGTTGGAGGTCCGATTCTGGGGTCGAGCGGGACGTGATTCGCCCTTCAGGCCCACCGACACCGCCGAAGTCTGCAGCAGCGACCTTGCGGTGACAGCGAAGGGCGATACAGGGTCTTCGCAGTTGAGGGCGTAACGCGGAAGTTCGCCGCGGTAGGTGGGAGGCGATGCACGTGCATCACCCGGGGTCGGCGACTCGGCGGGGCTCGGCTACTCTTCAAGAGTCGCTGCCAGGCGTGGTTGGGCATGCCGGGCATAGTGGTTCACAGCAAACGGTCGGGCTGGCGACCCGCGGCTTGCCGCGGGAGCTGTAGATGATGCACGTGCATCGCTTGGAGGGGGAGGAGTCCCGTCGCTGACAGGCGGCGTTGGGTATGCCGGGCATAGTGGTTCACAGCAAACGGTCGGGCTGGTGGCCTGCGACCAGCCACAGGCTCGGGGGTGATGCACGTGCATCACCTGGGGTCGGCGACTCGGCGGGGCTCGGCTGCTTTCAAGCATCGCTGACAGGCGTGGTTGGTCTGCCGCGCATAGTGGTTCACAGCAAACGGCTCGGACTAGTGGCCCGGGGGCCAGTCACAGGCTCGGGGGCGATGCACGTGCATCGCTCAGGGTGGAGGATTCCCAGGTCTTCACCGTTGAGTGGTGTAGCTGAGGCCCGAACCCACCAGCCTCGAACAAATTCCGGGCGAAAGCAGTGCGTAAGGTTAGGAAGCCCCAGAGCAGTACCACGAAAATGATCCAACCTGGCGTTGATCGCCTCAGTCGGGCCGTTACTCGAGCCTGGATGATCGAAAAACGGCAGGATGTCCGGCTCTTCGTGATGTGTGGTGTCGCAACGCCCAATCATGCCAAGGACCTCGACCTGACTCCGGCCACGGGGTTCAACTACCCGGCCACACCCTCAACTGCGAAAAGCCGCGAAACCCACCGGCTACACGTCTAGCCACCAACCTTGCCGCTCAGTCCACCTGAGGAGCCTTGTTACTCAGCGGCGAGGCGACCCAGGTGCGACAATGGGTTCTGCTCGTAGCCACCGGCCGCCGGAACTGCCACGAGGGGGAACCGAACAGCCGCGAGGCGAGTCTAACGAGAGTGTGCCAACCATAATCAACCGGGGGAATTTCATGACAACACCAACCACCAGGCCGCGAAGAAACCATGCCTCACGCCAACGACGAGCCCGCCGAGCACGTCAGGGCATCGCCGCCTGTCTGTTGGCGGCGTCCCTGCTTCCAATAGCTGGCTGCTCGGACGCCTCCTACACCAGGGTCACCAACACCGAGCTCCCGCCAGGGTTCTACCTCAGCGGCGAATTCGTCAAACTCGGCCCACGCGACCCCAACGCCCCAGACCCAGAATGGATCGACCCCTGCAACGAAATCCCCGAAGAAATCCTCGAAGACATCGGCATGAAACGAGGCACAAGGTCAGGAGGAACCTCCTTCGGTATGAACGGTTGCACAGGCCCTGTAAATAAAAGACTTACAAACGGCGTCGAGTACCCCCTCTACAAGGTAGACCAAGGGATAACAGCTGGCCCCACTCCTATCCAGCAGTTTTTGGCTCATCCAGATCTCCATAGTTCCGACTATCTTGATGACGTTCCGGACGTGCTAGTACTAAAGAACCAGGAGGAGTGTGACTTGACTATGGATACCGAACGGGGACTATTTGCGGTGTCTGTTGGTGTTTCGAGAGGCGTAATGGGAAGCGATGAGGCTTGTGAAATCGCAACCAAGAGCTTCTACCGAATCTACAACCAGCTCAGGGAGCAGAAATGAACTTCATCATCGAACCCGAATCCTTCAATGCAGCCGCTGCCGGACTCGTTGGTAACGTAGGTTTTGCGGTCAGATCATCGAGAAATGCACGGCTGGCCTTGATCGACTCGAGCTACTCTACCGCCTCGGGTTACGACCAACTCGGCACCATCCACGGCCTATCCCTCAACGCCGCACCCGGGTCCGCCGAGACAGTCCTGCGCCAAGTCGGAGAAGAACTCGACGCCCTCGCCGACAATCTCATCACCACCCGTCGCGCTTACGAAGACCAAGACGACCTCTTCGCCCGAATTCTACGCAGAGCAGACACCGGTGGTGTCGGCACCGCCACCCTCGGGGCGTTCACCCACGGTGGCCTAGAGCAGGTCGCGGGCATGCACCGCCAAGAAGTACTCGTCACCCCCGCCGCCAGCCTCGATGCACTCATTGCAGCGCTGGCTGCCTCCAATGCCGGCGCGGTCGCCCAATCCTTACCCATCTGGGCGGACATCACCCTGGCCGCCACAAACATCGGTGAAGGCCTCATCGAGGTCTCCAACTACATCGGCGCCAACAACTACGGCGAGACCACCGATGCGATCATCAACCGGCTCCAACGCTCCGCCACCGCGAGCACCACCATCGCTACCAACGCCACCCACTTTGAAACCACCCTCGCCGAACTGGAACCCGCACGCCTAGCCAACCTCGCAGCTATGCAAGCACTGAAAGCGGAACTGACGGCTATGGCCGCGACCGGCCCGGAAGCCGCTGGGGTTGCGGACATGATCGAACGAGTCGCACTGGCACATAATGCGGTGACCACCCAGGCGACCCTGTCAGCGATCACCCCGAGGGTGATAAGTCTCACGTCCCCGGTGTGGGCGAGCATGCCGTCCCCCACCACGGCGTTTACGAGTGCTGATGGGGCTGGGGTGGGGTTTGATGGCACGAGGTTTATCGCCCCGCAGGGGATTGTGGATGCGGTGTTGGGTTTTGCTGATGCTCACCCTGAGAAGGTGGCGGGGGTGAATGCGATTAGTAGGGAGATGGCCCGCCACGCAGGGCTCGGCGACACTGCGGGGCTTATTGCCCCGGAGGTGTTAGGCACCCATCCGTCAACGGTGTCGACGTGGTCGTTGCCGTCGGCGGTATCCGGAGTGACCACCCCCGCCACCACGGGACATGGCGCGTCGATGACTTCGCCGGGTGGGGTGTTGGTCAATGGGCGCAGTATTGATGCTGGTGGGTTGTCACCTGCGGCGAGGATGCTGACCAGTGGTGTTCCTCGTGTGGGTGGGCCGTTGACGAACGGCACCGGGGTGATTGGTCGTGGGGTGACCAGGGTAAGAGGCGCCCGGGGTGCCGGCGGCGGCGCTGCTGCTGAAGGTGCCGCCGGTCGGGCTGATCGGTGGGCGTCGTCGCCTGATGGCACCGGCCGTGGTGTGGGGTCGGGGCGCGCCCCGTCTGCCCCGTATTCTTCGGGCGGTTCCGGGTACGGTGCTCCTGCTGGCCCGGGTGGCTCGTCGCTGGCCGGCACCCCGGCATCAGGCTCCACAGCCTCCCCGGCCTCACAGTCTTCTTCACCCATGTTTGGTGGCATGGGCGCCGGCGCCGGCGCGGGTCGTGGGCAGGGGCGTAAGAAGCGTCCGCCGAAGATCATGATTACTGAGGTGGAGCGGGATGCGAATCGGTTGGCGTTGTTGGGTGAGCCGCGCAAGGTGTTGCCTGGGGTGATTGGGGAGTGGATTTATGAGGATCCGGATGACCCGAACGGCACGTACCCGAACAAGATCTAACCAGCAAGCCCCCAAGCACCCACCGAAAGAACCTCTCACGGCCGGGCGCGTCCGTGGAACCAGTACGGCACCCACACGATGTCGGAGGTGGGCAGGCCCCAGTCGTCGGCGGCGAGTTTCCGCACGCTTTTGGCGAGGTCTCCTTCCCCGGATACCCACAACGACTCTGGTCGGGTACGTGGGCTGAAAAGCTCTCGGAGGGCCTGCACGGCCCGGGTCGTCTCGGTGTTCTTCGTGGTCGTGACCGTGGTCAGGGATCGCAGATGGTCACCCCATTTCCGCTCTAGGCCGTCTTCGATTTCATCGTGGTCAGTGATGACCGCCAGGACGTCGGTTTGGGAGAGCTGTTCGGGATTGTGGCGCAGCTGATGGCTGAGGATGTGGCGCACGGCGGGCAGCGCTGAGGCGTCGGCGACGAGTAGCTGCGTGCTGGCCGGCGGGGTCCATAACGCCGGGCAGGTGAACATTCCGGCGGTGTCGCCGGGGCGGGCGGCTCGGACCCACCGGGAGCCGGGGCCAGTGTCGCCGTGGGTGACGATGTCGACGTCGATGAGTTTGCGGGCGCGGTCGAGGCGGCGGATGGTGTACCAGCGCAGGTCTGGTCTTATGTCGGCCGGGAGGGCGGCGACGGCGGCTCGTATGTTGATGCCGTCGACGCTGATGCTGCGGAATTGCTGGCCTTTTTGAGGCATGAGGAGGCCGAAGTATTCGTCGGGCCCGGTGAGGGGATGGGTGGCGAAGGCGTCGGCGGTGAAAGTGAGTCGGTGGAGGCGGGGTTTGAGCTTTTCATTGGCGATAAGGGTGAGTGAGTGTAAGGCGTGCTCGTACATATATGGAGAGATGTCGAATCATCGATGGAAAGAATAAACTAAGGATTGGCTTGCCTTAAAGGGTAGGGATGGCTTAAGTTGTGTGCAACCTTCTCGCGTCGGCGCTCACAACCCGACCCGGGGCGCGAAAAACACTGCCCTCAGCAGGAAAAGAGATAGGCGCCGATAGAACCCCTGAAAGGACTTCCGACATGCGTATATTCCCACGTCGTTGTGTAGCGATCATGGCCACTGCCCTCGCCTCCGCGGTGGCGTTGACCGGGTGCACCCGCGGCCCGGGCGAGACCGAAGCCACCAGCACCCCCGGCTCGGCGGTTGCGGCGTCGGAGGAGCGGGTGGCCAGCCTGGGCCTCGGCGACGTAGACACGTTGCTGGCGTTGGGCGTTACCCCGGTCGCCATCGCCCCGTGGGGCTCCGAGGGCGATGCTGACCCCTCGGGAGTGGGGCCGTGGTCGAAGGAGCTGCTGGGCGACGCCGAACCGGTGAAGATCTTCAACACGGGCGCCGGTTTTACCGCCGACGTTCTGGAGCAGGTCACCGCCTCGGATCCGAGCCTTATCGTGGCGGTGAATCAGGCCGTCGACGCGAATGCCAAGAGTTCGTTGGAGAAGATTGCCCCCACCGTGGTGAAGCCGGAGGAATTCCCGGACTGGCAGGTGCCCTGGGAGAAGCAGGTGGTAACGATTGCGGAGGCCGTCGGCAAGGAGGCTGAAGGCGCGGAACTCGTCGAAAAGACCGAACAGACCTTTGTCGATTTCCGCAAAGAACACGCCGACGTGCAGGGCAAGAAAGCAGCCATTGTGATGCCCTATGACGGCAAGATTGGCCTTTATACCTCGGGCGACGGCCGCGGTCAGTTCATTGAGAATCTGGGCTTTGAAATCCCCGCCGAGCTGGAGGGCGACGGGTCGAGCTTCTTCGTCGATTACGCCCCCGAGAACTACGCCGCGCTCAATGGCGTCGACTATCTCTTCGTCCTGGACTACTACGGGGCCGTCGACGCGCTCAAGGATGATCCCACCTTCCAGAACCTGGAGGTGGTCAAGGATGGTCGCGTGCGCTACCTGGAGACCGACGTGGGCAACGCGATGAGCATGCCGAACCCGGTCACTATTCCGTGGGCCTCCGAGAAGGTCGCCGACAAGCTCTAAGCGGTGCCGTTCATGTCTCGACGAAACCCGACGGCCGTCGTCGCGCTTCTGCTGTGCGCGACGGTGGTCGTCGCGGCGTGCTCACTGGCGTATGGCTCCCGGGACACCGCGGTGGCTGAGGTCATCGGCGCGCTGCGCGGGGAGGGTGACGCCGAGGTGCTCAACATCGTCTGGAACCTGCGCATTCCCCGGACGTTGCTGGCCTTTTTCGTCGGCGCTTCGCTCGCCGTGGCGGGGGCGCTGGCGCAGGCGTGGACACGCAATCCACTGGCCGACCCGGGATTCATCGGGGTGACGGCCGGGGCGTCCTTCTTCGTCGCCGCCGGAACTGTGCTGGGGGTGGCGTCGTTCGGTCTGTCCCGGGTGCTTCTCGCGCTGGCCGGGGCGAGCATCACGGCGGCGGTGGTGGTGGGCATCTCGCGGCGCTCGCCGGACCCGCTGACGCTGGTGCTGGTCGGGTTGGGGTTGTCAGCGGCCTTGCAGGCATCATCGACGCTGGTGGGACTGTTCTCGAACGAGGCGCTCGACGCGCTACGCCGGTGGACGGTGGGCGCGACCTTTGGGCGGGGCTACGACGACGTCGCCATCGCCGCCCTCGGGTGCGTGATCGGCATGGTGATCGCGGCGGTGGGGGCCCGGCCGCTGGACCTGCTGGCCATGGGGGAGGAGACCTCGCTCGCGCTGGGCGGGTCGCCGGCCGTGGCGAGGATGTGTGCGGCGCTGGGTGTCGTCGTCCTGGCGGGCACCGCCACCGCCGCGGCCGGCCCGACGGCGTTCGTCGGCTTCGCCGCGCCGCACATCATGCGCCGAATCCTGGGCCCGAGCCTGAGCCGAAGCCTGGTGCCCACCGCGCTGTGTGGTGGAATCATCGTCCTGGCGGCGGACATCGTCGGACGCCTGGTGTTGCAACCCGGTGAGCTGGAGATGTCCATCGTCGTGTCCATCCTGGGCGCGCCGGCGCTGATCTGGGCGGTGCACCGGGGCGTGGGCTGGCAGAAGGAGGCTGCGCTATGACCGCCGGGGGCGTCGTGACGGCGCAGCGTCGACGCCGCACCCGGCGGGTGATGCTCGCCGCGGCGTTGTTCAGCGTGCTCACTGCGGGTGCGTACCTCGTCCTGCTCGGCCAGGGGGCGGTGGCGCTCTCCCCGGCAGAAGTGTGGGAGGTGCTCCACGGCGGCGGCACCGCCCGCGAGATCGCGGTGGTGTGGGACCTGCGCTTGCCGGTGGCGGCGGCGACTGTCATCGTCGGCGCTGCCCTCGGTGCGGCTGGGGCGTGGACGCAAACGATGGCGCGCAACCCGCTCGCCTCCCCGGACATCCTCGGCGTGACCAGCGGCGCCGCCGTCATGGTGGTGCTGGGCACGGTGACGCTTCGGCCTGCCTTTGCCCAGGACATCCCGACCTTTTGGTGGCGGGCGGGCCTGGCCATGATCGGGGCGGTGGCGGTCGTCGTGGTGTTGACCCTGCTCGGTGGCGTGGGCAGCAGCAACAAGATCGTGCTCATGGGTGTGGCCGTGTCGCTGATGTGCCAGGCGGTGACAAGCTATCTACTGCTCAAGGCGCAGACGCTGCGGGCGATGGATGCGCACACGTGGCTGTCGGGATCGACGGGGTTCATCCGAATGGAGATGCTCCCGCCGCTCATCGTTGGGCTCGTGCCGTTTGTTGCCCTCGGGGTGTGGTGCGCGCGGGACCTGCCGGTGCTCGCGCACGACGACGCCTCCGCCGTCGCCCTCGGCGTGGACATCCGGGTTCAGCGCCGCCTGCTGCTCGTGGCGTCGACGGGCATCTCGGCGGTGGTCGTCTCGGCGGTGGGTCCCATTGGGTTCGTGGCACTCATCGCACCTCACGCGGCGCGGCTCGTGGCCCGCACGCCGACGCCGTCGCCGCTCGTGGCAGCCACCGCCGGGGCGGCGCTGTTGACCGGGTGCGCGGTGGTCGCCGCGGCGATGCCCGGTTCCGCGCCGGTGGGTGCGGTGTCCTCGGTGATTGGCGGCGTGGCGCTCGTCGCGCTCGTCTGGGGCCGCTCTAAGCGCTACCGGTAGCGCTACCGAAAGAACGTAAGGAAGGAAACAATGACGGGCGACGTTGCGCTTCGCGCCGAGGGCGTACACAGCGGCTATGGCGATGACGCGGACATCCTTGCGGGGGTGGACTTCGCCGCGCGCGCCGGGGAGGTCACCACGCTCATCGGGCCCAACGGCTGCGGGAAGTCGACGCTGTTAAAGACCATGTCCAAGCTGCTCACACCCCGGCGGGGGCGGGTGGTCGTCGGCGACGTCGACCTGCACACGCTGTCCCCGCGCGACGCCGCCACCTACGTGGCCATGCTGCCGCAGCACCCCACGGCGCCCGACGGGCTGCTGGTCGGCGAGTTGGTCGCCCGCGGGCGCCACCCCCATCAGGGGCGGTTCCGAGGGCTGTCCCACGCCGACCGGGAGGCGATCGCCCAGGCCAGCGAGGCGACGGACGTCACCGACCTGTTCGACCGTGACGTCTACTCCCTCTCCGGCGGGCAGCGCCAACGCGTGTGGCTGGCCATGACCCTGGCGCAGGACACCCCGGTGCTCTTGCTTGACGAACCCACCACCTTCCTCGACCCCGCCCACGCCATCGAGATGCTTGAGCTGGCCAGGGCGCAGGCGCGCGCCGGCAAGGCCGTCGTCATGGTGCTCCACGACCTCATGCTGGCCGGGCAGTACTCGGACACGATGGTGGTGATGAAGGGCGGCGAGATCATCGCCCGGGGCACGCCACGTAAGACGCTGACTCCCGAGGTGCTCGCCGACGCCTACGGCCTGCGCGCCGAGGCGTGGGAGGACCCGCGGGGGCAGGCGCCGGTAATTGTTCCACGTGGAACGATCAGCGCTGGCTTGCGTGAGGCAGCAGCGTCGACGGTCGGCCCGTCATGGTGATGACGAGCTGGTCGCGGGCCCTGGACGCGGCGACGTAGAGCAGGGCCCGTTCGCGCAGGAGGGCGTCGTCGCGCTCGGCGTCGGCGAGTTCGTTGCGGCGGAAGATCATAGGCAGGCTCGCGTCGGAGACGTCGGCGAGGATGACGTTGGTGAACTCCATCCCCTTCGCGTTGTGCATGGTCATCACCGAAACCCGTTCGCGCAGCGTGTCCGCGCCGGAGCGGTTCGTGGACACGGTGATGCCCTGTTCGCTGAGGTAGGTCTCGATCTCGTGGACGCGTTGCTTCCCGCGCGCGAGGATACCGATGTGCAACGACGGCGTCGGCTGCGCCAGCCATCCGCGGACGGTGGCGGCGATGAGCTCGAACTCCTCGCTCTTGTTTCCGGCGCGGGCGATGACGGGGTTCGGCCCGGAGGTCAGGGAGCGGTAGCCGTCGAGGGTGTCGACGACGTCCTCGGAGTCGATCCACTGCCCGCCCTCTAGCACGGCGGTGGCGTAGGCGAGGTTCTGCGCGGTGGTGCGGTAGTTGACCTTCAACCGGGTAGAGGCCCGCCCGCGGGTCTCGATGCCGAAACGACGCAGCGGGAGGCGCCGGCCGTAAATGCGCTGGTGGGAGTCCTCCGCAATGAAGAGGTCATCCGGGCCTTCGGCGACCGCGGCGCGCAGGAAGCGCCAGTGGCCGGCGTGGAAGTCCTGGGCTTCGTCGACGAGCGCGTGGTCAAACATCGGGCACCCGCGTTGTTCCAGCAGCACCGCGGCCACCATGGCCAGGGCGGGGAAGGGCAGGTGTTGATTCAGCTCGCAGTGGCGCAGGAAGGAGCGGCAAATCGCCCACACCTTTTTGCGCTCGGCGCGGTTGAGCGGGGTGCCGCGCCCGGTCCGGGTGACGCGGAGATACTCGGCCTCGGTGAGGATGTTCTCGGTGAGGATGATGTCGTAGAGCTCGCCGCGGAGGAACTCCGGCTGGAGTTTCGCCGGCGCCATGCCGTCGCCGTGCAGCTCGGCGGCCTCGTTCCACAGGGTGTCCTCCTCCCGGCCGCTCACCGGGGCGTAGAAGGCGCCACGGATGCCGAGGGCGGCCTCCATCGCGTCGGCCAGCTCGGTTTTCTGCGCATTGGTGAGAACCCCGCGCACGAGCGCGTCGATGCCGGCGATCCACAACCCCGGCGAACCGTGGCGGCTGGCCTCCATATAGTCCGGGTCCAGGGTGTTCATGAGCGTTTTGAGCTGGTTGGACAGCGACCGGGTGAAGGTGGTGAGCAGCATCCGGGACTTCGGGTACTTCGCCTGCAGATGCCGCGCTCGGTGCACGAGCACGACGGTTTTGCCGGTTCCCGCGCCGCCGACGATGCGCGCCGACCCCTTGTGCGAGCCCTCCACCGCCTTGCGCTGGGAGTGGTGCAGGAACACGCGCCAGTCCTCGAAGCGACCGTGTTCGATCATGTCCTGCAGTTCCTGCTCGGTGGGCTCGATGACGATGCCGGACCTCTTCAGCCCGGCGAGTGCGTCCGTGTCGTCGATGATGTCCGGCTGCGACGACGCCGCCGGCCGCTCCGGCGCGCTGAGGCCGAGGTCGTCTCTGACTTCCTCGACGCTCATCCCGGCGAGTAGGCCCAGGATGGCGTCTCGTTCCCAGGTGGGGCTGTCGAAGAGCAGGGCGTCGAGGTCGGCTTCGGAGTCGGCGCGCCACGTCGCCGCGACCGCCACTGGCGACACCCCCAGGGTGTCGGTGAGGTCGGCGTCGGTGATGCCCGCGGCGGTGAGGGTGTCGCGCGGCGCCGCGGCCGGTACCGCGGCTGGTACCGCGGCCGGCTGCACGTCGACGGCGGGCGTCGTCTGCTGCTCTGCCTGCTGCGCGGCTTGTTGCTCCGCCAGGCGCTGCTCCACGAGGCGCTTCGCGCGGGACTCGACCTCCGCGTCGATGGCCGCCGCAGAGGCGGGTGGGGTCTCGGTGATAAGGGAGAAGACACCATTGACCGGGTTTTGCCGGACGACGAGGCGAGCGGCGTAATCATTGGCCTCGTCGTGGTTGTCGATGCGGATGAGCAGGAATCGTCGGCCTTCGGGGGCCTGAAACTCCATGAGCACCGCCCGGTACTTATCGGTGACGCGGGCGGTGCGCACTCGCGGGTCGGCGGCGGACTTCAGCGGCTTGACCCGCAGCGACGGGTTCGCCGGGTTCTCGCGCAGCTTCTTCATGAAGCTCGCGGTCTGCTTCTCCAGGCCGGGGATGAACTCGAAGTCATCGGCGAGGAGCAGGGAAGTGGCCATGGTGGGTGTCCTTTGCGCGGGTCGTTATCGAGGTCAGTGGGGGTTCAGCAGCGCCGACGGGATGGCGTCGACGGTGAGGGTCTCGGAGTCGATGATGGTCCAGCCGTCGTCGGCGGCGTCGGTGAAGGAGTCGGCTTCGTCGGGGTAAACGACCACGATCTTCTGCTCCGGCCAGCTGACCACCGTGGGCACGCCGTTGATCTCGCTGCCGATGCCCTCGGGGAGCAGCGACTGGGTGCCGGCGAGCAGCTCCAGGGCGGCGACGACGGCGGGTTCCTCGCCGCGGAAGTCATCGAGGATGCGCTGCCAGGGCTCGGCGAAGGCCGCGGCGGGCTCGGGTGCGGGCGGCGCGGCAGGCGCAGGCGCAGGCGCGGATGCTGCCAGCGCGGTGTCATCCTCCACGCTGACGATATTGCCACCAACGTCGTAGCCGTTGAGGAACAACAGGTTCGCCAGCCGCAGGAACCACCGCCACCGCTCGATGTTCGGCTCCCCGTCCACCACCCGGAAGGTGAGGGCGAAGCGCTCGCCGTCCAGGGAAAAGGAGATGAGCGGGCCGAACGCGTCCGGGTTCTGCCGGTGCGTGAATTCCGCGTGTATCCCCGCAACCTGCGACAGTCGCGACCATGGCTGTCGGGGGTTGGCCAGTATCGCCAGCAGCTGCGTCATGGGGTCGGTGAGCAGCAGCTCGTGGAGGCTGTCTTCCAGGTTGTACTTCTGGTTGAGGACTCTCCGGGCCCGGGCGGCGTACCACGACGGCGCGGGGTGGGAGGTGCCGTTGACGACGTCGCGCCGGGCGTTAAGGTCATCGGCGGTGAGCGACCAAGCGACGATGCCCTCCTCGTACAGCCGGCTGCGGCGGTTGATGTCCGCGGCCACACCGTTGTGGGTGCGACTGGCGTGGTAGCTGGCGCCGTCGGTGTAGACGGCGATGCGGTTGAGCTCGGCGCCGTCGACCTCGAAGTAGAAGTCCGGTTGGGTGAGCGAATGCAACCCGTCGGGCAGGCGCCCTTGCTCCTTCATCGTCCACGTCAACTTGGAGTTCGGGAAGCGGATGGTCCACAGGGCGTGGCCGCCGCGCGTGGATTCCGTCACGGTGGCGCCGTAGTCCTTCAGGTCGTGGCGCAGCTGCTCCAAGAACCGGGCTTCCAAGTCGCTGCGCTCGCTGCCGGCGGGTTTGGCGTCGGTGAAGTGGCCCTCCCACGCATCTGCCGGCGGCGTGGCGACGGCGGCGGTCTCGGCGTCCGGGTGGGGGTCGTCGAGCAGGATCTTGAGCAGCGCGGCCTCGGCCGTCTCTCTGGACACCTGGTCCACTTCGTAGTCGCGGCTAAAGGGCAGCAGGCAGTGCGGGCACGCCTTGAGCGGCCCGGCGGCGCAGGAGCAGTCGCGCAGCCGCTCGTACGCCGTGAGCAGGAGGCGGCGGATGTCCTCCGGCTCGGTGAACTGGGAGAGGTAGCCGGTGCCGCCGGGGACGGCGTCGTGCAGCAGGAGCATGTCGTGGACCCGCCCGCCGGCGGCAGCGTGCACGGCGGCGACGTCGAGGTGGTCCGGGTTGCCGCCCAAGTATTGCTTGAATCCCATGCGCAGCGCGGCGATGAGCGACGGCACGGCGCCGACGTCGGCGGCGGTGACAACGCTCGGCAGGTGCATGAGCACGCCCTGGGTGGTAAGGCGGCGGCCCAGGGCGAAATCGAGGGTGTCCTCGTCGCGGGCGTGGCGCAGCGAACACCACGGCTTGTGGTCCTGCCAGCGGTTCTCCCCGGCCTTGGAGTCCACGTGCCCGCATTCGCGGCACACCCAAAACTTCGGGGTTTCCACCTCCTGGCCCATGAGCCAGGAGGTTTCCCCACCCACCGGCCGGCCCAGGTTCAGCCAGCGCATCTCCACCTGGGGCAGGTATTGGATGCCGAAGCCGGTGTGGGTGAGAAACCAGCTGGCGCCCACGCCACCGTCGGGGATGACCATGGACAGGGCGCGTTCGAAGCGGGCGATCTGGCGGTCATCGGAGCGGTCGGTGATCGCGGAACGGGAGTAGTCCACCGAGGCCGACACCCGGCGCATCTCTACGACGGTGAGGACCTGGGAGAGGTCGGCGAACTTCGCCGCCCCGCACGCCGGGCACGGGCCCACGATCGGCAGCTCCGCGGCCGCCGGGTACACCTCCGAGTAGGAGCAGGTGGGGCACAACCGCCACCGCTGCAGCGCCGAGTTCTGCGGGCCCAAGTCCACGGAGTCGATGGTCGCGGCGATGCCCTGGGCGTAGAACGTCGCGCCGGGCGCGAGCTCGAACAAGGCGCTGGAAATGCCGCGGGAGTACTCCCTGGCCTCGGTCTCGAACTCGCCGGTGTCCGCGACTGCCCGGGAGACGGACAGGTGGAACTCCACCGCGTCGTCCAGCAGCGTGAAGTTCGGCAGGAGGCCGTAGCGCTCTAAGGCGGCGATCCAGTGCTCATCTTGGAACTTGTCCTTCAAGATCGCGGAGGTGAAGCGGAGCGCGGCGCGGGCCCGGCGCAGCTTCGCGGCGGTCTCTTCGTCCCCGCTGGCTGAGGCGGCCTCGTCCTGCAGGGCGTCGACGATCCCCGCCAGCGTTCGACGGCGGTCGATGAGCTGATGGCGGGCCTCATTCCAGTCCTTCTGCGCCTGGCGCAGCTGCGCGGCGAACTCGGTGCGCACCCATTCGGCGAGCTCGTCGATGACACCGTCGCGGGCGAACTCGTCGATGGTGGAGCAGAACTGATCTACGAGGTGCTCGACGCCGTCGTCGAGGCGGTCGACGAGCTCGTCGACAAGGTTGCGCCGGGTGGTACCGAACACGGACTCCGCCCGGTACGGCTGAACCTCGGTGGTGGTGAAGTCGATGGAGTCGATGAGATAGGCGGCGAACTGGCGGTGCAGGATCTCCCTGGCGGAGAGGAACGCCGCCGGCGGGGCGACGTCCCCGCCGATGGTCTCCACGGGGTTCGTGAGCCGGGCCAGGGCCTTATAACGCCCCACGACCATGGCCACCACCAGCGAGTTACCACTTAGGCGCCCCGCGCGGCCCACGCGCTGGACATAGGAGGCGACCGTGGTGGGCAGGGAGGCGAGCATGACCGTGGACAAATCGCCGATGTCGATGCCCATCTCCAGGGTGGGGGTGGCCACCAGCACGTTCGGAGCACTGGCCTCCTGCTCGCCCACCGGCTTCTTGAACTGCTTTTCTAGCTCGATGCGCTCCTCTGAGCGCAGCAGGCTGGTGTGCTCCGAGGACACCACGGTGCGGATATTGCGGGAGTGATACAGCCGCCGGTAGTAGTTGTCCCGGTTGGCCACCACGCTCATGTGGCCCGCGCACCCGAGGGACAAGCACGGCACGCCGTTCAGCAGCTGGCGCCCGTGCGCGTCGACGGCGAGCCGGCGCCGACACACCCCACATTCAAGGATCTCCCCGGCGTCCTCCGGGGAGACGAGGATGCGCTGAGGCAGCAGGGTGTACATGGTGGCACCGCTGTCGGTTGTCACCGCGGTGATGACCTTGCGCTGGGCGAGCTCAGCGAAGAGATCGGCGACGACGCGCGCGGCGTCGTGCGCGCTGATGCCCAAGGTGGCGGCGGTCCACCGGGCGTAGAAACCCTGAGTGCTGGCCACCGGCATGGCCGAATAGTCGCGCGCGCCATCACGCGGGCTTCGGCCCGTCCGCGGGAACGCCGGGGCCCCGCCGCGGGCGAAACGCGGCACCCCGCAGGCGGCGGCCTCACGCCGGTTGAGCAGGTACGCGTTGCCGTCGTGCTTGACATAGCTGGTCAGCAGCTCCGAAGCGATGCCGCCGAATTGGCGCATGGCCTCTAACACGCCGCGCGCCCACGCCAGGTCCACCCCGCCCAGTGCCCCGGAGTCGGTGATGATCCCGAGGCTGTCCACGGCGGCCCGCAGCTCCTCATCCGTGACGGCCACGCCGACGCTTAAGGCCCCCGTCGAAACCAACGAGCGCGTAAGATCCGCCCGGTCGCCGAACTCCAAGGCGAGCTCCAGGGCGAGGACGTTGCGCACGAGCTTCGCCGCCTCATGCCGGGCGGTGCGGCTGCCCGTGCGCTGCCAATAGGGCAGAAAGCGGGTGCTTTCCGCCACGGCCGGGGGCACGAGCTCAAACTTGGCGCGGTCGCGCACCCCGGGTGCTTCCTGCTCGGCAGCGGCCATGAGGCGCCTCGGGAGCTCGGCGAGTGTCGTCGGCGTGTTACCCACCGCCTGGCGGGTTCGGGTGCGGATAGCGAAGGTACGCGCCCGGGCCTGGACGAAGCCGGCGCGGTGTGCGGCGTCTTGCACCGAGTCCACGAAGACGAGGGACTTCTTCTCTGCGGCGTCTAGATCCCCCATGCCGAACAGGTTGGAGATCGTCACCGACAGCAGCGTGGCCACCGAGGACCCCACAAAGCGGATGGCGTCCGCCTCCCCGCAGGACGGGCACGTGTCCTTCGCGGCGAGCTCCCCGGCTCCCGCCCCGGTGAAGGTGAGCACCGGGGCCACGCCGCCTTGTTCCTTGTCCTCCTCCGCCGGCTCCTTGTCGCTGAGCTCGGCGGCGGCCAGATTGAGCCACATCACGCTCGACGAGTCGTCGTCGACGCGGCTGTGGCTGCTCGTGATCTCACTGGTGGCGTCGAGCAGCGGGCGCATGAGGTCCCGGCGGCGCATGGACTGCTGGCGGATGCGTTTGCTGGTGGTCTCGACGAACTCCTCGCCGGGCTGCAGCGCGATCATCCACCCCGAGCGCCCGCAGTTGCGGCAATAGCACGCCGGCAGCCAGTAGCTGGTCGAGGACGCCTGGTCCGTGCCATTGTCCGCCCAGCGAAACAGCGACGACGCGTCCGCGTCGAGCGTCCCGGCGGTGCCGACGCGCCGGTCCAGGCGGGAGACCTCGCGCACCCACAGGTGCGTTTCCACGCCGGGGAATTTCTTGCCGTCCCAGCCGTGGGCAGCGCCGAACTCGGCGCGCAGGTGCGCGATTTCGGTGAGCGTGTGGGAGAGGAACTCGGCGGCCTCCTCGTGGGGAATGCGGGCGACATCCGCCGGAAAGACCGCGGTGACTAAGGTGTCCGCGGCCGGATCCGCCGACGACAGCTTCACCGGGGCGTGCGAATGGGCCAGCACGGCGGCGATGAGCTCGCTGACCGAGGCGGCCGCCACCGCCTCGTCGATGGCGTCCGAGCAGCCGAAGACCTTCTCGCAGAACGCGCGGTGGACGACCTCTGCGTGCTCCTCGTCGCTGCCTGCCTGCGCGATTGTGTCGTTGACCTCTCGGACAACGTCCCGGGTGGGCAGCGGCGTGGCGGAGGCGGCGATCCCCGTGAGGGCGGCGACGACGAGCCGCCACCCCGGCACATCAAGGATCGTTTCGCGCACCACCGCGTCCGTGGGGAACTGCTCGCCGAAGATGGTGTGGGCGAAGTCGAGCACCTCGTCCGTGGCGCGCTCCCCGCTGCCCAGCGTGGCCGAGGTCGCCACCGGGGTGATCGCACCCAAGGGCCGACGCGTCTCTTCCGGGGAGAGGAACCCCTCCGGTTGGTGCTTCTTCAGCCGCAAGCCCATGCGGCGCAGCAGCAGGGCGACGTCCGTGCCCTGGGCACCGTCGTAGGTGTGAAACTCATCCAAGGCCACGTACTGCAAGGTGGTGGCGGACTTCTCCCACAAAGGTGCGTCGGCGTCGCGCAGCAGCAGCTGGTCGAGCATCTTGTAGTTGGTGAGCAGGATGTCCGGCGGAGCCTGGCGCATGGTCTCACGGTCGGTGATGAGCCCCTCGGCGCTTACGGAAGTGCGCGAGCCCTGAGCCTCACCGGTGTAGATGCCCGCCCGGATGCCGTGCAGCTCCTCTTCTTCGGTGATGAGCGTCGCCAGGCGAGCGGCCTGGTCATTCGCCAGCGCGTTCATGGGGTAGAGGATGAGCGCCTTGATACCTCCGACGTGCCCGCGTAAGCGCTGGCGCCGGCAGTGATCGAGGATGGGGTAGAGGAAGGACTCTGTCTTACCCGAACCCGTGCCGGTGACCACGAGGGTGGGCTCGGGGCGGCGATCGGCGCCGGCGGCGTGCGATGCCAGGCGGCGAAACGCCTCCGCCTGGTGCCGGTAGGGGGTGAACCAGTGTGGCAGCCACTCCAGCACACCGGCCCAGTTGGTGGCCGGGGCGTAGGGCAGGCGGGTGCGCACGTAAGGGCCGTGGAACATGCCCGTGGTGGGGTCCTTGAGGAAGGACTCCAAGGCGGCGGCGGTGGCGCCGTCCGCCAGGGAGAAGCTGGTGGTGAGGTACTCGCTCAGGCCCTCGATGAGGTGGCCGACGGCATACGACGGAAGCAAAGAAGACATGGCAGGCTCCTACAGGCAATCGGCGTAGTGCGCGTAGCAGGCCCGCAGGTCCGCCTCCCGGTCCAGGGGCGCGAAGGGATAGTCGAAGGTGTACGACGCGCCGGACTGCGGGTGCGTCCACGTGCGCTGCGCGACGGTGAGCTCTCCGCTGGGGTCCAGTTTGGCCTGTAGCTTCGCCACCTCCTTAGGCACTTTGCGCCCGTGAGCGTCGTAGAGATCCTCCGTGTCATAGCGGCGCATGACCGGGAACTGGGTGCGATAGATCATGCACAGCTCATCCGCGGTCACCCCAAGCGAGAGCGCCACAATCGCGTCAATTTCGTTCTGTGCGTGCCACCGATCCCGCGCGATACGCAACGGCGTATCCGGCGTCCACAGCTCACCCGTGATCCGCTCCCACAACGGCGCGTAGGCCTCGGTGAGGCAGTTGAGGCGGAGGTAGAGGCGGGCGGCAGCGTCGTTATTTCTAGAAACAGTCGGAAGGCCGAGGACGTTTGAGTTGAATATATGTCCGCTACCGGTTGAGCGGACGAAAAAATCGGCTAGAAGGGAAGAAGTCATCGCACCTGTCGAGGCTAGATAAATTGGGCTTAGTGTAGTGAAGGAATTGACGGTGTGAACGTGTGTTGCGCCTGGAGGTATGAGCGCAGGGTAAAGGGTGCGAAATCCCGTGACAGCTGCCATTTCTCGGTAAGCCACCCGGTACTGCTGTGAAACCAACACCGATTCGTCTTCGGAGACCTTCCAGTAGCCGTAGTCCTCGTCGTAGTGCTCTTTTTCTTCACGGTTCGGAGCGTATGCCGTAGCTGGGATGAACTCGGGCGGCATCGCCTCTAAGTCCACCTCGGACCAGTCCTGGTTATGCTTCATGGTCGGGTTGGGCTGCTTAATCATCGGGTTGGACACGCCTAGGTGCGGGCCCTGGAGAATAACACCCGTCCAGCGTCTGGGATGCTGCCAGGAGCTGTCGAAGTATCCCTTCTTCTTGTCGATGGATTCGTCCCAACCTCTAGAGAACTGCAACCCCAGTTCCTTGACCCGGGGAGCGTCGGCGAGCTTTTCCAACACGGCGGCCGCCTCGGTGTTGACGGTGTACACCGTCCGCGAGGCGATAACCGGAGTTCCCGGCTCCTCCAGGATGGAATGCCACAGCGTGAGGGTGTCCATGTTGACCTCGATGATGCGGTCCCGGTGGGGACGAAGATCCCAGTTGCCGTCATCGTCCTTGAATCCGGGAAGCGGGCCGGTGCCGTCGTGGCGAAGGGAGTCCAGGACCGTCTTCGGGTGGTAGAGCGACGTGGCACTGATGAAGGAAGGGTTCTCCGTGCGCGGGCCGTAGACATGGATCCCGTATTTCACGAGATGATGGACGTCGAACAGCACTAGTTCGTTCACAAACTGCCAATGCCGGCACAGCCTTCGGTAGGCACCGGCGCGCAGGGATGCTGCCTTCTTTTCCGTGAAGTGGGATTCCGGGTGCACCAAGGAGGTGATGCCGTGGGCGGACGCATTCGCCCACGTGCGCTCCATGAACCCGCGGTAGAGGTCCGGCTGCTGGCCCTCCAGGTGCGGGTAGCGAGAGACGTCGTTTAGGACCTCCGCGGTCACCACCGAATCGGATAATCCTCGGGCGAGGGTGGCGAGCACGGCCTCGTCGTCGGCCAGGCGCTGCCGTCGTTGTTTCTTCTCCGCCTGGGTGGGTTTGTGTGCCAGGCTGAACCACGGGTCGTGCTCGGAGTAGAGGGCGTCGACGTCCGTGCGGGGCCGCACCCACGGCGGGTTACCCACCTGCAGGTCGAAGCCGCCTTTGGCCATGACGGTGGCGAAGTCGAGGTCCCAGTGGAAGAAGGCCTGGTCGGCGGCCACCTGGCGGGCGACGGTCAGCCACGGGTGGGCGTCGATGAGCTCGTCGTAGGGCAGCGCGGTGAACTCCATCTGCTCTAGGGCGGTGAGTTCGTCCCACTGAAGGTCGTGGCCGATGGCCAATTGGTCGGCATTGCGGCTGGCCTTGATGGAGGTGCCCAGCGCGTCGCGCAGGGTGGCCAGCCACTCGGTTTTATCGGGGAGCTGGTCTACCTCGGTGAGCGGCCAGAACCACAGGGCGTTCCACGCGTCCATGACCAGGCGTAGGCGCTGGTAGGCGCCGTCGAGGTTGCCGAACAGCTCCGCGTCGATTTGCTGGCGGGTGACCACATTCGTGCGGGGGTAGCGTGTCCGAAGATGTCCAGGCGTCGGCTGGCCTGGTCCTCGGCGATGCGCAGGCGCACCAGGGCCAGCTGCCACAGCCGCTCCACCCGGGTGGCCAAGTCCTTGAGCGTCGTGACGTCGGCGGCGGAGAAGCCCTTGCGGATCTCCTTGCGCCACGCCTTCATGTGCCCGATGGCCTTAGGGGCGATCTCTTTGAGGTCCTTTGACTCCGCGGGTGAACCCCACCCCTTGCTGGGAACGAGGAAGTGATGCACCCGGCCCAACACGGCCGCGTCCACCGTGCCCTCTTCGACGGCTGCGGCCACGGTGGTCACCGGGTGGTGGACGGGCTGCTGGGTGAGGTAGTCGCGCTTGCGCAACGAAGCGGCGGTGACGGTAGAGCGCGACGCGCCGATGAGCGAGTTCCCGTGGCGCAGGTGCAGGCCGAACCAGGGCGCGTGCAGCTGCGAGGACATGGTGTTGAGCCACAGGGAGATCTCGGCGAGCTCCACCGCAGTCTTGTTGAGGTCCACGCCGTACACCTGGTGCAACGCGATGGAGGCTTTGACCTTTTGCAGTTCCTCGGTGAGCCTCTCCGGGTCGATGGTCTCACCCAGTTCCTGCTGCTTTTTCTCCAGGTAGAGCTCAGCGAGCTGGTTGACGGCCTCCACGGCGAAGGCCCCGGAGCCCATCGCCGGCTCGCAGATCTTTAGGCGCAGGATGTCGTCGGCGGCGTCGATGCGGTGCGCAGCGTCGAGCTCCTCGATGGCCTGGCCCACCACGAACTCGGTAATCACCGGCGGGGAGTAGAAGGACGCGGAACGCTCCCGGTCCCTGGAGGACTGGCGGAACACGAAATCGCCCGGGGCGTAGCGGCGGTTGCGTCGCACGCCCTCGCCGGTGACCTCCTGGACGAAGCTGTCTTGGGGAAGGTCCGCGGCCAGCGCCGGGGTGACCAGCCAGGAACCCTTGGACGCGTCGCCCTTGGGGGCGACCTCGAACATCTCGGTGGCGGCGATGGAGCCGGTGTAGGACATGAGGCCCTCATACACCTGACCCAGCTGGGTGACCCCCAGGCTGGCGTAGGAGACGAACCCGCGGTCCTTGCCCGACACCTCCCGGGTGAGCAGGAGGTTTTGCAGCACCCGGTGCAGCGCCGCGTTGGACAGCTTCACCGCAGAGATGTAGCTGGTGGCTTCTGGCAGGAACAGGTCCGCCGAGAGGCTGCGGAAGGTCAGGCCCGGCTCCGCGGTGTCATCGAAGGCCAGGGAGTGCTCATCCAGCGGGTCGTGGCCGGTGTTGATGAGTTCGAAGAGCAGCTGCAGGCTGTCGTAGAGGTAGGTTCCGCTCGCCGCGCGGTCGGTGGGCGGTTCGGTGAGGATCTTTTCTCTCAAGTTGGCCAGGCCGTAGCCTTCGTCGTACTCCGGCACGCCGGTGGGCAGGATGTTGAGCTCCGGGGAGGCTTCTGCGAAGAGCAGGAAGAGGATGCGGTACAGGTAGCGCAGCGCCTGCTTGGCCAGCTCGTCGCCGGCGATGGCGTCAATGCCCACGTCCTGCTGCTCATGGCGGCGAAGGACGTCGTTGCCGATGATCTCGATGGACTCCTTGATGGCGTGGCGTAAGTCCTCGGAGACCTTCACCGCGTGGTTGCGGGACTGCTCCAGGGTGGTGGTCCACCACGTGGTGCCGTCGGCGGCGCGTTCGATGTGCTCGCGCGCCAACGCCGCCGCCACCAGCGTCAGCTCGCCACGGGCGGTGGTGTCGTTGCGCTCGGCGGCCAGGGCCACGTCCACGGCCAGGTAGCGGCCCAACGGCCACGTCTCCCGCTCGGCGAGCACCACCCACGCGCCGGCGATGAGCACGACAAACGCCGGGGCGTCGTCGCTAAGAAACACCTCCGTCACCGCCTTGACTGCGGTGATGGGTAAGGGTTTGCCGCCGCGGGTGGGGGTGACGCGCAGCGTTGCGTCGGTGAGCTCCTCCACCCCGGAGATGGGGGTGGTGCGCAGGTAGATGACGGTGCCCGCGCGGTCGCTCCCGGCGTTGAGGCCCAGGGTGTCCTCCGCGCGGGTCAGTTCCAGCTCACCCGGGGCGGGGTAGCCGAACGCCCGCTCGATGGCCTCGGCGGCGGCGTCGACCGACGCGGCGTTGGGGGCGTCGATGAGCGACAGTGTGGTCTGCAGCTGGTTGCGGGTAGAGGTCAACCGCGACCACGGGGACACCGGCTTCGCTAGCTGCTTGTCCTCGGCCTTCCACGCCTTGACGGCGTCCGCGGCGCGGTTGGTGAAGGACTCGCCTTTCGTCTCATCGGTGGTCAGGTAGTAGTCGCTGATCCACTCGTCGACATTGATGATGGAATCGACATTGGCCATGAGAAATCCTTCACTCCTACTTGTGCGCGGCCGTGGTGGTGGGGATGATGACCGCGAGCGGGCGTACCAGCGTGCGCTCCGGGATGGTGGCGGCTAAGAGGCCGCGTTCCTCCGCGATCACCTGCCGGGAGCGCATGAGCGGGCGGGAGCCCGGCCGGCCCGCGGCCTGCGCCTCCCACTCCTCGGTGAGCTCCCGGCGGGCGGCGGCGCGTGCGGTGGCTTGCGCCTGGGCGGAGGCGTTGGTGAGATCCGCCAACCCCTGCGCCGCCTGAAGGCCGTCGCGCAGCAACTCCTCGGCTTCTGCTGGCACGGTGAGCGTGCCGGTAGAGATCGCATCCTTGGTCAGGCCGGTGCCGTGCAGCCAGGTGAACACATCCTCGATGGTGCGGGTGTGGGCGATCCCCATCCCGGGCGGGCCCGGCGTGGCCACGTGAAACGCCCGGGAGACTACCTGGCCGCGCGAGTTCGTCAGCGTGGTCATGAACAACGCGGACATTTTCTCCACCGTGCCCACAAACGCCGGGATCTGCGAACGTTCCAAGGAACTCAGCGCCCTATCCGCCGCCCAGCTGGTCACCGGGTGCAGCGGGCCAAGGTAGTGCGCCTTCGGCCAGGACTTCTCCGACTTCTTCTCCCGCGCCGCGGCGAGCTGCGCTTCACCGCGGGTGGCAGTGGTGGCGAGCATGAGTCGCTGCTTGATCTGCCGGTAGGAGACGTAATCCTGCGGCAGGTAGTCGAAACGCCGCTGCAGATCCGGCGGTGGGGTGAGCTCCAGCAGGTCGGGTGCGTCCATAGTCAACCCGACGCCGCCGGCCGCCGGGGGCTGCGACGGCACCCCGTTGAACGCCTCCGCGAGGGCGTCGACGAGGTAGTCCTTCTCCTTGCGGTACAAGCTCGACACTGGTGGCGTGGCGGGCGCCGCGGGTTCTTGGGTGGCGGTGAGGCCGTCAGTGGCGGTGGGTCCGTCGGCGGTACTGGGGTCCAGCGCCAAGAGCTGGGCCAGGACCGCTTCGATGTCGCTGCCGTCGCCGTCGCCTCCGGTGCTGGGATTCGCGGCGGCGTCAAGGACGTCGCCGGCGGTGCGCACCGTGGCGTCGAAGTCCTTAGCCCCTCGCAGCACGTCCCGGATGCCGTCCTCCTCTCGCTGCTCGGAGTGCTCGCCCATGAGCGAGGCGACGTCGCCGAGCAGCTGATTCGCCTCATACTCGCGCTCCATGAGCTTAGAGAGCACCCGGATCTCGCCGACGGCGTCAGCATCCGCCGGGTCCAGCAACAACGCCGCGATCCGCGGCGGTTTCTGCTGCCCGTAGCGGTCAATGCGGCCGTTGCGCTGCTGGATGCGGATCAAGGACCACGGGATGTCGTAATGCACCAGGTCATGGCACTGGGCGTGCAGGTTCACGCCCTCGGAGGCGACGTCGCCGGTGATGAGCACGCGCAGTGGGGTGTCGGCGCGCTTGAACTCGTCGATGAGCTGCATCTGCTCAATGTCCGACATCTGTCCGTGCATGGTCTTCACCGCGTCCGGCTTCAACCCCAGGTCGCGGATGAGGTTCTCCCGCAGCCACGACAGAGTAGCCACCCGCTCAGAGAACACCACCACCCGGTTCGGGCTCTTCTTGGCAATGCCCACCGTAGTGGTGAGGTAGTTGAGCAGCGTGGCGTACTTGTTGCTGGTCCGCGCGGTCACTGCGGCGTTGAGCTCCCGCAGGCGGGTGAGGTCTTCCCGCTCGTTCGGGTGCGCTGCGGTAGCACCTGTGGTCTTCAGAGTTCGCAGGCGGTTGGCGATGGTTTCATCTAGGGCCGCCGGCGAGGACAAAAACGCCTTGACCAGTGTCCAGGCAAAAAGGTGCCGGCCCGTGGTCCGGCCGGTGCTCCGCGACGCCGGGGTGAGCCAGGTATCGCGCAGCTCATTGGCCACCGCATTCTCCGTCTTCGAGGCATCCACCAAAAGATTCGTAGGCTCGGGGCGCTGCGCCCACTTCTCGCCCACCTTCTGCTTGACCTCTGGGGAATTACGATGCCGGCGAATAATCATCCGCTTCGCCACCTGGAGATCAATACTGCCATCCGGGCGTACCGCCAGTGGATCCAACAGCTTGAGGATTTCCTTAAACGAATCCGGCTTTCCGTTATGTGGAGTGGCTGATGCCAGGATGAGTGCTTCCGTTTGGCGGGCAACGGTACGCGCCAGTGCATTGTTCTGCGTGCCGGAATTGGTGGCGTTGTGGATCTCATCGATGACCACAATGTCCCAATGTACCTTCTCAAGCTGCGCCTTATACTTTGCGGACTTCAACGTGTCCATGGACACAATGACGCGCGGGAAATAGGTAAAAGGATTCTTCGACGCCGGCAGCTTCTGGCGCACCCGCTGGATCCCTAAGGAATCCAGGCGCACCAGCGGCACCGCGCAGCGCGTCCAGATCTCCTGCTGGAACTGCTCCAACACGTGCTTCGGCGTGATGACTAAGATGCGCTCACCCCGGCCCCGGCGGATGAGCTCTGCCATAATCATCCCGATCTCCAAGGTCTTGCCCAGACCGACGGCATCCGCCAGCAAGATCCGCGGCCGAATCAGTTCGGGGCTCACCGCGCGTCGAACCGCGGATACCTGATAATCCAGCTTGTCCGCCAGGATCCGCTCAGCGACCTCCAGCCGATCCTGATACAACGGCACCGGGGTTTGCCTAATGGTGGACTCCAGCCACAGGCGGGACGTGCGGAACCCCGGCGAATTATCCGGGGTGATGGTCACCTGCGCCGGGTCGAACACCTCCAGGTCGCGATCCAACGCGGTATAGAACGTGGACGTGGTGTCGCGGACGTAGTCCGACAGCCCGCGGGCCTTAACCTTAAAGCCGTCCGACGAACGGGACACGTGCGTCACCAGCCAGTACTCGTCTCTGGCCTTGATGG
The DNA here is from genome assembly GCF_001021065.1 of Corynebacterium uterequi. Lineage (NCBI taxonomy): Bacteria > Bacillati > Actinomycetota > Actinomycetes > Mycobacteriales > Corynebacteriaceae > Corynebacterium > Corynebacterium uterequi. The sequence goes on along the minus strand of NZ_CP011546.1, from coordinate 2,179,257 downwards.
TGACCCCAGGGGAGAGCTGCGAGAACTCTTCGGCGGGTGCGGCCACGGGAGCGTCAGTCATGGTCAAGAATTTACCTGTAACCCCGCTGTTCGGGGCGGTGGGGAGCAGGAGTTTTGGGTTGTTGGGGGCACGTGGGGCGCGGGTCGGGCAGATCAAGGGGAAGCGGGTGCGTGAGGACGAACGGTACGTCGGGATCGCAATGTGAGGGCGGGTCATGCTCGCGCCGAACCGCCCGAGCATGGTGCTACATCCAGCCCCTGACCTGGGCAATGGTAGATTAGACCCCCTCTAATCTCACACGATTTCGCCTCTGGGGCGGTGGCGTGACAGATTAGCGCAGCCGGTATCTGGTCGAGCGGCCTCCGCCTAGTTTTTTCACCATTCCATCGTCCTGCATCTCCTGGATGCACTTGGTGGCCGTACCGCGGGACACGCCGCACAGCTCCATGAGGTCGCTGGTGTAGAGATCACCGACCTCACGAAGCCATGCATACGCCACTGTGGTTAGGTCGCTGACGTTCGTGGACAGGTAGGGCAGCTGCCCTCCGTCGCCCAGAATGGCGCGCGCGGTATTTCCCAGCCGCCACACGTCCTTGAACCTCACGACCAGTGGCTCACCATCCACCGTCGTCTGGCTCGCCGCCTCAAGGGCGGTCCTGCCGGCTTCCTGCTGGGACTGCAGGCCGCGTGCCACTGTTTCCACGGATACGAACGCACGAGATAACAGGAGGTACACGATGATCGCAATGCGGTAATCCTGCTGACGCGGCTTAGGAATGATGCGCGACATGAGATCCAGCACGGGCAGTACCGGTTCGCCGCCGACCAGCGTTGTTTCCACGTAGGGACCTGCCACTTCCTCAATGGTGGGTGGCCGGTGGCCGAGGGAAATCATGGATTGATACATGCGATCCACGCCCACTCCCTGCTTGTCCACGAGCCCGATCGCTCGGTATAGATCCGCCAGGGCGGGGTAGCGAGCAGCTCGGTTGCTCAGCACATTCGCCGAGGTGATCGCTGGCATGAATCCGCCGGGGCTGCGGACGATGAGGGTGCTGTCCAGCTCAATCCAGCGAACGTCGATGGGTTCGCTGCGGTTCCAATCCCGGTGGATCATCGCATTGAGTAGAGCTTCGCGCACCGCACTGTGAGGAATTTGCGGAACTGGAGCGTGGACAAGCCTCTCGACGAGCGTGTTGTTCTTGTTGGCGATTCTTAAAGCCTGCTCGATCTGATCCAGCTGTTCGAGCGCCGAGCGCCCCGGCTCGCCCACAACGCGATTGGCTATGTGACCACCATGAACATCAAAGACAGTGAGCTCGATAACAGTGGTAGGCAGCGCGCTGAACAGTACTGACCCCGCCAGGGTCAGCTTGCCGGAAGAACTCAGGGCTCCGAGGCGCCGCACCGTTTCTTCAGTGGTGAGGTCGCTCGGAACCCGCGGGGAGCGACGCGCGATATCCAGTGCCGCGGGGCGGACATCGTCGGACGTATTGCTGGAGTCTTCGGCCATCTCATCGAAAGCGTGCTGCGAGCGCCTATGTTCCCACCATTCGGAACGATCCACGGGCTGACAGGCATCGCCCACCCTCCAGCGCAGGCTCCCGCCCGTGTCCTCCACGGGTTCCCGAGCTGGGGCGACGTAGATAGCGAGCACTCGCTGCCCTTGGATGCGATGCTCTAACACGTCAGGTGCTACGTCAACGGCGGAGTAGATCCTCTGTCGAAGCCAATCCACGTCTAGCTCGGTGCCGATGAGCCGGCCTGTTTTATCCTCGACGCCGACAATGAGCGCGCCGCCTCCCGGAGTGTTGGCCATACAGGCCACCTCATTGGCCAGCTTGGTGGCGGCTTCCTGGTTTTCGGATTGACCAGGTTCGATGATGGATCCGCGGCGTCGGCCGGCTTCTTCCTTGAAGTCCACGTCCTGCGTCTCGTCGGTGGTGACAAGGCGTCCCTCGGTGGCGGAGGCGAGGATTGCCTCGACCTGGCGACGTAGCGCTTCCCGGCGTCCATCGTCCGAAGATAATCTACTGAGCAAAGCAGTCACCTACCTGGGGAATGTTAGATTAGACTCCCCCTAATCTAACACGATTCTGGCCTTGGTGCGGTTTCGTGACAGATTAGGCGACCCGCCGAGGCGGCACCCGGCGTGCCTTGGTGGTTGCCGGCTTTGGTGCCTGCCGGCGTGGGGTTGCGCGGCCTAGGAATCGAACTCCGGGTCGGAACAACGTCGGAACGCAAACCCGTCACACGGCCAAGGGCCAGACCGTCCTCAGGGGGCTCGCGAAGCGCTACGCGGTCAGCGGGCTACAGAGACACCTCATGCCAGCTTCCGTGGACGAACGGTGCCGATAACTCGCGGTCAAATCTTGAAAGCAGGAGCGCACGGCCGTCGGTCTTTTCAACGCGAACGGGGCGCGTGCCTTCGATCTCTGAGTCAGGAAGCACCAAAAACGCCTCGTCGATCTCACGACCGACCTTCGCCCACGGATACGGGCGGTTAAGCTTCTGAGCAATCTCGTACGCCTGAGCAAACGTCTCTACCTTCACGACCGGACCCCTTCGATCAAATGCTCGATTCCGTTACGAAAAGTGTACCCCTTCAAGTTGACCCAACGGATCGAACCAGCAAAGACGTTCGAAAGCTCCCCCTCTAGATCACGATCTCTCCACCACGCTTCTCCCAACCAATCATATGAGGGACACCTTCGCCCTTATACCGGAGAAATCTGGCTCTTCGCAGTTGAGGGTGTAGCCGGGTAGCGGGTGGCGTGGCCGGACGCGGGTCGAGGTTGTTAGCACGATAGAAGATGCGACACTACCCATCACGAAGGACTCTGACGTGGACGTCACTGGCCACCGGGTCCTCAGGGTTTTCGAGCAGCTTCGCCTCGATCGCGTCGATTTTGGCCTAATCCTCGGAGTCTCGTCGTGCAACGGCTGCCATTGTGGTCTATCTCCTTGTGGTGTGATGTCCTGTCGTGCACAAACCATCAGGCACTCCCTGTCGTAACCGCCCGGATATTGGTTCGCTGTCAGCTGCTGAGATCCGATCCCCGCCGCGCCTCGTCGAGCCGTCCACGATGCACCTGGCTTCAGGCGATGCACGTGCATCACCACCAAGCCCGCGGCGAGCTTTCCCGGCCACGCCCTCAACTGTGACGAGCCGCAAGTGGTGCCCACGCTTCCGGATGCCACTGGCGCCCGTACCGAAGGGCAGGCCCACAAACACTACATTCTGAATAAAAATCAATTGAAAACAAGAATGAAGGCCGACCGGGAAACCGCGCTACAACCCGACACTAAATATCCCGCTAATCCACCCTTATCGAACCCGACATTCAAAACCACTGAAAGGTGAAGTTTAGGTGAACAGCCGGTTATGGAATAATTGTTGACATGCCTCAAACCCGCGTGACACGAATAATTGTCGCCCTCGCCATACTTGGTGTGTGGCTGGGGGCCATGGCCTTCGGCGGACCTACGTTCGGAAAGATCTCCGAGGTCAGCACCAACGACCAAGCAACCTTCCTCCCCGCCACAGCAGAATCCACCCGCGCCGGCGAAATCGCCCAGCGCTTCGACGGCGGCGACGCCATCCCCGCCATCATCGTCGGCGAAATTGCCTCCCCGGCGGACCTCGCCGCGCTCGACGACACCGGCGAGCAACTGCGCGGCGTCGACGGCGTGGGCAGCGTCATCGGCCCCCTGCCCTCCGAGGACGGCAAAGCCGCACAGTTCGTGGTGCTCATCGACGCCACGGATTCCTCCGAGGCGGTCTCGGGCGTCGTCGGCGAGTTGCGCGACGTCGCCGCGGCTGCCGAGGTCGCGGACCTGCACGTCACCGGCCCGGCCGGCTTTGCCACCGACTTAGGCGCCGCCTTCGCCGGCATCGACGGCCTGCTGTTGCTGGTGACCCTCGCCGCGGTGATGGTGATCCTCGTGGTCGTGTACCGCTCGGTGTTGCTGCCGATCATCGTCGTCGCCACGTCCATGGCGGCGCTGTGCGCGGCCATCGTCACCATCTACTGGCTGGCGCGCTGGGGTGTCATCGTCCTCAACGGTCAGGCGCAGGGCATTGTGTCCATCCTCGTCATCGGCGCCACCACGGACTACGCGCTGCTGCTGGTAGCCCGCCACCGGGAGGAGCTCACCCGCGAGGCAAACGTCATGACGGCGCTGCGCACCTCCGTCCGGGGATCCTTCGGCGCGATTTCCGCCTCCGCGGCCACCGTCGCCGTCGCCGTGCTGTGCATGCTGGTCTCTGACCTGAACTCCAACAAGTCCCTCGGCCCCGTCGCCGCCATCGGCATCGCCTACGCCTGGGCCGCGGGCCTGACGCTGTTGCCGGTGTTGCTGGGCCTGGGTCGTCGGGCCGTGTTCTGGCCGGCCGCGCCGAAGGTCACGGACGACACGGATGCTGCCCACCACGGTGTGTGGGGGCGCGTATCCGACTTCGTGGCCGCCGCGCCCCGCAAAGTGTGGGTCGTCACCCTGCTAGTGCTGCTCGCCGGGGCTGTGTGGGCGCCGACGCTGCGCGCCGACGGCGTGTCCACCAACGACATCCTCCTCGGCGAGTCCGACGCCAAGGCCGGCCAGGAGGTACTCGGCGCCCACTTCGACGCCGGTTCCGGCTCGCCGGTCACCATCATCGCGCCGACCGACACCGTCACGGAGGTGCTCTCGGCCGTCGACGGCCGCGAGGGCATGAGCTCCGCCACCGTCACCGGGCCGGGTGGGGCGCCGGGTGGTCCGGATAACGCCCAGGTCGTCGACGGCATGGTGCTGGTCCAGGCCACGCTCACCGATCCGGCCGAATCGCCCGCCGCCGAGGCCACCGTCGTCACGCTGCGCGAGGATCTGCACGCCATCGACGGCGACATCCTCGTCGGCGGCACCACCGCCACCGCCGTCGACTCGACGGCCACCTCCCAGCGAGACCTGCGCCTCATCTTGCCGCTCGTGCTGGCCGTGGTGCTCGCCGTGCTCGTGGTGCTGCTGCGTTCCATTCTGCTGCCGGTGCTGCTCGTCGGCGCCACCGTCGTCAGCTTCGGCACCGCCATCGGTGTCTCCGCCCTCGTGTTCAACCACGTGTTTAACTTCCCCGGCGCGGACCCGTCGGTGCCGCTGTACGGCTTCGTGTTCCTCGTGGCCCTCGGCGTGGACTACACCATCTTCCTCATGACCCGGGCCCGGGAGGAGACCGCCGACGTCGGCACGCGCAAGGCGGTGCTGCGCTCCCTGGCCGTGACCGGCGGGGTGATTACCTCCGCCGGGGTGGTGCTGGCCGCCACCTTCGCCGCGCTGGCGGTGATCCCGCTCATGTTCATGGTGCAGCTGGCGTTCATCGTCGCGTTCGGCGTGCTCGTGGACACGCTGCTGGTGCGCACGCTGCTCATCCCGGGCCTGGTGCTCGACATCGGCCCGGCGGTGTGGTGGCCGTGGCGCAAGCAGGTGGAGCCGGCCACCACGGCTACCACGGCCGAATAGGACTAGCTAGCTCGCCGCCTGGCGCGACTGCAGCTCCGCGGTCGCGTCGGCGATGAGCGACAGCAGCTCCTCCGGTGACATCTCGGCCAGCGGGCGCCCGGCGTCGACGGTGACCCCCGCGCCGCCGGCCGAGCCCGCACCGCCAGAGGACTGGCCGGTTTCCTCATTGACAACGGTGATCGTGCCGTCGGGGGCGATGTCCGCGCGGTAGGAGACGGCCTGCCCCTGGCCGATGCTCGCCACCCAGTGCCCGTCGCGCCCGGGCAGGATCTCGTAGACCGTCATGCCGGAGGCCCACCGGGTGGTCCAGGCGGAGTCACCGTGCACGGAGCTTTCCTTGATGCTCGTCGCCAGGGTAGAGGTGGCCGGAAGATCGGGGAACGCGTTGATCACCACGGGTTTGAGCTCCGGGGCGTCCTGGCGGCCCGGGACCACAGAGATCGCGGTGATGGACTGCGAGGATCCGCGCGGGGTCAGCGGGCTGACGTACGCCGTGGTCTTATCGGGGCGCACGAGGAGGAACTCGGACTCGTTGCCCTGGTTCGTGTCCTCCTCGTCCTTATCGGTCAGGTCGTAGCCGTAGCGGCTGCCCCACCAGTCGGCCAGCGAACCGCCGGCGTTGATGGCTTCGCGCTGCTTCGCCGCCAGGCTCAGCGGGTAGGTGGGGCCCTCGATCTCCGGGGCGATGTCCTCCACCACGCTCAACCCTTCGGGCGTGTAGACGGCGGCGCCGGCCGGGGCCTTACGCACCGCCCAGAACCCCTCGTAGCGGTACAGGGGAACCACCACCACCGGGGTGTCGCCGGCGCAGTAGCCGTAGGCGTCCGACCTGGTGAAGTGCGCGGTGGGGCGCTGAGCGTGGATGGACCAGCTCAAGGAGTGCCACGGCCAGAACGTGTCGAGGCGCTTGTTCATCTCCTCAGGCACGCTGCAAAACGACGACGCCTCCCCAGGAATAGGCCCGGTCGTTGGCATGTTGAGGGTCTGCACGGCCTCGTATCCGCCGAAGCCCAGCGGTCCGCGCTCCTTGACGAGGACGCCATAGCGGGAACTGCCCTCACCCTTGGCGGCGTCGCCGTCACTGGCGGCCGGGACGAAGCGGACGTTTTCCCGGTCACCGATGACGTCTCCCTGGTCGCGCATGGCGAAGTTGTTAGCCACCACCCACGGGGCGCGCTCGGCGAAGTCGGTGACCTCCTCCGCCTGCGTGGTGGGGTAGGACCGGCCCACCAGGTAGGGGTGCACAAAAATCCCGTAGCCGACGCCGAGCGCGGCGACGAAGCACAACAGCCACGGCACCGGCCGGTGGAGATCGATGCTCGCCGCGCCCTTCTTCGCCGCGCCCTTCTTCGCGGCGGGCTCACCGCCGCCGTCGGCGTCGTCGGGCAGCCAGGTGGCTTCGTTCGGCGTCCGGGCGCTGGGACGCAGCGCGGCCATCGCGGCGATGAGCAGCGGGACGACGACGAGCACCACGGCGAAGAAGTACTCGCGAACAACGGTGTCCCACAACGCGGCGACACCAAGCCCGGAGCGCCAGGCCTGGACGAGGGAGACTAGCACCACCACCGTCAACGCAGTGACAAGGACTGATCGGACGGGTTTGTGCTGGCGAGGAGGGGTCATGCCAGCCATCGTACGCCCGGACCCAATGCGGCATGGTCGAACACATCGACTAGCGTAACCAGGTAACCCTGTCCTAAAAACAGCCTGCTCAAGAGAGGACGGACACTCGATGACCGCTTCCGTACCGGGTGCCGGCTCGGCCGTCGACGCCGCCAGCATCCGGGCCACCGCCATCACGGCGCTCATCCACCTCGGCTACGCCGTCGCCACCGCCTTCAGCCTCATCAGCGCCGCCGGGGTGCTGCGCGACGACGGCCGCGTCGCCGCCGCAGCCTGGGCCGTCGGGGCAGCGATCGTCGCCGCCGGCTTCTCTGCCGCCGAAGTGATCCACGGCGGCCGCGCCGCCCGCGCCAATGAGGCCCGGCTACGTCGACGCATCCTGCTCGCCCTGTTTCGCCAGCAGCAATCACCTCTCAGCGACGGCCAGGCCAGCGCCGGCGACGTCGTCAGCCTCGCCACGGACAACGCCGAGCGGCTCATGGACTTCCGCCACACCTACCTCGGCGGCGCCCTCGCCAGCCTCGTGGTTCCCTTCGGCGTGGCGGCGGTCGTCGGCGTGGCCGTCAGCCCGACGGTAGGCGTCGGGCTCGCCGTCGGCTTCGCTGCCGTGCCGCTCATCGTGGGCGGGTTCTCCCGGGCGTTTCGCTCGGTCTCCGGCAACTCCCGCCGCGAGCGGGCGCGCCTGACGGTGAACTACCTCGACGCCCTGCGCAACCTCACCCCCATCCGGCTCTTCGGCGCCGGTCGACGCACCGAGGAGCGCCTCGCCGCCGCCGGGGAAGCGAACCGCCGGGCGATCATGCGCCTTCTGGCCAGCAATCAGCTCATCATCATCGTGCTCGACGGCGCGTTCTCGCTGCTCCTCGTCTGCCTGACGGCGGGCCTACTCGCCCGCGAGGTGGCAACCGGCGCGGTCACTCCCGCCGAGGCGCTCGCCGTGTTGCTCTGCCTGATCCTCGTCATCGAGCCGCTGTCCCAGGTCGCCGGATTCTTCTACGTGGGCATGGGCGGGCTGGCGGCCCAGCGCGGCATCAACCGCTACCTCGCCACCGCACCGGCAACGCCGGCCGCGCCTAGCACCGTCGCGCCAAGCACCGCCTCCTCCGGCACCGTCGCGCTGCGCCACGCCACGTACACCTACCCGGGCGAGGACACAGCCGTCCTCGACGGGGTGGATCTCGACGTCGCCGCCGGCGAGAAGGTGGCGCTCGTGGGGCGCAGCGGCGCCGGCAAGTCCACCGTCGTCAACCTCGTTCGCGGCGGCCTGCGCCCCACCGCGCCGGGGCAGGTGTTCGTCGACGGCGTCGACGTCGCCAACCTGGACAGCTCCGCCGTCCGTCGCCTCAGCGCGGTGGTGGCCCAGCGCACGTGGCTCTTCCACGGCACCATCGCCGACAATCTCCGCATCGCCGACCCGGACGCCACCGAAGAACACATGTGGGACGCGCTTCGCCGAGCCCACCTGGCCGAGGACGTCGCCGCCTTCGCCGACGGCCTCGATAGCGACGTCGGCGAGCGCGGATCCCTGCTCTCCGGCGGCCAAGCTCAGCGACTGTCCCTGGCCCGGGCGTTCCTCTCCGGGCGCCGACTGCTGCTGCTCGACGAGCCCACCTCCCAGGTGGATGCCGCCTCCGAGGAGCAGATCATCGCCGCGCTCAACGACACCCACGACCTCAGCGTCCTCGTGGTCACCCACCGCCCGGCCGTCGCCGAGGCGGCCGACCGCGTGGTGGAACTGTCCCATGGCCGCACAACACCCCCGGAGGCATCCGCATGACAATTCTGCGTTGGTTGCTCGGCGTTACCCGCCCGGTCCACCCGCCACTGCTGGCGTCGGCGTTGTTACGATGCCTCAACCTAGGCCTCGGCGTGGTCATGTTCGGCCTGGCCGGATACGCGGTGGCGAGCGCGTTCGACGGCTCGCTGCGCCTCGCCGCCTTCGGCTGGCTCATAGCGGCGGCCATCGCCAAGGCGGTGGCGTATTACCTGGAGCAATTCCTCGGCCACCTTGTCGCCTTCAAAGCCCTGGAGCTGCTGCGCTCCCACGCCTTCTCGCGGCTGTGGCCCACCGCGCCGGGCACGCTCATGCGCGCCCGCTCCGGCGACCTGTTGGCCACCCTGACCCGCGACGTTGACCGCATCGAGGTGGTCTACGCCCACACCTTCGCCCCGCTGGTGGCGGCCGTGGTGGTGCCGGCGACGGCGGTGCTCAGCGTCGGCGCGGCCGTCGGCTGGTCGGTGGTGGCCGTGCCCGCCGCCTGCCTGCTGCTGTCGCTGCTCGTGGTGCCGTCGGTGGGCGTGCGATCCACGATGCGCGCCACCCGCCGGGCGCTGGACACTCGCCGGGAGTTGTCCGCCCACGTCACCGACAGCGTGTTCGGCGCCGACGAGATCACCGGCTACGCCCGGGAGGCCGACCGCCTCGACGAGCAGTCCCACCTCGACGCAGCCGTCGCCCGCCAGGCGCGCGTGGGCGCCGTGACCCGGGCCGTGCGCCGCGGCGCGAACGTTGCGCTGCTGCTCATCTCGGTGCTCGCCGTCGCCTGGCACAGCGCCGAGCTCGGCCTGCCGACGGCCTTCGCGCTCACGGTGGGCACCCTCTACCTCTTCGAAGGCCCCCGCGGGGTGGAGGACGCCGTGGGCACCCTCGACTACTCCGTCTCTGCGGCGAGGCGCCTCTACGAGCTGTGTCACGAACCACCCCTGGTGACCGACGGGCCGCGCACCCTCACCCTCGACGCCGCCCCGCGCATCGACTTCGCCGACGTCACCTACACCTACCCCGGCGCGTCGGAGCCGGTGCTCACCAATTTCACGCTCTCCGTCGCGCCGGGCGAGCACGTCACCCTCATGGGCCCGTCGGGCTGCGGCAAGACCACCGCCGCGCAGCTTCTGGCCCGCTTCGACGACCCCGACGCCGGGCACATCCTCATCAACGGCGTCGACGCCACCGAGTACACCCTCGACTCCCTGCGCGCCGCCGTGGCCGTGGTCGGCCAGCGCCCGCAGCTGCTGCACACCACCGTGGCCGCTAACCTCCGCCTGGGCAATCCGGAGGCCAGCGACGAGGAGCTGTACGACGCGCTGCGCGCCGTCGAACTCGGCGAGGAAATCACCGACCTCAACCGCAACGTTGGCCAGGACGGCGCCCGCCTGTCCGGGGGCCAGGCCCAGCGGCTCTGCCTCGCCCGGGCGCTGGTGGCCCGGCCGAAGGTGCTCATCCTCGACGAGTTCACCGCCAGCCTCAACGTCGAACTGGCCCAGCGGCTACGGGCGAACCTCGCCGCGCGCGGCGACGCGCTCACCATCGTCGAGATCGCCCACACCGTCGAGCCGCAGCACCCCGGGCGGATCGTGCGCCTTTAGCGCGCCGCGATCTGCGCGGCGAGGTGCCCGGCGCCGTAGCCGTTGTCAATATTGACCACGCCGATGCCCGGCGCGCAGGCGTTGAGCATCGTCAACAGCGGGGCGATGCCACCCGCCCCCGCGCCGTAGCCCACGGAGGTAGGCACCGCGACGACGGGCGCCTTGACCAGCCCGGCCACCACCCCGGGCAGGGCGCCGTCCATGCCGGCCACCACAACGATGACCCCCGCCTCGTGCAGGGTCTGCTCGTAGGAGAGCAGCCGGTGGATCCCGGCCACGCCGACGTCGGCGATGAGCCGAGTGTCTCGCCCCAGGTAGCGGGCGGTGTACTCCGCCTCCCTAGCCACCGGCAGGTCCGAGGTCCCGGCGCACACGACGAGCACCTTCTCCCCGGTCGGCTCCGGCGGGGTGGCGGGGTAGGCCGCAAAGCCCGCCTCCGCGTCGACGAAGGCGTCCACGGCCTGCGAGATCGCCTCCAGGTGTGCAGCCGACGCGCGGGTGAACAACGTGGTGTGCGAAGAGTCCGCCAAGGCGGCGGCGATGGCGCCGACCTGTTCGACGGTCTTGCGCTCGCAGTACACCGCCTCCGGGTAGCCGCGGCGCGTCGCCCGGTCCATGTCCAGGTGAGCGAAGTCACCGACCTTCTTTATTGGCTCCGGCATAGGAGAGTTTTCCCTTCTCAAGTAGCAGGGTGAGCGTCATGACACCCGACTGGATGCCGCGAACGTCGACGGCAGCAAACGTGAAACCCGCCTCGATGGCGGCGGCGTGGATCGCGTCGGCCGTGTCGAGCTCCAACGCCCGGGCCATCTCCTTGCGGGGAAGCTCGATGCGGGCGATGGTCCCGTGGTGGCGGACCCGAGACTCACTAAATCCCAGCCTATAGAGAGCCAACTCCAAGGCCTCAATTTGGGCGAGCTTCTCCGGGTCGACGCTCATGCCGTGGGGGATGCGCGACGCCAGGCACGGCGCGGCCGGTTTATCAGCGTTCGGCAGCGCGAAGGCGTGGGCGAGGGAGCGAACCTCCGCCTTCGTCAGCCCGGCCGCGGCCAGCGGGCGCAACACGTTGTGCTCGGTGGCGGCCTGCGCGCCGGGGCGATCGGGGCGCAGCGCGTCGTCCGCGTTCTCCCCGTAGGCGACGGCGCCCAACCCGTGGGAGGCGACCACCTGCGCGTCGATGGTGTCAAACATCTCCGTCTTGCAGAAGTAACAACGGTCGACGTCATTGGCGCGGTAGCCTTCCAGCTCTTGCTCCTTTGTGGTGACCTCGACGACCTCGGCGCCGATGAACTCCGCCACGTCGTGCGCCTGCGCGCGCTCCCTAGCCGCCAGCGACGCCGACACCGCCAGGATCCCCAGCGTGCGCTCCGGGCCGAGGAGGTAATGGCAGGCGGCGAGCAGCACCGTGGAGTCAACACCGCCGGAAAACGCGACCCCAATGCGCCCCGTCTCCGGCAGATGCGCGGCAATACGATCCAGCAATGGGCGGGCGGATTCGTCGTGGAGTTGAAGAGTCATAGTGGACACTGTAGGCCAACCTAAGTGGCTTAGGGAGGAGTCCGGATGGCCGTTATCCAACTTTTGGTTGTTATGGTGGGGGTGCCTGGTCACCGTGAGATCAAGGAGCTCCCCCATGACAACTCGGCCCGCCGTGCGCACCGTGCGCCACGACATCGCGAAGAAACCCTTCATCACCATCTGGGAAGTCACCCGCGCCTGTGGGCTGGTCTGCGCTCACTGCCGAGCCGACGCCCAGCACCACGCGCACCCCAACCAGCTCACCACCGAGCAAGGCAAGGCGCTCATCGACCAACTGGCCGCCTACGACAAGCCGAAGCCGCTGCTGGTGCTCACCGGCGGCGACCCCTTCGAACGCGCCGACCTTGAAGAACTCACGGACTACGCCACCCGGCAGGGCCTCAACGTCTCCCTGTCGCCCTCGGTGACGCCGCTGCTGACCCCCGAACGGGTCCAGCGCCTGCACGACCTCGGCGGCAAGGCCATGTCCATGTCCCTCGACGGCGCCACCGCCGCCACCCACGACGCTTTCCGCGGATTCTCCGGCACCTTCGAGCGCACCGTGGACATGGCCGCGCACATCCTCGATGCCGGCTTCCGCCTCCAGATCAACTCCACGCTCACGAGGTCCAACATCCACGAGGCGCCGGAGCTGCTCAAGACGGTCATCGAGATGGGCGCGAAGATGTGGTACGTCTTCTTCCTCGTCCCGACGGGCCGCGGGGCGGCGCTGAACTCCCTGTCCCCGCTGGAGCGCGAGGACGTGTTGCACTGGCTGGCGGACATCGCCGACCGCATCGCCATCAAGACCACCGAGGCGCCGCAATACCGCCGCGTGGTGCTCCAGCGCCGCCAACCCGGCTTCACCTACGACGGCGGCGAGCTGTACCGCTACCTCACCGAGGAGACAACACGACTGCTCGGCGCACACCCGGCGAAGCCGCGCCCACCGCGCCCGCCGATGGCGGTGAACTCGGGTTCGGGATTCGCCTTCATCGACCACGTGGGCGACGTGTACCCCAACGGCTTCCTGCCGATGCACTGCGGCAACGTCAAGGTGGAGGATTTCAAGGACATCTACACCCACTCCCCGGCGTTTAAGGCGCTGCGCGACCCGGATCACTGGCACGGCAAGTGCTCCGTGTGCGAGTTCCACTCCGTGTGCGGCGGCTCGCGGTCGACGGCCTTCGCCGTGACCGGCGACATTCGTGCCTCCGATCCCACGTGCGCCTACCTGCCCGCGGAGTGGGTGGCGCGCGGTGAGGTCGGCGTGGAAGAGGGCGACACCCTCACCCCGGAGGAATCTTTCGCAGAAATGCGGCAGCGGCACGGGCGAACCGTGCCGCTGGAGTTGCGCCCTATTTAGCGCGGTTTCCCCGCGTAGTGCGCGGCGCCTTTCCCGCGTAGTGCGCGGCGCCTTACCCGCGTAGTGCGCGCCGCTTTTCCCGCGTAGTGCGCGAATGCGCACTACGCGTGCACTACGCGTTGTTGCCGGAGATCGTCTTCCAGCTCGGGAGCTCAGGCAGCAGGGCGTTGTACTCGGCGACGAGCTCGTCCTGGTAGGCGCCGGCGAATTCCTCGTTGAGGAACTTCGGCAGGGCCTCGTCCTTGAAGCGAGCCCAGGATTCCTTCTCCTTGCCCGGCATGATCGGGTACCACAGCACGCCCTCGGAGAAGGCAGAGTCGCGGTCGCCCGGGGCGTCGCCGATGAGCATGATGTGATCGTCGGGGTACTTGCCCTTCGCGGCATAGTGGACGTGCTGGGCCTTGGAGCCCATCTCCTGGCCGGCGATGACCTTCATGTACTTGGCCAGACCGTGCTCGTTCCACTCGCGGTCGAGGGCCTCCAGCGGGGTGGCGGAGACGACGAGCTGGTCAACCTTGCCGTCCATGGCTTCGATGGCCTCGCGCACGCCCGGGAACGGGCCGCAGTTCTCGACCATGAAAGCGATCATCTTGTTGACGAGGTTGCCCCACTCGATGCACTGCTCGATCTCGGGGGTGCTGTGCTCCTCGGCGTAGCGGGCGATGCCCACGTCGGAGCGCGGGAACCCGGAGTCGAGGAAGGCCTTGAGATCGTCGCCCTGCGGAACCTTGCCGCCGCGCTCGATGACCTCGGGGCGATCCTTGAGCAGGTCGAAGAGGCGGGACAGGGCCACCCAGCGGTTCTGGCCGCGGGTGGTGGAGTACAGGTTGACGAACAGAGCGGTCTCACGCACGAGCGTGGAGATGTTCTGCAGGTCGAAGCCCTTGATGTAGGACGGGGTGAAGCACTCCTTGTGCTTGATGTCCATGGCGTCCATGGCGCAGCCATCGGAGTCGATACCCACGAAGAAGTCCAGGGTGGGCTCAAGGTCGAGGAGCACCTGTGCGCGCTCCGGCATCTTGTCGGTCATGGTGTGGGTTTCTCCTTCTTAGATGTGGGAATCCGGCAGGCCGCCGAAGGCGTCGATGGGGGACACGCCGGTGAACTCGGACTTGCCTTCGAGCTTGTCCAGGACCGCGGTGAGCGTGTAGTCCTTGTCGTCGTAGGCGTTGATGTAGGTCTTGACCTGCGGAACGTCCGGCAGGTGGTTGGGGCAGGCGAAGGAGATGAACACCGTCGGCACCTCGTGGACGTACCACGGGATGTCCATGGTGCCCTTGGTGGACGGCCAGTACACGCGCTCGATGGGCTGCATGAGGCCGTTGACCTTCGCAGCGGAGATGATGAGGTCATAGTTGTCGGTGATGTTGGACACCGGCGCCTTGCCTTCGTAGGCGCTCATGACCAGCTTGGCGAGCTCTTCCTCGCCCTTGCCCTTGGCCTTCTGCAGCAGGGTCTCGAAGACTTCCACTTCGTAGCCGCGCTCGCGCATCTGGGCGGCCAGGCGCTCGGCCGGGTTGCCGTCGCCGCCGCCGAGGGCCGCCATCGGGTTCGGGGCGCCCTCGATGGGGACAATGAGCACACGCTTGTGGGTCTCCGGGGAGATCGGCAGCGGCTTGAAGCGCTTGTCGGCGTCCTTGACCAGGGTGATGGCCTTGTCGGCGACCTCCACGGCGACGGCCTTCGCCTCGTCGGTGCCGATGAGCTTCAGGGCTTCTTCCTTGGCGGGGAAGAGATCCTCGCGGGCGGTGGTGTGCAGGCCGATCTTCGCCTTAAGACCCAGGGTGCGGGTGACGGCCTCGTCGAGGCGCTCGCGGGTGAGGCGGCCGTCCTTGAGGGCGTCCATCATCCAGCCGAAGTCCTCGTCCGGGTCGTTGAAGAAGAGGAAGAGATCGCAGCCGGCCATGATGGCGGTCGGCAGCACCTCGCGCCGCGGCATAGCGCCGGTCATGGCGACCATGTGGGAGGCGTCGGTAACGACAACGCCCTGGAAGCCGAGCTTGTCGCGCAGCAGCTTCGTGGTCAGGTCGTGCGACAGCGTGGCCGGCATGATGTCTTCCGGCTTCATGTCCGGGTTGTACAGCTTCTGGTACGCCGGCATGGCGATGTGGCCAGCCATGATGGACGGCAGGCCGGCGTCGATAAGGCCCTTGTATACCTTGCCGAAGGTAGCGTCCCACTCCTCAACGGAGAGCCAGTTCGGGGCGGAGGAAAGGTGCTGGTCGCGCTCATCGATGCCGTCGCCCGGCCAGTGCTTGGCGGCCGGCATGATGTTGGACTCCATGATGCCCTTCATGTAGGCAAGGGAGAGCTTGAGGGTGTAATCCGGGTCCTGGGCCCAGGTGCGTACCGAGATGATCGGGTTGCGCCAGTTGTTGTTGAGGTCCACGATCGGGGCGAAGGACCAGTTGCAGCCGACGGCCGCGGCCTCGACGCCGGAGATGCGGCCCAGCTCGTAGGCGTACTTCTCGTCGCCGGTGGCGGCGATCTTCACCTCATGGCCAACATAGGTGCCGTCGTTGACCGCGCCATTGCCGCCGGCCTCGGTGTTGGCAGCGATGAGCAGCGGAATCTTCGCGTTGTCCTGCAGGCAACGGTTCTGCTCCCAGATGTCCTCGGCGTTAGCCTTCTGGTAGCGGACGCCGGCGATGTGGTAGTTGTCCAGGACGCCCTTGAGGTATTCGGGGTCACGGGAGGAGCCCATGTTGATGAAGAGCTGACCGATCTTCTCTTCGTCGGTCATGGAGGCGAGGGTCTCCTCGACCCACTTCACGCCTTCATCGTCGAGGTTGTACGGGGTGGCTTTGAGATCAACCACAAGAACACTCCTTCAGTCTGCGGTGGGGATTTCTCCACCCCATGCTACCCGTTATGGATAACACCAATCCGCCTTTCGACGGATTGCTAGAAAACAACCTTTGGCAACCGGGGGCACGCCGGGGGCAACCTCACATCCCCAGCGCGAGAGCGGGCCGCGTGTTTGAATGCGAGGTATGAGACGTCGTCACATCGGTTTGCTCACGCTCATCATCGTGCTGGTAGCTGTGGTATCCGTGCTCAGCAACATCATGTCCGTGGCAGAGCTGGAGGGCCGCGCGCCCCGGGTGGACTACGTTCGCGGTGTGGCGTCGAAGCTCGTCAACTCCGGCACGCTGTGGGCGGCGGTGCCCTTCGTCGCCGGCGCCTGGTCGCGGCGCTGGTGGGTGGGCGCCGTCGCCGGATGTGCCGCCGCGATGGCATCCCTGGTGGTGCACTACGGACTGGGCACTATCTTCGGCATGTTCACGCCCATGGACTGGGTGTATAACGCCCAGTGGTTTTTCCTGGCGCTCGTGTTGTGCCCGCTGCTCGGGCTGATGGGATTCGGCTCTCAGCGCCCGGGGCTGATAGGCGACGTGCTGCTGTTCACCGTCCCAGTAGGCGCCCTCGCGGAACCGCTTGTGACCAGCCTGTTTACCCCGTGGGAGAGGCTGCCGTGGCCGGACCGTTACTCGGACATCACCACCGGTGCCGTGCTGGTTCTAGCCGGCGCGGCTGGCGTGGTGTGGGCGGCGCGCGAAGTTCGACGCCGCCACACGCGTCTTACTCCGGGCGGTCGGAGGCGAGCCGGTGGAGGATCTCCCCGGCATGCTCGACGATGAGGGTCTCCGGGTCCGCCGCGAACTCCTCCCACGGGAGCTCATCCGGGTTGGCGTAGCCCAGGTTGTAGTGCTCGCACACTTCCGGCGGCACCTGGGATGCCAGGGTGATCCGGCAGCGCAGGGTTTCCACTCCGGTCTCCGGGTCGTAGCTGCCCAGGCCGCGGACGTGGGTGGAGTGCGCGATCTCGCCCCACGGGTGGTCCTTGAACTTGTCCCACTGCTTCGTGAAGTACTCGATGCAGTGGTAGCCGATGGTGCCGATGCCCGGGTGCATCTCGGAGATCTCGGTGATGTGCGGAGCGTAGACGATGATCTCGCCGCCGTCGGCGCACACCGGCTCCATCTTGTACACACCCTTGGCACCGGTCCACAGGTCCTCGTACATCTCCGGAACCTTGGACACGATGCGCGGGTAGGGGGCGTCGACGTACTTAATGTGAGTCTGGGCGGCGACCTTCGCGTTGGCAGCCCAGGCGCTCTTCGTGTCGCCGAAGGCCACGGTGTGCAGGTTCGTGGAGTGATCGTCGCCGGTGGTGGCCACGTAGGTGATAGCCATCTTCTCCGCCGGGATCATGTCCGAGGCAGTGTCGATGAGCTGACGGACCGGCGTGATGCCCAGAGTGCCGATGATGTCGCTGGCCGTGATGAGCGCGCCGACCCAGTGGGAAATGTCGATGACATCGTGCACCGAACAGCCGGGGAAGAAATACTTATTGCCACCAGAGAAGCCCACAACCTCATGCGGGAACACCGGGCCGATGACGAGGTTGACGTCGGCCTCCGCGCACAGCTTGTTGATCTGCACGTCCATGGGGCGGTCGGTGAGCAGGCCCTTGGTTAGGCGCTCGATCTCCTCCGCCGGGACCGTGCCCAGGGTGGCGATGGCGTCCGGGTTGTGCCAGTCGTGGTTGACGAACTCGGCTTTGGGGAAGCGGTCGAGCGGCGCCTCGACCAGCTTCTCGATGGCCTCGACGCTCATGTCCGCGTGGGTGCCCAAGGCGATGAGGATGGTGATCTTCGAGGCACGGTCGGCAATCGCGTCATACGCCGCTTGGATCATGAGGCCGTGCGGGCCGGAACGAGTACCGTCCGGGATGACCACACAGACGTTCTTGTCGTCGAAGTCATAGCCCGCGAGCTGCTCGGCGATGAAGGACCGTGCCTGGTCCTCAGTGAGGGTCTCGGTGGCGGAGCCCAGCAGAGCGGCGCGCTCGGCGAGGCCCTCGGGAACCGGTTGGGTAAGGGTGTTGTTAGCCATAAGTACAGTGTTGTCGGGGCGCGGGCGTATTTCAACCGGTTTCGCAGTGCCATATGACGGGCGGGGGATACTGGGGACTCCGGCCGGTTCGCGGCTCCTGGGCCTCGACACGCGGTGCCGGTCCCGGGGGTGCGCTGAGAGTTCGAGCGTGTTCGCTCTACCTGGGGTTCATGGTGTGGTTTGTGAAATTTACCACTGGTTTTGCTTATTTCCGGCAGAAAATTCCTACATGTGGGCGTCAATGAGGAGCGTTCCCCGGATCCATGGTTGCTAAGAAGCGGAAGCTGCCGAGAAGCCACGTCTGGATTGCATGGGGACTTTTGCTCGGCCTGTGGCTCTGTACGACGCCGGTTAATTCTGAGATACCCAGGGAGCTGGCCGTAGTGTGGTTCGCTTCCCTGATGATTCTGCCGGCGTATGGTCTCACGGTGGCCTTCTCCAGGAGTAACTATGCGCTAGGGTGCTTCGCCGCACTCACTCGTTTTGCGTGGGTGATTATCCTCCTCTCTCTGGTTTTCATTTTGGCATCTCGGACGGGTAGGCCATTTGGGAGCGGGATTTTTTACTCAATCACCTCGAGCAAATCAGAACGACCGCTGGTACGCCAGCCTCTCCGAGCCATCGGGGAGTGTGATAATTCCGCACAACTCGAAACCCGTCGCCGCCAAGGCGCGCTGCATCGGCGCATTATCCCGGTGAGTATCCGCCCGCAGATTCGGTATCTGGCGCGCACAGTGCTCGACGATGGTCGCCACCACCCCGCGCACGCTGCCGTCCGACGCCACCCGGTGGATGGTGCCATACGGGGCGTCGTTAGGCCACGCACCGTCGATGCGTGTGTAGGTGGGGTCCTCTCCCACGTGGAACATGAAGGTTGCGCGGACCACGCCGTCGTCGTCGCGCACCAAGAAACTGTCACCAGCGGCGATGTCCTGGCGCAATAGCTGCTCGCTCGGGTAGCCTCCAGCCCACTGGGTGGGGTTGCCGGCGCGGGCCATGAAGTCTCGGGCGGTGGCATAGATGTCGAGCATCCGCGGGAGATCGCTCAGCGTAGCGGGGGTGATGTGCATAGGGACAGAGTAGCCCCGGCCTCGTGGACTGCGCCGCGGGTACGTTGGTGGACGATCATCAAAATAACAAAAGAACGCACGAACGACGCGGATAGGTGGTTGTCCCCAGGTGACACACGCGAAACAAGATTCCTCGAAAAAGCACCGAATGCTGTGGATTCTGGGGTTGATCGTCGCCGCCTTCTGCCTCATCGTGGCTGGCGACGCGCTCATCAACAAGCTGGGCAGCTCTACCGAGGAGGCGCTGCCGGACAGCGACCGGAGGGCACTGCACGAGCTCAGCATCTATACCGCCGCGGAAAACGACGGCGACCAGGCCTGGAAGGGCATTAGCGTCACTGACCATCCCATCCTGGTGATGAGCAAGGAATCCGGATACTCATACCTGGTCAATCCGGAAACTCCCGTAAGGTCCTTGTTCGCCACGAATATCACGATGCGGGACAATCCCGGCGGGCTGGACGTGCACCGGCTCTCCCGGCTGTATCCGCGGCTGTGGGGTATCAAGGCCTTGGGCGGGAGTTTCAACACCATCGGCGAAACCACCACGGTGTTAGGAAATGACGTCTACTACCTGCGTTTCGACGACTCCAACCTCAACGCCGACTACTCTTCCGAGCACTTCATCGCGTTTCTCGCCCACGAGTCCTTCCACTACTACGGGCAGAATCACTGGCCGGCGTCGTCGCGTTTCCTAGAAGAACTGCGGGACGACGACTACCGCCTCATGAGCGACAAACTAGCCCTGTTGGACGAGGTCCGCGCAGTCACCGACGCCGAATCTCCCGACGAGGACCGGCTCCGCGAGCTGGCGACGCAGCTGGTGGCGCTGGAAGAGCAACGCCTGGCCGCGAACCCCGCCTACGTGAGCGCCGAACAAGGAATGGAGACCATCGAGGGAACGGCTGAGTATATGGGAATGGCGGCCGCCGACTCCGTGGGCTACGACTACGGCGTCATGTACTTCGACAACACCAAGGACGTCCCCTTTGCCGACGTCCTGCCGATGTACCGAGCTGGCAAACTCGGCGAGGGCTTCCTCCGAGACCGGTTACCCTACGAAACCGGCGCGCAGCTGGCGCTGCTGGCCCACGAACTCGACCCCGACGGCGGCTGGCAGGACTACCTCAACGAGCAATCATTGGAACAGCCGCGAACACTCATCGGCGCGCTGGAGCACGTCCTGGCCGGGTGACGCTGGTGTTTGCGGGGGCGGCGGCGGAGTGTTGCTGTGTCATCTCATAGAGGCGGTGACAATTTGTCAATGGCGTCGACCCGTCTCGAGGAAACGTTGAGGGTCTGCAGATGTTTCAACCGCGGAGGTGGGCGGGACACGCCATCGGGGCTGAGAGTGGGCTGCTGGGGAACGTCTGCCAGTGGCCACAGTGACGTTAGTGTTGTCTGGCCAGGCAACTCCTGACCTCCTCGCAGTGGCGCAGCAGTTGTCGGAGTTAACGAGGCTGGTCTTCAGCTTGTAACCGGGCTCGTCCTTGACTATCTCGGGCTGGAGATTTGGGCGCTACGAGAGGTTCCAGACGATGCACGCGCATCACTGGGGACGGGATCTGCCGGAGGTTGGTCCTGGGAGGCAAGCTAGGGAGCAGTCCGAGGATGTGGGCGCGTCGAGCTGGAATCCTAGCCGCCGGAGCGGGCGGAAGGGATGCACGTGCATCACCTCGGGTGAAGGCTTCGACGGTGATGCTGCCAGAGCGAATCGACGCCGAGGAATTGGTTTACGGCTGGTGGATGAAGCCCGAAACGATGCACGTGCATCACAGGGGACGCGATTTGCCGGAGGTCTGTATCGGGCGGGAGAGTGGATTGCGTAGGAGGCGTCAGCTGCGGCCGAGTCAGGCAGGAATCCTGGGCGCTAGGAGCGGCCCGGAGCGATGCACGTGCATCACTTGAGAGGCATCGGCGCCCGGGCCGGCAGCAGAGGGAGGGCAGGCTCCGGCCCACGATGAACACCAAAACGATGCACGTGCATCGCTCGAGAGGCGGCGGCGACGCTCAGGCGAACCCGGCCGGCAGCAAAAAGTGAGCGGCCTCTAGCCCATGATGGGCGCCGAAGCGATGCACGTGCATCACCCGGGAGGCGATTTGCCGAAGGTCTGTATCGGGCGGGAGGGTGGATTGCGTAGGAGGCGTCAGCTGCGGCCGCGTCAGGCTGGAACCCTGGCCGCCGGGAGCGGCCTGAAGCGATGCACGTGCATCACTTGAGAGGCACGACGCCCGGGCCGGCAGCAGAGGGAGGGCAGGCTCCGGCCCACGATGAGCGCCGAAACGATGCACGTGCATCACTCGATTGAGGGCTTCCGGCGGCCAACCCGGGGGCACGCGCACGGCTGTCGTAAACGGCCGAAACGATGCACGTGCATCACCCGCCACAACCACCACGTTCGAACCAAACGTTCCCACCCGGCAGTAAGGACTAGCCCACCCAGCTGCATCAACCATGAAACTGTGACCAAAATCGCACCCCTGTACGATAGCAAACACGTTCTACCCGGCTATGATAGGAACCATCATCACACCACGGGGAAACCACACACGGGGGACACGTAGCTCATGCCCACCACATCACTGATCGACCTCACCGACGCCCGCGACGACGACATCACCAGCATGCTCACCCACGCCCATCGCACCATCACCCGCTCGAAAGCCGCACTGATCGCCGCGATCGCACAGTTCCACGCCCGTGGGCTGGCCGAACACTTCGGCGCCCCGTCGACTGCGACGTGGCTTATCCGCCACTTCCAACTCGCCTCGTCCACCGCCCGGGAGTTAGTCCGTGTCGCGGTGTTCATCACCCAGCACCCTAGGGTTGCTGACGCGTTCTACCTCGGCCGATTGTCCTATTGCGCGGTGCGGTTGCTCATGGCGGTTGTCGATGAGTCCACCACCGAGGATGAAGAAGACGCCATTGTTGCCGCGGCGGAAGGACTAACGATCACTGAGCTACGCGCAGCACTTGCGCCGCTGAGGACACCGCGGGAAGACAAGGTGGAGAAGATCCGTATACGCACCCAGGATGATGGGTGGACGACAGTCAGTATCACGTTGAACCCGGATACGGCTGCGGAGTTTGCGGCGGCGTTGAAAACCGCGGAGTTAAGCAACTACGGCGATACCACCACCAAGGTGGAAGATTCGGACGATCAACCTGGGGATGTAGCCGATCAGATCGCTGGGTTGGATCCGCACGGCACGCACGGTGCGGGGGTGGTGGGTGTGAGTCGGTTTGGTGCTCCTGCCAGGGTGCGGTTGATGGGGGCGTTTAAGGCGGTGGTGCATATTGTGCGTTCCCAGCCGGTGTCGAGGGTGCGTGCCCCGGGCGCGGAGGTGATCTACGTGGTGAGGGAAGATGATGGTGGGGTGCCGCGGGTTGTTAGTGATCCGTCGGCGGTGGCTACGGGTCGGGCGGATAAGTTGTTTAATGCCCGGATGCGTACTTTGTTGGTGGATGGTGTGGGGAATGCGGTGTCGTTGAGTTCGTCGACGCGGTTGGCGACTAATCGGCAGGTCAAAGCGTTGGTGGCGCAGTGGTCGGGGGTGTGTGCTACTCCGGGGTGTGGTCATAGTCGGTGGTTGGAGATGCATCATATTGTGGATTGGGCTCAGGGTGGGCCGACGGATATGTGGAATTTGGTGGTGTTGTGTTCGGCGTGTCATACGTTGGTCACGAATGGGCAGATGCGGATCACGATTGATGATAAGGACCCTTCGCGGTTGCATTTTCGGGCGAGGGGGTCGCATTTTGTGAGTTGTCGGCGTGGTGCGCCGGTGTCGTTGGAGTCGTTGCTGGCTCGTAAGGCCCCGACCGCGGCCTAGGCCCCGCCTGGGCCCGCAAGGGCATGGAAGGCCAGAGGCCGCGTTCCCGCGCCGCGGCCTGCGCCGTGGAGCCGAACAGCTGAAGCGGTTTGGTTGGTGAGAGGGCATGATGTAACACAGGAGGAAGATCATGGCTCGCTAAGGACGTGCATTGCGTCTAGCCCGACGAGGTCGTCGCGTCGCTTAGAGTAACCGGCGGGGTCGAGGTTGATGGCCTGCTAGGGCCTCGGCCCTTATTGCGTGCACGACACCCACCCCGGGATGAGGCACTCACCCACACTCAAATGCGAAGAGCCTGATAACCGGAACCCACGCCATCACATCCAACGCCGAAACCGGAGAGGTCATCGCTGAACACCACATCGACACCGGCCGACGCTACCAACCCAACGCACTCAAGAACACCCGCCGCGCATAACCGAACACCCCGCCTGCCCAGAACAACGTTCCAACCAGACGGGGTGAACTGTCAACCATGTCGCGACGGATAGTGTCAACTATGTCCCGACTGATCACAATGAGCCGGCGACGGGAATCGAACCCGCACTCTCAGCTTGGGAAGCTGATGTTCTACCACTAAACTACGCCGGCAGTCACACTCCGACGGCGCCGTGCACCCGACTCGAAGCTGCTAGGTAGGCATCCTAGCACCCCCGTCGTCGCCGGTGAAAACCCGGGGTGTGAAAACCCGGGGTGAGCCGTCCGCGCAGACATCGACGCGTAGGCTGGGCTACGTGCTTCTTTCAGATCGGGACATCCGTGCCGCCATCGACTCCGGGGACCTGGGCATCGAACCTTATGATGCGCAGTTGGTTCAGCCGTCGAGCGTCGACGTTCGCCTGGACCGCTTCTTTCGGGTCTTCAATAACTCCAAGTACACACACATCGACCCTAAACAGGAGATGAGTGAGCTGACTTCCCTCGTCGAGGTGGGCGCCGAGGAGTCCTTCGTGCTGCATCCGGGGGAGTTTGTGCTGGCTTCAACGTTGGAGAAGTTCACCCTGCCGGCTACGTTGGCGGGCCGCCTGGAAGGCAAGTCGTCGCTGGGCAGGTTGGGTCTGCTCACTCACTCCACTGCCGGGTTCATCGACCCGGGCTTCTCCGGCTACATCACCTTGGAGCTGTCCAACGTGGCGAACCTGCCGATCGTGCTCTACCCGGGAATGAAGGTGGGGCAGTTGGCGCTGTTTGCGATGTCCTCGCCGGCGCAGACGCCATACGGCACGGGGTCGCTGGGGTCGAAGTACCAGGGCCAACGGGGGCCGACGCCGTCGAAGTACTACCTCAACTTCACCGCGGACGCCAGATAGCGGACGCCAGATAGCCCGCCGCCATCCAACAAGGCGCGCAGTTTTTACCAGAGGGCCGCGCTGTGTTCACGTTGCGGGGCTATTCTGTACTGCTATGCGTATGTCAGTAATCGGTACCGGTTATCTCGGAGCAACTCACGCCGCGTGCATGGCGGAGTTGGGGCATGAGGTTATCGGCGTCGACGTCGATGAGAACAAGATCGCCCAGCTGTCCGCGGGGGAGGTGCCCTTCTTCGAACCCGGTCTGCAGGAGATCCTCTCTCGTACCATCGATGCCGGCCGGCTGCGGTTTTCCACTGATTATGCGGACGCGGCGCAGGCCCACGTCCACTTCCTCGGGGTGGGTACCCCACAGCAGCGTGGCGCCTACGCGGCGGATCTGACGTACGTTCGGGGCGCGATCAGCCGTCTGGTCCCGTTGCTGCATGGCGAGCATCTCATCCTGGGTAAGTCGACGGTGCCGGTGGGCACGGCCGCTGAGCTGCAGCAGCTTGCCGACTCTCTCGCGAACGAGGACGCAACCGTCGAGATTGCGTGGAACCCGGAGTTCCTGCGCGAATCCCACGGCGTGGAGGACACCATCCACCCGGATCGCATTGTCCTCGGTGTGCGCGACGGCTCCCAGGCCGAAGAGATTGTCCGCGAGGTCTACGCCACTCAGCTTAAGGAGGGCATCCCCTTCCTGGTCACCAATCGGGAGACCGCGGAGCTGGTGAAGGTGGCGGCTAATTCCTTCCTGGCTACCAAGATCAGCTTCATCAACGCCGTGGCGGAGTTGTGCGAGGTCAGCGGTGCCGACGTGGTGGCGTTGGCTGAGGCCATCGGCTACGACGATCGCATTGGCCGGAAGTTCCTCGGCGCCGGGTTGGGTTTCGGCGGTGGGTGCCTGCCGAAGGACATCCGTGCCTTCATGGCTCGGGCGGGTGAGTTGGGTGCCGATCAGGCGCTGAGCTTCCTGCGCGAGGTGGATCGGATCAATATGCGTCAGCGGGATCGCGTGGTGCACTTGGCGAAGCGGGAATTCGGCGGCAGCCTGCTCGGAACCCGGATCACGGTGTTGGGCGCGGCGTTCAAGCCGAACTCGGACGACGTCCGGGATTCGCCGGCACTCAACGTCGCGGGGCAGCTGTCCCTGGCCGGTGCGGCGGTGACGGTGTGCGATCCGAAGGCTATGGATAACGCCAGGAAGGTGTTCCCCACGCTCAACTACGTCGGCGACGTTGAGGAGGCGCTGGCCGGCGCTGAGCTGGTCATCTTGGCCACGGAGTGGCAGGAGTTCAGGAACCTGGATCCGGTGGTCGTGGGTGAAGTGGTGGCGCAGTGCCGCATGATCGACGCCCGCAATGTCCTCGACGCCGACGCCTGGCAGCGCGCGGGGTGGTCGGTGACCGCGCTGGGTAGGTCGCTGTGAGCGTCCTGACCGTCATTGACCCCGCGGCGGTGCCCACGGGCTCGATCGCGGAGTTTTTGCACTGGCACGACCTCACCACCGAGTGGGCGGAGGATCGGGATTATGGCTCCACCGAGGGCACCAGTGAGCCGTTGGTGACGTGGCTGGAGCGGATGAGTACCCGCTTCCCGCCGGTGGTCGAAGGCGCGACGGGAACGACTCGCTACATCATCGGCTCTACCTGCGTGTACGCCCGATTTGCGGACGGCGTCGCCGAGGCCGCCGACGCGCGGGCCGCAGAGCTGGCCGAGGCCCTCGGCCTGGGGCTGTACCGGGCGGCGTCGGGCCGGGTGCTGCTGCCCGGCGGAGTGGTGCTCGAGTAGCGCTAGTAGGCGATGCCGCGGGCGTCGAGCAGCGCGGCCAGGCGTGCCGGGTAGTCGGTGATGATGCCGTCGACGCCGGCGTCGACCCACGCTGCCATGTCGGCCTCGTCGTTGATGGTGTAGGGGGTGACGCGCAGGCCCTGCACGTGGGTGCGGGCGATGTAGCTGGCTGGGTCAGCGATGTCCAGGTAATTCGGAGAGATGATGGATACGCCGAGCTGGTCGGCGGCGTCGAAGAAGCTCGTCGCCTTCAGGTTGCCGAGGTAGGCCGCGTCGGGGTCGAATTCGCCCCACGTAAGCATGAGCAGCGGGATCTCCGGGGCGGCTGCGGCGACGAGGGGGAAGGTTGAGTAGTCGAAGGACTGGATCATGACCCGGTCGGCTTTGTCGTAGCGGCGGACGACGTCGAGGATCGCGTCGACGAATTCCTGCGGGCTGGCGGTGTGTTCCGGGTTGTCGAACTCCCGCTTGGTCTCAATGTTGAAGAAGACGTCCGGGTGGTCCTTCGTCAGTTCGAAGACGTCGGAGAGCTGAAGCATGCGGTTGACCTCGGCATGGTCGGCGTCGGGGAAGGCGTCGAGCGCGACATTGCAATTGAGGGTGCGCAGCTGATCGAAGCTGAGTTCGTGCAGGTACTTGCCGACGTAGGGGAAGGCGGGGTCGCCGTCGGTGGCAGGCGCCGTGTCGACGCACTTGTCGGCCTGGACGGTGGGGTCGTGCCAGACGACGGGGGTGCCGTCGGCGGCGAGGACGATGTCGAGTTCCAGCGTGGTGACGTTTAAGGCGAGGGAGCCGGCGATGCCAGCGGCGGATTCTTCCGTCCACTGGCCGCGGCCAAAGCGGTGGGCTTGCAGGTCAAAGGCGTGAGGGAGGGACTTCATGCGCTTTAG
The DNA here is from genome assembly GCF_001021065.1 of Corynebacterium uterequi. Lineage (NCBI taxonomy): Bacteria > Bacillati > Actinomycetota > Actinomycetes > Mycobacteriales > Corynebacteriaceae > Corynebacterium > Corynebacterium uterequi. The sequence goes on along the minus strand of NZ_CP011546.1, from coordinate 2,152,114 downwards.
CGTAAGTGGCTCACGGCAAACAGCAACTCGAACGGGCGAACCCGGGCCAACCGGCCGGAGCGCGCCTGCCCGGGGAAAGTCGCGGCCATCTCCTCGCAGGCTTGGAGGACGGTGGCGCCGTCGTCGAGCAGTTCGACGAGGCCGGGCAACGCGGCGGCGATGGCCCGGGTTTGGGAGGGGTGAACGAGCTGGCCACAGGCGCTCAAGTCCAGCTCCCCACGTCCGACGCGGATGGTGTGCAGGGACTTGGCCTGCGGGGGTTTGCGCCCGTCGAGGCGCGGGTGAAGCTGGGCGCCGGTGCGCGGGCGCGGGGCGGAGATGGCACTGGAGACGGCGCTGAGCGGGGAAGCGAGGCCGTGGGCGGTGTCGGTGGCGTCGAGCGGCTGGTAGGCGTCCATGACGATGACGGTGTCGGCGACGTCGAGGAAGGCGGAGGTGCCTCCGGTGATGAGGACCGTCGAGACTCCCAGGTCGTCGCGCAGGCTGCGGATGCGGTGCAGCAGCGGGGTGATGGGTTCGCGGGAGTCGGGGACGAGGGCGCGCATCCGCTCGTCGCGGATCATGAAGTTTGTGGCAGAGGTGTCCTCGTCGATGAGCAAGCACGACGCGCGGGCCTCCAACGCTTCCATGAGCCAGGCCGCCTGGGAGGTGGAGCCGGAGGCGTTGGTGGTGGAAAAGGAGGTGGTGTCGGCGTGGGTGGGAAGGTTGGTGATGAAAGGGGAGATGTCCACGCAGGTGACGGCGCGGCCGTCTTCGGCGCGCAGGCTTACGGCGTCGGCGCGGGTGATGGCGAACTCTCGGCCGTCGCCGCGGCGGTGGTTGTAGACGCCGAGCTGGAGCGCGCGCAGCAGCGTCGATTTGCCGTGAAAGCCGCCGCCGGCGATCACGGTGATGCCCTCCGGGATGCCTAGGCCGGTGACGGTGGCGCCGGAGGGCAGCTCGATGGCGACGCGCAGGGACGAAGGCGCGCGGAAGGCGACGGCGCCGGCGAGGGGGAGATCGCTGTCGCCGGAGCGGCGCGGGAGGATCGAGCCATCGGCGACGAAGGCGACGAGGCCGCGAGACGAGAGTTCCTGGCGGAGTGCCTCCTGGTCGAGGAAGAGCTCGCAGGCGGCGTCGAGCTCGGCGGCGTCGACGGCGAGGGCGTCGTCCAGGGCCGCGGGAAGGGTACGGGTGAGCAACTCGGCGGCGGCGTGGCCGCGGATGCGGCGGCCGTTGGCGGGCAGTGTTGCTTCGATGCGGATCTCTAGGCCCGTGTCGAGCAGGCGGACAGCGGTGGCGTCGAGGACCTGCTGGCCGGGGGCGTCGATGTGAAGCTGACCGGTGCGCTTGTCGCCGCGCGGCAGGGCGGCGTGGAGGCGCCGGGCGAGGAGGTCCGCGGCGGCAGTAGGGCAGCGTTGGGCTGCGCTGAGCTGCGGAAACTGCGTGTGGATGCGCAGTTGTGACGGCGGGGCGAAGGGGTCCGATTGGACGCGGTCGATGTACACAGTTAGCTCGCCGACGCGGTGGCGCCCGCGCAGCTTCTTGTAGGCGCCGTAGCCGGCGCCGTCGAGGGATCTAAGGGTGGCTGCAAGTGACATCGGGATCCTTCGGTGAGTTTGAGGGCGAAACCAACCCTCTGTAGTGTTTGTATCGCTAAGCAAACGAACTGTCGTTGTCCGCGCCGAACCGAGGCGGGACGCTAGCGGACCAGGTTACCGAAAGGCCCTTTCATGTCTCGTTCCCAGCACGCGCGCCGCGGCGCCCGGCTGCGCCCACCACTCATCGTGGGATTGCTCGTCCTGCCCATCACCGTCGCCATGGTGTACATGTGGGCGATGTGGGATCCCACCCCGTACCTGCGCACGGTGCCACTCGCCGTCGTTAACGAAGACGCCGGCCTGCCCGGTGGCGACAACCACGGCCGCACCGTCGTCGAAGGCTTGCTCGCCACCGACTACCTCCACTTCGAGGAAGTCTCCGCCGCCGAGGCCGACGCCGGGCTCAAACACACCGACTACCTGTTCACCGTGCGCATCCCGAAAGACTTCTCCGCCGCGACCCAGTCCGTCATCTCGGAGAATCCGCGGCATCCCACCATCGAGATCACCGAAAACGACTTCAACGGCACCGCCGGCGCCTTCCTCACGTCCGGGCTGCTTCCCGAGGTAGAAGCCAAGATCAACACCGCGGTGTCCACCACCTACGCCGAACGCGTTCTGGGCGGACTCAACCAGCTCGGCGAGGGCATCGCCGCCGGGGCCGACGGCGCCGAACGCGTCAACGACGGCGTCACCCGCCTCGCCGACGGTTCCGCGACGCTCGCCGACGGCACGGGCCGCCTCACCGAGGCCACGACGCGGCTCACCGAGGGGTCCGCCAAGCTCGTCGACGGCACTGCCCTGGTGGAACAAGGCAGCCAGCGTCTCGCCGAGGGCGGGCACCGCCTCATCGACGGCACCGATCAGATGGCCGACGGCATGAGCCAGATCTCCGGCGGCATCTCCGAACTCAACACCCACCTTTTGCCGTTGGTGGACTCCGCCCAGGGCCTCTCTCCGTTCCTTGGCGCGCTCGCGCCGGTGCTCGACGGCGTCGGTCGGGCCGACGACGCCCAGCGGATGCGCGACATCGCCGCCAAGTTCGACCCCGCCAACCCCGACAACCTCGCCACCTCCTTGCGCCGGCTGGAAGACGGCGCCCACCTCGTCCACACCAACCTCTCCGACCCGCAATCCGCGTACCGCGGCGGGCTCAATCAGCTCGTCGACGGCATGGACTCACTAGAGCAGGGCACCGCCCGGGTGGCCGAGGGCCAGCGCAGCCTCAACGCCGGCCTGAGCGCTCTCGACGACGGGGCGGTGCGCCTCCACGACGGCGCGACGCGGCTCGACGACGGCGTCGGCGAACTCGGCGAGGGCACCGCCCGCCTGGCCACCGGCCTGCGCGACGGCGCGGACCGCGCGCCCCACGTCGTCAACCTCAGCGCCTCCGCGGAACAGATCGGCGCCCCGATCACCTTCGAGCACACCAACCTCAACCCGGCGAAGAGCATCGTCGACCCGGCCGACCCCACCGTCCGCGTGGCCGACTCCGGTGCGTCGCTGCTTATCCTGCTGGTGTTCGGTTTCCTGCTCACTTTCCTCGCGTCGCTGCTGCTGCCCGGCCTGCGTCACCGAGCCACCATCGCGGCCGCGCTGCGCTCCTGGGCGGTGCATGTCGGCGTCGGCGGGGCCATCACGGCGGTGCTCGCCGGGCTGGCCGGCACCCTCGGGTGGTCTCCCGCGAACCCGGTCGCGATGGCCGTCGCCCTCGGCCTCGTGGTGGCCACTAACGCGGCGGTGCTCGTGTTCTTCTCGACGATCCTCGACCGCGTCCTAGCCGGAATTGCCAGCCTGGCCGCGTTCTTCCTCGGCCTGTTCAGCTTCGGCGGCATCTGGCCGGAATACACCACCCCGGCCGCCTTCCGGCTGCTGCGCCCGCTGCACTGGATGAGCTACCAGCGCGAGGGGTTCGTCGCCGCCTCTCAAGGAACCTTGGGCGGTGGTTACGCTATCGGCGTCGCCGGGATGCTCGCGTGGCTGCTCATTGTCGGCGGCGTCACCGTCGTCATCATGGCGGCGCGCGCCCGACGCGCGGCGGCGGCCCGGGCAGAGGTCCTCGCCGCCGTCGACGCCATCGAAGCGGGCGCCGACCCGCTACTGCTTGTAGGAGACGAGGAAGTTTCCGAGCCGCTCAATGGCGTTCTCCAGCTGGGACGCCCACGGTAGCGTCACCACCCGGAAGTGCTGGGTGTCCGGCATGTTAAAGCCGGTGCCCTGCACCATGAGAATCTTCTCCGCCCGGAGCAGATCCAGCATGAGCTTGGTGTCATCGTGGATCTCGTACACATTGGGGTCCAGGCGCGGGAAGGCGTAGAGCGCGCCCATCGGTTTGACACAGCTCACGCCGGGAATCTCGTTGAGCTTCTCATAGGCGATGTTGCGCTGTTTGAACAGGCGGCCGCCCTCGCCCGTCAAACCGTAAATGGACTGCCGGCCACCCAAGGCCACCTGGATGGCGTGCTGGCCGGGGACGTTGGCGCACAGGCGCGTGCCGGCGAGCAGATCCAGGCCCTCGATGAAGCCCTCCGCGCGGTGCTTCGGGCCGGTGATGATGAGCCAGCCGGCGCGGTAGCCCGCCACCCGGTAGGCCTTGGACAGACCGTTGAACGTCAAGGTCACGACGTCGGGCGCGACCTCTGCCATGGAGATGTGCTCCGCGCCGTCGTAGAGGATACGATCATAGATCTCGTCCGCGAGGATCATGAGATTGTTCTCCCGGGCGACGGCGGCGAGCTGCTCCAACGTCTCTCGGGCGTACACCGCGCCGGTCGGGTTGTTCGGGTTGATGACGACAATGGCCTTGGTGCGCTCGGTGATCTTCGAGCGGATGTCCTCGATGTCCGGGTTCCAGGCATCGTTCTCGTCGCACGCGTAGTGCACGGCCTTGCCGCCGGCCAGCGTCGTCGACGCCGTCCACAGCGGGTAGTCCGGCATAGGGATGAGGACCTCGTCGCCGTCGTCGAGCAGCGCCTGCGTGGTCATGGAAATCAACTCGGAGACGCCGTTGCCGAGGTAGACGTCCTCGACGTCGAAGTGCGGGAAAGCGTCGATCATCTCATAACGCGTCACCACCGCCCGGCGCGCCGGGAGGATGCCCTTAGACGTGGAATAGCCCTGAGAAATGGGCAGCGCGGCGATCATGTCGCGCATGATGACGTCTGGGGCGTTGAAGCCGAAGATGGCCGGGTTGCCCGTGTTGAGCTTGAGGATGCTGTGGCCGTCGGCCTCCATCCGCTCCGCCTCCACTGCAAGCGGGCCGCGGAGGTCATAAAAGACGTTCTTGAGCTTCGACGACTGGTCGAAGGTCGTGGACTGACGGTGCCGAGGCCGCTCGACGGGGGTCTCGGGGGTGCTGTCTTTGCTCATGGAAAACTATCGTGCCATAGCTAGCGTGCATCCGATGAGCGAACCGCGCCGCTAGTGCTTCATCTTGCCCAAACCCCGGCGCGCTACCTCCAGGATCTCCGTGGAGATCTCCCCCGAAAGCTTGTGGCGACGAGCGCGGAGCTCGGCGGCCTCAATGCGATCCCGCGCCCGCTTCTCCGCCGTCTCCAGGGCATGGCGCTGCTCGATCTCGCGCATCCGGGCGCGCCGCAGCTGCCGCACCGACGGCTGGTACCAGCTCGACGGGCCCACCTTCATGACATAGAGCAGCACCACCACTATCGGCACCGCGAGCATCAAGAGCAGCGACAGCCCAGCGGTGGTCTCGGCGAACAGCGTACCGGCGGCGATGGTGCCGATCGTCGTGAGCGCTACCACGCCAGCTCGATTGCGCTGCGACGCCCGGTGCAGCCGGTCGATCTCCGACGCGGTGAAAACCGGCTCCGGCACTGCGACGGCGAAGTTGTGCCCGGCGCCGGCGGAGGGGAAGGGAAGATCGGCGAACGCTGACTCAACGTCGCACGGGAATCGGGCGGCGCTCACCACCCGGCAGCGCTCGTCGTACTCGTCCACCGTGATACGGCCCTCGGAAAAGGCCTCCCCCAAAGCGGTCATGTAGCCAGCTCGTTCGGCGTCGCTGAGGCGGGCGTGTGCTGAATAAGGACTGCTCATGGCACTCATCTTAAGCGCGGCGGCCCGCCCATGAACATTCCTAACGCCGATTGAGCCACGCGTGGCACGCCGGGGTGGGTAACTCCACCAGCACCGTCGCCAGGCGAGTGTCCGAACAACACATCACCACCACCCCCTCGACGTCGACGTCCGCCACCCACGTGCGATGCTGCATTCCCGCGGCTGGCGGCAGTTGCAACTCGGACACCACCGTTCCCGGTGCCAGCCCGACGCGCACCGACGTTGCCAAGGACTCCACCCACTCCTGACCCAGGTCCCGCACTAGCTGCGACGCCTCCCGCGCCCCGCACGCCCGAACCGTAGTGTCGATCTCCGACGGATCAATGCTGACGCTGCCGCCCGGCCAGGTGAGATCCACCGTGGAAGGGGTGATGCTGCCAGTCCGGGTCCCACCACCGGTACCCGGCTCCCAGGCAAGCTCGCCGACGACGGCCACACTGGCGAAGTGAACGTGAAGGTCATCGTCGAGCGCACCTCGGTGAATGCTCACGGCGACGGTGCCGTTCGTCAGGTGAGCGACATCGGACTCCAGGCAGGTGACGCTGAGCCGGCCGTCCGGAAGCAGGTGATGTAGCAGGACAGTCGCGTGTGATGACGGCATAACACGCGACGACGGCGTCGTGCGACGGTGCGCCACCATCGTCAACGACCCTTCCCCTGCCAGCAACCGGGACGCGAGACGATGCTCGTAGGCGGATAGGCCCGTCGCGTGCGGCCTGCCCGTTTCCGGGCAACTAGCCGCGCCAGCCAGGGCGACCGAAGGAGACGGGGTCGTCATTGAGGGGCCAGGGGAAGGTGAGACGCGCACGGGAACTCCAATCACTATAGGTAAGCCAATCCTAAAACTGCGTTAGCTTGGGGTGCAAGAGCCTTCCGCGCTGGCCTAGCTGGTCTAGCTGGGGGACGGCGGCGCGGGCGGTGCCGGCGGCGCGGGCGGTGCCGGCGGCGCGGGCGGTGCCGCCGGAGGCGCGGGGACAGGCGGTGTCGAAGGCGTAGGAGCCGCAGGAGTGGGAATCGTGGGAGCCCCGGGAGCTGCCGTCGGGGTCGGCGCTGCCGAAGCAGGGGGAGGCGTCGGCGGCGTTGGCGCTACTGGCGGCGTCGGAACCGTGGGAGCAGCAGGAACCTGTGGAGCCGCGGGAGCCGCGGGGGCAGCGGGGGCAGCAGGCGCATGCGGTGTTGCCCGCGGAGGCGCTGGCGGGGTGGGTGGAGCTGCCGGCACAGACGGGACTGCGGGGATGGGCGCCGGTGGAGCCACTACAGGAACCGCCAAGGGCGCGGGAGCTGCCGGAGCAGGGGGAGGCGTCGGCGCTTCTGGCGGCGTCGGAACCGTGGGAGCAGCAGGAACCTGTGGAGCCGCGGGGGCAGCGGGGGCAGCAGGCGCATGCGGTGTTGCCCGCGGAGGCGCTGGCGGGGTGGGTGGAGCTGCCGGCACAGACGGGACTGCGGGGATGGGCGCCGGTGGAGCCACTACAGGAACCGCCAAGGGCGCGGGAGCTGCCGGAGCAGGGGGAGGCGTCGGCGCTTCTGGCGGCGTCGGAACCGCGGGAGCAGCAGGAACCAACGGAGCCGCGGGAGGCGCGGAGGCAGCAGGCGCTGGGGGAGCCGCCGGCGGCGTCTGGGCACCGTCGGTCGAGACTGTTGTCGTAGCGGTCGGCTCGTTCTTCTCCGTGGTGCGGGTGCGGGGAGCAACGAGCCCTAGGTCTACGCGCGTCGGATGGACAACGGCGGACTTCGGTGCCGGCGTCGGCAGAGTGCCGTCGACGAGAATGGAATCGCGCAGCATGACCGCGACGTCGTTGACGGTCGCTGGCGTCGGGCCGGAGTCCTGTTTCAGTGACTTCATGGCGCCGGTAAACATGGAATTACAGAAGGGACAGCCCACCGCGATCTCCTCGGCGCCGGTCTCCAAGGCCTGCTGGGCCCGGAATTCGCTAATGCGGGTGCCGATATTCTCCTCCATGAACATCCGGGCGCCGCCAGCACCACAGCAGAAGGCCTCGCCGCGGTTACGAGTCATTTCGTTGAGCTGCATACCGGTGGCTTGTACCAGCTCACGCGGCGGGTCGTAGACCTGGTTTTGCCGGCCGAGGAAGCACGGATCGTGGTACGTCACGGGGCGTCGCTTGTCCGGGGTACGAGGAATCGGGGTCAGGCGCTTGTCGCGCACCAACCGATTGAGCAGCTGAGTGTGGTGGAAGACGTCATAATGACCGTCGAAGTCCGGGTATTCGTTACGAATGGTATTAAAACAGTGCGGGCACGTTGTGATGATCTTCCGCTTGCCCGGTTCGACGCCCTCGAAGGCGGCGTCGAGAGTATCGATGTTGCGTGCGGCCTGCATTTGGAAAAGGAACTCATTGCCCGCTCGACGGGCGGGATCGCCGGTACAGGATTCGCCCGTGGCGAGCACCGCGAATTTCACCCCGGCGGTGTGGAGCAGCTCGACGACGGCGCGGGTGGTCTTTCGCCCCTGGTCGTCATAGGCGCCGGCACAACCCACCCAGAACAGGTACTCGGTGTCGTCGAAGGTGACACCAGCCTCGCCGATGACGGGGACGTCGATGCCGTCGCGCCGGGCCTCTGCGACCCAGGATGCGCGTTCTGCGTTGCTCCGGCCCCAAGGATTTCCCTTCATATCAATGTTGGTGAACATTCCCGCGAGTTCGCTGGGGAAGTCAGAGGCGGCGAGCACCTGGAATCGCCGCAGGTCGGCCACGTGGTCGATGTGCTCGATATCTACCGGGCACTGATCGACACAGGCACCACAGTTGGTGCAGGACCACAGTACGTCGTCGTCGATAACGCCACCGGCGCCGGCCAGGGCGAGAACGTCTACTCCAGTGTGATCGGTAGGTGCCTCGGCGACGGTGGGGTCGGTGGGCAGCCCTGCGCCGGAAACGGCTGCGGCGCGCAGATCCATCATGAGTTTCTTCGGGCTCAAAGGCTTGCCTGTATTCCACGCGGGGCACAGGTCCTGGCAGCGGCCGCACTCTGTACACGCAGTGGCGTCGAGCAACAGCTTCCACGACGCGTCCGCGAGGGTGCCGACGCCGAGGCGGTCATCGTCGGTGACATTGTCAACGGTGACGGCGCGCCCATCGGACACCATCGGCTTGAGCCGGCCTAGGGCGCCGGAGCCGTCGGCGTTACGCTGCAAAAAGATAGTAAAGAAGGCGGTGAAGCGGTGCCACGCCACGCCCCAGGAGAGGTTCAGACCGACGAGGACGAAGAACCCCAGGCCGGACACCAGCTTGATGAAGGCGAACACGCTGACCAGCAGTGGCTCGGCGGGCAGGAGCTGGGCGATCCAGTAGGAGAGGAAATTGGGCCAGATGTGATCGGTGCCAAAGGCGGCGATCTTGCTCGCCTTGACCAAGAGCATGCCCAGGCCTTCCAACAAAACAATGGCCTCAATGACGCGCGCCGAGGTCATGTTGGAGTTGTAGAACCGACTAAGGCGGCTGTCTGCGCCGGCACGCAGGCGGTAGCAGATAAACCCACCGATACCCACGACGGTGCCGATGCCGAGGACTTCTTCGATTACGTGGTACAGGGCAAGCGAGGAGAGCCACGGCCACCCGCCGGCCGGGAAAAACACTTGAATAAAAGCCTCGAAATATACGATGATTCCGAGGAGGAATCCCACCATCACCAGCCAATGCAGCACAGCGAAGATGGGTCGTTTAAACATCCGGGTATGCCCGAAGACTTCGATCAGGGTCGTAGCCAGACGGCGGCCGGGGCGGTCTATGCGGGTTCCGCGCTCCACCGGCTGACCGGCGGCTACCAGGCGGAACACGCGCCACGCGCCGCGGATAAAGAGGAGCAGCGCCGGGATGAATAGCAGTACCCCGATCACGCCGAGGGTGATTGAGGCCGGTGAGCTCGCCAGGTCAGACATACCGCTCATCTTAAGAGTCGCGGGTGACACGGGGCGATTCACCGGCCCGGGCGCCTAGATGACGAGCAGCATGAGCGGCACCATGATGATCTTCACGATCACGGCCACGGTCACCACGGTGCTGTAACCAATCATGACGCGCGGGTCCTTCGCCTTGCTGGAAGCGAACTCCAGGACGGCGGGCTGGCTCATGATGCCCGACGCGCCGCCGCTAGCGCGGGCGGCGGACATGCCCTGGACGCGCATAAGAAGGTAGAAGACAACGAGCGTGGCCGCGGCGACGAGGCCGCCGAGGATCACCGAAATCAAGCCGGTCATGCTGATGGCGGTAGCAGCAAAAGCCGGGCCGGAAGCGATGCCGACGGCAGCAAGGAAGAGCATGAGACCGAACTGACGCAGGGTGAAGTTGGCGCTGCGCGGCAGCTTCCACGTCGACCCCATCGGAGTATTGCGCATCGCGCCGAGAATGAGGCCAGCGATGAGCGGGCCGGCCGCCGACCCGAGAGCAAAGGCGGCGCCGGCGGGCAGCGGGATAACAATGAGCGCGGCGGCGAAGCCGAGGCCCAAACCGCCAGCGAAGGTCACAAGGTCCACTTCAGAAACGCTGCGCTTGGAGTCACCAAAGAAGGTCTCCAGGTCGCCTTCCTTGCCGACGGGGTGGATGACCTCCACGATGTCGCCGGCTTCAAGGTAGGTGTCCGGGGAGGCGAGGATCTCCTCGTCGACGCGGCGAATGCGGGTGATAACCGCGCCCAACTGGGAATACAGCGGAAGATCACCGATGCGCTGGCCGGGCAACGACGGGTTAGAAACGGTCAGTTCATCCATGGCGACATTGCGCTCCCGGGCCCAACGACGCGGCGCCTTCGTGCCGACCGCCTTAATGAGGTCCTTGAGGACGGACTTGGCGGCAAAGAGAGTGACCTCGTCGCCGCTGAGCAGCGCGAGGTCCTTGTTGACGACACGAGTAACCCCGCCGCGGCGAACGCTGGCAATGCGCACGCGGCCTTCGCCGAGCTCGAAGAGTTCCTCGACTGCGAGGTCCTTGTTCAAGATGACGCGAGCCTTCTCAAAGACCGTATCGTCCGGGTTGTTGGTGTCCTTCGCGGCCTTCCACTTCTGGTTGACGAAGACGGACACGATGAGAATAGCCACGACCACGCCCGTCGGGTAGGCCAGGGAGTACCCCACGGCCGGCAGGTCAGAGTTGGTCTGCGTCTGGGCCAGGGACAGCGACGGGGTGTTCGTCAGCGCACCGGAGAAGATACCGACCGTGATCTCTCGGGACACACCTAGCAGCAACCCGCCGACGACGGCGACAGCCGCACCGACGGCGATCGCCGCAACCGCGGAAAGGATCAAGCCCAGCTGAGATTTGAGCTGCTTGAAGAAGCTCTCACCGGCCTCCAGGCCCACGAGGTAGACGAACAGGCCGAGGCCCAAGCTCTGGAGCATGGCCAGGTCAGCGGAGGGTTCGGGAATAAGAGCGCCGACGAGTAGGCCGACGAAAAGCGTTCCAGCGGCGCCGAAGCGGATGCCGCCGATGGGCACCGCGCCAAGCCCGGCGCCGAGGGCGATCACCAGGAACATGGTCAAGAATATGTTGTCTGCGAAGATACTAAGCACGTGTAGCCCTGCAACTTTCTGGGTAAACGTCATAAAGCGTGACGCACTCGAACCCTAACCAACAGAGCGCGAGTGCGAGCGTGCAGATCTTAGCAGCCCGCGTCAGAGATGCCAGCGCTGTCGCTGGGTCGGAGATAGGACGGTGGCCGGTTGCACGGAGGCTCCAGGTTGGAGTGCCGGCGAAGCCAGTGTCGTCCGGGTGGATGATCCATCTGGTGTTTTGGTCGGCGCGGAAACGGCTCCTACCTGGTTTTTCGATGTCTCTTGGATTGGAGTGAATCCAGGCTTGCGCGCTCGGCGTAGGAAGAAGTCAGACTACCTGGTAGGTGGGGCGATCCGTTTGAGGATTTGGAGTAGCCGCGCAAAGACGGTAGCTTGCCATCGGTACGAACCTTCGACGACCACCCAGATGGTCTGAAACTGAGGGTTTGAGAAGAGAGGCGAGGTCCCCAACCCCAAATAGGGGTGCCCAAATTTAACGCTGGGTTACGCGCCCCTCACTTTCAGGTTAATCACGTAACAAATCGCCTGCTCGCCGGTCTAAGAATCTTCTCATCGTAGCCTCAGGAAAATTAACCATTGCCAATAGGCTTCCACGGGACTAGAACTAAAGGCGTCAGAACGAAACAGCAAGAGTTGCAGGGAGGTGCGCAATGGAGTTCCTGAAGAAGCTGTTCACTCGTAATGAGGTGAACATCGGCATCGTTAAGATTGGATATACCGGTAAGCGGTGGCGCTGGTAAGACCGGACCACCATCTCATCCGGGCGCGTAGCGAGACCCGAGGAATCGCGATACTTGCTTCCCGCTACGTTCTTCCTAAAGATCATGAAAAACGAAAAATCTAAATTCGAATGTCTCCTTGTGGCCATCGCGCTTGTCGTCATTGCTGGCATGCTAGTCAACATTGGTAACGCTACTATCGTACTAGCTGGTTTCAAAAATCGGTTACACATGGACCTATGTCTCCTAATATATGCGCCACTAGCCTTCGTGGCGGTTCCGCTGTTGATTTCACGAGCACTAGGTTTCAAGATGATGGCGTTAAATTTCGGCTACAAGTCGGCTGGCGCGCTTGCACTTCTTTTGGGTCTACTATCATGGACACTGGATTGTGAACAAGAAATCGTCCATAACCTTGCCATAGCTACATGCGAGGAGCTACTATTCAGATGGATAATTTTATCGGTACTGATAAGCAAATTTTCGAAGAATCGAGCAATCATATTAGGTACGCTTTTATTCGCGTTTCTGCTACATCTGAATGGTGACCCTATAGCAAATATCGCAAAAGTGCCGGCCGGGCTGGTGTTGTACTACCTGAATGAGAAGTTCGGTATCCAAGCATCGATAGCTTTCCACTGTCTGCATAATCTACTAGTTGGCGAATTCTTATCGTGAGGAAACATGATTATATCCTTGGTTGTTGCGGTCATAGTTCATTCCTTTATCTACTTTACGGGGATTTATTGGATAGACCAGATAGATATTCTCGCTTTCCTGGGTTTGATCTATCTGTTGCCAGTATTGACCAACGCTGTTCTTACATTTATTGCAGCATGGACAAAGAAGCCGGTAAAAGTATCGTACCTCCTGCTTCCTGCAATATCGTTTATTAATTATATCATCTTGTCTTTGACGCTGCAGGGGGACGAGGGCTGGGCAGGCTTCGTTAACAGGAATACCGTTAGCGACGCAGGCATGACAATTACGGTGAATGAAAACCTGTTGTCGTTTTCGCAAATTCTGTTTGTTGCTCTGTTATACTTCATAATTCAATACGTGTCCATTCTGATCGTCAGAAGGAGTAAATAGAATGTCAGCTGTGATCGAGGTTCGCGGACTCGGTAAAAAATTTCCGGGTAACGATTTCTACTCGCTGCGCGATGCAACATTCGACCTAAACGAAGGCGACATCATCGGTTTGGTAGGAAGAAATGGTTCCGGAAAATCGACGCTTCTCAAAATGCTTTCCAAAGCACAGCGGCCGACTGAGGGGACGATCCATTATAATGGTAAAGATATTTTTTCAGCGCCGAATATTTTGGATGACTTTGGATTCATGATCGAGCCTGCCTTCTTTCCGCAAATAAGTGTAGAGGAAAACCTTGAGTTCTTTTTGAAGATACAAAAGAAAAATCACGATCGTCCGAAGATCGCTCCAACGCTTGAACTTGTTGGACTCTGGGAAGCACGGAAGAGGAAGCCTAGGACTTTCTCCTTCGGTATGAAGCAAAGGACAGCTCTGGCAATCGCGTTAGTTTCTAAGCCGAGTATAGTATTTCTAGACGAACCCTTCGTAGGGCTCGATCCAGTTGGGGTGCAAAGCCTACTGGATATTCTGAAGAAATGGTCATCTGAAAACGGTACGTCAATGATCATTTCGAGTCACCAGCTGAATGAACTTCGTGAGCTTTGTAATCGATATCTTTTCATCGAGTCTGGCAATCTTACCGACAATGTTAACGATAATCTGATTAAAACTACGGTGACACTGAATGCGGAAGCTGAGGGTAATATCGATGAAACACTCAGTAAGATACTTCTGGAAAGCAACGTCGCCTTTGAAGGTCATCGCATTGCTATTCCATCCACGCTAGACAATGCGCTCATGAACCGGCTGTATATGGAATTGGGAAGTCGAAATCTTATCAAAAGCGTGGACTCCAGGAAAGACAGTCTTGAAAACCTATTCAAAGGAGAAGATAAGTGAACTATTTGACGCTTCCGTTTGTGAAGGTTCTGCTTAAAAAGAAGGAGGTTGTTATAGGTCTATCCTTCAGTTTATATCCGCTGGTTCTTCTTTTTGGCGGACTTTTTGGCTCAAACTTCATGCAGTTGAGCGCACCAGATAATTCATTGAGCTGCTTCGAATTCATCAATGCAGTTTTGTTCACTCAATACCAGATGACTCTGCCGCTGATTGTGTTCTTCTACGCTGTATGTACGATATTTGGCGATGAAATACGGTCCGGACAGATGTACCTCTACAAGGATTTGAATCGAGGGACGATACTGCGAGGCAAACTATCTGCAATCTTTTTGATACAAATCCTGTACGTGGCTCTAACCATGTTAACCGCAACAATAACCTACTATATCGTGGTGGTGAAAGAATCCTATGCCTCGGGTAAATTTATTCCTGATGGTCAGGAATTTTTCGAACATGACCTCATCAGCTTGCTGGGCACAGTTGGAACCTTTATAATCTGTCTAATAGTCGTCGCCGCAATATCATTGCGGTCTAATAACGGGGTTTCTATGCTGTGCGGTCTTGTTTACGCAATGTTCTCCTTTATTGCACCCTACTTAGATTGGTTGAGTTGGGTGTTTCCAATCGGCTATGCCAGAGTTTACGAAAAGATTGGTTTTACTACCGCGCTTCTACTGATGACCCTGGTATTCGTTGTTTCCTACCTTCTAATTTACTTCTTGGCGAAGCAACGATTCGATCGAGTCCAGTATTGATAGGCTGCTGGCTCTAGATGTTCAGAAGTTTAAATGCGGCTAAATCGGACTTTTCCTTTATTTTCCGATACCTAGATAATAGAGTCTTCTTCACTGCTTCAGTAGCGGTCAGCGCCGTTGGAGCACTGGCTTCCTTGAGCCTGCCGATTGTTATCGGTGACTTGGTTGACGAAGGTCGGATGACCCTTGTACTGGAGAATAGGCTACTGCTTTGTATAGGGCTGGTGGCGATATTAACCATCTATGCAATCCAGGGAGCTTCTACGTACATGCTAGGACTGGTTGGCGCAGGCTTTATTCGATCCCTCGAGGTGGGATTGTCCCGGCATACGTTGTCGTTGCCAATCCCTTGCCTTGAGCGGTTTGATGAGGCAGACTTAGTTAGCCGCCTGACCAATGATGTTAATAAAGCAGCGAAAATAGTCACTACTACTATTCCTGAACTTGCTATCAGTCTTGTCATGACTTGCGCGATTGGCGTTGTTCTTTTGGTTATTAACTGGAAGCTCACAGTTGTTTGCTGGTTTGCCGTTTTTCTCACTTCAGCGATTTTCTTCCCGTTCAATAAAAAGTTAGAATCGCTATTCTTGCTACACCAAGAACTTATCGGCAGGGTTAGTAGCTTTTTTAGTCAGAGGGTTGGAAACGCCCGGGTGGTCAAAGGGTTTCTGGGGATTCCTCAAGACTCTAAGGGTTTGCTAGAGCTATTCAACCGCAAGTATGAAAATTTCGTTAGGATGGTTGGAATTTCCGCTATACTCAGTTCGCTTACCTCTATGACGCTAGTTCTCTTAGCCTTGGGCTGTCTGCTGTACTCTGGGTTGTTGGTAAAAAGAGGTGAGCTCCAGTTTGGGGATATGATAACCTTCGTCCTTTGCGTTATTCAGATTGTCGGACCGGTTTCAAAACTGTTGGAAGGAGTGGGTGAGTTATTTGAATTTAAGGGGACATTGCGAAGGGTTAAGGAGGTTTTAGATAAGGAAATGGAAGACATGGGTGCCGATGAATTTAGCATTCATCAAGGTGAAATTACCTTGAACCATGTTTCCTTTAGCTATTCGGATGATGAAGTTCTGAACGATATCTGCCTAACTATTGCGGGTGGGTCCTTGACGGCCATTGTCGGGCCGAGCGGGTCTGGTAAGTCGACTATCTTGAGCTTGATTATGAAGTTTTATGATAACTACGCCGGTCAGATTTTGATTGACGGTAAGGATCTTCGCCAGATCTCCCGGGTATCGCTCCGTCAATCGGTATCATGTGTCTTACAGGACTATTCGCTGTTTTCTGGAAGTTTGGAAGATAACCTGAGGTACGGAAGGAACGTGACAGCAACTTACGGGGACTGTCAGCGTGCTCTTTCTGTTGCGGGCGCTATGACTGTGGTGGAGAACTTGCCGGGCGGGTTGGATTTCCACATCGGCGAGCGCGGCAACCGTCTGTCGGAGGGTCAGAAGCAGAGGATTGCGATAGCTCGGTCTATCGTCTCTAGGCCGCGTATTCTCCTTATGGATGAAGCGACGTCGAGTCTGGACACTATCACCGAGGAAGAAATAACTAAGGCTCTTGGTCAGTTACAAGGGCGAGCAACCATAGTGATTGTTGCGCACCGCTTGAAAACAATTCTAGCCGCAGATAAGATAATTGTCTTGGATAAATCGGGAAGGGTTGTTGGTGCGGGGAGGCATGAAGAGCTTCTTGGTAGCTGCACGCTCTACTCGGAAATGTATCAAAAGGGCAGCTTCTGATCTATTTGGAACGCCGAGGAGGTAGGACTCTCGAAACCTATCCTTGGGACCGTTCGAACCGGTTGCGCCCCGTGACGAGCGCCCGTCGCCTCGGCGACGGGCACTATCGGTGAGATGAGCCTGCCTGCTTAGCCAGCTAAGGAAGGCCTCTAGCGGAAGGACTCCACCTCAAGAGTGAGAGCTAGAGCATTGACGACGGAGGCCAGTTTGATGGACTCCCAGATCTGCTCCTTCGTGAGGGTTTCCTCGCGGAGAGTCTTCTCGTGGGCAAGGGTACAATGCTCGCAACCGTTGATGGTGGAAACGGCGGTGTTCCACAGCTCGAAGTCGGCCTTGTCTACACCCGGCTTAGAGATGATGTTCATGCGCAGGCCGAACTTCACCTGTGCGTAATCATCGCCTAGCCAGCCCTTCGCACGGTAGGCAACGTTGTTCATCGCCATGACGGACGCGGCGGCGAGGGCCGCGTTGAACGCCTCGTCGCTAAGGTGCTCTTTTGCATCTTCGGCGATCTCCTTGAACACGCGCTCGTTGCGAGCGGCCGCGGCGGCCGCGACAAGGGTGCCCCACAGCTGCTGCTCGGAGAGCGCAGAGTTGCGGATGAGGGAGCCGATGTTGAGCTTCTGGTCCTTGGCGTAGTCCGGCAGTGACGCCTTGAGATTATCGATCGACATTACTTGAGCGACTCCTGGACAACGTCCATCTTGTTGATGTTCTTGGTCGGGTCGTTGGCCTGCCAGTTGCAGGCGCACACCTCTTCGGACTGCAGGGCGTCGAGCACGCGCAGGACCTCGTCGACGTTGCGGCCGACGGCATCCGGGGTGACGGAGACGAACTGGATGATGCCATCCGGGTCGATAATGAAGGTGGCACGGTCGGCAACGCCGTTGGCGTTCTCCACGCCGAGGGCGCGGATGAGCTCGTGCTTGATGTCGGAGAACATCGGGAAGGGAACGCCCTTGAGCTCCGGGTGGGTGGCGCGCCAGTTGAAGTGAGCGAACTCGTTATCGGTGGACCCGCCGAGGATCTGGGTGTCGCGGTCCTGGAACTCCTCGTCGAGCTCGCCGAAGGCGGCGATCTCGGTCGGGCAGACGAAGGTGAAGTCCTTCGGGTAGAAGAAGACGACCTTCCACTTGCCCTCGTACTTGTCGAGGGAGACGGTCTCGAAGTAGTCCTCCGGGGACTGGGCGTTAGCCTCGTGCAGGTCGCCGCCCTTGAGGGCCAGCAGTTCGAACTCGGGGAACTTCTCGCCAACGGTCAAGATAGCCATGGATGACAGTCCTTTCGATAGTGATCGCTAGCGCGGCCGGTGCCGCACTCTTGCCTTCGACCATAGGTAGCTTTTGCCGACCGTGCAACGCCACGGCCGGCATTGATACCCAAATGGGGGGTAGTGGGGAATCGATTGGTCGGAACCGCCTATAAACCCTGGCCGGCGCGGGGAAACCGCGCTACTCGGCGTCGAACTGTGCCTGATACAGCCGGAAATACGCCCCTTTGGCCGCCAACAGCTCCTCATGCCTGCCCTGCTCCACGATCTGCCCGTTCTCCATGACCACGATGTGGTCCGCAGTGCGGATCGTGGACAAGCGGTGGGCGATGACGAAGGAGGTCCGGTCGGCCCGTAACGCCGCCATCGCCTCCTGCACCAACACCTCCGTGCGGGTGTCGACGGAGCTTGTCGCCTCGTCAAGGATGAGCAGCGCGGGGCGAGCCACGAACGCCCGTGCGATGGTGATGAGCTGGCGTTCACCGACCGAGAGCGCACCGGAATCTGCGTCGATGCGCGTGTCATACCCGTCCGGCAACGCGTGCACGAAGCGATCCACGTAGCTGGCCTTCGCCGCGGCGAGCACGTCGTCGTCGCTGGCGTCGAGCCGCCCGTAGCGGATGTTGTCCCGGATGGTGCCGTCAAAAAGCACGGCATCCTGCAACACCATGCCCACCTGGGAGCGCAGCTGCTGGCGAGACAGCGTACGGATGTCCACCCCGTCGATGGTGATCCGCCCGGCGTCGAGCTCATAGAAACGCATGATGAGGTTGACCAGCGTCGTCTTCCCGGCACCCGTGGGGCCCACGATGGCCACCGTCTGGCCGGGCTCAACCCGCAGCGACAGCCCTTGAATGAGCTTGGTGTCGGGGGAGTAGGAGAAGTCCACGTCGTGGAACTCGACCAGGCCGCGCGCCGGCAAAGGCAGGGACGACGAGGCGTCGTCGTCAGCCTCCTCCGGGGCGTCGAGTAGCTCAAAGACCCGTTCCGCCGACGCCACCCCGGACTGCACCATCTGCGCCATCGCGCCCAGCTCCCCGAGGGGCTGGTTGAACTGCCGGGAATACTGGATGAACGCCGTCGCCGCGCCGAGGCTGATCGAACCGTGCGCGACCTTGAGCCCGCCAAGCACTGCGATAGCCACATAGGACAGGTACGAAACGAACTGCATCACCGGCATGATGAGCCCAGACAGGAACTGGGCGCGCGCCGACGCCCGGAAGAGCTCGTCATTACGCTCGTCGAAGAGCTCCACGGCGGCGTCGCCGCGGCCGAACAGGGTGATGACCTCATGCCCGGTGAAGCTTTCCTCGATGTGCCCGCCCAGCTGCCCGGTGGCGCGCCACTGCGTCTTAAACTCCCGCTGCGACCGAGAGCCGATAATCGCCACGACGGCCGCCGTCAGCGGAATCGACAGCATCGTCACCGCCGCCAACTGCCAACTCACCGTCACCATCATGACGATGAACGCGATAATCAGCAGTATCGACTGCAACGCCTGGGACAGTGCCTGCTGCAACGTCTGCTGGACGTTGTCGACATCGTTCGTGGTCCTTGACAGAACATCTCCGCGCTGCTGGCCGTCCACATAGCTCAGCGGCAGCGCGTTGAGCTTCGCTTCCACATCCACGCGAAGCGCGTAGACGACGTCCATCACCATGGCGTTGAGGACGAATCCCTGCCCCCAACTCAGCAACGACGCCGCCGCGTAGATCGCTACCATCACCACCACCAGCCACGCCAGGGCGGAAACGTCAATGCCCACGCCGGGGGTTAGCTGCATCGACCCCAACATGTCCGCCAGGGTGTCCCGGCCCTGCGCCTGCGCCTGCGCGACGATGTCCTCCGCGGTGGCGCCCGCCGGCAGCCGGGAACTGACCGCCCCGGCAAAGATCACATCCATCGCCCGGCCCAGCACCAGTGGTGCCACCGCGTAGCACCCCACGTAGGCCAGCAACATCACAATCACAAGCCCGAGACGGAGTTTGTGCGGCGCGAGCAGGCCCACTAGCCGCAGCAACGACGGCCAGAAGTTCTTCGCGGAACGCGGCGCTGAGCCTGACCATTCGTCGCCGCTCAGCGTGCTCTCCAGCGCCAGCAGCTCCTCCTCGGTCATGTCCTGGGCGTTATCGCGGGTCATTCTTGACCTCCATCGGTGATCTGGGAGTTCACAATGTCCTGGTAGGTGCGGCTCGACGCCATGAGCTCGGCGTGGCTGCCGTGCGCCACGATCCGCCCCGCGTCGATGACGTAAATCCGATCCGCGTGGGCGATCGTCGACACCCGCTGAGCGACCATCACCGTCGTCGCCGCCGCTAGCCGCGGCCGCAGCGCCTTCCGTAGCCGGGCATCCGTGGCCATGTCCAGCGCCGAAAACGAATCGTCGAAAAGGTACACGCTCGCCCGGCCGACGAGCGCTCGCGCTATGCACAAGCGCTGCCGCTGCCCGCCGGACACGTTCGTTCCGCCCTGAGAAATGGGCATCGCCAACCCCAGCTCGTGGGCAGCCACGAAGTCCGCGGCCTGCGCCACGCGCAGCGCCTCCCACAGCTGCTCGTCCGTGGCCTCAGGGTCCGCTAGGCGTAGGTTCGACGCCACCGTCCCCGAGAACAAAAACGCCTTCTGCGGCACCATCCGCACCCGCTTGGACAGCTCAGCACGGCTCAGGGTGGCGGCGTCGACGCCGCCGAGCAGCACCCGACCCTCCGTCGGCGCGAGGAGCCGCGGGATGAGCGACAACAGGGTGGACTTGCCCGACCCGGTCGCGCCGATGACGGCTATCACCTCACCAGGGCGCGCGCTAATGCTCACCTCCGCGACAACCGGTTCCTGCGCACCGGGATACGCAAAGGACACCCCCTCCAATTCGAGAGCCGCGGAGTTATCGGGCGCGGACCCGGGTGCGGTGTCCACAGGCGCGTCTATCCGGGAGGGGGAGGCGTCGAGCAACTCGGCGATGCGTCTCGCGCACACCAACGCCCGCGGCAGCATCACCACCACAAACGCCGCTGTCATCACCGCCGACAGGATCTGCAATAGATACTGAAGAAAGGCCGTCAACGCGCCGACCTCCACCTCGCCGGCGCCGACGCGGAGACCGCCGAACCACACCACCGCAGCCGTCGCCGCGTTGAGGATGAACATCAACGCCGGGAACAACAGCACGAAAAGCTTGCCGATGTTGAGACTGAGCGTCGTAATGTCCCGATTAGCCACGTCGAAACGGGCCGCCTCGTGATCCTCCCGGGCGAAGGCCCGCACCACCCGGATGCCTGCGATCTGCTCACGTAGTACCCCATTGAGGGCGTCGACCTGCGTCTGAAAGCGGGCAAACATGTTCACCAGCGGTGCGCACAGCAAACCCACCGTCAACGTCAGCACGACAACACTCACCACGATCAGCGGCGACAGCCCCGGGTCCTCCCGAAACGCCATAGTTACGCCGCCGATCATGGTGATCGGTGCCGCGACCATGAAGCTGAGCAAGACGAGAAACACCATCTGAACCTGCTGCACGTCGTTCGTGCCGCGGGTAATGAGCGTCGGCGTACCAAAGGCGGATACGTCCTCCACCGGCAGGGAAATGACCCGGCGAAACACCGCCGAACGAATAGCCCGACCCGTGCCCATCGCGACGCGCGCCGCCAACCAGATCGCCACCGCCGCGGCGAACACCTGCACGAAGGCCACCGCAACCATGACCCCGCCCAGGCGCCAAATGAGGCCGATATCGCCGGTGACCACGCCCTCGTCAATAATCCGGGCATTGAGCGACGGCAGATACAAAATAGCCAGCGTGCTCACCAGGTTTAACACAATGACGGCCACAATGGCCGCGCTGAAGGGCCGTCCGAAGCGGGAAAGAAGCCGTAGGAGCGCCACGCGGGGATCCCTCCAAGGGGGTTGAGCTCTGCTGATTCAACCGTCAGCGTACCCCCCTAGGCGCGAGGCCAGCCCGCCACTATCAGCCTAGGCAGAAAGCGATGCGGACAGGCGTCGAACCCGGGCCTCAATATGGTCCAGGACCAGGGCCATCCGCTTCGCGCCGTCGACGCCCACACTCGACGGCTCGACGATCACCCACCGCTCGCTGGCCACGTCCTCGGGAAGGTCGGCCTCCGCCTCGCTACCGAGGAACACCACGATGTCCGAAGCGTCAATCAGCTCCGGCGTCAGCGGCTTGGGCGACTCACCCTCGACGGAGTAGCCGCGCTCCGCAAGCGCGTCGACGGCCAAGCCATTGAGCGCATCGCCCGGCTCGGTGCCGGCGGAATGGACGCGCACGCCGTCGACCGCGAGTCCCCGCAGGACAGCGGCAGCCATCTGGGACTTTCCAGAATTCGTGCGACAAACGAACGTAACAACAGTCAAAGGGTTCTCCTTACACAGGGGGAAATGAGCGGCGAAGCCACAAGGCAACCTACACCAACGCCACCGGCCCGCAGACGTCACAGGGCTTCTCGGGCTTCTTTGGCTTTCTCGGGGTGCCGGGACGAACGCAGCGTCGAGAGCGCGTCGCTGCTGTCACACCCGGGCCATAGGCTAGACGCCAGTACCAAACCACCGCCCAAGGAGCACCTATGACCGAGTTCGCCACCCCGCCGATTGACCAATTCCGCCCCGCGGTGCTCGCCGTGCTGGCCGACGGCACCGTCCGCGGATTCCGGGAACTCGCCGAGCTAGCCGCCGCCCACCTTGGCCTCACCGAAGAAGCCAAAGCCGAGAAACTCTCCTCCGGCCAACTCCGCTACATCAACCGCCTGTACTGGGCCTGCTCCAGCCTCGTCCACGCCGGCCTCGTACGACGCCCCCAGCGAGCCCACTACCGCATCACCGACGACGGGCTAGTCGTCGCCGCCCGCAACCTCCGCGCCTACTCCGAAAAAGACCTCCTCGAATGGCAGCCGTGGTCCTCCTACAAGCAGGAACTCCGCAACCGCACGTCGGATAGCCCGGCCGGCGCTGACACCTCCCACGACGAAGACACCGATCCCGTCGAAGCCCTCATCGCCGGACAGCAGGCCTACAACGCCCGCACCGAAACCGAACTGCGCACGCGCCTGCAAGCCGCATCGCCGGAATTCTTCGAAAAAGCGGTCCTCGACCTGCTCTGGGCAATGGGGTACGGCGGTGCCCACGGAGAAAAGCAACACGTCGGCCGCTCCGGCGACGGCGGCATCGACGGAATCATCAGCCAGGACGCGCTCGGGCTCTCGAACATCTACATCCAAGCTAAGAAGTACGCCGATAACAACAAGGTCGGCGACCGCGAGATCCGCAACTTCATGGGCTCCCTCGACGCCCGCGGAGCGACCCTCGGCGTGTTCATCACCACGTCCGCATTCCTGCCTCGCGCCGAGACCTCCGCGCGGAGCTACCGGCACGGCAAGATCGTGCTCATCGACGGCATCCGGCTCACGAGGCTCATGCTCAACTACGGCGTTGCCGTCAACAAGTTCCGCGAATTCGCCCTCTACGAGATCGACGACGACTACTTCGACGAGGAACTCGGCTAGCGCGGGGTGGTTTCGGGGCGGTTTCGGGGTGGGGCCGCCATCGAGGCTTTTGTGCGCTGTGATTTCGGCGACGCTCGTTGGGGCCGGCACGAGCGTGCCCACGGATCGCTGAGATTCTTCACGCTTGTGGTGCCCGTGGAGGGCGACGGGTCGACGTGGGGCATCGTTTTCTGCTGCGGCGCGTTCGCGAGGTGCGGGGCCCGGCTTGTGTGGGCGGGCGGTTTTGGGGCTGGGCGTGGTGTGCCGGGCTTCTGCGTCGTTGGGGTGCCGGTTGTGTGGGTGGCGGGGTGTGGCGTCGGTGTGTGGCACCCCTTAGCGACGCGGGCGGCGAGGCTTGGAAATCTGGCGTCGATCGGCGAGGCCGGGGGATCTCCGGCGGCTATGCCGGGCGTCGGCCTAGAAGCACACTGGAACGCCTCGCGCTCGTTCGGCGAGTTGGGTCCAGTCTGAGGCGTTGCGGTGGAGGTGGTCGTCGAGGTGGAACCAGCCGTGCCAGCGCGTGACCGGCAGTGAGTGAGCGGTGAGGATTGGATCAATGTCCTGGTGAGCAGCGTAGATCGCGTTGAACTCTGCCCAGCTGATGTCGTGGCCGATGCGGACATTGCCGAAGAACCGCAGGTGCGGGGTGAGGTATTCGTCGGGGATGGTTTCGACGGCGCCGTCGATGAGGCGTTGGCTGCTGATGAGCCCATGGGCGACGGGGCGGGCGTCGAAAAGGTCCACGCACATGCCCGCGCGGACCGCCTGTTCAGCGGCGGCGATGCCGGCGGGTGTAGCGCCGACGATGGCGATGCGCGGTGCGGGTGCCATGGGGTGACCTTTCTTTCTGGCCTCTTGGTGAACTGATGTGTCTACCAATGTAGACCAATTGGTACGTGTCATGGAAGGGTGCGGCCTTATATTCATCTCCATAAATAGGTGTGCAGGTCCAGCACGGCTGGGTGAAAAGTATTAAACCGACTGGTAGCAGGTGTTCAATAGGGAAGCGACGTCAGGCGATGGCGGTGAATCTAATTCCCGTCGCTTGACTAGACAGATCGGTGCATTAGTGTGTCGCTGCAAGACGATATTGAGGAGCGCATAATGACCACCACCACAGATTCCCGGAAACAGTTGCCGCGGAAGGGGACACGTCGGACCCGGCAAAACCCGCCGCAAGGCGTGGAAAAGCCAACGACACGCCCGCGGGAGCATGAACCCAGACCGAAGCGCAGGCCCAAGCCGGAGGGGCAGTGGAAGATTGACGGAACTGCGCCGCTCAATCACGATGAGGAGCTGAAGCAGCAGTCGCCGGCGCTCGACGTCAAGCGGCGCATCATCGAGACCTATTCGCGTCAGGGTTTCGATTCGATCGCCACGGAGGACCTGTATCCGAGGATGAAGGTCGTCGGGCTGTATACCCAGCGCAAGCAGAATCTGGGCGGGGAGCATACGGGCAAGGACAACTCGGAGCTGCACGATAAGTTCTTCATGATGCGGATCCGCTTCGACGGTGGGCAGTCGTCGCCGCAGCGAGCGCGGGTGGTCGGCGAGATCAGCCGCGACTATGCCCGCTCCACCGTGGACCTCACAGACCGGCAGAATATCCAGCTGCATTGGGTGCGCGTCGAGGACGTGCCGGTCATCTGGGAGAAGCTGGCGAGCGTCGGCCTGGATACCTTCGACGCCTGCGGTGATGTGCCGCGCGTCATTCTCGGGTCGCCGGTGGCGGGGGTGGCGGCGGATGAGATCGTCGACGCGCAGCCGGCGATTGACTACATCCACCGGGTGCTTCTGCCGCAAGAGGAGTTTCAGAACCTGCCGCGGAAGTTTAAGTCTGCGGTCTCCGGTAACGCCCGTCAGGACGTCACCCATGAGATTCAGGACCTGGCGTTTCAGGGGGTGCGACACCCGGAGCTGGGGCCGGGGTTTCAGGTGTTCGTCGGCGGCGGGCTGTCGACGAACCCGATGCTGGCCCGGTCCCTGGGGGTCTTCGTCACCCTGGAGCAGGTGCCGGAGGTGTGGGCGAATGTGGTGCGGATCTTCCGGGACTACGGCTATCGCCGGCTGCGCAACCGGGCGCGGCTGAAGTTCCTGGTGGCGCAGTGGGGGCCGGCGAAGTTCCGGGAGGTGCTGGAGCAGGAGTACCTCGGTTACGCGTTGCCCGACGGCCCGGATCCGGTGCCGAATCTCATCGATCGGGATCATGTGGGAATCCACGAGCAAAAGGACGGCCGTTTCTATCTGGGCGTGAAGCCGACGTTGGGGCACCTGACGGGCGAGCAGCTCATCGCGGCCGCCGACGCCGCCGAGCGCCACGGCGTCACCCGGATCCGGCACACCCCGTTCAAGGAGCTGTTGTTTCTGGATCTGTCCCGCGGCGAGGCGGACGAGCTCGCCGCCGAGCTGGCCGAGGTGGGGTTGTTTGCGAACCCGTCCGAGTTTCGACGCGGGCTGTTGTCATGCACCGGGCTGGAGTTTTGCAAGCTGGCGCACGTGACCACCAAGTCGCGCGCCATCGAGCTGGCCGATGAGCTGGAAGAACGCTTCGGCACCCTGGATTCGCCCATCACCATCGCGCTCAACGGCTGCCCGAATTCTTGTGCTCGGACGCAGGTGTCTGACATCGGCCTCAAGGGGCAGACGGTGACGGACGCCGACGGCAACCGCGTCGAGGGCTTCCAGGTGCACCTGGGCGGCACCATCGGCGAGGGCGCGAACTTCGGCCGGAAGCTCCGGGGGCACAAGGTGACGTCGGCGGAGCTGACGGACTACGTGGTGCGCGTCGTCGGAAATTACCTGGCCAAGCGCGACGACGGCGAGCTGTTTCGCCACTGGGTGCTGCGCGCCGACGAGGCGGACGTGCGCTGATGGCCTTTCGTCGACCCCCGAACCCGAACCGTAACCACCCGCTGTTTTGCCCTTATTGCGCAGGGGAGAGCCTCTTTCCCGATGAGCAGGATGACTTCGCCTGGAGCTGCCAGGAGTGCCTGCGGGTCTTCTCCGTGCAGTTTCACGGCCAGGACGACGCCGCCGAGCGGGTGCCGGAGCCGGCGCCGTCGACGCAGCAAGCCCTGCGCGCGTCCTTGGCTCGCCTGGCCCTTCGTGCGGGATCGGTCGATGTCAGTCAGACTGGAACACCTAACTCACGACGGCCAGAAGGAGTA
This sequence comes from Corynebacterium uterequi, assembly GCF_001021065.1. Taxonomy (NCBI): domain Bacteria; kingdom Bacillati; phylum Actinomycetota; class Actinomycetes; order Mycobacteriales; family Corynebacteriaceae; genus Corynebacterium; species Corynebacterium uterequi. The sequence goes on along the minus strand of NZ_CP011546.1, from coordinate 2,125,780 downwards.
TGAGAACGCATGAGCTCGACTATTAATCTGCTTTCGGCGGGCGGCACCGGCGACTTCCGTGATCCGGGAATCAGCCCGCAGGGCCCCCGCGCTGCGGAGCCGCTGCCGGACGACGTTGTCACCCGCAACGCGGAGCTCGTCGAGCGGTGGGCGGCCAAGCTGTACGACGCGCCCGCCGAGGACATCCTCGACTTTGCCCGCGAGCACACCCCCGGCGCGGCGGTGATTACCCTGAGCATGGAGAACACCGTCCTGGCGGAGCTGGCGCAGGATCATCTGCCGGACGCGGACTTTCTTTTCCTGGACACGGAGTACCACTTCCCGGAGACGCTGTCGGTGGCGGACGCCGTCGAACGCCGGTATCCCAACCGGCTGGTGCGCACCAAGGCGATCCTCAGCCGAGCCGAGCAGGACGCCACCTACGGGCCGATGCTCTACACCCGCGACCCCAACGCCTGCTGCCGGATGCGCAAGGTGGAGCCGTTGCAGCGTCATCTCAGCCCCTATGCGGCGGTGGTGGACGGGCTGCGTCGCGTCGACGGTCCCACCCGCGCCCAGGCGCCGGCGTTGTCGCTGAACAAGACCGGCCGGTTGAAGATCTCGCCGATCATCACGTGGACGCTGGCGGACACGGAGGCCTTCATCGCCGAGCGGGATCTCATCGTTCACCCGCTCACCCGTCAGGGGTACCCGTCCATCGGCTGCGCCACGTGCACGCTGCCCGTTGCCAAGGGGCAGGATCCGCGCGCCGGGCGGTGGTCCGGCTCCGGCAAGACCGAGTGCGGTCTGCACGTCTAAGCGCCGGCCGATAGTCTCGTAGATCACATTGTCCAGATCAGTCGAAGCACCCGAAGAATTAGAGAAATGACTACCGATTTACACGATTCCCAGGCGGGGCGTGAGCGCCCGCTGTCGCCGCACCTGCGCGACCTAGAAAACGAATCCATCCACATCCTGCGGGAAGTAGCCGGCCAATTCGACAAGGTGGGCCTGCTGTTTTCCGGGGGTAAGGACTCCTGCGTTGTGTTCGAATTGGCGCGGCGCGCCTTCGCCCCGAGCGCGGTGCCCTTCGAGCTGCTCCACGTCGACACGGGCCACAATTTCCCGGAGGTTATTGAGTTTAGGGATCGCCTCGTACAGCGCACGGGCGCCCGGCTGCACGTCGCGCTCGTTCAGGATTGGATCGACCGCGGCGAGCTCACCGAACGCCCCGACGGCACCCGCAACCCGCTGCAAACGGTGCCGCTGGTGGAGACCATCGCGGATCGTGGGTACGACGCTGTCCTCGGCGGGGCTCGCCGCGACGAGGAACGCGCCCGGGCCAAGGAACGGGTCTTTTCCGTGCGGGATTCCTTCGGCGGCTGGGACCCGCGCCGGCAGCGCCCGGAGCTGTGGAGCCTGTACAACGGCGAGAAGCTGCCCGGCGAGAACATCCGCGTGTTCCCCATCTCCAATTGGACGGAGGCCGACGTGTGGGAGTACATCGGCGCCCGCGGCATCGAGCTGCCGTCGATCTACTTCGCCCATGACCGCGAGGTGTTCCACCGCGACGGCATGTGGCTCACGGCCGGGCAGTGGGGTGGGCCGAAGAAGGACGAAGCCCTCCAGACGCGGCGAGTGCGCTACCGCACCGTCGGGGACATGTCATGCACCGGCGCGGTCGAGTCCGACGCCACCACCATCGACGAGGTCATCGCTGAGATTGCCACGTCCACGCTGACCGAACGCGGCGCCACCCGCGCTGACGATCGCCTCAGTGAATCCGCCATGGAAGACCGCAAGAAGGAGGGCTACTTCTGATGCTCGAACACCGCGAAACCCTGCGCCTGTGCACCGCCGGCAGCGTCGACGACGGCAAGTCCACTTTCGTCGGCCGCCTGCTGCACGACACGAAAAGCGTGCTCGCCGACCAGCTGGCGAGCGTCGAACGCACCTCCGCCGACCGCGGCTTCGACGGCGTCGACCTGTCCCTGCTGGTCGACGGCCTGCGCGCCGAACGCGAGCAAGGCATCACCATCGACGTCGCCTACCGCTACTTCGCCACCGACGTCCGCGCCTTCATCCTCGCCGATACCCCCGGCCACGTGCAGTACACCCGCAACACGGTGACTGGCATGTCCACCTCCCAGGTGGTGGTGCTGCTGGTCGACGCCCGCCACGGCGTCGTCGAGCAGACCATCCGGCACCTCACCATCGCCTCCCTGCTGGGGGTACGCACGGTGATCCTGGCGGTGAACAAGATTGACCTGGTGGACTACTCCGAGGACGTCTTCCGCCGCATCGAGGAGGAATTCACTACCCGAGCGCAGGCCCTCGGGGTTGATGACCGCCACGTCATCCCGATCTCTGCGCTAAAGGGAGACAACGTCGTCGAGGCGTCGTCGCGCATGAGCTGGTACGACGGCCCGACGGTGCTCACCGTCCTCGAAACCGTCTCAGTGGGCACCGGCCGGGCGCTGGACCTGGACCTGCGTTTCCCGATCCAGTACGTCATCCGCGAGCACGCCACCGATTACCGCGGCTACGCCGGGCGCGTCGAAGCCGGCAGCGTGCGCGTCGGCGACACGGTCACCGTGCCGACGGGCACCACCACGGTCACCCACATCGATACCGCCGACGGCCTCGACGCCGCCACCGAGGCCCACGCCGGGGACTCGGTCACCCTCCGCCTGGCTGACGACATCGACCTCGTCCGCGGCGACCTCATTGCCGCCGGCCCTCGGCCCGAGGCGGTGCGCAGTTTCGACGCCACCGTCGTCGGCCTGACCGACAAGGACCTTCGGCCCGGCCAGCAGGTCAAGGTGCGCTACGGTGCGTCGCTCGTGCGCGGGCGCCTGTCCGTCGTGATGCGGATTGTGGACCTCGACGGCGTCGACGGAGACGTCCTCGACCCCGACGCCGTGGGGCTCAACGACATCGCCCACGTCACCGTCGAGGTGGCCAGCGAGCTGCCGGTGGAGGACTACGCCGCCCGCGGCGCCGTCGGCAACTTCCTGCTCGTCGACAAGGCCTCCGGCCAGACCCTCGCCGCCGGCTTCGTGGGGCACCGCCTGCGCTAACGAGACCCTGCCATGACCGACCTCATCATCCTCTCCCACGGCTCCCGGCACCCCCGGGCCCACGCCACGGTCCAACGGCTCGCGGATGCTACCGCGCGGCTAGTACCCTGCGGCGTCCACGTCGCCCACCTCGACTTCGACCCCGAGCGCACGCTCAGCGCCGTGGCCCAGCGAAGCGGCGACGCCGTCGTCGTCCCGCTGCTCTTCGCCGGGGGCTTTCACACCCGCTTCGACGTGCCCAACCAAATCCGGCAGGCAGAGTCAGGCGGGGTAAGGCTCACCCTCGCGCCGAGCCTGGGTGCCGGGCCGGACGTGGCGGCGGTTCTTTCCCGGCGCTTGCGTGCCGACGCCGCCGAGGACTCGGTAGGCGTGCTCTTCTCGGTGGGGTCCTCTATTGCCAGTTCGCAGGCGGCCATGGTCGCGCTCGCCGACGCTGTCGGACGGGCCGCCGGCCGGGACGTGGACTTCCTCAGCGCAACAAACATGGCTCGCAGCCTCGACGACGTCGTCGCCGAACACGGTCGCATCCACCTACTGCCGCTGTTCGTCGCCGAAGGGCTGCTGCTCGACCAGGCCCTGGCCCGGCTGCCCGCCGGCTCGACGGCGTCGGCTCCGCTAGGGGAGGCGTTGGCCGGCGTCGTCGCGGCCCGCTACCGGGCCTGCGACCCGCTATAAGGAGGTTCCCGTGCACCAGCTTCTGCTCATCGCGCTGGCTGGCGTCGTCGCGCAGCTCGTCGACGGCGCCCTCGGCGTGGGCTTCGGCGCGACGTCGACGACGATGCTCGTCGGCCTCGTGGCGCTGTCTCCCGCGACGGCGTCGGCGGTGGTGCACACCGCCGAACTCGGCACCAGCCTCGCGTCCGGGGCGAGCCACTGGCGCTTCGGCAACGTCGACTGGCGACTCGCGCTGCGCATCGGGCTGCCCGGTGCGATCGGTGCGGGAGTGGGGGCGACTGCGCTCTCGCACCTGCCCGCCGAGGCGGCGCGGCCGGTCATGGCGCTCATCATCGCGGGCATCGGCGTGCGATTGGTGTGGCGTTACTCCCGCGGCGAACGGCAACGCACGCTGGCGGCCAAGCCCCACTCGCCGTGGTTTCTCGGCGGGTTGGGCTTCTTCGGCGGGCTCATCGACGCCACCGGTGGCGGCGGGTGGGGGCCAGTAACGACGTCGACGCTGCTCGCCTCCGGGCGCACGACCCCTCGCCGGATCATCGGCACGGTCAACACCGCGGAGTTCCTCGTGGCGGCCGGCGCCACCATGGGATTCGTCATCGGGCTGTGGCAGCAGCTGGCGTCGCACCTGGCGGCGGTGGCCGCGCTGCTGGCCGGCGGGGTGATCGCGGCGCCGCTGGCTGCCTGGTTGGTGTCGCGATTCAACCCCATCGCCCTAGGCGCCGTGGTGGGTACGGCGCTGGTGGTCCTCAACGCGCCGGTGGCCTTGGCGGCGGCGGGCGTGGGGCCGGGGTGGCTGTGGGCCGTGCGGGTGGCGGCTGTGGCGATCGGCTGCGCGGCGACGGCGGCGGGGTTGCGCCGGTCTGGACTGTGGCGTTCTGGGCTGTGGCGTTCTGGGCTGTGGCGGTCTGGGGGAGCGCGGCGACGGCGCATCACGACCGTCGACCCGGACCCTGTGCCGGCACTGTGTGCTAGGACACAAGTCGAATAAAGATTACCTAAGAGCGTTGCCGTTATTGGTGTGATCAATTAGGGTGGTGGGCATGAGCATCGTTCCTCAGCTAACCCTTGAAGAGCTAAACCAAGTTGACGCCTGGTGGCGCGCCAACAACTACCTCACCGTCGGACAGATTTACCTCAAGAGCAACCCGCTGCTTGAGCGCCCCCTGGAGTTCGACGACATCAAGCCGCGACTGCTCGGCCACTGGGGCACCTCCCCGGGTTTGGCGTTCATCTACGCCCACCTCAACCGCCTGGTCAAGCACACCGACCAGGACATCATCTACATCACCGGCCCGGGCCACGGCGGCCCGGCCCTCGTGTCTGCTTCTTACCTTGAGGGCACCTACACCGAGTGCTTCCCCAAGGTCACCAAGGACACCGCTGGTCTGACCAAGCTGTTCCGTCAGTTCTCCGCGCCGGGCGGCATCCCCTCCCACGCGTCGGTCACCACCCCCGGCTCCATCCACGAAGGTGGCGAGCTCGGCTACGCGCTGTCCCATGCCTTCGGCGCGGTCTTCGACAACCCGGACCTCATCGCTGTCTCCGTCGTCGGCGACGGCGAGGCCGAGACCGGCCCGCTTGAGGGCTCCTGGAAGTCCATCTCCTTCCTCAACCCGGAGCACGACGGTGCCGTCCTGCCGATCCTGCACCTCAACGGCGGCAAGATCGCTTCCCCGACCGTCCTCTCCCGCAAGCCGCAGCACGAGGTCGAGGCCTACTTCCGTGGCCACGGCTACGAGCCCATCTTCGTCGAGGGCAACGAGCTGCCCTGGATGCACGAGCGCTTCTCCGACGCCCTCGCCGACGCCTACACCCGCATCCGCGAGATCCAGGACGCCGCCCGCAACGGTGACTGGGACGGCACCCGCCCCGTGTGGCCGATGATCGTCCTGCGCACCCCCAAGGGTTGGACCGGCCCGCACCTCGTCAACGGCAAGGTCTACGAGGGCACCTGGCGCGCCCACCAGGTTCCGCTGTCCGGCATGAAGACCGACGAGAAGCAGCTGCGCCTGCTCGAAAACTGGATGCGCTCCTACCGCCCCGAGGAACTGTTCAACGCCGACGGCACCATCACCGACATCGTCGCCGCGAACAACCCCTCCGGCGAGAAGCGCATCTCCGGCAACCCGCACGCTAACGGCGGCCTGCTCACCAAGGACCTCGTCCTGCGCGACCTCGACAACTACGCCGTCGAGGTCACCCCGGAAACCCGCGCCACCAAGCGCGTCGAGTCCACCCGTACCCTCGGCGCCATCATGCGCGACATCTACGAGGACAACCCGACCAACTTCCGCCTCTTCTGCCCGGACGAGACCAACTCGAACCGCATCGGCGCCGTCCTCGAGGTCTCCGACCGCGCCTTCATGGAGCGCACCGACCTCATCGACGAGAAGCTCTCCAACTCCGGCCGCGTCATGGAGGTGCTCTCCGAGCACAACTCCCACGGCTGGCTCGACGGCTACAACCTCACCGGCCGCCACGGCCTCTTCGCCTCCTACGAGGCCTTCGGCATGGTCTCCGCGTCCATGACGATGCAGGCCGGCAAGTGGTTCCAGGAAGCCAACCACCTCGATTGGCGCGCCAAGACCCCGTCGCTGAACATCCTGCTGTCCTCCACCTGCTGGCGTAACGACCACAACGGTTTCTCCCACCAGGCCCCGGAGCTGCTCAACGTGGTGCTCAACACCAACCGCGACGTGGCCCGCATCTACCTCCCGGTCGACGCCAACACCCTCGCCGTCACCGCCGAGAAGATCTTCTCCGACCGCAACAAGGTCAACCTGGTCATCCAGGACAAGCAGCCGCAGATGCAGTACCTGTCCATGGACGAGGCCAAGGAGCACGTCGGCCGCGGCTACGGCATCTGGGAGTGGGCCGGCTCCGAGAACCTTGGCGAAGACAAGCCGCACATCGTCGTCGCCACCGCCGGTGACGTCGTCACCATGGAGGCCGTTGCCGCCGTCGAGATCGTCAAGACCGTCCTGCCGGAGCTGAAGATCCGCTTCGTCAACGTCGTTGACCTGCTCACCCTCTACCGCCCGAAGGACCACCCGCGCGGCATGAGCGAGTCGGACTTCACCGAGCTGTTCACCGACGACGTCGACGTCCTCTTCGCCTTCCACGGCTACGCCGGCACCATCCACCAGCTCGTCCACGGCCGCCCGGACGCCGACCGCTTCCGCGCCCGCGGCTTCAAGGAGGAAGGCACCACGACCACCCCGTTCGACATGGTCGTGCGCAACGAGGTTTCCCGCTACCACCTGGTCATGGACATCCTCAACAACGCCTCCTTCGTTCCCGAGAACGGCATCAAGCTGTACCACTGGGCCGAGCGCCAGCTCGCCCGCCACGAGGCGTACATCGTCGAGCACCTCGAGGACCTGCCCGAGGTTCGCGACTGGGAGCTGGGCTCCTTCGAGACCCCGGACTTCTCCCGTCCGACCTCCGACACCCACGTTCCGCGCAAGCCGCTGCCGGAGCGCTAAAGACTGACAGGTAGCCGGGGCCCTCGCCTCGGCAGCCAAGATGTCACCCGCCACCGCCTCCTTTTCGTCTGTTGCACGAAAAGGAGGCGGTGGTTTTTGTCTTGCACGGGCAAATCGAAGGCGCGGTGGGCGCTAGCCGTTGCTGTCTCCGGCTTGGGTGTTGCGCGAGTGGCCTTGGGTGTTTGGGCGCTGAGCGTTCCGTTGGGGTGTCGGAAACGTCGGGGACCCTGCCGAGCGTCGGCGTGTGGCACCCCTTAGTGACGGAGTTGGGTTGGGGACGGTGTGGCGGTGGGCACGTCGAGCTGTGGCGGTGCGGAGCTGTGGCGACGGGGAGGGGCCGGGCGCCGGCGGTGAGCACCGTCGGCGCGGTGCACGGTTGGGGTGCCGGAAACGTCGGGGATCCTGCCGGCCGTCGGCGTGTGGCACCCCTTAGCGACGGGGTTGGGGACGCTGTTGCGATGGCGTCGGCCTGTGGCGATGGGGAGGGGCCGGGCGCCGGCGCCGAGGGTGAGCACCGTCGGCGCGGTGCACGGTTGGGGTACCGGAAACGTCGGGGACCCTGCCGAGCGTCGGCGTGTGGCACCCCTTAGCGACATTGCGGGGTTGGGGACGTTGCGACGGTGGGCACGTCGAGCTGTGACGACGGCGAGGGGCCGGCGCCGAGGGTGAGCACCGCTAGCGCGGTGCACGGTTGGGGTGCCGGAAGCATCGGGGACCCTGCCGAGCGTCGGCGTGTGGCACCCCTTAGCGACGGGGTTGGGTTGGGGACATGACGACGGGGAGGGGCCGGCGCCGAGGGCGAGCACCGTCGGCACGGTGCACGGTTGGGGTGCCGGAAACGCCGGGGACCCTGCTGGGGCGTCGGCGTGCGGCACCCCTTAGTAACACTGCGGGGCCGGGGACATGGCGACGGCGAGGGGCCGACGTCGAGGGTGTGCACCGTCGGCGCGGTGCACGGTTGGGGTGCCGGAAACGCCGGGGACCCTGCTGGGGCGTCGGCGTGCGGCACCTCTTAGCGACGGGGCTGGGTTGGGGACGGTGCGTCGTTGGGCACTTCAATCGAGGGCGACTATCGCCAGCGTGGTGCACGGTTGGGGTGCCGGAAGCATCGGGGACCCTGCCGAGCGTCGGCGTGTGGCACCTCTTAGCGACGGGGCTGGGTTGGGGACATGACGACGGGGAGGGGCCGGCGCCGAGGGCGAGCACCGTCGGCACGGTGCACGGTTGGGGTGCCGGAAACGCCGGGGACCCTGCTGGGGCGTCGGCGTGCGGCACCCCTTAGTAACACTGCGGGGCCGGGGACATGGCGACGGCGAGGGGCCGACGTCGAGGGTGTGCACCGTCGGCGCGGTGCACGGTTGGGGTGCCGGAAACGCCGGGGACCCTGCTGGGGCGTCGGCGTGCGGCACCTCTTAGCGACGGGGCTGGGTTGGGGACGGTGCGTCGTTGGGCACTTCAATCGAGGGCGACTATCGCCAGCGTGGTGCACGGTTGGGGTGCCGGAAGCATCGGGGATCCTGCCGGGCGTCGGCGTGTGGCACCTCTTAGCGACGGGGCTGGGTTGGGGACGGTGCGTCGTTGGGCACTTCAATCGAGGGCGACTATCGCCAGCGCGGTGCACGGTTGGGGTGCCGGAAACGTCGGGGACCCTGCTGGGCGTCGGCGTATGGCACCCCTTAGCGACGGGGTTGGGGACATGGCGACGGGGAGGGGCCGGCGGCGAGGGGAAGCACCGTCGGCGCGGTGCACGGTTGGGGTGCCGGAAACGCCGGGGACCCTGCTGGGCGTCGGCGTGTGGCACCCCTTAGTAACACTGCGGGGTTGGGGACGGTGCGTCGTTGGGCACTTCAATCGAGGGTGTGCACCGTCGGCGCGGTGCACCGTTGGGGTGCCGGAAACGTCGGGGACCCTGCTGGGCGTCGGCGTGTGGCACCCCTTAGTAACACTGCGGGGTCGGGGACGTCGAGCGATGGCGTCGCGGGATGAAGTGCCGGCGTGGCTATAGTTAACGCATGGAAAACGTACTGCTAGTTTCGGCGACAGCCGCTGAGGCGGCACACCTGCCCGAGGGGACGCGAGTCCTGGTGACGGGCATCGGGACCGCGAGCTGCGGGGTGGAGTTGGCCACGTATCTGGCTAATCCGGACAACCCGTTGCCGGATCGCATCGTGAACTTTGGTACTGCCGGCGCGCTGCGGGATGGGCTCGGCGGGGTGTTTGAGATCATCGAGGTGTTTCAGCACGATTTCTCGCAGGAAGTCATCGAGGAGATGACCGGCCGGCCGTTCCCTAACGCGCGGGTTCTGGAGCCGGCGACGGACTTGCCGTCGGCGGTGCTGGCGACGGGGGATTCCTTCGTGAGCGATGACGCTCGGCGCGTCGAGTTGGCGCGGCGGGCGGAGCTCGTCGATATGGAAGGGTATATCGTCGCCCGAATGGGGGCGGCGTTCGGGATTCCAGTGACCCTCATTAAGCAGGTGTCCGACCGGGCGGACGCAGAGGCGAAGACCACGTGGGCGGAGGCCGTCGACGCGGGTGCTCGGGAGCTGGCCCGGGAGCTGCGTCGGCTCGGCTGGGCGTAGGCCCCGCACCCCGCGGGACCTAGCACGGTTCAGCGGTTAGTCCGCGTGGTGCTTCGGCTCGGCGGGGCTGTTGCTGTCGAGGGCGGGTTCGGCGATGGCGTCGTCGTAGGCCTTGGACGCGGCGACGCTGCCCTTCGACGTCGCCTTGCGGGTGGCGATGCCCTTGAGGTGCTCACGGACGGCGTGGAACGCCTCGCGAGAGCTGGGGCTCTTGCCTTGGGCGGTGGCGATCTCCACGTCTTCGATGGTGATTTCGCCGGCGCGCAGCGCGACCATTTCCGAGTGGTAGCGGATCCACACGCCGAGCACGGCGGCGACGGGCACGGCGAGGAAGGCGCCGACGATACCGAAGAGCGTCGAGCCGAGAGTGACGGAGAGCAGCACGACGGCGGCGTGCAGGTTCATGGCCTTGGATTGCAGGATCGGCTGCAGGACGTTGCCCTCGATCTGCTGGACCGCGACGATGAGGACCAGAACGAGCAGCGCGTTGACGGGGCCATTGATGACCAGCGCGATGACGACGGACAGCACACCGGCGGACAGGGCGCCGACGATGGGGATGAAGCCGGCGAAGAAGGTGATGACCGCGAGGACGAACGCGAGCGGAATGCCCAGGAACCACAGGCCCAGACCGATGAGGACCGCGTCGATGAACGACACGAGCGCCTGGGTGCGGATGTAGCCGGAGAGCGTGTTCCAGGAGCGGGTGAGCGCCTCGGACAGGTGCCAGCCGGTGGAGGTGCCCGTGTAGCGGCGGATCATGGGCAGGAAGCCGGGGCCGTCCTTGAGCATGAAGAAGGAGATCAACAGGGTCAGGAAGAGGCCGACCGCGAAGCTCGTGGCGGCGTTGACGCCGGCAGACACGCCCATGACGATGTTCTGGGACTGGTCGCGCAGGAAGTTGATGGCGTCCTGGACGAGTTGGTCGAGGTTGAACTCGTCGGTGTTGAGGCCGAAGGGATTGGTCTTCAGCCAGGCGGTGATCTGGTCAATGCCGGCGGAGGCCTGGTCGATGATCTGCCCGCCCTGGTTACGGATGACCGGCGCCATGGCGGCGAAGACACCGCCGATGATGGCGAGGAACCCCAGGATGGCGACGGCCGCGGCGGCGGCGCCGGGGAACTTGATCGATCGGAGGAAGCGGGCGGTGGGCCACATCACGGTCGAGACGATGAGCGCCATGATGATCGGCAGGAGGATGACCCAAATGTAGCCCGCCACCTTACCGGCAAGGTACAGGGCGACGACGACGATGATGAAGCGCAGCGCCCACCCGGCGGCCACGCGGCCGTCATGGCCGATGATGGCAGAGCGGTCGTACTTCTCGTCGACGGACGGCGGGGCGACGCGGCGCGGGAAGTCCGGGGCCGCGTCGGGGCTGCGCTGGCCTTCGACAGCTTCGGAGAGCTGGTCGGCAACATCGCGGCCCGGGCCATGCGAAGTGGTTGACGAAGCGTCATATGTCATAGGGGACATAGTGGCACGACTCCGCCGAAAACGCGCCCTTGAGACAGCGCAGTGTCTCAAAAACGCCAGGTGAGGGGCAAAGTTGAGCCGGGTGGGAACAACTTTGAGGGTGGTGCGTTGTAGAGGGTGAAAGGTTGAGTCGAACCCGCTCAAGTGGTTCTGCTACGATAGGCGAGGAAAGTTGAGCGAGGGTCGATCAGCCCTCAGAAAACATCACGCAGAAAGTGAAAGGGAAAACATTATGGCACGCGCTGTAGGAATCGACCTCGGCACCACGAACTCCGTCGTCGCCGTCCTGGAAGGTGGCGAACCCACCGTTATCGCTAACTCTGAAGGCTCCCGGACGACGCCGTCCGTCGTCGCCTTCGCCAAGAATGGCGAGGTCCTCGTCGGCCAGTCGGCGAAGAACCAGGCCGTCACCAACGTCGACCGCACCATCCGCTCCGTCAAGCGCCACATGGGCTCGGACTGGACCGTGGGGATCGACGACAAGAAGTACACCCCGCAGGAGATCTCCGCGCGGACCCTTATGAAGCTCAAGCGCGACGCGGAAGCCTACCTCGGCGATGAGGTGACCGACGCGGTCATCACCGTCCCGGCTTACTTTGAGGACGCCCAGCGTCAGGCCACGAAGGAAGCTGGCCAGATCGCCGGCCTCAACGTCCTGCGCATCGTCAACGAGCCGACCGCCGCCGCCCTGGCCTACGGCCTGGAAAAGGGCGACAAGGAGCAGACCATCCTCGTCTTCGACCTCGGTGGTGGCACTTTCGACGTGTCCCTGCTGGAGATCGGCGACGGCGTCGTCGAGGTTATCGCTACCGCCGGTGACAACGAGCTCGGCGGCGACGACTGGGATCAGCGCATCGTCGACTGGCTCGTCGAGAAGTTCAAGACCGCCCAGGGTGTGGACCTGTCCAAGGACAAGATGGCCATGCAGCGCCTGCGCGAGGCGGCGGAGAAGGCCAAGATTGAGCTGTCCTCCTCCCAGCAGGCCTCCATCAACCTGCCGTACATCACGGTCGACGCCGACAAGAACCCGCTCTTCCTCGACGAGACCCTCACCCGCACCGAGTTCCAGCGCATCACCCAGGATCTGCTGGACCGCACCAAGGCGCCGTTCAACCAGGTCATCAAGGACGCCGATATGTCCATCGCGGACGTTGACCACGTTGTTCTCGTCGGCGGCTCCACCCGCATGCCGGCCGTGTCTGACCTGGTGAAGGAAATCACCGGTCGGGAGCCGAACAAGGGCGTCAACCCGGACGAGGTCGTCGCCGTCGGTGCCGCCCTGCAGGCCGGCGTCCTGCGCGGCGAGGTCAAGGACGTGCTGCTGCTCGACGTCACCCCGCTGTCCCTGGGCATCGAGACCAAGGGCGGCGTGATGACCAAGCTCATCGAACGCAACACCACCATCCCCACCAAGCGTTCCGAGACCTTCACCACCGCTGAGGACAACCAGCCGTCGGTGCAGATCCAGGTCTTCCAGGGCGAGCGTGAGATGGCGTCCGCCAACAAGCTGCTCGGCTCCTTTGAGCTCGGCGGCATCGCCCCGGCCCCGCGCGGCATCCCGCAGATCGAGGTCACCTTCGACATCGACGCCAACGGCATCGTCTCCGTGTCCGCCAAGGACAAGGGCACCGGCAAGGAGAACACCATCACCATCCAGGATGGTTCCGGCCTGTCCCAGGAAGACATCGACCGCATGATTAAGGATGCCGAAGAGCACGCGGAGGAGGACAAGAAGCGCCGCGAGGAGCAGGAGACCCGCAACTCCGCCGAATCCGCCGCCTACCAGACCCGCAAGTTCGTCGAGGACAACTCCGAGAAGCTGTCCGAGGACAACGTCAAGGCCGTCAACGAGGCCGCGGATAAGGTAGAGGAGGCCCTCAAGGGCACCGACCTGGAGGCCATCAAGGCCGCCGTCGAGGAGCTCAACAAGGCCGCCCAGGCCGCCGGCACGGCGCTGTACGAAGCCCAGGCCAACGCGGGTGCCACCCCGGGCGAGGCGGCCGACGCCACCGACCCGAACGTCGTTGACGCCGAGGTCGTGGACGAGGACGACACCAAGGACGGAGACAAGTAAGTGACCACCCCGAACAACCCGGGTGATCCGGAGTACACCGACGAGCAGAACCAGTTCCCCGACCAGGCCGAGGCGGCGGCCGACGCTGCCGCCGACGCCGCGGCCGACGCGATCCGCGACGGCGAGGAACCCCTGCTTGACCCGACCCTCGAGGAGGACGTCGACGCCGCCCTCGCGGACGTCACTCCGGCCGACCCCGAGCCGGGAGTGGCCAACGACGCGGATGCGCACAGTTCCTTGGAGGAGGAGCTCGCCGAGCGGACCGAGGACCTCCAGCGGGTCACGGCCGAATACGCCAACTACCGGCGTCGGACGGAGCGGGAGCGCGCCGCGACGGTTGCCCTGGCGAAGGGGCAGGTCGTGTCCACGCTGCTGCCCGTGCTCGACGATCTTGATCTCGCCCAGCAACACGGTGACCTTGAGGCCGGGCCGCTGAAATCGGTCCGGGACAAGCTCGTCGACGCGCTGACGGGCCAGTCTCTGGAAGCCTTCGGCACGGAGGGTGACCCCTTCGACCCGGAGATCCACGAGGCAGTTCAGGATCTGTCCAGCGGCGAGGACAAGGCCGTCGGCACGGTGCTGCGCAAGGGTTACCGATTCTCGGATCGCGTGATCCGCACGGCGATGGTCATCATCACCGACCCGCTGCCCGCAGCCGAGGCCGCCGACGGCGCCTCAACCGACGCGGAAGGCGGCGAGGCCTAGCCGTGGCGCGGCGGCCCTGGGACAGTCACGGGGTTCGCGACTGATCCCACGACGGCGCACTGGTTAACCCACCCACGGCAACCGGTGCGCCGTTCGTTTTAGCGAGCCCATCCGAAACACACCTAATAGAACAAAAACGCATAAGATTTACGACAAACCTGCGTCTACGGCAGGGAGGAGGAGATGCCCAGTGAACGCACCCAGCGAGTGGGCAGATAAGGATTACTACGCGGACCTGGGGGTCTCCTCGTCCGCAAGCCAGGAAGAGATTAAGCGGGCCTACCGCAAACTCGCCCGGGACAATCACCCGGACAAGAACCCCGGCGACACCGCGGCCGAAAACCGCTTCAAGAAGGCCGCCGCGGCGTACGACGTCATCGGCGACGAACGCAAGCGCAAGGAATACGACCAACTGAAGGCAATGCTGCGCACCGGCGGCGGCTTCGGCCCCTTCGGCGGAAACGGAGGCGCCGGATTTCCCGGCGGGTTTCGCTCGTCGACGTCGACGCCGGGGTCCTTCAACTTCGACGGGTTCTCCGGCGGATTCCAGCGATCGGGAGGATTTTCGGAAGACGGCGGCCTGGGCGATATCTTCAGTGGTCTTTTCAACCGCGGCGGCGGCGGTGGCCGCGCAGCTCGGCCGGCGCGCGGGGCGGACGTCGAGACGGAAATAACCCTCGATTTCCGCGAGGCGGCCAAGGGCACCACGATCCCCATCAAGATCACCGGCGACGCGCCCTGCGTCACGTGCCACGGTTCCGGATCGAAGTCCGGCGTGCCCACCTCCTGCACCACCTGTTCAGGCTCCGGATTCGTCTCCGAGGAGAAGGGCGCGTTCGGCTTCAGCCGGCCGTGTTCGGACTGCGACGGCACCGGCACCCGCATCACCGATCCGTGCCCGGGCTGCAGCGGACGGGGCACCGTCTACCGATCCCGCCAGATCACGGTGCGGATCCCGGCCGGGGTCATCGACGAGCAGAAGGTGCGGCTTGCCGGCCAAGGCGAAGCTGGGCCCAACGGCACCCCCGCCGGCGACCTCTTCGTCACCGTCCACGTCCGGCCCGACGAGGTCTTCACCCGCAAGGGCGACGACCTGGAAATCACCGTCCCCGTGTCCTTCAGCGAGCTGGCGCTCGGCGGCACCGTCACAGTGCCCACCCTCAACAGTCGCGTCAAGGTGCGCATTCCGGCGGGCACTCCAGACGGGCGCACACTGCGCGTGCGCGGCCGCGGCATTCCCGCCGCGAAGGCAAGCGGCGACCTGCTCGTTACCGTGCAGGTACAAGTGCCGCCGACGCTCGACGACGCCGCCGCCAGCGCACTACGGGCCTACGCCCAGGCGGAACTCGATTCCGGATTCGACCCCCGCGCCGACTGGGCCGGGCTGCGGTAGCCAACCAACAGTCACGAAGGAGGTGATCCGAGCATGACATCCCCGAAGAAAGAACCCACCATCGACACGGTGTACCCGAGGGAGGAGGTCTTCGTGATCTCCGTGGCGGCCAAACTCAGCGGCATGCACGCCCAGACCCTTCGAACCTACGACCGTATCGGTCTCGTCACCCCCATGCGGACCTCCGGCGGCGGGCGGCGCTACACCGCGCGCGACGTCGAACTACTCCGCAAAATCCAGCGGCTCAGCCAGGACGAAGGGGTCAACCTCGCCGGCATCAAGGAAATCATCCGGCTCAACGCGGAAAATGAGGTGCTGCGCGAGGAGCTCGACAGCACCCGCCGCGAGCTGGAGCGGGAACGCCAACGCACCACCATGGAGGGCCGGGAACTCGTCCACGTGCCCCGGTCGACAGCGGTGGTGATGTGGGACCGCCGCGGCCGTCGGCGAGCCCGGCAGGAGGAGGGCTAGCCTGGCGGCGGTTGGCTGGCGGTTGCTGGCGCCCGGTTGGCGGCCGGCGTCGGGGGCGGTGAGGTGTTCGGCAGCAGGAAATCGCGGTTGTGAACGAGCACGATGTTTCACGCGCCCGGAGCGCACCTGCGCGACGAATGACCCGCTTGCCCATCGATAACAGGTGCGGCCCCTAGTTGTCGAAGCCAGCTACCTGTCTCTGAGTTCGGGCAATTGGCTAGTCCTTGGGCTGATCCGGTAAACACGACTCTGCCGCCATCGGTCCCGGCTCCCGGGCCGATGTCTACGGAGTAGTCAGCTTGTGAAATGAGCCCAGGATTGTGGTCGATCGCTATGATTGTCAAGCCTCGGGTGGTCAGCCGGCGTAGAAAATGAGTTAACTGATCCACATCTCTGGGATGTAGCCCCACCGTAATCTCGTCGAGGATGAGAACGCTCTTCTCTTCCGGGTGTTCTTGGAGGAATTGGACGAGCTTGACCCGCTGAAGCTCACCGCCCGAAAGCGTACTAAGAGATCGTCCTAAAGTGAGGTAACCGAGACCTACTTCCTGGAGCAATTCTATGGCGGTGTGTACGTCCGCTTGACCCGCGTATATGTGGCTGATGTCAGTCAAACTGCAGCTTAGGACCTCAGCGATGGAAAGGCGTCGCGGGCCATGGGGGAGCCGAACCGATAGTGATGTTTCATTGAATCCTTGGCCACCGCAGTGCTCACACGGTGTTTTCACGTCATCCATGAAGGCCATGTCAATACGGGTCCAGCCGCGTCCCTTACACAGTGGGCACGCGCCCTTCCCGTTCGGGCTGAACCAGCTGGTGCTTAAACCGGAAATATCGGAGAAGGCGCCGCGGATCGTATTATCAAGATTTAAAGCGGTCACCAGGGAGGAACGGCTGGATGCTGCCATCGGAACTTGGTCGATAGCAATGACTTCCGGGTGCTGTCGTCGCAAAGCGGAAGCCAGTGAGCTTTTCCCGGAACCGGCAACCCCGGACACTACCGTGAGCTGCCCGACGGGAAAACTGACAGAGATATCCTGGAGGTTGTTGTCACGAGCATGAGCGACAGTGATGACATTCGCTGAGGGGCCAGAATGGTGTCTTAGCTCGATTCCCGCTCTGAGCGCGTCACCGGTGGGGGTTGGGGCACGCAGTAGGTCCTGGGGGTTGCCTTGGTACACAACTCGTCCGCCTTCAGTGCCGGCACCTGGCCCTAGCTCAATGATGTGATCGCAAGCGGCCAAGACCTGGAGATTGTGCTCGACGATGATGACGGTGTTTCCGGCGTCCCGGAGTTTCCTGATGGAGCTGAGCAGGCGATCGATATCCGCGGGATGTAGTCCGCTCGACGGTTCATCCATGACGAAGGTTGCATCCGTGATGGGGGCTCCCAAAAGGCTGACGAGGCGCAGACGTTGACTTTCACCGCCGGAAAGGGTGTCCGTCGGGCGGTCCAGGCTGAGATAGCCTAAGCCGATGTCGCGGATGTTGTTGAGCCTCGTCACAACCGCGTGGCGCGGCGCCGCGGTAATCTCGTCGGACACACTCTCGATGAAGGCAGCGCAGTCGTCGATGCTCAGGTGGGAAGCTTCGGCAATATTGAGGTTCTCTATCCGGCTGGCGCGGGCAGCTTCGTTGATTCGTTGGCCTTGGCATTGCGGACACTCGATCCGTTTGACGATTCTGCGGAGAGCGGCTTTTTCTTTCTCGGTTGTTCGCGCGCTTGCCTTTTCCAGATACGAGGCCTTGAGTCGAGGGATAATCCCATCGAAGATGCCATGCTTGGGGTAGCCAGCCAAGGGATGAGCCAAACGGACTTGATTTCCGTGGAGGAGCAGCCGGCGGGACTCTTCGGGTAGTTCTCGCCACGGGGAGTCAGGGTCGCCTATGCCGGAAAGTGCTAGTCTTTTCCACCGATACGTCCCAGGTGCGAAGGAGGGGAAGCGGACAGCTCCTTCATTCACACTCTTATCGGGGTCGATGAGTTCATCGAGGTCGATGTCATCTACATAGCCCAAGCCAGAGCATGTCATGTACATGCCTCGCGGGTCATTCGGCGAGTAGGAAGGGGAATAACCCGCAGGAGGGGATCCAGACCTGGAGAAGAGCAGGCGAAGATAGGGTGCGATGCCGCTGACGGTGCTGACTGATGATCGAGCGTTTTTACTGAACTTCTTTTGCCCGACGATCGCAGTGTGGGGTTACCCTCGAGTAGTGGACACCTGATAAGGATGGGCCACAGGCCTGTCAGGAAGGATGTCTGTCACTATGGCAACGAGGAAGACCTACACCCCGGAATACCGGCGCGAAGCCGCCCGATTGGTTCTTGATACCGGCCGCCCGATCTCGGTGGTAGCCAAGGAACTCAACATCAACGCCTCCCTGTTGAGCCGGTGGGTGAAGAAAGAACGCCAGCCCAGCGACCCAGCCACACACCAGGCTGAGGTACTCGACGCCGACGAACGCGCAGAACTGCTACGCCTGCGTAAACAGGTCGCCGAGCTCAAGCTTGATAACGAGTTTTTGGGAAAAGCAGCAGCCTTCTTCGCGTCGAAGCAACAAAAGTAGAACGCTTCCAGCTGATGGCGCAGGAGAAGGCCAACTACAGCATCTGCCGCATGGCCAGGCTTTTGCAGGTCTCCCGCTCGGGCTACTACAAGTGGGCGAGCCAGCAAAGGCTCAAAGCTGCCGGTGATGACCCTCGTGACATGCAGCGCGCCGCGCTTGATGCCAGCGTGCTGAGGTCCTGGACCCAGTCCCACCAGACCTACGGAGCACCGCGGATCACCGCTGATCTACGTGGCATGGGCCTGGTGGTGGATAAGAAAACGGTAGCCAAGTCGATGCGCAGGCTGGGCATTGAAGGCATCTCACCGCGATCGTGGACTCCGGCTCGGCGAGTACCCGGTGTAGCACGGCACCAGATCCCAGATCGGGTGGAACGAGTCTTTGACACCGGGGAACTGAATAAGGTGTGGATCTCCGATATTGGGGTTGCCCGCAAATCGTGGACAGTTCGATTAAGCAGCGCGGCCTGAGGCCGACTCCTTCTCCAAGTGGTAATTATTTTCGAAACTGACAGGTGGGAGACCACCCAACGACGAATGACGCCGTTGCCGGTTGTAAAACCCCTCGATCCAACCCGCCACCGCACGACGAGCTTGATCCCGGGTACGCCACCGTCGCCGCTGGTAGAACTCCGTTTTTAGCGTCGCCCAAAACGATTCAGCCATCGCGTTATCAAAACACACTCCAGTACGTCCCACCGACTGAGCGATCCCGAGTTCCTGGCACACACGGTACAGCTGATCACTGGTGAACTGGGTGCCACGATCAGCGTGAAACACCACACCCTCAGCCACCTCGCCACGCAAGGTGTGCGCCATCCGAAGGGCCCGTTCCACCAGGTCAGTGCTCTGGTGCGCGTCCATTGCCCACCCTAAGACCCGGCGAGAACACCCATCACGGACCGCACACAGATACAGCCAGCCCTCCCCGGTACGCAGATACGTGATATTGGGGTTACCCTCGAGTAGTGGACACCTGATAAGGATGGGCCACAGGCCTGTCAGGAAGGATGTCTGTCACTATGGCAACGAGGAAGACCTACACCCCGGAATACCGGCGCGAAGCCGCCCGATTGGTTCTTGATACCGGCCGCCCGATCTCGGTGGTAGCCAAGGAACTCAACATCAACGCCTCCCTGTTGAGCCGGTGGGTGAAGAAAGAACGCCAGCCCAGCGACCCAGCCACACACCAGGCTGAGGTACTCGACGCCGACGAACGCGCAGAACTGCTACGCCTGCGTAAACAGGTCGCCGAGCTCAAGCTTGATAACGAGTTTTTGGGAAAAGCAGCAGCCTTCTTCGCGTCGAAGCAACAAAAGTAGAACGCTTCCAGCTGATGGCGCAGGAGAAGGCCAACTACAGCATCTGCCGCATGGCCAGGCTTTTGCAGGTCTCCCGCTCGGGCTACTACAAGTGGGCGAGCCAGCAAAGGCTCAAAGCTGCCGGTGATGACCCTCGTGACATGCAGCGCGCCGCGCTTGATGCCAGCGTGCTGAGGTCCTGGACCCAGTCCCACCAGACCTACGGAGCACCGCGGATCACCGCTGATCTACGTGGCATGGGCCTGGTGGTGGATAAGAAAACGGTAGCCAAGTCGATGCGCAGGCTGGGCATTGAAGGCATCTCACCGCGATCATGGACTCCGGCTCGGCGAGTACCCGGTGTAGCACGGCACCAGATCCCAGATCGGGTGGAACGAGTCTTTGACACCGGGGAACTGAATAAGGTGTGGATCTCCGATATCACGTATCTGCGTACCGGGGAGGGCTGGCTGTATCTGTGTGCGGTCCGTGATGGGTGTTCTCGCCGGGTCTTAGGGTGGGCAATGGACGCGCACCAGAGCACTGACCTGGTGGAACGGGCCCTTCGGATGGCGCACACCTTGCGTGGCGAGGTGGCTGAGGGTGTGGTGTTTCACGCTGATCGTGGCACCCAGTTCACCAGTGATCAGCTGTACCGTGTGTGCCAGGAACTCGGGATCGCTCAGTCGGTGGGACGTACTGGAGTGTGTTTTGATAACGCGATGGCTGAATCGTTTTGGGCGACGCTAAAAACGGAGTTCTACCAGCGGCGACGGTGGCGTACCCGGGATCAAGCTCGTCGTGCGGTGGCGGGTTGGATCGAGGGGTTTTACAACCGGCAACGGCGTCATTCGTCGTTGGGTGGTCTCCCACCTGTCAGTTTCGAAAATAATTACCACTTGGAGAAGGAGTCGGCCTCAGGCCGCGCTGCTTAATCGAACTGTCCACGATTTGCGGGCAACCCCAAGTGAAAGTCACACCGTGAAGGTCATCGACCAATCCCGGTTCTAGGGTATGCATCCGTGCTTGCACAAAAGCTGGAAATAAAGAGGACACGGCCTGCTGCGCGCCGGCCGCCAAGGTGGATATGAGGGAAGTTTTTCCGGACCCGGACACGCCCGCGACGCCCACGAGTGCATGCTTGGGGACGAACACGGTAACGTCGCGCAAATTATTCGTTTTCGCGCCGTGAATGTGAATGGCCCCCGCCGGCTCGGGGGCGTCGGCGGGGCAGTCAGCGCTCGTCATGGCGGGCAATCCGTTGCTGTTCGAGGCGGGACGATAGCTTTTCCGACAATCGGGCAAAGGTTTCGAGCTCATCCGACGTCATCGACTGAGCGGCCGTTTCATACAACGTGGTGTGTTGGCGAGAAATGGTGTCGAGCAGGCCCCGGCCGTGGTCGGTGACCGAGGTGCACAACTCCCTGCCGTCCGTGGAGCTGGGTGTCTGGGATACGTAGCCTAAAACCTTGAGGCTCTTTAGCGCCTTCGATAGCTTCGTGCGGGAGATGCCGAGAATGACGGCGAGCTCGGAGGGCAGCATGCCGCGCTCCCTGTCCAATCGGAGGAGAGCGTCGTACTGAAGCCAGGAGATGCCGAAGGGATTCACTTGGGTCCGTTCGGCCACTAGCTCGCACTGGAGTCGTATGAGGGCGCTTCGAGGGTTCACGATGATTGCCTTCCCTAGATAATTGCAATATAGCAATTATATCGGACCGGCGGACTCGCCCGTGGCTGTCGGGGCAATCCAGTCGGAACCGGGCGGTCGTCGGCGCACACGGGCCCTATCGATCAGTTCTCTGCCTCAATGCCCGGTGCCGGCCGTTTTTAACCCGCCAACGTGATTAGCTCGAAAACCCACCGCGACCTGTGTAGACGCCACGACTAAGGCCGCAAGACGGAGGACTCCCGGGCGATGAACTCGCTGTCGAGGTGGAACATTCTGTGCTCGGCCCCGTCGAAGAGTGCGGTTAGCTCCGCGAGTACGGTTTCTGCCAGAAGGCTAAAGTCTTGGCGTACGGATGAGAGGCTCGGCGTGAGGTAGGCACTAGTTTCATCGTCGTCAAAGCCGATCAGCCGGTAGTCTCTACCCGCGATGAGATCCTTTTGTGCAAAGGCACGATAGCAACCGATCGCTATCTTGTCGTTTCCGCACAGGATTGCCTCGGGCAGGCCTTGACGGAGGATTCGCTGGGCGGCGTTGTAGCCGTCGACAGCTCCCCAGCCTTCGCCACCCCATTGCGATACCGCCTTGCCGTGCAACCTGCTGTAGCGCTGGTAGGTAGCGGAGCGTTCAGCGGCATCGATGTAGGTGAGATTGCCATTAATGAGAACGGTGTCCTCGACGCCCTGCTCCCATAGGTGGTTGAGAGCCTGCTGGAGGCCCGAAACCTGATCGATGCCGATCGTTGAGACAGAAGGCATCTGATGCTGAGCCGAGCAGAGCAAGACTCCGGGCGCATGGTTCCAAGTCTGGAAAACTGGGAGCAGCTCTGCATGTTGCGCGAAGAAGACGGCTGCGAGGACTTGCCGTGACCGGAGGTAGTCAATGCTGGCTTTCAGCATGGATGCCTGTGGTTTCTCCGCGGAGGCAGTGACGACGTTCCAGCCGCGATTCCGCGCATGAAATTGCAGTTCGGAGAAGACCTTGGTCAAGCCGTGAGTCATGGGCCCGACGGTGACAACCCCAATCGATTGAGACGATCCCGAGGCAAGCATCTGCGCGGCAGCGTTCGGACGATAGTCAAGCTCTCTCATAGCGTCCAGCACTCGTTGCCGGGTGGCCTCCCTCACCGAAGGGTGATTGTGAATCACTCGAGACACGGTCTGGGCAGACACACCCGCTAGGCGGGCGACGTCGCTCATCACTGCATGCATGGGGAAGCTCTCCAGGCCTGTCGACTTCGGCTAAACAGGCGGCTTCCCTGTGCAATTAGTCAGGGATAACGACGCCTTTCTTCAAGATTACATTGCCATACAATGCCGTTTCCGATGTCGCGACGACGGCGAAGCTCGTCCTCGCGCGCTCGTAGAACTCGAAGCGCTCGAAGAACTTCACGGTGTGTCCTGGATAGGCGGCATCGGCAAGGTCCGTGAAAGTAGCCCAGATCTCGGGGGTGGGGTCACCATCGACAGTGGACATCAGCCCCACTTGCCACTCACTGTAGGGGTCCAGCGGCATGAGCTGGAGGATGGACTCCATGATGGCGGGGACACCGTGGCCGTCGGCCCGTACGACGGTGGAGTTGACGCTGTCTGCGGGGAAGTTACCGTCGGCGATGACTATCTCGTCGCCGTGGCCCATTCGAGCGAGTACATAGAGGAGGTCTGGAGAGAGGTTCTGGGGAATGTTCTTCAGCATGGGACGTTTCCTTACGAGAGCTGGCGAGCGATGGTGCCCTCGACGTATTCGATGGGCTTTGCCTTGATGGTGTATACGGCATAGAGGGCGATGAGAGCGAAGCAGATGCCCGGGATGATGTACGAGAAGGATGCGGAAGTTGCATCGATGAGCCAACCTTGGGCCATCGGCATTGTCGCTCCGCCGACGATGGCCATCACGAGACCAGCAGAGCCAAATTTGGTGTCTTCGCCTAGCCCGTCGAGTGCAATGCCGTAAATCGTCGGGAACAGCAGGGAGAGGCAACCTGACATCCCGAGCAGCCCTACGATGCCGAAGGCATTCGGGCTGAGCACGGCGAGGGCGGCAAAGGCAACACCGAGCATCGTCATGAAGAGCATGAGACGTCGTGGATCAATCCTGCCCATTAGCCAGACCATTCCGAAGCGTGTGATGAGGAACAAAATCAGGCTGACCTGCAGGTACCATCCTGCTTCGCCTTCGTCGACAGGTAGCACCTGCATTACATAGTGGATGGTGTAAGTCCAAATACAGGTCTGGGCGGCGATGTTGAAGTATTGGGCGATGACGCCGAAAGAGTAGCGCTTGTTCTTCAGCAGGCGCAGGAGGCGACTGTTCGAGGTCCGGGGAATCGTACGTTCCACCGCCTGGGGCTGTGGAGGGATCTTGACCAGGAAAATACCGATGGCGATGGCGATATACAAGGCGCCGAGCGCCACATAGGGTCCCATGACCGCAGCCAACTCGGAAGACTGGATTGACTTTAACTCCGCTTCGCTCAAGGCTGCGCGCTGTTCCGCGGTCGCCGGGTTGACGAAGGGGAGGATGAACGTGGCAGCGAAGAATACTCCGAGATTGGAGCCAATAGGATTGAAGGCCTGGGCGAAATTCAACCGTCGGGTTGCGTTTGTGTCCGGTCCCATTGCCATGATGAAGGGGTTCGCAGAGGTCTCCAGGATGGAAAGCCCAGAGGCGAGGGTGAACAGGGCGAAGATGAAGAATCCGTACGTCATCACCGACGCGGCTGGGATGAACAGCATACAGCCGGAGGCCGCGAGAGCCAGGCCGATGATGACCCCGACCTTATATCCCAGCCGATTGTTGATGAAGGCAGCGGGGATCGCCAGAGCGAAATAGGCTCCGTAGTAGGCGAACTGCACCAGTGACGACTGGAAAGCAGACATCGAAAAGACTGAGGAGAACACTTTGACAAGTGGGTCTGTCATATTCCCTGCAAGGCCCCAAGCCGCGAAGCACGACACGAGCAGCACGAACGCTGGGGTCAGCCCGGGGTAAACCCATCTCTTTGGCGACGCAGTATCGACGGATGCCGGGGGAGGGGAGCCGGTGTGAGAGAACATGACAAGACCTTTCTAGCGGAGGAGGGGTCAGCACTGTGGCTGGTAGGTGGTGGTGGTGAAGGC
Source organism: Corynebacterium uterequi (assembly GCF_001021065.1). Classification (NCBI taxonomy): domain Bacteria; kingdom Bacillati; phylum Actinomycetota; class Actinomycetes; order Mycobacteriales; family Corynebacteriaceae; genus Corynebacterium; species Corynebacterium uterequi. Next base: position 2,101,207 of record NZ_CP011546.1, on the reverse strand, counting down.
GTCAGCCGGAAGTGGGTGGCCAAGGGTAGAGAATTGAACGGCGAGGTTTCCGAGCGCCGACGCTTCGATGGGGCCGGCGACTACCGCTACACCGGTTGCGTCAGCGGTCGCCTGGCACAGAACGTGGTCACGAATACCGCCGCCGACCATGCGGATCTCGTGGACCTGCGTTCCTGTGACGGATTCCAAGTCGGCGATGGTGGTTCGATGCGAGGCCGCCAAGGAATCGGTGATGATGCGGCACACCTGACCCGGAGACCGTGGCACGACGTCACCTTGTTCTTGGCAGAGACGACGGATGAGCTCGGGCATGTCCCCGGGCTCGGAAAGCCGGGGATCGAGGGGATCGATGATGGCCCCCGTTGAAGTTGTGTGTGCCGCAAGCTCGGCTAACTCGGCGAAGGTATAGGGTTCTCCGGCGCGCGCCCAGGCCCGGCGAGCTTCCTGAGTGAGCCACAATCCGGTCGCATTTTTCAGCAGCCGGTTGCGGCCGTCGGCGCACGCCTCGTTGCTCAGTCCGGCAGTCCGAGCGGCATCAGTAAGAACAGGTGCAGCAGTGATCATTCCGAGGATCGACCACGACCCCGCAGAGATGAAGACTGATCCCGTCGGGGCGTCAAGCAGAGCAGCGACGGCGCACGCGGTGTCGTGACTGCCAGCACGAATTATGGCTAGATCTCCGTCGTAGCCAGCGATCGTTGCCTCGTCTTGCAATTGTGGAGCCAAGGAAGAATCGATGCCGATGGAGTCGAAAAGGTCAGTCGCCCACGTTCCCGTAGAAGCGTTGACAAGTCCCGACGTGGAAGCAATGCCGCGGCCGGCGTTCGCTGATCCGCCGAGGCGGTGGGTGAGGTAATCGGGTAGGAAAAGAAAACCGGCGGTACCAGCGGGAACCTTCTCGTCGAGCATCTGCACACTGGTCAGGATGGATTCCAGCTGGTTGCCGGTAGTCTGCCACTGTCTCTCAGCTCCAACCTTGGCGGCATAAGCTGCCGCGTTTCGTTGACCACGCGGATCGCGGTAGCTGTGTGGGGCGCTGAGGGCTGCACCAGAGTCGTCGACCCATACGTAATCCACTCCCCATGTATCTATCGCTACGCTGTCCAGGCTTTTCCCGGTGGCGGCCAAGCGGCGACGGGCATCGTCTATGACCCGACGGCAGCCTTCTTCTAGCGCGTCGATATCCCAGAACAGCTGCCCGTCCCGGTTGATGATCGAGTGCTCGAAGCGGTCGATGACGTTGAAGCTGAAGCCCTCATCGTCGATGGTGCCCAGTACCGCTTTGGCGCTGGATGACCCCAGATCGATGGCAAGCGAGGTGATAGACATGGCGGGAGGATTCCTTATCGGCGGCGGTTACTTGAAGAAGGGACCGTAGGTGGCGCAAGCACGGAAGTCAGCAGCTTCGACATCGCCGGTGCCGAAGAACGCCCAGTTACGTGGGCGGAAGACGTCAGTGCCGTCGACGTTGTGCATGTTGACTGGGATACGCAGCATCGATGCGAGGGTGATGAGGTCCGCGCCGTAGTGCCCGAAGCCGATCGCTCCGTGGTTGGCGCCCCAATGGTTCATCACCTCGTAAGTTGAGGTGAAGGCACCTTCGCCGGTGAGGCGCGGAGCGAAGAACGTGGTCGGCCATGCAGGATCCGTCCGCTTTTCGATGATGCTTCGTGCCTCATCGGGTAGTTCGACGGTCCACCCTTCCGCAATCTGTAGGACCGGGCCGATACCGGCAAGCAGGTTGATTCGAGCCATGGTGACAGGCATTCCGCCGCGAGTGGCGAAGTGAGTAGAGAATCCACCGCCGCGGAAATAGGGTTTGTTGGCCGGGTGGAAGGTGGTGGCGGCTAGGGCTGCCGCCTGATCGTCCTCGGTGACGTTCCAGAATTCCTTGAAGACGGGGTTGCCCTCGGCGTCGGTCATGGCGCCGGTAGCGTCGAGCGTCGTTGCGCCCGAGTTGCGCAAGTCCAGGAAGCCGTCGGCAGCAATTCCGTCGAGTACGTGCCCAGTGACGCGCTTGACGGCGGCCGGAGACCAGTATGTACGCACATCGGAGAACATTTGCGACTTGTTGGTGAGGAGATGGCCCAGCAACATGGTGGCGCCATTGAGAGTGTCATTCTCTGTGGCGAATGTGGTGGTCTGTCGCGGTCCTCGCCAGTCGAAAGTGGTGTTGAGGAAGGTCTCCATGAGGTCGGCATTCGGCTTGTAGTCCGTCCACTGGCGCTGGCCCTGGAATCCGCCGACGATCGCGTTGTGGCCAGCAGCCTCCTCGGGGAAGCCGAGCTCGGCTAGGACTGGATTGCCGTGGAGCAGGTCCTCGGCGATGATGAGCATCTTGGTGACGTAGTCCCACTGCTGCTCAGTCTGTTCCGGGCTGAGGAAGTCCTCCTCCAGGTTGACGATGTCCTCGCCCTGCACCAGGTTTCTGCGGACCCATTCGCGGGCGGTGTCGTAGGTCTTCGGATCAAAGATGCCGAGGGCGATTCGACGGTCGATCTCGATCATATCCACGGATTCCACGCCGAGACCGAGGTAGTTCTTGAAGAAGCCACGGTCAACCATAGAGCCGGCGATGCCCATGCATTGCGACCCCATCTGCAGATAGTTCTTGCCCTTAAGCTGGCCGATAGCAACGGCTGCGCGGGCGTAACGCAGGATCTGCTCTCGCACCTCGGCAGGGATCTCTTCGTCATCAGCGTCCTTGACGTCGTAGCCATACATTCCGAAAGCGGGGACGCCGAACTGTGCGTAGGCGCTCATTGCCGCGGCAAGGGTGACCGCGCCAGGGCGCTCGGTGCCATTGATGCCCCACACAGCGTGCTGGATGCGCGGGTTCATGTCGATGACTTCAGTGACGTAGTCCCAGCAGGGAGTCACTGTGAGCTCGGCGCAGATGTTCTCGGTGGAGAACTCTTCGGCAACGCGGGCAGCTTCGCCGGCGCGGCCGATGGTTTCGGAGGCGACGATTACCTCGACCGGTTCGCCATCTGCGTAACGCAGCTGCGAGGAAATGAGGTCCGCCGCCACGCGAGCCATGTCCATGGTCTTGTCTTCCAGGGACTCGCGGACGCCGCGGCGACGCCCGTCGATGATGGGTCGGATCGCGATCTTCGGATGGTTAGCCATGAGGTGCTCCTTGGCTCAGAGAAGTGGTGTCTGGGGCAAAGCCTGGTGACCGCTAACAATTCTTAACTCGTGGTAGGAGTCTTGCTTTTGATCCAGCGGCACTGAATGTTTGCGCTAACACGTAGGTTAAGCCATCTTTGGGTGCTGCGTGGCCGGTTCGGGGTCTGTGAAACTGGCGGCGAATGAAAAGTCCTGGTCGCGGCGACAGCTGGCGGTTGCTGGATCTAGGAGACCTCGCTGGAGGGTGTAGTCAATCCACCCATTTGGGGGGTTGAGCGGGAATGGAGAAGATCGTTAGCGTCCGTATGGCTCAAAAAATCGCCAGCTCCCTAATGGGAGCTGGCGATCCGCTCGTCAAGGGGGCGCTAGGCCTTTACGGGCTGGCCGTAGGTAGCCATGGCGCTCCGGCAGTCCGCAACCTGCTCTGAGGTGAGCAAGCGAGGGGTCCCGGCGGACCTGGCGAGGAGCCAGACTTGTGCCGTCCATTCAATGGTGAGTGCCTTGGTGTAGGCTTCCGCAAGGTCTTTACCTGCGGCAACGGAACCGTGGTTGCCGAGGAGGCAGCCGGTGTGGTTCCTGAGTGCTTCCTCGACGCGGTCAGCCAAAAGCTGGCTGCCATAACGGGCGTATTCGGTGACGGGCAGGGCTCCTCCCATCGGGGCGGTTGCGTAGTGGATCGTGGGTAGTTCGGTGACTCCCTCCATGCTGGCCACCGCAGTGGCATGCGTCGAATGGGTGTGGACTACCGAGTTCAGACCTGTAGTCTCCAGGGCTTGAAGGTGGAGATGGATTTCGCTCGTTGGCTGGTAGTCCCCCTCGACGAGTTCGCCGGTATCCATCTTGACGACGCAGATGTCCTCCGGACGAATGCCGACGTAGGGGAGCCCCGTTGGTGTGAGCGCTACCAAATCGTCGACTCTGATAGAGATGTTTCCGGCTGTACCGACGACGAGTCCATCGGATGCGAAATGCTGACAGTACTCTGCGATTAGGGCACGCTCCTCGGCTAGAAGCATGGCATACCTCCTGTTAGGTGGGAAATTGACTTGGTAGGGTTAAGCGGCTTGCCGCTCCATTGGTCTAGACGGAGGGCCGTTGCTGGACGCTTCCCTCCACCTTTCGGTCTTAGGATAGCGCTAACAACGGGCTTTTAGTTGGCTCCCACCCCCTCGCGACGCAGGAGGTGGTCCCGGTACGCAGCGCGGAACTCCTCGGAGTAGAAGTAATCGGAGTGGTCGCCGTCGTAGGGTGTGTCCCAGACCAGCGCCCCGAACTCAGCCGAGGCTGGATCCACGCCCTGGGCCCCGCCGTGCCTGCTGGTGGCCAGCCCGATCGCGTCGCCTTCAGAGGTGACTGCATGCACTCGGGGTGCGTCCGAGTACAAACGAAACTCCGTCACATCCTTTGCTGGCACTCCCGGGGACCCGATGAGTACGAGGTCGTCGGCATACAGTCCAGAAAGCGCTGCCCGGCTGGCCACGTCCGTGCCGTAGCTGTGCCCGACGACGATCCGTCGCTGCTCCGGGTAGCGGTCGGCCAGCTCGCGCTGGAACCGCGCCAGCTCGTGCCCGCCCACCTTGGCGGGTTCGCGCTGCATTCCCCACAACACCGTCTTCGGGGCACGGTAGCCCAACCACACGACGCCGGCTGAACGCGGGCCGAGGGCATGCGAAAGGTCCCGGGTCTTGTTCACGTGGCCGTCCCAATCCTGCGGTTTGGCGGAGCCGACGCCGGCGATGAACGTGGTCACCGTATCGGCCGATTCCAGGTCGCCGACGACGCCGACGAACCCGCCGTCGTAAACCTCAAGCAGGTGTAGGTCTGGGTGGCGGTCGAGCAGTCCGGCAAGGTCTGCGGACAGGTCGACGGTGTTGGCGGCGTAGATGTCGTCGAGCGTTGCCCCGGACTGTTCGCCGAGCGTTGTGCGAGGTGGGCCCAGGGCAGGGGTGCACTGTCGGAGGATCTCGTCGGCGCATGCCTTATCGAGGCGTTCGCCCAGGAAGGCGAAGGCGCGAGCTGCCTCCCGGGCGACGGGGTCGAAGTCGGCTATGGGCTGGAGCCATTGGATGATGGAGGTGAGCCAGTCGGCGAGGGGGATGACCTTTTCCAGGGTGTCGCGGACGCGATCCACCTGCTCCATGAGGTCGTCGAGGAGGCGCTCGTGGTCCGCAAACGTGTGCCGGAACGCGTCAATGGCCGGGCCGGAGGCGTCGATGAGGACGGCGGCGAGCTCCTCCTCGGCGGCGTCGCGCTCCCGGCGCAGCGCGGCGCCGTACAGCCTTAGGGCCTCGGCCGCGGCGCGGAGCTGCTGTGGGTCGAGGGCCACGCTCATAACGCCCCCTTTAACGCGGCGGCGAGGGCGTCGTCGACGTCGTGGGCGCGGGTGAGCACGGTGTGGAGGTCGGTGAGCAGGGTGGACGCGGAACCGGCGTAGCCCCGCACGTGGTCGTCCCACAGCGCTCGGGCCTGCGTGAGAGCGGCGGAGGTGGCCGGGGCGTCGAGGGTAGTGGCGGGGCTGGCGGAGAAACGGTTACGGTCGATGGCCAGACGGGAGCGCAGGATGGTGGTGTCTGAGAAGCGAAGCAGCGTCATGCCAGTGAGCCTGGCACGCGGCCGCAGCTGTGCGCTCAACCAGCGGCGACGGGCTGTGGAGAACGACCAGTTATCCACATAGACTTGCCCCATGAAGTTCGCAGCCGTGCAATGGACGTCAGGATCTGATACTGAGGACAACGCCCGCCGCCTAGGCGAACTTGTCCGGGAGGCGGCCGACGCGGGGGCGGACGTCGTCGTCGCGCCCGAGGCCTCCAGCCAGGCGTTCGGTACAGGCCGGCTCGATACCCAGGCGCAAGGCCTCGACGGGCCCTTCGCCACCGGGTTGCGCGAGCTCGCCGAGGAACTGGGCGTCCTCATCGTCGCCGGGATGTTCCTGCCGGCGGACACCGTCGAACGCGACGGCAAGCGCATCAACCGAGTGGATAACGCCGCGCTCATTACGGGCCGCGGCCACCACCTGGCCTACCGAAAAATCCACACCTACGACGCGTTTTCCTACCGGGAGTCCGACACCGTCCGGCCGGGGTGCGACGACGTCATCGTCGACGTCGACGGGCTCAAACTCGGCCTAGCGATCTGCTACGACGTGCGCTTTCCCGAGCACTTCGTTCGGCTCGCGCGCGCCGGCGCCGAGGTCATGGTGCTGCCAGCCAGTTGGGCGGGCGGGCCCGGCAAGCTCGACGCCTGGCGGACCCTCGTCACCGCGCGGGCGCTGGATTCGGTCAGCTACGTCGTCGCCGCGGATCAAGCCCGTCTGGGCACTTCCGCCCACGCGGGCGATAAGGAAGACACCGGGCCGACGGGGATCGGGCACTCCATGATCGTCGACCCCACCGGGGCTGTCCGCGCCGAGGCCGGCGCCGAACCGACCATCATCTACGCCGACGTCAGTGCGGACCTCGTAGCCGAGACCCGCGCAGCGTTGCCGGTACTCGACGCCCGCTAGCCTCGTGATGGCCGCCACGCGTGGACAACGAAAAACGCACTCGCTAGCGCCGCGAATCCCGGCCGCGACGCCATGAGAGAAACGCTAGGACGAAGAACGGCGAAGTCTGAAGCAGCGCCGCCGCTATCTTCAGCGCCGCTGACGTCGACGTGGGGTGAGGCCCACACCACAGTATGGCCAGAGGAATCGTGGTGAGTGCGACGAAAATGTACGCGTAGCCGGCGAAGCGAGTAAGCGACGGATCCAGGTAGGCGGTGTCTTTGTTCCGGGCCTTCATAGAGAAAAGTAAACCTATGAGTGAAATACTCGCCAGCAGGTAGAAAGTACCGCGGTATTCCCACTGCGAAATGCAGTAGCTGCCAGCTAGGTAGGCGAAGAGGCTGCAGCCCGTCATTAGTGCGTAGCGAACCGGAGTTGCAGTCCGCTCACCCTGAGCGTTTGAAGTATTGGCTTTTGTATTAGGCGTACTCATTACCGGTCCCCCGGATAGCGTACCCGGCACACCATCCCACGGCGCCTCCGGTCAATCCCGGTGAGCGAGACGCTGATGGCAAGATTTAGTAAAACCCGCTTCTTCATGAAATGTTCCTTGGGGTGTGGGAAGTGAATTGGGGTGACCCTCAGCCCTTTGCGGTTGAGTGAGGGTTGAGGTGAAACGTGGTGGTGTCGTGTTTCCTAGATTTCGCGCTGCAGTGCCACGGGTATGTGCCCGCAGGTCGGGCGGATTGAGCCCGGTGAGTGGTGAAACTCTGGGCGTTAGGAAAGGCCTCGTTCTCCCGGGAATGGGTGTGGCTGCCGGGGGTGCTCTCGTAATCTTAAAGGTCATACCGTAATTCCCTCCGTGTCGTGGTAGCGAAATTCGCCGCTAGCCTCAGACTAAGCGGGGACGGCATGCCCGGTCTAGTCTTGGATGGAAAGATGAACCTTGAGAACCGAAACTATTTTTTAACCTTGATTCCCGCGAGGCGCTGTGTTAAGCCCTGGGCTACTTGGTTGGGGCCTAGACGAGGCCTGAGGTTGACCTCAGGCCCAAACACCGCAGGGAGCCCAGTGAGGAAGCGAAACCACACCACAAGCCAGGACGTGCTTTGTGGCTACGTTACTGGCGCCTACCGCGCGAGGAAGTCGTCGTCGCGGGTGGTGATGCGCTCCGGCGCCACCCCGGCGCCGACGAGTTCCTCGCAGGTGGCCTGTACCTTCTCGGCGGCGCCGAGCACGATGATCTGATCCGCCCGCAGCTGCGCCCTGCCCAGCGTCGACACCGCCGACCCGTGGTGCGCGCCCACCTCCGCGGCCGTCGTGCGGGCCACGCCAGGCCGGGGTACCAGCCAAGCGTCGGCGTCGTGGGCGACGCAGGCGTCGAGGGTGAGCCACGTCGAGTGTGCGGCGAGGGCGCGCAGCGATGGCGGGTTGATGAGCTCGCCCGGGTATTCCGCCGTGGCGACGAGGTGGACCTGGGGGCGCCTGGCGGCGTCGACGAGGCTGAAGACGAGCGCGTGGGCCGCGGCCAGGCCTGTGCCGTGGGCGATGATGGTCAGGCTGGTCGCGGCCGGGTCGAGGCGCAGCGACGCGTGCGCGCCGCCGAGGATCCACTGCTCGTCGATCCGCGCCGCAGCCAGGCTGGCGACGGCGTCGAACCCGTCGGTGGCGTCGACGTAGAACTCCACGCTGCTGCCTAAGTTGGCGGGGGTCGTCGGGGTGAGGGAATGCCACAATCCCGCGAGGTAAGGGGCGGTGACGTAGATAGCCTGCCCCGGCTCGTAGACGAGCTCTGGGGTGCAGCGCAACCTTACGACGCTTAGCCGGGAGCTGATCCGGTTGACGTCCTCCACGGCGGCGTGGTGAATGGCGGGAACTCCGGCGTCGTCGGCCTTCTGCGCGGCGCGCTGCATGTACCGCGCGCACGTGTCCAAGGCCAGGGTGGCGGCAAACATCTGTGACGGAAGAATGTTCACCTCGCCGAAGTGGACGTAGGCAAGATCCTTCAGTGCTGTGGTGATGGCCTCGGCGTAGCTGGAGTACGCCGACGGTGCGAAACCGAAGCGTCGATTGACGAGCGCGAGGCGCTGGAGGCGATCGAGGACCTCGGACGGGACGTGGCCGTCGATCCCGCACCGCTCCAACGCCCACGCAATGACCTCCGGAAGCCCGTCATGGGCCTGCGTGGCGTGCAGCCCGAAGAGCTGGCGGGCCTGGAACTCGGCGGCGAAGAAACCAGTCAGCGTCCGGGATCGAAACTCGTCGGGAAAGGAGCGGATGGCGTCGGCAACCGAGGCGAGAGTCAGGCCAGTCATGGCCTCTATTGTGCCCTAGTTGGCGGGATTCATCGGGTAACCCGTGACGGGACCCGCCGTATTCGGCTGCCAGCCCAGCGCCGGAGCGACGTGTTCGGCAAAGTTTCGCAGGATTCGCACGTTGGTCTCCACCCCTAGCTGATTGGGGATGGTGAGCAGCAGGGTGTCCGCGGCGGCGATGGCGGGGTCCTCACGCAACTGGTCGATGAGCTCGTCGGGGGCGGCGGCGTAGGAGCGGCCGAAGGTTACCTGGCGGCCCTCGCCCAGGGAACCGATCTGGTCCGAGCTAGTGGCGGTGGGGCCGAACAGCGCGCGGTCGGCGTCGGTGAGCAGCGGGAAGATGGACCGGGAGATGGACACCCGGGGCGTCCAGGCGTGGCCGGCGCGTGCCCATTCCGCCCGGAACTCCTCGATTTGTTCCGCTTGAACCTCGCCGAGGGTACGGCCGTCGGCCTCTGACACGAGGGTGGAGGACATGAGGTTGACGCCGTCGCGGGCGGCCTGCCGAGCGCTGCTATGGGTTCCCGAGCCCCAGAAGATGTTCTTGCGCAACTCGGAGGAGTGCGGGAAGACGGGGAGGGCGGTACCGGGGTGGTACATCCGCGGGTACTGCTTGTCGAGGTCGTCGGCGACGGCCATCCCGTGGCCGTCGATGGCCTGCAGGAACTGCTCGAAGTGGCTGCGGGCGAGGTCGGCGCCATTGTCGCTACCCTCATAGCCGAAGGCTTCCCAGCCCTTCTGTGCGGGCTCGGGTGATCCCCGGGAGACGCCGAGGGCTACTCGGCCGTCCGCGAGGAGGTCGAGGGCAGCGGCCTCCTCGGCGAGGTGCAGTGGGTTCTCGTAGCGCATGTCGATAACACCGGTGCCGACCTCAATATGCTTGGTGGAACCCGCGATGGCGCCGAGCAGCGGCATGGGCGAGGCCGCCTGCGGAGCGAAGTGGTGGACGCGGAACGACGCGTTGTTGACGCCGATGGCGTCCGCTTCCCGGGCGATGGCGAGGTGGTCCTTGAGCACCTGAGCAGCCGAAGGGCCATTCTGGCCGGGGACTGCGTGATGGCCGAAACTTAAAAATCCGAAGGCTTTCATAGGCCTCACAATAGGTGACGTGTCCTCAAACTGCAAGGGTATTAGTGGCAAGGATTATCGTGAGCTGGGACGACGGTTTATTATTCCTTGACATTGGACCTGAAAAACCAAAGAAAGAAGGTGGTCTTCGTGGAGTACACGCCCTTTTCCCTACTCATCGATGTGGGGTGGATCTCAGCACTCATGGTCGTCGGTAACTTCCTGCGCCACCGAGTCCGCGTCTTCCAACAGCTTCTCCTTCCCGCGCCGATCACCGCGGGCTTGATCGGGCTCGTTCTGGGCCCCAGCGTCCTCGGCTGGATCGGCTTCTCCGAAAAGATCGGTTCCTACACCACCATCCTCATCGCCATCGTGTTCGCCTCCATGGCCTACTCGATGGACCTCGGCGGCAGCGTCAGTAAGGGTGCGCGCACCATGTGGAGCTACTCCACGGGCATGTTCATGGGACAGTGGGCCATCTTCACCCTGCTGGGCGTGTACCTCTTCAAGCCCTTCTTTGAGACCGAGGACTGGTTCGGAATGATGCTGCCGGTCGGCTTCGTCGGCGGATTTGGCACGGCTGCCGCCGTCGGCTCCGGGCTGGAGGCCAACGGTGCTGAGGCCGCCGCCTCCCTCGGATTCACCTCCGCCACCATCGGCACCCTCGTGGCCATCATCGGCGGCGTCATCGTGGCGAACTGGGGTATCCGCACCGGCCGCTCCACCGAGCTGACCGGCGAACTGCCCAAGGAGCTGCGCTCCGGCTACATCGCCAACGAGGCCGACCGCCCCTCCATCGGCCGCGCCACGACCAACCCCTCGGCCATCGAGCCGCTGGCGCTGCACGGCGGCTTCGTTGTCTTCACCGTGCTCGTCGCCTACCTGGTCAACCAGTTCATCGCGAACACCTGGGACAACGTCTCCGTCCCGCTCTTCGCCATGTCCTTCGTCATCGGCTTGCTCGGCCGCTTCGGGCTGAACGTCACTGGCCGGCCCAACTACCTCGACCGGGAGACCGTCTCCTCGATCTCCGGCGCGGCCACCGACTACCTCATCGCCTTCGGCATCGCCTCCATCGTCCCGGCGGCGATCGCCAGCTACTGGGTGCCGCTGGTGCTGCTCTTCGTCCTGGGCACGATCTTCTGCGTCATCTTCCTTTTCCTCGTCTCCCCGGTGTACTTCGGTCACCAGTGGCTCGAACGCGGAATCTTCGGCTGGGGCTGGGCCACCGCCGCCCTGGCCACCGGCATCGCGCTGCTCAAGATGGTCGACCCCAAGCTCAAGTCCGGCACGCTCAACGAATACGGCGTCGCCTACGTGGGCTTCGCGCCCTTTGAGATCGGTATGACGATCCTCGCCCCCATCGCCGTTCTCGCCGGCATCACCGCGATTTTCGGGTGGGTGACCTTAGCGATCGCCGTCGCCGTCCTGGGCTCCGCCGTCGTCCTGGGCTGGCTGCCCGGCAAGCAGGCGGCCCGCGAGTTGTCGAGCTAGCACCGTGTCAGCCCAGCCGGACAGGCTCGGCCGGGATGCGATCGGCGCCATCGTCATCATCGTGGCGACGGGTTTTCTCATGATGCTCAACGAGACGAGCATCTCCGTGGCGCTGCCGCGCATCATGGCCGACTTCGCCATCCCCGCCTTCATCGCCCAGTGGCTGCTCACTGCGGTAATGCTCACCATGGCGATCATCTTGCCCGCCACCGGGTGGATGCTCGACCGCTTCACCACCCGGCAGGTGTACCTCTTCTCCATCGTCGTGTTCACCCTCGGCACCGTCGCCGCCGCGCTCGCGCCGAGCTTTCCCCTGGCCCTGGCCGGGCGCGTCGTCCAGGCCGTCGGCACCGCCGTCATCATTCCGCTGAAGATGACGGTGGTCATGACCGTCGTCCCGCCCGCCCGGCGCGGCGCCGTCATGGGAGCGATTGCCGTGGTCATGGCCGTCGGACCCGCGCTCGGCCCGACCTACGCCGGCGCCGTCATGGAGGGGTTCCACTGGCGCATGGTGTTCTGGTTCCTCGTGCCGCCGCTCGCTGTCGTCGGGCTCGTCGCCGCGGTCCGGCTACCGAACGTCGGCACGCGCCGCGACGCCCCGCTCGACGTCGCCTCCCTGGCCCTGTCCGCCGTGGCGTTCGGTGGCCTCGTCTATGGCCTGTCCGGCGTCGGCGCCATCATCGCGGCCGCCCCGGGCGCCGTCGCTGCTCTCGCCGCCCTCGTCCTCGGCTCCGGCGGCCTCGTCCTTTTCGTGCGACGCCAACGAGCCCGCCGCGACGACGGCACCGCCCTGCTCAACCTCGCGCCGCTGCAGGTGCCCGCCTACCGCCTCGCGCTCGTCGCGCTGGTGCTGGTCCAGGCCATGATCCTCGGCGTCGCCAATGCGCTGCCGCTGTACGTGCAGGGTGCCCTGCTGGCCAGCCCGCTCGTCGCCGGGCTCGTGTCCCTGCCCGGCGGGCTCGTCGAGACCTGCCTGTCGCCCGTCGGTGGGTGGCTCTACGACCGTCTCGGCCCCCGGCCGCTCGTCGTCCCGGGGATGGCCGCGATGCTCGTCGCGCTGCTGTGGATGTCCACCGTCACTGCGGACTCCGCCGTCGGCGCGGTCATGGTCATGTACGCGCTGCTCGTCGGCGGCCTCGCTTTCGTCTTCACGCCGCTGATGACGACGGCGCTCGGCGCACTACCCGCCAGCTTGTACTCCCACGGCTCGGCGATCCTCAACACCGTCTTGCAGCTCGCCGCGGCCGCCGGCACCGCCGTGCTCATCGCCGTCTACGCGCAGTCCTCCGCGGCCGGGGGACACGCCCCGTCGGCGCAGGCCGACGGTGCCGGCCACGCCTTCGCCCTTGGCGCCGCGATGATCGCTGTGGCCCTCGTCGTGGCGATCGCGCTGCGACGCCCCGCGCCGGCGCTGGACACCGTCGACCCGCGGTAGGCCCCGCTAGGCGTTCCAGCGCAGCAGCGCCGGAACCCCCTTGTAATCCCCGAGGACGCTGAGGTGCCCGGTCTCCAGGGGCATCGCCGCGCCCATGGTCATGGGCAGGCCGAGCCACCGCGTCGTCAGTGCGCGCAGGGAATGCCCGTGCGCGAAGACGATGACGCGCTGCTCGCCGGAGGCGCGCACCGTGTCGATGAAGCGGTCGAGCCGGGCGCTGACCTCGTCGACGCTCTCGCCCTCCGGCGCCCCGTGGCTCCAAATCTTCCAGCCCGGGCTCAGCGCGGCGATCTCCGCGGGGGTCTTGCCCTCGTACTGCCCGTAATCCCATTCGCGCAGGTCCTCGTCGACGACGGCGTCGCCGAAGCCGGCGAGCTCCGCCGTGTGCCGCGCGCGCAGCCGGGGTGAGGTGAAGGCGAGCCCGAAGTCCTCCCGCTTGAGCTGCCCATTGAGGCTGAGGGCCTGCTCGACGCCGCGTTCCGTGAGGTCGAGGTCCGTGAATGATGTGTGACGGCCGGTGCGGGACCAGTCGGTCTCGCCGTGGCGGACTAGGAAGAGCTCAGTCATGGCCCATATCTTAACGACGGGCGGGCGTCAGGGCAGCGGGAGGCGAAGTTGAGTCGAGGGCGCTCAAAAAATTTTGGGTTTAGTGGAACAGACTCAACTTTAGGATCGTTAGAAGGAGTAGAAAGACAGATAAAGACAGAAAGGCAGAGCCCATGAGCTCCTTCAATCCCACCACCAAGACCCAGGAGGCGTTGCAGCAGGCGCTGCAGCAGGCCTCCGCGAAGGGCAACCCGGACATTCGGCCCGCCCACCTGCTGGCCGCTATCTTGAGCCAAGCCGATGGCATTGCCGCCCCGGTTCTCAAGGCGACGGGCGTCGACCCCGACACCGTCGCCGCCGAGGCCCGCGAGCTCGTCGACGGATACCCGTCGGCGTCGGGCTCCGGCATGGCCAACCCGAACTTTAACCGCGAAGCCCTCACCGCGCTCAACGCCGCCCAGGAACTGGCTGGGGAGCTCGGCGACGAGTACGTCTCCACCGAGGTGCTGCTGGCTGCCATCGCCCGCGGGGAGGACGACGCGGCCAAGCTGCTCACTAAGCGCGGCGCCACCTACGACGCGATCAAGGGCGCCTTCCAGTCCGTGCGCGGCTCCAAGAAGGTCACCACCCAGGACCCGGAGGGGCAGTTCCAGGCGCTGGAGAAGTACGCCACTGACCTCACCGCCCGCGCCCGGGAAGGCAAGATTGACCCGGTGATTGGCCGCGACGCGGAGATCCGACGGGTGGTTCAGGTGCTCTCCCGGCGCACGAAGAACAACCCGGTGCTCATCGGCGAGCCGGGCGTCGGCAAGACGTCCATCGTGGAAGGGCTGGCTCGACGCATCGTAGCCGGCGACGTTCCCGAATCGCTCAAGGGCAAGACACTCATGTCCCTAGACCTCGGGTCCATGGTCGCCGGCGCTAAGTACCGCGGCGAGTTCGAGGAACGCCTCAAGGCCGTCCTCGACGACATTAAGGGCTCCGACGGGCAGATCATCACGTTCATCGACGAGCTGCACACCATCGTCGGCGCCGGGGCGTCCGGTGAGGGCGCCATGGACGCGGGCAATATGATTAAGCCGTTGCTCGCCCGCGGTGAGCTGCGCCTCGTCGGCGCTACCACCCTCGACGAGTACCGCAAGTACATCGAGAAGGACGCCGCCCTGGAGCGCCGCTTCCAGCAGGTATACGTCGGCGAACCCACCGTCGAGGACACCATCGGCATCCTCCGCGGACTCAAGGAGCGCTACGAGGTGCACCACGGCGTGCGCATCCAGGACTCCGCGCTCGTCGCCGCCTCGGAACTGTCCAACCGGTACATCACCAATCGCTTCCTGCCGGATAAGGCCATCGACCTCGTCGACGAGGCCGGCTCCCGCCTGCGCATGGAGATCGACTCCTCGCCGCAGGAAATCGACGAACTGGAGCGCGTCGTCCGTCGCATGGAGATCGAGGAAATCGCGCTCGCGAAGGAGACCGACGCCGCCTCCGTCGAACGCCTCGCCGAACTACGCGCCACCCTCGCCGACGAAAAGGAAAAGCTCGGCGAACTTAAGGCCCGCTGGGCCAACGAAAAGGCCGCCATCGATGACGTCCAAGCCGCCAAGGAAGAGCTGGAGAAGCTGCGCAACGAGTCCGAGATCGCCGAACGCGACGGCGACTACGCCCGCGCCTCCGAGCTGCGCTACGGCCGCATCCCCGAACTGGAGAAGCGCGTCGCCACTGCCGAGGAAGAAGCAGCCCAGCGCAGCGGCGCCCACATGGTCTCCGAGGAGGTCACGCCCGAAACCATCGCCGAGGTGGTCTCCGCCTGGACCGGCATCCCCGCCGGCAAGATGATGCAGGGCGAAACCGAAAAACTGCTGCGTATGGAGGAGATGCTCGGCGAACGCGTCGTCGGGCAGCGCGCCGCCGTCGAGGCCGTCTCCGACGCCGTCCGCCGATCCCGCGCCGGCATCGCCGACCCCAACCGGCCCACCGGATCTTTCCTCTTCCTCGGGCCGACCGGCGTCGGAAAGACCGAGCTCGCCAAGGCCCTCGCCGAATTCCTCTTCGACGACGACCGTGCCATGGTCCGCATCGACATGTCCGAATACGGCGAAAAGCACTCCGTCGCCCGGCTCGTCGGCGCGCCTCCCGGATACGTGGGCTACGACGCCGGCGGCCAGCTCACCGAAGCCGTCCGACGCCGCCCCTACACCCTCGTCCTCTTCGACGAGGTGGAAAAAGCCCACTCCGACGTCTTCGACATCCTCCTGCAGGTCCTCGACGACGGCCGCCTCACCGACGGCCAAGGCCGCACCGTCGATTTCCGCAACACCGTCATCATCCTCACCTCCAACCTCGGGGCCGGCGGCACCCACGAGCAGATGATGGACGCCGTCAAGCGAGCCTTCAAACCCGAGTTCATCAACCGGCTCGACGACGTCGTCGTCTTCGACGCCCTCTCGCCCGAACTTCTCCGCGGCATCGTTGACATTCAGCTGCGTGACCTCGGCGCCCGGCTCTCCGGCCGACGCCTCGGCCTCAGCGTCACCGACGCCGCCAAGGGCTGGCTCGCCGACCGCGGCTACGACCCGGCCTACGGTGCCCGACCCCTGCGCCGACTCATCCAACAGGCCATCGGCGACCCGCTCGCCAAGAAGCTGCTGGCCGGCGAGATCCGTGACGGGGACCTCGTCGCCGTCGATGTGGAGGGCGACGACGGTGCTGGTGGTGCTGGTGCTGGTTCCGGTGCCGGTGGTGCTGGTGGGGCTGGTGCTGGTGGGGCTGGTGCTGGTGCTGGTGCTGGTGCTGGTGCCGGTGCTGGTGCTGCGCGGCTGGTGATCAGCTCGGTTTCGGGCAACTAGCTGACAGTTCCTGCTACCCCGGTACGCCATTCTGCGGCGTACCGGGGTTTCGTCTGTGTCGGGACTTGAGAGTGGGAGCGGTTTCAGGGGGCTTTGGGTGTGTCGTTGGGGTGCCGGAGTGTGGGGTGCGGCGGTGGTTGGGCGGTGTGCGGCACCCCTTAGGTGCGGTGAGGGGTTCTTGGCGGGACGACGCCTCCGCGGTGGTGGGGATGGTGAGGCGGGTGGGTGTTGGGTGGGTGCGGGCGCAGGTGGTGCCTGGCGTCTGTTGGCTTTGAATGGCTTTGTGTGTGTCGTTGGGGTGCCGGAGTGTGGGGCGAGGCGGTGGTTGGGCGGTGTGCGGCACCCCTTAGGGGCGGTGAGGGGTTCTTGGCGGGACGACGCCTCCGCGGTGGTGGGGATGGCGAGGCGGGTGGGTGTTGGGTGGGTGCGGGCGCAGGTGGTGCCTGGCGCCTGTTGGCTTTGAATGGCTTTGTGTGTGTCGTTGGGGTGCCGGAGTGTGGGGTGCGGCGGTGGTTGGGCGGTGTGCGGCACCCCTTAGGTGCGGTGAGGGGTTCTTGGCGGGACGACGCCTCCGCGGTGGTGGGGATGGCGAGGTGGGTGGGTGCGGGCGCAGGTGGTGCCCCGGTTTACGGCCAACTTCAACGAGGAAGTCTCGCCACAACCTGGTTGAAAAGCAGCTTCGTGGAAGCTTCTCTACGCCCCAAACAGAACGCATGTTCTAACTGCTGGTCAGTCGTGTCATCCCCGGGAGATAGGATGCGAAGCATGTCGGGGAAATACAAGAAGTCCCAGCACAGAGGGCTTAAGTTGGCCATCACGACGGCTGAGTTGAGGAGTCGAGGGTGGAACGGTCGCCAGATTGCGAAGGCCGTCAGCGAGGGTAAGCTCTTTCGTCTTTACAAGGGGGTCTATGTCGCTCAACGGCCGACAGGGAGGGTTGTGTTGAAAGCCCTGAGCGAGGTAAAGGGCCACGTTTATGCGGCAGGGCGGACGGCCGTCGAGCTGTATCTTGGGCAGGAACCATCACTGCCGGTAAACGTGGTGGTCGCGCGTGGGCGGTCGCTACCGCATAGCCCATACGTTCACGCGCGCCGGTCGCGGAACACGCGATGGCATTACGCCGGTGACGGGGAGAAATTCCCAGCGCAGCCGATGCTCAGAGCACTCGACGAGGCTCTCGCCGCTGGTGAGGATCGGATTCTCAAGAAGCTGGAAACGCTGTTCAAAGGAAAACGGGGTAGGGAGCTTCTGCGGAGGGAATTTCGCCGGGCCGGACGGGTCAGCGCCCGTCTACGGAGGCTGATCGGCATGGCGTCGATCGGGGCTGACAGTGAGCTGGAGCGGGAGGTTTTTCGGCCTTTGCGGGCGGATGGCCTCAAGGTGCAACAGAACTACTGGTTGGGAGGGTACCGGTTTGACGGCCTCGTGGGGCAGAGGGTGCTCTTGGAGGTCGATTCGTACGATTACCACCACGCCAACGACCCGAAGAGGGAGACGTACGACACGTTCATCAGGGATCGCTTCAAGGCGAACCTCGCGCAGCGTCTTGGGTACGTGGTGTTGCGGTTTAGCGACGCCGACGTGAGGTTCCACCTTGGTGCCGTCCTGCGGGTGGTGAAGGATACGGTTCGGACGATGGACCACCGGCCGGTGGGAGCGGCGACCTTGCAGCCGGAGGAGCAGAAGCAGGTGTGGAATTGGCATTTCGGTATCAGGCAGTACGCGAATGCGTAGGCGCTGGCCAGCGACCGGGCGGGTTTCGTCATACGATGTGGACATGACTAAGAAGCGGTCAAACTTCATCAATGCGGCAGATATCTCGGACGCAGTCTACCTGGGCAAGGCCTACACGATCGTGGCGTCGATGTGGGAGAGCGGGCCTCGGGGCGGCTACGTTCGCTACTCCTCGGAACATATCCCAACCTCGTTCTTCTGCGACCCGCAGTCGACGCTCTCTGGCGTTCCCGGTTCGGAAGCGGGGCGCAACCCGTTGCCTGACACCGCGGATGTGGAGGAAGCTCTCCACCGGTGGGGAGTGCGCGAGGGGCGCCCGGTCGTCGTGTATGACCAGGGCCCAGGCCTGTTTGCGGGCCGTGCCTGGTGGGTTCTTCGGTGGGCGGGCCTTCCGGACGTGCGCATCCTCAACGGCGGCCTTGCGGAGTGGGACCGGTTGGAGTATCCGATCATTGGCGGTCCGGGCAATATTGCTTTCGGTGGTGACCAGGAGGCGACGTTCGGGTCGATGCCGACGGCGTCCATCGACGATGTCCGGAACTTCGACGGGATTCTGGTCGACACGCGGCAGCCGAACCGTTTCGCGGGCCGGCGTGAAGGACTGGATCTTAAGGCAGGTCACATCCCTGGTGCGGTCAACGTACCGATGGAGGATCTCGTCGATAAGCGTCGCGTCGTCCTCTCGCCGGAAGCGATCCGTGAGCGTTTCGCTCGCGTCGGCGTGACCAGCGCCGAGGACGTCATTGTCTACTCGGGTTCGGGGTTGCACTCGTCGTACGTCATTGCTGCGATGGAATACGCAGGAATGGGAGTCCCGGCGCACTTCGTCGAAGGGTGGTCCCTGTGGGCAGCGGATCCCGCCAACCCCGTCGAGCGCGGTGACTAGGACTCAGGCCAGCGCTGGAGACTAAGGTTTTTGGCGATGGAGTACTTATTCTTTGTGATTGCGGCGTTGGCAGGGTGTGCGGCGGCGGCACTGCTGGTGATCGATGCGCGGCGACGCTCCGCCCAGCCGACCAAGCCAACAGGGCAGACCAAGCCAACAGGGCCGACCTCTCGGCAGGGTGGGCGTACGGCGCGACGTCCCGCCCAGAGCCGCCCGGTCGAGGAGCCCAACGAGGCGCCGGAGCCAGTGCTTGACCAGGCCCCGAGTTTGATACCGAGTCGAGCGCGTCGTCGTCCGGTTGAGGCGAGAAAGACTCCGAAGCGATCGGCGGCCGACGCCGACGCCGGTGACAGGCAAGGGCGTAAGGACCCGGCCGGGCCGGCCCTGGCCAGGGAAGGGGCGGAAGAGGCGGCGCCGCCAGCCGTGTCGGCGCAGGTAGAGGCGTCGGACGGCCCGGACAGCGTCTCGGCGCCAGCGAGAGTGTCGCAGGCTGTTGAGCGGCCGGTTGGCCCGGCACCGCAGGTGGCGGCATCGCGCGGTGAGGAGCGTTCGACCCCGGAACCTAGCCCGGAACCGAGCAAGGAACAGCGCCCCGAACGGCGCCCGGAGCCGCGGCCGTCGGCCCACCGCACGTCGGGTCTGAGTTTTAGGAACTCGTCGCGTCGGGAGCGCCGGGCGTGGGCGGAGGCCCATGGGTTCGAGTTCGCGCGCCGCGACCATTACCTGGTTGGGGAATGGTCGCGCGGGGCGGCGTCGAGTGGCGTTCAGGCCCGCGATGTGGTCAGCGGCTGGGCCTACAACCATGAGTTAGTGCTTATGGATCTGGGTGGTGTTAACGTCATGGCGATGCGCACCGGGGCGGTGTCTGGTGTTGTGGTGGACTTCCGTCGGGTTGGCGCTGAGGTGGCGGAGGCCCCGTCGTCGGACCTGCATCCGCTCGGCGAGGTGGCGGGTTTTGAGGTCTTCGCGACGTCGACGGGCGCTGCGCAGCGCCTCCTCGATGTCCGAGTACGGACCGCCCTGGAGAATTTCCCGCCCGAGGTCACTGCGGCGTGGATGGAGTCCGAGTGGGTGTTGGCGCAGACGCAGAAGCAGACGAATGCGTCGCACTGGGATGCGATGGTGGCGCCGTTGGCGCTGTTGGCCGACGCGGCCCGCGTTCTTCCGCCGCGCTCTGAGGTTGGGCTGCGGTTGCCGCTGGAGGATTTGCCTCCGACGCGGCAGATGTCTGACCGGCAGGCGACTGCGGACGTCGAGGTGGAGGGCGCGCCGGTGGGCGTCGACGCGGCTACGCCGGGCCAGCCGACGCTCAGCGTCGTGCCCGATCCGACCCCGGCCGAGGAGGTGCCGCCGATGGTGCGCACGGGGGAGCCCGCTGAGCTGCCGTCGCGGGGCCTGCCGCAGGCTCGTGGGGTGGTGGAGCAGCGGTCGGTGGGCGCGGATGATGTCGACGCCATCGCGGACGGGGCGCCGCCGCGTCGACGCTCCGATGGGACGTGGGTGCAGCGCCACCTCGACGGCCATTCGGCGATCTTCAGCGACGCCGAGGCAGACAAGACCGATGACGATCACGAGGAAGGGAAGTAGAGATGACTCCGAAAGAGGAGCTAGCCGAGCTGGTCAAGGAACTGGCGATTGTGCATGGAAAGGTGACGCTGTCGTCCGGGAAGGAGGCGGATTACTACGTTGACCTGCGCCGGGCGACGTTGCATCACCGGGCGTCGCGGCTCATCGGCGCGCTGCTGCGGGAGCTCACCGAGGATTGGGATTATGCCGCGGTGGGCGGGCTGACGCTGGGGGCAGACCCGGTCGCGACGTCGATCATGCACGCCGATGGGCGCGCCATCGATGCGTTCGTCGTACGCAAGGAGGCGAAGAAGCACGGTATGCAGCGCCGGATCGAGGGCGCGGACGTCGAAGGCGCGAAAGTGCTGGTGGTGGAGGACACCACGACGACGGGCAACTCGCCGCTGACCGCCGTCGCGGCGCTGCGGGAGGCTGGCGCTGAGGTGGTTGGCGTGGCGACGGTCGTCGATCGAGCCACCGGGGCCGCCGACGCCATCCGCGCCGAAGGGCTGGAATACCGGTACGTGCTCGGCCTGGATGACCTGGGCCTTGCGTAGCGAGACCAGCCCGGGCCCGACGGAGTGGGGCGAAGGCCGCCACGGCGTCGGCCCGTGGACGCAGGAGCATCCTGGCGAGCCGCTGCCCGATGGCGTCCACCTGGACCCGGAGCTGTTGGCGCAGGGGGATCGACGTAACGTCGTTGACGCGTACCGCTACTGGCGGCGTGAGGCCATCGTCGCCGACATCGATCGTCGACGCCACCCGCTGCACATCGCCATCGAGAATTTCGAGAACGACGCCAACATCGGGACCGTCGTGCGCACCGCGAATGCGTTTGCGGTGGCGGCGGTACACATTGTGGGGCGTCGGCGCTGGAACCGGCGGGGCGCGATGGTCACCGACCGCTATCAGCATCTCGAGCACCATGACAGCGTCGACGCGCTGCTGGCATGGGCGCGAGCAGAAGGCCTGACCGTGGTGGCGGTGGATAACACGCCGGGCGCCGTGGCCCTGGAGACCGCCGAACTCCCGCGGGACTGCCTGCTGCTATTCGGGCAGGAAGGTCCGGGGGTGAGCGCGTCGGCACAGGCCGGTGCGACGATGACGGTGTCCATCGCACAGTTCGGGTCAACGCGGTCCATCAACGTCGGAGTGGCTGCGGGTATAGCGATGCACGCATGGATTCGGCAGCACGCTAACCTTTCGAACAGTTGGTAACTTCCGTGTCGGGGTAAACCGATAGGGTTAACTGAAACGGTATTTCCTCAAGGATGAACGGGTAACAGTGCACGAGAAATGGGCTCACCGCTCCGGCCTGGCGAAAACAGCGATCAGCGACCGGCATGCTGCGAGATTGTGGCGGCTGCCGGCGTCGAACCTGGCTGTCGTGAGCTGGCCGCCGGTGTTCAAGGAGCGCGTCTTCATCAATTGGCACTACTGGTGGCAGGCGCACTATATCGATTGCCTCGTCGACGCTGCTCTGCGCGATCCGAGCAACGATAACCGGCAGACCATCGTGCGGACCCTGCGGGGCATCCGGCTCCGCAACGGCAAGTTCACTCGGAATCGCTACTACGACGATAAGGCGTGGCTGGCGCTTGCGCTGGGCCGCGCCGTGGAGCTGCCGAAGTTCCCTGCTCACCGCTTCCAGTCCGCGCTGAAGGACCTAGAGCTCAACATCATCGCCGGCATTGACAGCGTCACTGGTGTCCTGCCGTGGCGGGTTGGCGAGACGTTTTTCAACGTGCCGTCGAACGGCCCCGGGGCCATCATGCTCGCCCGGTCTGGCCGGCTCGACCAGGCGGTGAGCATTACTGACTGGATTTTCGACAACCTCATCAACGACGACGGCCTGGTCATGGACGGCATTCGGATGCGCATGGACGGGCCGGAGATCGTGCGCACCATCCACCCCTACAACCAAGGCACGGCCATGGCGGCATGTCTAGAAGTGGCGCTGGAGCTGCGTAAACGCGCCGGGTTCGGATACGAAGAGGGCGTCGCGGGCATCGACGACGCCGAGCGTATCGACGAATCGATGCGCTTTATCACCCGCATCCGTGAGCTGGTCCAGGCCGTGGCGGTCCACATGGCGACGCCGGCGGGAGTCATCGACTGGGAGACCGGCGACGGCGACGGCGGACTCTTCAAGGGCATCCTCGTGCGTTATCTCGCCGACGTGGCGGTGCGGCTGCCGGCGGACTCGCCGGTCAACCGCGCGGCAAAGAAGCTGGCCGCGCGGCTGGTGCTCGCATCCGCGGAGAGTGTGTGGAACCACCGGCTGGAGGTGGACGGATTACCGATCTTCCCGACCGATTGGACCGCCGACGCGCACCTGCCGCACAACTATGGCCTCGGGCCGACGAGTTTTGGCGAAGCTGTGGGCGTCATCCGTATCGCGGAGCGGGATCTGTCCGTGCAATTGTCCGGATGGATGCTCCTTGAGGCAGCGGCCCGCGTCGCCAAACACCGAGGTGAAGCCGCACAAAAGTAGGTGTGCACCCCTAATCTGTCCGATCAGTAGCAGGAAGGGCCTGCCAAGGGGCATACTGAGTGGTGGACCAACTCCCACTATTTGGAGGATTTTTACCGATGCCCATCGCAACCCCCGATGTCTACAACCAGATGCTGGACACGGCTAAGAAGGAAGGCTTCGCCTTCCCGGCCATCAACTGCACCTCGTCGGAGTCCATCAACGCCGCCCTCAAGGGCTTTGCCGAGGCCGAGTCCGACGGAATCATCCAGTTCTCTACCGGCGGTGCCGCCTTCGGCTCGGGCTTGGCCGTGAAGAACATGGTCGCCGGCGCGCAGGCTCTGGCCGCCTTCGCCCACGAGGCTGCGAAGAACTACGGCATCAACGTCGCCCTGCACACCGACCACTGCCAGAAGGAGGTGCTCGATGACTACGTTCGCCCGCTCATCGCCATCTCCCAGGAGCGCGTCAACCGTGGTGAGCTGCCGCTGTTCCAGTCCCACATGTGGGACGGATCGGCCATCCCGATCGACGAGAACCTCGAGATCGCCCAGGAGCTGCTCGCCAAGGCTCACGCCGCGAACATCATCCTTGAGGTCGAGATCGGCGTCGTCGGCGGCGAAGAGGACGGCGTCGAGGCCAAGGCCGGCGCCAACCTGTACACCTCCGAAGAGGACTTCGAGAAGACCATCGACGCGATCGGCACCGGCGAAAACGGCCGCTACCTGCTGGCCGCCACCTTCGGCAACGTCCACGGCGTCTACAAGCCGGGCAACGTCAAGCTGCGCCCCGAGGTCCTCAAGATGGGCCAGGAAGCCGCAGTCAAGAAGCTCGGCCTCGCCGCCGGCTCCCAGCCCTTCGACTTCGTCTTCCACGGCGGCTCCGGCTCCGAGAAGGAGAAGATCGAGGAGGCCCTGACCTACGGCGTCATCAAGATGAACGTCGACACCGACACTCAGTACGCCTTCACGCGCCCGATCGTCGGCCACATGTTCAGCAACTACGACGGCGTCCTCAAGGTCGACGGCGAGGTCGGCAACAAGAAGGCCTACGACCCGCGTTCCTACATGAAGAAGGCCGAGCAGGGCATGTCCGAGCGCGTCGTTGAGGCCTGCCAGGACCTGCACTCCGTCGGCAAGTCCGTCTCCAAGTAAGACGCCTCTCTGGTCGAAAGGCCAGCTGGCCTTATGGCCTCGTCAGCTTTTTGACCAGCGCCAATGGCCCCTCAAAGGCCTGCTCTCCGCGGCCGCTCGATTTTCTCGGGCGGCCGCGGTGCCGCTTTTACCGAACTAGGGTGGTCGCTATGGCGAAAATGGCGAGAATGGCGATATACCCAACCCAGACCCGCGAGCGGCTCCGCAGCCTCGAAAGTTCCTTACAATCCCGGCTCGACCGCATCCGCAAGCGCGCCCTGTCCATCCTGCAGGTGTCCGTCGCCGCCGGCATCGCCTTCTGGGCAGCTCAAGAACTCTTCGCCCACGAGCGCCCCTTCTTCGCCCCCATCTCGGTGATTATCGTCGTCGGCTTCTCCGACGGCGAGCGCATCCACCGCGCCCTCGACATGTCCCTCGGGTGCGTGCTCGGCGTATTGGTCGGCGACCTGCTGTTCCTCAGCCTCGGGGACGAGCCTTGGCAGATAGCAGTCATGATCGCCGTCGCCATGACCGTCGCGTCCTTCTTCTCAAAGTCCGGCCTGGTCTCCAACCAGGTGGCAATCGGCACGGTCCTCATCGCCACGATCATGCCGCCCGGCAGCGAGATGACCGGCGTCGACCGTACCCTCGACGCCCTGGTCGGCTCCACCATCGGCCTGCTCACCGTGGCGCTGATCCCATCGTCGGCTCTAGCCGGGGTGCGCCACGAGCTCGCCCGCGTGCTCTACCTCGCCAGCTCCGTGCTCGGCGACGTCGCCGACGGCCTCCGAACCGGCGACGCCGAGCGCATCCAACACGCCCTCGAGGAAGTCCGCGGGTCCCAGCAGCGCATCAACGCCCTCATTGCCGCGGCAAAGCAGAGCCGCGAAGCGTCGTCCCTGTCGCCGCTGATGTGGGGGTCGCGGCGACACCAGCGCTCCATCCAGCGCATGCTCAACCCCGTCGACATGAGCGTCCGCACCGTCCGCGTCCTCGCCCGACGCGCCCACATCCTCACCGCCGACCGCGACACCGCCACCCCCGCACAAATCGCCATGATCGACGAGCTCAGCGGCATCACCCAAGACCTTGCCGACCTCTTCGAAGCCAAATCCGACCTCCACCAAGCGACGGAAATCCCCGAACTGGTCCGCAAACTCCGGCGCCTCGGAGCCGCCGCCAGCATGGACATCGCCGGCGACAAGCCCGTCCTGTCCAACTACGTGATCCTCGCCCAAACGAGGTCGCTCGTGGTTGATCTGCTCCAAGTCTGCGGCATGTCCAGGGACTCCGCCGCGGCGGTGCTCGTCCCGACATCCGACACTCCCGCGCTGCCGCCCGACCTTACCGACTAGGCCACGAGCGCCGAGGGTCCGGGTTCCGCGGTGCGGGGGCTGGGGTGGGTGGTGCTGGATGCGGTGCTGGGCCTGTGTTTGGTCCCCGGGGTGTGCGGTTGGGGTGCCAGTTGCGGGGACGACGGGAGGTTGGCTTGGGTTGCGGCACCCCTTAGGCACCGGCGGGGTGGCGGCAGGTCTCGTTGAGGCAGGGTGGTGCAGGTCGGGGCGGTGGTCCGCCGAGGTCGGTGGCGTTGCCGGTGTGCGTTTGGTCCCCGGGGTGTGCGGTTGGGGTGCCAGTTGCGGGGACGACGGAAGGTTGGCTTGGGTTGCGGCACCCCTTAGACACCGGCGTGGTGGTGGCGGGCTTCGTCGAGGCAGGGTGGTGCAGGTCGGGGCGGTGGGCCGCCGGGGTCGGTGGCGTTGCCGGTGTGCGGTTGGTCCCCGGGCTGTGCGGTTGGGGTGCCAGTTGCGGGGACGACGGACGGTTGGCTTGTGTTGCGGCACCCCTTAGACACCGGCGTGGTGGTGGCAGGCCTCGTCGAGGCCGAGTGGTGCCGGCGCCTGTGCTTGGGGCCCAGGGTGTGCGATTGGGGTGCCAGTCGCGGCGACGACGGGAGGTTGGCTTGGGTTGCGGCACCCCTTAGACACCGGCGGGGCGGTGGCAGGCCTCGTCGAGGCAGGGTGGTGCAGGTCGGGGCGGTGGTCCGCCGGGGTCGGTGGCGTTGCCGGCGGGGTGGCCGGCCCGGGGTGTGCGGTTGGGGTGCCAGTTGCGGGGACGACGGGAGGTTGGCTTGGGTTGCGGCACCCCTTAGACACCGGCGTGGTGGTGGCAGGCCTCGTCGAGGCCGAGTGGCGCCGTTCAGGGCGGTGGTCCGCCGGGGTCGGTGGCGTTGCCGGTGTGCGGTTGGGGCCCGGGGTGTGCGGTTGGGGTGCTGGTCGCGGGGACGACGGGAGGTTGGCTTGGGTTGCGGCACCCCTTAGACACCGGCAGAGCGCCGACACCGGCCGGGGACCAGTAGGGCACCGGCGTGGCGCCAAGGAAGCACCGAAGAAGGCTCAGATACGAAGAAACACCGCAACCAGGGAGGTTGCGGTGGATCGAGGCACCGAACTGACGGGACCGGGCTCGCCGGCGAAGGGGGCTGTCAGTTCGGGAAGCGGTTAGCGCTCGTTGGCGAGGCCGTCGGCCTCAAGGCGCTCCTTGGCGACCTCTTCGGAGACGGTGTGGGTGTCCTCGACGGTGGTCTTATTGAGGGAGACCTTCTCGACCGGGACGGTTTCCTTGGAGACGACCACCCGCTCCTCGTGGACGATGACGGAGGCTTCCTCTTCGCCGATGGTGCCGTTGTAGTTGGCGGCCTCTTCCGCGGAGATCGGGGTGCGCTCGACGGTAACCTCCTCGCGCTGGACCGGGACCTCGATGGTCTCGGTGTCGGTCACGACGTGCTTGCGGAGCTTAACCTCGCCGGTGGCCTGGCGCTCCTTGGAGACGTTCAGTCGCTCCTCGGAGAGGATGAGCTCGTCGGCCTCGGCGGCCGGGGCCTCGGCGGCCGGGGCGGCAGCGGCGTGCTTCGGAGCGGTCTCGGCTACGTGGTCGACCTGAGCGGTCTCGGCTACGTGGTCGACCTCAACGGTCTCGTCAGCGTCGGCAACGCCGGCACCAGCAACACCGGCAACGCCGGCACCAGCAACACCAGCGTCGCCGTAGAAGGCGTGGTCCTCGACGGCTTCAACGCCGTAGTGGCGGTAGAGCTGGGCCTGCTCGTCGTCGGACAGGTGAGCGTCGGCGTCGACGTTGGGGGCGTCCTTGATGCGGTCCTTCTCGAAGGCGAGCTTGAGCTGGTCGCCGTCGATGTCGTGGCCGCGCAGCGGAACGAGGGAGGAGTTCATGCCGAACAGGCCGTGGTTGACCTCGACGAAGTCGGGCTGGCCGGAGGCGTCGTTGATGTAGACCTCGTTGACCTTCCCGAGCTTGTCGCCGTTGACGTCGTAAGCGGTGGCTTCGAGCAGTTCGCGGATCTCGTGGTTGGTAGCCATGATGTAAGTTTCCTTTCGCTTTGGTGACATTAGGTGGTCGGGGACGTGTCCTGCCGACCAACGCTTTCGACGCTAGCGAGCGGCCCGGGGGTTTGTCTTTCTGCGGCGTCGGTGGGCGAAAACTTGGACCGGCGTCCGGCGGAGAGGCCTTGCCAGGGCCTGGAAGTGCTGTTAGGGCTCGAGGTGGTCTGAAGGAAGGCGGAAAAGCCCCAGCGCATCCACGTAATAGTGTCGCGTCCACAAAATGGTCGGAAGGTAAAAAGCGACATCAGACATTCGTCAGCGCGTTACAGGGCGAAATCGCTAAGGTAACAACTCGATTACCTGTGATATTTGTCACATTGCGGGACCGAGTGCGGCCTGGAGGTCTCGAAGGTGTCGGTAAAACGTCACGCGTTTGACGGGACGACGCCCCGGAACGCCGTCGATCGTCACCCGCATACGGTTGCCCGCAGCCTGCACGGCCCGCCCGGTGAGTAGCGAGTCGGCGTCGAGCCCGCCGGGACGCACCGTCACAAAGCCGGTGAGCCACCGCAGCGCGCGGACGTTGTGCAGGGCCTGGGCGCGTTCGGGTGCTAGCCGCCATCCGCCGGAGGGTGCCTCGACAGGTGTGGTCAGGCGCATCGCGGCGATGCCGGGCGCATCTGGAGTCGGCGCAAGCTTCGCCCCAAACACCCCGAAGAACCTCTCCGCATCAGGCCGGGTTTGGCGGGCGACGAGGCGGGCGTCGTCGACGATGATCTCGCCTTCGAAACCGCCACCGTCGTCGGCGGTGATCGTGGCGGAGCCGAGAACGGCGAGTCCGGCATCGTTGCGGATCGTCGCCAGTGGGGTGGCCGGGGTGGTGAGCGCAATGCGAGCGAGCGACGTCGACGGCAGACCGCTCAGGCCCCACGCGGCAGTCACGGTGGAGGGCTGCGTCGGCACGTAGGCGAGCGTCGCCCACAAGTAGTCGCCGCGCATCATGCGGGTGGCCACGGCGGATAGGGCGGCGTCGCTGCCTACAACTATCACCCGCAGCTCCTCGGCGGGGTGCTGCGGCGGGCGGGCCGGCGCGCCGAGGTGGGAGACGTCGGGCTGGGCGGAAATGGCGTCGAGGCTGGGTGTCGGGTCGTACGGGAGCACCTCGTGGGCGGCGGCGTCGAGGGCGCGCAGTTCGTCGCGGGTAGGCACCGCGGAGGCTTCGACGATGGTCGCGACCTGGTCGGTGAGCGAGGCGGGAAGCGGGGCCGAAGCGCAACGGATGATGACGATCCTCATAGGGGGATTCTAAAACCACCGGCGTAGTCTCAGCGCTACTTGTTGGGGGCCGTCGAAGATAGCGAAAGGATCGGAAGGCGTCGAAGACGAAATAAAGCGCCAAAAAAGGACAAGACGATGAGCCCGATGGCGGTCGCCCAATCCAGCTGCCTGCCGATGGCAAACAGCGCGTACGCCTCGCAGGTCACCGTGACGAGCGCGAGGAAAGACATCGCAGCGAGATTGAGGCGATGGTATCCGGAGTTTCGCGGCGTCAGAGTGTGAAACAATGATAAACACCTGTCAGTGAGGCTTCTCCGATGGAGACAATTCCGGTGACATAAGCCGCGCATATGGCGGCGCCCACGCCGGTCGCGGCGGATGCACACGATCCACCACACATCGTGACGATGATCTTTGTAATCGCAGCCGTGACCCTCAATGTAGCCGCAAGGCAACCTTTTCTTTCCAGCCGAATGGCATCACGGCGGGAACTTCATCCCGCCACTTCTTGGCAGGACGTGCCGGTGGGTTGGCTGCTCATGAGCTTGCCGTCCTTGGAGTTTTCGAAGACGTAGTAATTAACCTGGTCAAGGACCACTCGGGTCTCGGCATGGTCGACGATTCCCAGATCAGTGTTCAAGATGTAGGTTGCCCACTGAGGCGGAGGGCTCATCACCTCTCATGGGCACGGTTACCCTGATGAATTGGTGGCCATTGATGTGGAGTCCGTTGATCGAAGCTCTGCGGAAGTCAAAATGATCCCAGATCGGAATGGGCATGAATGGCCTGGTTAGTAATGAGCTGCTCGACGGCGGTCAAGGCACCGTCCGCCAGGGTCACGTCCTCGCGGGCAGTGAGATGTGGTTGCTCGGTCGTGCTCACATGATTTGTGCGACACGTGAGGCTGAGGCTGCGGCGTCCGCGGGTGGGGCCCATCAGGCGGATACTGCCAGGCTAAGAGCCAGCAAAGTGGCGAAGCAGCGCATGGCCTTACCCTAACATAGGGTTAAGTAAATGCTGGGGAAAGAATAAGAGCAACCTTACAATCCCTCAGGATAGACGGTCTGGGAAGCGCAAAGGCTCTCGTGGGCGGTGACTGCGCCCTGGAGCGTCCACGCCGCCTAGCCTCACCCGGTGAGGCGAAAGCGAGTTCTCGCACAGGTATCCGGGCTATAGAATGAAGTCCCGGCCCGTTCCAGCACTACAGATTCGGAAGTGATCCAAGCTAATGGCAGCAATCGTGATCGTGGGCGCCCAGTGGGGCGACGAAGGCAAGGGTAAGGCTACCGATATCCTCGGTGGCCGTGTCGACTACGTGGTGAAGCCGAACGGCGGCAATAACGCTGGACACACCGTGGTCGTCGGCGGCGAGAAGTATGAGCTCAAGCTGCTGCCCGCCGGTATTCTCTCGGAGAACGCGGTGCCCGTGCTGGGCAACGGCGTCGTCATCAACCTGGAGGCCCTGTTTGACGAGATCGACGGTCTGGAGGCCCGCGGTGCGCAGGCGTCGCAGCGGCTGAAGATTTCGTCGAACGCTCACCTGGTGGCGCCGTACCACCAGGTCTTGGACCGGGTGCAGGAGCGCTTCCTGGGCAAGCGCGCGATTGGTACGACGGGGCGCGGCATCGGCCCCACCTATGCCGACAAGGTCGCCCGCATCGGCCTGCGCGTGCAGGACGTCTTCGACGAATCCATCCTGCGCCAGAAGATCGAGTCCGCGCTGGACATCAAGAACCAGATGCTGGTGAAGATGTATAACCGGCGAGCGATCGACCCGGAGCAGGTCGTTCAGTACTTCCTGTCCTACCGGGACCGCCTGGCCCCCATGGTCATCGAGAGTGAGCTGGTGCTCAACCAGGCGCTCGACGCCGGCAAGCACGTCCTCATGGAGGGCGGCCAGGCGACGATGCTCGACGTCGATCACGGCACGTACCCGTTCGTGACGTCGTCGAACCCGACCGCCGGCGGCGCCTGCGTCGGTTCCGGCGTCGGCCCGACGAAGATCACCAGCTCCCTGGGCATCATCAAGGCGTACACGACGCGCGTCGGCGCTGGCCCGTTCCCCACGGAGCTGTTCGACAAGTGGGGCGAGTACCTGCAGACCACCGGCGGCGAGGTGGGCGTCAACACTGGCCGCAAGCGTCGCTGTGGCTGGTACGACTCGGTCGTGGCCCGCTACGCCTCCCGCGTGAACGGCTTCACGGACCTCTTCCTCACGAAGCTGGACGTGCTCACCGGCATCGGCGAGATCCCCATCTGCGTCGCCTACGACGTCGACGGTGTCCGTTTCGATGAGATGCCCTCCAACCAGAGCGACTTCCACCACGCCGAGCCCGTCTACGAGACCATGCCGGCGTGGGACGAGGACATCACCGGATGCCGCACGTTCGACGAGCTGCCCGACAAGGCCCGGGACTACGTCCTGCGGCTGGAGGAGCTGTCGGGTTGCCGGATCTCCTACATCGGCGTCGGCCCGGGTCGTGACCAGACCATCGTCCGCCACGACGTTCTCGATAACTAAGCACCCGACAACCTAGGACTGCCACCATGAGTGACCCC
This sequence comes from Corynebacterium uterequi, assembly GCF_001021065.1. Classification (NCBI taxonomy): domain Bacteria; kingdom Bacillati; phylum Actinomycetota; class Actinomycetes; order Mycobacteriales; family Corynebacteriaceae; genus Corynebacterium; species Corynebacterium uterequi. The sequence goes on along the minus strand of NZ_CP011546.1, from coordinate 2,069,923 downwards.
GCCCTCACCCCCGCCAGCGACGGGCCGAACCCCACCCGCCGGATCGGCACGCCGCTGTCCGGCAACGCCACCAAGGTCCTGCTGCTGGGATCCGGGGAGCTGGGCAAGGAACTAGCTATTTCCTTCCACAGCTTGGGGTTGGAGGTGCACGCCGTCGACCGCTACGCCGACGCCCCGGCGCACCAGGTCACCCAGTTCCGTTACGTCGCGGATATCACCGACGCGGAGCAGGTGCGGTCCTTGATCCGGCGGATTCGCCCGCACTTCGTCATCCCCGAGATTGAGACGGTGGCGTGGGAGGTGCTGGAGGAGATTGAGGCGGAGGAGTCGGCCGTCGTCGTGCCTAACGCCCGCGCCTGCCGCCTCAACGGCGACCGCGAGGACATGCGGACGACGGCCCGCCAGTTGGGGCTGCCCACCACCGCCTACGCCTTCGCCACCACGTTGGAGGAGTTCCGGGCGGCGTTCGACGAGCTCGGCTACCCCTGCGTGGCCAAGCCGGCGGTGTCGTCGTCGGGGCGACGCCACGTCATCGTCGAGTCTGCCGACGACGTGGAGGCGGCCTGGTCCCGCGTCTACCTGCCGCGCGCCGGGGTCGACGAAGCGGTCGCGGTGGAGCGTTTCGTCGACTTTGACTTCGAGGTCACCATCCTGGCGGTGCGCTCCATCGACCCCGAAACCGGGGAGCTGGCGACGTGGTTCAGCGAGCCGATCGGCTCCCGGCACTCCGGCGGGGTCCTCGCCGAGAGTTGGCAGCCGAGCTACCTCAGCGAAGCGGCCAGCGACAACGCCCGTTCGGTGGCCGCCCGGATCTCGAACGCGCTCGGCGGGCGAGGGGTGTACGGCGTGGACCTCTTCGTCTCTGGCGACGAGGTGTACTTCTCCTCCGTGTCCCCGCGCCCCCACGGGGCGGGGATGGTGACGCTGGCGTCGCAGCGCTTCTCCCAATTCGACCTGCACGCCCGGGCCATCTTGGGCATGCCCATCGACGTCACGCTGACCAGCCCTGGCGCCATGGCCACCCTTACGGGGGATAAGGAGTCCCGCGAGGTGTCCTTTACCGGGCTGGCGGAGGCGTTGGCCGTACCGGAGACGCAAGTGCGGCTGTTCGGCAAGCCGACGACGTACCCGGGCCGCCAGATGGGCGTGGTCCTCACCACGGCGGAGACCGTCGACCAGGCACGCGAGAACGCCGCCCGGGCCGCGGGCCTCATGGCGGTCGACGCCCGCTAGCGGGCCGGCAGGCGCATCCAGGTGTGGAGGATGCCGGCGTCGTCGAAGGGTTCGTCCTCCCGGGCGTAGCCGTAGCGCTGCTCGTAGTACTCGGCGAGCGCGAGCTGCGCGGCGATGAGGATGTCACGCTCCGGCCACCGCGCGCGGGCCTCGTTCAGCGCCGCTGCCATGATGCGCTCGGCGAGCCCGGTGCCGCGGTGCGACGGGGCGACCACGAAGCGGCCAATGCAGGACGCCGGGCCCGCGACGGAATCGAGGGGAAACACGCGCGCGGTGCCCACGACACGGCCGGCGTCGCGGGCCACCACGTGGACGGTGTCCTCCCGGGCGTCGACGCCGTCGAGCTCCGGGTAGGCGCACTGCTGCTCGACGACGAACACGTCGCAGCGCAGCCGAAAAAGGTCGTGCACCTCCGTGGCGGAGAGATCCCGCAGGGGAGCGACGTGAAGCGACGGAGCCATCGGCGGGCTAGTCCTGCGGGCCGGAGTGGGCGAGCATGTCGTCCCACTCGACGATCTTCTTGCGCTCGCGGCCTTCGGCCTCGCCGAGGGCGCGCTCGGCGGCGTCGAGCCGGTACCAGCCGTCCCACGTGGTGATGGGGTGACCCTTGGCCGCGAAGAACTCGCGGACGTCCTCGCGGGTGCGCTTGGTGGCGGGGGTGAGCCGGCCGGCCTGGTAGTCCGCCACGAGCATGGTGACGGTGTCCTTGGCGTCGGACTTCGTGTTGCCGATGAGGCCCACGGGGCCGCGCTTGATCCAGCCGGTGGCGTACAGGCCTTCGATGATGGAGCCGCCGAAGGAGTCGAGGACGTGGCCCTCGTCGTTGGGGATGACGGCGCGGTCGTCGTCGAAGGGCACACCCTCGACGGCGTCGGAGCGGTAGCCCACCGCCCGGTAGACGGCCTGCACGTCCCAGGTGGTGAAGGTGCCGGTGCCGGTGACGCCGCCGGCGCCGTCGAGCTCCATGCGCTCGGTCTTGAGCCCGACCACCTTGCCGTCCTCGCCGAGGATCTCGGTGGGGGACTCGAAGAAGTGGATGAACAGCTTATGCGGGGCGCCCTTCGGCTCGCGCATGGCGTAGCCTTCGAGGGTCTGGCACACCAGGTCGACGGACTTCGCGCCGCGCCGGGCGGCCTCGGAGGCCTCGTCGTAGTCGATGTCCTCGGGGTCGACGATGACCTCGATGGTGGGGGAATGGTCCAGCTCCTTGAGCTCCAGCGGGGTGAACTTCGCCTGCGCCGGACCACGACGGCCGAAGACGTGGATCTCCGTCGCGGCGTTCTTGCCGAGGCCGCCGTAGACGTTGTCCGGGATCTCGGTGACGTGCAGCTCGTCGGCGGTCTTGGCGAGGATGCGGGAGATATCGAGGCCGACATTACCGACACCGATGACGGCGACCTTTTCCGCGGTGAGGTCCCAGTCGCGGGTGAAGTCCGGGTTGCCGTCGTAGAAGCCGACGAACTCGGCGGCGCCGAAGTGGCCGTCGAGCTCCGCACCCGGGATGTTGAGGTCCCGGTCCGCTACCGCGCCGGTGGCGAAAATGATCGCGTCGTAGAACTCACGAAGCTCCTCGACGGTGACGTCCTTACCGACCTCGATGTTGCCGAATAAATTAATCTCCGGGCGGTCCAGGACATTATGCAAAGACTTTACGATGCCCTTGATGCGCGGGTGATCCGGGGCCACGCCGTAGCGGATGAGGCCGAAGGGCGCGGGCATCTTTTCGTAGAGGTCGATCTCCACGTCGAGCTCGGACTTAATGAGCAGGTCGGAGGCGTAAATGCCGGCGGGGCCGGCGCCGACGACGGCGATGCGGGCTGGTGAAGTCATGGAGACGGAACGCTACCTTTCCGCGCTTCTACGAAAGCGCGATTGACGTGGTCTGGAATGAAGGTTGCCCCAAGTGTACTAGCCGGCTGGGCCATCCCCATTCCGCTCGGGCGCCGTCCAGGGCGCTGTCCGGGCATCACCTCGGGCGCTGTCCCGGGCGCTGTTGGGACGGTGCGCCGTGACCCTGGCCTTCGATGCCTCGCACGCGTCGACGAACCTGGAATAGAATGACGGATTGGAACTAATTCCGTAGGTAGAGAGGCTCTTTTCCCCCATGTCACATCACCGTTGCCTGCTCCTGACCGTAGTGGGCCGTAACTTCGACGGCCTGGAACTCGACGCGTTGGCGCAAGCACACAACCTCACGCACATTGACATTACTGCTCATGGCGCCACCGTTGATGACGTCCTCAACACCATCGACCGGGAGGCGGAGGCCCTCTACGTCGGATCCGGCAACCAGTCCCTCGACGCCCGGGTGGCCGCGGCGCTCGGCGCGCCGATGGTCATCGTCAACGAGCGCCACGGTGTCCACGTGGACCTGTTCGTCGCCCAGGCGGAGAAGCTCGGCGCCGTCGTTGCGGAGACCTGCAACGTCACCGAGCTGCCGGGCGCCGTCGAGCGGGCCCTGGCGACCCCGGCCCAGCCGGTGATGTCGCCGTCGATGTACGGCCACATCCTCGCCAGCAAGGCCCGGGAGGCCAAGAGCCACATCGTCCTGCCGGAGGGCAGCGACGACCGCATCCTCCAGGCGGCCGACCAGATCCTCCGCCGGGGCATCGCTGAGCTGACGATCCTCGGCGACGAGCGGGACATCACGCTGCGCGCGGCCGCGCAGCACCTCGACCTGTCGAAGGCCCACATCATCGACCACCTCGCCTCCCCGCTCGCCGAGGAGTTCGCCCGCGACTTCGCTGAGCTGCGCAAGGCCAAGGGCGTCACGCTGGAGCAGGCTCGGGAGACCATGAAGGACCTCTCCTACTTCGCCACGATGATGGTGCACAAGGGCCTCGCCGACGGCATGGTGTCCGGCGCGGTGAACACCACCGCCCACACCATCCGCCCGGCGTTCCAGATCATCAAGACCCGCCCGGGTATCTCCGTGGTGTCCTCCGTCTTCCTCATGGTCATGCGCAAGCGCCTGTGGGCGTTCGGCGACTGCGCCGTCAACCCCAACCCCACCGCGGACCAGCTCGGCGAGATCGCTGTGGCCTCCGCTGACACTGCTGCCGCGTTCGGCATCGACCCGCGAGTGGCCATGCTGTCCTACTCCACGGGCACGTCGGGCTCCGGCCCGGACGTTGACCGGGTGGTCGCCGCCGTCGAGAAGGCGCGTAGCATCAACCCGGGCCTCAAGCTTGAGGGTCCGATCCAGTTCGACGCCGCCATCGACCCCGTCGTCGCGGCCCAGAAGCTGCCGAACTCCGAGGTTGCCGGCCAGGCCAACGTCTACATCTTCCCGGACCTGGAGGCGGGCAACATCGCGTACAAGGCCGTCCAGCGCACCGCGGGCGCCCTGGCGGTGGGCCCGATCCTTCAGGGCCTGAACAAGCCGGTCAACGACCTCTCCCGAGGCGCCACCGTCCCCGATATCGTTAACACCGTCGCCGTCACGGCGATCCAAGCAGGAGGCAAGAAGTAACCCCATGTCCTACGTACTCGTCATCAACTCGGGCTCTTCGTCGATCAAGTTCCAGATTGTTGACCCCACCGCGGGCGCGGAGCAGGATCCCCTCGCCTCCGGCGTGGTGGAGCAGATCGGTGAAGCCTCCGGTTCCATCACCGTCAAGCATGCCGGCGACAAGACCAAGAAGGAGATGGCCTTCGCCAACCACACCGAGGGTCTGACCACGGTCATCGAGGAGCTCGACGCCATCGGCTGCGGCCCGGCGCAGGTTGAGCTCATCGCCGTCGGCCACCGCGTGGTTCACGGCGGCACCACCTTCGGCGAGCCGGTGCTCATCGACGACGCGGTCGTCGAGGACCTCAAGAAGCTCATTCCGCTGGCCCCGCTGCACAACCCGGCGAACATCGACGGCATCGTCGTCGCCCGCCAGCAGCTTCCCGACATCCCGCACGTGGCTGTGTTCGACACTGGCTTCTTCGCCGAGCTGCCGGCCGCCGCCGCGACGTACCCGATCGCGGCCGAGGTCGCCGAGGAACACCAGATCCGCCGCTACGGCTTCCACGGCACCTCCCACGAGTACATCGCCTCGCAGGTTCCGGAGCTGCTCGGCAAGCCGGCCGAGGACGTTAACCACATCACCCTGCACATCGGCAACGGCGCCTCCGCCTCCGCCGTGCGCGGGGGGCACCCCATCGACACCTCGATGGGCATGACCCCGCTCGCCGGACTGGTGATGGGCACCCGCTCGGGTGACATCGACCCCGGCATCATCTTCCACCTGCTGCGCACCGCTGACATGGACGTCGACGCTGTCGACAACCTGCTCAACAAGCGCTCGGGCATGAAGGGCATGTGCGGCTCCAATGACCTCCGCGAGGTCCACGCCGCCGCCGACGCCGGCAGCGAGGAGGCCCAGCTGGCGCTCGACGTCTACATCACCCAGCTGCGTCGCATCCTCGGCGCGTACATGATCGAGCTGGGCCGGGTCGACGCCATCGTGTTCACCGCCGGCGTGGGCGAGAACGACGCCGTCGTGCGCGCCGATGCGCTGAAGAACCTGGAGATGTACGGCATCGTCATCGATGAGGAGCGCAACGCCACCCGCGGCGACGGCGCCCGCCTGATCTCCACCGACGACTCCGCCGTCAAGGTGTTCGTCGTCCCGACGAACGAGGAGCTGGCGATCGCCCGCAAGGCCGCCGCCTTCGCCTAAGCGCTAGAACCAGGTGACGGGGCGCACCTGGTTAGCCATATCCACCAGCGCGTAGCGGTGCTTCGGCGACGGCGCCACCCGCGCCTGCCGCCGCAGCGCCCCCGCCAACGCGGTGCGCAGCCCCCGCTCGGAGAAGGGATAGTCGAAGAGATTGTTCTTCGACGCCGCCTTGCGCAGCCCCTTGGACTGCAGGAACTCCAGCGCAGCCGAGAGCACCGCGATCTTGATCTGCAAGAACCTAGGCTCGCTGAGGGGGATCTCCTCCAGGCGCCGGGCCGCCCGCCGGATCCGGGATTCGCTCAGCCCCGCCCCGATGAGTTCGAGGATGGTCGTCAGCTTCGCCATCCGGTGGTGCCGCGACCCCGCCGGCACCCGGTCGAGCGCCTGCACCGCCATCTCCGTGAGCCCCTCCGCCACGAGCTGGCGCGAGAGGCCGAAGGCGCTCGACACCGTCGTGGGGTTGGTCGCCCACACCATGCCGTAGAGCCGCATGGCGTGGAAGCGCAGGAGCTTCGGGTCGGTGGTCAGGTGGGACCAGATGTCGTCGGTGTAGCGGTCGAAGAAGGCGTTGTCGATGTCCGCGAGGGATTCCCCCAGGCCCGAGGCGGTGCGCGCCACCCGGGGCGTCATCAGCTGGGTGTGCTGCATGTCGGAGACCTGGAGGATGAGCTCGTCGACGGCCGCGAGCGCCAACTTGGGCGCCGCCTCGCCGGGCAGGATGGACAGAACCTCGTTGAAGTGCATCTGCGCATCGGTGTAGTCGTCGAGCAGAAGCGCCGTCACCCCCGCGTACCACTGGTAGCGCCAGTCGGTGACGAAGCGCTCGCCGAGCGACGCCAGCCAATTCTTCGCCTGCGACGTCAGTCCCAGGTCGAGCATCGCTCGGACCACGCCCAGCGGAATCTCCGCCGAGTGCTGGTATTCCTCGGTCTGCATCGCCTGGCGCATGGTCTCCAGCGCTTCCTGCGGCTCGGTGTAGGAGAAACCCTGCAGCATTGGGGCGCCGACGTCGTTGCGGTCCAGCAGTGGGGTGGGCAGGGCGGCGACGACCTCGTCCGGGGTGATCCGGATGGTTCGGTCGATGCCGTCAATGAGCTGATCGGTGCGAAACACCAGGTGCTTGGTGCCGAAGGTGGTGCGCTGCGGGGAGAACAGGGCGTGCTGTGCCGGGTGGTAGGTGCCGTCGCGCAGGGCGATGACCTCCCGGAGCACCCCGTAGAGCTGACCCTCCAGCTCAGCGACGGAGGCGAAGCGGCGCGCCGGGTTGGGGTCTGTAGCCCGCTTGAGCAGGCGGTAAAAGGAGAGGTAGCGGCGCAGCGTCGGGTCCGACGACGGCGACGGCAGGCCGGGCAGGTACACCCCGTCCTCGACGGGCAGCGCGATGGTCAACGCCGCCAACGTCCGGCCGATCGTGTAGATATCGGAGGCGATCGTCGGGCCATGCTGGGCGACGTCGGGTGCCTGGAAGCCCTTGGTTCCGTAGATGTAGCCATAAGACCCGATACCCGACACCGCGCCGAGGTCAATGAGCTTGACCTGGTCCTCGGTGACGATGATGTTGTCCGGCTTGAGGTCGTTGTACACGACGCCGCGGGAATGGAGGTAGTCCAGGGCGGGCAAGATCTCCAGGATGTAGCCGATGGCCACGTCGATGGGCAGCAGGTGGCCCTCCTGGGCGTTGCGCCGGGCGCGCAGCGACGGCCCGCCCACGTACTCCATGACGATGAAGCCACCGGGCACGCGGGGATCATCGATGAAGTTGAAGATCTTGACGATGCCCGGGTGGGTGATGCCGGCCAAAAACTCCCGTTCCGCGCCGGCTGCGGCGGTCTCCTCGGCGGACTTCTCCGACAGCATCCCCTTCAGCACCACGAGGCGTCCGGAGACGTGGTGGTCGTAGGCCAGGTAGATCCACCCCATGCCGCCGTGGGCGATGACCCCGAGGATCTCATACTGGTCCGCGACGGTATCCCCCGGGGTGAGCTGCGGCAGTGGAATGTTGTGTTCGGCGTGGATGGCCGACGGGTCCTTGAGGACGTTGGCCGGCTCGGTGGGCGGGATGAAGGGCAGCTCGACCATGCCGTCGGCCACCGGGCGCGTGGCGCGGGCCGCGCCGTGGCGGGAACGAAACGTCGTCAGCGCCTCGCGCCGGGCTCGCTCGGAGGCGTCGTTGGGGGCGTCGCGCAGCTGACCGAGGTCCTTGAGCAGTTCGGCGAGGTCATCGTCGCCGAGCTCCTCGTCGTCCTCATCGTCGTCGGCGAAGGGGTCGAAGGCCACCGCCGAGGTGTGACCGACCACGGTGGCGGAGGTGGCCGGGTCGTGGTGGACGGCCTCGGTGCCGCCGCTTTCGCCGTCCTGATACGTCGGGTCGTCGTCGGCGAAGGGATCGAAGACCACAGCTTCAGTGAGCTGGTTTTCCTTCCGCTGAGTGCTCACGGGGTATCCACCTCTTCTCCGGGGTCGGCGGGTGTCGCCGGCTCCCGGGCGTAGACCGGGGCCGGGGGATGGTAGTAGGTCAAGGCGTCGTCGAACCAGCGGTTATACAGCTTCTCCCAGGTGCCGTCGGTGCGGATACGCTCCAAGGTGGCGTTGACCTGACGCACCAGGTTCTGGCGCTCAGGCGTGGTGGCCAGAGGCATGATGGCGCCGTAGTGTTCGGTGGTCGCCGGCGTGCCGGCCATCTCGGTAAACAGGTCCTGGTCTGCGATGCCGCTGAGGATGGCGTCGTCGCCGAAGATGGCGTCGACCTGCCCCTGCTGGAGGGCGAGGAGGCAGTCGGACCAGCGTCGTACCGTGAGCACCGTCACCTCGTCGACGAGTGCCGGCAGGACATCCAGCGACGTGGAGCCGGCGGCGACGCACACGCGGTGGTGGGTGAGGTCTTGGTAGCCGCGGATGGCGGAATCGGTAGGTAGCAGCAGTCGCTTCGTCGCGGTGAGGTACGGGGCGGAGAAGGTGACAGACTCGGCGCGTTCGGGGGTGATGGTCATGGCGCGGAGGATCACGTCGACCTGCCCGTCGTTGAGAACGCCGGCAAGGTCGTCGGAGTGGATGAAGCGGAAGTCCACCGCGTTCGGGTCGCCGAAGATGTCGCGGGCGATCTCCCGGCCGAGGGCCACCTCGAATCCCTCCAGCCGGCCGCTGACCGGGTTGCGGAAGGACAGGCGGTTTTGGGACTGGTCGATGCCGACGATGAGCCGCCCGCGTTCGACGATCCTCGGCACGAGCTCGCCAGGCGGCCGGCCATCAGGGGCGATGGTGGGGACCGGTTCGTCGGGACTCCGGTGTTCGGCGCGGTCACTGAAGTGAATGAGTTCGCTGCCGGCGGGCAGCGGCATCCCCGGGTCGGAGGGGCCAGAGGCGTCGATCCCGCCGGCGCTGGCGATGAAGTCTTCGTCGAGCGCCGGCGCGGCGCACCCCACCAGCCCCGCGGCCCCGAATAGCAGGGCAGCGCCGACGCCCGCCACGATGCAGCGGGGGCGGCGGGGGTGGCGCGGGCAGCGGGGGCGGCGCATCACAGGTACTCCTGTAGCCGGGCGCGGATGCCGAACGCCACCGAGAGCACCGCCGCGAGGGAAAGCAGAAACACCGCCGTGGCGACGGTGGTGGTGGCGTCACGGCCCCCGGCGATGAAGGAGCGCATGGTGATCCGGGCATCGTTGATGAGGGCGCTGAGCTGGCGATCCAGGGTCGTTGCCGAGCGCGCCACCGAGGGCACCCCGTCGTCCGCGGAGCCGGCGGTGACCAGCCGGGAGCCTTCGTCGAAGTCGCCGCGCTCCAAGGTGTCGAGGTAGGCGTCGTGCGCCTCACCCCAGTCCTCGAGGGCCTGCCGGGCGCGCTCGATGTGGGCGGTGGTGGCCGTCGACGGCTCGACGGCGGGCCGGGCCTCCACGGCGTCGAGGGCGGCGTGGGTGGCCTGGGCCATCTCCTCGAAGGACACGGCGGTGTCGCCGGCGCTCTCGCGGCGCATGAGGGCGAAGGTCTCCGTCGTCTGGGTCTGCTGGGCGAGAATACGCGCAGTGGTGAGCGCCTCCCAGGGGTGCGAGGCTTGCTGGAAGCCCACCGACCCGGATTGCCACGTCATGAAATTAGAGGCGGACACCCACACGATCGCGACGATCATGAAGATGGTGGCCAGGCCGAAACCCCGGTTGAGCCGACGCCGGGTGGCGCGGTACAGGCCCCACTGCGCCAGGATGAGGAAGACAACCGCGGCGAGCAGCCCCGACAAGGGTATCCACTGCGGCGTGGTCAGGGCCTTCTGGTCGTGGGAGACGTGGGCCGAGGTGATCTGGAAGAGCTCGGCGGCCGCGGGCAGGAGCGTGCCCCTCATGAGCTCCGAGGCGTTGGCCATGTAGGTCACGCCCACCGGGTTTCCCAATCGGCTGTTCGTGCGGGCCGTCTCCACCATCCCGGTATAGACCGGCAACTGACGTTGGATAGTGGACACGAGCTCCCCAATGCGGGGGTTGGCCGGGTCGACACCCGTCGCCGACTGGGTCGCCGCCACCGCCGCCTGGTCGATCTGCCGGTAGTAGCGGTTGAGCTGCTCGCTCGACTCGGCGCCGTCGGCGACGAAGCCGCTGGTAGCGATCGTGTCCGCCAGCGACAAACTGGTGTAGAGATTGTGGGCCGCGAAGTTCAGCGGCTCGGTCTGGGTGAGCAACTCGTCGAGGCCCTGCTGCCGCTGGGCCGACGACTGGGACATGGAGAAACCCGCCGCGAGGATCGCCATCGCTAGCACGATCGTGGTGGCCAGCATTTTCCCCGGGGTGGTGGCCAGGAAGGAATAGGCGAGCCGGAGCCGGCCAAAAGGGACGCTGAGGGTATCGTGCACCACCCCGAACCAGCGGGCGCTGCGGGTATCGCGGGGGGCGTCCTGCTCCGCGCTGACCGTGTCCAGCCAATCATCGTCCAACGAGTCCGCCGGGGCGGAAGGCTCTGCGCCGGCCGGACGCAAGGCGCTTCGGGACGAGATCATTCTCTCACTTTAACGTGACCTATCCCACCGTGCTAGCGTCTGGGCCGCCTCGCTGCGCCCCCACACGGTAGGGTGGAAGGCCATGAACGGCGACGGAAACGGCTGGGCGGCGGGCCCCAACGGCGCCCGCCTGTGGGGACGATTCGGCGCGGCGGGACTGCTGCTCGTCGCCCCGCACACCGGGGAGATCCTCCTCCAGCACCGAGCGCCCTGGACCGCGTGCGGAGGAACGTGGGCCCTGCCCGGGGGCGCCCGCGACTCCCACGAAAGCCCCGCCGACGCCGCCGTACGTGAGGCCGTCGAGGAGACCTCCCTCGCCCCGGGGCTGCTGCGCATCCATAAGGTGGTCACCACTGCCGGGCCGTTCGACGCGGACCCCGCCCGCCCGGAGCTCGCCGGCGGATGGACGTACTCGACGGTGATCGCCACCACGACGACGCAACAGCCGCTCGCGGTGGATCCGAACGAGGAGTCCCTGGAACTGCGCTGGGTCCACCACGATGAGGTTGCCGGCTACCCGCTGCTGCCCGCCTTCAGCGAAGCCTGGGAGACGCTGGCGGACGAGGTACGGCTGCTGTGCGAGAAAGGCCGCCACTAAGCGGGGCGTGGGCGCGGTGCACCCGGGCCTGCGCCGCGCGGTGCGCAGTTTGGTGGGCACCGTCGGGCGTCGACGGCCAGCGCGCCGGCCGGTGCCTGTGAGACAATCGAACGCATGATTGAGGTCACCGGTCTTAGCAAGACGTACGGCCGGGTCACCGCGGTAAAGGACTTGTCCCTCACCGTCCGCCCCGGCACCATCACCGGCTTCCTCGGGCCCAACGGCTCCGGGAAGTCCACCACGATGCGGATGATCGTGGGGCTCGACCGGCCCGACGCCGGCGAGGCGCTCATCAATGGCGTGCCCTATCGAAAGCTCAAGCAACCGCTGCGGGTGGTGGGCACCCTGCTCGACGCGACAGCGGTCCACCCCCGGCGCTCCGCCCGAGACCACCTAGCGTGGATCGCCCACTCCAACGGCCTACCCGCAGAACGCATCGACAAGGTCCTCAGCCTGGTAGGCCTGGTCGACGTCCAGCACAAGAAAGCGGGCGGGTTCTCCCTGGGCATGTCGCAGCGCTTAGGCCTCGGGGCGGCGTTGCTGGGAGACCCGGAGGTCCTCATCCTCGACGAGCCCATCAACGGACTCGACCCGGTGGGCATCCGGTGGATGCGTACTCTGCTCAAGCAGCTAGCGGGGCAGGGCCGGGCCGTGCTCGTCTCCTCCCACCTGCTCGCCGAGATGGCGCATACCGCCGACGACCTCATCATCATCGGCCGCGGGCGCCTGCTCGCGCAGACCACCGTCCACCAATTCACCTCCGAGAACACCGGGCACCGGGTGGTGGCCCGCACCCCGGACATGGACCGCCTGCGCGACGTCCTGGCGCGGGAGAACATCACCGCCGAGGCAGGCGTCGACGCCGACGGGCGCGCCATCCTCACCATTTCCAACGCCAGCTCCGACGCCGTCGGCGCGCTCGCCTTCAACGCCGGAGTACAGCTGTCCGAGCTGTCGTCGTATACCGGTTCGCTGGAGGATGCGTACCTGCGGATGACGTCGGACGCGGTGGACTACAACGCTCAGATGGAGGCTTAAGAGTCGTGTTCGTTCACGTTTTACACGCGGAGTGGACCAAGCTGCGCACCACCGCCAGCTTCTGGTGGATCATGGTGTCCTACATGGTGTGTTGCCTCTTCGGGATGATTGTGCGGATCCGCGCCATGTCTCATTCCCATAGCTTCAGAGGGGACCACCCGGGCCTTGAGGAGTTCGTGCTGATCAACGCCTCGGACGCCATCGCCGCCGTCCCCGTCTTTCTCGCCGTGTTCCTGTATCTCGCGGCCGCCCACATGGTGACCAACGAATATCGCCACAACCTGCCACGGCTGACCTACCTCGCCACACCGAAGCGTTGGATGGTCGCCGCAGCCAAGGCTGTGCTGTTCATGGCGATCGCCGCTGGCGTCGTCACACTCATGATCGTGACGGGTTATCTCATGGGCCCCGTGGTGGGCCACACCGCACCCAAGGTTTTCGGTAACCTATTCGCCCACTCCGTCGCATGGCGGCCGTTGTGGGTCGCTCCGCTGGGCGTCGCGCTGGCGTGCCTCATGATGCAGGGGGTGGCGTGGATTGTGCGTTCGACGGCAAGTACCTCCATCATCGTGTTGCTATGGGTGATGGGTATTGACCGGGCGGTGGTGTTCCTCCCTGATATCGGCATCGACCTGCATCAGTATCTGCCCTTAGTTAATCTCAGCAACGCCGTGAGCAGCACGAGCCTCATCGTGACGAAACCCTGGTGGTGGTCGCTGGCCGTTCTGGCGTGCTGGGCGGTGGCGGTGTGGGCCGTCGGTGTGGCCCTGCTGGAGCGGCGCGACGCCTAAGCGGGCTGTTCACGGGGGCGCCTATTGCAGCGCCGAGGACAACTTGGCCACGTTGTCCACGTAGCGGCGTGCCCAGCTCCGCCGCTCCCACTTCGCGGCGGTGAGGTGGTGGGACACCGCCATGTAGTTTTCTGCCAGCTCGGTGAACTGGGCGATGAGGTTGCCCTGGGCGACGAGCACCGTCGCCTCGTAGTTCAGCCCGAAGGAGCGCATGTCCAGGTTGGAGGAGCCGAAGGTGGCGAGCGGGTGGCCGGTGGTGCCGTCGCCGGCGGGATCCGCGATGAGGAACTTCGAGTGCAAAACGTAGGGTTCCGGGAACTCGTGGATTCTGATTCCTGCTTCCAGCAGCGTGTGGTAGTAGGAGGACTGGGCGTGTTCCACGAGGAACTGATCGGCCTGTTCGCTGACGAGGAGGTCCACCTGGACCCCGCGGTAGGCGGCGGTGGTGACGGCTTCGAGGACTGACTCGTCGGGGATGAAGTAGGGCGAGCAGATGATGAGCCGGGTGGTCGCGTGGTGGATGATCGAGGTGAACATCCGCAGGTTCGGCTCGGTGGTGTAGCCCGGCCCGGAGGGGATGAGCTGGAGCAGGTTCTCGTCGCCGGGGCGCCCGCCGACGTCGTGCTGGGCGGGGATATCGAGAGCCTCCCCGGATTCGGTGTACCAGTCCACGGCGAAGACATTCTCGATGGAGGCGACGATGGGCCCCGTCAGCTCCACGAGGTAGTCGATCCACTGGCGGCCCGCGCGCCGGTTGGCCCGCATGAGGTAGCTGCGGTCGATCATATTGATGGAGCCGAGGAAGGCGACGTCGTTGTCGACGATAATCATCTTGCGGTGATTGCGCAGGTCAGGGCGTCGGAAGCGGCCGCGCCAAGGGGCCAGGGGAAGCATGTAGTGCCAGTCGACGCCGATGTCGTCGAGCCGGGCCCCGAGGTCCTTGAAACCGGGGTACTTCAGCGAGCCGATCTGGTCGAAGAGGAGCCGCACCGTCACCCCGCGGTCGACGGCGCGGGCCAGGGACTGGAAGAAGACGTCCGTCGTCTCGTCCCACGCCATGATGTAGATCTCGGCGTTGACGGTGTGAGTGGCGGTGTCGATGACGTCGGCGACGCGCGCGATGGCGTCGTCGTAGTCCGTGTGGACCCCGAGGTTGTGGCCCCACACGGCGGGGAACCCGGTCAGTTCCCGGTTGAGGCGCGTGATCGAGGCGACCTCGCGGGGCAGGGTGACGTCCTCGGGGGCGTTGGGGGTGTGGGCCTGGACGTCGTCGATCATCGCGCTGGCTTCCTGCTGGATGCGGTGCCGGCGCCGGTTGATATACGGCGATCCCATGAGCAAGAACAGCGGCAGGCCGATGAAGGGCACGAGGAGGATGAGCAGCAGCCAGGCGTTTGCCGAGCTGGGACGCCGGCCTTCCGGGACGATGCCGAGGGCGGCGACCTTGATGCTGTAATCAATACCCATGCCGATCAGCTGCCACGGCTTCACCCGGGCGAGGCGACGCCAGCTAGCGGACCGAGTCATAATCTGCTGCCTCCTGGTAGTCGACGACGACGGGCGCGTGGTCGGAGGCACCAGCCTGGGCGCGCTCCTTGACGTCGACGAACGCGGCCCGGGCCGTCGCCGCCAGGGGCGCCGAGGCGAACTGGAAGTCGATGCGCATGCCTTCGTCCTTGCCGAAACGCCCGGCCTTGTAGTCCCAGTAGGTGTACCGCTGCGCCGCCAATGAACGCGTCACCTCCCGAAGGCCGGACTCCTCGACCATCTGGAAAGCGGCCCGCTCGGGCTCGGTGACGTGGGTGGCCCCGGCGAAGGCGGCCATGTCCCACACGTCCTCATCGCGCGGGGCGACGTTGAAGTCGCCCATGATGGCGAAACGACGGGCGGGATCCGTCGTCTCCTGCTCGCAGAAGCGGGCCAGCGCGTAGTAGAAGGCGAGTTTGTAGTCGTAGTGCCGGTCGCCGATCTGCCGGCCGTTCGGCACGTACAGGCTCCACAAGCGCACACCGCCACACGTGGCACCCACCGCGCGGGCCTCCCGATGCTGCGGCTTCTGCGGGTCTTTGGCAAACCCCGGCTGCCCGGGGAAATGGTCGGCCACGTCGCTAAGGCCCACGCGGGAGGCGATGGCCACCCCGTTGTACTGGTGATAGCCGACGTGGGCGACCTCGTAGCCGGCCTCTTCGAAGGCGAGGTAGGGGAACTTATCGTCCGAGCACTTCGTCTCCTGCATAGCGAGGACGTCGACGTCGTGGCGGGCGAGGAAGCCCGTCACCCGATCTGCCCGCGTCCTCACCGAGTTCACATTCCACGTGGCGATGCGCATAGCAGTCACAGTACCTGCTGAAGTCAGCTGGCCACCCGGGTCGCGTAGCGGTGGCGGTGGTGTTCGATGAATCCCAGCTTGCCGTAGAGTCCGATGCCGGCGTCGTTGGTGCCGATCACCTGGAGGTACGCCTGCTGTGCTCCGTGGGCGGCACCCCACGCCATGACCGTGCGGCCCAAGGCGGTGCCCAGGCCGCGTCGACGCCACCCGTCGGCCACCTCTACCGCCGAGTAGCCCAGCCAGTGGGTGCCGTCGTCGCTGGTAGTCAAGGTGGCGCGGGTGATGGCGACGGTGGCGCCGGTGGCGTCGAGCAGCCGGGCGAAGCCCATCGTGCCGTCGATGTCCTTCTGCAGCCATTCCAGCGCGCGGACGGGCAGGCGCTGGCCGCGGAAGTGGTAGAGGGCCAGCCACGCGTCGTCGAGGGTGTCATCAACGCGGGCGCTCAGGCCCTCGGGAAGGTTGGGGGGCTCGTGCGGATCGATGTCGTCGAGCGGGCGCGTCATGACGAGTATCTCCGGCGAGAGTTGCCAGGCGTGAGGCTCGGCGGCCACGAGCTGCTCGGCGGCGCGCCCGAGCCGCTCCGGGATGTGCAACCGCGCCGGGAGCCGGTGGCGGGCGTAGAAATCGAGGATTTCGCCGATGGGCAGGGCCGTGAACCCGGCGGAGGCGCCCAACGGGGTGGCCGAGTTGGAGCGCTCCGTGACGCCGTCGCCGGCACGCAGGAGCCACTGGCCATCGCTGGACCAGGTGTGGTCAATACCGGGGAAGGCCTTCGCGTGGGCGGCCTCGACGTGTCGGATGTCCGAGTTGCGCACCCGGCGCGGGCTAAGCCGCTTGACGATGATGATGTCGGCAGCCGGTACGGTTACCTCGGGCAGCGACGACGGCGCCCCGCCGCGTTCCTGCGGGCGGACCGTGAAGGGTTCCAGTGACGTGACGTGGCCGATGATGTCCGAGGCCTTGTCGCCGACGCGGCGCCGCACGACGACTCGCTCGCCGACCTGAACCTCGTCGGAGCGGAAGATGCGAGACATTTAGTAGCCGAAGGGGTCCTCGTCGACGCCGGGGGTCCAGGTCAAGCCTTCTTCCACCCACCCGTTGCGCTTGATGGCCTTCTTGGCGGCGCGCTTGTTGCGGCCGATGAGGACGTCGGTGTAGACGAAACCGTCGAGGTGGCCGACCTCATGCTGCAGGCAACGGGCGAAGAACCCATACCCCTCGATGGTGACGGGATCGCCGTGTTCGTCGGTGCCGGTAACTCGGGCCCAGTCGGCGCGGCCGGTGGGGAAGGACTCGCCGGGGACGGAGAGACAGCCTTCCTGGTCTTCGTCCTCGTCGGGCATGGTCTTGGGGATGTCCGAGGTCTCCAGGACGGGGTTGACGACGCAGCCGCGCCGGGTGGAGCCGTCGGGTTTCTCGGTGCGGTCGGGGCCGTCGAAGTCCGGGCAGTCGTAGACGAAGAGGCGCTTGTTGACGCCGATTTGATTCGCGGCGAGTCCGACGCCGTGGGCAGCGTCCATGGTCTCGTACATGTCCCGGATGAGCTCGGCGAGCTCCTCGGGGGACTCCGTCACGGCGACGGTGGGCTGGTGCAAGACCGGGTCCCCGTGGATAACGATGGGCCTAATTGTCATGATTTACAGTGTAAACATGCCTGCACTCTCTGACGTTGACGCCCGCATCCTCGAATTCGAGCAGCGAGCCCCGCAGGCCGTGGGTGCGAAGGAGGAGGCGATCCGGGCCGAATTCGACATGTCGCCGATTCGCTACTACCAGCACCTCAACCTCCTAGTGGATGTTCCCGAGGTCATGGCGCGGTACCCGTTGCTCGCGGCCCGGCTGCGGCGACGGCGGGATCGACGCGCTGACGAGCGTGAACGGGCCCGTGAGCGTAAGTAATTAAGGTGAAACCGTGGCGGACCGCCTCTATAGAGGGGCACCCAGCAGATACAGAAGTGTATTCCAGTGAACTAGAGTGACGAGTGTGACAAACGTGAACGATAACGATCAGGTCCTCGACGACTACGACCCCTCCGACCGTTCCACGGGCGGCGCTCACGCCGTCGCCGGTGGCGCCACCGGCCTGCCCGTCCGCGGCCTCGCGATGGTGCTCATCGCCATCGCTATCCTCTTCGGCCTCTGGGGGCTCTACAGCCTTACCCAGGGCAGCCCCAACGCCACCCCAGACAACACCGCCGCCGCCGGCAGCGCCAGTACCAGCGTCTCACCCGCCCCGGCCGGCGACGCCGCCTCCGCGACCAAGCCCTCCGCCGACGCCAGCGCCACGTCGACCTCCGGCAAGCCCGACGCGGACGGCAAGGACGCCGAAGGATCCACGAACGCCCCGGCGCCCGCAGCCCAGCCGGCACCGGCTGCTAGCGGCCCGACCGAGATCAACATCCTTAACAACTCCACCGTTTCCGGCCTCGCCGAGCAGACCCACCAGCACTTCTACGCCAGCGGCAAGAAGGTCGGCCAGCACGGCAACCTGCCCGAGCAGGCCGCCAAGCTCCAGCGAAACACCGTGTTCTACCAGCCCGGTGACGCCGCCGGCGAGCAGGCCGCCAGGGACCTCGTCGCCGAGCTGAAGAACACCTACGGCGTCGACGCCGTCGCCGAGCCGAACATCGACCAACTGCCCGGCGACTTCCGCGGCAACGGCGAAATCACCCTCGCCCTCATCGGAGCACTGAACTTCTAGTGGCCGAACACTTCAACCGATCTGCCCGCCCCACCCTCGGAGTCGAGTGGGAGGTGGGCCTCGTTGACCCCGTCAGCCGAGACCTCGTGCCCAAGGCCGTCGAACTCATCGACATCGTCAACGCCACCCACCCCGAGCAGCACTTCGAGCGAGAGTTCCTCCAAAACACCGTCGAACTCGTCACCGGAGTCCACGACTCGGTCCCCACCGCCGTCGACGAGCTCCGACGCGGCATCGACGCCCTGCGCGCCGGCGCCGACGACCTCGGCCTGCGCCTATGGGCATCCGGATCCCACCCCTTCTCCGACTTCCGGCAGCAGCCCGTCAGCGCCAAGATGACCTACTCGGAGATCATCAACCGCACCCAGTACTGGGGCCAACAGATGCTCATCTGGGGAATCCACGTCCACATCGGCATCAGCCACGAGGACCGCGTCTGGCCCATCATCAACGCCCTGATGACCAAGTACCCGCACCTGCTGGCGATCTCCGCATCCTCGCCCGGATGGGATGGACTCGACACCGGCTACGCCTCCAACCGGACCATGCTCTACCAGCAGCTGCCCACCGCCGGCATGCCCTACCAGTTCGACAGCTGGCAGCAGTGGGAACAATTCCAAACCGACCAGGCCACCTCCGGCGTGACCAACCACACGGGCTCCATGCACTTCGACGTCCGCCCCGCCTCCAAGTGGGGCACCATCGAAGTCCGCATCGCCGACGCCACCTCCAACCTGCGTGAACTCTCCGCCGTCGTCGCCCTCACCCACTGCCTGGTTGTCCACTTCGACCGCATGATCGACCGCGGTGAACCCCTGCCCACCCTCCAGGACTGGCACAACGCGGAAAACAAGTGGCGCGCCGCCCGCTACGGCCTCGAAGCCCTCGTCATCACCTCCCGCGACACGGAGGAACGCTGGGTCACCCAGGAACTCACCGAACTCGTCGACGAACTCATGCCTCTCGCCCACGAACTGGACTGCGCCACGGAGCTCGGCCTCGTGCCGGAAATCCTCGAACGTGGCGCCGGCTACTCCCGGCAGCGACGCATCCACGAACGCACCGGAGACTGGAAACCCGCCGTCGACGCCACCTGCGACGAACTCACCCAGCTCCTCCCCGAGCGCTAACCCCGGCGCCGCAGTGCCCGGGCCCGGAGCGTTCCGGTGACCGGCTCCTCAACGCCCCGGACCCCAGCGCCGCAGCCTCGTCACTTTTGTTACTCCGCGGCTCTGGGGTCCTCGCATTTTGCTGCTAGGTGGTCAGGCTGCGTTGGCGTTGCGGACGCGGTGCGGTTGCCCGCGAGGTGTGTCGTTGGGGTGCCGCAGGGTCTTGCCGACGCCCGGCAGGCCGTGGTCTGGCACCCCTTTGGTACCGAGGGGTGGGGTGGGGCTGCGGCCTGGCCTGTGTCGTTGGGGTGCCGCAAGGGGCGTGCCGACGCTGGGCTGGGCGTGGTCTGGCACCCCTTTGGTGCGGTAGCGCCTGGGTGCCGTCGGGCAGGCGAACTCGGCGAGGCTAGCTGCGGCCTGTCCTGTGTCGTTGGGGTGCCGCAAGGGGCGTGCCGACGCTGGGTTGGGCGTGGTCTGGCACCTCTTAGGTACCGAGGGGCGGGGTGGGGCTGCGACCAGGCGTGTCGAAAGGGTGCCGCAGGGTCTTGCCGACGCTGGGTTGGGCGTGGTCTGGCACCTCTTAGGTACCGAGGGGCGGGGTGGGGCTGCGACCAGGCGTGTCGAAAGGGTGCCGCAAGGGGCCTGCCGGCGTCGGGTTGGGCTTCGACTGGCACCCCTTTGGAACCGAGGGGCGGGGTGGGGCTGCGGCCTGTCCTGTGTCGTTGAGGTGCCGCAAGGGGCGTGCCGACGCTGGGCTGGGCTTCGACTGGCACCCCTTTGGTGCGGTAGCGCCTGGGTGCCGTCGGGCAGGCGAACACGGCGAGGCTAGTGTGGGCTAGCTTGTGTCGAAAGGGTGCCGCAAGGGCCGCGCCGACGCCCGGCAGGCCGTCGTCTGGCACCCCTTTGGAACCGAGGGGCGGGGTGGGGCTGCGACCGGCCTGTGTCGTTGGGGTGCCGCAGGGGGCGTGCCGACGCCCGGCAGGCCGTCGTCTGGCACCCCTTTGGAACCGAGGGGCGGGGTGGGGCTGTGGCCTGTCCTGTGTCGAAAGGGTGCCGCAAGGGCCGCGCCGACGCCCGGCAGGCCGTCGTCTGGCACCCCTTTGGAACCGAGGGGTGGGGTGGAGCTGCGACCGGCTTGTGTCGAAAGGGGTGCCGCAGGGTCTTGCCGACGCCCGGCAGGCCGTGGTCTGGCACCCCTTAGGAACAAGGGAAGGGGCGCGGCGCGAGCGACGTGCTCAAAGCAGCGCTGTCGGCAGCCGCACGCCACCTCCCCAAACAATGAGCCCGCTGAAGCGGGCCCTGACTACTTGCGGCGCAGGGAGCGCGGCGCGGGCGCGTCGTTGCGGGACATCCTTTCGATATCGCCGTAGAGCCCTTCCCGGCGAGAGATGCGGCCAAGCCGCTGGGCGGTGACCGGAGTCGTCATCAGCGCGAAGAGCACGAGGAGCGCCAGAACCCCGAGGTCGCTGCGTTCGGCGATGGAGAAGTCATCGGAGCCGGTGACTCGGATGGCGGTGCCGATGATGGCGAGGATGAGGCCGGTGGTCTGGGGTTTGGTGATCGCGTGGACGCGGGACATGGTGTCGCCGAAGCGGAGGACGCCGATGGCCGCGGAGAGGATGAACACCGAGCCGAGGGTGAGCAGGAGGAGGGAGACGACGTCGGCGACGAAGTGAACGGTGAGGAAATCGGGGGTCACTTGGCATCATCCCTCTTGCGGAATCGGGCGACGGAGACGGTGGAGATGAATCCGAGCAGGGCCACGACGAGCATGGCGTTGACGGCGGTGGTGTCGAGCGTCCAGCAGATGATGACGGCGAAGGTGCATTGGGCGATGGCGATGAAGCCGTCGAGGCCGATCATCCGGTCCATGGAGTCGGGGCCGGCGACGATCCGTCCGAGGACCAGGACCAGCGCGACGGCGATGAGGGATCCGGGTAGCAGGAGCAGCAGGTTGTAGATGTGATCTGGCATTTAGACCCTCTCGAAGATTCGGATCATGCGACGCTCGAGTTCGGCCACGTTGTTGGCTTCGCGTTGGAGGTCGACGTCGTCGTCGGCGTCGAGGAGGTGGATGGTGAGCGTGCGGTTGGCGATGTCGATGTCGGTGATCGTGCCGCCGGGTTGAAGGTTGTAGGACACGCAGGCGAAGTAGAGGACAAGCTCGTTGGCTACCCGCATAGGCAGTGTGACGATGGCGGTGCGCGGCGGGTCCTGGCGCCTGACGGCGAGCCAAGCCACCTTGACCGAGGCAACCAGGAGGTCCCACAGCCATTCGGCTATGAAGGCGAGCAGGAGCCCCCAGTGCACCTTGATGCCGGCGATGGGCATAGCCGGCAGTGGCAGCGCGACGGCGACGAGGACGCCGACGCCCAAGCCGGCGAGCAGGTTAGCCCAGGTCACTTCGCCCATGAGCAGGCACCACATGGCGATGGTCCACAGGATGAATAGGGGGCGCAGGCGTTGGCGGATTTTGCGCAGCATCAGCGGTCCTCCTCAGCGGAGTCGTTCGGCGCGTCGAGGCCGGCGGTGGGTTCGGGAAGGGGCTCTTGGCGTTCGGAGAGCCGGTCCTGGCCGTGGTCGAGTCGGTGTTGGTTGAGGGTGCGCCCCGGGTTGGACCAGGTGTCGCCGAGGACGGCGTCACGGTAGATGGTGACGTCTTGGGCGGATTGGGCGGCGCGCGTCGTCATGCCGGACAGCGGCCCGGCGACGAAGGTGATCGCGGTGGACACGGCGATGAGGGTGGCCGTCGACGCGAACATGCCGAAGGGGATCTTGCCGACGTCTTCGCGTTCGGAGAATTCCACCTCGTCGGTGACGTCGCTCAAGGGGGCGGGTCGGGCGCTGGCGAGCTGGCCTTCGGGGGCGTCCTTGCGGTCGCGCCAGAAGCCCTTGGACCAGACGAGGACCATGACGTACAGGGTGAGAAGCGAGGTCGCCACCGCCCCGCCGATGAGGACCCAGGATAACCAGGAACCCTCGTTGGCGGCGGCTTGCAAAAGCATGATCTTGCCGAGGAACCCGGACAGCGGCGGGATGCCGCCGAGGTTGATGGCCGGGATGAAGTACAGCACCGCCAGGATGGGGGCGGTGTACATGAGGGATCCCAGGCGACGCAGCGACGACGTGCCGGCCTGGCGTTCGATGAGGCCGACGACGAGGAAGAGCGCGGTCTGGACGAGGATGTGGTGGACGGCGTAGAAGATAGCGCCGGACAGCCCGAGCGCGTTGCCCACACCGATGCCGAAGATCATGTAGCCGATGTGGCTGACCAAGGTGAATGACAAAAGACGCTTGATGTCATTCTGGGCCATGGCACCGAGGATGCCGACGACCATCGTGGCCAGGGCCACCCAGAGGAAGAGGTCGTCGAAGAAGCCGTCGGTAAACACCGTCGACCGCATGCGGATGATGGTGTACACGCCCACCTTGGTGAGCAGGCCGGCGAAGATGGCGGTGACGAGCGACGGCGCGGTGGGGTAGGAGTCGGGCAGCCAGGCGTCGAGCGGCACGACGGCCGCCTTGATCCCGAACGCCACGAGCAAGGTGCCGAAGACCGCGGCTCGGACGCCGTCGGGGATGCCCTCCATCCGGATGCCCACCTGCGCGAGGTTGACGGAGCCGACAGCGGCGTAGACGCCGACGATGGCGAGGATGAAGATCATCGAGGAGACCATGGACACGATGACGTAGTTCAGGCCGGCTCGCACTCGGGCCGGGGAGGCGCCGAGGGTGAGCAGGACGTAGGAGGCGACGAGGAAGACCTCGAAGCCGACGTAGAGGTTAAACAGGTCACCGGCCAGGAAAGACAGGTTGACGCCCATGCTCAGCAGGAGGTAGGTCGGCTGGAACACGGCGACTGGCTCGTTTTTGCCGCCGTCGCGCACGCCCTGCGCGATGGCGAACCACATGACGCAGAACAGCACGATGGCGCTGACGAAGAGCATGAGGGCGGAGAGACGGTCAACCACCATGGTGATGCCGACCGGAGCGTCCCAGCCGCCGATCTGGACAGTTTGGATGCCCTCGGCGTCAGCGACCAGCACGAACGTGGCGGCCAGGGCGAGTTGGAACCCGAGGGTGAGCATCGCGATGACGCGTTGGATCTGGATGTTGCGCCACCCGAGGGTGATGACCGCGGCGGCCAGCGCAGGAACCAGCACGGGCAAGGGGATAAGGAAGGGCATGTACGGCAGAACGTAGGCCACGTAGGGTGCGACAAGCTCACTCATTGTCGGCCCCCTGCACGGGTCCCTCGAAGGACTTCAGGCCGAAGGAGTCACCCTGCAGGGTGGGGCGGCCGGTGGCGGGGTCGTCGGAGGCGTCGTGGTCCGGTGCCGCCGACGCCGAGTGGGTGCGGGCCGCGATAGCGATGGCGGCGTCCTCCGTATCCGTTTCGATGATGTCCGCTGTGCGGTAGCGGTATTGGCGGTAGATGAGGGTGAGGATGAAGGCGCTCATGGCCATCGAGATGACGATGGCGGTGAGGATCATGCCCTGGGCGAGCGGGTCGGCGATGCGTTCGCCGTAGGGTTCACTGTCGCGGCCCATGATCGGCGGGGAGCCGGCCGGGCCGCCGGCTTGCAGCATGAGCAGGTTGGCTCCGTTGCCCAGCAGCAGGATCCCCATGAGGATGCGGGTGAGCACCTTGTCCAGGATGAGGTACACCCCGGCGGCCACGAGGACCCCGGCGGCGAGGAGGAGGAAGAGGTTGGCATCCACTAGTGGTGCTCCTTTCCGGGGGCGTCGTCGATGGTCGGGTCGAGGGAGGCGGAGTGGTCACCGCGCGGCGCAGAAGGCAGGGGACTGGCCGTCGTTGCCGCCTGGCGCCGACGCGCGGCGCGTCGTTTGAGCGACCGGGCGCGGTCCCGGGCCCGTTGCTTGCGCATGTCCTCCTCCAGGTCGAGCTGGGACCCGAGCGAGACGAGGATGTGCTTGATGAGGCCGATGACGATGAGGTACACCCCGGCGTCGAAGAACATCGCCGACGGCAGCGAGAAGTAGCCGATCAGCGGCACCTCCTCCCAGGACCAGTAGTAGCTGCTCAACGGCGGGTTCTGGTGGATGAGCACGGGCAGCAACGCGGACACGCCCGAAAGGACCAGGCCGGTGCCCAGGATGCGCCCGGCGTCGATGGGCAGCGTGGCCTCGACTTCTGTGCGGCCGCCGGCGAGATACCGCAGAACCAAGGCAAGCGCCGCGACGAGGCCGCCGGCGAATCCGCCACCGGGGGCGTTGTGGCCGGCGAAGAAGAAGTACAGGGACAGCACGATCATCGACGGGAAGAGGATCCGGGTGACGATGTCCACCATGAGCGAGCGGTTCTGGGCCTTTTCTGGCTCCACCGGCGAGGCCAGCCAGCGCCGGCCGTGCGCGGTGAGCACCGGCAGGCGGGATTCGCGCTGGAAGGAGCGGTTGCGGAACACGAGCGAGGCGATGCCGGTGCCGGCGATGACGAGCACTGTGATCTCGCCGAGGGTGTCCCACGCGCGGATGTCGACGAGCAGGACGTTGACCGCGTTGGCGCCGTGGCCGATGTCCTTGGCCAGCTCCGGCATGAACACGCTGATCGGGGTGGCGTTGCGCGCGTTGATGGCGAAGAGGGTGACCACGGAGGCGGATAGGCCGACGGCGATTGCCAGCCAGGCGCGCAGGCGGTTCGACGGCCCGTTGACCTTGAGGTCCGCCGCCGCGGGGAGCTTGCGCAGCACGAGCACGAAGACCACCATGACGATGGTTTCCACCAGCGCCTGCGTCAGCGCGAGATCGGGGGCGCCGTGGAGGACGAAGAGCCCCACCATGCCGTAGCCGGTCACGCCCACGAGGATAACGGCGGACAGGCGGTTGACGGCGAACGTCGTGGCGATCGCCGCAATGATGATGATGACCGCGGCAACGGCCTGCCAGGGGGTATCCCACAGCTGCATGCGGACGCTGACGCGGTCACCGGAGAGCAGAGAGACCATCGGCAGCAGGATGAGCACGCTGAAGATGGTGGCCAGGTTGATGGTCAGGGAGCCGCGCTGGGTGGAGGCGGTGATCCGCAGGGACAGGCGCCGGAAGAAGTCCACGACGGAGTCGTAGGCGTCGTCGGCGGAGCCGAGCGCCGGGGCGGAGAACTGGCTCTTGATCGCCAGATCGCGCTGCCAGTAGCCGATGATGCCAAAAACGATGATGACCAGCGTGATGAGCAGCGGGATCGTGAACCCATGCCACAGGGCCAGGTGGGTGGCATGGGCGCCGTCGGCGAGCGGGGCGGCGTTGTCCAAGTGGGTGGTGATCGCCGCGTCAAGCGGCGCGGGATAGAGGCCGAAGCCGACGGTGCCGGCGGTGAGCACCAGCGGGGCGACCCACAGCGAGGGGCCGATGCGGTGCGCCGAACGGACCGCCTCCGACACGCCGCCGCCCGACGGGTGGGAGGCGCGCTTAGTGGCGAAGGCTCCGTACAGGAAGTACAGGGCGTAGGTCAGGGTGAGGATAGAGCCCAGCACCAGGCCCACCATGAGCAGCTTTCGAGGCATGCCGACGAGCAGGGGCTCGTCGAGGATCGCCGAGAGTGCGGTTTCCTTGGCGATGAACCCGAACAGCGGCGGGATACCGCCCATGGATAGCGCGGAGATCGTGGCCAGGATGGTGGTGAGCTTTTCGCGCCGGCCGAGGCCGGAGAGCTTGGAGATGTCGCGCGTGCCCGACGTGTGGTCGATGGCGCCGACGATCATGAACAGCGCCGCCTTGAACAGGGAGTGCCCCAGGGTGAGCGCCAGGCCGGCCTGGAGGGCCTCGCGGGAGCCGATGGAGATGACCGAGATGATAAACCCCAGCTGGGAAACGGTGCCGTAGGCGAGAATGAGCTTGAGGTCGCGCTGCTTCAGCGCCATCCAGCCGCCGAGCAGCATTGTGAACACGCCCATCGAGATGACGATGAGGTGCCAGCCGGGGATGACGTGGAAGTCCGGTGCCAGCCGGGCCACGAGGTAGATGCCGGCCTTGACCATGGCGGCGGAGTGCAGGTAGGCGGACACCGGCGTCGGCGCGGCCATCGCGCCGGGCAGCCAGAAGTGCGCCGGGGCGATGGCGGACTTGGTGAGCGCGCCGGCCAGGATGAGGCCGATGGCCGGCAGCATGTAGCTGGTGTTTTCCAAGTCGACGAAGGTGGGGATGGCCGACAGCGTCCAGATGCCGGTCTGGCGCCCGAGGAGCACGATGCCGACGAGCATCGCGAGTCCGCCGAGGGTGGTGACCATGAGGGCCTGGCCGGCGGCGCGCCGCGACGACGCCCGCTCACCGTAGTAGCCGACCAGCATGAAGGAGAGCACCGAGGTGATCTCCCAGAACATGTACATCAGTAGCAGGCTGTCGGAGATAACAAGGCCGTACATGACGGCGGTGAAGGACACCATCTCGCCGCCGAACTTGGCGAGGCGGGGCGGGTTGGAGTCGAAGTATCCCCAGCAGTACAGCAGCACGAGGGCGCCGACGCCGAGAATGATGAGGCTGAAGATGGCCGACAGCGAGTCCAGCCGGACCTCAAAGCTCAAATGGGCGGCGGGCATCCACTGGTAGGACGATGTGAAGGCCCCTCCATCGGCGAACGACCCGGCTCGAAAGTGGTGCACAACCCAACCGAATCCAGCAGCCGGGACGAGGGCCAGCACGCCAAAGGCGCGGCGGCCGAGCGCCAGGATGAGGAAGGGGGCGACCACCGCTGCCAGGACGAGGGATGCGAGTACTAAAAGCACGTCGGAAATCAACTCCCCTTCTGGTGGGTGTAGACACGGTACACGTCGCGCGCCCGGTCTCTGCGGAAAGCGGCACCAGCAGGGAAGTCGTGTGCGTGGCAAGCCCCCTTAACGGTGTAGGGGCGTGCCGGGGAATCCGATCACAGCCGGGACACGGCTAACGTCAACCACTCTACCTGGCAACGGGAAGGTTGGCACAGGACGGCGTTAGCGCAGGCGACGCAGGAAGGCGACCTCGGCGGCGGCGATCGCCTCGATTTCGGTCGGGTCGACGGACTCGTTCGGGCCGTGGATGCCGCACAGGGGCTCCTCAACGCCGAAGAGGATGATCTCCGCGTCGGGGAACTTCTCCTGCAGCAACGCGGTCAGCGGGATGGAGCCGCCGGAGCCGACTTCGGTGACGGCGTCGGCGGAGTAGGCCTCGGCGAGGCAGCGGCCGAAGAGCTGAGCGGCGGGCTTGGCGGAGTCAGTGGCGAAGGTGGGGTTGACGTCGAGGATGGTGGTCTCCACCTGGGCTCCCCACGGGGCGTGGGCATTCACGTGCGCGGCCAGCGCCTCGGCGACCTCCTGCGGGTCAAGGGGGTGAGGCACGCGCAGCTGGAGGCGGGCCTTGGCGACGGCGGGCACGGCGTTGACGGCCTCGTCGACCGGGGTGGAGCTGAAGCCGGTGATGCTCACCGCCGGCCGTGCCCAGACCTGGTCGGCGACGGGGGTGTCGCCGCCCAAGATCTCGACGCCGTCGAGGATGCCGGCGTCCGCGCGGAAGGCGTCGGGGGCGTAGCCGGCGCCCTCCCACGACCGGGCGCAGTCGACGCCGTCGATGACGGTGCGGCCGGCCTCGTCGCGTAGCGAGTCGATGATGCGGGCCAAGGCGGCGACGGCGTCCGGCGCGGCGCCGCCGAAGATGCCCGAGTGGACGGGGGTCTTGAGGGTGCGGACGGTGACGTCGACCTGGGCGCCGCCGCGCAGGGCGGTGGTGAGCGTGGGCTCGCCGACGGCGGCGTTGCCGGAGTCGGCGATGAGGATGACGTCGGCGGCGAAAAGCTCGGGGCGCTGCTCGACGAGGGCGTCGAGCCCGCCGCCACCCTGTTCCTCGGAGCCTTCCACGACGACGACGAGTCCGGCGTCGACGCCACCGGTGGCCTCCAGCTGACGGAGGACCTCAAGGTGCATGGCGACGTTGCCCTTGCAATCCGCGGCGCCGCGGCCGTACCACCGGCCGTCGCGTTCGGTGAGGACGAAGGGGTCGGAGAGCCATTCGGCGCGGTCACCGGCGGGGACGACGTCGTGGTGGCAGTAGAGCAGCACGGTGGGGGCCTCGCCGACGGCGGGCTTACGGCCGATGATGGTGCGCGAACCGTCGACGGTGAGGTGGTCCTCGACCTGCAGGCCGGCGTCCTGGAGCCGCTGCGCCACCCAGTCGGCGGCGCGGGGGGCGTCCGGCGCGGTGTGGACGGAATCGAAGGAGACGAGCTGGGCGAGGTCGTCGAAGATGCGGGATCGGCTTGTCGTAGTCATGCCTGTCACGTTACCGTCCGACGCCGCCGAGTTGTCTTGCACTTGGGGTAGGCGAGTGCTAGAAAAGGGACTTAGCACTTAGAGATTGAGAGTGCCAAGGAAGGAGTTTAGAAAGCATGTCTAAGATTATCGCCTTTGATGAGGAAGCCCGCCGCGGTCTGGAGCGTGGCCTCAACACCCTGGCCGACGCCGTTAAGGTCACCCTCGGCCCGAAGGGCCGCAACGTCGTCCTGGAGAAGTCCTGGGGCGCGCCGACCATTACCAACGACGGCGTGACCATCGCCAAGGAGATCGAGCTCGAGGATCCCTACGAGAAGATCGGCGCGGAGCTCGTCAAGGAGGTCGCCAAGAAGACCGACGACGTCGCTGGCGACGGCACCACCACCGCTACCGTCCTGGCCCAGGCTCTCGTCTCCGAGGGTCTGCGCAACGTAGCCGCCGGCTCCAACCCGATGGGCATTAAGCGCGGCATCGAGGCCGCCGTGGCCAAGGTCAACGATGAGATCCTGGCCACCGCCAAGGAGGTCGAGACCGAGGAGGAGATCGCCCAGACCGCTGGTATCTCCGCCGCCGACCCCGAGATCGGTAAGCAGATCGCCCGCGCCATGTACGCCGTCGGCAACGGCGCCGTCAACAAGGACTCCGTCATCACCGTTGAAGAGTCCAACACCTTCGGCGTTGACCTTGAGGTCACCGAGGGTATGCGCTTCGACAAGGGCTACATCTCCGGCTACTTCGCCACCGACATGGAGCGCCAGGAGGCAGTCCTGGAGGATCCGTACATCCTGCTGGTCTCCGCGAAGATCTCCAACATCAAGGACCTGCTGCCGCTGCTGGAGCAGGTCATGCAGTCCGGCAAGCCGCTGCTCATCATCGCCGAGGACGTTGAGGGTGAGGCCCTGTCCACCCTGGTCGTGAACAAGATCCGCGGCACCTTCAAGTCCGTCGCCGTCAAGGCCCCGGGCTTCGGCGACCGCCGCAAGGCGCAGCTGCAGGACATGGCCATCCTCACCGGTGGCCAGGTCATTTCCGAAGAGGTTGGTCTCTCCCTCGAAACCGCTACCGTCGACCTGCTGGGCACCGCCCGCAAGGTGGTCGTCACCAAGGACGAGACCACCATCGTTCAGGGCGCCGGCTCCCCGGAGCAGATCGAGGGCCGCGTCAAGCAGATCCGCGCTGAGATCGAGAACTCCGACTCTGAGTATGACCGCGAGAAGCTGCAGGAGCGCCTCGCGAAGCTCGCCGGCGGCGTGGCCGTCATCAAGGTCGGTGCCGCCACCGAGGTGGAGCTCAAGGAGCGCAAGCTGCGCATCGAGGACGCCGTGCGTAACGCCAAGGCTGCCGTGGAAGAGGGCATCGTCGCCGGCGGTGGCGTGGCCCTGCTGCAGGCCGCCAGCGTCCTCGACTCCCTGGAGCTTGAGGGCGACGAGGCCACCGGCGTGAAGATCGTTCGTGACTCCCTGTCCGCGCCGCTGAAGCAGATCGCCTTCAACGCCGGCCTGGAGCCGGGTGTGGTGGCCGACAAGGTTGCGCACCTGCCCACCGGCGAGGGCCTCAACGCCGCGACCGGTGAGTACGTCGACATGATGAAGGCGGGCATTAACGACCCGGCCAAGGTCACCCGTTCCGCCCTGCAGAACGCCGCCTCCATCGCCGCGCTGTTCCTCACCACTGAGGCCGTCGTGGCGGACAAGCCGCAGCCGGCTGGCTCCGGCCCGTCCCCGGAGGATATGGCTGGCATGGGCATGTAAATCCCTGTCCGGCATTCGACGCCCCCGGCGTCCGCTCTCACGCGGATGCCGGGGGTTTTGTCCTGCGCGGGGTAGACGTCTGATCTGAACGCTTAGCAAACTCTCAGGAAAGTATGGCCGGCCCGGCGGGGCGAGACGGGATGGGTCTTTTAGGCGGCATTGCCAGCTGTCCGTGCTGCTCGACGCTATGAAAAAGCGGGATCTACCGGGGGGAAAGCGTGCGAGCTTGCGAATAGATTTCGTAATACTAAAGGCTCAAGTTTGGGCGATATTCTGGCCTTGTCGTGGCGGGCAACGTTAGCATTTTCTGAGTAACGGAGCGTTTTATTCTCAAAGCTGAGAAAACGCTTAGAGCTGGCTCGGGTGTCACGTGCCCGGGCATCGGTGCGTGGCAACAGTGAAGGAGGACGAATCATGAGTCACGCCATCAAGGTCCGCTCCTCGGATCCCTCGGACTACTCGACCATCCGCCCCGGCGGGCAGCTGAAGGCCGTGCCGGACGCCGCCGCCGGGACCCACCCCGGGACACCCGGCGATGAAACGACAACCGCCTGGGCTTCCTTCGAGGCCTACCAAGCGTCGAAGGAGTGGCCGCGGCGCAATCGTCGGGCGCACCTCTCGCGCATCATGGTGGGGCTGGACCTCGCCGCCATCATCCTCGCCTGCCTCGTCGCGATGGGCCATCAGCTGTACACCTCTGCCGGCTCGGAGCTCACCGAGGCCGTGAGGACGTCCGTCATCCTCGGCGCCATCATCGCCCCACTGTGGTCCGCGCTACTGCGCAGCCGCAGCCTGTACGACGCCGAGCTTCACCGCGAACGCCGCACCGTCGCCAAGCGGGTGCTGGAGGCCTCCATCGTGGCCTTCGCTATCCCCGCCTTCGTGGACGCGGCGTTCTCGCTGGGGATCATGGTGAGCTACGTGCTCGTCGGGCTGCCGTTGGGGCTTCTCGGCCTGTGGATCAACCACCTGGTGCTGCACGACCTCCTGCGCCGCCGGATGCTCGGCAGCACCGGCGCGCGGATCCTACTATTCCTCAATAGCCAGCAGTACGCCCAGCGGGACATGGATCAGTGGTCTGGGCTGTCCTCGCACAGCGACATCGTCGGCTTCTACCTCGTTGACCAGCCCTGCCGCGGCATCGTCGACTGCCAAGGGACCACCATGGCGCCGGCTGGCACCACGATTGACCAGCAGTTACTTGCCCGGCTGGACGTCGACGCCGTCGTCGTCATGTGCCCCGGCGACGTCCCGGAGAACTGGGTGCGGCAGATGAGCTGGGCGTGCGCCCCGCAGGGCGTGTCCGTGCACATCTTCCCGTCGAGCGTGGTCGCCTCGCCGGAGCGGGTGCGGGCGTCGCACATCTTCCGGGTGCCGACGATGAAAGTCCTGGCCCCGGGCAATATCAACGCCACCGGCATCGTCAAGCGCACCTTCGACATCGTGATTACGTCGCTGGTCCTGCTGGCGGCGGCGCCGATCATGCTCGCCACGGCCCTGGCCATCAAGCTCGACGACGGCGGCCCCATCTTCTACCGCCAGACCCGAGTGGGCCGCAACGGCACCGAGTTCGGAATGTGGAAGTTCCGGTCGATGATTGTCGATGCCGACGCCCAGGTCGAGGCGCTGCGCAAACAGCACAACATCACCGAGAATCTCTTCAAGATGGAAAACGACCCGCGTATCACCCGCGTCGGACGGTTTATCCGGCGCTACTCCATCGACGAGCTGCCGCAGCTGTTCAACGTCGTGACCGGGGAGATGTCCCTGGTCGGGCCGCGCCCGCCGCTGCCGCGGGAGGTCGTCAACTACGACGATGACGCCTGGATGCGCATGACCGTTCCCCCGGGAATGACGGGGCTGTGGCAGGTGTCCGGCCGGTCGCGGCTGACCTCCAAGGAGGCGTTGTCCCTGGACCTGCTGTACACGGAGAATTGGACCATGGCCCTGGACCTGTCCATCCTGGTTCGGACGTTCAAGGCGGTTGTGGGACGGGACGGTGCGTACTAAATGACGCGCACGGTTCTCCACGTCACGGAGTGCTACGGCGGCGGCGTGAAGTCGATGATCGAGCGCTACGTGTCCGCTGTTCCCGAGGCTCGCCACGTGTTGCTGGCCAACCACCGGCGCGTCGGCTCGCTCGATATCCCCGAGGACGTTTTCTCTGCCGTCCGGGAGCTGCCCGCCAACCATGTGGACGCCATCCGCGCCGTCCGGGCGACCGCGCAGCGTTTCGACGCGGACGTTGTCCACGCGCATTCCAGCTTTGGTGGCGCCTACGCGCGCCTCGCCCTGGGCTTTGACCAGCGGAAGAAGATCGTTTACACCCCGCACGGCTTGGCCTTCCTTCATCGCAATCCGCTCGCGCCGCGCTCGGTGGCGCTGCGGGCGGCGGAGGTGGTGCTCTCGCCGCTGACGGGCACGTTCGCGGCGTGCTCGTCGAGCGAGGATCGCCACGTGCGCCGGCTTAACCCCTTTATTCCGCGGGTGCCGGTGCTCAACGCGCTGCTCGAGAAGGAGGTGGGCGAGCATCGCTGGAACCCGGATGACAGTGACCCGCGCCCGCTGGTCGGCATCGCCGCTCGCGCGGTGGAGCAGCGGGACCCGTTGACCTTCGCTGCCATCGCCCGGGATGTGCAGGAGGCGCGGTTTCTGTGGATCGGTGACGGCGACCCGGAGATCGTGGAGATGCTGCGCGAGGCGGGAGTGGAGGTCACCGGGTGGGCGGACAAGGACACCGTCCTTGGCCATATTTCGCGGATGTCGGTGTACCTGCATACGGCGACGTACGACGGCTTTCCGGTCTCAGTGTTGGAGGCCGGTGCGGTGGGCGTGCCGACCATCGTCAGTGACATCGACGCCTTCGCGGAAGTGGACCCGATCCTGCGCGGAAAGCCGGACGAACTGAGCGAACGCTTACGGTGGGCACTGAGAAATTCTCAGGCTATTCTTAACGCATGGTCACCCACGCTTCAGCGGTACTCGGCCCACGCCATGGCCGCCAGCCTGCGGAGCCTCTACGGGGTGACCGCGTCCAGCGGGTCGGGCACCGCGAATGACCCACGATAGATCCCGCGCCTTCCTCGTCCTCGGGGTAGTCGCCGTGCTCGGTGGCTACGCCGTCATTCTTGGACGTGGGTTCATCTTCCCGCTGCGCTTCGACCTCGACGCCCTCACCATCGCCGAGCTCATCGACCATCCCTATCTGCTCACCCTCCGTGAATTCGGCTCCTACGCAGACATTGCGCGCTTTTACAGCGCCCTCGGCATCGGCTCCAACAGCCAGCTGGCGGGGATGGTCAACTACTCCCTGTACTGCCTTACCCTGGCATTGGCCTACGTGAGGGCCCGCTCCGCCGGCGCGTCGCTCGTCACCCCGATCATGCTCGGCGTTGCCGCCGCGTTGGGGGCGGTGTTCCTCGGCACCCACACCAAGGAAGTCCTCGTCGTTGTCATTGTCCTCGTGGTGCTGGCAGCCCCGAAGGGTGGCTTCTTCGAGGTCCTCCTTATCTCCGCCATGGCCTTGTTCGGGGCACTGGTGCGGCCTTACTGGCTGCTGGTGGCCGGCGCCTACGTCGTCGTCCGCCTCGTGCTGACAAGGACCCGGCCAATCCCGGCGGTGCTCGTGGCCATCCCGCTGTGTATCCTCGGCGCGAGCCTGGCCTGGTACGTCGTCATGGGCACCGCGCCGGACGCTAACCGCACCTCCGTGAACCTCTACCGAGAGTTCTCCGCCAACGCCCGCACCCTTATTCCTCGCTACGTGGAGTTCCCGGAGCCGGTAGGTGGGACGGTGAACAATCTGCTCGTCGGGGCGTTCCTCCTCGTCCCGCTGCCTCTGGCCGGACTCGGCACCGTGTACCACCTGGCGGCCGCGGCACTCATCCTCACTCTCTGGGGAAGCATGGCGTGGGCGATGAGTGCCTACGACGGCCGCACGATGCCGCCCTTCGTCGCCCGGGCTACGGCTTTGATCTTTGCCTTCATCGCCATCCAGGCGATGTTTGAACCGGACTTCGGCTCTGCGCTGCGCCACCTCACGCCCATGCTGCCGTTGATGTCCCTGGTGGTCGCCGATTCCTACGCGCATCGCCGCCACCTTCGATCTCCTCATCCTCACCGAACAATTGCGAAAGCAGGTTTGTCCATGTCCGCGCCGTTGGCCTCTTCCTATCACCCGGATCCCGCCGCCAACCCCGGCGGGGCCCCGCGCGGCGTCGGCGGCCACCCCGGCGGGGTGCGCGTCGCGCCCGACGCCGGCTTGTTGCCACGACTGCTGAAGGCCGTCGGCAAGTCGGTGTGGGTGATCGTCGTCTGTACCCTCCTCGGGGGTGCTCTGGCCTGGGGTGCTGCCAGCTTCGCTCCGAAGAAGTACACGGCGAGCTCGGAGGTCTTCGTCAGCTTCGATCAGGAGATTGAAAGCGGACAGCTGTACCAGCAGGCAATGTTCTTGCAGACCCGCCTGTCGACCTACGCCGGATTCGTCACGAGTGACGATCTCACCAAGCAGGTGGCCGAGCGATTCCTCGGCCTCACGGCGCAGGACATCCAACGACAGGTGGAGGCCAAGCCGCTGCCGGAGACCGTGCTGCTGAGCATCCAGGCGACGGACACCGACCCGGAGCGCGCCCGCGGCATCGCCGAAGCGGTCAACGAGGAGCTGGTGGACATGGTGGAGGCCCTGGACTTCACCCTCGTGGAAGACACCGACGCCCCGCTGACCTACGACCCGATCACCGGCCAGGCCGTGGAGCCAGAGCCGGTCAGTCGCCCGCTGGTGTCGCTCACCGTGATCTCCGCCCCGGAGCTTCCTCGCGAGCCTTCCTCCCCGCAACCGCTGGTGTGGATCGTCCTGGGCGCGCTGGCGGGGTTGGTGCTGTGCGTGCTCGTCGTTGTGCTGCGCGCGCTGGTGGACCGCACCATCAAGGACCGGGCTGGGTTGGAGCAGGTCACCGGGGCGCCGCTGCTGGGCCTCGTACCCGTGTCGAAGCGCCTGGCCGCGGACGAGATCCCCGATTATGAGACGGATTCCGGCGCGGCGGCCGAATCCTTCCGCGCCATCCGCACCAGCCTGCGCTTCGTCAACGTGGATAATCCACCCCGGACCATCTCGATCACCTCCGCCACCCAGAGCGAGGGCAAGAGCACCCTGGCTATGAACCTCGCGTCGGCCCTGGCCGCGGAGGGCCTGAACATCTGCCTGGTCGACGCCGACCTGCGTCGTCCGTCCGTGGCCGAGCGGCTGGGGGTGTCCATCGAACAAAACGTTGGCGTGTCCACCGTCATTTCCGGCGAGTGCGGCGTCGACGACGCCATCCAGCGCTACCACGCCCGCTCCTTAGACGTCATCGCCTCCGGGGTGCTGCCGCCGAACCCGGCGGAACTGTTGGCCTCTAGGGCTTGCAGGGAGTTCCTCGACGAGTTGGCGCAGCGCTATGACCACGTCATCGTCGATAGCACACCGCTGTTGGCGGTCACCGACGGCGCCCTGCTCGCCTCCCAGGTGGACGGATCCATCGTCGTGGTCCGCCATGGCGACACCACGGACGACGAGCTGCGCAACGCCCTCACCGCCGTAGAAGCGGTGGGTGCCACCGTGTTGGGCATGGTGCTCAGCGCGGTCCCGACCCAGAAATCGTCCGCATCTCACTACGGAACCTATGCCTCGGAGCGCAAGGAGTAGTTACATTCATGCCTTTTCGTCGCCAGCCCACCCGCGTGCTTTTCGTATGTACCGGCAATATCTGCCGTTCACCAGCGGCGGAGCTGCTTTTCAACAGGGCGATTACGCTCATCGACGCCCCTGTGATCGCCACGAGTGCGGGAACCCGGGGCGTCGTTGGCCATGGCATCCACCCGCAGGTGGCCGCAGAGCTTAGCGCGCTGGGGATCGCCGCCGAGGACATTGCGGCGTTCCGGGCCCGGCGCCTCAACCGCGCCATGCTCACCGCCGCCGACCTGGTGGTGGGAATGACCCGCGAGCACGTCGACGAGGTGCTGGCCCTCGCCCCGGTCAAGCTTCGGACCACATTCACCCTCACGCACCTGGCGCGCCTGGCCGACGCGGGGGCGCTCGACGCCCTGGAGCTGCCGGGGACCCAACCGGTGGACAAGAGCGTGGTCGACGACCTTCCCGGCGGCATCCCCGACCCCTACGGCGGCACCCCGGAGGACTTCCACGTCGCGGTGGCCCGCATCGCCGACGCGCTCGCTCGTATCCTGCTGGCGCTCGGGCTGCCGGATTCGGGCGGGCGGCACGGTGTCTAAACGGCTGCTCAACGCCCTGTGGGGAGTAGGCGGCCAGGGCGCCAACTTCCTGGCGATGCTCGTGCCCATGGCCTTCGGACGAATCCATCAGATCACGTTCGTGGTGGTGGTTGCGGCCGCGGCGACGATCGGCTCC
Source organism: Corynebacterium uterequi (assembly GCF_001021065.1). Taxonomy (NCBI): domain Bacteria; kingdom Bacillati; phylum Actinomycetota; class Actinomycetes; order Mycobacteriales; family Corynebacteriaceae; genus Corynebacterium; species Corynebacterium uterequi. The sequence continues at coordinate 2,033,062 of NZ_CP011546.1, read as the reverse complement.
CGGGTGTGCGTCCTCGCCTTCCCCAGTCTGTACCCGGTGGCCGACGACGCCGAGGCGGACACCGCCGAGACCGCCGTCGCCCACGTCTCGGTGACCGTAGCGGTGCTGGGGTTAGTGGCGTCACTGGCGCTGTGGTCGCCGGCGCCCGAGCTGGCCCGGATCGTGCTGTGGGCCACCCTCATGACCGTCCCCATGACCATGTACCAGGTCGTCAACACCAAGTTTGTCCGCCGCGGCGCCTACCGCAGCTACTCGATGGTGCGCTTCGTCTATGGCGTCGTCAACCTCGCCCTGGTCAGCATGGTTTCGGCACTCTCCGATGCCACCGTGGCTCTCGCCGCCACCGGCGTCGCGGCCTACGTGGTGGGGTGGGCGGTCGGAGCGTGGGCGCTGGGCGGTTCCATCATCGCTTCGGCGACGCGCGGCCCGGTGAGCGCCAGCGTCGGTTTCATCAGGCGCAATGCCACCGCTATCGCCGGGCAGACCATTGACGTCATCGGCTCGCAAACCCCGGCCTTGGCGGTGGGGCAGGTGGGACTGGCGACCCCGACGGGACAGCTATGGTCGGGGCTGCAACGCATCGCCGGCGGGGTGCAAACCACCTTCGCCATGCTCGTGGCGCCGGCCTTTGACATGGATCTCTCCCGCGCGGTCCGTGATGGCCAGCCCGACGAGGCGGCGCGCGTAGTGCGCACGGCCACCGTGGTCTCGGTAGCGGCGTCCCTCGGCGTAGCGGTGGCGGCGGTGCTGGGTAGTTGGGCGATGCTCAACATCTCTTTGGACCTTCCTCTGCTGCCCAGCGCCGTCGCCGCGATGCTGCTGTACTGTGTGGCGATCTTCTACACCAGCATCGTCAACAAATACCTGCTCATGCTGGGGGCGGTGGCCTCCGCCACCGGGTGGTCGCTGGCTCGGGCCCTGGCGGGCGTGGTCATTTTGGTTGCGTTCGACGGCGACGGCCTCGTCGTCGCCGTCGCCGTCTACACCGCCGTGTTTTCCCTGGCCTACGGGTTTCTGGTGGCTCGGGCGCTGCGCCGCTAGCGGCGCCGGCTTAGCCCTGCAGCCGCGTGAGCCACTCGATCTCGGCCGGGGCGCCGACGGGGGCGTCGGCGCATGCGTGCTCGGCGTGGTCGAGGAAGGCGGAGGCGACGTCGCTGCCGCGCAGCTGCGCGGTCTGCTCGATGACGCGGCCGAGCTTGCCGTACCAGGCGAATTGACCGTCGAACTTGCCCACATACCCCAGGCCCAGCGTGGGTACCCCGGAGCTGAGCGCGGCCACACAGGCGTGCATCCGCCCGGAGATGACCCCCGCTGAGGCGGCGAGGGCGGCCTTGGCGACGTCGGCGCTGTGTCCGATGAGCACGTCCGCGCCCTCCGGTACCAGCGACGCGTCCCCGACCTCGGGGCGCGAATCGTGGACCAAAAACGCCGCGGCGTGGCCGTAATCAGCCAGCGTGGCGGCGATGTCCCGGTAGAAACCTGTGAGCTGATCCATCGGGATCCCGCTGACGCGGGCGGCGTGGGCGTTGGGGACGATGAGGATGCGCCCCGCGCCGAATTGCGTGGCCTCGCGGGCGAACTCGTCGGCGTCGGCGGGCCGCGCCGGCATGAGGCTGGCGACATCGGGGCTGACCCCCACCGGGCGTCCCAGTAGCTCCTTGGCTCGGCGCTGACTGTTCGCGTCCCGGGCGTAGAGCACAACGTCAGGATGAAGGCTGCGCAGCAGTTGTGCGGCGCGGGGATCGACCCGGCGCGGCAGGGAGAAGTTCACCAGGTAGGCGGGTTGGCCCTGGGCAGTGGAGTGGTTGAGCATGGCCACCCGGGTGGAGAGGTAGGTCAGTTCGTAGTCGCCGGCGATGGTATCCGCGCCGATGACAACCACCGGGCGGCCGTCGATGGGCAGCGGCCGCAGCGGGGTAAAGGTCTTGGGCGCGACATAATCGAGCAGGTTGATCGCCCGGGTGCCGAAGCCGGCGACGCGCCCGGCGACGGCGTGGGGGTCCCCCGGCACGGCGACGGTCGCTCGGGAGCCGAGTACCGAGGAGAGGCCGAGGATCATCCCTTCGTCGCCGAGGGAGCCGTGCGCTGCCGGGGAAACAACGAGCACCGAATCGTCCGGCGCGGCCGTGGTTCGCAGCGGCACCGCCTCGTTCACCCTGGAGAAGACGTCCTGGCCGGCATGCTTCACCCGATCCACCAGGCGCGCCGGGCGGCGCCGGGCGGTGGCGGCGTCGTCGCGGCGAGTCACCTCGGTGACCTCCTGCCAGCTCGTGGCCCGGGCGAAGGCCTCAATAGCACCCTGGGAAAGCTCGTGATAGCGCGCCGGGTTGAGGATCTCCTCGATGGCGTCGGCCACGGCCTGCGGGGTAATAGCGGCGGCGACGACGCCGTAGCCGCGAACCTGTTCGGGCAACGCGCCGACGGCGGTGGCCACCGTGGGCAGCGCGTGGGCCATGGCGAGCATCGCCGGCCCGGACTGGCTGCCCTCGGTGTAGGACAGCAACAGCACGTCAAAGCCGTCGACGACGCTCGATACCTCCTCCTCAGGAATCCAGCGCACGTCCCACTCGGCGTAGCGGGCGCGGACGCCGTCGCGGGCTGCGGCCGACGGGCCGTCGCCGACGATGCGCAGCCGCGCCGGGACCCCACGCTGAGCGAGGATCTCCATCGCCGCCAACGCCAGGTCTATGCCCTTGTAGGGTTGGAGACGCCCGAAAATGCCGATCACCGGGACCTCGGGGGCCTCCGGGAGCCGGCGCGGGGCATGACGCGCCGGGGTGGCGTCGAACGGCGGGTGTGCAGTCACGGTAATGGGCTTGGCCGTGGCGGTCATGAGCGCGCTCGCGGTGGCCTGCGAGAACGTAACGGTGCGCTGGGCTCGGGCCCGGGTGAGCCACATGCCCGCCTGCCACGGCAGACTGAACTCGCCTGGGTGGGCGGAGGCGTCGTGGACATAGTCGACGAACTCGACGCTTCGGGGAAGAGCCAGTGGCAAGGCGATGGACTCGTAGACCGAGTGCATCGTGCTCACCACCCGGCGGATACCGTGCCGGCGAATGAAACGGCGCAGCTTCAACGAGGTGCGAACCAGGCCCGGCAGGCCGGTGATGACCTCAGTTTTATTCCGGTAGGTGCGCACCGGGAACTGCGGGCAGGTCAAAGCACGCAGCTCGTCGGCGATTTCGGCGTCGATGTTGAAGGACACGGCGTGGGGGCCGGGATCGGCTGCGGCAAGGCGGAGCAGGAACAGCGGGCCTGCCCCCGTGCGTCCCCAGTGCAGCCATAGGGTAGTCGCGTCGGCCGGGGTGAGTGGAGCGTAAGTGTTCATGATGTCCACCCTGGCCCACGGCCTGGGCGAGGGGCAAGATTTGGGCGAAAAGTTGACCCGGACAGGTCACTGCTACGCGGGTAGAATGCTAGCTATGGCTGACAATCACGATGACGATATCCCCATGATCGACTTGGCTGCTACCGAGGGCTTCGTCGTCGACGATTCCGACGAGGATGACCCGGTTCTTCTGCAGCCCAACGGTAAGCCGGTAGAGACCTGGCGGGAGAAGTACCCCTACGACGAGCGGATGACCCGCAAGGAGTACGACCACATTAAGCGCCAGCTCCAGATCGAGCTGCTCAAGTGGCAGAACTGGACGAAGGACACCGGACAGCGCCACATCATCCTCTTCGAAGGCCGGGACGCCGCCGGCAAGGGCGGCACCATCAAGCGCTTCAACGAGCACCTCAATCCCCGCGGCGCCCGCACCGTCGCCCTGGAAAAGCCCAGCCCCCGGGAGTCCACCTCCTGGTACTTCCAGCGTTATATTTCCCACTTCCCGTCCGCCGGTGAGATCGTGTTCTTCGACCGCTCCTGGTACAACCGCTCCGGCGTGGAACGCGTCATGGGATTTTGTACGGAGTCCCAGCACGCGGAGTTCCTCCGGGAGGTGCCGATGCTGGAGAACATGATCCTCGGCTCGGGCATCAGCCTGACGAAGTTCTGGTTTTCCGTCACCCGGCACGAACAGCGCACCCGTTTCGCTATCCGCCAGGTAGACCCGGTTCGCCAGTGGAAGCTGTCCCCGATGGACCTGGCCTCGTTGGACAAGTGGGATGACTACACCCGCGCCAAGGAGGAGCAGTTCCGCTACACGGACACCGAGGAATCCCCGTGGATCACCATCAAGTCCAATGACAAGAAGCGCGCCCGCATCAACGCGATGCGCTACATCCTCAGCAAGTTCGAGTACACGAACAAGGACTACGACGTGGTGGGCGAGCCGGACCCGCTGCTGGTCAAGCGCGGGCGCGACGAGATCGACGACTAACCCACCACTGGTTCAATCGGGTTGCCCTGCCAGGCGGTGCCCGCCGGCACCCGGTCCCCGCGCATGACGAGCGATCCGGGGCCCACGCTGGCAGCCTGGCCGATCACGGACGCCGGCAGGGCGAAGGACTGCGCCCCGAGGGTGGCCCCAGCCTCGACGGTGACCTCGTCGAGGCTCATGACCCGGTCCTGGAAGAGGTGGGTTTGCACCACCGTGCCGGGGCCGACGGTGGCCCCGGGACCGATGCGCACCAGATCCGCCTCTGGTAACCAGTAGGTGTCCACCCACGCCCCGGCGCCGATGCGCGCACCCAGGCAGCGCAGCGCCACGTTGTGTTCGCCGGTGCCGATCGCGTGTTGGAAGAACCACGGCGCGGCCACCATCTCCACGAAGGTGTCTTGTACCTCGTTGAGCCACACGTAGCTGGAGAAAAGAGGGTGGTGTCCGGGGCGGTGCTGGCCGACGCACACCCATTTCGCCACGATCGCCTGCGCCACGGCGACGGCGCCGGCCGTCATGAACACCAGCCCGCCGCCCACACCGGCCAGGCCCACCCCGCCGGCGGAGTACAGCACCTGCAACCCCACGTAGGCCACCGCCGCGACGAGGGCGTTGCCCGCCACCGCGAGAAGCCGCATCGTCTCGATGGCGCTGCGGGCCAGCTTCAGCCGGAGGGTAGGCCGGTAGGTCTGGGCCTCGCCGGGGGCGTCGACGGCAACTCGCCGCATCCGCTCCGGCGGGGAGCCCCACCAGTTGGAGTTCGGCTTCGCCTTCTTCGGGGTGGAGGACTGCACCGCCACCAGGGAACGCTTGGCCAGTTTCCGCCCCGGCGCGGTGAGCGCAGAATTGCCGACGAAGGACCGCTTGCCAATCTTCGTCTCCCCGGTGCGCATCCACCCACCGCCGAGTTCATACCCGCCCACGGTGGTGTCGTCGGCGAGGAACGCGCCGTCGCGGATGTCGGTGAGGTGCGGGATCATCACCGCCGTGGAGATTTCCACATCCCGGCCCACCCGAGCCCCGAGGCAGCGCATCCACGCCGGCGTGAGAAGGCTGGCGTAGAGCGGAAAGAGAGCAGAGCGGGCATCATCCATGAGCCGGGTGATGGTCCACAGCTGCCACCCACGCCGGGAACGCACAGGGGCCACCCCGGGGTGCAGGCCGACGCTCATCGCGCGCACCCCCACGAAGGTGGTGAGCGCGTGAACCGCGAAGGCGACCAGCCCGCCGACCGGCGCGAAGAGCAACACCCCGGCGTACAGCGACGACGAGGTGTCAGCCCCGTCGACGGCGCCGACAAGCCCCACCACGGCCGCCACCCCGGCGCCAGCGGCGACCAGGGGCTGAGCCGCCAGAAGCAGCGACGTCAGGCCGTAGATCCACACCCAGTGCGGGCGCCGCGCCGGGTGATGCTCCGGGAAGCGGTGCTTGGAACGGCCCACCTTCTTCGCCGGGGAACCGGACCACCGTGCGCCGGGTTTCACCGGTGTGCCCCCAGTGACGGTGGATCCGGCCTCGACGTGCGCGCTGGCGCCAATGACTGTGCCGGGCAGCAGCGTCGACCGGGCGCCAACGCGCGCGTTGGCCCCAATTAAAATCCGGCCGACGCGCACCACGTCGCCGTCGATCCAGTACCCACGCAGGTCCACCTCCGGCTCGACGGCGGCATGGTTGCCCAGTGACAGCAATCCGGTCACCGGCGGCAAGGAGTGCAGGTCCACGCCCTTACCCACCGACACCCCGAGCAAACGGGCGTAGTTGTTCACCCACGTGGCCCCGGCGATCTCCCGCGAGCGGGTGACGTCCGCCCACCGCTCCGCCGCCCACAGCCGCAGGTGGACGCGGCCCCCGCGCGGGTACTCGCCCGGGGAAATACCGCGGGTAATGAGGCGAGCGCCCAGCGCGCCGAGCGGCACCTGACCTGCCGGAGTACCGGCGACGATAATGATCGCCGTCACGAGCCACCACGGCGCCGGCATTGCCCAGCTCGCGCCCATGAGCCCGGCGATGTTATTGAGCATCAGCAGCCACCCCAGCGGGGCAACGGCGTAGACACTCATGAACACCACTTGCAGCAGAGATTGGACCACCCGAGTTCTGCCCGGGACCCGGGCCACGCGCCGGGGCGGCTGCGCGCGTCGGCGCCCCCGGTCCGTGCGGGCCCCGGTAGCAGCAGCGATGTCCTCCAGCCGGTGCGCCAGCGCGCCGAGGCGAGGATGGTCGTAAAGGTCACGCACCGCGGCCGTCGGCACACGGGAGCGAATCGCGCCAATGAGCACCGCCGCGGACAACGAGGAGCCGCCGAGGGAAAAGAAGTCGGCGTCGGGCCCGTCGACGCTCACGCCTAAGGTCGCTACCCACAGCCCGGCTAGCCACGCCTCGGTGTCGCTGAGCTGTGCTTCCTCTGCGACGCCGACGTCGGGCAGCGGCCACGGCAGGGCGTCCTTGTCCACCTTCCCCGACGTGCGCACGGGCAGCTCGTCGAGCACACAGATCCGGGGAACGAGCGCCGCCGGCATCGACTCGGCGAGACGCGCGTGCGCGGCGTCATGGTCAAACCCGCTCGCGGCGTCGGTCAGCGATACGTACCCGACCAGCACCTTCTGGTTACCCCCGGTGGTCTGCACCGCGACCGCCGAATTGTAAACGTTATCCAGCGCGGCGACGGCCGCCTCCACCTCCCCGAGCTCAATGCGCCGGCCGCCGATCTTCACCTGGTCGTCGATCCTGCCCACGAAGTACAAGCCCTCGATCTCCAAGCGGACGTGGTCCCCGGTACGATACGCCCGCGACCAGCCGAGCGCTGGCGCGGGTGCGTACTTCTCGGCGTCCTTCACCGGGTCCAGGTACCGAGCCAAGCCCACCCCGCCGATGATGAGCTCTCCGATCTCACCGACGCCGACCTGCTTGCCATCGGCGTCCACCACCGCGAGATCCCAACCAGGCAGCGGCAGGCCGATACCGACCTCCATGCCGGGGTACAGCCGCCCCGCAGACGCGACGACGGTCGCCTCTGTGGGGCCGTAGGTGTTCCACATCTCCCGATCGCTCGTGGCCAGGCGATCGACGAGCTCCTGGCTGCACGCCTCCCCGCCGACGATGAGCAGGCGAATATTGTCCAGCGCCTCCGCCGGCCACAGCCCAGCCAGCGTCGGGACCGTAGACACGACGGTGATATCCCGCCGGATCAACCACGGGCCCAAGTCCATGCCCGAGCGCACCAGGCTGCGCGGCGCCGGAACCAGGCACGCGCCGTGGCGCCAAGCCAGCCACATCTCCTCGCAACTGGCGTCGAAAGCGACGGACAAGCCCGCCAGCACCCGGTCCTCCGGGCCGAGGGGGTGATCCCGGAGAAAGAGCCCCGCCTCGGCGTCGACGAACGCCGCCGCGCTGCGATGGGTCACCGCCACGCCCTTCGGCGTGCCCGTCGAACCGGAGGTGAAGATAATCCACGCGTCGTCCTCGGGGGAGGGGCCGTCAAGCTGGTCGTCCTCGGTGAGAGGAGTGGGCTCCGCGGAGGGGTAGCGGCGAAGGGCTTGCAGACCGTCGTCGGTGCACAGGGCGTCGATGCTGGCCTCGGAGAAGACCAACTCGGCACGCTCCTCGGGATCATCGGCGTCCACCGGCACGTAGGCCGCACCGGCGGCCAAGGTTGTGAGAATCGCCAGATACAGCTCCTTGTGCCCACTCTGCATCCGGATACCCACCCGGTCGCCAGGGCGAACTCCGGCGGCGCGCCAACGCCTGGCTTCCTCGGTGATGTGGTCGAGGAGCTCGGCATAGGTAATAACGGAGCCATCGTCGATGGCCGCCGCACCGGGGAAGCGGTGGGCGGTGGCGGTGAGGATGTCGATGAGCGTGCGCGGATCGGGTGCGTCTTCGCCGGCGGCGAACTGCGGCGGGACCTCGTGGGTAACGACGGAGTCTGCGGCCGCCTCGCCGCCGGCTTCGAGGCCGGGAGGCGTAGGCGGAGTGCGGCTATCCATGCTCACGCATTGTAGGCAGGTGCAGAGGCGGTGGGCTGTGTGGGGCCGCGGCATCACTCCCGCAAGATTTTCATTAGGAAGGACCAGGGATGAAGGCTCGGTCAGTGGCTACGGCTCGGCGGGCAAAGACGCGATAGTCGTGAAAACTATGTAGGAACAGGCAAGAAAAACGACGACATTGCCTATGGCAATCCACCAAGGGATCTCGGGAAATGCTACGAGTTCAACAATCGCGCTCACCAGGCAGAGAAAAGCGATGTTAGACCCTAGAGAAATGAGAAGTATCTTGCGTCCTAGGCTCATGATGAATCACCCTTTCCTCCTACTGGGGACACTGGTCGGCGGCTGTGATGATCGATCCCACCGGTCTAGTTTCAAGCTAAGAGGGGAGTGGGTCGCGGTCAAGTAAAAGAGTAAAATCTGACCCGGCCGGGTCACTTTTATGTGATCTGAATCATAATCTAAGACGGTGTAGAAGTCTCGAGGGTGTGCCAGGTCAAGGATGGTTTTCTTGTATTGAAGTCCGCACGACAATGAGGAGTTGTCCTGGGTGATCGTGCTGTGGTGGCCTGAAAGGTGCATCAGCGCCTGGTGGGGTGTACGGAGACTCGGCGCAGGGATGACATCACGGCGTACCTCGATCATCCAGGCTCGTCGAACGCGCCGATGGAGGCGATCAAGAGCACACCTCGAGCACCTGCGTTGTATCGCGATGGGGCTGAGATACCTCACCCACCACATAGCCAGGTCCCTAGTGGAGGCGGGAGGGTTCAGACCCCTGCTTCACCTCCACAACCTCGGAGTGCTCAGCGCCCCAGCCTGAGCGAGTGCCTAGCCGGTCGGCAAGCCAGCGGCGAGCCACCCATCGGTGCCACCGTCAACGTTGATGAGGTTGGCTCGACCAGCGGACTGCTCCAGGTATTCGCCGGCCTTCGCGGAACGCCCACCAGCCTTGCAGATGAGGTAGACGTCGCCGTCGGCGGGAACCTCGTCCGCACGCTCCGGGAGAGTGCTCAAGGGAATGTTGATGGCGCCGGCGGCGTGGGCCTCGGCGTACTCGTCGGGTTCGCGGACATCGATGAGGACAGCGTCGGAAGGAACGTCATGAACGGTTACGTGTTTCATGCCGCCCCAGGCTACCGATTCCTCTCTCCTCGTACCCCGGAGTTGGGGTGCGAGGGCTAAAGCCGCCGTGCGGCAGGACAACCCGCCGCACGGAAAAGGAAGGCTAGCCCTGGTAGCGCTCGATGGCTTCGGCGAGGATCTTCTCGGCCTCGGCCTTGTCGCCCCAGCCGGAGCCGGTGACTTCCTTGTTGGGCTCCAGGTCCTTGTAGTGGACGAAGAAGTGCTCGATCTCGTCCTTGACGAAGTCGGAGACATCGGTGATGTCCTGGTAGCCCTCGTAGCGAACGTCGTCGATGACGCAGAGCAGCTTGTCGTCGCCGCCGGCCTCGTCGGTCATCTTGAACACGCCGATCGGGCGGGCGCCGACGACCACGCCGGGGAAGACGGACTCAGGCAGGATGACGAGCGCGTCGAGCGGGTCGCCGTCTTCGCCGAGGGTGTGATCGATGTAGCCGTAGTCCGCCGGGTAGGCCATCGGGGTGAAGAGGTAGCGGTCCAGGTGGACCTTGCCGGTCTCGTGGTCGACCTCGTACTTGTTGCGCGAGCCCTTGGGGATCTCGATAGTGACTTCAACCTTCATGGCGGTGTCTTGCTCCTTAAACAACAGTGAGACAAAAGAATCACCTCACATCCTACCCGGGCTGCCGCGCCCGTCGGACGGTTCAGCCCGCGAAGGCACTAGGCTTACTCGACGATGAAAGCTGGAAAGAAAATCGTGGCCGGCGCCTCCGCGGTGCTTGCCGTGGCGGTGGCCGGGGTAGCGGCCGTCGGTGTGTATGCCCAGGCTCGGTACGGCAATCTCAGCCACGCCGCGCCCTATGTTGTCGCCATGCCGGAGACGGTGGCCATGCCCTCCGGTTTCGGCACCACCCAGGTGGATCGGGCGATGCTGGCGCAGCGCCTGAGCGAGTTGGCGGCTGCCCCGGCGTTGGGCGACTTGCACGGCGTCGTGGTGGATGCCGGCACGGGTGATGTCATCTGGCAGCAGCAGTCGGACCAGCCGTTGACTCCAGCAAGTGCGACGAAGCTGCTCACGGCGGCGGCCGCCATCCTAACCCTTGACCCGACGTCGACGGTGACGACTGACGTCGTGCGCGGCGACGTTGCGGGAAGCGTCGTCATCAAGGCCGCCGGCGACGTGTGGCTGGACGACGCTCAGCTCGATGCCCTCGCCGCCGAGGTCGCGGAGGCCACCGGTAACGAACCCATCGACACCGTGTTGATCGACACCTCGGTGTGGCAGGGCCCGGAGCAGCTCGAAGGCTGGGATCCGGGCAACGTCGACGGCGGTTACGTCGCCCCTTTGCAGCCGGCGATGATGAACGGCGGCCGCCTCGGCGCCGCGACGGGCGACGTTCCGCGCAGCCACACCCCGGCCCTCGACGTCGCGCAGGCCCTGGCCACTCGCCTCGGCGCGGTCAACGTGGGTACCGGTCCCGCCCCGGCCGGCGCGGAGGTGCTCGGCACCACCGAGTCCGAGCCGCTGGCCATCCGTATGCAGGACATGCTGCGCTGGTCCGACAATGTGGCGGCTGAGGCCATCGGCCGCGAGGTCGCCCTCGCTCGTGGCGCCGCACCCACGGGCCAGGGTGCGGCCGATACCACCCTGGCTGTCCTCGCCGAGGCTGGGTTGCCCACCGCGTCGGTGACCACCTATGACAGCTCCGGGCTCAGTGAAGGCAATCTCATCACCCCGGACCTGTTGGCCGGGATCGTCACCGCCGCCACTAGTGGTGACGAGCTGCGGCCGCTGGTGGGGATGCTTCCCGTGGCCCACGGCGTCGGCACGCTGCAGGACCGCTACGAGCAGCTGCCCGGGCGAGGCTACGTTCGCGCGAAGACGGGCACGCTGACCGGCACGAACGCACTCGTCGGAACCGTCATCGGGGAGTCCGGCCAGGTGTACAACTTTGCGCTGTTGTCCAATGGCTCCGCGATTGACGCGGGTCGAGGCGCCCTCGACGTCTTCGCTTCCGAGCTGCGGGCCTGGTGACCTCCTCGCTGCTGCGGGTGGCCTACCCTCGCCGGAGCCCTCACTTCCTCGCCTGTCGACGGGCGGTTCGCCCGCTGGCCCAGGCCCACCCGGAGGTTGTCGTCGGCCTCTCCGGCGGTGCTGACTCGCTCGCGCTGACCGCCGCACTGTTGGCTGAGCATTCCCAAGTGTTCGCGGTGATCGTCGACCATCAGCTGCAGCCCGGTTCGGCCGAGGTGGCCCGCCAGGCCGCACGAACCGCCCGGCAACTCGGCGCCGAGGCGACGGTGGTGGCCGTGGACATTCCGCGGACCGCGGAAGGGATGGAAGCCGCCGCCCGAAAGGTCCGCTACCAGGTGTTGTGGGAGCACGCCCGGGCTCGGGGTGTGCCGCTCGCCGTCGCCCACACCATGGAGGATCAGGCGGAAACGCTGCTGCTCAGCGCGCTGCGCGGCCGGGCCACCGGGATGGCGGCGAAGCCCTTCGCGGCCGCCGACGACGCCTGCTGCCTGCACCGGCCGCTGTTGGGCGTGCGCCGAGCAGACACCGTCGGGGCGTGTCTGGAACTCGGGATCAGCTACTGGCAGGACCCCCACAATGGCAACCCCGCCTTCCGTCGCGTGCGCCTGCGCCAGGACACGATCCCGCACCTCGGGGAGGTGGTGGGCGGGGACGCGGTGGAGCCGTTGGCGCGCGCCGCGAGCCTGGCGGCGGCCGACGACGCCCTACTCAACCAGCTCGCCGGCGCCCCCACTGATGATTGTGCGACCCTTGCCGCCCAGCCGGAGCCGCTGCGGCGTCGTCGGCTGGTGGCGTGGCTGCGTCAGCAGGGCCTGGCGGTCACCGCGCCGGTACTTGACGGGGTGGATCGGCTGGTCGTTGACTACCACGGACAAGGCGGTGTGGCCGCCGGAGGCGTCGTCGACGCGGCTGGGCGTAGGCGGTTGGAAGTCCGGCGAATTGGTGGCAGACTTACAGTGATTCGCCAGGATCAGTACATGCTGGATCAGAATTCAAGGGAAGGGCTTCGCTAGCACTATGCACGACCACAAGGACTATAACGTTCCGCCGAATCGTTACGGCGACGACATCGAAGCCATCATTATTAATGAGGAGCAGCTGCGCGCCCGCATCCAGGAGATGGCGGACAAGGTCTCGGACATGTACCGCGACGAGCCCGAGGACCTGCTGCTCGTGTGCGTCCTCAAGGGCGCGGTGCTCTTCCTCACTGACTTTGCTCGCAGCCTGAGCATCCCTTCCCAGATCGAGTTCATGGCGGTGTCCTCCTACGGCAACGCGACGTCCTCCTCGGGCGTGGTCCGCATCCTCAAGGACCTGGACCGGGACATCGAGGGCAAGAATGTTCTCATCGTCGAGGACATCATCGACTCCGGCCTCACCCTGAGCTGGTTGATCAAGAACCTCTCCGGGCGTCACCCGAAGTCCCTCAACGTGGTCACCTTGCTGCGTAAGCCTGAGGTGCAGACCGCGCACGTGGAGCTGCTCGACGTCGGCTTCGACATTCCCAACGAGTTCGTCATCGGCTACGGGCTGGACTACGCGGAGCGCTACCGCGACCTTCCTTACGTGGGTCTGCTGCACCCGCGCGTCTACTCCGAATAGGCGCTACGATCCCGGCGGGGCGCAACCAGCCCCCGCTTCTGACACAGGTGCTTGACGCGCTCTAGACTGGGCTGAATTAGCCTCGGTTTAATCGGAAAGAGCGAATGAAGAACAAGCGAATCCTGCAACTCGGCGTGCTCGCGGCCATCATGCTGGTCTCCCTCTTCGTCATCTCCTCGTTGACGGACCCCACCCGCGGTTTCCAGCGGGTGGAGACGTCGGTGGCCTTGGAGCAGCTGGAGCGAAACAACGTCGACAAGGCACAGATCGACGATCGTGAACAGCAGCTTCGCCTTGAGCTGCGCGAGCCTATCACGGTGGACAAGCGTGAGGGTGTCGAGGAGATCATCACCCAGTACCCGGCGCGGGCTACCCCGCAGGTGTTCGACGCGGTCGCCGCCTCGGATGCGTCGACTTTCGCCACGAACGTGACTAAGGATTCCTTCCTGTTGTCCATGGTCAGCTTCTTGCTGCCCATGCTGGTGTTGTTTGGCCTGCTGTTCTTCCTCATGTCCCGGATGCAGTCCGGCGCCGGCGGCATGTTCGGCATCGGCGGTAATAAGGCAAAGCAGCTGACGAAGGACATGCCGACCAATACCTTCGCGGATGTCGCCGGCGCCGACGAGGCCGTCGACGAGCTCCAAGAGGTCGTCGACTTCCTCCAGGACGGTTCCCGCTACGAGAAGCTGGGTGCGAAGATTCCCCGCGGCGTTCTGCTCTACGGCCCTCCCGGCACCGGTAAGACGCTGCTGGCGCGCGCGGTGGCGGGCGAGGCCGGGGTCGCCTTCTATACCATTTCCGGCTCCGATTTCGTGGAGATGTTCGTCGGCGTTGGTGCCTCCCGGGTGCGCGATCTGTTCAAACAGGCGCGGGAAAACTCCCCGTGCATCATCTTCATTGACGAGATCGACGCCGTCGGCCGGCAGCGCGGCTCCGGCATGGGCGGCGGGCACGACGAACGCGAGCAGACCCTCAACCAGCTCCTCGTTGAGATGGACGGCTTCGGTGATCGGGAAGGCGTCATCCTCATCGCCGCCACGAACCGCCCGGACATCCTCGACCCGGCGCTGCTGCGGCCGGGCCGGTTTGACCGGCAGATCCCGGTCACGAACCCGGATTTGAAGGGCCGGCAGGAGATCCTCAAGATCCACGCCGCGGGCAAGCCCATGGGGCCCGACGCTGACCTCGACGCCCTCGCTAAGCGCACCGCCGGCATGTCTGGCGCGGACCTGGCCAACGTGGTCAATGAGGCGGCGCTGCTCACCGCCCGCATCGGCGGCAACATCATCACCGCCGACGCCCTCGAGGAAGCCACCGACCGCGTGATCGGCGGTCCGCGGCGCTCCTCCAAGATCATTTCCGAGGATGAAAAGCGCGTCACTGCGTACCACGAGGGCGGCCACACGCTGGCGGCGTGGGCGCTCAAGGACATTGAGCGCGTGTACAAGGTGACGATTCTCGCCCGGGGGCGCACCGGCGGGCACGCCATGACGGCCCAGGAAGACGACAAGGGCATGTACAACCTTTCCGAGCTGTACGCCCGCCTCGTGTTCGCCATGGGCGGCCGCTCGGCGGAGGAGGTGGTCTTCGGCATGCCGACGACGGGTGCGTCCGCCGACATCGAGCAAGCCACCAAGATCGCCCGCGCCATGGTCACTGAGTACGGCATGGCCCCGTCGATCGGCGCGGTGAAGTACGGGCGCGAAGACGGCGATCCCTTCGCCATGACCGGTGGGGGCGGATCCTTGGACTACTCCCCGGAGATTGCCCACCGCATCGACGAACAGGTGGCCTACCTGCTGGATTCGGCGCACCGCCGGGCTTATGACATCCTCAGCCGCTACCGGGATCACCTCGACGCGCTGGCGTCGAAGCTGCTGGAGAAGGAGACCCTGCGCCGTCCTGACCTAGAGGCGCTGTTCGACGACATCGACCCCGAACCCGTGGGCGACATCTTCCCCACCGAGCCCACCCGCTTCCCGCGGCAGCTGGGTCGGGAACCGGTGAAGACCCCGGTGGAGCTGGCGATCGAGCGCGGCGAAGAGCCGCCAAAGCGCTTTAGCCTGTTGGAGGCCTCCCGGGCGGCGCGGGCGAAGCGGCAGGAAGAGAAAGCGGCGGCCGAGGCGAACCAGGCGTTGAGCCGGGGCCGGCACCACCGCCCGGATGAAGGCAGCGCCGGCCAGGCTACGGAGAACCTGCAGATCCCTCGCTACGAAGGGACCCCACCGCCGGCGAATTGGACGGTGCCGGGCTGGCCTCCGGTTAAGCGGGACGACGCTACGTCGTCGGCGAACCCCTACGCCCAGCCGACGCAGCCCGAGGCGCAGCCCGGAGCCCAGCCAGCCGAGCCGCCCTCGCAGCCGCCTGTGCACACGCCTACGCAGGCACCCGCGCAACCTCCGAGCGAGCCCACCAGCCGGGAGCACCCCGGGATGAAGAACTACACCGTCGGCGATGAGACGCTCGTCGGCTTCCAGCTCCCGGACCACGAGAAGCCGGATCACGCCGAGAGCCCCGCGCCGTCGCAGGACGAGACCACGGAAATGCCGCGGACGGGGATGCCCGAGTTCACCGCAGGCGAGGAGGACCGCCATGGCCGACACTAACTTCGATCACGCCCGCGCCGAGGCCGCGGTGCGAGAACTCCTCCTCGCCGTGGGGGAGGACCCGGATCGAGAGGGTCTTCGGGAAACCCCCGCGCGGGTGGCTCGCGCCTTCGCCGAGAACCTGCAGGGGCTACGCACCGACCCGACATCCGTGCTGGAAAAGACCTTCAGCGAGGACCATCAGGAACTGGTCCTCGTCAAGGACATCCCCATCTACTCGATGTGCGAACATCACCTCCTGCCCTTCTTCGGCCACGCCCACATCGGGTACATCCCCAATAAGGAGGGCCAGGTGACGGGCCTGTCGAAGCTGGCCCGCCTGGCCGACCTCTACGCGCGGCGCCCCCAAGTCCAGGAGCGGCTGACCTCCCAGATCGCCGACGCGTTGGTGGAGAAGCTGCGGGCGCAGTCGGTCATCGTCGTCATCGAGTGTGAGCACCTGTGCATGGGGATGCGCGGCATCCGCAAGCCGGGCGCCGTGACGGTCACCTCCGCGGTACGTGGCGGTTTCAAAACGTCCGCCGCGTCCCGCGCGGAGGCCCTCAGCCTCATTCGCAGCTAGCTGTACAAGGAGAACGCAATGCAAGGCGCAGATCTCATCCTCCCGGGCCGGTGCCGGGTCATGGGCATTGTCAATGTCACCGAGGATTCCTTCTCCGACGGCGGGAAGTTCCTGGCGTTCGACGACGCCATTGCCCACGCCCACGAGCTCGTGGCTCAGGGCGCGGACATCATCGACGTCGGTGCGGAATCGACCCGCCCCGGGGCCACTCGCGTTCCCCCAGAGGTGGAGGCCGAACGGGCGGCTACCGTCATTCGTGAGCTGCACTCCGCGGGCATTGCCACCTCGGTGGACACCATGCGCGCCGCGACGGCCGCCGCGTGCGTTGAGGCGGGCGTGGATCTTATCAACGACGTCTCGGGCGGCCTGGCCGATCCGGACATGTTCCGGGTCATGGCGGATTCGGACGCTCTCGTGTGTCTCATGCACTGGCGCACGGTGGCCGGCGCGGACTTCGCCGAAGCCTCCGGCCGGGCCGACCATGGCGGGGACGTCGTCGCGGACGTTAAAAAGGTCCTCGGGGAGCTGGCGGCGGCTGCCATCGACGCCGGTGTGCGAGCGGACAACATCACCGTTGACCCGGGACTCGGTTTCGCCAAGTCCCACGAGGACAATTGGGCGCTCCTGGGCGCGCTGGGCGAGTTCATCGACGGCGACTACCCGGTGCTGGTGGGAGCCTCGCGGAAACGTTTCCTCACCGGGGTGCGCGCCGATCGAGGACTGCCGGCCTCCCCGACGCTGGCCGACGCCGCCACGCTGGCGGTGTCGGCACTGTCGGCGCGGCTCGGGGCGTGGGCGGTGCGGGTGCACGACGTCGCCGGTTCCCGTGACGCGGTGGACGTGGCGGAAGCGTGGCGCGCGGCGGAGGAGGCGCGCCGTGGCTGACCGGATCGAGCTTCGCGGGATCCGCGCCTTCGGCCACCACGGGGTGCTTGACCACGAGACCGAGCACGGCCAGGCGTTCAGCATCGACGTGACGGCCTGGCTCAACGCGGCGCCGGCGGCGGCCGACGATGACCTGAGCAAAACCGTCAACTACGCGGAGCTCGCCCAGCTTGCCTACGACGAGGTCACCGGGACGCCGCGCCGGCTCATTGAGACGGTGGCTGCCCGCATCGCCGACCAAACCCTCGAACGCTACCCGGCCGTGCACGCCGTGGAGGTCACCATCCACAAGCCGCACGCGCCGATACCGCTGGTGTTCGACGACGTGGCCGTCGTCGCCCGGCGCTCGCGCACGACCCGCCCCGGGAGGCCGTGATGCGCGCCGTGCTCTCCATTGGGTCAAACTTGGAGGACTCCGCCGCCCACCTCGCCCGGGTGGAGGAGGACTTCGCAGCGGAGCTCGTCGTCGCCTCGGGCATGTTTGCCACCCCGGCCTGGGGCAACACCAACCAACCGGATTTCCTCAACGCCATCCTCATCGTGGAGGTGACTGACACCCCGCTGCAGCTGCTGCGACGCGCGCAGCGCCTGGAACAGGAGGCGGGGCGACGACGCCTCGTGCACTGGGGGCCGCGCACCCTCGACGTGGACATCGTGGCCTTATGCGATGACGCCGGGGCGGAGATCACGGTGGACACCCCCGAATTGTCCGTCCCGCATCCCTTCGCCCACGAACGAGCCTTCGTGCTGGTGCCCTGGCTGGCGGCGGACGAGGCGGCCACGTTGGGCGGGCGCCGCGTCGCCGACCTGGTGGCTGCCCTACCGGAGGATGAGGTGGCGGCGATCCGACGGGTAGCGGGGTTGCCATGATCCGCACCCCTATCGCCGGCCTCGTGGTCGTCTACGCGTTCATCGCGGCGGCGGTGGGCATCGTCACCTGCTTCTTTTATTCCTATTTCCCGCCCCTTCCGGCCATCGGTCCGGTCACGTTGTGGGCGCTGGTGGCGATGTGCGTGGGGCTGCGGGCGCTGGTGCGCCGTAACCTCGACGAGGGGCGCATCGGCCTTGATCGCAGCCAGCTTAATCCGCTCACCGTCGCGCGGATCCTCGTCGTGGGGCAGGCGTCGGCGTGGACTGGCGCGATCATGGGCGGCGGCTACGCGGGGGTAGCCACCTTCGTGGTCCCGCACGCTGGTCAGTTAGTGACCGCCCAGGCCGAGCTGCCCGTTGTCCTCGCCGGTGCGCTCGGGGGCGCGGTGCTGGCCGCCGCCGGGGTGGCGGTGGAGAAATCTTGTGAGACGCCTCCGCCTGGCAGCGGTGAGACTATTAGCTAAAGTAGAGGGTATGACTGTCACACCTGGATCGGAATCCCAGTTTTCGGAGTCGGATAACGTCCCGGAATCGAGGGAACGTGACTCTAGCCAGGTCGTTATCTTCGTGCTCGTCGTTGTCGCGGTCGCAGGCAGCGTGGTCATGCTCCTGGTCAACAGCGCCACCGCGTTGAAGGTCGCGCTCATCGCCGCGCTGTGGGCGGTGCTGCTCAGTGCCTTCCTCATCTACCGGTACCGGAGCCAAAACATTTCCCAGCGTGAGGAGATGGAGCTGCGGGAGGAGCTGCACCTCGCCGAGCTAGAGCGCGTCGCCCAGGCCAATGGGACCACCATCCAGCGTGACTCTTCCCGCAGCGAGAAGCTGGCCGAGCACAATACGGAACTCCTTGAGCAGCTGCGGGAGGAGATCCGCTCGCTGCGGTCCAAGCTGGAGGAATACACCGGCCGGCCCTACGAATACGAGCCCGACGCTATTCGCGCCACCGCGCAGCGTGTGATGGAAGTCGAGAGCTCCTCGGCCACCAACGCCCGCGACGTGACAGAGGAGATCGCCATCGTCCGGGAGCCGGAGCCCGCCCCGCGGCGGACTCAGCCGGCACCGCCGCGAGTTGAGCGGCCCCAGCCGTCGTATTTCCGTCCGGAGCCGAAGCCCGAGCCGATCCCGGAACCGGAACCGACCCCGGTGAGCGCTGCGTACTCGCACTGGGCGCCGCGTGAGGATCCCGTGGTCACCGTCGCCGACGAACCGGTGGAGGAGCCACTGTACCGCGGTTCGCACCGCCGTCCCAACGGCGCCCCCACCCCCGACGCCATTGCCGGGCGCTTCGGCCGCTCCTCGGCACCGACGGCCAATCCGCTGTCCCAGCTCATTAGCGAGAGCAGCGACCGTTGGCAGTTCCCGTCGGAGCCCGAGACCCGTCGGGCACCGGAACCCCGCCGGGAACCGAAGCCGGAGCCCCGTCGGGAGCCGGAGCCGGCGGAGGACGTGCGACACAGCGGCCGGCGTCGCCTGGATCAGCACGGCAGTGGCCTCACGGTCGCGGAGTTGCTCGCCAACATGAAGAATCAGCGCTAGTGCAGCGCCCCATATTAAGGGTCGCGGTGCTTGGCGCCCGGCCCGCTCCTGAGTCTTTCCCGGCCTTGCTCGCTAGGGCTGGCCATCATGTCACGCACGTGGCGGATGCGGCGCAGGCGGCGGAGGCGGACCTCATCCTTCTCGACGTGGAGGAGGACGCCTTCGACGCCGCCGTCCACGCCGTGGCCGAGGTGGTGCACCCCGGCCACATTGTCGCTCACCTTCTGCCCTCCCGGGGCGTGCAGGAACTCGATGCGGTCGAGGTTGCCGGCGCCGTGGTGATCTCGTTATGGCAGTTGTCCGACGAGGTGTGGGCGGGAGAGGCCCTCGACGAGCTGGGGGACACCATCCTCGGCTTGCTGGTCAGCGACGCCCACGGCCGGCTCATTCGCCTTGACTCCAGCCGGCGACGCACGCTGCGCGCCGCGTTGGACTACGTCGCCGCTGTGGAGGCGCTTCGCCGTGACGCCGTGGCGATGTTGAGCCAGGTTCTCGGCGATGACACACTCGCCGCGGAGGTCAGCCGGGAACGCGGGGCGCTCATCGACGACGCCCGCGCGGCCGCCGCCATCGCTGCGGTGCGCCACAGCTTGAGCTAAGTCGGGGTGGTGCGCGGCGACGGCATGCCTGCATCGGGCACAATGGTTGACCATGAGTTTCGAGTTTGGCGCCGCGACGGTAATCGACGACCTGGCACGGATGAGGATGCTGGGGTCGGCCATGCGCAAGACCGGCCGTCCGGTGGTGCTCGTGCCCTTGGGCAGGGGGCTGCATGCCGGTCACATCGCCTTGATCCGGGCGGCCCGGATGCTGCCTCGCGCGGTGGTCGTGGTGGCTTGGCAAGGCGACGACATCCCGGCGGCGCTGGCCGACGAGCACGTCGACGTCGTCTGGCCGGTGCGCGATGAGGACTTGTGGCCTTCCGGCGCCCCGACGCTCAGCGTGCGTTGGGAGGGCGGTCTGGAGCCGGCCGGCGTCGTTGAGGCCGAAGTCACCCGGGGCCTCGCACTCATGGGGGTGCTCAGGCCTAGCGACGTCATCGTGGGCGAGAAAGATTTTGAGGTGGCGGCGGCGCTGAGGCGAGCCATCGCCGATTTGCACATGGGGGTGGAAGTGCACGGGGTGCCGACCGTGCGGATGCCCGACGGGGTGGCGATCTCCCTGCGCAACGCGGACGTGGACCCGAGCGCGCGAACCGATGCCACCGTGATATCCGCGGCGTTGACGGCCGGGGCCTTCGCCGCAGAACACGGGCCCGCGGCGGTGCTCAAGACGGCGTCGGAGGTGCTGGCTGCGGGCGGGATCACCCCGGATTACCTTGAGCTGCGGGGACTGGGCTTCGGCCCGGCCCCTGAGGTGGGCGACGCACGGCTTGTGGTGGCGGCCACCGTGGGTGGGGTCCGGCTCATCGATAATGTGGGCGTTCCCCTCGGTATCGGTTTCCACAACCTTGGCGACGACGCCACTTAGGCCCGGTCGTGAACACTTCATATGCGGCACACCCGATTAGTCCAGCTGATGCTCAGACTTCCGCAGCTAGGCTATGCTGAATTGAACTCAGCGACCGCCGCCGGCCAAAGGAGTGCCGCGCGGCCCGAGAAAACACCAGGGAGGAGGCTAAACAGATGAATGACTATGACAATGACGATGACTTCGTCCCGAATCGCTTTATCATTGACGAGACGGAATTTCCACCGCCTCCGAAGCACGACAGGTTACCCACGCGCGACGAATTGCCCATTCCCAAGGACAATGTCACCGACGTACACATCTATCGGTTGCCCGGCGGCCGCTATGGGTATTCCTACGTGGCGCATCCGCCGCCGCTGTCGACCACTATCGTCGACGGGCGTGCCACCCTCATCGCCTGTGGGGCCGCCACCATCATCATCGGCCTCATCATCCTGGTGACGCTCTTCCATGAGGAGATCGCGTCCTGGGACCTGCCGATCTCCACGGGGACCTCCACTCCGGAGGACCCGAAAGCTACGCCGCCGGCCGGGATCCTCATCCCGTGGGACTAATGCACTAACCTAGTCAGGCGTGAGCCAGCAGAATATTTCAGTGCAGAACAGCCAAGGCCCCCAGGTCTCCGAGCAGGGCAGGATCCGCCGCGATAAGCGTGAAAAGCTGCTCGCCGAGGGCCACGACCCGTACCCGGTGGTCGTTGACCGCACGACGAGCCTCAAGGCTCTGCGCGCCGGCTACGTGGTAGTTGCCGACGGCTCCGAGGAGGCCGCCGCTTCCCGTGCAGAGGGCGTGACCTACCTGGCCCCCGGCGAGGAAACCGAGGTCGAGGTGGCCGTCGCCGGGCGAATCATGTTCCAGCGCAACACCGGAAAGCTGTGCTTCGCCACCCTGCAGGAGGGCGACGGTACCCAGTTGCAGGTCATGCTTTCCCTGGCCGAAGTGGGCGCAGATGCCCTCGCCGGTTGGAAGGCAGACACCGACCTCGGCGACATCGTCTCCGTGCGCGGACGCATCATCGCGTCCCGCCGCGGTGAGCTGTCGGTTCAGGCGCGCAGCTGGCACATGGTGTCCAAGGCGCTGCGGCCGCTGCCCGTTGCCTTCGCGGACATGAGTGAGGACCAGCGCGTGCGTCACCGCTACACCGACCTCATCATGCGCGAGGCGGCCCGCACCAACGCCATGACGCGGATCAAGGTGATGCGGGCGCTGCGTGATTACCTGCACGGCGAGGGTTTTGTGGAAATCGAGACCCCGATGCTCCAGACCCTGCACGGTGGGGCCGCAGCCCGACCGTTTGTTACCCACTCCAACGCGTTGGATATTGACCTCTACCTGCGCATCGCGCCCGAGCTGTACCTCAAGCGGGCCGTCGTCGGCGGGCTGGAGCGTGTCTTTGAGGTCAACCGCAACTTCCGCAACGAAGGCGTGGACTCGACCCATTCCCCGGAGTTCTCCATGCTGGAGACCTACCAGGCCTGGGGCACGTACGAGGACGGCGCCCGCACGATCCAAGAGCTGGTCCAGTCCGTCGCGCAGGCCGTGTTCGGCTCGACGACGGTCACGCTGGCCGACGGCACCGAGTACGACCTCGGCGGGCAATGGCAGGTCATCGAGATGTACCCGTCCCTCAACGAGGCCCTGGCTCGGAAGTTCCCCGGCCAGCCCGAGGTTACGGTCGATTCCACCGTCGAAGAGCTCAAGGCTATTGCCGACGCCATCGGCCTCGACGTCCCGACTAAGGGCGGTTGGGGCCACGGCAAGCTCGTGGAGGAGATCTGGGAACTGCTGTGCGAGGACCAGCTCTACGGCCCGATCTTTGTCAAGAACTTCCCCGTGGAGACCTCGCCGCTAACTCGGCAGCATCGCGACCAACCCGGCGTGACCGAGAAGTGGGACCTTTACGTCCGCGGGTTCGAGCTCGCCACGGGCTACTCGGAGCTGGTGGACCCGGTCATCCAGCGCGAGCGCTTCGAGGACCAAGCACGGCTAGCCGCTGGCGGCGACGACGAGGCCATGGTCCTCGACGAGGACTTCCTCACCGCCATGGAGCAGGGCATGCCACCGACAGCGGGTTGCGGCATGGGCATCGACCGGTTGCTCATGGCTCTCACCGGGCTGGGTATCCGGGAGACCGTGCTGTTTCCGATGGTGAAGCCAGAAGCCTGATTCTCGGCGGGTCTAGGAGGAGAACCAGCGGGCGATGAGCTCTCCCCTGGAGGAGCAGTCGTAGTGGTGCAGCACATGCGAGGTGTACTTCCTAGCGGATGCCTCACTCAAGCTCAGCTCGTTAGCGATTTCCCGGTTGCTAAGACCTTTTAACACGAGCCTGAGGACGCGCTGGACCGACGGGCTGAGCCCGGTGGTATCGAGCCTCACGGGAGCTGCCGGGAGCCTGAGCAGCTCCCCGGTGATGCGGCGGGCTACGTCGGGGGAGATGTACATGCCGCCGTTGTGGGCGCATCGAAGGGCGTGGGGGAGATGGTCTAAGTCTTCCCAGGACACCACGCCGTCAATCCCGGCTCGTACGCCCAGCGCTGCAGTGTGGCAGTCATTTACTTGTTCGCGCACCACGACAACGCATAGTGCAAGCTCGGAAGGCTTGTCGGGGAAGGCTTCGAGGGCTGCGAAAATGAACTCGGCGTCCGTCACCAGGATGGGCTGCACTTCCCGCTGACATGCGGCCATGGCCTGCGTGGGTGAGGAGGCCTGAGAAATCACTACTGAGGTCTTTGAGTGACCCAAGGCGTCAACAATCAGGTTTCGGGCCTTCTCGGTGGCTGCCGCAACGACTACCGACACTTGCTTAGTGTGGTTTTCCTTACTGGCCACGGGTGATGCTCCACGTGCCGTCTTCGAGGTGGAGACGATCGTCCGCCGCGGCGGTGACCTCGGGAGAGTGGGTTGCAACAACGACCGTGGAACCGTGGTCAGCCAAGTCTCTCAAGGATTGAATAACCATGATGGAATTGTCTTCGTCCAAGGCGCCGGTGGGCTCATCGGCGAGGATGACCGTGGGTTTTTTCAGGACAAGGCGGGCCAAGGCGACGCGCTGCTGCTCGCCACCGGAGAGCTCATACACGAACCTTCGCGAATAACCTGGCAGGCCGACGTGCTCGAGTGCTTCTTCTAGCTGGTCCCGGGTCGCCTTCGGGACGGCAAGCCGCAGGTTGTATTCAACGCGACGGTCGGGCACTAGAGCGTAGTCCTGGAAAAGAAACCCGAGGGTGTCCCGGCGGTACAGCCTTAGCCGACGGCGGCTAGCATCGCTCACCGAGAAACCGTCGACGGTGATGGCACCCGAAGTGAGAGATTCGAGTCCCCCTATGCAATTAAGCAGAGTGGATTTTCCGGAACCGGAGGCTCCGGTCAGGGCAGTAACCCGGCCGGATCTAAAGTGGGTGGAGACGTCCTCCCACAGGGTCCGATCCCCGTATTTCCTGGTGGCATCTTCGATTTTTATCATTTCTAACTTCGCTGACCTTTGCTCCAGACTAAGTGGTATACTATAGGGATGCAGGCTGAAATGGTAGTGAGCGTCAAAATAGTAATTATCGTAGCGTGAAATCCGTTCGCTAAGCCTGGGTAGCTAAGTAGGGTAGGAGAATTAAATGATTTCAGGGCAATTCTATTGTCTACCGCCTTTATAATCCAGATGCTGGACAAGATAACGAATGTAGCCTCCATAGCCACTAGCCCAAGCCGCAATCGCCAAGGGTTGACGCCTAAGAGGTGTCCCACCTCGAGCCGACGGCGATGAACTTGGTAGTAGGACAGCGAGAGCGCTACGGCTAGAATAAGCCACAATCCAATGGTGACAATAAAGATAAAAGTAAACAACATAGCCTGTGTGGTGTATACCTTTGATTGCGCAAGCCAGAGATCGGAGATTCTGCCGGTTTCCAACACCGTCTCTTCCGCCGGGGGATTAGCGGAAAGGAAGCGTTGGAAGGCCGTCTTATCTTTGAAAAGGATTTGATGGCCCGACACGAACGATGAAAGATCATAATCGCTATGGAGTGGTAGGCCGATCGGGTGGACTATGATGATCGGAGAGTCGATCATGACGGGAATATCGGTAAAATAACTGAAAGCCTGGTAGGGGTTGGAGTACTTGACTAGTTCTATTTTTAAATCCGATACGCCTTCCTTATCTGCTTGTTTACGTAGGTAGACGTGTTCTTGTTTGACGCGTTCTCGGGTTTTTTCTGTGGCCCCTTCTGGCATGGCTAGCAGGACGGTCGAAGAGTTGGCATTGCTCTTAATTAACTCGGGTGGACCTTCATTGATGAGCCATTCCCTGTTGACTTCCATGGTGGCCGGGATGTCTGGATCCGAATTGATACCGACGCTGGATAGGATTAAATCCCCGCGGAGGTCCGCCTCGCTCAGCCCAGGTGCAAGAGCGTCAATATCGCGGCCGTTGCCCACCGAGGCGTATATTGGATCACTGTGGGCCAGCCATCGGGGCATGTCTTCTCGGATGGCCAGGGCGGCAGTGGTATTGGAAACAAACATCGGAACAGTGAGGATCAATAAACCAAAGCTGAGTACTCGGAGAGCTGCGACACTATCCACGAGAAGCCTTGTTGGCGCCTTGCCTCGGACAGCGCCGACGATGCCCGGGGTGCGAGCTATTTGATATCCCAGAAGGTATCCGAGTGTGGTAGCGCAAATTCCGGAAAACATGACCGTGGCGTAGGTTATGAAGAAGAATCGGCAGTTTGCCAATTGGTTGTAAGAGTATAGTGCTGCGAGGGCGATTACAGTGGGGATCAATGCGGCGCACGCTAGTTGCACGGGGCGCTGGCTGAGGTCTCCTATCGCGTATTTGAGAAAAGTGTGTCCGAAAAGCCTGCTCACTCCCACAGTATTTGTTTGGGTAACGGTGTGGATGAGGCTTAAGAAGAAGGCCGCGAGAATGATGAGGGTAAACGTTGGGGCGACCGGACCAATTAGCAGAATGGGGAGTAGTTGGTCCGTCATTGGTTCTATGGTGTGCCCGTGACGAGTTGCAATCTCCGTGAGTGTTTGTCGCGATTCGCTGTTGGATATGCTTCGCCCTGGATCAACGTTGTAGACGAACCGGATCTCGCCGTCTGGAATGTCTAGCAGTGGGTGAAAGGTCAGGACCTTCCCTCGTTCGAAGGATTTAGTTGTCCAGACCTGCTCGACGGAAGTTGAGAAGAAGTGGCGTTCATGCCTGGGGGTGTCGATAGCTAGTCTCTCGACGGTGATAGAGCCTCCAGTGCTGTCTGCGTAATCATCTAGCTGCTTGAGGAAATGCGTGTCTGAAGTTCGAGACTCTCCGGCGATGACGACGAAGGAGAAACCGCCGACCTGACCATAATTTTCTTCTGCTAATAATGCAAAAAAGAATGCGGTGATAGGTGCAATGGTGAAGATTATGGTAGCGGCAAGCGTCAGGAGCGGCCGGTGTAATTTCATGGAAATACCTTTCGCAGTCTGACGCTGCCGGATAGGATAGGGACGACCCAGACGGTTAGCAGTGGCGATAGAAGGACTGGTTGTTGCGGACGTTGCGGGGCGCTCTGGCGTAGGAAGTTGATCCGGGTTTGACGCAACCGCTGCGAACCGTCCTCAACCCCACTGCGGTTGAGCCGTGGTCTACGCGGTCGTGGCTGTAGTTGGACCAGACCTGGACGGCGTTGACGCCATGGTCCCAGGCGCCGCCACCGGCGTTTTCGACAATTGCGGCGGCGACTGCGGTGGATGAAAGGGCGATGACGAGGCTCGGACTAGCGAAGGTGTGCGCATGACGGGTTCCTCTCGGAGGGAGTGGAGCTCACAGGGCCGAGCGTATGACGGGATCCGATAGGTAAACAATATCCATTTGTGACCTTTCTGCTTGGTGGTCCCTCGCTCCACCCCCGCCACTAACCCCGCCTGTGAAAACCGCCGCCCTCGCTGATAGCTACACACGGCGCGGGTTCGTGGGTCATGCCAAATTTTCGGCGTAGGGTGGGCATCGCCGCAGGCTCTCGGGTCCGCCACTGCCCCGGCGGTTTCTCGCCCGCCGAAGGCGGCCCTGGCCCATCAGCCCTGCTGGCTAACTGTCATCCCCGCGTCACGGTAGAGCGTGGCGCGCCCTAGAAAGGGAGCATCGTCATGACCGTTTTGAACTCTCTGTACTGCCCGGCTCGCATCCAGGATGCCAGCACACGAAGCGTCGTTCTCATCGGCTCTTTGGGCGCGAACGTCAGTATGTGGACGCCGCAACTGGATGCCCTGAGCGAGCGTTTCCACGTCCTCGCTGTCGACCACTGGGGTCACGGCGGCCAGGGCTACGGGGTGTCGCCGCTGCCTTCCGATACCTCCCCGTCGATCGCGGCCTTTGCCGACGACGTGCTGGAGACGGCGAGCGCCAACGGTATCGATAGCTTCGCCGTCGTCGGCCTGTCCCTGGGCGGTACCGTCGCACAGTACCTCGCGGCTACCTCCGCGAGGGTAGAAAAGGCCGTGTTCATCAGCACCTCTGACAATTTCGGTGGTCCCGATAGCTGGCTGAAGAAGGCCGCCGACGTGCGGGCAAAAGGTACCGGGAGTCTCGCGGAGGCCACCGCCAAGCGCTGGTTCTCCGCCGGCTTCGGAGCCACTCACCCGGCTTTCATGAATGGCATCCGAGTAATGGTCGCCGAAACGCCCGACGAGGGCTACGCCGCCTGCTGCGAGGCGCTCGGGGAGTGGAACTTCACCGACCAGCTAGGCCAAGTCACGTGCGACGTGCTCACCATCGCCGGGGACGAGGACGCGGGAACGTCTCCGGATGTGCTGGCGAGGATTGCCGCGCACGTCGGCGGAAACGTCCGCTCCGAGGTCATCTCTCCGGCCGCGCACTTGCTCAACATGGAGCATCCGCAGCGGGTCAATCAGCTGCTGCTGGAGTTTTTAGCCTAGGACCATGCGGCGGCGCGGCGCTGCGGGGCTGTGAAGCTGAAGCCCTCGCCGCCTATGTCGGCAGCGCGTCGGGCCGTCGGCGTCGCCTAGGGGTGTTCGCTGCCAGCGTACAGTTCCTTGACCTGCAGGGTTGTTCAAATTCTGGCACCCGAAGGCAGTGGGTGCAAATAAGTTGTGGCCTCCAGGCGTTAGAGTAGGTGGAACGTAGAAAACAAAGCTTGACTGCAATCATCTAGGGAGTACGCCTTGTTCGAGCGGTTTACAGATCGCGCACGTCGCGTCATTGTCCTCGCCCAGGAGGAAGCGCGCATGCTCAACCACAACTACATCGGTACCGAGCACATCCTGCTCGGCCTCATCCACGAGGGTGAGGGCGTGGCAGCTAAGGCCTTGGAGTCCATGGGCATTAACCTTGACGACGTCCGATCCGAGGTGGAGGACATCATCGGGCGCGGCAACCAGCCCCACTCCGGGCACATTCCCTTTACTCCGCGGGCCAAGAAGGTGCTGGAGCTGGCGCTGCGCGAGGGCCTGCAGATGGGGCACAAGTACATCGGCACGGAGTTCCTGCTCCTCGGCCTCATCCGGGAAGGTGAGGGAGTAGCCGCCCAGGTCCTCATTAAGTTGGGCGCCGACCTGCCGCGAGTCCGTCAGCAGGTTATTCAGCTGCTCTCCGGCTACGAGGGCAACGCGGATCAGAACCCCGAGGCCCAGCGCGGCGGCCAGCAGAACAAGGGCATGGCCGGCGCGGGCGTCGACAGCGGTCGCGGTGGCCGCGGCGGCTCCGGTGAGCGCTCCAACTCCCTGGTCTTGGACCAGTTCGGCCGCAACCTTACGCAGGCCGCCCGGGAGGGCAAGCTCGACCCGGTGGTCGGCCGTCATAAGGAAATCGAGCGGATTATGCAGGTGCTGTCTCGCCGCACCAAGAATAACCCGGTGCTCATCGGCGAGCCGGGTGTGGGCAAGACCGCCGTCGTCGAGGGCCTTGCTCTCGACATCGTCAACGGTAAGGTGCCGGAGACGCTCAAAGACAAGCAGCTGTACTCGCTGGACCTCGGCTCCCTGGTGGCGGGCTCGCGTTACCGCGGTGACTTTGAGGAACGGCTGAAAAAGGTGCTCAAGGAGATTAACCAGCGCGGTGACATCATCCTGTTTATCGACGAGATTCATACCCTCGTGGGCGCCGGTGCCGCCGAGGGCGCTATCGACGCCGCCAGCCTGCTCAAGCCCAAGCTGGCCCGTGGTGAGCTACAGACCATCGGCGCGACGACGCTCGATGAGTACCGCAAGCACATCGAGAAGGACGCCGCCCTGGAGCGCCGCTTCCAGCCGGTGCAGGTCGACGAGCCCAGCGTCGAGGACACCATTACCATCCTGAAGGGCCTGCGCGACCGCTACGAGGCACATCACCGGGTCTCCTACACTGACTCGGCCTTGGCGGCTGCCGCGAACCTGTCGTCGCGCTACATCAATGACCGCTTCCTGCCGGACAAGGCCGTGGACCTGCTGGACGAGGCAGGCGCGCGCATGCGCATCAAGCGCATGACGGCGCCGGACTTCATCCGCGAGGTCGACGACCGCATCGCCGAAGTCCGTCGGGAAAAGGAAGCGGCCATCGACGCCCAGGACTTTGAAAAGGCCGCCGGCCTCCGGGACCAGGAGCGCACCCTCAACGAGGAGCGGGCGGAGAAGGAAAAGCAGTGGCGCTCCGGCGAACTGGAGGACATCGCCGAGGTCGACGAGGAGAAGATCGCCGAGGTGTTGGCCCATTGGACGGGCATCCCGGTCTTCAAGCTCACCGAGAAGGAGTCCTCCCGCCTGCTGCACATGGAGGAGGAGCTGCACAAGCGCATCATCGGCCAGGAAGATGCGGTCAAGGCTGTCTCCCGGGCGATCCGGCGCACCCGCGCTGGCCTGAAGGACCCCAAGCGACCCTCGGGTTCGTTCATCTTCGCCGGCCCCTCCGGCGTCGGCAAGACCGAACTGTCCAAGGCCCTGGCGGAGTTCCTCTTCGGCGACGAGGACTCGCTCATCCAGATCGACATGGGCGAGTTCCACGACCGTTTCACCGCCTCGCGTCTCTTCGGCGCCCCTCCCGGATACGTCGGCTACGAGGAAGGCGGCCAGCTCACCGAGAAGGTCCGCCGTAAGCCCTTCTCCGTCGTGCTCTTCGACGAGATCGAGAAGGCCCACAAGGAGATCTACAACACCTTGCTGCAGGTGCTGGAAGAAGGACGCCTCACCGACGGCCAGGGCCGCGTGGTCGACTTCAAGAACACCGTGCTCATCTTCACGTCCAACCTGGGCACCCAGGACATCTCGAAGGCCGTGGGCCTGGGATTCACCGGCTCGTCCGTGGACGATGAGAAGGCGAAGTACCAGCGGATGCAGAACAAGGTCCACGACGAGCTCAAGAAGCACTTCCGGCCCGAGTTCCTCAACCGCATCGATGAGATCGTCGTCTTTGCGCAGCTGACTCGCGAGGAAATCGTTCAGATGGTGGAGCTGCTGGTGGCCCGCACCGCGAAGGCCCTCGCTGAGCAGGACATGGCCATCGAACTGACGGACAAGGCCAAGAACTTGCTGGCCCAGCGTGGTTTCGACCCGGTGCTCGGCGCGCGCCCGCTGCGTCGCACCATCCAGCGCGAGATCGAGGACGTCATGAGCGAGAAGATCCTCTATGGCGAATTCGGCCCCGGCGAAGTGGTCACCGTTGACGTTGACGGTTGGGATGGCGAGTCCAAGGACACGGACAAGGCCACCTTCACCTTCGCCGCCCGGGTCAAGCCGCTGGAGCCTGGCACCTTCACTGCCGACGACGCGCAGGAACTCGACGCGCAGGTGCGTGAGGTCGATGGCGTCGAGCAGCCTAACCGCGTCGACGCCGCGGAGCCGGCGGACGGCAACGACGAACCCCCGGCTCCGGCTGGCGGCGCCGAGCCGATGCCGAGCTAGCAACCCGTCGAGCTAGCAACCCGTCGAGCTCGCCGGCCGGCTGTTGCGCGGGCGGCTGGTGCGCGGTCGGCTGGTGCGCAGCAAGCTCGCGCACCAGGAGTTAGAGGGGAATTAGAACTGCCCGCAGGTGTTCGTGACGGGCACGCCGTTGAAGCGGTCGCGCAGCCACGTGATGGAGTAGACGGACTGAATGTTCCCGCCGACGAGGTGGTCGGCGCCCATCGGCACCGAGCTGGTCAGCGAAGGAAGCGGCGCTTCCGCCATCTCCACCTCGGAGCCGAGGGAGCACAGCTGGCGGCCGTAGGCGTACACCTGCTCGGCCGGGATGATGTCATCACTGGCGATGGTGGCCAGCAACACCGGGCCGTGGGCCGCGGACTTACCGAGGCTCTCCTGCTCGAAGAAAGCCGCGAGTTCCTTGTCCCGCGCCGCAATCTCGGCCAGGCTCTCCCCGGTGGTCGTCAGCTCTTCGGAGCGGATGAACCCGGAGACGGCCATGGTGTCCAGGGAGCAGTTCTCCGCCTCCCGCGCCAGGTAGGCCTTGCCCAGGTCGTTGAGGTAGGAATCGATCTTTTCCTTGAACCTGGGGAACCGGTCGGAGAATCCGAGGATGGAGTACATGCTGACACCGGACAGCGCGCTGCCGTCCACCACGTCGATCACCTGGAGAAGGTCCGACGGCGGGGCGGCGGCGAAGGTGCCCTTGACGTTGAGCTCGGGTGCGTAGTCGGCCACCATTTCGGCGGCCGCCGCGCTGGCCCCGCCGCCCTGGGAGAAGCCCCAGAACGCGACGGGTGAGTCCGCGGGCTGCCCGGCCATGCTCAGGCCGGCACGGGCGGCGTCGAGCACCGCCCGGCCTTCCTCGGTGTGCATGGCGTAGGTGTGGGCGCCGGGCGTGCCCAGGCCGGCGTAGTCAGTGACCACCACGCGCATGCCGGCGTCGAGCATCGCCAGCTGGAAGGGCATGAGGTAGTTGGGCACGAAGTTGGGGTTGCCCTCGTCGATGGTGAAGATGCCGAGCAGGGCCGGCATCTTAGAGGTGGCGCAGGTATCGCCGGCGCCGAAGGTGCCGGGAGCAATGACGACGGTGGGCGTCGGGCCCTCGCCCTGCCACGGGTTGGCCGGTTCCACGACGAACCCGGAGACGGCCATGGCGCGGCCGTTGACGTCGGTGGAGGTGTAGAGCATCTTCGTCACCGAGTTCGCCAGGTGAGACGAACCGAGGCCTAGATCTGTGCTGATGCTCTGGGTGCGGATGACGGACCCGGGGGCGGTGGGGATGGTCTCCGGGGGAAGGTAGAACGGGTCATTGGGGTCGGAGCTACCCACGGACGTGGTGGTGGGGAGGTGGGCGTAGCTGGACAGTTCCTGACGGATGCCGGCCGTGCTGGAGGTATCGGCCAAGCTAGAGGTGTCGGCGTTGCTGAGGGTGGTGGCCTGTGCGGACAGCGGCATCAGGCCGGCACCGCTGAGCGTTGCGGCTGCGCACAGAGCTGCCAGCCGACGATGTGAAAAAGACATAAGGAATAAAATAGAACTACGTGATACGTCCGCGCATCTTGAGTCCCCTTTTACCAGCTCCCGCAATTGGGGGTAGCCGGGGTGTCGTTGAAAGCGTCGGCGAGGTAAGCGAGCCCGTAGGGAAGGTCGCTGAACATTCCCATGGCGTGATTGGCTGCCAACGGGACGTCGTCGGTCAGTGGCGGCGTGCTGTGGTCGAGGAAAGTAACGCTGGCTCCCAACGCGCACTGGTCGGCCGCGAATTGCTCAACTTGGGCCGACGGGATGATGTCGTCGTTGGCTTCCGTGGTGATGAGGATGGGGCCGGTCACCGGAGTGTTCCCGAGGTGTTGTGAGTCGAAGAATTCGCGCAGCGCGGGGTGTGTGCGGGCGATGTCGGCGAGGGTCCGGCCGTCGGTGGTGAGGGTGGTGGTGGACAGGCCCGCGTAGGAGGCGATGGAGTCGAGGACGCAGTCGTCGGCGCTGTCGGCGACGAAGGCTTTACCGGTGTCGTTGAGGATGAGATCCATCTCGGCGGCGAGCTCCGGGTCGCGGTCGCTGATGCCGGCGATGGCGTAACCGAGGACCCCGACGATGGAGGAGCCATCGACGGCCTCCATGACGTCAATGAGGTCCGCCGGCGGGGCGCCGGCGTATGTCGCGGCGACGGTGAGTTCGGGAGCGTAGGACGCGGCCAGCTCGGCAGCTGCGGCGGCCGCTCCGCCGCCCTGCGAGTAGCCCCAGAAGGCGACGGGCGAATCGGCTGGTTGCCCGGCGAGGTGAAGGCCGGCGCGGGCGGCGTCGAGCACCGCCCGGCCTTCCTCCGTGTGAAGGACGTAGGTGTGGGGCCCGGGGGTGCCCAGACCGATATAGTCCGTGGACACCACGCGCATGCCGGCCGCCAGCGCCTGGTACTGGCTTAAGAGCTCGTAGTTGATATTGACGTTGTCTGTGTGGGAATGAGTGGCGGCGACGAAACCGAGGGCGCGCGACGGCGCGCAGGCGTCCCCGGCGCCCCGAGTGCCGGGAGCGAAGACGACGGTGGGGGTGGGGCCGCTACCGAGCCACGGGACGAGGGGCTCAATGACGTACCCGGAGACCGCGACCGGCCGCCCGTTGACATCCAAGGAAGAGTAGAGCATTCGGTGTGCGTTTCCGGGAAGGGCGTCGACGCCTACGTTCAATGGGTGTGCAGCACTCTCGGAACGGATCAGCGTTCCGGGCTGGGAGGGGATGACTGCCGGTGGGATGTAAAAGGGATCGTGGGGATCGTAGGAGTCGGACAGTCCCGTCGTCGTCTCGTGAACGAAGGAGGAGAGATCCGCGGCCACCACCGACGCAGGGGAAACCAGGGAGGGCAGCAGGAAGGACAGTGTCGCCGCCGCACCACACTGCATAAATTGTTTCTTTTGCATGTGGAAATATTCTACTGTGTCGAAGTGCTCCGCACTCCACAAGGCGCATGCGGCGTGGAGTCGGTGCGTGCGCAAGGCGATAAGATAAGCGGGAAACTATCGACTCGAACCCCAAGGGGGACGCCATGGGACTGTATTTCCGCAAGCGCCAGAAGCTCGGCAAGGATAGCTGGCTCAACCTCTCCGGCTCGGGGGTGTCCGCCTCGAAGAAGATCGGCCCCATCACCATTAACTCCCGCGGCGGGCTGTGGGTGAACCTCCCCGGAGGGCTCAACTTCCGGGGACGCTGGCGCAAGTAAGCACCCCACGCGGCCGCGACGACGTTAACGCGGCAGCCGGAACCGGCCCGCGTCGTCTTGCTCAGCCAGCCCGTCCTGCACCAAGGAATAGAGGGCGCGGCTGCGTTGAGCGGCGTCCGGCCACACGACGTCAATCGCCGCCTTGTCGACTCCGTCGCCCGCCTCGCGCAGCACCGCCATAATCAATCCCCGCACCTGACGGTCCGTGCCGGCGAATTTCTGCACACGCTTCTTCGCCGCCGCGCGCTCGTCAGCACTCGGCTCAGGGCACCCGGCGGCGATCCATGAACAGCTGCCGCGCAGGGGGCAGCTGTAGCACGTCGGGGATGACGCGGTGCACACCATGGCGCCGAGCTCCATGAGCGCGGCAGATACGCGCGGGCCGCGAGCGTCGGCGGGAAGCAGCTCAGCGACGTCGCCGAAGTCCCGCTTCCGCGCCGGGGGCTGCAGGAACGTTCCGCGCGCCCACCGGTGGTATACCCGGCGCACGTTGGTGTCTACCACCGGCACGTTCAATTCAAAGTGAAACGCCGCGACCGCCCGGGCGGTGTAGTCTCCCACCCCGGGAAGGGCTAGGAGGGCGTCGACGTTGCCCGGTACCTCCCCGTCGTGCTCCGCGACCAGGACCCGGGCGCAGTCCAGCAGTCGCAAGGCCCGTCGGGGGTAGCCCAAGCGCCCCCAGGCGCGCAGGACCTCGTCGGCGCCGGCCGCGGCGAAGGCCGCCGGGGTGGGCCAGCGTGCGATCCACTCCTGCCAGATGGGTGCCACCCGGGCCACCGGGGTCTGTTGACTCATGACCTCGCTGAGCAGCACGCCCCACGCCGTGGTGTCCGGCCGACGCCAGGGAAGGTCACGTTCGGCGGCGTCGAACCAGCTCAGCAGCTCATCTACGGGGAGAACCATAAGGCAAACCAGTCTAAACTGAGCAACTATGAGCGCCGAAACCCACGACCCCTCACCAGCCGAAGCGTGGCGAATACTGCACGACGGAAACGTCCGATTCGCCGCAGAGGACCTTCACCATCCCAACCTTGACTGGGTACGCAGGCACACCCTGCGCTCCGGGCAGAACCCCATCGCGGTGGTTCTGGCCTGCTCAGACTCGCGAGTACCCGTAGAGATCATCTTCGATGCGGGCCTCGGTGATGTCTTCACCGTGCGTACCGCCGGCGAGATCCTCGGCGAGGAGGTGATGGGGTCGGTGTCCTACGCGGTCAACTCCCTCCACGTGCCGCTGGTCATCGTCTTGGGCCATGAGGGCTGCGGCGCGGTCAGCGCGGCGAGCAAGGCCATCGAGGGGGAGGGGCACATCCCCGGCGATCACCGCCGCATCCTCGTGGAGAAGGTGGCCCCGTCTATCCTCAAGGCCCGCGGCGAAGGCCACAGCGAGCCGACGGACTTCGAGCGCTACCACGCCGTCGAGGTGGCCAAGCAGCTCATCGAGCGGATGCCGAAGCTGCGGGCCAAGGTCGAACACGGGGAAGTAGGGATCCTCGCCGGCCGATACCGCCTCAGCGACGGCCTGGTCGAAACCGTCCACTCCTGGGGGATGTCGGACACGCCCTAGGTGAATGTCATCGGGCCAGCCAGCGACACGTTTTAAGCTAAAGGCGTGACGAACTCAGATCCGCGGCCGGGCGGGCGTTTGCCCGAGAAGTACTACCAGCGACGGCGCATCGCCGCACTCATCGGCGTGCTGTTGGTCGTCGCACTGCTGGTGTGGGGACTGAGCGCACTGGCCCGCCGCGGTAACCCGGAAGTGGACCCGCAGGCCGCGTCCACGGGCACCACCACGCCCGCCGGGCCACCTTCGTCCACGGACCCCGCCCCGTCCGACGCCCCGTACGGCGAGGAGAAGAAGGACCAAAAGGACGCGGATAGTGCGGAGCCTTCGGAGCAAAAGCAGCCCACGAAGCTCGACCGGGCCTGCGAGTTGAAGGACCTGCGTATTACCGCGGCCAGCGATCAGCCCACCTACCCCGCGGGAGTGCAGCCCGTGCTGTACATGACGGTAGAGAATCCAACGGACCGGGACTGCGCCATCGACCTCGATAAAGACGCGCTCCGCTTCGAGGTCTACAGCCTGGCCACCAACGCCCGCGTGTGGTCGGACGTCGACTGCTCCGATCCGGTGGAGACCGGCGAGCAAACCTTCCCCGCCGGAGGCACGCGCACCTTCCAGGCGGTGTGGTCGCGCACCGGATCGGCGCCGGGGAAGTGCACCGCCCGGCCCGAGGTGGAGCCGGGCGGCTACTTCCTGCACGCCGTGATTGGCGATAACCCGTCGCCGGGCTACACCTTCAACCTTCGCTAGCGAGAGACGATCGCGATGGCCTCGGCCAGGGTGGCCGCCGGGTGGACCGTCATCCCAGGAACACTCGGGTTGAGCCCCGCCGGGACTATGGCCTGTTCATAACCCAACCGGGCGGCCTCAGACAGGCGTCGCTCCAGGCTGGGCACCCGCCGCAATTCCCCGGCTAGGCCCACCTCGCCAATGACCACCGTCTTCGCCGGTAGCGGTTTTTCATGCAGGCTGGAGAAGGTAGCCAGGGCGACGGCCAGGTCCGTTGCCGTCTCTAGCACGCGCATCCCCCCGACGGTGGCGACGTAGGCGTCCTTATCATTGGTGCGTTGCCCGGCCCGTGCCTGCAAAACGGCGAGCACCATGGGCACCCGCTGGGCGTCGAGCCCGGTGACCACGCGCCGGGGATTCTTGGCCACCGGGTCGACAGTGAGCGCCTGGACCTCCGCCAGGATGGGGCGCACCCCGTCCATGGCGACGGTGACGGCGGAGCCGTCGGGGGTGGTGCCTCGGTGGGAGAGGAAGAGCCCGGACGGGTCCGCCACCTCCTTGATGCCGTGGGCGGTTTGCTCGAAGCAGCCCACCTCGTCGGTGGCGCCGAATCTGTTCTTGATGCCGCGCAGCATCCGCAGGCTCGATTGCTTGTCGCCTTCGAAATTGAGGACCACATCCACCAGGTGTTCCAGGACCCTGGGGCCGGCCACGGTGCCGTCTTTTGTGACATGCCCGACCAGGAGGACCGGAATGCCCGTGCGTTTGGCGAGGGTGGTGAGCGCAGCGGTCGTCGCCCGAGATTGGGACACGCCGCCGGGAACTCCCTCCACCCCGGAGGCGCGCATGGTCTGCACCGAGTCCACGATGACTAGAGAGGGTTTGAGCTGTTCGACGTGCCCGAAGACGACGTCGAGGTCCGATTCGGCTGCCAGGTAGAGCGTGTCGTGGAGCGCGCCGGTGCGCTCGGCGCGCCCTCGCACCTGCCCGGCGGACTCCTCCGCGGTGACGTACAAGGCGGTGCGCGGGCGGGCGTCGGCGCCGGGTTGCTCCGCCCAGCGAGAGGCCACCTCCAGCAGGAGGGTGGACTTGCCGACGCCCGGTTCGCCGGCCATGAGGACCACCGAGCCGGGGATCACACCGCCGCCGAGGACGCGATCCAGCTCCCCGATGCCGGAAGGAATGGCCTTCGACGTGGCGGCGCTGATGGCGGTGATGGGGCGGGCGGGGGAGGAGGGGGTCAACCCCAGCGGGCGACCGGACGGCGTGGTGGCCGCCGCCGGGCTGGGCCCGGATTCCGTCAGGGTCCCCCAGCTGCCGCACTCGGGGCAGCGCCCCAGCCACTTCGGGGAGGAATAGCCACACTCGGAACAGGTGTGGACGCTGCGCGCTTTCTTAGCCATAGGCCTGCCATCCTAGGCGTCATCCAGCGCGGCGGTGGATTAGCCGACGCGGCGGGGTAACCCCTAGTGAGCGTGGCCGGCGTGCTCGGAGTGGCCGTAGTCGCGCTCGAAGGTGCCGGCCTCCGGGGTCGGGGCGGACACGGTGGTCACCAGCTCGATGGGCTCGTGCTTGTCGAAAGTGAAGGTGACCGGGACGTCGCTGGCGTAGGCCCAGCCCTGGTTGTCCACCTCGGTGGCGGTGTAATTGATGCAGGCGGAGGTCTCGTCGGCCTGCTTGATGAGATCCAGGTGGCGGGCAGTGTCACCGAGCAGGGTGCAACCCTCTTCGATGGCGACGTTGTCCGCCAGGTCAACCTTCACGCCGTCGACCGTGATGGATTCGATCGTGTGGGCAGTGCCAGTGGTGTCCTGGTTGGTGGCGACGAACTTCAGGGAAGCCTCGTTGGTTTCCTCGTCAACGAAAACGGTGACGTCATACACGCTGACGCCTTCGACGCGGTCACCGGCGGTCATGCCGTCCACCGGGGCGACCTGGTTGGCGGTCTGGGAAATCTGGCCAGCGGAGCAGGAGGCCAGCGCCAGGGCGGTCAGGGCGGCAGCCGAGGCGAGGCTCGCGCAGCGGGCTGCAGACTTCAGGGACTTCACGTTTTGGTCCTCCAACGCTGTCATGAATCTCAAGTGATTTTCACCTTGTAACCCTAGCGTTTTCGCACACTGTCAACACAGTTTCCGCTTCTCAAGCGACTGCTGGTGGGGGTGAGTGGGGGACAACTTTCGGCGGATAATCCGTTGTCACAGCTCTGCAAAACCGTCGGGAGTTGAAAATGGTAGAATCGAAGACCCTAAGTCTGTCCTTAAAGGAGTGGGTATGGAGTTCAAGGTCGACGAAGTTGTGGTGTACCCGCATCACGGCGCGGCACGGATCACCGACATCGAGCAACGCGAGATGGGTGGCGAGACGCTGGACTTCCTCGTCCTGAAGATCCTCCACTCGGACCTGCAGGTCCGAGTGCCGGTGAAGAACGCTGAGCTCGTCGGCGTGCGTGACGTCGTCGGTGTCGAAGGCCTGCAGCGGGTCTTCTCTGCGCTGCGCGAGACCGACGTGGAGGAGGCCGGTAACTGGTCCCGCCGCTACAAAGCTAACCAGGAGCGGTTGGCCTCTGGCGACATCAATAAGGTGGCCGAGGTCGTGCGTGACCTGTGGCGCCGCGACCAAAACAAGGGACTGTCCGCCGGTGAAAAGCGGATGCTCGGCAAGGCCCGTAGCATCCTCGTCGGCGAGCTGGCGCTGGCGCAGCCGGTTGACGAGGACAAGGTTAAGGAGATGTTCACCCGCATCGATCAGACGATCGAGCGGCATCGCGCTGCCGGCCTCGTGGCCCCGGTATCGAAGGAGATCGCCGAGGGTGAGGATGTGGACCTCGACGACCTGAGCTTCGACGACGAGGACTAGCCGCCATGGCCGCCGACCGCCCGGTGATCGCGTTAGTTGCCGCCGCTGGCCAGGGCCGGCGCCTCGGCGCCCCGCTTCCCAAAGCCTTCGTTGAACTCGATGGCCTCACGTTGGTGCAGCGCAGTGTTCGGGCGCTGCTCGCCTCCGAGGTCGTCGACGAGATCATCGTCTTAGTACACCCCGATATGGAGGCGACGGCTCAGGAGCTCTTTGCCGACGCGCCGGTGCGCATCGTCCACGGCAGACACGAGCGAGCCGATTCGGTCCTGGCCGGCCTGGAGAGCATCGCCGCGGCCGATGCCATAGTCCTGGTGCACGACGCCGCCCGCGCCCTCGTGCCTCCCGAGGTGGTGCGAAGGGTGGTGGCAGAGGTGGCCGGCGGCGCCCCGGCGGCGATCCCCGTCGTCGCGGTCGCGGACACCATCAAGGCCGTCGAGGCCGGGGCCGTGAACGCCACTCCCGATCGTTCCGGCCTGCGCGCTGCGCAGACGCCGCAGGGCTTCGACCTCGCCCGGCTGAGGGCAGCGAACGAGGCGTACTTCGCGGACGCGGACCCAGGATTCGTGGCCACGGACGACGCGTCGCTTATGGAGTGGTTCGGCGAGCGAGTCTCGTGCGTCGACGGGGACGTGCTGGCGTTTAAGATCACCACCCCGCTCGATCTCACGCTCGCTCAAGCAGTGCTGGCGGACTCACGAACGGAGAAGCAGTCATGATGCCGCGTATCGGAAGTGGCTTCGACGCCCACCAGATCCAGGCCGGAAAGCCCTGCTGGATTGCCGGATTGCTCTTTCCCGGAGTCGACGGCTGCGAAGGCCATTCCGACGGCGACGTGGTCAGCCACGCCATCGTCGACGCGCTGCTCGCTGCCGCGAATCTCGGAGACCTGGGCTCCTTCGTCGGCGTGGGGCGCCCGGAATACGACGGGGTCTCTGGTGAGCGACTCCTGCGGGAGTGCCGGGAGCTGCTCGAATCCCACGGTTTCACCTTGGGTAATGTCACCGCTCAGCTGATAGGCCAGAGTCCCAAGATGGGGCCTCGGCGGGAGGAAGCGCAACGGGTCCTCTCTGAGGTGTTGGGCTGCTCGGTCTCGATCAGTGCGACCACAACGGATCACCTCGGCTTTACCGGACGCAAGGAAGGCCGGGCGGCGATCGCCAGCGCCCTTGTGTTTGGTTAGCACTCGCTCACAAAATAGTTTGCGAGTGAAGTTTTTCACAAGCTCCTTGTGCAGTGCCAGCGACCCACTTAGGGTTCTAAGCGGCAACAACGCCACGATCGGGAGGAAAAATGGAAAAACTGTCGATGGCGCTTACTACCGGTTCTGCTAGTAGGGCTTGAGGCTCATGGCTTTCAAAGCCGGTAACGGCCACGGTGCGCTCATGATGCGCACCGTGGCCGTGTTTATGGTGGTCTTCAGTGCCATCCTGGCACTGTGGGCGAGCGTGCTCTTTGAGCAGGTGATGATGCCAGGCGTTTCGGCGGCAATTCGCGTCACGACTCTCTCCGAGACGGCACCCGCCGAGCAGGTGCTAACAGACCTCTCGCAAGCCGTAGAGCGTGAGGGCGGCGCGGTGATGGCGGAAATCCCCAACCCGAAGGGCGCACGGTGTACTACGCCGGTGACCAGCTCGAACGCTGGCAAGAACGCGGTTACCAGGGCCTTCCTGGAAGTCCGGAAACGGTAATCAAGGGCTTGCGTGATCTTCCTCATGGAGATTATCGGCAGATCCTGGAAGTCCAGGGTGGTGCGCGAGTGAAGGAGGCGATCCACGAGGTCCTACGAAAGCACGGCGTTTTCTTTGAGGAGATGAACGATGAGCGCCTCATCTTCCTCTTTGCGGGAACGGCTTTCGGTGACGTGGTGCTGTTGTGTTTCATTCTCTACTTCGTCATGTCTTTCCTGGCGGTTTTACTTAGTGTGCGATCTGACGCCGTTCGTCGCCTGCACGGTTACCGTCTTCACGAGGCGGTAATCCACCATGTGGCGTCGATGGCATCGTGGTGGCTCGCTATCGCCATCGCGGTGGTAGCGCTGCTTACCGTCGGAGCCGCCGTTCGCTACTCACTGCCTTCGGCTTGGCAATGGGCGACAACACAGGTGCTCCTCCTTAGTGCTTCATTACTTGTCACGGTGGGTACGGTTGTGATCGCCACAGCACTAATGCGCCAGGTATCGGTCATTAACGGTATTGGTGGAAAGCTCCCGGCGCTCCCGGCGCTTCTCAGTGTCTACGCAATTAAATGCGCTGCGGCTATCTCTCTCGCAACCCTGATGATCGGGCTTTGGGGCTATAGCCAGGAATACTCTCGCCAGGCGTCCGAGGAAGCTCTGTGGAGCGAGATTGATGACGTCTATCTCATTGATTTCAACGGTGCGCCAAGGGTGGAGGATCTCCAGCAAGC
This sequence comes from Corynebacterium uterequi, assembly GCF_001021065.1. Classification (NCBI taxonomy): domain Bacteria; kingdom Bacillati; phylum Actinomycetota; class Actinomycetes; order Mycobacteriales; family Corynebacteriaceae; genus Corynebacterium; species Corynebacterium uterequi. Next base: position 1,991,466 of record NZ_CP011546.1, on the reverse strand, counting down.
GGGAGCAGAACTGGCGCCCCTGCTCCGCGAAGCCTCAGCACGTGGTGACGTCCTACTTGCGCGTTATGTGGACGCCGGGTTAAACCGCAACGCCTCCCTGGGTCGGGACATGATGATCTTTAATGAGCAGGCCGCACGAACGTCGCTGCACGGGGACATAGCGACTGCTTTCGACAGTTATGGTGTGCTTCGCCGTCCGTTGCTTTTGGTGCCGGAATCCCTCAAGGGCCATCCTCACCTTTCGGACAATGTTACTACCTTCATCGATGCAGATGCGTGGTCAACGGCTGTCTATGCGGAAAAGGATTCCACGGCCTTCACCTGGGAAGGTGGCGACAGTGAATGGATGAACCGATCCTCGGTCGCCAATCCGGTGGTTATTGTATTTCCAGATGACAACATTGCGCTCAGTGAGCGTAACCTTTTTGCCCTTGCAACCCAAGGAGACGTCATGATTCGCGGCTGGGAGCAATACGAGGCACTGAGACGTGGTCCCACTCTTGAGAACTTGCTACACGATGCCCAACCGATTGCTGAGGTGTGGGCTTCCAACCACCGCTCGATGAAGACGTCCCTGTGGGTCTACGGCGGCGGCACAGTGTTGTCCCTGCTCCTGGTACTGGCCGGCTCGATAGCAGTATGGCTGGCGGCGTCGAAGGTCTTTCACCAGCGGTTCCGGGCCAGCTTCGTGCTGGGGTTACGCCCCTATCGGGTGTTGGGGATCCTTGCGGCAGCAGAAGCGGTGGTCCTCACATGGTGTTGTTGGTTTCTGTGGCAACGCGGCGCAACTGCCCGGGAATGGTTGGCGGGAGGCGCCCACGAAGGATCGGGCGACCCGGCGATGATCGCCATGATGAGCGTTCCGCCCGCGGCATGGTGGACCACGCTTGGCGTGTTGGTGTTGTTCTCAGCACCGATGATGTATCTGGTGCTCCAGCGGTTCAACCGCACTCAGCTGATTAAGGCGGGCAAGTAATGACAGGTGGAATCAAGCTAGTAGGTGCCGGAAAATTCGTCGGAGAAAAGAAGCGCCGACGCAACCTGTGGCAGGGGGTGGACCTGACCGTCGAGCCCGGGGAAGTAGTCGCTCTGACGGGGCCTTCCGGGTGCGGAAAATCCACCCTTCTTAACTGCGTGGGTTTGCTGGAACGCCTCGACGCCGGCAGGCTCACCCTGCTCGGCGAGGATGTGACGGACCTGCCAGAGGGCAAGCGTCTCAAGCTGCGGCGTAAGCAGATCGGGTACTTGTTCCAAGATTTCGCGCTCATCGATAACGAGAGCGTGTTTAATAACGTCGCCCTAGCGCTACCAAAAGGCACGAAGGGCCGACACGGCAGGGTTCGAGAGGTGCTCGACGCCGTCGGCGTTGGAGAACTCATCACAGACACTGTTGTCCAGCTGTCTGGGGGCGAGCGCCAGCGGGTGGCCATCGCCAGGCTGCTGGCCCGCCAACCCGGGATCGTCCTGGCGGACGAACCGACGGCTTCGCTGGACCGAAACAACTCGGCCGTGGTTTTTGAGCATCTTCATGCCCTCGCGCGCGGCGGATCTGCGGTGCTGGTGGTGAGCCATGACCCGTGGGCCATGAATCAGTGTGACCGGATTGAGGAGTTGATGAATAAATGAAGAATCTCAAAAAACAAATGGCTTGCGGCCGGGGCAGTAGTCTTCCTCCTCGCAGGCGGAGGAATTGTCGCTACTACCTATAATCCGCAGGGCGGATCTTTCTCCGAAGCTCCGGCGGAGGGCGGGCAGTGGGAACACGGTTCCTCAGCAGGAAGGACGTGGTCCCACTTCCTACACGACCAGTCGCATGGCGCGCGGATAAAGGGGCGAGAGGATGTTGACTCTGGCTGCGTTCCGGGCGGTGAATGGGCCCGAGCCCAGGGCCCGTCGCGGATCCTCGTGATCCTCGGCGACGAGCAGGAGTATTACCTCTGCTAGGCGACGTCGGGCTTTAGCCGCGGCGGGTGTAAGTCTCCTTGAGACCCTTCACCGTGAGGGCGCGGATGTCGTGGCGGTTGCTGGGCAGGTTCTTGAAGGGGATGCTCGCGGCCCAGCCCACGGCCCAGGTGGCGATAAACGCCATGATGGAGATAACGAACGGGCCGATCTCCAGCTGCTTGGCGAGGTACGCGGCGATGGCGCCGCCGACGAGGCCGATGAGCACACCCTGCTGGTTCGTGCTCTGGTGGAAGATACCCAGGGCGAAGACGGCTGCCAGTGGGACGCCGAAGAGGCCAGTGAGGGCGAGGAAGAGGTCCCACAGGTCGGACTTGTCGGTGGCGATGAGGTAGACGGCGGCGACCATGGAGAACACGCCAGCGGCGATGATGACGAGGCGGGAGAAGGTCACCGAGGCCTCGCCCTTGCCGAAGCGGTTACGCAGGTCAACGACCACGCACGCGGAGATGGAGTTGAGCGAGGAGGAGATGGTGGACTGAGCGGCGGCGAAGATGGCGCCGATGAGCAGTCCGGCCAGGCCGGCGGGCAGCACGGTGATGATGAAGAAGGGGACGATGGCAGAGGTGTTGACGCCCTCCGGCAGGCCGCCGTTGGCCTCGTAGTAGTTGAACAGCGCGGTGCCCATGCCGTAGAAGAGCGGGATGGTGATGAGGGCGAGCAGGCCGTTGACGTAGAGGGACTTGCGGGTGGCCTCAATGTTCGGGGTGGTCTGGTAGCGCTGCACCACGTCCTGGGAGGCGGTGTACTGGTGCAGGTTGTTCATGCACGAGCCGAGGAAGATGATCGGGATGGTGTTGGCCAGGTTGGAGGCCGAGAAGTTCTCGCCGGAGTAGAACTTGCCCTGCGATGCGGCGTCGGCGAGCGCGGGGCCGAAGCCGCCCGGGGTGAGCGCCATGGCGGCGACCACGATGGTGGCTGCGCCGCCGAGCAGGAGGATGCCCTGGATGACGTCGGACCAGATGACGCCCTCCATGCCGCCGAGGAAGGTGTAGATGATGCACAGCACGCCAACGATGGTGGCGATGATGATCGGGTTGATGTCCGCGACCGAGGTGATGGCGAGCGTCGGCAGGTAGATGACGATGGCGATGCGACCCAGGTGGTAGAGCACGAAGAGCAGCGAGCCGATAATGCGCAGGCTGACGCCGAAGCGCTCCTCAAGGTACTCGTAGGCGGTGGTGACGTCGAGCTTGCGGAAGAAGGGGACGTAGTAGCCGACGAGCAGCGGCACCATGACGAAGATGGCGAGGTTGCCGGCGGAGTAGGCCCAGTCGGTGAGGAAGGCCTTCTCAGGAGTGGACATAAAGGTGATGGCCGACAGCGTGGTGGCATAGATGGAGAAGCCGGCTGCCCAGGCCGGGATGCGACCGCCGGCCTTGAAGTATTCTTCGTTGCTGTCGCCGGCGCGGCGGGCGAAGTAGATGCCCACGCCGAGCATGAGTAGCAGGTACACGCCGAGAACTAGCCAGTTCAGCGCGCCGAATTCGTGGTTCGTCATGACGATTCCCCTCGGATGGATGACTAAGCTTTCTCTGCGATCATACGTCAGACGTCCGATGTTAGCCAGACTTTAGAAGTAGAAATCGAAAAAGGGAGGGGGTAGTGCTACCCCCTCCCTCGCTTGTCCGGGGAGTTTAGTTCAGCGCCGCCGGAGTCGCGGCCGTAAAGGCGCGGGTGATCCACGCCGGGTCGGTGATCGCCGTACCGACGATGACAGCCGACGCACCAGCTTCGAAGCCGGCAGCGACGTGATCGGGGTTGTGGTAGCGACCTTCACCGATGAGCACGGCGTCGGGACCCATGAGCTCGCGAGCCTTGCTCACGCACTCCAGATCGGGGCCCTTCGTGGCCTCGCGGTGCTCGGTGTAGCCGGCCAGCGTAGTGGAGACGATGTCAGCGCCGGCCTCGTAGGCCGCGGCTGCCTCTTCCGGGGTGGCGCAGTCGGCCATGAGCAGAACGCCCTCCTCGTGGGCCGCCGCTACCAGGTCCGCCACCGAGGAGCCATCGTGGTTCTCGCGGAAGGTGCAGTCCGCGCACACCACCGCGGCACCAGCACGGGCGACGGCGCGCACGGAGGCCACCGACGGGGTGATGTACACGCCCTCGGTGCCCTCCTTGGTGAGGCCGAACACGGGGACGTCGACGGCGGTGGCGATGGACTCGATATCCTCCAGTCCGCCGTAGCCGCCGCAGCGCACGGCCGGCGAACCGCCGTCGACGACGGCGCGGGCGATGTGGGTGAGGCTGTGAGTGTCGCGCAGGGCGTGGCCGGTGGGGGCCTGCACGGAGACGATGAGCTTGCCCGAGATGGCGTCGACGATCTCGGCGCGCCGGGCGGCGATGTCGGTGGAAGCGAAGGTGAAGGTCATGGCTGCTACTCCTAGTTCGACGTGGAGGGGATGGTCACTGCCAGGTCGCGCGCCAAAGCGGCGGCGCCGAGCAGCGGGGAATGGGCGAGTTCGGAACTGGGGACGATGGGCATGTCGCGCTGCGGGACCAGGCACGCCTCCCGGATGCCGGCGACGAGCGGCGCGGTGACCAGCTCACCGATGCCGACCACGCCGCCGCCGAGGACCACCCCGGACAGGTCCAGCGCGGAGGACAAAGCGCCAATGCTGCGGCCCAGGCCGCGCAGGTTGCCGTCGATGATTTCGCGGGTCAGGGGATCGTCGATGACCTCCGGCAGCCGCTTGTCGCCGGGGCGCGGGTCGCTCCACTCCAGGCGACCGAGCGAGAGCCACTGCTCGCGCGGGACCTCGTGGAGGCGGTTGTAGTAGCGGGCCAGCGAGTTCCCGCTGGCGATGTTTTCGGCCCGGTCAGCGATGCCACGCAGGTCCGCGCAGACGATCTCGGAGACCTCGCCGGCGGAGCCGGTGGGGCCGTCGAGCAGCACACCGTCGTCGATGATGGCGCCACCGACGCCGGTGCCGAGCGAGATGTAGAGGACCCGGCCCTTGAGGCGCTGGCCGGCGCCGAGGCGGTGCTCGCCGTAGGCCCACACACGCACGTCATTGTGAATGGCGATGGGCAGTGGCTGGGGGAGTTGGTCGGTGATGGTGCCGCGCACGTCGCTGCCGCTCCATCCGGGGATGGTGGGACCGTTGTGAACGATCTCCCCGAGGGGGGCGCGGACGACGCCGGGCAGGCCAGCGCCGACGCGAACCACGGTCAGCCCTGCCTCCTCGGCGTTAGCCAGGCCACGGCGAACGGCGGTGGCGATTTGGTCGAGGATGGCGCCGCCAGCGGGCTGCGACGGCAGGGAGTCAACGGCGATAGCCTCGCGCGGATTGGTGTCGGCCACGAGACCGTAGGCGATTTTCGTGCCCCCGACGTCCAGGGCAAGAGTAACATCGTGCATATAAGACATCATACGTCCTGGAGTGGTTGATTGAGCCGATATCAACCCGTGAGCTAAGGAGCACCCGGTGACCGAGCCGCACAGTACCACCACCCTCGAAGGCCGTATCGTGACCGCCACAGGCGTCATTGAGCATGGCCGGCTAACCCTCAACGGAGAAACCATCGAATCCGTCGAGGCCCTCGATTCCACCCCCGAGCCGGGTGCCCCCACCTTCGTGCCCGGCTTCGTTGACATCCACAACCACGGCGGCTTCGGTGGCGCCTTCCCCACCGGCAGCACCGAGGACTGCCGCAAGGCCGCCGCCTACCACCTCTCCCGCGGAACCACCACCCTGGTGGCCAGCCTCGTCTCAGCCACCGAGGAGGAGATCACCGCCCAGGTTGAGCGTCTGGCACCGCTGGTTGACGATGGCACCATCGACGGCATCCACCTGGAGGGCCCCTTCATCAACCCCTGTCGCTGCGGCGCCCAGGCACCGAGCCGCATCCAGGAAGGCGACCCCGAGATGTTCGCACGCATCCTCGAGGCGGCCGGCGGCCGGGTGAAGTCCATCACCCTCGCCCCGGAGACCGCCCACCTGCCGGAGCTGCTCGAACTGTGTGCGCGCTACCGCGTCATCGCCTCCTACGGCCACTCCGACGCGGATGCGCCCACCACCCACGCCGCCCTGGCCGCCGCCCGCGAATCCGGCGCCGTGGTGACCGCCACCCACCTGTTCAACGCCATGCCGCAGATCCACCACCGTGACCCGGGCATCGCCGCCGCCATGATTAACGCCGCCGCCGACGGCACCGCCGCGGCCGAGCTGGTGGCCGACGGCGTCCACCTGGCCGATGAGACCGTCGACTTCGTCGTCGCCTCCGCCCCCGAGCACTCCTTTGCCGTGACCGACTCCATGGAAGCGGCCGGCTTGCCCGACGGCGCCTACCGTCTCGGGCCGCTGGAGGTCACCGTGGCCGAGGGCGTGGCGCGGCTGACCGAGGGCGGTGCCATCGCCGGCGGTACCTCCACGCTCTACGACCAGTACCTGCGTTTCGCCGCCCGCCACGGGGAGGTGGCGGCCGTTCGTTTCACCGCCACCAACGCCACTGAGGTCTTCGCGAAGGTCTCCGATTCCCTGCTCGGCGGGGACCTCGTGCCCGGAGCCCGGGCTGATATCGTTGCATTACATCCGAACAATCAAATCGCTGCCGTCTACCACCGCGGCAAGGAGGTTTCCCTGACATGACCGCTCCCCGCCGCTCCCAGACCGTCACGGGCGCCGCCGTGGACGCGATCAAAGCGTACATTCGCGACGCTCATCTCCGCCCGGGCGATGCCTTGCCCACTGAGGCGGAGTTGTGCGACAAACTGGGATACTCACGCTCCTCGGTGCGTGAGGCGGTGCGGATCCTCTCGGCCCTGGACATCGTCGTCGTCCGCCATGGGCATGGCACCTACGTGTCCGACATGTCACTGCAGCCGCTCGTCAATGGCCTCGTCTTCCGGACCGTCCTGGCGGCCCGGGAGTCGCTGGCCTTTTTGGGCCACGTCGTCGACGCCCGCGAGGCCCTCGACCTCTCCCTAGCCGCTGAGCTCACGGGCGCCGTCGACGCTGCGACGCTGTCTGAGCTGGAAGATATCGTCGACCAGATGCGGTCTCAGGTCGCTCAAGGACGACCCTTCACGGACGAGGACCAGCGCTTTCACCAGCTGCTGCTCTCTGGGGTCGACAACACTCTCATCAAAGAGCTCAGCCAGGCGTTCTGGCAGGTGCACGCGGAAGTGATGCCGCTGCTGGAGATGGAGGTCGTCGCCGTCGAGAACCGCGATCGCACTGTATCCGCCCACCAGGAGATTATCGACGCGCTGCGCGCTGAGGACCGCACCCGGTTCCGGGCGGCCATCCGGTCTCACTACGCTCCGTTGCGCGACGTCATCAGCCAGTCGTCCTAGGAGAGCACGTAGACTAACTGACTGTGACTCTGCGTATTTTCGACACCGCAACCAGGACCTTAAGAGACTTCGAGCCGCTGCGCCCCGGGCATGCCTCGGTGTACCTGTGCGGTGCCACCCCGCAGGCCCAACCGCACATCGGTCACCTGCGCAGCGGGGTGGCTTTCGACATCCTCCGCCGCTGGCTCACCGCCCAGGGGCTCGACGTCGCCTTCGTGCGCAACGTCACCGACATCGATGACAAGATCCTGCGTAAGGCCGCGGACAATGGCCGGCCGTGGTGGGAGTGGGTCTCCACCTACGAACGGGAGTTCACCAAGGCGTATGACACGCTCGGCGTCCTGCCGCCCAGCGTCGAGCCGCGCGCGACCGGCCACGTCACCCAGATGGTCGACTACATGCGCCGCCTCATCGATGCCGGCTTTGCCTACGCCGCCGAGGGCTCGGTGTACTTCGACGTCGACGCGTGGACGCGCTCAGAAGGCTCCGACTATGGCTCGCTCTCCGGCAATAACGTCGCCGAGATGGAGCAGGGCGAAAGCGACGTGGTCGGCAAGCGCGGTGCGCACGACTTCGCGCTGTGGAAGGCTGCCAAACCCGGCGAACCGCACTGGCCCACCCCGTGGGGCGACGGCCGGCCCGGCTGGCACCTCGAATGCTCCGCCATGGCTACCTGGTACCTGGGGGAGTCCTTCGATATCCACTGCGGCGGCCTTGACCTGCAATTCCCGCACCACGAAAACGAGATCGCGCAGGCGCACGCGGCCGGCGATGGCTTCGCTCGATATTGGATGCACAACCACTGGGTGACCATGGCCGGCGAGAAGATGAGCAAGTCTCTGGGCAACGTCCTCAGCGTGCCGAACATGCTGGAATTGGTGCGACCCGTGGAGTTGCGTTACTACCTGGGGTCGGCGCACTACCGGAGCGTGCTGGAGTACTCTGAGGCCGCCCTCACCGAGGCGGCCGCCGGTTACCGGCGTATCGAGGACTTCGTCCACCGCGCCGGCGGGGAGGCGGTTGCCGTCGGCGACCTTCCCGAGGCCTTCACTGCCGCGATGAACGAGGACCTGGCGGTGCCGCGGGCCCTGGCGGAGATCCACAGGGCGGTGCGCGAAGGCAACTCCGCGTTGGCAGCCAAGGACGTGGACACCGCCCGGGAGCTGGCCGGATCGGTGCGGGCCATGACGTCGGTGTTGGGCATCGACCCGATGTCGTGGCAGGAGGCATCGTCGGGCGGCTCCACCGCGCAGGACGCCCTCGACGCCCTGGTGCGTGCCGAGTTGGACACGAGGGCCGAGGCACGAAAGAATAAAGACTTTGCCACGGCCGACGCCGTGCGCGATCGACTCGCCGCCGCCGGCGTCGAGGTCACCGATACTCCCGACGGCCCCCAGTGGTCCCTCAAGTAAGTAGAAAGCACCATGGCTAAGAACCCCAACCATGACCGCCGCGGCGTTCGCAAGTCCAACAAGAAGGGCGCCACGAAGGGCTCGGGCGGCCAGCGTCGACGCGGCCTGCGCGGCAAAGGCCCCACCCCGAAGGCCGAGGACCGCACGTACCACGCGGCACACCAGCGCAAACTGGAGCGGCAGCGGCGCGAATCCGGCCGGCACGAGCGGGTAGGAAACGAATTCGTCGTCGGGCGTAACCCGGTCATCGAATGCCTGCGGGCCAAGGTCCCGGCGCTGTCGCTCGTCGTCGCCCAGGGCACCGGCCATGACGATCGCCTCAGCGAGGCCGTCGCCATCGCCAAGGCCCGGGGCATCGTCACCCGCGAGGTCCCCCGCCTCGAACTCGACCGCATCAGTGGCAACCAGCTTCACCAGGGCATCGGCCTGGAAATCCCGCCGTATGACTACGCCGACGTCTTCGACCTCATCGGCGAGGCGGCCACCGGCGCCGAGCCGGGCATGTTCGTCATCCTCGACAACATCACCGATCCTCGTAACCTCGGCGCGGTCATCCGCTCGACGGCCGCCTTCGGCGGCAACGGCGTCATCATCCCCGAGCGTCGCTCCGCGTCCGTGACGGCCGTGGCGTGGCGCACCTCCGCCGGCACCGCCGCCCGCCTGCCGGTGGCCCGGGCGAAGAACCTGACGCGCACGCTCAACGAGTTCAAGGATGCCGGCTACCAGATCGTCGGACTCGACGCCGGCGGGGAGCACACCCTCGATACCTACGTCGGCGGCGTCGATCCGGTGGTCATCGTCGTCGGCTCGGAGGGCAAGGGCATCTCCCGGCTCGTGCGCGAGAACTGCGACGTCATCATGAGCGTTCCCATGGCTGACTGGGTGGAGTCCCTCAACGCTTCCGTCGCCGCCGGCGTGGTCCTGTCCGAATTTGCTCGGCAGCGTCGCGCCGCGGCTCGCTAAAGCCCGAAGCTAAAGCCCGAAAAAGTCGCCCGCCACGTCGGCGGCGACGAACTGGTCAGTCTGCCCGCCCAGGCGGGCGTCTTGCTCCTGCGGGGAGGCGACCACGTGCCCCATTCCCGCCACGGACCACAGCACCACCGGCGGGCGGCCGGGCGTCGCCCATTCGTCGACGCCGACCACCCCGTCCGTCCACGCCGAGTGATCAGCGGCGTCGAGCCCGTTCGCCGCGGCGAAGAACTCGGCGGTGTGCAGCGCGGAACGCACCAGGCCTCGCCGACGCCCGGCGAAACCCACCTCGCCGCCGTCGATCGGGGAGATAGGGTCCTGCCGGCCGTGGATGAGCAACAACGGCGTGGGCGCCGGGCGAAGCCCACGCAGCTCGTGCACGAGGTTGTCCTCGGTGGGAAGCGTTGCGCCGAACACCGCGGCACCAGCCAGGAAACCCGGTGCCTCTAGCAGCATCCGGAAGATGAGGTGGCCGCCGTTGGAGAACCCGCAGGCGTAAACGCGCTCCGGGTCACCGTCGTTTTCGGCGATTAGCTGATCGACGACGCGCCGGGCGAAGCCGACATCGTCAATCCGCTGATGCCGCGTGGTCTCATCCAGGTCCCGCCGGGCATCGTTGAAGTGGTGATGAATCCCGTCGAGGTAGACCACCAGCGCCCCTCGGCTGGCTAGGGCGTCGAAGGTATGGCCGGTAAACGCGCGCGCCACGTTCGCCGACTGCTGCGACCCGTGAAAGAACAACACGATGGGCCGGCGCTGCGGTTCCGCCTGCGGCGCGGGCTCGATCAGCAGGTATCTGCGGGGTCGGTCCTGATCGTCGAGGCGGAAGCGGTGCGCGCGGTACATCACGGGGGAAGTCTAGCGCTCGATGACCTCGTGGTGCGGATCGGTACCGGAGCTGCCATAGCGAGACGCCGCCACCTCATCGCGGTTAATGGTGCGGTCGCGCACCCCCGCCACCGTCCGGCACAGCAGGTAAATGACGAAGGAGATGGTGGTGACGAACACGCTGACCGGCAACCCCGGCGCCAAGGAGGCCAGCAGACCTCCGACAGCGGATACTTCCGCGAACAGGATCGACAACAAGGCCGCCGACGTCGGCGATTTCGTCACCAACGTCGCCGCCGCGCCCGGGGTGATGAGCAGAGCCATCACCAACAGAGAGCCGACGATCTGGACGGACTGCGCCGACGCCAAGCCGACCAGGATGGCGAAGACCACCGACAACAACCGGGTGGGTACGCCAGCGGCCTGGGCCATGTCCGGGTCGGCGGACGCGAACAGCAGCGGGCGCCACAACACGACCACGGCGCCGACCACCACGGCGGTGGTGGCCAGCAGCAGCCACGTCGACGCGCTCGACACGCCCACGATCTGGCCGGTGAGCAGGCTCATCGCCGCCGAGGAGTTGCCCGGGTAGAGATAGATGAACAACACCGCCAGGCCAAGCCCGAAGCTCATCACCACCCCGATGGAGGAGTCTTGATGTCCACGGAAACCCAACACCGCCAGCACGATCGCCGCCGCAATGGCGCCGGCCACCGCGCCGAGGCCCAGGTTGAGCCCGAACAGCAGCGCCGCCGCCCCACCCATGAGGGCTAGCTCACTAGTGGCGTGAACGGAGAAGGACATGCGGCGAACCACAATGAGCGGGGTCATCACCCCGGATAGCAGGCCCAACAGCCCGGAGGCGATAAGTGCCTGCTGGACGAAGGGGTAAGCGAGCAAAATCTGGGTATCAGCCCAGTAGGACGCGATATCCACCTACACCACCATGAGCCTTTCTCCGACGCGGACGACCTCGACCGGCGTGTTATAGAGCTCGCTGAGAACCTCTGAGCGCATCACGTCCTCAACGCCGCCAACGATGTGGCCGCGCGGCGCCAGATACACCACCCGGTCGATAACATGCAGCATCGGATTAATGTCGTGGGTCACCACAATCACCGACGTGCCCAGCTCCGCGCGCCGACGTTCGAGGCGCTCGATGGTGTCCCGCTGGCGGGCAACATCCAAGGAGAGTAGAGGCTCGTCGGCGAGCAACAGATCCGGGTTGTTGGCCAGGGCCTGCGCCTGGCGAACCAGCTGCTGCTGGCCGCCGGAGAGCCGCCCGACGGCCATGTCGGCGATGCCCTCGGCACCCACCGCGGCTAACAGCTCGTCGACCTCCCCGCGGCGAGGCCGGCGGCGTCGAAGGACGCCGTGGGCCACGGCGAGGGAAACCAGATCACGGGCGCGCAGCGGAGTCGAACGCTCAAACATGCGCTGCTGGGGGATGAACCCGACGCGCGCATCGACGCTCACCGACCCCCGCGTCAGCTCCCGGGTGCCCAGGATGGTGCCCAGCAGTGTGGACTTACCGACCCCGTTGGGGCCTAGCACCGCGAGGAACTCACCGCGGTCGATGTCTAAGTTGAGGCCGGACCACAGCGGGTCAACGGCCGCATCACGAAAAGAAACCAGCACCGGCGTTACTTCACCGCGGATACGGCGGCCTCAAGGTCGTCGACGACCTGGTGGAAGTAATCCAGGAAGTCGACGTCGGCCGGCGGGATCTCGCCGATCTCAACGATGGCGACGCCCTTCGCCTCAGCGGCGGAGCGGATCCGCTTGGTGAGGTCGGTGGCGGTCTGCGGGTTGTACAGCAACACGTCCACCTCACCGGAGTTGATGACGTCGAGGAACGCGGCGACGTCACCGGCGGCCGGGTCGGAGTGGTTCAGCGCGGCCTGGCGGTAGCTCTCCGGGGTAATGTCCGTGAGGGCGGAATCGTCAATGATGTAGTCGGCAATGGTCTCGGTCTGCGCAACCTTGGCATCGCCCAGGGCCCCCAGGCGCTCGCGCAGCTCGTTCATCTCATCGATGACGGCCGTGGCGTCGGCCTCGGCGCCGGCTTCCTTGGCGTGCTCGACGATCTCCTCGGCGACGACGGTCACCGCGTCAACGTCGTACCAAATATGCTCGTTGCCGTCGACGGAGTGCACGTCGCCATGCTCGTGGCCTTCGTGCGCGTGGGCGTGCTCGTCGTGGGCCTCGGCTTCGTGGGCCTCACCCTCGTGCTCATGGGCGTGTTCGTCATGGGCTTCGGCCTCGTGGGCGTGATCGTGCTCGTCGTGGCCCTCGGCTGCGTGGCCCTCGGCTTCGTGGGCGTGATCGTGCTCGTCGTGGCCCTCGGCTTCGTGGGCATGAGCATGGTCGTGGTCGTGGCCGGCGTGGGCCTCGGCGTGGCTAATGAGCGGCAGCGCGTGAACGATCTTCTCGTCGCCCTGACGATCGATGATCGGCTCGTAGAGCCAGGCCTCGTATCCGCCGCCACCGACGACGACGAGGTCGGCGTCCATGCCGCGCGCAAGGTCCGCTGCGGAGGGCTCAAAGCTGTGGGGATCAATGCCGTTATCTTCGATGATTGCGGTGATGGAGGCGTCGTCGCCCAGCACGGCGTCGGCAACGTCGGACCACACGGAGGTGGAGGTCACCACGGAAAGGGCCTCGGCGGCGGGGGCGTCGCTGGTCGAGGAACTAGCGGAGGTAGAGGCGGAATCATTGGTGCAAGAGACAAGGCTTGCGGCGGCCAGGGCGGCGCCAGTGCCGGCGGCGAGAGCACGGCGGAATCTCGAGGAATTCATGGTCCCCAGAGTAGATTCAAGAAAACCGATGTCAACATGAAAACTAAATGGAAACTGGTCTTTAGCAGGCAGTGTCTCTAGGATTATCGGGACAATGCCTGCTGATAAACGCCCCTCCCCGCGGCCGCGGGGGACGCTGGCTTCCCTCGCGGCTGACCTCGGCGTGTCCCGCACCACCGTGTCCAATGCGTACAACCACCCGGAGCAGCTATCGGCAGCCACCCGGGAGCGGATCCTCGCCGCAGCCGCAGCCCGTGGGTACCCAGGCCCGGATCCCACGGCGCGGTCGCTGCGCACCCGCCGCGTCGGCGCCGTCGGAGTGCTGCTTACCGAGCGATTGTCCTATGCCTTCGAGGACCTCGCTTCCGTGGAGTTCCTCGCCGGATTGGCGGAGTCGAGCTACGCCACGAAGAATTCGTTGACCTTGGTTCCGGAGGGGCCAGACCTCACGTCGACCGTGGTCGACGGATTTGTGGTGTACTCCATCGCTGCCGACGATCCTCACCTCAGCGCCGCCCGGTCAACCGGCCTGCCTTTGGTGGTGTGTGACCAGCCCTACGGCGTGGCAGACCTGCCTTTCGTGGGAATCGATGACCGGGCGGCCGTCGCCCCGGCAGCCCAGGCACTGGTCGATGCCGGCCATCGGCGCGTGGGCATCATCGCCAAGCGGCTGACGCGGCAGCGCCATGATGGCGTCGTCGACCGAGCCACGGTGGAGTCCGCGGACCTCCACGTGCAGCGCAGCCGCATCCTTGGCGCGCTGGACGTGTTCGCCGCCGCGGGCATCGTGGATGTTCCGGTGGTAGTACGCCATCACAATGACCACGTTTCCGCCGTCGACGCCGCCCGGGAGCTGCTCACCGGACACCCCGATCTGACCGCGGTGCTGTGCACCACCGACTCCATGGCCTTCGGAGTGCTGGAGTTCGCCCGCTCCCGGGGGCTGGCGGTGCCGGAGCAGCTCTCGGTGACCGGTTTCGACGGCGTCGAACTGGCCTACGCCCGCGGCTTGACCACCGTCGATCAGCCGATGCGGGCAAAGGGGGCAGCGGCGGGTCGAATGCTCGACGAGCTCATCCGCCACCCCGAGGACGGACCGCGCCGGCTTCTCTTGCCCACCACCTTCGTGCCGGGGGCGACGGTGGCCGCGCCGGCTACATCCTGACTAAGCGCATCGACGGGGCGTCGAGGGCGCCGTCGTTGCTAGTAAGCACGAACTCGCCAGGGCCTCGGTTGGACACCCGGAAATCGGTGCCGGGGGCGAGCATCTTCACGACGACGTCGTGGATGCGGCGTTGCCCCGGATCGCACTGCCCGTCGGGATCGGCCGTGAGGGCGTCGATGTGGAGGCGGTCGCCGTCGAGCGTCGTCACCCCCTGCAGGGGAGCACAGCCGGTGGTGCCGGTCAGGCTCGCATCCCCAAAGGAGAGAGTGACGGTGCCGGCGGACGCTGGCGGCAGGCTCGACGGTTGGCCCGGTTGGAGGTACAGGTCCGTCACGCTGAACTGAGGCCCGACGAGCCCGGGTTCCGGGCCGGCACACCCGGAAAGGAGTACGCCGGCGGCAGCGACGGCGACGAAACGAACGCGGCGCACCCCGGTTAAGCCTTCTTGGCGGTTTTCTTGGTGGTCTTCTTCGTCGACTTCTTCGTGGCCTTCTTGGCAGCCTTCTTCGTCGTCTTCTTGGTCGACTTCTTCGTGGCCTTTGTAGCCTTCTTGGCAGCCTTCTTCGTGGCCTTCTTGGTGGCCTTCTTCGGCGGCTGCTCCTGCTCGACTTCCTCGGCCACCTTCCGGTGCACCAGGCCCTCGGGCTCGACGCCGAGCATGCACATGAGCGTCACACCGTCGAAGAAATCCTCCGCATAGGTAGCAACGATCCGGCGGGCGTTGAGCGCGGTCTCGGCCTCGACGGCCTCAATCTCTTCGGCGCTAGGGCGGGTGTCATGAACCTTGGGCGGCACGGGCATCTCCTCTTTCGGTTCTCAAAGCATGAGGACAATTCATTCTACGCTACCCGGACGGCGCCTGCGCAGGGAGATACGGCGAGCCCGGCGTAAGGCGTCGTAGGGCCGGAAGCTCTGCGGGCGGCGAATCCGCCGCGCCAGCCACTCACCGAGCACGACGCCGGCGGCCAGAGACCCGCCGATGGCCAGCGCGAGGAAGAGGTTCGTAAAGCCCACCAGGGTCTGTTCGGACAAGAGTGCGTACATGGAGCGGTACAACATCACACCGGGAAGCAGTGGGGTGATGCCGGCGACGGCGGTGATGAGCGGGGGGACGAGGAAGCGTCGAGCCAGCAAGCCGCCGACGAGCCCGATGACAAGGGCCGACGCGCCCGACGCCGCCACCGTGCCCACGCCGAGGGGGTAGACGATGAGGTGGAACACCGACGCCCCCAGCACCCCCGACGCCGCCGACACCGAGATCGCCGAGCGCTCGCCGTAAGAACCGTAGGCGAACCCTGCGCAGGCCACGCCCGACGCGGCGACGAGGAGAACCGCCTCGTTGAAGTTGGGCGGGGACGTCGCTTCGATGGGCGGCAGGTCGATCCCGAGGACCCCGGCCAGCTGCATCCCCACCGCGACGCCAGCGACGATGCCCGTGGTCATGAGCAAGGTATCGAAGAAACGCGCCGAGCCGGTGACCGCCGCGCCAGTCATGGCGTCCTGGAGCGATTGGACCAGCGATAGCCCGGCGACGAGGACGATGATGCACGAAGCGATAATGAGGCTCGGCCGGATTTGGACGCCGAAGTTTTGGGCGATGTGATAGATGATCGCCGTCGGCAGCGTGGCGATGATGCCGCCAAAGACCTGCTGGAAGAAACCCGGGAGCCCCTGACGATCGAGGACCTCGTTGGTGCCCACAATGACGAAGGACGTCACGAAGGCGATAAGCGCCACGAACCAGCCGCCGCCTAGCAGGATGGCTGCGAAGCCGCCGAGCGCCGACCATCCCCATATCGCCTGCTTGAACCGCACTTCCCGGGGACGGGCTTCCAGCTCGTCGAGGACCGCCTCGGCCACAGCGGGGCTCGTGGCGCCCGCCTGGATGGAGCGGATAAGCCGGTCCACCTCGTGCAGCTTCGAGAAGTCTGTGCGCATCTGCCGCGATACCCGAAACACCGACACGGGAACCTTCGGCTTCGTGCCCACCGACGTGGACAGCGTGATGGTGTTCATGGTGATGGCGATGTGGCAGTACCACAACCCATACGCGGCGGTGACCGCGTGGATCTGGGCGCGGGCGTCCTGGTTGCCGGAGCCGGAGGACAACAAAATGTCGCCGATGCGGGCGGCGATCATCATGACCCCGGCGACTTCGGCCTGGTCCTGGAGATTGACCGGCGCCAGTGGTGACGGGGGAGGGGCAGCTCGTGCCGCGTCGACGGTGGACAGCGTTCCCTCGCCGGGCAGGATACTGTTCAGCTTCGAGAAGATTCCCACCTCGGCAACACTAGTACGCCCGGTGTTTTTCCAGCGCGTGTGCGCCTGGGTTAAACTTTCGGAAGCCCGCGATCAGTGGGCGGTGCTGGAGTGGCGCAATCGGTAGCGCAACGGTCTTGTAAACCGTAGGTTGCGAGTTCAAGTCTCGTCTCCAGCTCGGCTGCCCCCAGCCCATGGATGATGCGTCTACAAAGGCGTATGGTGGGCCACGAAAGCACTAGCATCCTTCGGCTCTTCACAGAGCGGAAAGTGGTATATCGTGGCCAAAAACTTTGCCCAACAACTCATCGAAACCCTGGAAGTGCAGGGCGTGAAGCGCATCTACGGCCTGGTGGGGGACTCCCTCAACCCGGTCTCGGAGGCGGTGCGCACGTCGTCCATCGAATGGATCCACGTCCGCAACGAGGAAGCAGCGGCCTTCGCCGCGGAGGCGGACTCTCTCACCACTGGCGACCTCGCGGTGTGCGCTGGTTCCTGCGGCCCGGGAAACACCCACTTCGTGCAGGGGCTCTACGACGCCCACCGCAACGGCGCGAAGGTTCTGGCCATCGCTTCACACATCCCGAGCCCGCAGATCGGCTCGCAGTTCTTCCAGGAAACGCACCCGGAGCTGCTGTTCAACGAGTGCTCCGGCTACGTCGAGATGGCGAATTCGGCCTACCAGGGCACGCGCGTGCTGCACAACGCTATCCAGTCGACCATGGCGGGCAAGGGCGTATCCGTCATCGTCATCCCCGGTGATGTGTCCGAGCAGGAGGTGGAGGACACCACCTTCGTCGACTCCGTCATTGCGTGCGGCCGGCCCACCGTCTTCCCGGACCCGGCCGAGGCCGCGGAGCTGGTCAAGGCGATTAACGAAGCCAACTCGGTGACGCTCTTCTGCGGCGAGGGCGTGCGCGACGCCCGCGAGCAGGTCCTGGCCCTGGCGGAGAAGATTAAGTCCCCCATCGGCCACGCCTTCGGCGGCAAGATGCACATTCAGTATGACAACCCCTTCGACGTCGGCATGTCCGGGCTGCTCGGCTACGGCGCCTGCACGAGCGCCATGCGCGAGGCTGACCTGCTCATCCTCCTGGGCACTGACTTCCCCTACGTGGACTGGCTGCCGTCGGCCAACGTTGCCCAGGTGGACATCGACGCCTCCCACATCGGCCGGCGCACCACGGTGAAGTACCCCGTCGTCGGCGACGTGGCGGCGGTCATCGACAACATCTTGCCGCATGTTGAGGAGAAGGAGGATCGCTCCTTCCTCGACGCTCAGCTTCGCGAGCACGCGCAGTTGATCTCCAACGTGGTGGAGAGCTACACGAAGAAGGCGGCGAAGGCCACGCCGATCCACCCGGAGTACGCGGCGAGCCTCATCGATGAACTGGCGGCAGAGGACGCCATCTTCACCGTCGATACCGGTATGTGCAACGTGTGGGGTGCCCGCTATATCACCCCGAATGGCAAGCGGCAGGAAATCGGCTCCTTCAAGCACGGGACGATGGCCAACGCGCTGCCCCAAGCGATCGGCGCCCAGGCCGCGAACCCCGGCCGGCAGGTGGTGAGCTTCTCCGGCGACGGCGGCCTTGGAATGCTGCTCGGCGAGCTGCTCACCGCGAAGCTGCATGATTTGCCGGTGAAGATCATGGCCTTCAACAACTCTTCCCTGGGCATGGTCAAGCTGGAGATGATGGTCGCCGGCCTTCAGGAGTTCGAGACCGATCACGAGCACGTCAACTTCGCCGACATTGCCGCGGCGATGGGGATCAAGTCCCTTCGTGTGGAGGATCCCACGGACCTGGAAAAGGCACTGAAGGAGGCCTTTGCCTACGACGGCCCGGTGCTCGTGGACATCGTTACGGATCCGGACGCCTTGTCCATTCCGCCGAGCATCACCTGGTCGATGATGATGGGCTTCTCTCGTTCCGCGGCGAAAACCGTCTTCGGCGGTGGCATCGGGCGGATGGCGAAGCTGGCCCAGGCGAACCTCAACCACATTCCGGCGGCGGCCGCGATCTCGAAGAATCGTTTCTTCTAGCGAGATTCGCCCCACCCATTCAGCTAACATTCAGCAAACGTTCAGTGTCGGGTGTTAGCTAGGGTGTATGTCAGAAACAGCTACCCAACCCGTCAAGGTCCTTGTCGTCGACGATGAACCGAACATCGTCGATCTCATCTCCGTCAGCCTAAAGTTCCAAGGCTTCGACGTGGAGACCGCCGAGTCCGGCGATGAGGCCTTGGCCCTCGCCCGGCAAACCCGCCCGGATGCGTTCATCCTCGACGTCATGATGCCCGGCATGGATGGTTTCGAACTACTCTCCAAGCTGCGCGAGGACGGCCTCGACGGGCCGGTGCTGTACCTCACCGCCAAGGACGCGGTGGAGGACCGGATCCATGGTCTGACCATCGGGGCCGACGACTATGTGACCAAACCCTTCTCCCTGGAGGAGGTCATCACCCGGCTGCGCGTCATCCTACGCCGCGGCCACGTCGCCGACGAAGAGCAGGGCGACGCCACCATCCGCTACGCGGACCTCACCCTCAACGATGAGACCCACGAGGTGACCAAGGCCGGCGAGATCGTCGAACTGTCCCCGACCGAGTTCAACCTGCTGCGCTACCTCATGCTCAACGCCGAGGTCGTGGTGAGCAAGGCCAAGATCCTCGACAACGTGTGGCACTACGACTTCGGCGGCGACGGCAACGTCGTCGAGTCCTACATCTCCTACCTGCGACGTAAGGTCGATACCGGCGAGGTGCCGCTCATTCAGACGGTTCGTGGCGTCGGCTACGTCCTGCGCACCCCGCGCAAGTAGCGTGGGTGGGCCCACGAAGCGGCGCCCGGTGGTGCGCCGCGTCCTCAACCTGCACACCACCTTGCTGGTGGCGATCATCCTGCTGGCCGGCCTGGGGTTCTTACTGTCGTCAGCGGCGGTGACCACCGTCATGCGGGGCATTATTATCTCACGCGTCGATTCCGACCTGTCCGCCAGCCTCGAAGGGTGGACGCAGGACCCGGACATCTCGCGTCAGCAAGCCACGAAGGGCCCGCCGAGCGAGTTCTCGGTGCTCATCGTCGATCGGCACAACTGGGCGACGTGGGTCAACGCCGGCGAGACGCGACCGGACCTGTCGACGGTGCGCATCGACGGCTCCCCGACGACGGTCGGCTCCCTGCCCGGCTCGGCCCGGGAGGTGCACTGGCGGGCGATGGGCACGGCCTCCGACGGCGGCATCACCGTTGTTGCCAAATCCCTTGAGGGCGAGCAGCTCATGATTAGCGGGCTCATCGCCGTGCAGGTTGCCATCTCCCTGCTGACGCTGGTCATGATGGGCTTCGCCGCCAGCTGGGTGGTGCGCAAAGCGATCCGGCCGATGGAAGACGTCCAGCTCACGGCATCAGCGATCGCGGACGGCAACTTCAGCCGACGGGTGCCGTCTTGGCCGAAGAACACCGAGATCGGTCAGCTTGCGGCGGCGTTGAACAAGATGCTGGAGCGCCTGCAGGAGGAAATCAACAAATCTCAGGCCAAAGAGTCGCAGATGCGGCGCTTCATCGGCGACGCCTCCCACGAGCTACGCACCCCGCTGACCAGCGTCCGCGGCTACACGGAGCTGTACCGTTCCGGCGCCACGGATGACATCGACAAGGTGCTCTCAAAGATCGATGAGGAATCCGCCCGCATGCAGCTGCTCGTCGAAGACCTCCTGGCGCTGACTCGGGCAGAGGGCCAGCGGCTCGACGTCCGACCGGTCGACCTCCTGGAAGTCACCCTCAGCGCCCGTTCCACGGCGCAGGCCGCGTTCGCGGGCCGGGAGGTGTCCGTGGTCAACACCACGGAGGACATGCCGGTGGTCAACGGTGACCCCGACCGGCTGCACCAGGTTCTGCTCAACCTCATCTCCAACGCGCTACGCCACGCCGGGGAGGCCGCGAAGGTCACGCTGCGGCTGCGACAGGAGGGCCGGGATCTTTACGTCGACGTCATCGACGACGGCGTCGGCATGCCGCGCGAGGTCGCCGACCACATCTTCGAGCGCTTCTACCGCGCCGACACCTCCCGGTCCCGGTCGAAGTCTTCTCGCGGCGGAAGCGGGCTGGGCCTGGCGATTACGCGGGCGCTCGTTGAGCAGCACGGCGGCGACATCACGGTCACCTCCGTGGAGGGTGAAGGTTCCACCTTCACCGTTCGGCTGCCGCGCCTGCTCAATCCGCAGAACGCCAGCCGTTAGGCGGGGTAGCCGTCCTCGCCCACCCCGAGGGCCTCCCGCAAGCGCTGTGCGGCGGAGTCCATCTCGGCCGGATCGGTGGCGTCGGCCGCCATGGCCGAGGAGAGGTCGTAGCCGGACATGTCATCGGCCGGGAAGACATGGATGTGCGTGTGGGGCACCTCGAAGCCGGCGATGAGGTAGCCCGCCCGCTCGGAGCCGAAGACGTCAATGATCGCGCGGCCGACGAGCTGCGCGACCTCGTTCATCGCGTTGAAGGTGGGCTGCGGAATCTCCGTCCACTTGTCCACCTCGGCTACGGGAACGATGAGGGTGTGGCCGTAACGGACCGGCTCGATAGACAGGAAAGCCGCAACCGTGTCGTCGCGGTAGACGAACCGACCGGGCAGCTCGCCGTTAATGATTTTGGTGAACACGGTACTCATAGACCACAGCCTAGCCGCGGGTTTAGACTCTCGGATTATGCGCACATTAGTGATTGGCTCCGGCGGCCGCGAGCACGCCTTGGTTTATGGACTCAGCCTCGACCCCTCCGTCAGCGAGGTGCACGCCGCCCCCGGCAACGCCGGCATCGCAGAGTTGGCTACCTGCCACCCGCTCAGCGTCACCAGCGCCGAAGACACCGTGGCCCTGGCGAAGGACATCGGCGCCGAGCTTGTCGTCATCGGCCCGGAGGTTCCCCTGGTAGCGGGCGTGTCCGACGCGTTGCGCGCCGCCGGCTTCGCCGTCTTCGGCCCCTCCCAGGCGGCCGCCGCCCTGGAGGGTTCCAAGGCCTTCGCCAAGGAGGTCATGGCTGCCGCCGGCGTTCCCACGGCCCGCGCTCAGCAGCTGCTTCCCGGCGACGAGGACGTCGACGCCGCCCTGGACAACTTCGGGCCCACGTACGTGGTCAAGGATGACGGTCTCGCCGGCGGTAAGGGCGTCGTCGTCACCGCCGACCGTGACGCCGCCCGAGCCCACGCTGAGGCGGTGCTCGCCGCCGGCAACCCGGTGCTCTTGGAGTCCTTCCTCGACGGCCCCGAGGTGTCGCTCTTCTGCCTGGTTGACCATGGCACCGTCGTCCCGCTGCTGCCCGCGCAGGACCACAAGCGCGCCTACGACAACGACGAAGGCCCCAACACCGGCGGAATGGGCGCGTACACCCCGCTGCCGTGGTTGCCCGCCGGCGGCGTCGAGCGCATCGTCGCCGAGATTGCGGAGCCCGTCGCCGCCGAAATGGTGCGCCGCGGTACCCCCTATCAGGGGCTGCTGTATGTCGGCGCCGCGTGGGGGGCTGAGGGCCCGCAGGTGGTGGAGTTCAACGCCCGCTTCGGCGATCCCGAGACCCAGGCGGTGCTGATGCTGCTTGAGTCACCGCTCGGCGAGGTGCTCGGTGCCGTCGCTCGCGGCACCCTGGCGGAGCAGCCCCCGCTACGCTGGCGAGACGGCTACGCGGCCACCGTCGTGGTGGCGGCCGAGAATTATCCGGCGGCCCCGCGCACCGGCGACGCCATCACCGGTGAGGGGCTGAGCGAGCCGACGGCGGTGCTGCACGCCGGCACCGCGCGCGACGACGCCGGCCGCCTCGTCTCCGCCGGCGGTCGCGTCCTGTGTGCCATGGGTGCCGCCGACACGCTGGCCGACGCGCTGGCGCAGGCCTACGAGAACGCTGACGCCATCTCCCTCGACGGCTCCTTTACCCGTCGGGACATCGGCGCTCGCGCCGTGGCTGGGGACATCACCGTGTAGGTAGCACGGGGTGTGACCGGTTGGCGGGTACACTTTTCACTTGATCTGTATCCAACGAGAGTGGAAAGACACCGTGGCTGAAAAGAAGAAGATTTCCAACGTCCTGGCCAGCCGGTATGCGTCGGCGAGCATGACGGACATCTGGAGCCCAGAGACGAAGATTATCCTCGAGCGCCAGCTGTGGATCGCGGTGATGAAGGCCCAGCGATCCCTCGGTATCGACATCCCCGCCGAGGCGATTAGCGCCTACGAAGCCGTCATCGACAACGTCGACCTCGCCTCCATCGCCGCCCGGGAGCGCGTCACCCGCCACGACGTCAAAGCCCGCATCGAGGAGTTCAACGCCCTAGCCGGCTTCGAGCACATCCACAAGGGGATGACCAGCCGGGACCTCACGGAAAACGTTGAGCAGCTGCAGATCTTCCGCTCCCTGGAATTGGTCCGCGACCGGGCGGTGGCCGTCGTCGCCCGTATCGGCGAGCGGGCCGGGCAGTATCAGTCCTTGGTGATGGCGGGGCGTTCCCACAACGTCGCCGCGCAGGCGACGACGCTCGGTAAGCGTTTCGCCTCTGCGGCTGACGAGATGCTCGTCGCCATCAACCGCGTCGACGAGCTTCTCGACCGCTACCCCCTGCGGGGCATCAAGGGCCCGATGGGCACGTCTCAGGACATGCTCGACTTGGTTGGTGGCGACGCGAACAAGCTCACCAGCCTGGAGCGTTCCATCGCGGACTTCCTCGGCTTCCGCTACATCTTCGACTCGGTCGGTCAGGTGTACCCGCGCTCGCTGGACTTCGACGTCGTGTCTTCTCTGGTTCAGATGGGTGCCGGGCCGTCGTCGCTGGCCACCACCCTCCGGCTCATGGCCGGCAACGAGACCGTCACCGAGGGCTTCAAGGAAGGCCAGGTCGGCTCGTCGGCGATGCCGCACAAGATGAACGCCCGTTCTTGCGAGCGCGTCGGCGGCATGCAGGTTATCCTCCGCGGGTATCTCACCATGGTTGGCGACCTCGCCGGTCAGCAGTGGAACGAGGGCGACGTGTTCTGCTCCGTCGTCCGGCGGGTTGCGTTGCCCGATGCCTTCTTCACCATCGACGGCATGTTTGAGACGTTCCTCACAGTGCTCGACGAGTTCGGGGCCTTCCCGGCGATGATCGACCGCGAATTGGAACGCTACCTGCCCTTCCTCGCCACCACCCGCCTGCTCATGGCCGCGGTGCGCACGGGCATGGGCCGCGAACAGGCCCACGAAATCATCAAGAAGCACGCTGTGGCGGTGGCGCTCAACATGCGCGAAAACGGTGGTGAGCAGGACCTTCTTGCCCGGCTTGCGGCGGATGACAGCTTCCCGCTGGATCGCGACGCCCTCGCCGCGGCGGTGGCGGATCGCCACGCGTTCATCGGCGCCGCGGAGGCTCAGGTGGATCGGGTACTCACCCGCGTTCGGGAGGTCATCGGCGACCACCCGGAGGCCGCGCACTACCGTCCGGGCGAAATCCTCTAGGATTCTTGGCCATGGTGTTTATGCGACCCGAGCTGTCCGATTACAACCACCTTTCAGCAGGCAAAGTCCGCGAGCTCTACGAGATCGATGACGACCACCTGCTCATGGTTGCCACCGACCGAATTTCTGCCTACGACCACGTCCTCACCCCGGAGATCCCGGACAAGGGGCGGGTCCTCACCGCGATGAGCGTCTTCTTCTTCGACGCCATCGACTTCCCCAACCATCTCGCCGGCCCGGACGATGACCCCCGCATCCCGGAGGAGGTCCTCGGCCGCGCGCTCGTCGTCAAGCGGCTGAAGATGCTGCCCTTCGAGTGCGTCGCCCGCGGCTACCTCACCGGATCCGGGCTGGTCGAGTACCAGCACTCGGGTACCGTGTGCGGAGTCTCGCTGCCCGACGGCCTGGTCGAGGCGTCGAAGCTGCCGGAGCCGATCTTCACCCCGGCGACGAAGGCGGAGTTGGGCGATCACGACGAAAACGTCTCCTTCGACTACGTCGTCGACCGTCTGGGCGAAACCCGCGCCGAGGAGCTGCGCGACGCCACGCTGAAGATCTACTCCGAGGCGGCGAAGATCGCCCTGGACAAGGGCATCATCCTGGCGGATACCAAGTTCGAGTTCGGCATCGACGAGGACGGTCGGCTGGTCTTGGCCGACGAGGTGCTCACCCCGGACTCGTCTCGCTACTGGCCTGCGGATGGCTACCAGGAGGGCGTCGTCCAGCCGAGCTTTGACAAGCAGTTCGTCCGTAACTGGCTCACCGGCCCGAAGTCTGGCTGGGACAAGAGCTCCGACGTCACCCCGCCGCCCCTGCCTGGGTCCGTGGTGGAGGCCACCCGTGAGCGCTATGTCGACGCCTACGAGCGCCTCAGCGGTAAGAAGTTCGCCGGCTGGGTTGGCGAGTGCGTCTAGAGCGAGTGCGTCTAGTGCAGATGCGTTGAGGCGGATTGTCCGCACCGGGGATCGGGGGATAGGGGTGGTGTCCCCCGTTTGAGGGGGTGGGGGAAAGGGCATCTCACGTGGGCAATCGGGGGATTGCCCACCTTCGAGACCATTGTTACCATTCCGTTATTTACCACGACCGTGGTCAATATTCGAGCCTTCCATACTTCTATGCAACAGGGCGCGGCAGAAGGGCCACGCCCGTTGGACACAAGGAGGGCGACATGGCAAACACCGCCACGCGTCCCGCGTTTACCCCGGCACAACTCGCCGCGCGCAAACGCGCCACAGTATTCGCACTTATCGCCACACTGGGCCCCTTCTTCTACGGCTTCGAAGGCATGGTCCTCAATGGCGCCATCCAGGCCGTGGGCTCAGACTTCCACCTCGGCCCCGTCGCTGCCGGTATCGCTGGCTCGGCCGGCATCATCGGCGGCATCATCGGAGCGTTTTTCGCCGGACGCATCTCTGACAAGATCGGCCGCAAGCGCACACTCATGTTCATCGGCCCCTTCCTGCTCTTCGAGGCCATCTTCGGTGCGTTCAGCCCGGTCCTCGGCGGCTACCCGTTCCTGCTGCTGTGCCGCATCGTCGGCGGCATCGGCTTCGGCGCAGCAACCACGGTCGCGCCGGGCTACGTCGCTGAAATCGCCCCGGCAGACATCCGCGGCCGCCTCATCGGCTTCCGCCAGCTCTCCATCATCCTCGGCCTCTTCTTCGCCGGCGTCATCAACTTCGCCGTGTCGAATTCCGCCGGCGGTTCCGGCGAAGAGCTGGCGTTCGGCCTCAAGGCCTGGCAGATGATGTTCCTCTGCCTGCTCATCCCGGCGCTCATGTTCACCATCCTCACCGCGATCATGCCCGAGTCTCCCCGCTTCCTCGTCTCCGTGGGTAAGGAGACCGAGGCCCGGCAGGTCCTGGCCAAGGTCACGGGCGAAAGCAACCTCGACGAGCGCGTCGCCCAGATCCGGGCGTCCTTCGGCGAGCAGCTGCAGAAGAAACTCTCCGCCCGAGAGGTCCTCGGCTCCAAGTGGCGTGGCCTCGTCCTCGTTGCCTGCGCCATCGCCGCCTTCCAGCAGCTGACCGGCACTAACGGCATCTTCTTCTACTCCAACATGCTCTTCGAGGCCGTCGGCTTCGACGAGTCGATGGCGCTGCAGCAGACCCTCCTGCTCACCTTCTTCAAGATCGTCGGTGTCACCGCCGGCATCATGTTGGTGGACCGCGTGGGCCGCAAGCGCATGCTCATGTACGGCGGAACGCTCATCTTCACCGCGCTGTTCATCGTCGCCACCGTGTTCACCGTCGCGCCCAAGGTCGACGGCACCGCGGACATCTCCTCGAACCCGGTGCTGGGCTACCTCGCCGTGGCTGGCCTGTGCCTCTTCCTGCTCGGTTTCACCTCCTCGTGGGGCCCCATCTTCTCGATCATGATGGGTGAGATGTTCCCCAACGAGATCCGCGGCACGGCCATGTCCATCGCGTCGGGTACCGACTTCGTGGTCAACTTCCTCGTCGTCTTGCTCTTCCCGTTCCTCGTGGCCTGGTCCCCGGCCGGCACGTACTGGATCTACTGCTTCTTCGGCATCCTCGCCGTGGTGTTCACCGGCAAGTTCGTGGTGGAAACCGCTGGCAAACAACTTGAAGACATGGGCTCACGACAGGAGGCATAGACCATGAGCTCCCCCACCATTCGCGACAACGGAATCCCCGATAACGTCCGCAACGTGCTGGTCATCATGACTGACCAGCACCGGACGGACACCATCGGCTGCCTGGGCAACGCCCACGCGCAGACCCCTAACCTCGACGAGATCGGCGCCGGCGGCTTCGCGTTCACGCAGGCCTTCACCCCGACGGCGATCTGCACCCCGGCGCGTTCCTCGCTGCTCACCGGCAAGTTCCCCTTCAAGCACCAGGTGCTCGCCAACCCGGAATGGAACATCGCCTACAGCACCGCCATCCCGCTGGGCACCTGGACCTACACCCAAGAGCTGCGCGACCACGGCTACAACGTTGGCATCGTCGGCAAGTATCACTGCGGCCCGAACCTGCCGGATAAGTTCGGCATGGATGATGACAGCTTCTGGGGTGCGGAGAACCCGGTCAACAATGAGCAGTACCAGGCGTGGCTGAAGGACAACGACCTTCCTCCGGTGGCCGCCCACGACGTCTGGCGCGGAAAGCTCCCCGGCAACCGCGATGGCCACATCATCGCCGCTCGCCTCCGCCAGCCGGAGGAGGCCACCTTCGAGCGCTTCCTCGCCGATCGCGCCATAGCCCGGCTCCGGGAGTACGCGGCCGACTGGAAAGAACACGGCAAGCCGTTCAGCCTGGACGTCCACTTCTTCGGCCCGCACCTTCCGTACTTCCTGCCCGACGAGTGGTTCGACCTCATCGATCCGGAGCTGGTGGAGTTGCCGGAGAACTTCGGCGACTCCCTCATCGGCAAGCCCCCCATCCAGCAGAACTACGCCACCTACTGGTCTACCTCCAGCTTCAGCAACGAGCAGTGGAAGAAGCTCATCGCCGTGTACTGGGGCTACGTCGCGATGATCGATTTCGAGATCGGCCGCATCATGGACGTCGCCCGTGAGCTCGGCGTCCTGGACGATACCGCGCTGTTCTTCTGCGCCGATCACGGCGAGTTCACCGGCTCCCACCGGCTCAACGACAAGGGCCCGGCGATGTATGACGACATTTACAATGTCCCCTTCATCGCCCAGATCCCGGGTGTCTCCACCGTCGGCCAGTCCGCCGAGTTCGTCTCCCTCCTCGACCTGCCGGCCACGGTGCTCGACATTGCAGGTATCGACCCCGCCAAGGTGGAGGACGGCCGCTCCATCGTCGACCTCACCCGCGGGGACAGCGTGCCCGGCTGGCGGCAGAACATCGTGTGCGAGTTCCACGGCCACCACTTCCCGCTGCAGCAGCGGATGATCCGCACGAACGAGTACAAGCTCGTCATCTCCCCGGAGTCCATCAACGAGCTCTACGACCTGGTTCGGGACCCGGCGGAAATGAACAACGTGTACACCGTCCCGGTCTACGACCAGGTGCGTCGAGACCTGGCGACCGAGCTGTACTCCCAGCTGCGCGAACGCGGAGACCATTCCTTCGCGAAGTGGATGGCCGCCATGGTCGATTTCGAGGTCCCGTTGAAGAACACCGCCCGCTCGGACCTCGACGAGGTCACCATCGAGTAGCGAGCAGGTAGGCCCCGCGCTGTCTGCGAGGATTATGAGGAATCGGACAAAAGATACGCAATGAAATACCAACTGCATCACCAACCCTCATCCCTGGCGGAGAGCGTGCTGGCGATAGTGTCCCAGCAGCCGGCGACGCGGCAGCAGCTGTGCCACGAGCTTCACGTGTCGCGCTCCTCACTCGGCCGGGCGCTTCAGGAGCTGCTTGTCGACGGGCCTGTGGTGCGCACCCGCCGCACCGATGCTAGCCGGCCGGGCCGCCCCACAGAACTCATCGAGTTCGACCCGCTGGTGGCCTACCGGGTGGGCATCAACATCTCCCGCTCCACGAGCACGGCGGTCATGATTAACCGGCGCTACGACATCGTGGTGGAGGTGTCCGCTGCCGCGTCCATCCGGCGTTTCCAAAGCGTGGCTGAACCGTTGTCCCTCATTTGTGCGCAGCTCGACGACGCCGCTCAGGCAGCCGGGATCCACCAGGCAAGCGTCTCCCAGGTGGGAATTGGCATCCCCATGCCGCTGGCCGCGACCTCGGAATCCCGGGAGGAACATGCGCTGCTGGAGGCGGTGATCGGCGAGCACTGGCAGGCGCGGGTGCTCATCGATAACACGGTGCGTTTCGGCGCCATCAGCGAGGCGCTCAAGGGCGCCGGTAAGGGCCACTCCACGCAGCTCTATGTGCGGATCGGTGCCGGGGTGGGCAGCACCCTGGTCTTCGCGGACCAATTCACCGGCGGGATCAGCCAGACGGCGGGAGAGCTAGGCCACGTCCAGGTTGACCCGCAGGGTGAGCCTTGCTTCTGCGGGGGTTCCGGCTGTCTGGAATCGCTGGTGAGCTCGGCCGCGCTGTGCCAGGCTCGGGGAGTGGCGGACCTGGACAGCCTGAAAGACCTGTACGAGGACGGCGACGCGACGGTGGTAAGCCTGCTCGACCGAACCGCGAACTACATCGCGGCGGCGCTGAAGACGGTGATTATCGTCGCCTCGCCGCAGGTGGTGGTGTTTTCCGGGGACGTCGTCGAAACCTTCCCCGTGCTGTCCGATCTGGTGGCGCAGGAGCTACACCGGATGATCCCGCAGCGCTTCTCCGCCGGGCTCCAGGTCACCTGCGCCTATTTGGGTAAGTACGGCCCGGCGATGGGCGCCGCCCTGGCCACCAATTTCCTAGGAGGAAGCCGTGACGTCGATGCCCCGCAGTGACCACCCTCGCCGGCATATTCCGCTGTCAGTGGTGGTAAAACCCACCGGCGCGGCGTGCAACCTTGACTGCACGTACTGCTTCTTCCTATCCAAGGAGCTCCTGTACTCCAGCCACAACCAGCGCCTCGACGAGGAAACCTTGGACGCCTTTGTCCGCTCCTACCTCGATACCCACCCGGACGGGGAAGTGACGTTTCTCTGGCAAGGCGGCGAGCCAACCATGCGAGGACTGCCGTTCTTCGCCACCGCCTTTGAGCTCGCCGAGCGCTACCGCCGGCCCGGACAGACCGTCCGCCACGCACTGCAAACGAACGCCACTCTCCTCACCGAGCGTTGGGCGGAGCTGCTGGCGGCCTACGACGTCTTGGTGGGGGTGTCGATGGACGGGCCAGCACCGGTGCATGACACCTTCCGGGTCAACCGGGCAGGGCGGGGAACGCACGCGCAGGTCCTTCGCGGCTGGCGCGTGTTGGAAGCCGCCGGGGTGCGCCGGAATCTGTTGTGCACGGTCCATGCCGGGAATCAACACCTGGGCCGGGAGGTCTACACGTACTTCCGGGACGAACTCGGGGCCGAGTTCATCCAGTTCATTCCCATCGTCGAGCGGGTGGAGCCGGAGGAACTCGCCCGCGTGAGCGGGGGATGGAACGCCTCCACCGGCCTGCTGTATCAGCAAAACGGCACCTCGGTGACGGATCGCTCCGTCGACCCGCACGCCTACGGGGCGTTTCTCCTCGACGTGTTCGAAGAGTGGCGCGCCCGGGACATCGGAACGGTGTTTGTCCAGGACTTTGACTCCGCTCTCTCCGCGCTGTTTGGCCAGCCGACGGTGTGCGTTCACGCCCCGGAGTGCGGCAATAACCTCGCCATGGAGTTCAACGGTGACGTCTACGCCTGCGACCACTGGGTGGAACCCGAGTGGCTGTTAGGCAATGTCAACGACACCGGCCTCGATGACCTGGTGGGCTCTCCGCGCTTCGCCGCCTTCTCCCGGAAGAAGCGCCTGGAGCTTCCGGCTACCTGCCGCGGGTGCGACGTTCGCCCGTTGTGTCACGGCGGCTGCCCGAAGGATCGGTTCGTTGGCGAGGCTCAAGAGAACTATCTCTGCGCCGGGTATCACCACTTCTATTCCACTATCTTGCCGGATCTCATCGGCATGGCCCGGCTGATCCAGTCCGGCCGAAGCGCTGATGAATGGATGCATCCGCACGTGCGGAGCTCGGCTTTCTAGGGGCATCTCATGATGGTTGTACTTTCCTTATTCATAGGTCTCGGTGTTGGTGTCATGGTGGGGGCTCTGGGGGCCGGCGGCGGCATCCTGTCGGTCCCGATCCTGGTGTACTTGCTCAACCAGGACCCGCACGCCGCGACGGCCGAATCCCTCGTCATCGTCGGCTTGACGGCGCTGGCCTCGATGTCCTCTCCCCGCCGCTGGGCGGACATCCACTTCCGCGATGGCTCGGTGTTCGCGCTCATTTCCATCGTCGGGGCGGTGGCCGGGTCGCGTGTGAGCCCCTTCGTGCCTGCGCAGTGGCTCATGGGGTCTTTCTGCGTCCTGCTGGCCGTCGTCGGCGTCGTCATGGCGCGGGTCGGGTGGTCAGCGCGCCGGCAGCAGCACAGCCCTCACGCCGGGTGCCTACCGCAGCCGGAGGCGTCGACGCGCCCCACGCAACGTTCCTGGGTCCGCATCTGCACCGCGGCGACGGCCACGGGCTTTTTGACCGGTTTCTTCGGCGTCGGCGGTGGGTTTATCGTCGTGCCCATCCTCACCCTGGTGCTGGGGATGGCGATGCGCACCGCGTCGGCCACGTCCCTGGTGGTCATGGCCATCACCGCCGCCAGCGGGCTGCTGGCCCGGGTCGGTACGGGCGTGGACGTCGACTGGCTGGTGACGCTCACCTTCGCCGCGGCGAGCATGTGCGGCGGGATGTTCGGCGGGCCGCTGACCAGGAAGGCGCGTGGCTACCAACTCACGCTGGCGTTCGCGGTCTTGCTGCTGGGGGTGGCGACGGCCACCGCGGTGGAGACGTTCGGCTGATCGGTGCCGGGGCGGTGAAATGGGGTTGTGTCCCTCCAGCCTGGCGGTGCAATAGACTAAGTGATCGGTTAGAACCGTCTGATTTCCAGGAGCCTTCATGGACGCCCGCCTCGCTGTACGACGCAAGCCCGCCTTCCGTAACGAAGAACACGATTTGTTGTCGTCAATCGGCCACCCCGGTGAGGTGGCCATCGTCTACCTCTACGACGCGTTCGGCGCCACCGAGGAGGATATCGCCGCGCTGCGCGAGTCCGTTGTCGCCGATCCCCGCGTCGATGACCTCGTGGATTTGCCGGCTGACCCGGCCGAGCTGGGACACTACCTTGCCGTGGAGCCGCTGCCGGGTCAGTACGATCAGCGGGCGGACGCCGCCGAGCAGGCCCTTCGCCTCCTGCGCCCGGGCACGCGTGCGCGGATCACCTCCGCCACGCTGTACCTCTTCGACGTCGCTCCGGGCGCCGAGGTCCGGTCCTTCCTCATCAACCCCGTCGAGGCGGGGGAGAAGGACATGGCGCTGCTGCGCTTCCCCGAAATGGGTGAGGTGGAACCGCTGCGTACCTACCCGGATTTCCTTGAGCGGGACGACGCTGGGCTGGCCCAGCTACTCGCCGACGATGGGATGGCGATGTCCCTGGCGGATCTGAAGGTGATTCAGGAGTACTTCCGCTCCGAGGGCCGTACCCCGACGCAGGTGGAGCTCAGCGCCCTGGATACCTACTGGTCGGACCACTGCCGGCACACGACCTTCAACACCGAGCTCACCACGATCGACAATGCCGAGCCGCGCTTCGCCGCGCAGCTCGACCGGGCGATGGCACGTTACGAGGAGCTCCGCGAGCTCAACGGGCGGACCCACAAGCCGCGCACCCTCATGGACCTGGGCACGATCATGGGCCGGGAGCTGCGCCGCACGGGCGTCATGGATGACCAGGAAGTGTCTGAGGAGATCAACGCCTGCTCGGTGTATGTCGACGTGGCGGGTGAGGACCGCCCCTGGCTGCTCATGTTCAAGAATGAGACGCACAATCACCCCACGGAGATCGAGCCCTTCGGTGGTGCTTCCACCTGCCTGGGTGGTGCCATCCGCGACCCGCTGTCCGGGCGTTCCTGGGTGTACCAGGCCATGCGCGTGTCTGGCGCGGGCGACATCAATACCGCCCGCGAGGACACCCTCGAAGGTAAGCTGCCGCAGCGCGACATCTCCACCCGCGCCACGGCCGGGTACTCCTCGTACGGCAACCAGATCGGCCTGGCCACGACGGGTGTCCGCGAGATCGTGCACCCGGGTTATGTGGCTAAGCGCATGGAGCTTGGCGCCGTCGTCGCGGCCGCTCCGGCGGAGAATGTCCGCCGCCTGGAACCGCAGCCGGGCGACGTCGTCATCATCCTCGGCGGGCGCACCGGCCGTGACGGCGTCGGCGGCGCCACTGGGTCGTCCAAGGCGCACGACGAGCAGTCCCTCGGCCGCTCCGGCGCGGAGGTCCAGAAGGGCAACCCGGTCAACGAGCGCAAGATTCAGCGCCTGTTCCGCCGCGACGACGTCGCCAAGGCCATCGTGCGCTGCAACGACTTCGGCGCGGGCGGGGTGTCCGTGGCCGTCGGCGAACTGGCCGAGTCCATCGACATTCACCTCGATCGGGTGCCGCTGAAGTACGCCGGTCTCAACGCTCGTGAGATCGCGATCTCCGAGTCCCAGGAGCGGATGGCCGTTGTCGTCCGCCCGCAGGACGCGGATGCCTTCATCGAGGCCGCCGCGGCGGAGAACCTGGAGGCGGTCCAGCTCGCGGAAATCACCGACACCGGCCGGCTGCGCATGTTCATGGGCGAGGAGCTTGTGCTCGACCTGTCGCGTGCGTTCATCGACACCAACGGCGCTCACCGCCGCCAGTCGGTGACGATGGTGCCGGCCGAACCGGTCGCCTCTTCTAACCCCGTCTCCTCTGACCCTGTCTCCTTTAACCCCGTCTCCTCTGACCCTGTCTCCGGCTCGCCGGAGACAGGTGTGCTGGAGTCTCTGCGCGCCGCCCGCACCGGCTCTCAGGAGGGCATGGTCGAGCAGTTCGACTCCACCGTCGGCCGGTCCACGGTGCTCATGCCCTACGGCGGCCGCACGCAGAAGACGGACGAGCAGGTGTCCATGCAGACGCTGCCGGTCGACGGCGGCACGTCGACGGCGTCGGTCATGGCGTGGGGTTATTCGCCGCAGCTCGCCGACGAGTCTCCCTACCTCATGGGCGCGTATTCCGTGGTGGAGGCGTGTGCGAAGATCACCGCCGCGGGGGCCGATCCGCGAGGCGCGTGGCTGAGCGTTCAGGAGTACTTCCAGCGCCTGGATCAGGACCCGCAGCGCTGGGGCGAGGTCACCCAGGCTCTGCTCGGTCTGCTGGAAGCGCAGGACGGGCTGCAGGTGGCGGCGATCGGTGGCAAGGACTCCATGTCCGGCACCTATGGCGAGAACCTCCACGTCCCGCCGACGCTGGTGACGTTTGCCGTCGCCGTGCTCGATGCCGCCGACGCGGTCCCGGCCGCCATCCCCGCCGGTGAGCACGACGTGTACCTCTTTGCCCACGAGGCCCTGGACTCCGGCGAGCCCAACTACGCCCAGCTCGTCGACATGTTCGCCGCTGTGCGTGCGGCACAGCCGGTGGCCGCCCAGGCCGTGGGCGAGGCCGGGCTCGCCGCGGCGCTGGTCAACATGGCGATGGGTAACGAGCTGGGCCTGAGCCTCGATGACGCCACGGTGCCGGCCGCCCCGATCGGCTCCATCGTCGTAGCCGTTCCGGCCGGCACGGCCGCGGCAGGTGGGCGCAAGATCGGCTCGACGAATCCCTCCGGCGAGCTGGTATTCGGCTCCGAGCGCTTCACCGTGGCGCAGGCCTTGGAGGCGCTGGAATCCGGCTACCGGGAGGTGTACCCGCTCAACGACGCCGAGGGCCACGCCCTGCCCGCCTTCGCCACCGAGCTCGGCGAGGCGCGGAAGTTCGACGCGCCGTCGCCCGCCACCGGCGAGGACGCCGTGCGCGTGCTGCTGCCGGTGTTCCCGGGAACGAACTCTGAGTACGACATGGCGGAGGCTTTCCGCGCCGCCGGGGCGGAGACCGAGTTCCACGTCATCCGTAACCTCACCCCGCAGATGCTCACCGAGGACACTGAGGCGTTCGTGCGCAAGCTCGCCGACGCGGACATCCTCGCGTTTTCCGGCGGCTTCTCGCTCGGCGATGAGCCGGACGGCTCCGCGAAGTTCATCGCGAGCTTCCTGCGTTCGGAGTCGGTGGCGAACGCCGTGCGCGAGTTCACCGCCCGTGACGGCCTGGTCCTGGGTATTTGCAACGGCTTCCAGGCGCTGGTGAAGTCCGGCTTCCTTCCCTACGGTGACCCGGCGAAGCAGACCACCGAGTCCCCGACGCTGGCCCACAACCGGCAGCTGCGTCACGTCTCCCGCATCGCCACGACTCGGGTGGCGACGGTGGCGTCGCCGTGGCTGCGTGGCTTCGAGCTGGGCCAGCAGCACCAGGTGCCCGTCTCCCACGGCGAAGGCCGTTTCGTGGTGTCCGAGGCGGAGGCGAAGCGCCTGTTCGACGCCGGCCAGGTGGCGTTCCAATACGTCGACGCCTCCGGCGAGGTGACCATGGCGGCTCCGGCTAACCCCAACGGCTCCTCCTACGGCATCGAGGGCATCATCTCCCCGGACGGCAAGATCCTGGGCAAGATGGGCCACCCGGAGCGTTTCCGCGACGGCCTCATGCGCAACATCCCCGGCATCGGCTCGCAGGAGATCTTCCGCAACGCCGTTGACTGGGTGAAGGGCCGCTAGAGTAGACCGGCCGTGTTCGCCTCGCGGCGGTGGGTAGTGTGGACGGCATGTTGACACCGCCTATCGCTGCGAAGCACCCCGTCACCCGCTCCTTCCACGGTCGTGATTTTGTTGACGACTACGAGTGGCTGCGGGACAAAGAAAGCCCGGAGACGATCGGCTACGTGGAGGCGGAGAACGCTTACACGGAGCACGCGACCGCGCACTTGGCGCAGTTGCGGGAGGATATCTTCCAGGAGATCAAGTCCCGCACCAAGGAAACGGACATGTCGGTGCCGGTCCGGCAGGGCGACTACTGGTACTACTCGCGGATTGAGGAAGGTAAGGCCTACGGCCGTTCATGCCGCCTGCACGTCGAGCACGCGGACACTCCCGATCAGTGGACGCCGCCGGAGATCGGCGAGGCGAACGACCATGAGCAGGTGCTTCTCGACCTCGACGCCCTCGCCGAGGGCCATGAGTTTCTCTCGGTTGGCGCCTCCGCGGTGACCGCCTCTGGGCGTTACCTGGCGTTCTCGCTGGATACCGTCGGCGATGAGCGCTTCCAGTTGGCGATTAAGGACCTTGAGACCGGGGAGTTGCTTGAGGACCGCCTGGAGAACGTGTTCTACGGCGCGACGTGGGCGGGGGAGGAGTACCTGTTCTACCAGCGGGTGGACGACGCTTGGCGGCCGGACAGCGTGTGGCGCCACCGGGTGGGTACTCCCGCCGAGGACGACGTGTGCGTGTTCCGGGACGCCGACGAGCGCTTCAACGTCGGCGTAGGATCCACTCGCAGCGAGCGTTACCTCATGATCGAATCGGCCTCCAAGGTCACGACCGAGGTCCTCGTGCTAGACATGGCTACCCCGGAGGGTGAGTTCGAGGTTCTGTGGCCGCGGACGACGGGCGTGGAGTACGCGGTCGACGACGTCGAGCTGGCCGGCGAGCCGCACTGGATTGTGACGCACAACGCTCTGGGCGCGAATTTCTCGGTCGGCTATTGCCGCGCCGACACCAACCTGCCGGCGTTGGCCGACCTCAGCGAGCTGGTGGCCCACCGCGACGATGTCCGCATCGAGGGCGTCGACACGTTCGCTCGTCAGATGGTGCTGAGCTTCCGGCGGGGCGGCATCGGCCGCCTGGCCATCATGCGGCTCGACGGCGGTCTCGGCGAGTTCGTCGACATCGACTTCCCCGAGGAGCTGTACACCGCCGGCCTGGGCGCGAATCCGGAGTGGGACCAGCCGGTGCTGCGGATGGGGTTCACGTCGCAGACGCAGCCGCCGCAGGTGTTGAGCTATGACGTCGCCACGGGCGAGCAGACGGTGCTCAAGGAAAAGGAGGTCCTCGGCGGTTACGACAAGCGGGACTATACCTCCTACCGGCTGTGGGCCACGGCCTCCGACGGCGTGAAGGTACCCGTGTCGGTGCTGCACCGGGCGGATCTGGACATGAGCACGCCCCACCCGGTGATGCTCTACGGGTACGGCTCCTACGAGCTCTCGACGGAGCCGGGTTTCAACGTGTCGATGCTGTCGTTGCTCGACCGCGGCGTCGTTGTCGTGGACGCTCATGTGCGCGGCGGCGGCGAGATGGGCCGGAAGTGGTACGAGGACGGCCGTCAACTGTCGAAGAAGAACACGTTCACGGACTTCATCGCCGTGGCCGATGATCTGGTGGCCCGGGGGATGACCAGCTACGACCGCATCGTGGCGTGGGGTGGGTCCGCCGGCGGCATGCTCATGGGGGCAGTGGCCAACATGGCCCCGGAGAAGTTCGCCGGCATCCTCGCCGTCGTGCCGTTTGTGGACTCGTTGACGTCGATGCTCAAGCCCGAGCTGCCGCTGACGGTCATCGAATGGGACGAGTGGGGTGACCCCTACCACGACTCGGAGGTCTACGACTACATGGCCAGCTACTCGGCCTATGAGAACGTCGAGGCCAAGGACTACCCCAACATCCTGGCGGTGACCAGCCTCAACGACACCCGGGTGCTCTACGTGGAGCCGGCGAAGTGGATCGCGAAGCTTCGAGACACCGCCACCGGCGGGCAGTTCCTGCTCAAAACGGAGATGAGCGCCGGCCACGGCGGCGTGTCGGGCCGCTACGACCAGTGGCGGGAGACCGCGTTCAAACTGGCGTGGTTGTTGGACACGATCGCCTAAGCCTTCCCCAGCGACGTTGCGATTGCCGTGCGATAATCGGCCCTATGTCTGGCAAGCTTCTCGTCTCGGTGTCCTCGATCTTCGACGAGACGAGAAAGGACGTCGCTAAGCTCTTAGCAAAGGTCGACGTCCCGGTGGCGTTGTTGGTCAGCCCGCACATCGACGGGCACTGGCATTTGGCGAAGGACACGGCGACGCGGGGTTGGCTCGCGGAGCTCGATAACGCGCTCATTCTCAATGGCTTCGACAAGCCGGCGAAGGGACGTCGGGCGGAGTTCGCCTCCCTGGATAAGCACGAAGCGCGGCTACGTTTGAAGGGCGCCACCCGCCAAATGGCGGCCCTGGGCTTCAATAGCGAGATC
Source organism: Corynebacterium uterequi (assembly GCF_001021065.1). Classification (NCBI taxonomy): domain Bacteria; kingdom Bacillati; phylum Actinomycetota; class Actinomycetes; order Mycobacteriales; family Corynebacteriaceae; genus Corynebacterium; species Corynebacterium uterequi. The sequence continues at coordinate 1,953,595 of NZ_CP011546.1, read as the reverse complement.
TTCGCGCCGCCGCGCTGGCGCCTCTCGGAGGGGACGCTGGCCGTGCTCGACGAGTTCGGGTTTCGGTTGGCGGCGTCCACCACCGGCTTGTACCGCCTAGGCGACGGCGAGTTCGTCCGCTCCCGGGCGTTATCGGTGGGAGAGGGCTTCGGCGCGGCGCCGTGGTGGCGCAGCGGCGTAATCCGCGCGGCGCAGCGCGGGGCAGCGAAAGGCAACACGGTGCGCCTGTCGGTTTCGGCAAGGAATCTCTCGGAGCGGGCGACCCGGTCGGACTTCGTGTCGGCGGTCACGGCGGCGCTCGACGCTGGCGCGCAGCCGGGAGACTACCGGGACTATCTTTAACCGCCTCCCTCAAAACCTCTTGGCGGCCTGGGTGCCGCAAAGCTGGCACACTGGCGGCCATGATGCTCATCAGCGAAAAACTCCTCCTGCTGCTCACCCCGGAGTCCGGCAAGAATCGGTATAGCAACACTCACCTCGTGTTGGCCTCCGGGGTGTTGGCTGATCTCCTTTACCGCGGTCTCGTGACACTGAGTGACGGCCGGTTGCCCAAGGTCACCGCCGTCGCCGATGCGGAGGTCCCCGACTCACCCATGCTGGCCCAGGCTCTCGATCACCTCCGAAGCCGCGGCAGTATGCGGGCGCAGCATTTCGTGACCTCCCGGCAGTGCTCAGATCGGGAGCTCATCGCCGAACCCCTGGTGCAGCGCGGCATTCTCACCCGGGGTGAGAAGGGATTCTTCGGCCTCGGCAGCCGCGCTTTGCCGGAGGCCGACGGCTCCATCGAGGCGCAGCTGCGCCGGGACCTGGCGGAAGGATTGTCCGGCCACCGCGTTCTCAGCGCGGAGGACGCCACGGTCCTCGCTGTGTTGCGTGCGGGCAATCTGCTGTGGCCCGTTATGCGCAACGACGTTGACGACTCGGTGACCTGGCGCAGCATCGGCAAGCGGGTCGATAGCCTCATGAGTGCCGCCGCCGCGGACCCGTCGGCCTCCGACGCTCTGCGGGCGACCCTCGCGGCGGCCGCCGCCGTAGCGGCGTTAGCGGCCACGACGGCGGCCACGACGGCGACGAGTTAGCCGTCCCACCTAGTCGAGATGTTGCGCGGCCGGTGGCGTAATGAGTGGCCGCGGGGAAAACTCGGCCCGTAGCTCGCGGAGGATCTGTGCGTGATCCGATAGCTGCCGGTCTTCTGGGGTGATGGGTTCGAATTGCCGGGCCGGCAGGGCGTTGCCGTCGTCGTCGACGCCGATGTAGGTGGTCGTGGCGTGGATAGCGGTGGTGAGCTGGTCCCGCCCGCCTCGAGGGTTGCCGGAGCGCACGTGCACGCTCATCTGCATGGAGCGGGCGTCGGTGCGCATCATCCGGGCGTCTACCTCCACCAGGTCGCCGATGTGAATCGGGTGGTAGAAGCGGATGCCGCCCGCGTACACGGCGACGGTGTGCACGCCGGCCCACTCCATGGAGCAGGCGCTGCCGGCTCCGTCGATCCATTCCATGGCGTTTCCGCCGTGAACGTTGCCGCCCCAGTTGGCGTCTGTCGGCTTGGCGAGGAAGCGGGTAATCAGCCGAGGCGCGTCCGAGGGGCCGTCGTAGGTCTGCTTGTCCATTTCCGCCTGGATGGCGGCGCGGAGTTGGATGCGGTCTTCGGCGGCCCGGGCGACGCGCTGCTCTTCGGCGCTGTGCGGCTCGAAAGGTTCGACCGGGGTGGAGCGACCGGTCTCGGTGTCCATGGCGACAAAGATGACGAGGCAGTCGCAGGCACGGGTGAATACGCCCTCGCGCGGGTCGGCGGAGTACACCTCGTTGACCACGTGCATGGAGCTGCGGCCGGTCATGGCGATGCGGGAGCGGACCTCCACCAGGTGACCGGAGGGGATGGGCCGGGTGAAGTGGATATGGCCAACGTAGGCCGTCACGCAGTAGGTACCGGCCCATTGCACGGCGCAGGCATACGCCGACTTGTCGATCCACTGGAGGACGCGCCCGCCGGACACACCGTGGTGACCAGTGTGGACGATGTCGGTGGGGGCAGCCAGGAAACGCAGGGTGATGCGCGGGGACTTAGTCATGGGCCTCACGCTAACCCATGCCCCCTAGGATGGGGGTCATGGCTCACATTGTGGATCCCGCCCACGCCCGTACCGCGGTAGCGGCAGTAGCAGAGTGGCTCGATGACCCCGACCACCCCACCCCGCCCAGGCCGCTGTTGGCGGACGCCGTCCGGCAGACAGCCCGGCTCATGGCGCAGGACGCGCCGGGGCATTCGGTGGAGGTTCGGGTACCGCCGTTCGTCGCCGTCCAATGCATCGACGGGCCTCGGCACACGCGCGGAACCCCGCCCAATGTGGTAGAGACGGATCCGCGAACGTGGCTGCTCATCGCCTCCGGGCGGTTGGATTTCGAGGCGGCGGTGGCGCAGGGGCGCGTCGACGCCTCCGGTTCCCGCGCCGGCGAGGTAGGACGCTGGGTTCCAGTAGTTCGCGCTTAAGTACTACAGTAGCGGTGTGACACATACGGATATGCCCGTGACAAGGTCCCTCTATCCGCTGGACGACGGCGGAGAGACCCAGCCGCGCGAGGAATGCGGTGTATTCGGGGTGTGGGCCCCGGGGGAAGAGGTATCTAAGCTCACCTACTTCGGTCTCTTCGCGCTCCAACACCGTGGTCAGGAGGGCGCCGGTATCGCGGTTGGTGACGGGGACCGCATCGTGGTCTTCAAGGAAACCGGGCTGGTCTCGCAGATCTTTGACGAGTCGGTGCTCGGCGCGCTGCAGGGCGACGTGGCTATCGGCCATACCCGCTACTCGACGGCCGGCGGCGGCTCCTGGGAAAACGTGCAGCCGATGTTCCGCACGGCGCCCGATGGCACCGACGTCGCCGTTGGTCACAACGGTAACCTCACCAACTACGCGGAGCTGCTCGAAGAGGCCACCGAGCGCGGCCTCATCCGCAAGGACGCATCGGTGTCGGGTCAGGGTTCTTCCTCGGACACTGCCGTGATGTCGGCTCTGCTCGCCGCGGACGTGTGCGACGGGCGCAGCGTCTTGGACTCGGCCCGTACCCTGCTACCGCGGGTGAAGGGCGCGTTCTGCCTCACCTTTACTGACGGCCGGACGCTCTACGCCGCCCGGGATCCGCACGGGGTGCGCCCGCTGTCGCTGGGCCGCTTGGAGAAGGGCTGGGTCGTCGCTTCCGAAACGTGCGCCCTGGATATCGTGGGTGCGACCTTTGTCCGGGAAATCGAACCGGGTGAGCTGGTGGCTATCGACGACGCCGGTGTGCATTCCGAGCGCTTCGCCGACACCACTCACAAGGGCTGCGTGTTCGAGTACGTCTACCTCGCGCGCCCGGACTCGGTGATCCGGGGCCGCAGCGTTAACGCTGCGCGCATCGACATCGGCCGTCAGCTGGCCCGGGAGTTCCCCGCCGACGCTGACCTTGTCATTCCCGTCCCCGAATCCGGAGTACCGGCCGCGGTTGGCTACGCTCGCGAGTCCGGCATCTCCTTCGGGCAGGGTTTGGTGAAGAACGCCTACGTCGGGCGCACCTTCATCCAGCCGACGCAGACGCTGCGTCAGCTGGGCATCCGGCTCAAGCTCAACCCGCTGCGTGAGGTCATCGCCGGCAAGAAGCTCGTCGTCGTGGACGATTCGGTGGTGCGCGGCAACACGCAGCGCGCGCTCATCCGGATGCTTCGCGAGGCCGGGGCCGCGGAGATTCACGTGCGCATCGCCTCCCCACCGGTGAAGTGGCCGTGCTTCTACGGCATCGACTTCGCCAGCCCGGGTGAGCTCATCGCCAACCACGGCCTGGGTGACGAGGAAAGCGTGACCGAGGCGATCTCCCGCGCGATTGGGGCGGACTCCTTGGGTTTCGTCTCCGAGGAGGGGATGATCGAGGCCACCCATCAGCGCGCCGAGGAGCTGTGCTCCGCCTGCTTCAACGGGGAGTACCCGCTGGGGCTGCCGCAAAACAACAAGAACGCCGATGCCGTGCGCCGCATCCAGGCCGCGGACAAGATTTAGGACGACACACTATGACTGAGCACACCGACATCTCCTACGCCGCCGCCGGCGTCGACATCGAGGCAGGCGACGCCGCCGTCGAGCTGTTCAAGCCCCACGCGAAGCGCGCCAGCCGCCCGGAGGTCCGCGGCGGACTCGGCGGATTCGCCGGCCTGTTTGCCCTGGGCAAGTACTCTAAGCCTCTTCTGGCCGCCGGGTCCGACGGCGTGGGCACGAAGCTGGCCGTCGCGCAGGCGATGGACATCCATAACACCATCGGCATCGACCTCGTGGCCATGTGCGTCGACGACCTCGTGGTCTGCGGCGCCGAGCCGTTGTTCCTCCAGGACTACATCGCGATCGGCAAGGTCGTCCCGGAGAAGGTGGCGGACATCGTCGCCGGCATCGCGGAAGGCTGTGTCCAGGCTGGTTGCGCCCTGCTCGGCGGCGAAACGGCCGAGCACCCCGGGGTCATGGACCCCAATGATTACGACGTGTCCGCCACGGCGGTGGGTGTCGTTGAAGAGGATGAGCTCCTCGGTCCGCACCGCGTGCGCGAAGGCGACGTCATCATCGGCATGAAGTCCTCCGGCCTGCACTCCAATGGCTACTCCCTGGCCCGCCACGTGCTGCTGCAGACTGCGAACCTGCCGCTCGACGGCCACATGGAGGAGCTGGGCCGTACCCTCGGCGAGGAGCTGCTCGAACCGACGCGCATCTATGCCCTCGACTGCCTGGCACTGGCCAGCGAGTGCACTGTCCACACCTTCTGCCACGTCACCGGCGGCGGTTTGGTGGGCAACATGGAGCGCATCATTCCGGAAGGTCTGGTGGCGGACATGCAGCGCGCCACCTGGTCGCCGCAGCAGATCTTCCGGACCATCGAGGCCATCGGCAAGGTACGCCGCGAGGAGATGGAGAAGACCTTCAACATGGGCGTTGGCATGGTTGCCGTCGTCGCGGCGCAGGACCGCGACCGGGCCCTGGCGATGCTCACCGCGCGCCACCTTGACGCGTGGGAGCTCGGCACCGTCCGGGCCGCCACCGACGCCGATGCCGGTGCGCGAGCCACCCTCAGCGGGGATTACCGCCGGGCGTAGGTGCCGAAACGACAAGCCCCGCCGGGTGTCGGCGGGGCTTGTCGCGAAAGACGGGTACGTGGATTAGTCGTCCCACTCGTCGTAGTTGGAGTAGCGACTGACGTACTCGGCATATTCGTCGTCGTACGTGCTGTCCTGGCGCGCGCTGCTGTGGTTCGGCTTTTGGCCGGAGAGCTCGCGCTGGAGTGAATCCAGATCCATCTCGGGAGAGTTGTACTTCAGCTGGCGTGCAACCTTGGTCTGCTTGGCTTTGGCGCGACCGCGACCCATGGTCCGACCCCCTTGAGGTTTTGGGACCGATCCAGGGAATTCGGATGGCCCCATCGACTGTCAAATGTATGTAATCCTGCTACATACCATAGCCAATCAGAATCAAAAATGCCCCACTCTGCAGCTCACACCACTCTCACTAGGGCTTCCGCGGCGTCGTCGGGCCCTGTCCCGAGCGCAGCCGGTTGATGGCGTCACGCCCGGCTTTCGCCTCGTCGCCTGCCGGAAGGGAACCGGGATCGACCTGCGCCGCCACGGATTCTCCGACCTCCAGCTGGGCGGACAGGGCGCTGCGTTTGACGAGCGCGAGGGCGCTGAGGCCGTACTCGTAATCGTGGACGACGCTCCCCAGACGACCGACCTTCCGGGAGCCGCTGCGTACCTCCATTCCGGGGGTGGGGTCGACCGGCGCCGAACCGTCGAGGTGCAGCCGCACGAGCAGCCGCGGGGACCGCCCGAGGTTCTCCACCCGCGCCACGGTCTCTTGCCCGCGATAGCAGCCCTTGACCAGATGAACCGAGCCGACGCGCTCACCGCGGCCGATGAAACCAGGAACCTCGTGGGGGATTGACTTGTCGTCGAGGTCCGCCCGGGCTTCCGGCGTGCCGGCTCGCACGCGCTCGGCGGTGAAGGCGTGCAGACCCGCGAGCCGGGCGCCGTCCGCCAGCAGCGCGTCGACGGCGTCCGTCAGCCCTGTTCGGGCGACGAGCAGGTCCCGGCGCCGCGCGGCCTCCGGAGAGGAAAGCTCAACGTTACGCACCGCCGTGTCGACGGTGAGCTCGCCGTCGCCAAGCACAGTGAGAACAGCCAGGTCCGCCCGGCTGATCTCCACCTTGGACCAGAACACCATCCGGGAGAGGAACTCGGTGAGGCTGTCGATCTGGTAGCTGGGGACGTCGAGGTAGAAGGCGTCGTCGGCGCGCAGGACGTCGATCTGGTGCAGGATGTGGCCTTGGACGTCGAGATCTAAGGCGCCACCAGCGAAGCCGACGGCGGCGTCGTCGAGCTTCTGAGACAACAAGGTGTTGAGGAAGGTGGCTGCGTCGTCGCCGGAGACCCGCAGCACCCCGCGGTGAGAACGGTCGACGACGGCCAGCCCCGTGTGAGCGGCGGCCTGCTCGCCGAGCGGGTCGCCGTAGTGCCAGGCCACGCCGGAGACGTCGACGGCGGTGTCGGCACTCATCGGTACGGCGCCGGGCCGGGCCAGCAGGGCAGAGACGTAGGAACCAGACATACGCACCATGCTAATCGTGCCCAGAGTGCATAATCGAGGGCATGGCGCCTACACCCATCATCAGCATCATTGAGCCCTTCGGCGGCTCGGTGCGCAGCCACAACGCGTCGTTGCCCCACGTCTACTTCGACGACCGGGCGGTGACCCGGGGGGACGCCGTCGTCGAAACGCTTCTGCTGCGCGCCGGCACCGTCGTCAACATCGAACGGCACGTGGACCGCTTCGTGGCCTCGGCCGCCCAGCTCGGGTTGCCGGAGGTACACGCTCATCAGTGGGTGGCGGCCACTGTCGAGGCCGCCGGGGAGTGGGAGCGCCGCCACGAGGGCGTGGAGGCGCGGTGCACGTGGACGCTGTCTCGTGGGCGAGAATCGACCGGGTTAGCGACGGCGTGGCTGGTGGTCACTGCGGTCGGGCAGCGCCCCCGAGAGGTCAAGGTCATGAGCACCACCCGCGGGTACCGCGTCGAGGACACCCCGCCAGCGTGGTTGCCGGCCGGAGCCAAAACCATCAACTATGCCGCCACCCTGGCGGCGGTGCGCTACGCCCAGCAGCAGGGTTTCGACGACGTCCTTTTCTGCGATACTCCCCGCGGCCGGGTGTTGGAGGGGTCGACGTCGAGCGTCATCGTCGTGAAGGAGGGCCGCAAACTGCGTACCCCGGTGCGCGGCGGGGACATCGTGCCCAGCACCACCCAGGCGGCGCTCTTCGACGCAGCGCAGCAGGCGGGCTGGCGGTGCAAGGAAAAGCGTCTGAGCTACAACGACCTGCTGGAGGCGGACTCGGTGTGGCTGCTCAGCTCCACGAGGCTGGCGGTGCGCATCCGGCGGCTCGACGACCACAAGCTGCCCGCCGGGCGGCTCGACGACGAATTCCGCCAGCTCGTGGAGACGACGCTGGGCTAGCCGGCGATTCGGCGAAGCTGCGCCGAGAACCGGGGGGCGAACTCGCCGTCGGCGCCAACCCGCTCGTCGACCCACCCCAGGTCGTTATTCGGCATGAGGCCGTAGAGACGCTTGCCGGCGCCGAGGGTGGCCGGGCCCTGTTCGGTCACCATCGTGGACGCGGATTGCAGCTCCCACGCCCGGTCGTTGAAGGGCTGACCGTACATGACCTCGACGGCACCGGCCGCGGCAGCGAGCGTGACCTCGATCTCGTCCTTGGCGGAGATTCGCCAGAAGCCGGATTCGCGCTGTTGCGCGCCGGTGGGCTGGCCGTCGTCGTCGAGGCGCCAGATACGGGACGAATAGGTCAGGTACTCGCCGCCGTCGTGGGCAAAAATCACCTGCTGGCCGAAGGCGTACTCTTCGCCGTTCTCACAGGCCTGGCCCTCGCCCTGCCACACGCCAACCAGCGGCAGCAGCCCGAGGAGGGCGTCGTTGAGGCTGGGACCGAAGCGAAGGTTGGCGGTGTCATCGGCTACCGGCACATCGCCCAGCCCGAGCTCGGGGATGTTGCGGTGCGCAGTGTTTTGGGACTGCTCCGCGGCAAGGTTGATGGCGTTGTTCCCGTTGAGTTTCTGCTCAGTCATGGCACCACACCTTAGTCGCTACTGATCGAAGTCCGACCAGGTGCCGTCACTACTCGCCACCGGAGCGAGCACATCGGGTTGCACGGTGACGTGGTAACGCTGCGCCTCGAAGTAGAGCGAGCCGCCGATGACCTGGACGAGGCTGGCCTGCCCGGCCAGGGGCAACCGCCGAGTGTCGAGGGTATAGGTGAAGGCCTCGACGGCGTCCTTGGTGCGGCCTTGCGGGGCGTCGAGCACGTCGGTGACCGTCATCCGAAACTCGGGGCCGACCAGGCGCAGATCAACGATGACGGAGACCGGCTCGTCGAAACCGTCCGGGGTGCCGGTGAGCTGGGCTTCCGAGGCAACGCCGCCCGAAGGGGCGATGTTATAGGGATTGGCGATGTCGAGATCCGTCATGCCGAGGAGGTTGCCGAAGGCCACGCCGTCGAGGGAGATGATGCGTTTCATCAGTTCCGCGTGGGAGCCGAGCAGATTGCCGCTGAGTACCTGTTCCGGGGTGGTTTTGATGTTGGCGAGTTCCGTGCGGGCGTTGACGATGCCGAGGCCGTCGACGGGTACGTCGAGCGAATTGACGGTGATTCTGGTGATCTCGCCCGTCGCCGTCGCGGCGAGGTACGGGGTGCCGGCGATATAGACGTCGGGACTCGTGGGCAGCCCCGCGGAGGCCTCGATGTCTGCGGAGAGGCGGGACTCCACTCGAATGGCGGCCACAGAGTCCACGAGGTATGCGCCGCCGACGCCCACCGCGATCACGAGGACCACGGCGAACAAGCGGCGAACCCACCTCGGGATGTTTGGCTGTCGACTCACTCCTTTAGTCTTACCCGATACCCTGGGCGCCATGACTATAGCTATCACCTACCGTTGGGTGGACCGACCGGACACCGCGGCCGCCCGGGACCTGCTGTCGGAGGCATCGAACAGCGATGGCGTCGATGCGTTCTCCGAAGCTTTCGTGTTGGGGCTGACGGATGCTCGCCTCCACCACCGCCACGTGGCGGCTGAGGCTGAAGGGCAACTGGTGGGCCTCGCTGCGGTTGCCGGCACCGACGCTGAGCTGGTGGTCGCGCCGGGCTGGCGGGGAAAGGGGATAGGCCGGGGTCTTCTCGCTGAGGTGCGCGCGGCGGTGCCCGAGGTGGGCGTGTGGGCTCACGGCGACCTGCCGGCGGCGCAGGCCCTCGCGGCACGACTATCCCTGCGTCCCCGGCGCACGCTGCTGGTGATGCGGCTAGGCGAACGCGAACTTGCTGCGGCGGATAGCGACGTCCCGGAGGGCTTCCGCGTGCTCAACCTCGCCGAAGCCGCCCAGCGATGGGGACGAGACGCGATCGAGCAGGCGTGGCTAACGGTCAATAACGATGCCTTCTCGTGGCACCCCGAGCAGGGCGGTTGGGATCGTGACCGGCTCCACCGCGCCCAGGAGGCCTCGTGGTTCCGCGACGAGGACGTCCTTTTCCTTATTCATGGCGGAGACGACGCGGCGTTGTCCGTCGCCGGTTTCCACTGGGTGAAGGTGGCGGCTCCTGGGGAGGCCGAGGTGTACGTGGTGGGGTTGGCGTCGGCGTTCCGCGGCCGCGGGCTCGGTGGCCCGCTGGTCGGGATGGGCCTGACCCACATGCGCTCGCGGGGTGCGCGCAGTGTCATCTTGTATGTGGAGGCGGACAACGAGGCTGCGGTTCGACGTTACGAGTCGGTCGGCTTCGTGGTTGCCGAGCGTCACGTGGTGTACCGGGCTACGATGGAGTGATAGTCGCCACACGGCGCCGGATGTGCAGGTTTTCCCAAGCTTCTGGCCAGCGGAATCCATAAATTTTCGTTGTGGTGTCATATGTTAACCAGATGTTCACCGAATGAGACCATTCTGGTTAACCGCTGGGATCTACCTTGTAGGTTGAGAGCAACTGTTAAGGATGCTTCCATGCCCCTTCATGGGGTTTTATGAGTTGCTGAGCTCTTGAAACGTCTAAGGACCGCACCGGAAAGGTATGTCTGTGATCCGCAATTTTAAGCGCACCGCTTCCCTCGTTGGCGTCGTCGCCGTCGGCTCCGCCGCCCTCGTCGCCTGTGGCTCGGGCTCCGGCTCTGAGCTCGTCGGCGAAGGTGCTTCCTCCCAGCAGAACGCCATGGCCATCTTCGGCGCCAAGTACTCCGAAGAGACTGGCAACACCCTGGCGTACAACCCGACCGGTTCCGGTTCGGGCCGCACCAACTTCGTCGCCGGCCAGGTCGACTTCGCGGGTTCTGACTCCCCGCTGAAGGATGATCAGGTTGACCCGGCCGCCGAGCGCTGCGGTGGCAACGAGGCCTGGCACCTGCCGTTCGTTATCGGCCCGGTGGCCATCGCCTACAACCTGGACGGCGTGGACTCGGTCACCCTGTCCATCCCGACCCTTGCCCAGATCTTCTCCGGCAAGATCACCAACTGGAATGACCCGGCCATCGCCAAGGACAACGAAGGTGCGAAGCTGCCGGACCAGAAGATCTCGGTCCTGTACCGCTCCGACGAGTCGGGTACCTCCGACAACTTCCAGAAGTTCCTCTCCACCGCCGCTCCGGGCGAGTGGAAGGGTGAGGGCCAGCAGTTCCCGCAGGAAGTCGGCTCCGGCGCCAACGGGTCCAACGGTGTCGCCACCGAGGCCAACAGCATCCCGGGTGCCATCACCTACGTCGAGTACGGCTTCGTCAAGCAGAATGACAAGCTCAAGGCTGCCAACCTCGACTTCGGCGCCGGCTCCACCGAGCTCAGCGTTGAGACCGTCAACGCCGCCCTTGAGGCCCTGGAGTTCAAGACCGAGGGCCACAACATGGTCGTCGACGCTGACGCCCTCTTCGCCCAGAACCAGGCTGGTTCCTACCCGCTGATCCTGACGACCTACGAGATCGTCTGCTCCGCTGGCTATGACGATGAGACCGCCGCTCTCGTCAAGGAGTTCCTCCAGACCTCCCTGAACAACCAGGGTGAGATCGCCGAGGCCGGCTTCATCCCGGTCGAGGGCGGTCACAAGGAGCGCCTCCAGGCCGCCATCGACGCCCTCCCGGGTGGCGCGGCTTAAGTTTTAAGTTCTAGCTCTTCGTTGCCCCCAATGACAGTTCACTAGTCTCTGGGGGCAACCGGTGCGCCATCCACCCCTAACGCTCCTGAGAAGGATTCTTCACGTCATGGCTGACAAATCTAGCGCGGCCGTCCAGGACACCAAGCGCAGCGACGGCGGCGAGGTCCCCCAGACCACGCACGGCGTCAAGCGCCCCGGCGACCGCGTCTTCGAGACGCTGTCCACCGTCTCGGCGGCTTTTATTACCGTTCTCATTGCCGCAATCGGCATTTACCTCGTCCTTAACGCCGCCCCGGCCATCTCCCGCAATGAAGGTGGGTTGCTGGGCTTCTTCACCTACAGCGGGGCCTGGGAGACCAACAATCACGCGGCCATGCAGTTCGGTATCCCGAACCTGCTCGGCGTGACCGTCTTCATCTCGCTCTTCGCCCTCTTGCTGGCGATGCCCGTCGCCCTGGGTATCGCCATCTTCCTGTCCAACTATGCCCCGAAGAAGGCCGTCAAGCCGCTGGGCTACATCGTGGACATGCTCGCCGCGGTGCCGTCCATCGTGTATGGCCTGTGGGGCTGGCAGGTTCTCGGCCCGTGGCTCGGTAAGCTCTACGCCTGGATAGATGGCACCATCTTGTCGAAGGTGTTCCTCTTCGCCTTCAACGGTGCCCCGCCCTTCGAGACCGGCCGTAACATCTTCACCGGTGGCGTGGTGCTCGCCGTCATGATCCTGCCGATCATCGCGGCTACCGCCCGCGAAGTCTTCGTGCAGACCCCGAACGGTCACATCGAGTCCGCCCTGGCATTGGGCGCGACCCGCTGGGAAGTTGTCCGCCTGACCGTCCTGCCCTTCGGCATGTCCGGCTACGTGTCCGGATCCATGCTCGGCCTCGGCCGTGCCCTGGGTGAGACCATGGCCCTGTACATGGTTGTCTCCCCGGCCCCGGGCTTCCGCTGGTCCCTGTTCGACGGCGGCACGACCTTCGCTACCGCCATTGCGAACGCCGCCCCCGAGTTCAATAACCCGATTTCCGCGGGTGCCTACATTGCCGCCGGCCTGGTGCTGTTCTTGCTGACCTTCGTGGTCAACACGATCGCCCGCGCGATGGTCAAGTAAAGGAAGGCGGGAAAACACATGTCTACTTCGATTTCCTCCGACAAGACCTCGATCCCGACCGAGGGCTCCCCGTTCACCCACATCTCCGGTGGCCGCAAGGCTGCCGACAAGGTGGCCACCGTGCTGGTCTGGTCCACCATGGCCCTGGCCATGATCCCCCTGGTGTGGGTCCTGTGGACGGTCTTCAGCAAGGGCATCGCCCCCATCGTCAGCCTTGACTGGTGGATCGATGACCAGGCCGGCGTCCCCGCCTTCATGGCGGGTGGCGGCGCCTACCACGCCATCATCGGCACGTTCATGCAGACGCTGGTGGCGGCCGCCATCTCCGTGCCGATCGGTATCTTCACCGCCATCTACCTCGTGGAGTACTCCAACGGCGACCGCTTGGGCCGCCTGACTACCTTCATGGTGGACATCCTCTCCGGCGTTCCGTCCATCGTCGCCGCACTGTTCGTCTACGCCCTGTGGATCACCTCCCTGGGGCTGGACCGCTCTGGCTTCGCCGTCACCCTGTCCCTGATTCTGCTCATGCTCCCCATCGTGGTGCGTAACACCGAAGAGATGCTCCGCGTCGTCCCCATGGACCTGCGCGAGGCCTCCTACGCCCTCGGCGTGCCGAAGTGGAAGACCATCGCGAAGATCGTCCTGCCGACCGCGCTGTCCGGCATCGTCACCGGCGTCATCCTCGCCATCGCCCGCGTCATGGGTGAGTCCGCTCCGGTGCTCATCCTGGTCGGTTCCACCGGTTCCACGAACTTCAACATGTTCGACGGTCCGCAGTCCTCCCTGCCGTTGATGATGCTGGACATGTACAAGTCCGGCACGCAGGACCCGACGCTGGACAAGCTGTGGGGCGCTGCCCTCACCCTGGTGCTGATGATCGGTGTGCTCAACATCGTCGCCCGCATCATTGCCAACAAGTACTCGGTCAAGAAGTAACGACCACCCTCTCGTCACACCTGGAGAATCATGACCAGCAAGCTCATCCTCAACGATGTCAACATCTACTATGGGGATTTCCACGCCGTCCAGAACGTCAACCTGGATATTCCGGCCCGGTCCGTGACCGCGTTCATCGGCCCGTCGGGCTGCGGTAAGTCCACCGTGCTGCGCACCCTTAACCGCATGCACGAGGTCATCCCGGGCGCCTCGGTGAAGGGCGAAATCCTCCTTGACGGGCAGAACATCTACGCCAAGGACGTTGACCCGGTGTCCGTCCGCAACACCATCGGCATGGTGTTCCAGAAGGCTAACCCCTTCCCGACCATGTCCATCGAGGACAACGTCGTCGCCGGCCTCAAGCTGTCCGGCGAGAAGAACAAGAAGAAGCTCAAGGAGGTTGCCGAGAAGTCCCTGCGCGGCGCCAACCTCTGGGATGAGGTTAAGGATCGCCTCGACAAGCCGGGCGGCGGCCTGTCCGGTGGCCAGCAGCAGCGCCTGTGCATTGCTCGCGCCATCGCCGTGGAGCCCGAAGTCCTGCTCATGGACGAGCCCTGCTCCGCCCTGGACCCCATCTCGACGCTCGCGGTGGAGGACCTCATTCACGAGCTGAAGAAGGACTTCACCATCGTCATCGTGACGCACAACATGCAGCAGGCTGCCCGCGTCTCGGACATGACCGCCTTCTACTCCCTGGAGGCCACCGGTAAGCCGGGCCGCCTTGTGGAGTACAACCCCACCCAGAAGATCTTCGAGAACCCGGACCAGAAGGAAACCGAAGACTACATCGCCGGCCGCTTCGGCTAAACACCGCAACGGCTGACAAGGCCCGCCTCACATCGTGGGGCGGGCCTTGGTGTCTAACTGGGCGCCCTAGGACCGCGATTGGCCTCGGCCCGGGTAATAGTCCCGGGTAAACGTGCGCTGCATGTCATCGAAGCGGCGGCGGATCGCGTCCTCATCCCGGCGTAGGGGAGTGGCGTCCGCATTTTGTTCCGGAGTGAGACCGGAGGTGAAGAAGTACACCCGGCCGGAGACGTTGACACAGTGGTCAGCCCAACGTTCGAAGTACCGCAGCAACAGGGCCGCCTCGACGGCCTCCCGGGTGCTGCCGTCCCAGTCCTGCTGGGTGAGGGTGTTGAGGACCTCGGCGTTGATCGCGTCGACCGCGTCATCATCCCGGTACAGCTCCAGGGCCAGATCGGCGTCGGGATTCGCCAGCAGCGTGAGGACTTTCTGCGACATCTCTTTGAGCAGCGAAGTGAGCTCCACGAACTGTGGCCGCAGCTGCTCGGGAACAGCGGAGGCGGGGTGGCGCCGGCGGGCTGTCCGGCCAATGTGCATGCTCAACGCCCCCATGCGGTCAAGGTCCTCAACGATGTAAATGGAGGAAATGACTTGGCGAAGTTCGCTCGCCACAGGGGCCTGGAGGGCGAGCAACTGCACGGCGCGTTCCTCGCAGCGAAGGCGCAATTCTTCGAGGTGGTCCGCCATGGACAGCGCCTCTTCGGCCTTCTGGAGGGAGCCTCGCAGTAGCGCGGCGCTGGCCTTTTCCATCGCCCGTGAGGCGTATTCGCACATGGACACGAGGTCATGTGAGAAATCATCCAAACTAGAGCGATAGGCCGTGCGCATGGGTATATACTAAGGCATTTTAGGCTGCCTCGCACCTGCTGAAGCCGTGAACCAGCCGCGCTAGCCTCCGCTGTGGAAGGCGTCGCCGCCGTCGAGCACAGTCGCACCATCCTCGGGATCGTCTAACCAGCCGTCAGGCAGGTGCACGGGAGCGGGGGAGCCCTGTCGTCCGCGCGGTGCGTCGGCGTCGTGCGCCCGCTCGACGGACCCTTCGTAGGGGGCGAGCTTCGCGCGGAGGTCGTCGAGGCTAGCAATCTTCGTTAGCTCGGCCCGGGCCTTGCCGCCGACGGGGAAGCCGCGCATGTACCAGCCCATGTGCTTGCGTATGTCGCGGCAGGCGTGCTGTTCCCCGAGGTGATCGGACAGCAGTTCCGCGTGGCGGAGAATGATGCGGGTGACCTCGCCGAGGGTGGGCTCGGCGGGTAGGGGTTCGCCGCGCAGTTCGGCGCCGAGGGCGGCGAACAACCACGGCCGGCCCAGGCAACCCCGGCCGACGACCACCCCGTGGCAGCCGGTGGCATCCATCATGGTTCGGGCGTCCCGGGCGGCGAAGATGTCCCCGTTGCCGAGGACCGGGACGCCGGTTCCATCAAGGTGGGCAACCAGCTCCCGGATCGCGTCGAAATCGGCAGTGCCGGAATAGCGCTGCGCGGCGGTGCGGGCGTGGAGGGTGACCGCGGAGGCGCCCTCTGCTACGGCGATTCTTCCAGCGTCGAGGTGCGTGCGGTGCTCGTCGTCGATGCCGATGCGGAACTTGGCCGTGACCGGGATGCCCGTGCCTTCCACTCCTTTGACGGCGGCGTTGATGATGGAGCCGAAGAGTTTCCGCTTATAGGGAATGGCCGCGCCGCCGCCTCGGCGGGTGATTTTGGGCACCGCGCAGCCGAAGTTGAGGTCGAGGTGATCGGCCATGTTCTCCTCGGCGATCATCCGGGCGGCCCGGTAGGTGTACTCCGGGTCCACCGCGTACAGCTGCATCGAACGGACGTCTTCCGTGGGGCCGAACGCCGTCATGTGGAGGGTTTTCTCGTTGCGTTCGACGAGGGCCCTAGCCGTAATCATCTCGCACACGTATAGCCCGGACACCGTTCCGGTGCGCTGCTGTTCTAGCTCTCGGCACAGGGTGCGGAAGGCGACGTTCGTCACACCGGCCATGGGGGCCAGGACGACGGGTGAGTTCACGGTCACAGTTCCGATGGTCAGGCTCGTTCGCGGGTGCGCTGAAGTAGTCACGGTAGAACATTGTGGTGGGTGTGGGGGTAGCCTGCCAAACAGCATCTAGCTGGGACTTAGACCATGGTGTGGACTAAACGGTGGGTTTTATCCACAATGGGTGTGTCCCTGGTCACCTAGAAGTCGTTCTGAGTGTCCAATCACTAAAGATCGTTACGTTACGAAAGGTATAGTGAAGCATCCACATGTCTGATCGCATCCTCAACGCTGAGCTCAAGCGCAAGGTCATGTCCGCCGCTGAAGCGGCCGAGTTCGTTCAGCACGGCGACAACGTCGGTGTGTCCGGCTTCACCGGCGCGGGCTACCCGAAGGCGCTGCCGTCCGCCATCGCCGAGCGGGCACAGGCCGCCCACGCCAAGGGCGAGGACTTTAAGATCAACCTCTTCACCGGCGCCTCGACCGCCGACGCCGCCGACGGCGTCCTCGCCAACGCCGGGGCCATCAATTTCCGCGCCCCGTACAACTCCGACCGGACCCTGCGGGCTCAATTTAACGACGGCACCGCCTTCTACTCGGACATTCACCTCTCCCACCTCGGCCAGCAGGTTCAGCAGGGCTTCTTCGGCCGCATGAACGTCGCCATCCTTGAGTGTGTGCGCATCAACGAGGATGGCACTGTGGTGCCTTCGTCGGCGGTGGGCAATAACGTCGAATACGCTGACGCGGCCGACAAGATCATCCTCGAAGTCAACACCTGGCAGTCCGAGGGCTTGGTGGGGATGCACGACGTGTACGCGCCGGAGAAACTGTGGGAGCGGACGCCGATTCCCATCGTTAACGTCGGGGACCGTATCGGTGACCCCTTCCACCGCATCGACGTGTCCAAGGTGGTCGCCGTCGTCGAAACCGACGCACCGGATCGGAACTCACCATTCAAGGAACCGGATGAGGTGTCCAAGAAGATCGCGGCGAACTTCCTGCAGTTCCTGGAAGATGAAGTGGCCGCCGGGCGACTGAGCTACGACAACTACGTCATGCAGTCCGGGGTGGGCAATGTTCCCAACGCAGTCATGGCCGGATTGCTCGATTCGAAGTTCGAGAACATCACCGCCTACACCGAGGTCATCCAGGATGGGATGCTCGACCTCATCGACGCCGGCAAGATGACTGTCGCCTCGGCGACGTCGTTCTCGCTTTCCCCGGACGCTGCCGTTCGGATGAATGACCGCGCCGACTTCTACGCCCAGCACATCATCCTGCGTCCGCAGGCTATTTCCAACCACCCGGAGGTGATTCGTCGGGTCGGCCTCATCGCCTCCAACGGGCTGATCGAGGCTGACATCTACGGCAACGTCAACTCCACTAACGTGGCCGGCACCCGCATCATGAACGGCATTGGCGGCTCGGGCGATTTCACCCGCAACGCCTACATCTCCTCCTTCGTTACCCCCTCGGTGGCCAAGGGCGGGGCCATCTCGGCGATCGTCCCCTTCGCGGCACACATCGACCACACCGAGCACGACGCGATGGTCTTCGTCACGGAATATGGCTACGCCGATCTACGCGGGCTGGCGCCGCGGCAGCGGGCAGAAAAGATGATCGCCATCGCTCACCCGGACTACCGACCGTTGCTGGAGGAGTACGTGGCCGCGGCTAACGCCAAGGGCGGACACACTCCGCACGACCTCACGAAGGCCTTCGAGTTCCACACGCGCTTCCTGGATACCGGGACGATGCTGAAGTAACCACGTTTGGGGCCAGCCCGGTTTGGGCAATCGGGCTGGTAACGCGCTAGGATCAAAAACCTGTTGGGCCTTTAGCTCAGTTGGTAGAGCTACGGACTTTTAATCCGCAGGTCGTGGGTTCGAGCCCCACAGGGCCCACAACGACGAACACCCCTTGGTCGAGCACCCCCGGTCGCTTCGACGAGGGGTGTTCGTCGTTTCCAAAGGCAATCCGCCTGCGGTGGGCCGGTTTTACCGGCGGGGACCACGCCGCGGGCGTATGTCGAGCCTATGCGCCCGCTTCTCCACGCGAGCACCGTGCGGGCGTTGAGGACCACGCCGGAGATGGCGAATCGATGGGGTAGGGGGTTAGTTCTTGACCATACGTTTGATGGCGGACATGGCCTCGGCAATCTTCGCGTCTGCGACCTCGCCACCTTCTCGGGCTGCCGCCGCCACGCAATGGGCGATGTGATCCTCCAACAGTGCCAGGCTCACGTTTTCCAGCGCAGAGGTGGCCGCCGAGGCTTGGGTGATGATGTCGATGCAGTACTGGTCCTCATCGAGCATCCGCTGCAGCCCTCGAACTTGGCCTTCGATCCGCTTGAGGCGGGCCTGATAGCGGTCCTTGTTCGCGTGGTAGCCGTGGTGATGGACGTCGTCGTTGGGATTGGCGCAACACGCAGCATGGTCCATGACTCATCCTTTCCGGACTGGCGCTTCGTGGGTGGATTTTCCCATCCTACCTGCCGTTTTTGTGGAACCGATAGTCGTCGACTAAGTTATGGGGAGTCGCAACCGCACTGGTTTAAAGCGGCGGGCCCCCATCGTCTAGAGGCCTAGGACACCGCCCTTTCACGGCGGCGACACGGGTTCGAATCCCGTTGGGGGTACGGAGTTTAACGGCTCCCAAAATAATCGCATATGGCCCTGTGGCGCAGTTGGTTAGCGCGCCGCCCTGTCACGGCGGAGGTCGCGGGTTCAAGTCCCGTCAGGGTCGCCATTTGCCCCTCCCAGCATTGCTGGGAGGGGCTTTTTGCTGTCCATGTCACCCTCCTCTGGGCGACGGTGTCCACTGCCCGGCCGTTGGCGTCGAACCAAAGGGCTCCGAATTGCGGCGTGTACTGGGGATTTGTGGGCTTAAAGTGGCCTGTGTAGAGTACTTACACGTGCCAAGGAGCAGCTACTGTTCCCGGCATAACCTTTAATAAGGCCCTGTGGCGCAGTTGGTTAGCGCGCCGCCCTGTCACGGCGGAGGTCGCGGGTTCAAGTCCCGTCAGGGTCGCCAGGAACACTATTGGTGTTTCTGGCCAGATAGCTCAGTCGGTAGAGCGTCCGCCTGAAAAGTGGAAGGTCAGCGGTTCGACCCCGCTTCTGGCCACAGATGAAGTCCCCACCCGGATTACTGGGTGGGGACTTCCTGGTTTAGTAACAGGCTCCTACACTTCCGGTCATGACTACTGCCGTGTTTCACGATGAACCGCATTCCCGCTACGTCATCGCCGTCGATGGTGTCGAGGCCGGCTTCGCCGCCTACCAGGCCGTCGATGGGATCGTCGATTTCGATCACACCGTTATCGCCGAGAGCTTCCGGGGCCGGGGTCTTTCCACTCAGCTCATCGCGGAAGCCCTCGACGACGTACGAGAGCGCGGCGGGGTAATCCGGCCGAGCTGTTCCGCGGTCCGCCGCTTCGTGGAGAAGAACAGCGCCTACGACGACCTGGTGGCGCAGCGCTGACGGCTTAGATGACGTAGCAGCCGGGGTCCACCAGCGGCACGTGTTCGCCGCTCTTGCGAGGGCGCGTCGTCGCCGGCACCCCGAGGGCGATGGAATTAGGCGGAACATTCTTGGTCACCACCGCGTTGGCGCCTACCGCCGAGCCAGCCCCGATGGTGATGGGGCCGAGTACCTTCGCGCCGGCGCCGATGGACACCCCGTTCTCGATCGTCGGGTGGCGCTTTTCCTGGGTAAGGACCTGGCCGCCCAGGGTGACGCCGTGGTACAGCATGACGTCGTCGCCGATCTCCGTCGTCTCCCCGATGACGATGCCCATCCCGTGATCGATGAAGAAGCGCCGGCCTATCCGCGCCCCGGGGTGGATCTCAATGCCGGTAAAGAAGCGGTTGAGCTGCGATAACCCGCGGGCAAGGAACTTGCGGTCGCGTTTCCATAACCAGTGGCTCACCCGGTGGGACCAGATGGCGTGAAGGCCGGAGTAGATCAGCGCGATCTCCAACGAGCCGCGGGCTGCGGGATCGTGTTGCCGGGCGTTGGCGACGTCCTCGCGGATTGTTTTCCACACGTTCATGGTGCCTGAGCCTAGCAGCGAGGATGCAGGCGCCATGGTGTGCTTCGGGTCCCGGTCGCGGTTCGACGTTTAGTCGCGGATGTCTTCGTAGAGGACGGTAGAGACGTAGCGCTCGCCGAAGTCGGGGATGATGACGACGATGGTCTTTCCCGCGTTCTCGTCGCGGGAAGCCACCTCAAGGGCGGCCTTGACGTTCGCGCCGGCGGAAATGCCGCCGAGGATGCCGTCGGTGGTCGCCAGCTTTCGGGAGGTGGCGACGGCGTCCTCGTTGGTCACGGCGATGATCTCGTCGACGGTATTGCGGTCGAAGGTCTCCGGGATGAAGTTGGCGCCCAGCCCCTGAATCTTGTGCGGGCCGGCCTTGCCCTGGGACAGCAGGGGGGAGGCGGCGGGTTCGACGGCGATAGCCTTGACGCCCGGCTTCTGCTCCTTAAGGTACTTGCCGGCACCGGAGATGGTGCCGCCGGTTCCTACACCGGCGACGAGGATATCCACGGCGCCGTCGGTGTCTTCCCAGATCTCCGGGCCGGTGGTGGCGTGGTGGATGGCCGGGTTGGCCTGGTTCGCGAACTGAGAAGCAAGGATTGCGTTCTCCCGCTCGGCGACGATCTCGTTGGCCTTGTCGACTGCGCCCTGCATACCGGCCGCGCCGGGGGTGAGGACGATTTCCGCGCCGTAGGCCCGCAAGAGCACTCGACGCTCGTTGGACATGGTCTCCGGCATGGTGAGCACCACGTTGTAGCCCCGGGCGGCGCCGACCAGGGCGAGTGCAATGCCGGTGTTGCCCGACGTGGCCTCGACGATGGTTCCGCCGGGCTGCAGTTCGCCGGAAGCCTCGGCAGCGTCGACGATAGCCTTGCCGATGCGGTCCTTCACGGAATTTGCGGGGTTAAAGAACTCAAGCTTGGCGAGGATCGTGGCCTTCGCCCCCTCCGCCTCCGGGAGGCCGTTGAGCTTGACCAACGGTGTGGCGCCGATCGTGTCGAGGACGTTGTCGTAGATACGGGACATGAGGAATCTCCTTAAAAGCGGTTTCGGTGAGGTGGTCACCTCGTGTGTGAAGCATACACCCTCGTGGTAGACCAGACGGTCTGCCTAGTATGAACCAATATGTTCGGAAGCGGTCTAGGGGTGACGTGGTGACGTTCCGGGGGATGCGCCGTGGGAGATATCAGCGAAAATATGTGGGTTTAACGTTTTGTACTACCCCCGATAAGTTGGGTAAGCTAACGCTAGAAAGAACAGTTGACCGGCCTCGTGTCGCCGTTTTAGGGGCACCTGGTTGGGTACACCCAAAGTAGGAGTCCCCGTGGAAACGCAGAGGATCAAAGATGACGAAGAGTCGATCCGCGCCGCACTGACCTCGCTCAAGACCGCGACCGGCATCCCCGTGACCATGTATGGCACGCTGTTGCCCGACGACCGTCTCCACATCACTCAGTGGATCGGCTTGCGCACCCCCGCACTGCAGAACCTCGTCATCGACGCCGGCGTCGGCATCGCCGGGCGAGTGGTGAGCACCCGCCGGCCGGTCGGTGTCTCGGATTACACCCGGGCCAATATCATTAGCCACGAACACGACCGCGCCATCCAGGACGAGTCGCTGCACTCGATCGTCGCGGTGCCCGTCGTCGTCCAGCGGGAGATTCGCGGCATCCTCTACGTCGGAGTGCATTCCCCCGTGCGCCTTGGTGACAAGGTTATTGAGGAGGTCACCATGACCGCCCGGAGCCTGGAGCAAGATCTGGCCGTCAACGCAGCTTTGCGTCGAGCCGAGGGAAGCAAGCTGTCCGGCAAGGCAGGCCGGTCTATGAACGGCGCCGAATGGGAGCAGGTTCGGTCCACTCATTCGAAGCTTCGGATGCTTGCCAACCGCGTCCAGGACCCAAGTCTGCGCAAGGAACTCGAAACGCTCTGCGACCAGATGGTCTCTCCGGTGCGGGTTAAACAAACGACGAAGCTGTCCGCTCGGGAGCTGGACGTCCTGTCATGCGTGGCGCTCGGCCACACCAACGTCGAAGCCGCAGAGGAAATGGGCATCGGCGCAGAAACGGTGAAGTCCTATCTGCGGTCCGTCATGCGCAAACTCGGCGCGCATACCCGATACGAGGCCGTTAATGCGGCGCGAAGGATCGGCGCACTGCCCTAAATACCGATAGGCTGGGCCTCGTGAAGGAAAGATTTCGTGTAACTGGCGGCGCGCGGCTCAGCGGCATGGTCAAAGTGGACGGCGCCAAGAATAGTGTCCTGAAGCTCATGGCGGCGGCCCTGCTCGCCGAAGGCACCACCACTCTGCATAACTGTCCCGAAATCCTCGACGTTCCCCTCATGATGAACGTCCTTCAGGGCCTGGGCTGCGAGGTCGACATCGAAGGCCAGACCGTCCACATCACCACCCCCGCGGTGGTCAAGCCCGACGCTGACTTCGACGCGGTCCGGCAGTTCCGCGCCTCCGT
This sequence comes from Corynebacterium uterequi, assembly GCF_001021065.1. NCBI lineage: Bacteria > Bacillati > Actinomycetota > Actinomycetes > Mycobacteriales > Corynebacteriaceae > Corynebacterium > Corynebacterium uterequi. Next base: position 1,931,056 of record NZ_CP011546.1, on the reverse strand, counting down.
GGCGGTGCTCGGGCCGCTGACCGCCAGATGTGGTCGTGCGGTCGTGGCCCTTCCTGGTGGAGACGCCATTGGTTCCCGGCCTTTGGATATGCACCAGTCGGGCCTGGAGAAGCTCGGCGCGACGACGCGTATCCGCCACGGGGCCGTCGTTGCGGAGGCACAAGCCCTGCGCGGCGCCCACATCAAGCTCGACTTCCCGTCCGTGGGTGCGACGGAGAACATCCTCACCGCTTCGGTGCTGGCCGAGGGTCGCACAGTTCTGGACAATGCGGCCCGCGAGCCGGAGATCGTTGACCTGTGCGAGATGCTCGTCTCTATGGGGGCAAGAATCCAAGGCGCCGGGACGTCAACGCTCACCATCGACGGTGTGTCGTCGCTGCGCCCCACCGAACACGAAGTAGTCGGGGACCGGATCGTCGCCGGCACATGGGCGTATGCCGCTGCTATGACGCGAGGCGACGTCACCGTGACGGGTATTGCTCCGCGCCATCTGCACCTGCCGCTGCAGAAACTAAAGCTTGCCGGCGCCGACGTCGAAACCTACGAACTAGGCTTCCGCGTGCGCATGGATCGACGCCCCACCGCCGTGGACTACCAGACACTGCCCTTCCCCGGCTTCCCGACGGACCTTCAACCCATGGCCATCGGCATTTCCACCATCGCGGAAGGCACCTCCATCATTACGGAGAACGTCTTCGAGTCCCGATTCCGCTTCGTCGACGAGTTGCTACGCCTCGGCGCCGACGCCTCAGTCGACGGCCACCATGTGGTTCTCCGGGGGATCGAGCAGCTGTCCTCCACCGACGTGTGGAGTTCCGACATCCGGGCGGGTGCCGGTCTCGTGCTCGCCGGCCTCGTCGCCGACGGCGAGACCGTGGTCCACGACGTCTACCACATTGACCGGGGCTACCCGCACTTCATCGAAAACCTCAACCGACTGGGTGCAAAGGTGGAACGCCTGGCTGCTGAAGACTAGGCAACGACGGCTCGCCGACGTTGCACACCTCAGGTCAGAAGGAGGATAGACACCTTCTGGCCTGGGGTTTTGTGTTGTTGGTGGGGTGTGTGTAGATTCTTGGGAGTCGCCGGGGCTGCTGGTTGTTGCTGGTTGGTTTCGGTGGTGGGGATGGTCTGGTTTTGACTTCTGTGTGGGGTTGTTGCTAGGGTGTCTTCTTGCTGCTTGGGTGGCTGGCCTGTTGCGGGTTGGTTGTGTGGGTGGCGTGTGTTGTGTGAGAACTCAATAGTGTGTCAACTACTTGAATTTTTTTGTTGTCACTGTCCAGTATCACTGGCCTGTTGTGGGTTGGTGGTGTGGGTGATGGTTGCTGGTTGTGGTTGCGTGTGCCCGGCACCTTGGTTCCCTGCTGTTGGCGGGGGTGGGGTGTTGTGCGTGGGTGATTGATGGCTGGTGATTGTTGCCTTCCCTTTGCTGCTTTGTTGTGGTGGGGGTTGGTTGTTGCGTGGTTGTGGTGGTTTTTCCTCGTCGGATGTGCCTGGCTGCGTGATGTAATCAGTGGTTGTTTTTTGTTCATGTAATTTTTTGGATTTTTTGTCAGTGTTTGGGCTCTTTCGCCTTGAAACATGATTGTTTTTTGTGGAGAGTTTGATCCTGGCTCAGGATGAACGCTGGCGGCGTGCTTAACACATGCAAGTCGAACGGAAAGGCCCTGCTTGCAGGGTGCTCGAGTGGCGAACGGGTGAGTAACACGTGAGTGATCTGCCTTGTACTTCGGGATAAGCTTGGGAAACTGGGTCTAATACCGGATAGGACCATGCTGTTGGGTGTGGTGGAAAGATGTTTTTTGGTGCAAGATGAGCTCGCGGCCTATCAGCTTGTTGGTGGGGTAATGGCCTACCAAGGCGTCGACGGGTAGCCGGCCTGAGAGGGTGTACGGCCACATTGGGACTGAGATACGGCCCAGACTCCTACGGGAGGCAGCAGTGGGGAATATTGCACAATGGGCGCAAGCCTGATGCAGCGACGCCGCGTGGGGGATGACGGCCTTCGGGTTGTAAACTCCTTTCGCTAGGGACGAAGCCTTTTGGGGTGACGGTACCTGGAGAAGAAGCACCGGCTAACTACGTGCCAGCAGCCGCGGTAATACGTAGGGTGCGAGCGTTGTCCGGAATTACTGGGCGTAAAGAGCTCGTAGGTGGTTTGTCGCGTCACGTGTGAAATTCTGTGGCTTAACCATGGTCGTGCATGTGATACGGGCAATACTTGAGTGCTGTAGGGGAGACTGGAATTCCTGGTGTAGCGGTGAAATGCGCAGATATCAGGAGGAACACCGATGGCGAAGGCAGGTCTCTGGGCAGTTACTGACGCTGAGGAGCGAAAGCATGGGTAGCGAACCGGATTAGATACCCGGGTAGTCCATGCTGTAAACGGTGGGCGCTAGGTGTGAGGATCTTTTCACGATTTTTGTGCCGTAGCTAACGCATTAAGCGCCCCGCCTGGGGAGTACGGCCGCAAGGCTAAAACTCAAAGGAATTGACGGGGGCCCGCACAAGCGGCGGAGCATGTGGATTAATTCGATGCAACGCGAAGAACCTTACCTGGGCTTGACATGCACTGGATCGGCGCAGAGATGTGTTTTCCCTTTGTGGCTGGTGTACAGGTGGTGCATGGTTGTCGTCAGCTCGTGTCGTGAGATGTTGGGTTAAGTCCCGCAACGAGCGCAACCCTTGTCTTATGTTGCCAGCACGTGATGGTGGGGACTCATGAGAGACTGCCGGGGTTAACTCGGAGGAAGGTGGGGATGACGTCAAATCATCATGCCCCTTATGTCCAGGGCTTCACACATGCTACAATGGTCGGTACACTGCGTTGCGATATCGTGAGGTGGAGCTAATCGCGTAAAGCCGGTCGTAGTTCGGATTGGGGTCTGCAACTCGACCCCATGAAGTCGGAGTCGCTAGTAATCGTAGATCAGCAATGCTGCGGTGAATACGTTCCCGGGCCTTGTACACACCGCCCGTCACGTCATGAAAGTTGGTAACACCCGAAGCCCATGGCCTAACCACCGTTTGGTGGGGGGAGTGGTCGAAGGTGGGATCGGCGATTGGGACGAAGTCGTAACAAGGTAGCCGTACCGGAAGGTGCGGCTGGATCACCTCCTTTCTAAGGAGTTTAGTTAATTTTTTTCTCGCCCCTGAAGGTTGCCTGGTTGGGTGCCTGGGGGGCAGGGGGTTGGTTGATGGTGTCACTATTGGTGGTGGTGCCGCGCTGGCCTGGTTGTTATTTTTTGGCGTGTGAAGACACGTGACGAGTCATGGTTGGTGGCTTTTCACCCTGGTGGGTGGTGGCAGTGAAAAGTTTTTTTAAGTGGTTGGTGCATTGTTGGGTGTCTGGGACAGCACTGTTGTTCCTTTTAGCATCTTAGGCTGGCGGTCATCGCGTACGTTGTGTGTGGTGGTTGTTGTCTGGGGTGTGGTGTTGTGTGAGAACTGTATAGTGGACGCGATATTTTTTTCGCCCTCATGTGTGTGTGCATGTGGGGGTGGGCAATTTTTTCTGTTTGTTCTTAGTGTTTTTTGCTTGTGTGTGTGTTGTGTTTGTTCGTTTATGGGCACACGGTGGATGCCTGGGCATGTTGAGCCGATGAAGGACGTGTGAGTCTGCGTTAAGCCTTGGGGAGTTGGCAACTAAGCGTTGATCCGAGGATGTCCGAATGGGGTAACCCTGCACGCGTTGTGGTGTGTAACCGCCAGGTGAATGTATAGTCTGGTTGGGGGTGACGCGGGGAAGTGAAACATCTCAGTACCCGTAGGAAGAGAAAATAATAATGATTCTGCTAGTAGTGGCGAGCGAACGTGGATGAGGCTAAAGCATGTGCGTGTGATACCTGGGTAGGGGTTGCGTGTGTGTTGTTGTGGGGTGTGTGCGTGTGGCGGCTACCTGACGCTGCGCGGTGTGTGCGATGTGAGTGGAAGTGGTCTGGAGTGGCCTGCCGTAGAGGGTGATGAGTCCCGTACATGGTTGCATCGTTATCATGCTGTTGTGCATGTCCCCGAGTAGCAGTGGGCTCGTGGAATCTGCTGTGAATCTGCCGGGACCACCCGGTAAGCCTAAATACTTGACATGACCGATAGTGGATGTAGTACCGTGAGGGAATGGTGAAAAGTACCCCGGGAGGGGAGTGAAATAGTTCCTGAAACCGTGTGTTTACAATCCGTCAGAGCCTTGCTTGTGTGGGGCGATGGCGTGCCTTTTGAAGAATGAGCCTGCGAGTCAGCGGCATGTCGCGAGGTTAACCCGTGTGGGGTAGTCGTAGCGAAAGCGAATCCTAATTGGGTGTTGTAGTGGCATGTTCTGGACCCGAAGCGGGGTGATCTACCCATGGCCAGTGTGAAGCAGCTGTAAGAGGTTGTGGAGGCGCGAACCCACTTAGGTTGAAAACTGAGGGGATGAGTTGTGGGTAGGGGTGAAAGGCTAATCAAACTCCGTGATAGCTGGTTCTCCCCGAAATGCATTTAGGTGCAGCGTTGTGTGTGCTTGCCGGAGGTAGAGCTACTGGTTGGTTGAGCGGGACTACAATCTTAGTGATGTCAGCCAAACTCCGAATGCCGGTGAAGTGTAGCATGGCAGTGAGACTGTGGGGGATAAGCTTCATAGTCGAGAGGGAAACAGCCCAGATCGTCGGCTAAGGCCCCTAAGGGTGTACTAAGTGGAAAAGGATGTGTGATCGCGATGACAGCCAGGAGGTTGGCTTAGAAGCAGCCATCCTTGAAAGAGTGCGTAATAGCTCACTGGTCGAGTGGTTGTGCGCCGACAATGTAGTGGGGCTCAAGTACACCGCCGAAGCCACGGCAACCAACGTTGGTTGGTTGGGTAGGGGAGCGTCGTGCACGTGTGTGAAGCATTACTGTGAGGTGGTGTGGAGTGTGTGCGAGTGAGAATGCAGGCATGAGTAACGAGTGTAAGGTGAGAATCCTTACCGCCGGATGACTAAGGGTTCCTGGGTCAAGTTCGTCTTCCCAGGGTGAGTCGGGGCCTAAGGCGAGGCCGACAGGCGTAGTCGATGGATAACCAGTTGATATTCTGGTACCCGTATATGCGCGACCAATGATGAATCGGTGATACTAACCACCCTGAACACTATCCTGAGTGTCTTCGGATACTTCGGGTGTGTGTGAGGGGTGGGGCCTGAGCTGGTAGTAGTCAAGTGATGGGGTGACGCAGTGTGGTAGCCGCGCCAGGTGTTGGTTTCTGGTGTAAGCGTTCGAGGTTGTGGTGTTGGTGAAATCCGCACCGCGTGTTGACTGAGGCGTGATGCGTAGCCCCTTTGGGGTGATGGTGGTGATCTAGTGCTGTCGAGAAAAGCCTCTAGCGATGTGTGTGTACGGCCCGTACCCTAAACCGACACAGGTGGTCAGGTAGAGAATACTAAGGCGGTCGGGTGAACTGTGGTTAAGGAACTCGGCAAATTAGCCCCGTAACTTCGGGAGAAGGGGTGCCACTGCTGGTGAAAGCTGGTGGTGGTCGCAGTGGATAGAGGGAAGCGACTGTTTATCAAAAACATAGGTCTGTGCGAAGACGTGTAAGTTGATGTATACGGACTGACGCCTGCCCGGTGCTGGAAGGTTAAGAGGACCGGTTAGTGCACTTTGGTGTGCGAAGCTGAGAATTTAAGCCCCAGTAAACGGCGGTGGTAACTATAACCATCCTAAGGTAGCGAAATTCCTTGTCGGGTAAGTTCCGACCTGCACGAATGGCGTAACGACTTCCCTGCTGTCTCAACCACAGGCCCGGTGAAATTGCAGTACGAGTAAAGATGCTCGTTTCGCGCGGCAGGACGAAAAGACCCCGGGACCTTTACTATAGCTTGGTATTGGTGTTTGGTTCGGTTTGTGTAGGATAGGTGGGAGACTGTGAAGCTGTCACGCTAGTGGTGGTGGAGTCGTTGTTGAAATACCACTCTGGTCGGATTGGATACCTTAACCTTGGCCCATGATCTGGGTTGGGGACAGTGCCTGGTGGGTAGTTTAACTGGGGCGGTTGCCTCCTAAATGGTAACGGAGGCGCCCAAAGGTTTCCTCAGCTTGGTTGGTAATCAGGTGGTGAGTGTAAGTGCACAAGGGAGCTTGACTGTGAGAGTGACGGCTCGAGCAGGGACGAAAGTCGGGACTAGTGATCCGGCACCTACTTGTGGATGTGGTGTCGCTCAACGGATAAAAGGTACCCCGGGGATAACAGGCTGATCTTCCCCAAGAGTCCATATCGACGGGATGGTTTGGCACCTCGATGTCGGCTCGTCGCATCCTGGGGCTGGAGTAGGTCCCAAGGGTTGGGCTGTTCGCCCATTAAAGCGGCACGCGAGCTGGGTTCAGAACGTCGTGAGACAGTTCGGTCTCTATCCGCCGCGCGCGTGGAAACTTGAAGAAGGCTGTCCCTAGTACGAGAGGACCGGGATGGACGTACCTCTGGTGTGCCAGTTATCTTGCCTTGGGTAGGGCTGGTTGGCTACGTACGGGAGGGATAACCGCTGAAAGCATCTAAGCGGGAAGCCTGTTTTGAGATGAGGTTTCTTTTGAGGTTCCCTAGTGATGATGGGGTTGATAGGCCAGGGTTGTAAGCATTGTGAGGTGTTGAGGCGACTGGTACTAATTGACCGACTATAAACATGATGTGTTTGCCGCAAGCAGAGAGTGTTGCACTATAAGCAGCAAGCAGAAAAATTAGTTGTGTCGCGTTCGTTATGCAGTGTCTGGCACGGCACCAGGCCACCGTTGGGTGGTTGTGTGTTGTGTTGGTGGTTGTGTCGGTGGTTGATGACGGTGAGGAAACGCCCGGTCCCCTTTTCGAACCCGGAAGCTAAGCTCATTCGTGCTGATGGTACTGCACTCGGGAGGGTGTGGGAGAGTAGGTTGCTGCCGATACTTTAACTTCATGATTGGTGGTGGGTGATACCAGCCCTCGTGGCTCCCCGTGTGGGGGTTGGGGGGTTGGTGTTACCCACCACCTTTTTGTTTGCGTGTGTGGGGGTTGTTGCGGGCGGCATTGGTTTTGGGGGTTGCTCTGGGTGGCTACACGTGTAGCCACTATGAACACCGCTTTATGGATCCGGTGGTTCCTGGCTCCCCGACGCTGTGCGCTTCCTGTGAACGACTATGCCGGGCATAGTCGGCAGTGCAGCGGCGCTTCTAGCAACGTCCCGGACTGTCAGCGACGCCGACGAGCCCGTGCGGGGGACTGGCACCGGAGTCGGGTGGGGCGTTTCGCCCTTCAGGTTCACCGACACCGCTGAATTCTGCAGCAGCGTCCTAGCGGTGACAGCGAAGGGCGAAACCCGGCTACACGTGTATCCACTATGAACACCGATTTATGGAACCGCCGGCGCCTCTATCTGCTGGGTGATTCCTGTGAACGACTATGCCCGGCATAGCCGGCAGAACAGCGACGCTTCCAGCAACGTGCCGGACTGCCGGCGAAGCTCACCGACTCGTGTTGGAGGTCCGATTCTGGGGTCCAGCGGGACGTGAATCGCCCTTCAGACTCACCGACACCGCCGAAGTCTGCAGCAGCGACCTTGCGGTGACAGCGAAAGGCGAAACCTACCGGCTACACGTGTAGCCACTATGAACACCGATTTATGGATCCGACGCTCCCGAGCTGCCCGACACTGTACAGTCGAACGACTATGCCGTGCATCGTCCTTCGTGTGCTCTGAGGCCCCTCCCAGAAGGCTACTTTTCTAGAGTCGCTGCCAGGCTGCATCATGTTAAAAGTTTCCGATCACCACTACACCACACAGAATTCGGCGACCAAGGCTGGGACCTCTTAACGCGCAGAGTCGCCGGCCTTTGTGCGGGACCACTGCCGGGCTGCGGGAAGGCATCGTGCTGGACTAGCGGACTCTCTCCCAGTCCTCGATAGGGCCGTCGATCAGTTCGAAGATCGGGTGCGGTTCCAGCGCGAGCTCGGCCTCCCACTCCGGGGCGCGCTCGCGCACCTTGGCTCGGAGGTGGTCGAGCTCGTATTCCAGCTGGCCCCGGGTCAGCGTCATCAGTACCGGCACGACGCCGCCTTCGAGCAGGGGCCGGTGGATCTTGCTGCGGTCGAAGGAGTAGCCCCGCCGGGTGGCGTCGTCCTGCACCACCGAAAGAAACGCTCCTATGCCGGTGAGCGGATCTACCAGCTCGCGGAATCGGTGGAGCTGCGGGTGGTTGCGGTAGCCCTTGGTGGCGCCGAGGAGGACCTTTTGCGCGAGCAGCCCTTCGCGCCAGCACGCAACGAGCCCCACGCGGTCGAGGACGGCAGGGGACAGACTCCATAAACGCATGCCTCCCACCCTAGGAAACCTGCCACAATAAGAAACCGAGCACCCCGCGTGGGGATGCTCGGTTCGGTGCGCCGGCTGACACTACCGGCCGGCTACCAGCCGGCTACCAGTCGGCTACTGGTTAAGGCGCTCGCCGGTGACGCCGTTGAAGACGTGCAGATCCTTGGGGGCGGCGGCGACGTACATCGTGTCGCCCACCTGGAAGCCGTGGTGGCGCTCCAGGCGGATGCCGATCTCTGCCTTGTCTTCCGCCGAGGCCGGGGTCACCTGGACGCGCATATCGTCGGGGATGCCGTGGCCCATGACGTCGGAGTTCGGGTTCTTGACGTTGCTGGCCTTGAGGTAGACCATCGAGTCCGCGCCGAGCTCGTCGATGTGCGAAATCTCGCCGAGCACGGCTCCCTGCTCGCCTTCGGAGGTGATGTACATGTTCTCCGGGCGGGCGCCAACGACAACGTGGTCGTCCTGCTTGCCGCCGTTGGCCTTAATGACGCGGACGGATTCCTCGGAGAGGTGGATCGGCTCGCCGACGCCGAGGCGGATGGTGCCGTGGTCGAGCACGCCCTCCAGGAGGTTCATGGAGGGGGAGCCGATGAAGGAGGCGACGAAGACGTTGGCGGGGCGATCGTAGAGCGCCTGCGGAGTGTCGACCTGCTGGAGAACGCCGGCGAGCAGCACGGCGACCCGGTCGCCCATGGTCATGGCCTCGACCTGGTCGTGGGTGACGTAGACCGTGGTGACGCCGAGGCGACGCTGAAGGGCGGAGATCTCTGCGCGGGTGGAGACGCGCAGCTTGGCGTCGAGGTTGGACAGCGGCTCGTCCATGCAGAAGATGTCTGCGTCGCGGACGATGGCGCGGCCCATGGCCACACGCTGGCGCTGGCCGCCGGAGAGGGCGGCGGGCTTGCGGTCCAGGTACTCGTCGAGCTGCAGGATGCGCGACGCCTCGGCGACGCGCCGGGTGATCTCGTCCTTGTCGACCTTCTGGTTCTTGAGCGCGAAGCTCATGTTCTCCCGGACGCTCATGTTGGGGTACAGGGCGTAGGACTGGAAGACCATGGCGACGTTGCGGTCCTGAGGCCGCAGCTCGGTGGCGTCGTTGCCGTCGATGAGCAGGCGGCCGCGGTTGATAGGTTCGAGGCCGGCGAGCATGCGCAACGACGTCGACTTGCCGCAGCCCGACGGGCCAACGAGGACGAGGAATTCACCGTCGGCGATCTCAAGGTTGAGGTTGTCGACGGCCGGGCGTGCGCCCGGGGTGTATTCGCGGGTGACACCCTCGAAAACGATGGAAGCCATGAGAAGCTGGGTCCTTTCTGCGGGCGACCGGTCGGTTAGAGAAGCGGCTCGATGTCGCGCTTGTAGATCGTGACGAGCTGGTCCTCGGCGGCCTTGAGGGCGTCGGCCGGGGCGGTGCCGACGAGCATGACCTGCTCAAGCTGGTCGCCGATGATGCGGTCGCCGTTCGGGATGAGCACGCGGAACGGGTCCTGCACTCGGGTATGCGGCAGCTGGTCGACGGCGACCTGGAACTCGGGGTTGTCCTTGAGGAAGGCGGCGTGCTCCGGGTCCTCGGCGGCGGTGGTGCGCACCGGAACGTAGCCGGTCTCGCGGGACCAGTAGCCGGTGTTCTTCGCGTTGGTGATGAAGTCGATGAACTTGATGGCGTTGTCCTTGCGCTCCTCGGAGATGCCGGCGGGGATGCCGAGGCCAGCGCCACCGGTCGGGCAGGCGCCCTCACCGGTCGGGTTCGGCATCATGGCGACGCCGACGTTGAACTTAGCGGTGTCGAGCACGGAGGAAAGGTCGCCGGTGGACTGGATGGCGGCGCCGATGAGGCCGGTGGCGAACTCGTTGGTGACGTCGGTGGAGACGGTGGCCCAGCCATCGTCAACGGTGGACTTGAGCCACTCGACGGTCTTGACGGTCTCCGGGGAGGTCATGCGGGACTCCCAGCCGTCGGAGTACTGCCCGCCGAGGGACCACATCGGGCCAGAGAAAGTCCAGGACAGGTAGCCGGTGGCCGGGGCCCAACCGAGGGCGTGACCGGAGCCCATGACCTTCTGCAGCTTCGGGGCCCACTCGGTGAACTCTTCCCAGGACTCAGGCGCGCGGTCGGGCAGGCCGGCCTCGGCGAACTTGTCCTTGTTGTAGTAGAAGAGGACGGTCGAACGGGCGTACGGCAGTCCGTAGTGGCCGCCGTTGTGCTCGTAGTCGTTGTAGAGGGACTCGACGTAGGAGGACAGGTCGATGCTGTTGCGCTTGGCCAGCTCGCCGATTTCCGAGGTCTGGCCGTTGAGGGCGAAGTTGAACCATTCGGTGTCGGACAGGACGACGAGGTCGGGCAGGTCCGTGCCGGTCAGGGCCGCGTTGAACTTCTGGGAGACTTCCTGGTAGTCCTTGCCCGCGTCGACGAGCTTGACCTTGAGGTCGGGGTTCTCCGCCTCGAAGCGCTTGATGAGCTCCACCTCGACGTCGCGGGAGGAAGCCGGGTGGTTGGACCACCACACGATCTCGCCGGGGTTGCCCTCAGCACCCTTGCCGGAGGGCGCTCCGCCGGTGCCGGCGCAGGCAGTCAGGGTAGCGGTGGCGCCGGCGAGGCCGAAGGCGGCGAGGAGCTGGCGGCGAGACAGGACGATCTTCTGAGACATGGGAATTGTTCCTTTCGTTTAAGGTGGGCTAGCCCTTGACGGCGCCCGAGATGAGGCCCTTGATCATGTACTGCTGGAGAGCAAGGAAGAGGACGAGGATCGGCAGCATCGTCATGATCGTGGCGGCCATGACGGGGCCCCAGTTGGACACACCTTCGTTGTTCTGCAGCATCGTCAGACCGATGGGCAGCGGCGCGGTGTTGGACGTCTCGGCAATGAGCAACGGCCAGAGGTACTGGTTCCACTCGTTGACGATGGTGATCATGGAGAACGCGACCAGCGTGGGCATAGAGATGGGCAGCAGGACCTTCCACAGCAGCTGGAAGTGGCCGCAGTGGTCCATGCGAGCGGCTTCGATGAGCTCATTGGGGATGGACATGAAGTGGTTGCGCATGAGGAAGGTGCCGAAGGCGATGCCGGCCAGTGGCAGGATGACGCCGACGTAGGTGTCACGCCAGCCCATCTGGGAGACGATCGCGTAGTTGGAAATGACCGTGACCTCGGCAGGCACCATGAGGGTGGCGATGATAATCATGAAGATCAGATCACGTCCCGGGAAGCGCAGGATGGCCAGCGCGTACGCAGAGATGACGCCGAGCACGATCTTGATGGTGCACAGCACCACGGTGATGATGATCGAGTTGGCGAAGTACTTGCCGAAGGGAACGTCGCGGAAGACCTGCTGGTAGTTCGCGAAGGTGAAGGTGTCCGGCAGCCACTGGACCGGCTGGGTGTAGATCTCGCCCTGGGTCTTGAAGCTGGTCAGGACGATCCACAGCAGCGGCACGCCCACGAAAAGGAGGGTGAGAATCATGCCGACGTAGCCGAGGATTTTCACGACAACACTGCGGTCGGTACTCATCGCTTGTTCTCCTTATCCATGTAGCGGACCTGGATCACCGTGATGGCGAGCAGGATGAGGAACAAAATGGTGGCCACGGTGGCGCCGTAGCCTGCCCGGTAGTTGGTGAAGGTCTCCGTGTAGACCTGGTAGACCAGCGTCGTCGTGGAGTTTCCGAGCGGGCCGCCACGGGTCATGGTGTGGATGATGTCGAACACCTGCACCGAGTTGAGGGTGATCGTGATCGAAAGGAAGAAGGTGGTGGATCGCAACTGGGGGAGGGTGACGCGCCAGAAGCGAGTCCACGTCGACGCGCCGTCGACGGCCGCCGCCTCAGCGAGGTCCTTGTTGAGGCCCTGCAGCGCTGCCAGGTAGATGACGAAGGCATAGCCAAGGTTCTTCCAGACGAAGGTGAAGGTCACCATGAACAGGGACCACCAGCGATCCTGGTAGAACTGCGGGGACTCGACGCCAATGCGGGTCAGGAGGTCCTGGACGAGGCCGAAGTTCGGGTCGAAGACGAATTGGAAGGCCACGCCAATCGCCGCGCCGGAGATGACGAACGGGGCGAAGACGGTGGAGCGGACGATGTTTCGGCCGAGGAGGGCTTGGTCGAGCAGCATCGCCAACAGGAGGCCGAGGACCATCGAGCCCAGCACCGCGAAGCCGGTAAACAGCACGGTGTTAAGCAGGATGGTGCCAGTATCCGGTCGGGTGAAGAACTCGATGTAGTTCCGGAAACCGATGAACGTCGACGTCGGAGAGGAAATATTCCAGTTGTAGAAGGACAACCGGAAGTTGTCGAAGAGTGGACGGTAGGTGAAGATGGCCAGCAGAATGAGGTTGGGTGCCAGCAGCAGGGCGGCAAGCAGCCACTCATTTCGGCGTGACCGCTGTGCGCGATTAGCCAGTTTCTTGGCGTTCGCGTCGCTAGGTGAGGTGCGGACAGTCACGTATGGAAAACTAAGGCGCACGGGTTGCTCACAGTTCGCGCCAAGATTAATGAAAGATGAATGTTTGGGTTCGGGGGCGGATGCGGCCGCCCGTCCAGCCGGGAGCCGAGCACGCTAGGTTAGAACCCGGAAATACCTCTATTTAGGAAGGCATCCGCATTCATGGAATTGTCCCAGTCTGAGGGGAAGCGGGCCGCCGCCCGGGCCCGTAACCTGGTCAAGCGCTACGGCAAAGGCGACACGGCGGTGACGGCGCTCGACGGGGTGTCCGTGGACTTCTTCGCCCACGAATTTACCGCCATCATGGGACCGTCCGGCTCCGGAAAGTCGACGCTCATGCACACCATGGCGGGGCTGGACTCGGCGACGTCGGGCGAGGCATACATCGGCGAAGCCCGGTTGACGGGGATGCGCGATTCTCAACTCACCGCCCTGCGGCGGGACCGGGTGGGATTCATCTTCCAATCCTTCAACCTCGTGCCCACCCTCACCGCGGCGGAGAACATCACGCTGCCCAGCGACATCGCCGGGCGGCGGGTTGATAAGGAGTGGTTCGCGGAGGTCACCACCCGGCTGGGGCTTGCGAATCGGCTGCGCCACCGGCCGGCGGAGCTATCGGGTGGGCAGCAGCAGCGCGTCGCCTGCGCCCGCGCGCTAGTGAGCCGGCCGGACATCATCTTCGGCGACGAGCCGACGGGCAACCTCGACTCCAACTCTTCCACCGAGGTCCTGCGCATTCTGCGCACCGCGGTGGAGGAAGACAACCAAACCGTCGTCATCGTTACCCACGACCCGAGGGCGGCATCCTACGCCGATCGCGTCATTTTCCTGGCCGACGGGCGCATCGTCGACGAGCTGCGTCACCCCACGGTGGAGACGATCTGGCAGACGATGAGCGGAATCGAGGGCTAGAGCCTATGGCACGTTCCACCATGACGAAGATGTCGCTGCGCACCATCGCCGCCCACAAGCTCCGGCTGGGCCTGACGGTGCTAGCGGTCGTGTTGGGCACCGCGTTCATCTCGGGTGCCTTCATGTTCACCAACACCCTCTCGCAGGCCTTCGACGCCGCGATCAACAACACCTACCGCGGGGTCGACGCGGTGGCCAGCTCGGCCGATCCGACGCAGCTGCTCACCCTCGACGACGCCCGGGCGGTGGCCGAAGACCCGCAGGTCAGCCGGGTGACGCTGCCCTCGCAAACCACCGTGGTCATCGCGCGGCGCAGCGGCGAAGAACTGACGTCGCTACAGACCGCCGGCGGCGCGTCCTACATCGGCATCTGGTATCCGGCCGACCAAGCGATCGGCGAGCAGCTGAGCATCGTCGAGGGCCGCGGGCCGGCCACGGCCGACGAGGTGGTCATCAACGCCGCCGCGGCTCAGGCGCACGGCGTGGCGGTCGGCGACGAAGTGGTTATCGTCGACCCGGCCAGCCGCCACAACGCCCGGGTGTCGGGGATCTACGACACCGAGCTCGACCAGCCGTTCCTCGTGCAATTGCGGACCACCGAGGCCGGCTACCTGGAGCATTACACCGACGGCGAACACGTGGGCCAGATCCTCGTCGACGGCGCCGGGGACCCCGAACAGCTGGTGAGCCATCTCTCCGCCACGTACCCGCACTTAACCATCGAGACGGGCCAGGCCCTGGCCGATGAAACCGCCAAGACCATTCAAAGCGCGCTGAGCTTCGTGAACTACTTCCTCATCGCGTTCGGCGTGGTGGCCCTGCTGGTCGGCACGTTCCTCATCGCGAACACGTTCTCCATGATCGTCGCGCAGCGGACGAAGGAGTTCGCGCTGCTGCGGGCCCTCGGCGCGTCACGACGGCAGATCACCCGCTCGGTGGTGGGTGAGGCGATCGTAATCGGCGTGCTCGGCTCCAGCCTCGGCGTCGTCGCCGGCGCCGGGCTCGTGGCCGCTATCCGGGCCTTCATGGCCAGCCAAGGCTCCTCCCTGCCTGGAGGCGGCCTCGGGTGGTCCACCGGTTCCGTTGTCGTCCCGATCGTGTTGGGCACGGCGGTGACGGTGTTTTCAGCGTGGTCGCCGGCGCGCCGGGCCGGCCGGGTCCAGCCCGTCGAGGCCATGCGCTCGCAGGAGACCGCGAGTGAGCAGTCCCTGTTCCTTCGCACCCTCGTCGGCATCGTGGTGCTCGCGCTGGGGCTGGGGGCGGCGCTCGCCGGCGCGATCATCGAACAGTGGAGCACCGGACAGCGTGCGCTGTGCGTGGGCACCGGCGCGGTGGCGCTCATCGGCGGGTTCTACCTCGCCGGTCCGGCCCTGAGCATGCCGGTGGTGCCCACCTTTGGCCGGGTCATCGGCTGGCCTTTCAAGGCTGTCGGCCGGCTTGCGTCGACGAACACCTTGCGCAACCCTCGCCGGACCTCCGCCACGGCCTTCGCGCTGGCATTGGGCATCGCGCTAGTAACAGTCATCGGGATGCTCGGATCCACTATGAAGAGCTCGATTAGCGACGTGCTGGACACGGACGTGAGCACCGATTACCTGCTCACCGGCCCCATCACAGGTAGCTTCCCGGTGCCGAACGACGTCCCGGAGACGGCCCAGTCCATTGCCGGGGTTGGCTCGGTGACGTCGTACCTCACAGCGCCGGTGACGGTGGGCGGGTACTACGACATCGCGGTTGGCGCCTATGGGGCCACGAGCGTCATGGATGGCAACCCCGCTAACATGCTCAATCTCACCATGGCCTCCGGCAGTGCCGACATCTCCGACGGGGGCGTGCTTGTCTCTGCAGAGAAGGCCGCCGAGCTGGGGTGGCAGGTCGGCGACAGCGTGGAGCTGGCGTTTGCCGAACCGGTGCTGCCCCCGGTCCCGGTGGAAATCGTCGGCACCTTCGAGCCTCACGATCTCCTGCGTTCCTTTGTGGTGTCCCAGGTGGACGTCGAGCAGCTGGGGTTGACCGAGGAGGCCGAGCGGCTCGTGCGGGTGGGCGTCAACGCGGCGCCGGGTGTTGCCCCCGAGACACTTCGCGAGCCGTTGAATGAGGCGATGCGCGATTTCGTGGTCGTCGAGGTGCTCACCGAGGACGAGTTCGCTGGCGTTGCCGGCCGGTCAGTCAACGACATGCTCGCGGTCCTCTACGCCTTGCTATCGCTGGCCATCATCATCGCGGTGCTCGGCATCGTCAACACGCTGACCTTGAGCGTCATCGAGCGGCGCCAGGAATTCGGCATGCTGCGCGCCGTCGGCTCCCAACGCAGCCAGATCCGCCGGATGGTGTCCCTGGAATCCGTGCAGGTTGCGGTCTTCGGCGCCGCCTCGGGCCTGGCCATCGGTGGGCTTTTGGGTTGGGCGTTCATCACCGTCCTGGCAGAGCAAGGCCTCGACGGCGAGGTGGGCGTTCCCTGGTTGCTCATGGCTGTGGTGCTGGCCGGATCGATCGCGGTCGGCCTGCTCGCGGCGGTCCTACCAGCCCGACGGGCGGCGGCCACTCCGCCACTGGAGGCCATTGCGGGGGAGTAATTCTCTACCCCCTTGCCCGGAGTTGGGGTGGTGTGTTTCAATGAGCAGCGGTCACCACTGAGGACAACCGCGCAGTATCACGCAGCGTGGTCGAAGAAGAAAGGATGCAGCGCCATGAAAACGCTTCAGCGCGCACTATCCTTTCATAAGAAACCTCAGCATGACGTGACCTCACAGCACGCAGGGTAGGTCCCTGCAGCCAATTTTGGGCGGTGTCGCGTTAACAATGCGACGCCGCCTTTCGTCATTTTGCGGCCTCCCACCTGTGTTACAAAGCCAGTGGTTGTGGCCCCTCATCTCTTCGAAAGGACGGGAGAATTGTCATGACTTCCGCACGTCGGCCTCGGCCGACGAACACTACCCACACCATCGAAATCTTCGCCAGCGAGCTCGAGGATTCGGTCTTGGAACAGGCGCGCCACACGGCCGCCCTGCCCTTCATCTACCCGCACGTCGCGCTCATGCCGGACGCTCACTTCGGCAAGGGGTCCAGCGTCGGCACCGTCTTTGGTACCCTTGGTGCGGTCATTCCGGCCGCCGTCGGGGTGGACATCGGCTGCGGCATGATTGGGGTACGCACCCGCTTCACGGCCGAGGATCTCGCAGCTCGAGGTGACCTCGGGCAGCTGCGCGACGCTGTCGAGCGCTCCATCCCGTTGTCGCCTGGAAATTACAACTCGTGGGTACTGCGGACCTCCGCAGAGGCTCGTACCCGAGAGCTGGCGGCTTTGGCCGAGGACAACGACGTCGACCTGCGCCACTCCCGAAAGTGGCGTCAGCAACTCGGCTCCCTCGGTGGCGGTAACCACTTCATCGAACTGTGCCTTGATGAAGAGCAGCGCGTGTGGATGTTCCTGCACTCCGGTTCTCGGGGTGTGGGCAATAAGATCGCCCAGAAGCACATCCGTGTGGCTCAACGGGTGTGCGAGAAGTACTGGATTACCCTGCCCGACCCGGACCTGGCGTACTTGGTGGAAGACACCCCCGAATTCGATTCCTACCTCCGGGACCTGGAGTGGGCGCAGCGTTTCGCCTACCTCAATCGGGAGGAAATGATGGATCGGTTTGCCGAGTGCCTCGGCGACTACCTCGGCGCAGAGGTGGTGGAAGAGGAGCGGATTAACTGCCACCACAACTACACGACGAAGGAGCGGCACTACGGGCGTACGGTGTGGCTGACCCGCAAGGGCGCGATCCGGGCTGATGAAGGAGTTCGGGCGCTCATCCCCGGTTCCATGGGAACGTCGAGCTACGTGGTCACGGGGTTGGGGCACCGCCCGGCGCTCAACTCCGCCCCGCACGGGGCTGGACGGCGTTTTTCGCGGACCGAGGCGCGCAAGCGCTTCACCGTCGAGGATTTGGAGCAGCGGATGGAGGGTATTGTCTACCGGCCGGGCGAGGCCTGGGTGGATGAGATCCCCGATGCCTACAAGGACATCGACGCTGTGATGCAGGACGCCGCCGCGCTGGTGCGCATCGATCACCGCCTCCGGCAGGTCCTCAACGTCAAGGGCACCTAGCCGACGGCGCCGCCCGCAACCATGCCACCGGCAGCGGCGAGGACGCTGGCACCCAGCGTCGACGCCGCGTAGGCGACGGCGCGGCGGCGGTGGCGGTCCACCCACAATTCGACCACCTGGGCAGCGAACGTGGACCAGGTGGACAGCGCCCCGGACAGTCCGACACCGAGGAGGAGGTAGCACCAGCCGTGCACCTCGGCTCCGGTCAGGCCGCCGAGCAGGAGCGACGCCCCGACGTTCGACAGGAGGATCGCCCGTCGGCTCGGCTGCTGGCGGGTGAGCCACCAGCGGGTGAATCCTCCGAAAAACCCTCCTACGGCGACGAGGACCGCCGAGCCGATCATCGCGTCCCTCGTGGCAGCGATCGGCCAAGGATTACTCCGCCGAGGCAGCCGAACGCGGTGAGCGCGGCGTAGCCAATGCCGGGGAGGATGCCGAGCGAACCGGTGAGCACCGCGAAGGTGGACATGGAAGTAAACCCCCCGAGCACGCCGGTGCCCCAGAATGGTCCTGGACGAACGTAGCCGATCGCGACGCAGCCGACGACGTTAATTAGCAACGTCGTCGCCAGCGCACCCCCAAGAGCAAGCCCGACTAACCAGCGGGCCAAGGCCCCCAGCGCCGCTCCCATGCCGACTACCGCACCCTGACTCACACTCGGAGAGTCTAGCGCCAGTCCAGGTTGCGCTCGGCGTTGAATCGCTCCACCTCAGTCTTGGAGTGGGTGAGCTTGGGATCGAAGGTGAGATAGTCCCGGGTCTCCCGGGCCACGAGCCGCGACAGAATGAGCAGTCCTATGAGGTTAGGGATGGCCATGAGCCCGTTGGCTAGGTCGGAGAAGGTCCAGGCGAGCTCAATGTGGCTGATGGCGCCGATGAACACGACGACGGTGAACACCATGCGGTAGGGCACCGAGCCGTGCTCGCCGACGAGCGAGATGAGGCAGCGCTCCCCGTAGTAGGCCCAGCCGATGATGGTGGAGAAGGCGAAGAAGATAAGGGACACGGAGACGATGGTCCCGCCCCAGTCGCCGGGCAGTACGGTGCTGAAACCGTCGGCGGTGAGGGTGGCGGCGCTATCGGCGCCCTTGGTCCACACGCCCGAGGTGACGATGACCAGGCCGGTAATGGACACGACGATGATGGTGTCGATGAAGGTTTGCGTCATGGACACCAGCGCCTGACGCGCCGGGTGGGTGGTCTTCGCTGCCGCCGCGGCGATGGCGGCGGAGCCCATGCCGGACTCGTTGGAGAAGATGCCCCGGGCGACGCCGAAGCGGACGGCCATCATGATGGTGGCGCCGAGGAATCCGCCGCTGGCGGCGGTGCCGCTGAAAGCGTCGGTGAAGATGAGGGCGATCGCGGCCGGGATCTGATCCGCCATGAGCACGAGGGCCACAATGCCGCCGACGATATAGATAATGACCATGAGCGGGACGAACGCGGCAGTGATCCGGCCGATGGACTGGATGCCGCCGAGCAGGACCGCGCCGACCGCGATGAACATGATGATCCCGGAGACCATCGGGTCAAGGCCGAAAGTGTCCTCCAGGCCGGCGGCCACGGAGTTGCCCTGGGTGAGGTTGCCGATGCCAAAGGAGGCGAAGGTGGCGAAGATGGCGAAGAGGACGGCGAGGGTGGTCCCGAAGCCGCCGGGGATTCCGCGCCGGAGGTAGACCTGGGGTCCGCCGAGCTGGCCACCGCGGCTATCCGTCGTCCGGAAGCGGACGCCGAGGTAGGCCTCGGTGTATTTCGAGGCCATGCCGAGCAGGCCGGTTACCCAGATCCAGAACAACGCGCCGGGACCGCCCAGGGCGATCGCGGTAGCCACGCCGACGATGTTGCCGGTTCCCACGGTGGCCGCCAGAGCGGTGGTCAACGCTTGGTAGTTGGAAATGTCTCCTTCGGTGTGTTCTTCGTCCTCGTCGAGGAAGGCATGGCGCAGCGCTCTACCGAGCGTGCGGAATTGAATTCCCCGGAGCAGCACTGTGAGGTAAATGCCGGTCCCGAGGAGTAACGGGATGAGGACAAAGGGTCCCCACACGACTCCTGAGGCCGCGCTCAGCGCGGCTGTGATCTGTTCCACCATGGTGATGGAATTTACGATGTGTCACTAGTGAGGGGGAAGCGTGGTGGCCTATTTTCCGATAGATATTACCTGTAGGGCCCCCGTTCGGGGGTGTGATGGTGTGGAATCCGCCGCCCGGCCCGGCAGTTTCGAGAGACAATGGACCACGACTACTCACCACTAGCACCCTACGAAGGAGTGGACATGGCGCACGAGCGTGCTGGGCAGGTCGCCCAGCCCCAGGACCTTATCGACATCGCGGAGGTAGTATCCGCGTACTACACCCGGCAGATCGACGCCGACGACATCAACCAGCAGGTCGCCTTCGGCACCTCCGGCCACCGGGGCTCCTCGCTGGACAATGCCTTCAACGAACCCCATATCCTGGCCACCACCCAGGCCATCGTTGATTACCGCCGCGACAATGGCACCAACGGCCCCGTGTTCGTCGGCCGCGATACCCACGCTCTCAGCGAGCCCGCGATGATCTCCGCACTGGAGGTGCTCATCGCCAACGACGTTACGGTCCTGGTCGACGACCGCGGTCGCTACACCCCGACCCCGGCCGTATCGCACGCGATCCTTTCCCACAACGCGAAGCTTCCGGGCGGCGTGACCACCACCGACCCGAGGCGCGCCGACGGCATCGTCATCACCCCCTCCCACAACCCGCCGCGTGACGGTGGTTTCAAGTACAACCCGCCCTCGGGCGGCCCGGCCGATACCGATGCGACCAGCTGGATCGCCGACCGCGCCAACGACTACCTGCGTGCCGGGCTCGACGGCGTGAAGCGGACCCCGGTATCGGGCGTGCTCGACGAGCGTGCCGAGCGGTACAACTACCTTGACTCTTATGTCGACGACCTGCCCACCGTCGTCGACCTGGCGGCCATCAAGAAGTCCGGCCTGCACATCGGGGCCGACCCGATGGGCGGCGCCGCCGTCGACTACTGGGGTGTTATTGGCGAGAAGCACGGCCTCAACCTTGAGATCGTTAACCCGCTCGTCGACGCCGCCTGGCGCTTTATGACGCTCGACACCGACGGCAAGATCCGCATGGACTGCTCCTCCCCGAACGCCATGGCGTCGCTCATCGGCAACCGAGACAAGTTCGATATCGCCACCGGTAACGACGCCGACGCCGACCGCCACGGCATCGTCACCCCCGACGCCGGCCTCATGAACCCGAACCACTACCTCGCCGTGGCCATCGAGTACCTCTACTCCCACCGCGAGCAGTGGTCGCCGGAGATGGGCGTGGGCAAGACGCTGGTGTCCTCCTCGATGATCGATCGCGTCGTGGAGTCGCTTGGCCGGAAGCTCGTGGAGGTGCCCGTCGGCTTCAAGTGGTTCGTGCCGGGGCTCTTCGAAGGCTCCATCGGCTTCGGCGGCGAGGAATCCGCAGGCGCGTCCTTCCTGCGCTTCGACGGCTCCGTGTGGTCCACTGACAAGGACGGCATCATCCTCGACCTCCTGGCCAGCGAGATCACCGCCGTCACCGGCAAGACCCCGTCGCAGCGCTACGCCGAGCTGGCCGCGAAGTTCGGCGCCCCGTCGTACGCCCGCACCGATGCCAACGCCAACCGTGAGCAGAAGGCCGTCCTCAAGGCCCTGTCGCCGGAGCAGGTCACCGCCACCGAGCTGGCCGGCGAGGCTATCGTCGCCAAGATGACCGAAGCGCCGGGCAACGGCGCCGCCATCGGCGGCCTCAAGGTCACCACGGAGAGCGCTTGGTTCGCGGCTCGTCCGTCCGGCACCGAGGACAAGTACAAGATCTACGCCGAGTCCTTCAAGGGCGACGAGCACCTCGCACTCGTCCAGAAGGAAGCACAAGCCCTGGTCAACGGGGTTCTAGGGGCGTAGAAACTACCCCGCCCCAGCGCCCTGCTCGGAAGGGAAATCCCGAAAAAATCCCGACGCACGAGCAACCAGCTCCCGGACCGCCTCACCACGGCCCGGGAGCTGATGCGCTTTTAGCCGAGTTTGACTGCCACACTCGCATGACCCAGCAACCCCGATACCGTTGCCAAATCAACACCACCAGCCAACAACCGGGACGCAAACAAGTGACGCAGCGAGTGAAAATGCACCCGAGAATCAACCCCCGCCCCATCCCTCACCCGCGCGCAACCCAGCCTCCACACCAAAACGCACCGCCAACGGCAACCACACCGCCCCCTCACACTGGCACGCAGCACGGTACAGGGCGCGAACCTCCTCGTCAGTCGGGACGTAGAAGTCCCCCGAATGGCCAGTGTCGAACCGCTTGAGCACCACTGCAGGGTTGCGTGCCAGCAACCCATCATCCACGGCCCGCTGGAACACGGTCCGAAGCTGGCCTGTCTTCACTTTCACCGTCGCCGGGGATAATGCCCGCCCCTTCGCCCACGGCCGCCCATCACGCAAGCTGATAGCCCACGCCTCAACGTTTAACGGCTTGACCTCCACCACCCGCATAGCAGCCAGGGGGCCGAGATTCGCCCGAAGAATCTCCCTATCCCGGCGGGTACCCGGCTTCGTAGCCAGCGTTGATGTAATCCTCAACAAGATCAGCCACAGTGGTGGTCTCATTCGGGTTGATCCACCTGCCGTGGCGGACGTCGGTTTCCTGGTCCTGGAGGAAGGCTTTCGCTTCACGCTGGGTGGGGAAGGTCTCGGAACGTTCTTTGCCGTCGGGGTCCTTGTAGCGGGCTACCCAGGTCGTCTTACCTGAGGCGGTGGTGCGTTTTTGAGGTTTCATTGTTGGTGTGTGGCGGCTGGTTTAGCGGCGGGGGATGGGGGAGCCGGGTCGGTTGGCGTGCCATTGGCGGACTTCGTCGGCGTCCCAGAGTCGGGTCTTTCCGAGGATGGTGGCGACGTAGGCGGGGGTGCGCCCGTTGGCGCTGTAGTTGCGCCACGTCGCCGGGGAGACGCCGATGTGGTTGGCGCAGTCTTCCCCTAGCCAGAGCACTCGCCCGGTGTCGGCGTCGATGATCGTGGGGGTCATGAGGTGGCCTTTCGGTGATTGCGGATCATGATGGCAGCCCTGCTGATGGTGAGGGCCGCGAGAGGGGCTAGTAGGGCCGCTCCTGCCCAGAACGGGGCTTTGAGGATGGTCGCCACGGCCAGGGCTATGAGCAGGCACGAGGTGATGGTGTTGTACAAGGTTGGTGAGAGGTTCTCCATGGCTGTAGCGTGGGGCTAGCGCCCCGGTTCAGGATGGTTCGAGCTTACTGAACCGGGGTTTCTAGCTGTCTTTTCCTTTCTTGGATTCGATTTCCTTCATGGCGGCCCGGAGGCTGTGGGTGACGGCGGGGGCGTGGTGTGCCCAGCAGCTCACGGATGGGGTGGTGACGGATCGTCAGATTCGGTTGCTTGGAGGGACTCGGAGGCAGGCGGGGCTGCCAGGCCGCGAAGACCGAGATCGCCGACTGTGAACAAGCCGCTCGTGCTGCTCGCCGGGCGGCGATTGACACCTGCGAGTTCTGCGACGACCACGGCCGCGCACACATCGCCATGGTCATCCACAAACGCCACGGCAACAACAACCCAGCCGACCAATACGCCACCATGACACTCGAAAACCTCATCAAACTCCTCGACGGCACCCCCTAACCAACTAGTAAATCACCCGGCCCTAGCTAGCGGCCCGCCCCACGACGCCCAGCACCACGCCAAGAGCGCACCTCATCGGCCAACCACAACGGCGTACGAGCATCCAACCGCCCCGCCGGCCCAGGCGCCTGCCCACGAGCCACATACGCCGTCCACGTCGACTGAGCAACCCCACAAAAATCCACACACTGCCGAACAGTCCAATACTCCCGGCCAGCATCATCCACCACCCGGAACAACTACCCCACCTCCACAGCAATCCGGCGACGCACCACAGCCGACGCCACACACGCCCCGGGAACCAACAACACCCACGACGGCGCCCCCACGGCCGCAATCATCAACGCGGCCAGCGAGTAGAGCACCAGGTCGCCGTACTCTTCCAACATGACAAACTCCTTCAACAACGAGAGGTAAGATCAATACGAGTGGCCCCGGAGGGCCTGGCACATAGCGGGTGCCAGGACCCCGGGGTTATTTCTTGCTGTCAAGCTCCTTGGGCTTATCGCCCTGGCTGAGCTTCACCCACTGCCGAGCTTCGGCGGAAACCACCACCACGCTCACCACCATCACCACCCACCCCAACAACCACCACTGGCACACCCAAGCCCAAACAATCATCCACCAACAAACCACCACACTCGACCACATCCTCGGACCACAACAACCCACCAACCAATGGGTAACCATCGACCAACTCGCACGCCTAGCCGGAAAGAAACCAAACACAATCATACAATTGATGAAATGCCACAACATAACAAGACGAATCACCCAAAACGGCCGTAGGAAGTACGACTTAACAGAAGTGACACCCAAATTGCTACAACGACAGCGAGAGGGGTCCCGGGAGCACACGTCCCTGGGACCTCAACCCATACCCACAGGAGCCCAACAATCGGACACACCACCCCCAAACACTGAATCGGCCTGGCTCTGTGAGAGGGTCCTGTTACGCGACTACAACCGTCGCTACGTTGTCACTTCCAACAAACTCGGATCGACACTCCACCGGCGGAACATACCCCACCGACGAATGCAACCTTTCACTATTATACCACCTCACCCAATCAGCGGTAGCAAACTCAACCTCCATCTCATCGTCCCACCCCGCTTCGTCAAAATGAATCAACTCCGACTTATACAGTCCGATTGTCGACTCCATCAAACCGTTATCTTATGCATCATCAACAGACCCGATCGAGCCTTCCATATCGTGCCGCGCCAGCAATGACCGAAAATCGGACGACGTGTACTGCGACCCAGCATCAGAATGATGGATCACCCCCGCGGACGAAAACCCTGGATCCACACGCCTCCGGCCCGCGAGCGCCTGACGCAACGCCCGAACAACCAACGACGAATCCGGTTTGACGTCGACAACAAAACCCAAGATCTCCCGCGTGAACACATCAGTCATAAAAGACACATAACAAAAACCTTTCCTGGTGCGTACATACGGGAAATCCGCAACCCACCACTGATTCGGGCGCTGCGCCTGCTTCCGCGCACGCTGGATCCGATCTTCGAACCACGAAGCCCTAGGATCAGCCACCGTCGTACGCACCATCTTCCCACGTGAAACGCCGGAAATTCCCAGCACTCTCATCAGTCGGCGAACGTGGTCACGGCCCACCGACCAACCACTGCGACGAGCCGCAACCCACAACTTCCTATACCCATAGACTCGCCGGTTCGTCTCCCACAATTGGTACACGCGATGCGCCTGGTACGCCTGCTCTATCTCCGCTGCGGTAGGGCCGAAACTTCGGTCCTGGTACCTGTAATACGTAGCGGGGGAGATGTCATAGTGATGCTCTTGAAGAACTTGGCACATCCGCTCGATGGAGTATAAGTGCCGATGACGTCGTAGCAACTCTACGACTATTTCAACGTGCGGTCGAGCTCCGCCTGGGCGAAAAAAGCCGACGCCAACTTCAAAATCTCGTTGGCTTCTTTCAACCTGGCGTTTTCCTTCCGCAGGCGCGTAAGCTCGGCATCCTTCTCGGCCTCAGTAGCGGCATGGTCGTTCCTGTTAGCTGTTTCCACAGCACGGATCCAATTCCGCATCGTGGGGATCTTTACTCCGGTGACTGCGGAGACCACGCGAAGCGCAGCGGCCTTGGTCTCAGCGCTGGCTTCGAGCTCGTCGAAGTACATTCTCACGCCCCTATGCCGGGTCTCCTGGTCCTAAGGGCTGGTAGCCATGATCTTGCTCCTGTGTTGCATCATGCCCTCTCACCAACCCAGACCGCTTCACGGGTATGCGCGGGTGCTCTCCGGGCGTGAGAATGGTGCGTTTTGCACCATGTTGGCGTCTCGTGGCCCGGTGTACCGGGAGGACATTGTGGTTAGGCGTCGTGATGGGCGTCGTTATCACGATGGGTGTGACTGCGTGCCGGTGCTTGTGGTGGATGGCGAGTCGTGGGCCGGGCAGGAGCAGTATGAGCGGTTGGAGGCCAGGTGGCGTGAAGTCACGTGGAGCAACGGGATGCCCGGCCCGAACCAGTGGCGGCGGTGGCGCGCCCATGTTGAGGGCGGGAACCTTAACGCCCGCGATTACAGCCCGTTTACCAAGCCGAAACCAGCGTGGCAGCCGCCGCGAGGAAAGTATGCTGGCGGTGACCAGGTGCGCAGGTGGCAAAGCCTTGACGCCACACCACGACTAACTAACAACGAAGAGGAAGAGGCATACACGCGAGTGAACCCCCGTCTAGAGGAAGTGCCGGACAACCTGCCGGAGGGTATGGGCAAGGAGCCGTGGAAGGTGAATTGCGTGCGCTGCGTGTCTGCCTCCGAGCTGCGGCGCCGAGGCTACGACGTGACCGCCGGAGCCGGAACGTTCAAGTCGCCTGCCGATATCGGCAACGCCCAGCACTCGTTGAACATTGGATGGCGGAACACCGAAACCGGGAAACCTCCCGAGCTTGTGACATGGCGAGGGATGACGAAGAAAGCTGACCAGTCCCTCGTGAAGTACTTCAACAAGACCATGCCCGACGGGGCGAGAGGGTTCGCGACGAACTCGTGGAAGACAGAGAACGAACTCCGTCGTGAGAAGTGGTTGCCGCCTGTTCCTGACGGAGACAAACGTAGTGGCCATATCCTGGTGTGGGAGAAGATCGGGCGCAGGATCGTGTTTCATGACCCTCAAACAGGAGAAGTAAGGCAGACCCCTACCGCATACATGGCACATAAGGAATACCTCAATGGATCCTTATCCATGTGCCGGATTGATGATTGTCAGCCCCTTGACGGGGTTCTCGATGTTCTGGGAGGAGACCTAGACCAATGGTACTAAGCCGAAGAGAAGTTCTTGAGAAGGTAGTCCAAAAGTTTGGCGACCGGTTGGATCGTGATTTCTATGAATATGGGGAGGGGAGGTACTGCTTCCTTGTGAGCCCCTCCGGCCCCTCCGGGGATTCTGGTGTGGTGCACTGCGGTGATTCGCCGGTGGTAGTTGTATTTGAGGAATCTGGCGAGGTTATGTCCGGGGGCGCAGCCCCGTGTTTCGCTCCGAGAGATTATGCGGTGTTTGATTTTGACGGACAGGTGCTGAGGTCTCAGGATGAGGTGCGGGCGCAGCGGTTGGCTCGTGAGGCTGAGGAGGAGCGATTGGCTGAGGAAGAGGGGGACGATTTTGGGGAGCCTGTTCCTGCTGACTGGAAGGATTCAGGCGCGTCATGGTGATTCCGTTCGCCTTGAAGAGGAACGCCGCCAGGGAATATTAAAGAGGCTTGACATGTAGTCGATTCGTAGCCATCCCCGAACCAGTGGCGGCGGTGGCGCGCCTATATCGAGGGCGGGAACCTCAACGCCCGCGACTACAGCCCGTTTACGAGGAAGCGGGGTTCGCTCGACCTTAACGGAGTGAAGCCCGCCGCTCACGAGATGGTCACCTACCAGTTCCTGGTCGACCAGGGGCATCACATCCAGCTCATACCCCGGTCGGATCAAGAGAAGGTGAAAACGCCAGATTGCTACGTTGACGGGGCCCGTACCGAGGTCAAGGCGCCGAATGGAAGCTCCAAGAACACCGTCTACCAGAATGTTCGGAGGGCAAGGAGTCAGGCCCCTCGGATTGTTATTGATCTGCATAGGTCTGGGCTCGATGTACAAGAGGCGTTGAGGCAGGTGGAGGATGCCGTCCGAAGATATGCTGAGGTTGAGGAAGTGACGGTCATTAGTCAGGGCCGTTTAATTGTGAAACGGAGGAGAAAATGAGTACCAGCACTGAGATTACAACCGATGCAGAGTTGGGAAAGGTAATCAGGGTAGTTGAGAAGTTCCTTGAGCCGGTAAGCTTAACCTCTGACGGCGGGGAAGGGAAAGTGTTTCGTTTTGGCACTCCTGGGGGTGCCTACGTTACGGTTTCGAGTGATCTGAAGATTGAGGTTGACGAGATCGAATCTTGGCTCGATATTTACGAGCAGACTGAGCCGGGAGCAGCTCAGCGGATTTACCAGGTTCTTGCGGAGCAGTTATCTGAGCGGGTGACGTTGTTCGCTCCCGATTCTGCTGATGTTGTCGCCGAGGCTAATGTGAGCTAATCCATCGGCTGTCGCCGGTGTGAGTGGAGTAGATGAGTCGTGTGAGGTGCCCTCCGGATGCTGGATGAACAGGAAGGCCGGCCGTCGTAGCGTCGGAGAGTGTGGCAGCTGGCGGAAGCTGGGAGTGTGTCAGGTGAGTTTGTGGCGCGCCCGCCGCCGATCAACTCGCCCCAACGCAAGCGCCCCGCCACCTCTAGGCAGAAGGGCAGGGCGCTTGGGAGACTCTAACTGAGGATCAAGGCCAGTA
This sequence comes from Corynebacterium uterequi, assembly GCF_001021065.1. NCBI lineage: Bacteria > Bacillati > Actinomycetota > Actinomycetes > Mycobacteriales > Corynebacteriaceae > Corynebacterium > Corynebacterium uterequi. Next base: position 1,902,863 of record NZ_CP011546.1, on the reverse strand, counting down.
CATCGTGGATGCCGTCCACTGTGACTTTGATGACCAGTGCCTCTTAAGACCCGTCGAAGGATTTCGCCTCTTCGGCGGGTCTCGTCATTCTTTTCGGAACGCGGAGTTGAAGCCGTCATCTCACCTCCTTTCTACGCCGGTAGACGTGTCCTGCAATCAGGCGCGCCTCCCTGTCTTTGCGGTGGGAGATTCGCACCGCTTCCAGGAGGCTGTGTCTGTGAAAACGTGCGAGGGCTGCCGTCGCACGTGGCGCAACGAGCTGACGCCATGGGTAACGCAGCTGAGGTGAACGACCGTCGCCTCTCCGCCGGCTATGCCGCGGTCATCGCGGCCTCGAGCAACCCAATCCTGTGAGGCCGGCGCTGCTCACAGCCTCACGGGACGCGCCACCTAGGCTAGGATCTCTAGACGTGTCACCTAAGTTATCTCTCGCGAACGAATCGCACGATCGTCGCACCGTCTTCCTTGACGCGCTCAGCTGCGTAGCCCGCTTCGGCATGGCCTTCGTGTGGATCGCCGCAGGCGTGTCGAAGATCGGCGATCGGCTGGCTGTGACCCAGAACATTCAGGCCTATGACATCTTCACACCGGCGTGGTCGGACATTCTTGCGCAGCTCATCGGCCCGGCCGAGCTGATCGGTGGCCTCTTGTTGTTGTTCGGACTCTGGCTTCGCCCGGCGAGCAAGGTAGCCATCGGCGTGTTGGTGCTGTTCATTGTCGGCATCGGACAGGCGTGGCTGCGCGGCCTAGAGCTCAACTGTGGTTGCTTCACCCCTGACGAGGCGATCACTAACTACCAGCTGCAGTACTTCGGCGTCATCGTTCGAGACCTGGTCTTCATTGCCCTAAGCGCGTGGACTATCTGGCGGCCGTTCACCAAGCTGGCGGTCCGCCCGTAGCCTAGGATTGCGAAAGTCGCGTTTAGGTGCACAATTAAAGCCTCAAACAAACGAAAGGTGAGATGAGATGAGCGCTAAGTCCCGTTCCGTGTCCGACCCGAACAGCAAGGGCTCGGCCAGCTTCCTGTGGGTGATCGTGGCGGTGCTGGCGATCGCGGCGATCGTCATCGGCGTCGTCGTGTGGCAGTCCAAGGGCAAGGCTGCCGAGGAGGTCGCGGCACAGCGGGTAGAGCTCGGATTCACCCCCACCTTCGATGGGAACGACGTCCGGCTGGCCGCGGATAACGCCAAGGCCGACGCCCCCGAGGTGAGCCTCTATGAGGACTTCTCCTGCCACTACTGTGCGGATCTCGCTGAGGCCACTGACGACCAGATGCTGCAGGAGATCCGCAACGGGAACCTCGTCGTCACCGTCAACCCGCTGACCTTCCTCGACGGTGTCAATGCCCAGAACGAGCCGAATATTGGTCACTCCGCCGCAGCCGCTGCCGCCACGACGGCGCTCGCCGACATGGGCGAGTTCGACGCCTGGTGGACCCTGCGCGCGGTGCTCATGGACAAGCAGGCCGAAATCTACAACCAGTGGTCCGACGAGGACTTCGCCGAGGCCGCGAAGGCCGCGGGCGCCTCTGACGAGGCCGCGGAGGCCATCAAGGCCGGCAAGTACTACGACCAGGCTGTGGAGACGGCGAAGAAGAACGCCAAGGAGCTGGAGGACCAGACCGGTTCCGTGTCCTCGCCGCGGGTTCTCCTCGACGGTAAGGACGTCCAGGTGTCCAGCACCGATGAGTGGATTGACGCGGTCCTCAAGTAGTTCACGCACCGTGACCTGCTGATTTGGCGGGTTAGAGTGGCCCGTGTACATTTACATGAGTCTCAACCGGGGCCAAACACCTCGGTTGTGAGGGGCTATGGCGCAGCTGGTAGCGCACCACACTGGCAGTGTGGGGGTCACGGGTTCGAATCCCGTTAGCTCCACTGGAAAACTGAATATTGCTTTTACGGGGCTATGGCGCAGCTGGTAGCGCACCACACTGGCAGTGTGGGGGTCACGGGTTCGAATCCCGTTAGCTCCACAAGTAAAAAGAGGCATCGCTTTAAGCGGTGCCTCTTTTTCTCTTCCCGGTAGCCTAGCCGTCATGGCCTTACACCGAAAGAAAGTGAACGAGCCCGGCGCGGCGGCGGCAGAGGCCGCGGGACTGCGATGGCTGCGGGAGGCATCCCACATCGTGGTCGACGTCGTCGATTCCGGACCCCAGGAGCTGACCATGGAAGCGGTCCCGCCCGCCCGGCCGACGGCCGCGGCCGCCCGCGAGGCCGGACGTGAGCTGGCAGCGATCCACGATGCTGGTGCGGGTGCATTCGGCAGTCCACCGCCCGGGTGGCCTGGTCCCTTCTATATCGGTCGCCAGGAGCAGTCGTGCCAGCCGGCCGAGGACTGGGCTAGTTTTTACGTCGATCAGCGAGTGGACCCCTTCGCCGCCAAGGCTCACCGTCTCGGGCACCTCAGCGACGACGGCTGGGATCTGGTGCGCCGGTGCCTGGATGCGGTCAGGCGCGTGCCCACCGACGACACCCCGTCGCGCCTGCACGGCGATCTCTGGGCAGGTAACCTGCTGTTCGGCGCCGACGGCCCCCGTCTCATCGACCCAGCTGCCCACGGTGGGCACCGGGAAACGGACCTGGCGATGCTCTATCTCTTTGGAGCGCCGTACCTGGAGGAACTCATCGCCGGCTATGAGGAGGTACATCCCCTTCGCAGCGGGTGGCGAGAGCGGATCCCCCTACATCAGCTGCACCCGCTGGCGGTCCATGCCGCGAGCCACGGTCCGTCGTACGGGCGGGCGCTCGTCGACGCGGCCCAGCAGACCCTGTCCTTACTCGCTCGTTAGCGCCACCACGTGTCGGTGGGGGTGGCCGGAAGGTGGCGCTTGTGCGCCCCAGCGCGCCACAGCTGTTCGATGCGCTGGCGGGCGTCGTCGGGTACCTCGTGTCCGGTGAGGTAGGCGTCGATGTGGGCGTAGCTCAACCCGAGGGCTTCTTCGTCGGCCAGAGCCGGCCGATCATCCTCTAGATCCGCGGTGGGCACCTTGCGCCACGTCGACTCCGGTGCGCCGAGCTCGCGCAGCAGCGCAGCCCCCTGGGACTTCGTCAGCCCTGCGAGAGGAAGCGTGTCCGCGGCCCCGTCGCCGTGCTTGGTGAAGAATCCGGTGAGGTTCTCCGCGGCGTGATCGGTGCCGATGACCAGCAGGCCGCGTTCGGCGGCGATGGCGTATTGGACAACCATGCGCAGCCTGGCCTTGACGTTGCCGCGGTTGAAGTCCCGTAGCTCCGGTTGTCCGAGCGCCTCGGCGACGGCTGCGTCGACGGCGGCGGTGGCGTCGGCGATGTTGACCGTGAGCCGCTCGTCGGGATCGATGAAGGTGAGGGCGATTTGTGCGTCGTCCTCGTCGGCCTGCACACCGTGGGGGAGCCGGACGGCGACGAAGGTGGCAGCCTCCCCGTCGGCGCGGCGGCGTTCGACGGCGAGTTGGGCGAGCCTGCCGGCGAGGGTGGAATCCTGGCCGCCGGAAATGCCGAGGACGTAGCCCTTGGCCCCGGAGGCGCGCAGGTAGTCGACGAGGAACGTTACGCGGGATTCGATCTCGGCAACTGGATCGATTAAGTCCCGCGTATGCAGGGCGTTTCTGATGGAATCTTGAGTTTCGCGGGGACGAAGCGACATGCCGACCATCCTAGTGCTCGGGCACAATGCTCAGCTATGCATCTTTCAACGCAGCAACGCCGCTATGTCCGAATGGTGTCCTGGATAGCGGCCCTGGGGGGCCTGCTCTTCGGCTACGACACCGGCGTGATGTCCGGGGCGTTGCTGTTCATCGGCCCCGAATTCGACATGAGCGCTACCCAGGAGGGGTGGGTCACCTCGATGCTGCTCGTCGGCGCGGCGCTCGGTGCGCTCAGTGGCGGGCGGGTGGCGGATGCTATCGGCCGGCGGCTCGCCCTCATCGGCAGCGGAGTTGTCTTTGTTCTTGGATCGCTGTGGTGCGCGGTGGCGTCGTCCGTGCTGTCCTTAGGGGCGGCCCGCACACTGTTGGGAGTGGCGGTCGGCGCGGTAAGCATCGTCGTTCCTATGTACATAGCTGAGCAGGTACCCGCGGCAGTACGTGGCCGAATGGTCTCGCTGAACACGCTCATGATCGTCGTGGGGCAGTTGGCGGCTTTCCTCGTCAATTCCGCGCTGGCGCATACCGGTAACTGGCACCTCATGTTGGGGTTGGCGGCGGTGCCGGGCGCTGCGCTGGCTGCCGGGATGCTTGCCTTGCCAGACACGCCGGTGCATTACGCGCGCACTGGTCGGCTGGACAAGGCGCGGGCGGTGGCCGAGCGCGCCGGGCTAGAGCTACCGGACCTGGCGGCCGAGGAACGCACAGGCGCCACCGCGGGGGAGTGGCAGCGTCTTGTCAGCACCCGGTGGCTGCGCATGGCTGTCGGGGTTGCGGCGGTGGTCGGGGTTATCCAGCAGGTGACGGGCGTCAACGCCATCGTTTACTTCGCTCCGACGCTGATGAATCAGGTCGGTATTTCGACGACGAACGCGGTGTACACGTCGATACTCATCGGGACGGTGAGCGTGGTTGCGTGCTGGGCGGGGTTGCACATCATCGACCGCGTCGGGCGTCGGTGGCTGCTCAGCGTGGGGCTGACCGTCAACGTGGCGTCGCTGGTGTTGCTGGCGGTGACCTACGGGTCTGCCGCGACGCAGCCGGAGATGGCGTACGTGGCTCTGGGGGTGATGGCGGTGTTTATCGCGTCTCAGCAGGCGGCGGTGTCTCCGGTGACGTGGCTGCTCGTCTCCGAGATAGTGCCGCTGAAGGTGCGCGGAATCGGCATGGGGTTGGCCGGTCTCGCGCTGTGGGCGGCGAATTGGGCGGTGGCACAGTTCTTCCTGCCGTTAGTGGAGGTGTTGTCGGCGGCCACCACGTTCCTCATCTTCTCGGCGCTGGGACTGGCGGCCCTGGGGTTCGTGCGGGCCGTCGTACCAGAGACCACCGGGCGTGGCCTGGAGGAGGTCGGGCGGCAGATGAAGCAACGCTACTCGCGCACCTAGGCCCCGGTTTGATTCGCTGTGAGGTCGCGAGGTAAGATTTTCCCTCGTGTCATGGCTGGGTCCACCCCGGCCGCGCTGCGTGGGTTGGTTTTGGCCCCGCCGCGAGAAAACTATGCTAAGCGCAAAAAGAAAGGAGCGCCCGATGAAGGTCCGCAAGTCGCTTCGGTCGCTGAAGAACAAGCCGGGCGCCCAGGTTGTGCGCCGCCGTGGCAAGGTTTACGTCATCAACAAGAAGGAGCCGCGCTTCAAGGCTCGTCAGGGCTAGGAGTTCGCTTCCCGGAAGCCGGGTGTGCACGCTGTTGTCGTGCGCGCCCGGCTTTCGTCGTTTCATGGGGGAGTTACACGTGTGTAATCCCAGCGTTGCTACATGTGGGTGCCCGGCGCGGGCTAACCTGGGGATATCATCAGTGTAACTACTATATATAGTGTTAGTTGCATGAACGGGGCACAAAGTATAGTGTCGTTGGTGTTGCCCAAACGGGCCGGAACCACAGCGATCCTTAGCCGCAGCTCATAGGTGGCCGGCGCTACAGCAGTAAGGGGAAATTATGTCCATCACCGTCTACACCAAGCCCGCGTGCGTTCAGTGCAACGCCACGAAGAAGGCACTGGACCGGGCCGGCCTGGACTACAACCTCGTCGACGTTTCCATCGATACCGATGCCCGTGACTACATCATGGCGCTGGGATACCTCCAGGCTCCGGTCGTCGAGGTCGACGGCGAGCACTGGTCTGGCTTCCGCCCGGATCGCATCCGCGGCCTGGCGAAGGCCGCAGCCTAGCCACTCGCACCGATGAAGCCAGCCTCTCAACACTCCGCTCGCGCGAAGGGGCTGGCATTCTTTATGTTCTTTTCGGCGGCGGGCGGTAGTGAAAGAGGTGCCTTGAGCCCATGCTGGTGGTCTACTACTCCTCCGCGACGGAAAACACTCGACGCTTCGTGGACAAACTCGGCTTCCCCAGCGCTCGAATCCCGATCCGGCGCACCGACGGCGAGCTCATCGTCGACGAACCCTACGTCCTGGTCTGCCCCACTTATGGCGGCGGAGCGTCGATCAGCCACCAGAACACCCGGCCGGTGCCGCCGCAGGTCATTAAGTTCCTCAACAATGCCCACAACCGAAGCCTCATTCGCGCCGTCATCTCCGGCGGCAACACCAACTTCGGCACGGACTTCGGCAAGGCCGGCGAGGTGATCTCGGCCAAATGCCACGTGCCTTACGTCTATCGCTACGAACTGCTGGGAACCGAGGAGGACGTCCGCATCGTGCGGGAAGGCCTCCTCGCCAACGCAGATAAGCTAGGACTTATAAAGCAGCCTTAAGTGTCAACTTGCCTGTTCGAACCACCCTCGGCGCTCGTGTCTAGGCGGCTCGCTACGGTGTAAGTGATACGACCACAGGAAAACGAACCTACGTTGAAAGGACTGAAGTCAACTGTGACTGCCCACTCCGCCACCATCCTGGGCCAGCAGAGCCCCGATAGCCCGGCACATGACCAGCTGGATTACCACGCCCTCAACGCCCTGCTGAACCTCTACAGCGAGGACGGCCAGATTCAGTTCGACAAGGATCGCGAAGCCGCCAACCAGTACTTCCTTCAGCACGTCAACCAGAACACGGTGTACTTCCACGACTTGGAAGAAAAGCTGAAGTACCTGGTGGAGAACCGCTACTACGATCCGACGGTGCTCCAGCGCTACGATGCTGACTTCATCAAGTCCCTGTACAAGCGGGCCTACGCGTTCAAATTCCGCTTCAAGTCCTTCCTTGGGGCGTTTAAGTACTACACCTCGTACACGCTGAAGACCTTCGACGGGAATCGCTACCTAGAGCGCTTCGAGGACCGCGTAGCCATGACGGCGCTCTACCTCGCGGGCGGGGATACCGCATTGGCTGAACACCTTGTGGATGAGATCATGTCCGGGCGCTTCCAGCCGGCGACGCCGACGTTCCTCAACGCCGGCAAGGCCCAGCGCGGCGAGCTGGTCTCCTGCTTCCTGCTGCGTATCGAAGACAATATGGAGTCCATCGGCCGGGCCATCAACTCCGCGCTGCAGCTGTCCAAGCGCGGCGGCGGCGTCGCCCTGCTGCTGAGCAACCTTCGGGAATCCGGCGCGCCGATCAAGCACATCGAGAACCAGTCCTCCGGAGTCATCCCCGTCATGAAGCTGTTGGAGGATTCCTTCTCCTACGCCAATCAGCTCGGCGCGCGACAGGGAGCCGGGGCGGTGTACCTCAACGCCCACCACCCGGACATCATGAAGTTCCTCGACACCAAGCGGGAGAATGCGGACGAGAAGATCCGCATCAAGACCCTCTCGCTCGGTGTGCTCATCCCGGACATCACGTTCGAGCTGGCCAAGCGTAACGACGACATGTACCTGTTCAGCCCGTACGACGTCGAGCGCATCTACGGCAAGCCCTTCGGCGACATCTCGGTGAGCGAGCACTACTGGGAGATGGTGGAGGACGACCGGATTCGCAAGGCCAAGATCAACGCCCGCCAGTTCTTCCAGACTCTGGCAGAGATCCAGTTCGAATCGGGCTACCCCTACATCATGTTCGAGGACACCGTGAATCGGGCCAACCCCGTTGAGGGGCGGATCAACATGTCCAACCTGTGCTCGGAGATCCTGCAGGTCAACACCCCGTCGGTGCTCAACGAGGACCTCACATTCGACGTCATCGGCCACGACATCTCCTGCAACCTCGGCTCGCTCAACATCGCCATGACGGTCGATTCCCCCGATTTCGCGCAGACGATCGAGACCGCGGTGCGGGGCCTGACCAGTGTGTCCGATCAGACGAGCATCGAGTCCGTCCCCAGCGTCCGGGAAGGAAACAAAGCGTCGCACGCCATCGGCCTTGGCCAGATGAACCTCCACGGCTACCTCGGCCGCGAACACATCGAGTACGGCTCGGACGAGGCACTGGATTTCACCAACGTCTACTTTGCGGCCGTGATGTACGAGGCGATTAAGGCCTCCAACCTCATCGCCAAGGAACGCGGAGAGACGTTCGCCAACTTCGAAACCTCCGACTACGCCAGCGGTGCCTTCTTCGACCGCTACGATCCAGCCGACTTCGCACCGACGACGCCGCGGGTCAAGCAGATCGTGGAGCAGTCCTCCATGAACGTTCCCACGCAGCAGGACTGGGAACAGCTCAAGGCGAGCGTCATGGAACACGGTCTCTACAACGCCTACCTCCAGGCCGTGCCGCCGACCGGATCCATCTCCTACATCAACAACTCCACGTCGTCCATCCACCCGATCGCCTCGAAGATCGAGATCCGCAAGGAGGGCAAGGTGGGTCGTGTCTACTACCCGGCCCCCCACATGGACAACGAGAACCTGGACTACTTCAAGGATGCCTACGAGATCGGCTACGAGAAGATCATCGACACCTACGCGGTAGCCACCAAATACGTGGACCAGGGCTTGTCGCTAACGCTCTTCTTCAAAGACACCGCCACCACCCGGGACATCAACCGGGCCCAGATCTACGCCTGGCGGAAGGGCATCAAGACCCTCTACTACATCCGCCTGCGTCAGATGGCCCTGGCCGGCACCGAGGTAGAGGGCTGCGTCAGCTGCATGCTGTAAACGCGGGGCGCAAGAGCGCCCCGCGGATAGGTGGAAGTGGGGCGCAAGAGCGCCCCGCGGATAGGTGGAAGTGGGGCGCAAGAGCGCCCCGCGGGGAGGTCGAAGAGGGCACGAGCGCCCCGCGGGGAGGTCGAAGCGGAAGCAAGCGCCCCGTGGGTGAGTGGCAGCGGGGGCGCCGCGGTGCCCACTCGCTCTAGCGGCTGCGTCGGAGGGCGGCGCGTACCTCGGAGATAAGTAGCCGTGACTGCTCCTCGGCGCCGCTTGCATCGCCCGAGCTGATGGCCTGGGCGAGCGCGTCGTGCGCGTCGAGCGCCTCATGAGCCGGGCTGGCCGGTTGGAGGCCGAACTCCGTGCGCCCGTAGAGAGCCTCCAACAGCGAGGGAATCAAAGCGATGAACATCTCATTGCCCGAGGCCTCCAGCAGCAGGGAATGAAAGCGGATGTCGACGCGCAGGAAATCGGAAGATTTACCGTGCGTGTCCTCGCCGAGACGACGCAACTCAGCGGCGAGTTCCAACAACTCCGCCCGTTGGGCGTCGGTGGCGTGGATAGCGGCGTTGAACGCTGCGATGGGTTCGACGGCGATCCGTAGTTCGGTGAGTGCCTGCAGCTGCTGGGGACGTTCCGCGGCGGAGCGCATCCGCCACGTGATGACCTGTGGGTCGAACACCGCCCAATTGCTTCGTGGCAGCACAGTGATGCCCACCCGCCGCGAGGACGCCACCAACCCCAATTGCTCAAGCGCTCGCATGGCCTCACGGGCCACGGTGCGGGAGATGCCGAAGCGATCGCCGATGGTCTGCAGCGTGAAGGTGTGCCCCTCCTGGAGCTCACCGGAGACAATGCGCTGGCCAAGGCTCTCCAACACAGTAGTGAGCAGGGGAGTGGCGGAGGATGGTTGGGGCGATGCCATATTCCGGCAGTCCTTTCGAAAAGCAAATCTCATCGCGCCGGCGCTGTCCGGCTCCCCAGAGAAATCGGGGGTGACGCGACCCGGGTGAGGTCGCTATTAATGGGAATATCTTACAACCGCTGGGGTAGCGCTCCGAAAAAGTACACGACGTGGCGGGGGGAGCGAGCCCCCACTACCCGCAGCAGGGGCTCCGACTAGGCTCAAGGGCGCACTGTGACGACCCACCAGAGCCTCTCGCGGGGGCAGACGGCCGGTGGGCGAAGCATTCATCTAAGGAGGTTGCCGTGGAGCAGCATGAGTACGATTCGTACGTCGCCGAGCACAACAAGCCGGTGAAGGCCATCAACTGGAATACCATCCCGGACGACAAAGACCAGGAAGTGTGGGATCGGCTGACCGGAAACTTCTGGCTCCCGGAGAAGATCCCGGTCTCCAACGACATTCCTACGTGGAACAAGCTCACTGCCAAGGAGCAGGAGACCACCATGCGGGTGTTCACGGGACTGACCCTGCTGGACACCATTCAGGGCACCGTCGGTGCAGTCTCCCTGCTGGACGACGCGGTCACGCTGCACGAGGAGGCCGTGTATACCAACATCGCCTTCATGGAGAGCGTTCACGCCAAGAGCTACTCCAATATCTTCATGACCCTGGCGTCCACGCCGATGATTAACGACGCCTTCCGGTGGTCGGAGGAGAACGACAACCTTCAGACGAAGGCGAAGATCATCCTCAGCTACTACGAGGGTGAGGATCCGCTGAAGAAGAAGGTCGCCTCCACGCTGCTGGAATCCTTCCTCTTCTACTCCGGCTTCTACCTGCCGATGTACTTCTCCTCGCACGCGAAGCTCACCAACACGGCGGATATCATCCGCCTGATTATTCGCGACGAGGCCGTTCACGGCTACTACATCGGCTACAAGTACCAGCGAGGCCTTGAGCGGGCGGACCAGACGCGCCGCGACGAGCTCAAGGAGTACACCTTCGACCTGCTCTACGATCTCTACGACAACGAGATCCAGTACACGGAGGACCTCTACGACGAACTGGGCTGGACCGAGGACGTCAAGCGCTTCCTGCGTTACAACGCCAACAAGGCCCTCAACAACTTGGGCTATGAGGGGCTCTTCCCGGCCGACGAGACTAAGGTGTCCCCGGCGATCCTGTCCGCGCTGAGCCCCAACGCCGACGAGAATCACGATTTCTTCTCCGGCTCCGGCTCCTCCTATGTCATCGGTACCGCCGAAGACACGACGGACGACGACTGGGACTTCTAGAGCCATTCCACCTTTCGGTTGACTCCCATAAGGGGCCGGTGACCGGGGCTTTTGCTCCCTAGTCACTGGTCTGACCGGGCCGAAAATGTGACGTCGGTCACTGATTTTGGGGTTTTTCGTGGTCGGCGGCGTGGCACCTGGGAGTTTCCTCGAAACGTGAACTTTTGCTGAATCGCCCTCGGGTTACACTAGGCGTGTCTTGTTGGGTCCAGTGGCTCAGCAGTGCGTTGTCACACCCGCAAGGTGTGACTGAAATACAACTAAGCGCCTCGCGGCGGCGAAGCGCTTGTAGTCAGGAGGACTTTATGACCGCTGTGGCGCCACGGCTCGACGATTACGTCGCGCCCGAACGTCCCGAGCCGACGGGCAAGGCCCGGCTCGGTTCGAAGGCGTGGACGATGCTGACCACGACCGACCACAAAGAGCTGGGCATCATGTACATCATCATGTCCGTCAGCTTCTTCTTCTTGGGTGGCCTCATGGCCCTTCTGCTGCGTGCGGAGCTGTTCAGCCCGGGCCTGCAGTTCTTGTCTAACGAGCAGTTCAACCAGCTGTTCACCATGCACGGCACGGTGATGCTGCTGCTGTTCGGTACCCCAATCGTGTGGGGCTTCGGTAACTACATCCTGCCGCTGCAGCTCGGCGCCCCGGACGTGGCCTTCCCCCGCCTGAATGCCTTCGGCTTCTGGATCACCATGATCGGCGGCGTGGCCATGCTCTTCGGGTTCCTCACCCCGGGTGGCGCGGCTGACTTCGGTTGGACCATGTACATGCCGCTGGCCGACGCCGTCCACACGCCGGGCATTGGCGCGGACATGTGGATCGTCGGCGTCGGCGCCACCGGCGTTGGTACCGTCGCTTCCGCAATCAACATGGTCACCACCGTGCTGACCATGCGCGCCCCGGGCATGACGATGTTCCGCATGCCGGTGTTCGTGTGGGGCGTGTTCACCGCCTCCCTCATCGTCCTCATGATCTTCCCGCTGCTGCTGGCCGCCGCCCTCGGCGTCCTCTACGACCGCAAGCTGGGCGGACACATCTACGATTCCGCTAACGGCGGCGCCGTGCTGTGGCAGCACCTCTTCTGGTTCTTCGGCCACCCCGAGGTCTACGTTCTCGCCCTGCCCTTCTTCGGCATCATCTCCGAGATCGTCCCGGTGTTCTCCCGTAAGCCGGTCTTCGGCTACATCGGCCTGGTCTTCGCCATCCTCGCGATCGGCGCGCTGTCCATGGCGGTGTGGGCTCACCACATGTTCGTCACCGGCGCGGTGCTGCTGCCCTTCTTCTCCTTCATGACCTTCCTCATCTCCATCCCGACCGGCATGAAGTTCTTTAACTGGGTGGGCACGATGTGGAACGGCCACATCACCTGGCAGACGCCGATGATCTGGGCCATGGGCTTCATGACCACCTTCCTCTTCGGCGGCCTGACCGGCATTATGCTGGCCTCCCCGCCGCTGGATTTCCACCTGGCGGAGTCCTACTTCCTCATCGCGCACTTCCACTACACCCTGTTCGGCACCCTGGTGTTCACCTCCTTCGCCGGCATTTACTTCTGGTTCCCGAAGATGACGGGCCGTATGCTCGACGAGCGGCTCGGAAAGATCCACTTCTGGCTCACCTTCGTGGGCTTCCAGGGCACCTTCATCGTCCAGCACTGGCTGGGCAACATGGGCATGCCGCGCCGCTACGCGGACTACCTGGATTCCGACGGCTTCACCATGCTCAACCAGATCTCCACGATCTTCTCCTTCCTCCTGGGTGCCTCCGTGATCCCGTTCATCTGGAACGTGTTCAAGTCCTGGCGCTACGGCGAGGTTGTTACGGTCGACGACCCGTGGGGCTACGGTAACTCCCTGGAGTGGGCCACCTCGTGCCCGCCGCCGCGCCACAACTTCGTCTCCCTGCCCCGCATCCGCTCCGAGCGCCCGGCCTTTGAGCTGCACTACCCGCACATGGTGGAGCGCATGCGCCGCGAGCAGCACTCCGGCGGCGACAAGCACTAGGAACGCGAAGGTTTCCGCTCAGGCCCGGGCGGTGTCCTTCTGGCCGCCCGTGCGCCCCGCCGCTTGAGCCCCCACCGACTGAATACCCCGGTCGGTGGGGGCTTTGTGGTCTGCCCCCGCCAGGCATGCCACAATCGCAGCGTGACTATAGATCGAACGCCCACCGCGACGCTGCCGGACGGATACGAGGTCGCCGTCGTGACCAGTACTGGACCCGATTCGCCGGGGGTGTCCGCCGCCTTCTTCCGGGTTTTAAGTTCGCACCGGGTCCACGTCCTCGACGTGGAGCAGGCGCTCTTCCGTGGCCGCATTTCCCTGGCCGCCTTCGTGGGCGTCGAGCCGGGCCGGCTTGAGGTACTCGGCCGCGGTCTTCGTGACACCCTTGAAGTGCACTCGCAGCACGTGAGCGTGGAGACCGGCGCCGACGTCGCCGACCGGGCCCGTCCCCGCTCGACGCACTCGGTCGTCGTCCTCGGCCAGCCGGTGACCGCCGAGGCCTTGTCCGTCGTCGGACGGACTCTCGCCGACTATGGCGCGAACATTGACCGCATTCGGGGCATTTCGGAACACCCGATCACCGGGCTGGAGCTGTCCGTCAGCGTTCCGCGATCAACCCGGGGCGACGCGACGGCCGTCCGGGAGGCGCTTAGCGCGGCGTCGGCAGGCCTGGGCGTGGATATCGCCATGGAGCAAGCCGGGCTCAACCGACGCGCTAAGCGGCTGGTCTGTTTCGACTGTGACTCGACCCTTATCACCGGCGAAGTCATCGAAATGCTCGCTGCGCACGCCGGTAAGGAGGCTGAGGTAGCCGCGGTGACCGAGCGGGCGATGCGCGGCGAGCTCGACTTCGAAGCCTCCCTGCGCGAGCGGGTTCGCACGTTGGCGGGGCTCGACGCCGCTGTCATCGACGAGGTGGCGGCCAGCATCGAACTCACTCCCGGCGCCAGGACCACCATCCGCGCGTTAAACCGGATGGGTTACCGTACGGCGGTGGTTTCCGGCGGCTTCACGCAGGTGCTTACCGGCCTGGCCGCCGAGCTGGAGCTGGACTATATGCGGGCCAATACGTTGGAAATCGTCGACGGAAGGCTCACCGGCCGCGTGGTCGGGCAGGTGGTGGACCGGGCCGCTAAAGCCGCCTTCCTGCGGGAATTCGCCGCCGATTCCGGTCTCGGGATGGATCAGACGGTGGCGGTGGGCGATGGCGCCAATGACATTGACATGATCTCCGCGGCAGGCTTGGGAATCGCCTTCAATGCGAAGCCAGCGCTCACAGAGGTAGCGGATACCGCCGTCACGCATCCTTTCCTCGACGAGGTGCTGTACATGCTGGGGGTGCCGCGCTACGAGGTCGAGGCCGCCGGTCTCAGCGAACAGGAAGCCTAACGTGCCGGACGCATTCGATCGGCTGGTCGACGCCGTGACCCGACCCCGCGGCGAGAACCCGGACGACCCGCACACCGTCCAGGCCATGCAGATTGTCCTGCATCTGCCCAAAAACGATCCACCCAAACGCGTCGCAGCGCTCACCGCCGCCGCCAGGGCAGCGGTGCTGGTCTGCCTCGATCACCGCGCCGACCAGCCGGGAGCATGGCAGGATGCGCTCACGCCGTGGTACACCCACCGCATCCGCAAGGTGGTTCGCCGGGCCCGCAATAGCGGTTGGGAACGGGCACAGCAGCTCGCCGGAGTCACCGTCGACGTCGACGGTGCGCAGGCACGCGCGTTCCTGCCCACCCGCATGGACGCCGTACCGGCGGAGTTACGCAAGCTCCAGGTCAAGGGAACGGACCTGCCCGCCGACGGCGCCACGATGGCCGACGTTGACGCGTCCCAGCCCCTCATTCTCATCGACGCCTCGCTGCAGATGAGCGCCGGTAAGGCCGCCGCGCAAGCTGGCCATGCCGCTATGCTGCTAGCGGCTGCGTGGTATCAGCGTGATCCGGCGTCGGCCCTGCAGTGGGCGGCCGACGCGTGCCCACTGAGCGTGCGGGAGGTCAGTGGCGAGGAGTTCGCGCAGGCCGCTGCGCTACCGACCGCGGCGACGGTGGTCGATGCCGGATTCACCGAGGTGGCGCCGGGCGCGATCACGGCCCTCGGCGTGGCCCGGCGGGACCTACTTCCGGGGAGCGGCCACCAGCCGTCGTAACGCGCCGGTGACCACCTCAAGGGAGGTCGTCGTCCAAAATGCCGGCATAGACCGGCGCAGGAAGCCGCCGTAGCGGGCGGTGGCCAGCCGGGAGTCGAGGACAGCTACGACGCCCCGGTCGGTGACCGACCGCAGCAAACGCCCGGTGCCCTGTGCGAGCAGCAGCCCCGCGTGGGTGGCGGAGACCTCCATGAAGCCGTTGCGGCCGGCGGCGTCGGCCGCCTCCGAGCGGGCCTTCAGCAGCGGGTCGTCCGGCCGAGGGAAGGGGATGCGGTCAATGATGACCAGGGACAACGACGGCCCCGGCACGTCCACGCCCTGCCATAGGGTGAGGGTGCCGAAAAGACAGGTATTCTCATTCGCCTGGAAGCGGGCGACGAGCGCGCCGATGGTGTCCTCGCCTTGAAGCAGAATGTCGAAGGGCAGGCGGGGGCGCAGCGCCTCCGCGGCCTGCTCGGCGGCGCGCCTCGACGAAAACAACCCCAACGTCCGCCCGCCGGCGGCGAGGATGAGCTCGGTCATTTCGTCTAAGGCTTCGGCGCTGAGCCCGTCGCGACCGGGCTTGGGTAGGTGGGCGGCCTGGTAGAGGATGCCCGAGGCGGCGGGATCGAAGGGGGTGCCGGCGTCGAGGTGGTCCCAGGACCCACGAGGCAACCCCCACGCAGCGGCCATGGCGTTGAAGTTCCCGCCAACGGTGAGCGTGGCGGAGGTGAGAACGACAGTGTGATCGGCGAAGAGCGACTCTCGAAGCAGTCCCGCGATCGATAGCGGGGCCACGGCGAGCCGGGATTGCTCTTTCTGGGTGCGCTGCAACCACACCACGTCGCGAGCGGTGGTGGGGTCGGCGCTGCCCTCGGCGAACACGTCGAGGATCCGGACGACGGCGTCGTGCAGTTCCAACAGGTGGTTGGTGAGGTTCTGGCGCTCGGCGGCGCGTTCCGGGTCCGATTCGGATTCGCCGTCGTGGCCGCCGCGTTGAATGTCCTCGCGCAGCCGCCACAGTCCGGAGGCCAGGCCGGTCAGCGAGGTGCGGGCCGTGTCGTCCAGGCTCGTCCAGCGGCCCTCTGGCTGGATGGCCAGCATCGCCTCCAGATCGTCGCTGATCTCGCGCAGCTCTTCGGAGCGCTTCGCGGCGTCGAGCTTTTCACCTCGCTTGGCCGCCAGGGAGATGCCATGCGGGGAAATCTCCGAGGTGGCGACGGACGTGATGCGTCCGTCGAGCTCGTGCGCCTCGTCGATGATGACCGCGTCGTGGTCCGGCAGAATAGCAAAGTCGCTCAAGGCGTCGATGGCCAGCAGTGCGTGGTTGGTGACCACGATGTCCTTCTCGCTGGCGGCGGCGCGGGCGAGGGTGGCGAAGCACTCCTCACCGTGTGGGCACCGAGCCGCGCCGAGGCACTCCTTCGCGGTGACCGAGAAGGCCCGCCATACGATGTTGGGCACGCCCGGGGTGAGATCGTCGCGGTCTCCCGTCTCGGTTTGCTGCGCCCACTGCCTCACCCGCTCGGCGTGGGCGCCCAGGCGGGAGAGCTGCCCGGCGTCGAGGAGCGATTCCCCCTCCGGGAGGTCTTCGACATCGGACACCTTGTGGAGGCAGACGTAGTTGGACCGGCCCTTGAGGATCGCGAAGCTGGGCCTGCGGCTCAGGTGCGGTTCCAACGCGTCGGCCAGGCGAGGGAGGTCGCGGTGCACGAGCTGATTCTGCAGACCCAGGGTGGCGGTGGACACGACGACGGTGGCATCCTCCTCCTGGGCGTAGCGGATGGCGGGTACCAGATAGGCCATGGACTTGCCGGTACCGGTGCCAGCCTGCACGGCGAGGTGCCGGCCCACGTCAAGGGCCTGATCCACGGCCGAGGCCATACGTTCTTGCCCGGGCCGGGGGCTGCCGCCGATGGCGGACACCGCCGCGGCGAGTAATTCCTCGGTGGACAGGGGGGCTGCTTCGTCGGGCTCGGGCACGCGGGCGGCTTTCGCTAGGAGGACGCGGCCGGTTCGAAGCCGGCGAAACGCGTGGAGATGGCAGGTTCGTCGCGAGAGAGCGCCAGACCCTCCCACGGTAGGGTCTGAAGTTGCGCGGCGAGGTGGTCGCGGGACTCGGACAAGGTGGGGGCCGTGTCGACGATGGCTCCGTCGCGCATCAGCGGCACGGTGAGTTGCTGGGCGTGCAGTGTCCCGGTGTCCGGGGCCTCGTTGTCGAAGGGGTACACGACTTCTTCAACGGCCACGCCGGTGGAACGCAGGGCACGCAGGGCGCGCTTGGTACCACCGGTCATCGCCTTGCCGGAGGAGCGCTTGGCGACGGGGTGGCCGTCGACCTCCACCAGCTTGTACACCAGGCCGGCCGTCGGCGCGCCGGAGCCGGTGACTACGGACGTGCCGACGCCGAAGCCGTCCACGGGATCGCCTCGCAGGCCGGCGATGGCGAACTCGTCGAGGTCGGAAGAGACGATGATTTTCGTGTTGAACGCCCCCAGCTCGTCGAGCTGTTTGCGCACGCGCCGGGTCACCGCGCCGAGGTCGCCGGAGTCGATACGGATTGCGCCGAGGCCGGTGCCGGCCACCTCAATGGCCGTGGCCACGCCCTTGGTGATGTCATAGGTGTCCACCAGAAGCGTGGTGTCGGTGCCGAGGCTGTCGATCTGGGACCGGAAGGCGGCCGCCTCGTTGGGTCGGCCCTCGGCGTCGATGTGCAGCAGCGTCCACGCGTGGGCGGCGGTACCGGAGGCGGGGATGCCGTAGCGATGCGCCGCCTCGAGGTTCGACGTCGCCTGGAAACCCGCTAGATAGGCCGCGCGGGCCGCGGTAACAGCCGAATACTCGTGGGTCCGGCGCGACCCCATCTCGATGATCGGTCGGCCGTCGGCGGCGACCACCATGCGGGCGGCCGCCGACGCTACTGCCGAGTCCGCGTTCATGATGGACAAGATGACGGTCTCCAGGACCACGCATTCGGCGAAGGTGCCGCGCAGGGTGAGAATCGGGGAGTAGGGGAAGTACAGCTCGCCTTCCCGGTAACCGTCGATGTGCCCCGTGAAACGGTAGGAGCGCAGGTAATCCAGGGTCTCCTCCGAGAGGAAATCCATGCCGGCGAGCTGCTCTTCGGTGAAAACGAAGTCCTCGATGGCGTGGAGAACTCGCTCACTGCCGCACACCACACCGTAGCGGCGTTCATTGGGCAGGCGCCGAGAGAACACTTCGAAGCTCACACGCCGGTGGGCGGTGCCGTCGCGCAGCGCGGCCTCAAGCATCGTCAGTTCATACATATCGGTCAGCAGTGACGTCGACCGGTTGCGGGGGATCGACGAGTTCAAGGTTTCCACCCCGTTAAGCCTAGCCGGTTGTGTCCGCTTAGGACTAGGCTGGGCAATCATGTTGTACATCACCATGAGCTCCCCCATGGCTACCCCGGATCTGGAGGAAAGCCTTGACGTGGATATGGCCACGGCGGAAAACCTGCCCTGGATGTGCATTGTGTGGGATGACCCGGTTAACCTCATGTCCTACGTCACGTACGTCTTCCAGACGGTTCTTGGCTACTCGAAGAAGCGGGCCACCGAGCTCATGATGCAGGTACACACCGAGGGCAAAGCCGTCGTCTCCTCGGGGGAGAAAGACAAGGTGGAGGGCGACGTGAAAAAGCTACACACCGCCGGACTATGGGCGACCATGCAGCAGGCTGGTTAGCGCCTCAGCCCCGAACGACAAGGAGCACCGTCGAAACATGATCCCGTGGAAAGCTAAACGCTCGCTCATGCGGGGGCCCCGGTACGTCACCACGCTCGAGCCCATCGAACGGGAAGTCCTCGGCAACGTCGCCTCCTACCTGGTGGAGACACTCATTCAGCGCGCCCGCAGCGCCCCGCGCGACGAGCTCGCGGACATGATGGGCATGGCCTCCGGGCACAAGGAGGCCCCCGCCGACCCGGCGCTTGCCCGGCTCCTGCCGGATTTTGAGCTGCCCGACGACGAGGAATACGACGGAGACAATTCCTTCCTGCGCTGCCTGCACGAAAACGACATCATCTCCGCCAAGCTCACCAATCTGCAGGTCATCACGGAACAGATCGGGGCCGACGGATCCGTCGCCATCTCACTGACCCCGGAGGAAGCTGGGCAGTTCGTCGCCGCCCTCAACGACGTGCGTCTCTTTGTGGTTTCGGCCCAACCCGGCAGCCGCACCGACGAGCAACTCGCCGAGGAGAGCCTTGGGATGCCCCGGGACACCTTCGCGGAGTGGCTGGCCTTCTGCCAAGACAGTCTGTTGGAGGCGCTGATCGGCGACTAGGCTACATCCCCATGAGCCGCCTCTACCGCCGCCCTCCGGCGTCCCCGATGACACCCGGCTACCCGGGATCCGCAACCCCGCCGGCCGCCCCGTCGTCGCGCGTCCGCAGTGGCGGCGGCCTCAAGGGGGCCGTGACCTACGCCGTGGGCTTCGTGGTCGCCATCTGGTCTGTTTTCCTCGTCAACCTCCTCGTCTTCGGCGGAGACTTGGTCTTCTTTGGCATTCATCCGCTGGACACCGCGTCGTGGTGGGGTATCTTCGCCGCACCCTTCCTTCACGCCAACCTCGAACACGTGCTCTCCAACACGGTGCCGGGAGCGGTCTTCGCCTTCCTCATCGGGTTCTCGGGACGACGGGTGTTCTGGGAGGTCACCCTCATCACCGTCGTGGCCGCCGGGGCGGGCACCTGGCTGTTCGGTGGCGTGGCGACGAACCATATTGGCGCCTCGGGCGTGGTGTACGGCTGGCTGGCGTATCTGCTCATCCGCGGGGTGTTTAACCGTCATCTTGGCCAAGTGGTCGTCGGCGTCGTTCTCGGTATCGCCTACTCGGGGCTCATCTTTGGCCTGCTCCCCGGGGTACCAGGGGTGTCGTGGCAGGGCCACCTCTTTGGTGCGCTCGGCGGACTGGGGGCGGGTATGCTCATCACCTCCGACGATCCGCCGGCGCTTGTGGAACGCCGCCAGCTGAAGAAGGCCCGGAAGGCGTTGTCCTCCGGGCGCCGCTAAAACTCTTGATTGAAGCCCCGGAAAGGCGATTATGGTTTCTGTTTCCCAGCCCGCAGCTGCGCCCTCCCCGTCCGCGCCGATCGGGGTGTTCGATTCGGGCGTCGGCGGGCTTACCGTGGCACGCACGATCATGGACCAGCTTCCCCAGGAGTCGCTGATCTACATCGGCGACACCGCACACGGTCCGTACGGGCCGCAGCCCATCGCCGCGGTGCGTCGGCACGCGTTGGCGATCGCCGACGATCTCGTGGAACGAGGCTGCAAGGCGCTGGTAATCGCGTGCAACACCGCTACCGCCGCGATCCTGCACGACGCCCGCGAGCGCTACACCATCCCCGTCATTGAGGTAATTCGCCCGGCGGTGCGCCGCGCGATGGCAACGACCCGCAACGGAAAAGTGGGCGTCATCGCCACTCAAGGCACGGTGAACTCAGGCGCGTATCAGGACCTGTTCTCCCTCAACCCGAGCGTCGACGTGACCATGGCGGCCTGCCCCGCGTTCGTGGAGTTCGCCGAGCGGGGTATTACTTCTGGCCGGCAAGTGCTGGGGGTGGCCGAAGGGTATCTGGCGCCCCTGCAATCGGCGGGGGTGGATACGCTCGTGCTCGGGTGCACGCACTATCCGCTGCTCTCCGGGGTGATCCAGTTGGCGATCGGCGACGATGTCACCCTGGTGTCCTCAGCGGAAGAGACCGCGAAGGACGTCCTGCGCACACTGACGGAGCTGGATCTGTTGGCCGATCCGGAACGCGACGGGCCGCCAATCCGCCATTTTGAAGCGACCGGCGACGCTGCCAGCTTCCAAAGACTGGCAACTCGCTTTGTGGGCCCGGGTGTGGGAACCGTCACCCAAACCCCCGAATCGGGGGTATAAAACACGTCCCCCGAGGTCGATAAACCTGGGTGAACGTGGCAGAGTAACACCATGCAGTTGACCATTCTCGGTTGTTCGGGGTCACTGGCCGCCCCCGGTAACCCCGCGTCCGGATACCTGCTCAGCAACGATGGACAGCCGTCAATCGTCATGGACCTAGGGCCCGGCAGCCTCGCCGCGCTCCAACAGGTTCAGAATCCGTCCGACGCGCACGTCGTGTTCTCGCACCTGCACCCGGACCACTGCCTCGATTTCCCCTCGCTCATCGTGTGGCGGCGCTACCATCCGACACTCGCGGCTACGCGCAAGCACCACCTCATCGGCCCGGCGCACACCGTGACCCAGCTGGGCCGGCTCAGCGCCGACGTGCCAGACGAGGTTGACGATCACGCGGACACCTTCGATTTCCGCGCGTGGGACCCCAACGAGACCTACGCGGTCGGGGGGATGAAGCTACGCGCCTTCGCTGCGGTGCATCCGGTGGAGGCCTACTCCATCCGGGTCGAGGACCCCGCCACTGGGGCATCCCTGTGCTACTCGGGTGACACCGCGCTATCGGACAGCCTCGTCGACGCGGCACGCGGGGTCGGTACCCTGTTGTGCGAGGCGGGGTGGGGGCCGTCGAGCGAGTACAAGCCCCTCCTCATGCACCTGTCCGGCGCGGAGGCGGGCAGGGTTGCCCGCGAAGCGGAGGTGGGCAGGCTGGTGCTCACCCACCTGCCGCCGTGGGTTGATCCGGAGGCCACCGCGGCTGCAGCGCGCGAGGAATTCGACGGCGAGATTATCCTCGCCGCGCCGGGCATGCGCCTGGAGATCTAGCCACCTCGGCGTCGTCTACGCTAGGGGTCATGACTGACTTCACCCGCACCGACGGCCGTGCCCTAGACGAGATGCGCCCGGTGCGTATCACCCGCGGTTTCACCAGCAACCCGGCGGGCAGCGTCCTCGTTGAGTTCGGCAACACCCGCGTGATGTGCACCGCCTCCGTGGAACACGGGGTTCCCCGCTTCAAGAAGGACTCCGGCGAAGGCTGGCTGACCGCGGAGTACTCCATGCTGCCGGCAGCGACTCACGAGCGTATGCCGCGCGAGTCGATGCGCGGCAAGGTCAAGGGCCGGACGCACGAGATCTCGCGGCTCATCGGCCGCTCGCTGCGCGCGGCGGTGGATCTCTCCCAGCTCGGGGAGAACACCATCAACATTGACTGCGATGTCCTCCAGGCCGACGGCGGCACCCGCACGGCCTCCATCACCGGCGCCTACGTGGCGCTGGCCGACGCGATCTCCGTGCTCAAGGACCGTGGGGTGGTACCGGGCAACCCGTTGCGTGAGCCGGTGGCGGCCGTTAGCGTCGGCGTCGTCGGTGGCCATGTCTGCCTCGACCTTCCCTACGAAGAAGACTCCCGGGCGGAGGTTGACCTCAACGTCGTCATGACGGCGGAAGGCAAGTTCGTGGAAGTTCAAGGCACGGGAGAGCACGGCGAATTTGATCGGGCGCAACTGTTGGCCATGCTCGACGCGGCAGAGGTTGGTATCCGGCAGTTGCACGACGCCCAGCGCCAGGCCCTTGCCCGCGACATCCAGGAGCGCTAACCCATGAAGCTGCTGGTCGCCTCCAACAATTCGAAGAAGCTCGCCGAACTTCAGCGGATTCTCGCCGCAGCGGGGGTCGCCGGCGTCGAACTGGTCGCGCTGAACGACGCCCCCCGCTACGAGGAACCGGTGGAAGACGGGGCCACCTTCGCGGAGAACGCGCTCATCAAAGCCCGGGCCGGTGCCGCGGCGACCGGTTGGCCGTGCGTGGCGGATGATTCCGGTCTGAGCGTTGACGCCCTCGGCGGAATGCCCGGGGTGCTCTCCGCTCGATGGAGTGGCACACATGGCGATGACGCCGCCAACAACGCCCTTGTGCTTGCGCAACTGGCGGACGTGCCGGAGCACCGCCGCGGCGCCGCCTTCGTGTCCGCCTGCGCGCTCGTCACCCCGACGGGGGAGGAGACCGTGTCGGAGGGGCGTTGGCCCGGGCGGCTGCTGCACTCGCCGGTCGGAGAGAACGGCTTCGGCTACGACCCCCTATTCGTCCCAGCCGAAGAGGACGCCCCCGGCGCAGCGGGACGCTCCAGCGCACAGCTGAGTAGAGAAGAAAAAGACGCCCTCTCCCACCGGGGTCGGGCGTTAGCGGGGCTTGTCACCACAATTGCGCAGATGGCGGCCGAGTCCTAACCCGGCTAGCTTGAGGCGATCGGCACGTCGGGTTCGTCGAGCTGGAAGCGCTCGGTGATCTCCCGACGGCGGACGCGTTCCACATAGAAGCTGAGGAACGGGACGACGCCGCCAAGGATGGTGACAATCCACCACGTCGGGGCGAAGCGGGACTTCGTTCCCAGCATGAAGGTGGCGATGACGAAGGCCATGTAGCACCAGCCGTGCAGGATGGCGATCATCGTCGCCCACGCCGGCATCTCGACGTGGAAGATGTACTCCGCGATCATCCGGGCGGTGAGCACTAGCAACGCGATGCCGGTGACCCACGCGGTAATGGAAAAGAACTTCAGGGCGCTGCGGACGCGGCGCTTGCGCTCCGGGTGAACCCGCGGGCGATTAGTCTGCTCAGTCATCAATGTCCTTGGGGTAGTCGGTTTGCCCGCGACGACGCGGGTTGAGCCTGTTGAATTCTTCGACGTTAAGGTGCGGGCGAGCGGGCAGGAAATCGTCGTCGATTCGGGTGGGCTGTTCTTCGAACTCGCGCAGGTCCGCCTGGTAGAGATAGTCCGGGTCGTCGGCGTCCGCCTGGGCGCGCCGGGCATCGTTCTCGTACTTCACTCCCATGCGATAGGCGTAGACGAAGAACGCGCCGAACAGCGGCCATTGGAGGGCGTACCCGAGGTTCTGGAAGGTTCCGCTGCCAGAACGGAAGCGAGTCCACTGCCACCACGCCAGGCTCAAGGTGACGGCGACGATGACGACGAGCAACACGATGTGCCAGGCCCTCACCCGGACGGTGGACACCTTTTTCGAGGCAGGGTCGGGTTGATCGTCGGTGGTTTTCTCCTGCTCACTCACACCCTTGATGATAACGGCTATGGAGCGAAAGTTGGATTTCGTGAACGCCGTGAGGGCATACTACGATGTGTCCTGACTCGCGCCCGTGGCGGAATTGGCAGACGCGCTGGATTTAGGTTCCAGTGTCTTCGGACGTGGGGGTTCAAGTCCCCCCGGGCGCACGAATAACCGCAGGTCAGGCCATGTTTTGGCCGTTTACGTGGTGTAGTTAGGTTGGAAGACCGCCTAGGGCGACAACCAACCACACTGACACTACCAGCTCCGACAGGCCCCCGCCCGTCCTGTCGTGGCATGAGAATGGCACGAGAATGGCACGCCAATCATGGGGCAACACCAGGCAACTACCCAGTGGCAGGTGGCAGGCCCGCTACACCGGCCCCGACGGTAAGACACATAAAGGGCCACACACGTTCCCCGATAAGCTCACTGCTACCGGCTGGCTAGCAGAAACCAGACGAAACATAGACCTAGGCGTGTGGGTACCCTACCGGGCGAACACCACGCCCCCTACGGTAGGAGAGCTAGGCAGCCAGTGGCTAGCCGACGTAGCCAGGCGGCTACGGGACAGCACCCACCGGGCATACCAGGACATCATCACAGCACGGGTACTACAGCACCCGCTGATATGCGACACCCGGGTAGACCGGCTCACACACCAGCAGGTAGCCGCGTGGTGGTCTGACATCACCAGCACCTACCCGGATACCATGCACAGGAACAAAAGGGCCTACAGCAAACTACGGGCTATCATGTGGACGGCAGTAGACCAGGGCTACATCGCCCATAACCCGGTACAGCTCCAGAACGTAGGGCGCGGCTATCAGCCAGCAGTAAAGCAGCTACCCGACACAGCAGACCTACAGGCTATCTTCAACCACATGCCCCACCGGTACCGGCTGGTAGCAGCACTCACACTGTTTCACGGGCTACGGCTAGGGGAAGCACTAGCCCTCACAGTGGAGGACGTGCTAGACGAAAACGGCACCATCGCAGTCTCGGTGCGGGGCACACTGGCACGCATAGCCACCCCGGGGGAACGAACCAGAATGGTTCTACACCCGCCTAAAACGGCGGCTGGCTACCGAAAAGTACCCGTCCTCAATGAGTTCGCCCCTGTTATCCGTGAGCACCTAGCCGCCTACCGGCCTACCAGCTGGCTAACCACCACCACCAGTGGTAACCCAGTGTTCGATACTAGCTACAGGTCCGTCTTCAACCGGGCTAAGGCCAGGGCGGGTATTACGAAACCACTCACTCCCCACTATGGCAGGGTATACATCATCACCCGCCTAGCGGAAGCAGGCGCTACCCCTAAGGAAATCGGGGCCATACTAGGCCAATCCGACGTATCTACTGGGGTTACCCTCGAGTAGTGGACACCTGATAAGGATGGGCCACAGGCCTGTCAGGAAGGATGTCTGTCACTATGGCAACGAGGAAGACCTACACCCCGGAATACCGGCGCGAAGCCGCCCGATTGGTTCTTGATACCGGCCGCCCGATCTCGGTGGTAGCCAAGGAACTCAACATCAACGCCTCCCTGTTGAGCCGGTGGGTGAAGAAAGAACGCCAGCCCAGCGACCCAGCCACACACCAGGCTGAGGTACTCGACGCCGACGAACGCGCAGAACTGCTACGCCTGCGTAAACAGGTCGCCGAGCTCAAGCTTGATAACGAGTTTTTGGGAAAAGCAGCAGCCTTCTTCGCGTCGAAGCAACAAAAGTAGAACGCTTCCAGCTGATGGCGCAGGAGAAGGCCAACTACAGCATCTGCCGCATGGCCAGGCTTTTGCAGGTCTCCCGCTCGGGCTACTACAAGTGGGCGAGCCAGCAAAGGCTCAAAGCTGCCGGTGATGACCCTCGTGACATGCAGCGCGCCGCGCTTGATGCCAGCGTGCTGAGGTCCTGGACCCAGTCCCACCAGACCTACGGAGCACCGCGGATCACCGCTGATCTACGTGGCATGGGCCTGGTGGTGGATAAGAAAACGGTAGCCAAGTCGATGCGCAGGCTGGGCATTGAAGGCATCTCACCGCGATCGTGGACTCCGGCTCGGCGAGTACCCGGTGTAGCACGGCACCAGATCCCAGATCGGGTGGAACGAGTCTTTGACACCGGGGAACTGAATAAGGTGTGGATCTCCGATATCACGTATCTGCGTACCGGGGAGGGTTGGCTGTATCTGTGTGCGGTCCGTGATGGGTGTTCTCGCCGGGTGCTAGGGTGGGCGATGGACGCGCACCAGAGCACTGACCTGGTGGAACGGGCCCTTCGGATGGCGCACACCTTGCGTGGCGAGGTGGCTGAGGGTGTGGTGTTTCACGCTGATCGTGGCACGCAGTTCACCAGTGATCAGCTGTACCGTGTGTGCCAGGAACTCGGGATCGCTCAGTCGGTGGGACGTACTGGGGTGTGTTTTGATAACGCGATGGCTGAATCGTTTTGGGCGACGCTAAAAACGGAGTTCTACCAGCGGCGACGGTGGCGTACCCGGGATCAAGCTCGTCGTGCGGTGGCGGGTTGGATCGAGGGGTTTTACAACCGGCAACGGCGTCATTCGTCGTTGGGTGGTCTCCCACCTGTCAGTTTCGAAAATAATTACCACTTGGAGAAGGAGTCGGCCTCAGGCCGCGCTGCTTAATCGAACTGTCCACGATTTGCGGGCAACCCCATCTACCATTGTGAATACCTACATGAGGGCACGGGAACAACGGCCCCGGGAGCTCATGGACAGGATAACCCTAGGGGGCTAGCGCTAGGTCACAGACCTAGCCGTGCCAGGTGGAAACCTGACAGTAGCCGGGCATCAAGCCCGGCGTACAACCACTAGCACCCCTAGACCAGGCAAGGCCCGGCGCGCCGGGCTTACTCTCCCACCTAGCCGTGCTAGGCCTAGGGGCTAGCACTAGCACTAGCCGGGCCCATCATGGCAACCACGGCCCGGCATAGGCATACATCAGTAGCCGGGCATCAAGCCCGGCGTACAACCAGTAGCCCGGCCATACAGGCCGGGCGTACACCTAGTAGCCCGTGCCAGGTGTAGACCTGGCACTAGCTGACCTTACCGGTCAGCCTATAGGTTATACTACCGTTCCAGCCCCCTAAGGGGCTGTCACCAGTAGCCCGCCATTAAGGCGGGCATACATACTATCACCCCGTGCTAGGCCTACAGCCTAGCTCTAGCCCGTGCCAGGCCTATCAGCCTGTCACTACCCCTACGGGGCGCTAGTACCCTCCAGGTACTACCACCCCTCATACATCCTAGGTAGCCCGTGCCAGGCGTAAACCTGGCACTAGCCCGTGCTAGGCCACGTACCAGCCTCATGGCTGGCACTACCGTAACCCGCCTACGGCGGGATTACTAGGGCCTAGCGCTAGCCGCCCTCAAGGCGGCCCTACATACAGTAGCCGGGCCTTAGAGCCCGGCCTACAGGTAGTAGTTAGTAGCCGCCCATAGGGGCGGCCCTACGTATAGTAGCCGGCCCTTAAGGCCGGCCCTACGGTTACTGTTTTAGGGCAGGCCCTTAAAGGCCTGCCTCCTAAGGTACCTAAGTAGTAGCCGGCCCTTAAGGCCGGCCCTACAACATACCGTAGTAGCCCGGCCATACAGGCCGGGCGTACACCTAGTAGCCGGGCCTTAGAGCCCGGCCTAGGCCTATATACCAGTCGCATACAGCTACCCAGTACCGTGCTGACATTACATGCCAGCCCCGTGCCAGACCTAGCGGCCTGTCACCACCCGTGCCAGCATAAATGCTGTCACCAACCGTGCCAGAACCAGGACTAGACCTAGCGGCCTAGCCCTGCTCCTACCACCCACCGCGCCGGGCCATAAAGGCCCACCGCGCGGGGTAGCTATATGCTCCATAGCATAAGACAGCCCCGGCCTAGAGCTACTAGAGCTACTAGCCGCCCATAGGGGCGGCCCTAGCCGGGGCGTACATCAGTGCCAGCCCTAAGGGACTGACACAGTCCAGTAGCCGGCCAATAAGGCCGGCCTACCTACAGTAGCGGGCCATTAAGGCCCGCATACAGTCCACTAGCCGCCCATAGGGGCGGCCCTACGGTAGTAGCCCGCCATTAAGGCGGGCCTACAGGTAGGTGTTCAACAGCACCGTAGGTGCTATTTTCACCCCTCCAATGTAGCCGTAGCCAGGCGAGAGATGCTGGCAGGTACCAGCAGCTCGTGTGTGAATGGCATACTGTAGTGACCTGGCCTATGGCCAGGGCACAGGAAGTATGACACGAACACCGCCTAGCGTAGGCGGATAGAGAAACAACAAATAGGGGGATACCTAAGGGGGTTCAACGTACAACGTGCAACCTTCTGACCAGCAGAAACACAACCAGCTGAACACGGTGGGAAACCACCAGTGAACAACCAGCAGCCTTCTGACCAGGGGAAACACAAAATAGCTGAACAGGTCAGCTGCTCAAGCTGTACAACCAGTCCGCGCTAGGCCTACAGCCTAGCTCTAGTCCATACCAGCCCTAGGGGGCTGGCACAGGCACTAACCGTGCTAGGTCACAGACCTACCACTAACTCACATACCCATCACCAGCCCACGTGGGGTTGCCCGCAAATCGTGGACAGTTCGATTAAGCAGCGCGGCCTGAGGCCGACTCCTTCTCCAAGTGGTAATTATTTTCGAAACTGACAGGTGGGAGACCACCCAACGACGAATGACGCCGTTGCCGGTTGTAAAACCCCTCGATCCAACCCGCCACCGCACGACGAGCTTGATCCCGGGTACGCCACCGTCGCCGCTGGTAGAACTCCGTTTTTAGCGTCGCCCAAAACGATTCAGCCATCGCGTTATCAAAACACACTCCAGTACGTCCCACCGACTGAGCGATCCCGAGTTCCTGGCACACACGGTACAG
Organism: Corynebacterium uterequi; assembly: GCF_001021065.1. Lineage (NCBI taxonomy): Bacteria > Bacillati > Actinomycetota > Actinomycetes > Mycobacteriales > Corynebacteriaceae > Corynebacterium > Corynebacterium uterequi. The sequence continues at coordinate 1,874,069 of NZ_CP011546.1, read as the reverse complement.
CTGATCACTGGTGAACTGGGTGCCACGATCAGCGTGAAACACCACACCCTCAGCCACCTCGCCACGCAAGGTGTGCGCCATCCGAAGGGCCCGTTCCACCAGGTCAGTGCTCTGGTGCGCGTCCATCGCCCACCCTAGCACCCGGCGAGAACACCCATCACGGACCGCACACAGATACAGCCAACCCTCCCCGGTACGCAGATACGTGATATCGGAGATCCACACCTTATTCAGTTCCCCGGTGTCAAAGACTCGTTCCACCCGATCTGGGATCTGGTGCCGTGCTACACCGGGTACTCGCCGAGCCGGAGTCCATGATCGCGGTGAGATGCCTTCAATGCCCAGCCTGCGCATCGACTTGGCTACCGTTTTCTTATCCACCACCAGGCCCATGCCACGTAGATCAGCGGTGATCCGCGGTGCTCCGTAGGTCTGGTGGGACTGGGTCCAGGACCTCAGCACGCTGGCATCAAGCGCGGCGCGCTGCATGTCACGAGGGTCATCACCGGCAGCTTTGAGCCTTTGCTGGCTCGCCCACTTGTAGTAGCCCGAGCGGGAGACCTGCAAAAGCCTGGCCATGCGGCAGATGCTGTAGTTGGCCTTCTCCTGCGCCATCAGCTGGAAGCGTTCTACTTTTGTTGCTTCGACGCGAAGAAGGCTGCTGCTTTTCCCAAAAACTCGTTATCAAGCTTGAGCTCGGCGACCTGTTTACGCAGGCGTAGCAGTTCTGCGCGTTCGTCGGCGTCGAGTACCTCAGCCTGGTGTGTGGCTGGGTCGCTGGGCTGGCGTTCTTTCTTCACCCACCGGCTCAACAGGGAGGCGTTGATGTTGAGTTCCTTGGCTACCACCGAGATCGGGCGGCCGGTATCAAGAACCAATCGGGCGGCTTCGCGCCGGTATTCCGGGGTGTAGGTCTTCCTCGTTGCCATAGTGACAGACATCCTTCCTGACAGGCCTGTGGCCCATCCTTATCAGGTGTCCACTACTCGAGGGTAACCCCACACGTGAGAGTACTGTTCTCGGACTGTTCCATACGCCGTAACTTCTGCCGTACCGCACCCTCGGAATACGGGGCCCCCTTAGTACCCACCACCCCTTCTGCCTTAAGGCGGTCAGCGACATACCTGGCGACAGCAGACTTATTCCCACCAGGGGCCATGACAGCCAGCCGGGCCATAGCACCCAGCGCCGGATCATCCACCCGGCGCGCCGGGCTAGCCGACACCCCACCAGTAGACAACTCAAAACCGGCCAGAGACAGTTCTAGCGGGTCTAGGCTGGCAAAATTACCACCATCACGGGTAACCCGGATACCATCACGGGTACGCTTACAGTCAAGGAAGAACCGGCCCATACCCCGGTACTGCTCACTACCCATACTCCTACCCGACTTATTGAAATGATGAATCAACACCACGGGAACACCAGCCATAACCAGGGGTTGGAAAAGTCGCTTAATCACTGTAGCCGACGTGTCACTATTCTGCCCCTCATCAGTCACATACCCACTGGTGTTATCCACCACAACCAGGCCTAGGTGACCATACACGGCCTTAAGCTCCCACACGTAGTGCAATTCCTGGCCAGGCAGCATAGGAACAATCTGAACACGATCAACGTCACCACCCAGCTCAGTGACACGCTCCCCATACTCGGCAACTAGATTAGCCTCGGTACCCACTATAAGGACATCCCGGCTACTATCCGGCCTAGAACACTCCACACCCAGAAACGACCTACCAGTAGAAAAACTAGCCACCAGATTAGCGGCCAACAACGACTTACCCTGTTTCGCTTTACCCTGTATCATGGTGAAAGAATCACACACCAGGCCAGGGTACAGCCACTGCTCAAAACCACCCCGCTGCTCCCGATGCTGCTTAATCGACCCCACCGGAAGACTCAACAGGTAATCGAGATCATCATCCACGTACACTAGGCAGCCCCCAGAGTGCCGTCATTGTCCGTACCGGCATCAAGGGGGCCGGTATTATCATCCTCAATAGGCCGGGAAACACTTTTCACCTTCAAGGCAGTCCACTTACTCAACTGCTTACCATCCTGGCTGAACCAGGCAGTCAACACAGGAACAATAGGGTTACCCATATCATCCACAGGCCCGTCCCAGCGCTTAACCCCCCTTAACCCCTCGGGGGCGGTAATAACCGCAACCACGGCACGCTTACCACTTTTCCAGCCGTTAAACTCAGCCGACGTAGGAACCACATTATTGATCGAATGAGTAGACCGGCTAGCAGACAACGGCTTTACATGATCCAGGTGCAAAAAACCAGGCGCGCTAGGATCATCCAACTGTAACGGCCTACCCGTATAGAAACACTCCAGCGGGCTAACACCATACTTTACCGCTAGGTTCTTCTCCCACTCCTCAGCAGTAAACGGGTACACCCGCTTACCCTTCTCGCGTGCCCTACGCGCCCCATCATACAGCCGGTTCTGAATCTTCTTCTCCCGCCTGGCCTTATTACGGCAATCCCTACACACATGACGGCGATACCCCTTCTCTTTATTTAATAAACTGAAACACTCCAGTTCCTTAACCGTTTTACATTCTTTACATTCCCGCATGAAAACACTCCTCTCAAGATAGATGAATCCAACTGGCTATGGGAGACTAAAATAACCGCCCCGGCGTACACTATTTAGTTCTCACACAACCAGTAGCCCGTGCTAGGCCTAGGGCCTAGCTCTAATCCGTGCCAGGCGTAGACCTGGCGCTAGCGCACTCTAGGGGGGTGGCCAGCCGGCCCGATTAGGTACTACTACAACCAGCTGGTACACTAGACGCAGGTGGTCTCTGCCTACCGTGGTACGGTAGCCTAGCTACGTTACCACAGCAGTGGGAGTGCAACAAAATCAGCCCCCTACCAGGGGCTACACTTCTAGACCTGTACTAAACCGGGCACCCGCTATCACGCGCGGTCAGGGAGGTACGGGGCGGGGTAACCCCCCTGGCTACCAGCCCACCACATGCCCGGTTACGCGCTACCGTAGAGCGCTGTAAGCCCCTGTAACGCCCGGGGCGTACCAGGACATCAACAGGGGCTAAAAAACGGCTTAAACGGGCCTGTAGCGTACTATAGGTCTACTTTTGTGTAGACCTCCACTAGTTCCCCACTAGCCAGCTGCTCAAGCAGCACAGCAAACCAGCCACGCTCTCCCAGCAGGGAGTCCACCCGGGGCGGGCGGGGTACCCCGGGCACCCGGGTAACCACCACCAGGCCCCCGGTAGGGGACGCCCACACCTCGACGCCCGGCGCGCCGGGCGTGTCCTCGCACGCACACTCCCAGCAGCCCGCCTCACACGTACACCGGTACGCCCTAAGGGCGGGGGAAGAAAACTCAACAACACTCACGGAAACAACCTCCTCGGTAAGCCGTGCTAGGCCTAGGGCCTAGCACTAGCCGTCACCAGGCCTACGGCACCGGTTCTGGCATGTATATGGCACGGCGTGGTGTACACTCCCCGGTAAGCAGTCCGACACAACCTAAAACACCAGGTAAATCATGGGAGTTCACTCACACGGGGTTCAAGTCCCCCCGGGCGCACGATGAGCATTGGGATCGATGCGGTGAACATCCCCGCCTTCGCGGAGCAACTCCGCGCACCCGGCACCACCTTCTCCGAGGTTTTTAGCGCGCGGGAGCTAAGGCTGGCGCGCAGCCGCCCGGACTATGCTGCCCATCTGGCCGGCCGCTGGGCCGCTAAGGAAGCCTTCATTAAGGCCTGGTCGCAGCGGATGTATGGCACGGCGCCGGTGATGGGCCGCGACGACGTCCACTTCTGCGAGATCGAGGTCGTCGCCGACCCGTGGGGTCGGGTGGCCATCGAGCTCAGCGGCGACGTTGCCGAGGCCGTGAGCGGCTGCCTCGGGCCGGTGGAGACGGCGCTGAGCATTTCCCACGACGGCGATTACGCGGTGGCGGTCTGCCAGCTGCTGGCCGCCGGCCGAGGTTAAAGATCGAGTTCCTTGAGAATCCGCGCGACGTGGCCGGTGGCCTTGACGTTGTACTTGGCGAGCCCGATGGTGCCATCGGCCTCGACGAGGAACGTCGAACGGATAACTCCCTGAACCACCTTGCCGTAGTTCTTCTTCTCACCGAAGGCGCCGTAGGCCGTCATCACCGATTTATCCTCATCGGAGAGCAGCGGGAAGTTCAGCTCTTGGCTACTGCGGAAGGCTGCCAGCTTCGCCACCGGGTCGGGGGAAATACCGAGGACGTCGATGCCGGCGTCGTTGAGCAGCGCGAGGCTGTCGCGGAAGTCGCACGCTTCCTTCGTACATCCGGGGGTGTTGGCTCGGGGATAGAAGTAGACGAGGACGCGGCGGCCGGCGTAGTCGGTGAGGCTAACGTCGTCGCCAGAATCGGCGGGCAGCGTGAAGGCCGGAGCCGGGTCGCCGACTACGAGGCGGGAGGGATCAGTCATAGCGCCATGCTACCGTGACGCGACAGCGTCCTAGAGGCTAAGATCGAGGGGAAGAAAAATAGTGACCGTCTTTAGGGAGAAATGATCGTGGCTCGTAGCATCGATGACATCCAGCGGGACATTGAGCGGACCCGCAACCAGCTCGCTTCCACTCTTGACGAGCTGACCGACCGCTCCAAGCCCGCCAACCTGGCGGCTGACGCCAAGCGTGGCGCCACCGATAAGCTCAAGGACCCGACGGTGCAGAAGGTGCTTGCCGGCGTGGGCGTCGTCGTAGTGGGTGCCATTGTTCTCAGCATCACTGCCGCTCGCAAGAAGAAGAAGGACCTGGGCGAGATTCGCCGCCTGCTGGCTGAGCGAATCGACCTTTAGCGACGGCGGCCGCGGCCAACCTAGGGCTGGACCTGCGCCCCGGCTGCGGCTAGCTCCTTCAGCGCCTGTGCGCCCCGCTCCTCAGAGACCGGGGCGCACAAGTGCGTCAGGACAGTGACGGCAAAGCCCTCCCGGAGCCCGTCGGCGGCGGTGGCGCGCACGCAATGATCGGTGGCGATACCGCACACCACCAGGTCCGTTACTCCGCGCTCGCGCAGCCAGGCGGCGAGGCTGACGCTGTTGCTTGAGCCTTCGAATCCGGAGTACGCGGCGGAGTACTCACCCTTGGTGAACACCGCATCGGGGCGCAGATCCGCCAGGGCGTCGTGGAGGGCCGCCCCGTCGGAACCGGCGACGCAGTGCACCGGCCACGTATCGACGTAGTCGGGCTCGGGGGAGAAGTGTTCTCCGGGGTCGATGTGCCAGTCCTTGGTCACGACGACGTGCTCGTAGCGTTCTCGGTGGGCGGCGAGGTGGTCGGAAATCAACGATGCCACGGCCCCGCCTCGCTCGGTGGCGAGGGAGCCGTGGCAGAAATCGTTTTGAACATCGACGACGATCAGCGTGGGGCGAGTCATACCCCCAGCTTATCGCGGTCGTTAGCGTTCGTTGGCCAACCAGTTGTAGGCGTTGGCCACAATGTTCTCTCGAGTGTCGTCGATATCGATGACGGTTCCGGCTTCGTCGTCGGCGAGCGGCTCCAGGGTGGCGAGCTGCGAATCGAGGAGGCTGGTGGGCATGAAGTGGCGGTCGCGGGTAGACATGCGCGAGTAGAGCAGCTCTTCGTCACCGTGGACGTGGATGAAGATGGCGTCGGGGGCGGCCTCGCGGATGCGGTCCCGGTAGGAGCGCTTGAGCGAGGAGCAGCCGATGACGCCGCCAGCCGGGTTGTCGCGCAGCCACGAACCGACGAGGCCAAGCCACGGCCAGCGGTCCTCGTCGGTCAGGGCGATGCCCTGCGCCATCTTGGCGATGTTGGACTCCGGGTGGAGGTCGTCACCGTCACGGAAGGGCACCCCAAGCCGCTCGGAGAGCATCTCGCCGATGGTGGACTTACCGGCGCCGGAGACACCCATGACGACGATGTGGACGGGAGACAGTGCGGACGTGGCCATGATGTGGGTCCTTCGTAGTAAGGGGGAGTGGCTGAAGAAAGGGGGAGGGAGCAGGGCAGATAGGCAAACGAAAACCGACCCCTGCGGCAATGGTGTTATCATACGCCGGTGGGGGTCGGTTTCGCTAGGGTTTTAGCAGAGTTGCCCTCGAAAGAGGGCAACTCCGGGGGCCTGCAGCACCGTGTCAGCAGCGAGAACTAGGAGGAGACGTTCTCCGGGTACTTGGAGCGGTACATCTCAACGATGAGCTCAGCAACCTGCTTGTACGTGGTGGAAGCGGTGTTGATAACGAGGTCGTAGGCCTCGTCGTCGGTCGGATCCCACTTGTGCAGCTTGTAGGAGATCTCGCGACGCAGACGATCCTCGATCTCACACTGCTCAGCGGCGTCCGACGCGCTGAAGCCGGTCTTGTGCATGACGCGCTCGACGCGGCGCTCCATCGGAGCCACCAGGCGGACGTGCAGGGTGCCCACCACGGAACCGAGGATGAGGGCACCATTGCGGCCGAGAATGACGCCGCCGTTTTCCACGTCGGCAAGAACCTGGTCGACGTTGCCCTGGGCCACCTGACGGTTGTGTGCCGAGTCCAGGGCCACCGCTAGGTCGGCGGTGGAGGTGCCAGAGTAGGACAGTGTGCGCATCCAACGGTTGAAGGCGGAGTCAGACAGCAGGGCGGTCTTGTCCACCTGCGACAGCTCCTTGGAGCTCATCGCCTGGTCGATGTAGTTGACGCCGAGCATATCGGCGACCATCGGGCCAATCTCGGTGGCGCCGGAACCGCGCTGACCGAACAGGGTGATGATCGGCGGGTTGTGCTCGCCGGCGCGGCGCATGAGGGTGGTGCGGCCGTCACCGGTGATGGAATCCTCGTGCACGCGGGTCGCGTCCGCGTCGACGCCCTTGGACCCAGCGATGGAGGCCTGGGTGCGGCGCTCCGTGAGCTCGTCAATGATCTCGGAGTGCTTGGCGCCACTGAGCGGGTAGAACCACGCGATGAGCGCGGCCACCACGGCGAGCACGGCCGGGATGGCACCGGTAGCGATGCGCAGGCCCTGCTCGACGTGTTCGGTGATCTCCACGCCCTGGGAGTAGCCGTACCAGCCGATAACCGCGCCGCCGAGCCAGCCGCCGACGCCCTGGCCGACCTTACGGGTGAAGGACAGGATCGAGTAGGAACCACCCTCGGAGCGGATGTTGGACTTCCACTCGCCGTAGTCCACGGTGTCCGCCTGCATGGAGAACATCATGGCGTTGGAGCCGCCGGTGCCCAGGCCCAGGAAGAACCAGGCGATAACGGCGAGGGTGTAGTTACCGCCCGGCATGACGGCGACCATCGTGTAGCCGATGATGGCGAGGATGCACGCGAGCACGTAGCCGTTGCGCTTGCCGAAGCGGCGGGTGATCGTCGGCGCGAAGGAGGCGAACAGGACCGTGCCGGCGGTCAGCGAGAGCTGAACGATGGCGAAGAAGCCGGCGTTGCCGATGATTTCGCGGACGTAGAAGATCGCGATGGCGTTGAACACGAAGTTCGAGGTGAGGAAGAACAGGCCCATGAGGAGCAGGATCTTCAGCGGCTTGTTCTGCTTCAGCATGGAGAAGGTCTGGCCGAAGGAGATCTTGCCGGCGCTACGCGGAACCACCTCGCGAGAGTTGGCGAAGCAGATCAGGTACAGGATCACGGCGATGACGGCCAGGATGATGCAGGTGTAGGTGAACTGGGTCCGGGCCTTAGAGACGTCGGACAGGTCCTGGAACTGCGGGGAGACGACCCACGCCAGCGCAACACCCGCGAGCGAGGACGCGATGGAACGCGAACCCGACAGCTTCGAGCGGTCCACCGGGTCCTGGGTCATGGACGACGCCAGGGAGCCGTAGGGGATGTTCACCAGCGAGTAGCACAGCTGGAACGCAGCGTCGAGCAGGAAGATCCACACCAGCGCACCCGTCGGCGACAGGCCGGCCGGGGTGGAGAACAGCAGGACGAACACGACGGCCAGCGGCGTGGATCCGAACAACAGGAAGGGACGCAGGCGGCCCCACTTGGTGTTGACCTTATCGGCCTGGGAACCGACGAACAGGTCGGTCGCGCCGGCCCAGATCTTCGTGATGCCGTAGATCGCGCCGGCGGCACCGGCGGACAGACCGACGATGTCCGTCATGTAGACGATGAGGAACATCGACGTCATCATGAACGACAGGTTGTTCGCGATGTCGCCGAAGGAGTACGTCAGTACTCGGTGCGAAGGCATTTGCCCATTGGCCGTGGCCTTCGCCGGGGCAGTAGTGGTTGACACGGAATTCTCCTCGTAGGGAATTACCAGCGACGCCGCGAAGACGGGCATCGAACCATTCGACGACTGCCAGGGCGACGGCGTGGACTATTCAATTCTTCTTTAGCTTTAAGGCGATGCGCCGCCGCTTCCCCCGACAGGCGGAGGCCGACGGCGGCGCTGAAGGGACCTAGTCCGTCAGTGACTCAACGTGAGCACGGATGCGGGCGAGGGCATCTTCGTTGGCAGCAAGCTCCTCGTCCAGGGCGGCGACGAGCGCAGCCACCGGATCGTCGGCCTTGCGGGCGGCGTCGAGGTCGTCGGCACGAGTGTCCTTGATCTCTTCGTTGCCACCGTCGCGCAGGAGGTAAGCGATCCAGCCGGCGATGGAGAACGCAGCCCCGTCGCCGTCGCGACCGTCGGCCAGCTCGGCCTTCATGATCGGCACGGCGCGCATGCGCTGCTTGGTGCCGCCATCAATGCCAATCTGAGCGAGGTTGTGGCGGATCCGCGGGTTCTCGAAGCGCTCGATGAGCGCGTCGCGGTACCCCGGGATGTCCAGGCCCTCGGCGGTGAGGTGGTTCGCGGCCTCGTCCCACAGGGCGTTGACGCGGGCGCGGACGTCCTCGTCACCAATCGCCTCGGCGACGGTCGCGTGACCGCGCAGCTGGCCGTAGTACGCCATGAGGGAGTGCGAGCCGTTGAGCAGCCACAGCTTGCGGTTCTCAAACTGCTCGATGTCCTCGACGAACTGGGCACCGGCCTTCTCCCAGTCGGGACGGCCGTTGGGGAACTCGCCCTCGATAACCCAGGAAGCGAAGGGCTCGGTGACCACCGGCGCCTCGTCGCGGAAGCCGGTCGCCTTCTCGACGTCGTCGATCAGGGAGTCCTCCGTGGCGGGGGTGATGCGGTCGATAGAGCTCGACGGGAAGGTGACGTTCTCCTCGATCCACGCCTTGAGCTCAGGATCAACCTCGTTGGCGAGGCTGAGCACAGATGCGCGGGCGGTGGCGCCGTTGGCTGCGATGTTGTCGCAGCTCATGATGGCCAGGCCACCGTTGCCGGCGGCACGACGAGCGGCGAGGCCGTACACAATCTTGCCCGCGGCGGTAGCCAGGGTGTCGACCTTGGTGATGTCAGCCTTCAGCGCGGCGATGTCGGCCTGGACGTCGGCGGAATCCGTGTCCAGCTTCAGGCCCTCGGCGAGGTGGTAGCCGGCCTCAGTGACGGTGAGGGTGACGGCGACGAGATCCTTCGACGCAATGAGTTCGGCCAAGCGCTCGATGTTCGCGGCCGGCTGGGCCTCGACAATGGTCTCGATGACCTCCGGAGAGTCGCTCTCACCAGAACGGGTGACGAGGGTGTACAGCGAATCCTGCGCGGTCAGCTTGTCGGACATGCGCGGGCTACGACCGGTGAACGAGCAGTAACCGAACTGCGGGTTCTTCGGATCGGCTTCCGCCTTAGCGGTGTACCACACCTGGTGGGCGCGGTGGAAGGCACCGAGACCCAGGTGCACCAGGCGGACCGGGGCGGCCGGGGCGGCGTCGTAAGTAGAACGATTCAGCGGCTGGCTCATAGCTTGAAGACCCTCCTCGGGGACGCGTCGATGAGGTCGACGATGATTTCGGCGGCGCGGTCCTCGGTGAGGCGGTGCTCGGCGACGAGGCGTGCCAGGTAGTTGGCCTCCACGCGGCGGGAGGTGTTGTGGCGCGCCGGGATGGAGCAGTAGGCGCGGGTGTCGTCGATGAAGCCGGAGTAACGGGAGAAGCCCGTGGTGCCGGTGGTGTACTGGCGGAAGCGGTTCATCGCGTCGATCTCATCGATGAACCACCAGGGAGCGCCGGCGTAAACGGCCGGGTAGTAACCGGCGAGCGGGGCGATCTCGCGCGAGTAGGTGGTCTCGTCGATGGTGAAGATGACGAAGTTGAAGTCCTTGTTCTCACCGAAAGCGCTGAGCAGCGGGCGCAGGCCGTTGGTGTACTCCATCTTGAACGGGATGTCGTGACCGGTGTCCGCACCATACTTGGCGAACGCGGACTCCGAGTGGTTGCGGTACACGCCCGGGTGCAGGGTCATGACCAGGCCGTCGTCCTGCGCCATCTCGGCGAAGCGGTAGGTCATGTTCGCCTCAAACGCCAAGGCCTCCTCGAAGGTGGCCTCGCCCTTAAGCCCCTTGTCCAGCAGGCGCTGGGCTTCGTCAGCGTCGAGCGGCGTGGTGTCGGCATTGTGGGTGCCGTGGTCAGAAGAGGTAGCGCCCGCCTCGATGAAGTACTGGCGGCGGTTACGCAGTGCCTGGAGGTAACCCTCGTAGCCCGTCTTCCCGTCGCCGGCGACGGCAATGAGCTTCTCCACGTTGGCGGCGAACTCCGGCTTGTACATCTTGGTGTACGCGTCCGGGCGGAACGTCGGCAGCATGCGGGTGGTGAACGACGCGTCGTCGCGCAGCTCCTTGTGGGGAGCCAGGTCGTCGAGCGGATCATCGGTGGTAGCCAGGACTTCGAGGTTGAACTCCTCGGCCAGCGCGCGCGGACGGAAGTCCGGGCGCTTGAGCACCTCGGAGAGCTCATCGTAGAGGTCGTCGGCGTTCTTCCCGGAAATACGGTCGGGGTTGATACCGAAGACGTGCTCGAACTCCTGCTCCACCCAGTAACCGGTGGCGGTGCCGGCGTAAAGGCCCCAGTTGGAGCAGAAGATGCGCCAGGCTTCACGCGGGTCGCACTCGTGCCCGCCGACGCCCAGCTGGCTCATCTCGTAGCCGGCCGAACGCAGCACGCGGCAAAGGTAGTGATCCGGGGAGATCAGCAGCTGCGTGGGGTTCGGGAACGGGTCGTTCGTGGTGAACATAGTCGGATCGAGGTGGCCGTGGGGGGAGATGATCGGCAAGTCCTCGACGCTTGCTAGCAGGCGACGGGCGATGTCACGAGTGCCCGGGTCGGCCGGCAGCAGGCGGTCTGGGTTCGCTGCATGTGAAGTACTCATAATTCTCATTTAAAGCGGCCTGACGACCGTGAACAATGAGTTGCATGAAGTTTCCAGCCTTTAGGTGGATGTCCAGGTTTGGGGGTACGCTCGCGGCGACCCATTGATATTACCTTTAGGTGTGGAAAGGAAGGCCCAATCGTCATGGACACCGGGCTGCTACACATTGTCTGGGTGGTTGTTGGAATCGCCCTCATGCTCGTCCTCAACATCAGATGGAAGATCAACGCCATGCTCGCGTTGCTCCTCGCCGCCGTGCTCATCGGAGTGCTCGAGGGCTTCCCGCTCATGGAACTCATCGCCACCCTGCAATCTGGGTTCGGATCCACCCTGGGATCGCTGGCGATCATCATCGTCTTCGGCGCCGTCATCGGAAAGCTCATGGTTGACTCCGGCGCCGCGGACCAAATCGCCGATACCCTCCTGCGTCGCCTCGGCGTGCAACGCGTCAAGGTGGCCATGGTCTTAGCCGGCACCATCTTCGGGCTGGCCATGTTCTACGAGGTCGCGTTCATCATGCTCGCCCCGCTGATTATCGCCGTCGCTCAGCGAGCCAATGTCTCCTTCATGAAGATCGCCATCCCCGCGGTCGCCGCCACCACCACCGCGCACTCCGTGTTCCCGCCGCAGCCCGGACCCATGGCGCTAGTGGACAGCTACGGCGCCGACATCGGCATGGTCTACATCTATGGCGTGGTCGTGGCTATCCCGACGGTCATCGTCACCGGCTGGTTGCTGCCGAAGTTCCTCGGCAACCTCGACTACCCGGTCCCCACCCTGTTGCAGGCTGAAAACCCCGTGCCGGAAGAGGAGCGCCCGTCGTTCGCCGTGTCCATCTTCGTTCCTCTCATCCCGGCCATCCTCATGGTCGGCGCCACGCTTGCCAACATCTGGGTCACCGAAGGCACTACTGCCTACACCATCGTCAACTTCTTCGGTTCCTCGCTCATCGCGGTATCCGTGGCCATGATCGCCGGCTTCTACTTCTTCTCCATCCGCACCCGTCGTGGCATCAGCTGGGCGATGGAATCCTTCGACTCCGCCGTGAAGTCCATTGCCATGGTGGTCCTCATCGTCGGCGCCGGCGGTGCGCTCAAGCAGGTCATCATCGATACGGGCATCGGCGAGTACATCGGTGGGCTCATGACCGCCACGGCGGTCAGCCCCTACCTCATGGCCTGGCTCATCACGGTCCTCATCCGCTTGGCCACCGGCCAAGGGGTGGTGTCCGCGATGACCGCAGCCGGAATCATCGGCGCGGCGCTCATGGATCCTGCTTCCGGGCAGCTCGTCGGCGTCGACCCGGCGCTGCTCGTTCTGGCCACCGCCGCCGGCTCCAACACGCTGACCCACATCAACGACGCGTCGTTCTGGCTCTTCAAGGGCTACTTCGACCTCTCAGTCAAGGATACCCTGAAGACCTGGGGCTTGCTGCAGCTATGCAACTCCCTCGTCGGCCTGGCCGTCGTCCTCGCGCTGTCGGTCGTCGTACCCGGCGCCTAGCCCCGTGCTCAACAAAGCGGTGTTGACCCCGCGGCGTCGACGCCGCTAGACGTGGCGCAGGGTAGAGCCGCGCAGAATCATGCGGGTGGGAAGGATACGCGGCCGGGCGATTTGAGGCTTGAGGCCCTTCGCGAGGGCCATGGCGTTCGCCGCCGCCACCCGCCCGACGGCGCGCAAGGGGCCCGCCACCGTCGTCACCCCGGGAGAAACCAGGGTGGAGACATCGGTGTTGTCGTAGCCGGCGACGAGCACATCCTCCGGGACGTCGAGGCCCTGTTCTTGAGCCTCGTGGATGAAACCAATAGCGACGATGTCGTTGTAGCACAGCACCGCATCCGTCGGCTGCTTGCTCCAGGCCGTGAACGCCCGCTGCCCGCCGCGGATGGTGGGCTCGTCGACGCGCATCTGCTGGAGCGTGACGTTGCGCATGGCGCGAATCATGCTCGGATTGAGCACCGGGTTCGCCGCGCGCTGGCCCAGTCCCTCGAAAGCCTGATTCGGATCAGTGCTGCCGACGGCGTCGAGCAGCCCCCGCCACCTCAACCCGTCCGCCCAGGAATCGAGCGGACCCGCCAGGTAGGTGATGGAGCGCGCCCCCTGTTCCACCAGGTGCGCCGCCAGCCGAATGGTGCCCGTGTAACTGTCGATGAGGACACTCGGCACCCCGGGAACGGGTCGGTTGATGACCACGGTCGGGATCGTCCGGGCGATCTTTTGAATATCCCCATTCGCCAGCCGCGACGAGGCCAAAAGCAGCCCGTCGACGAGGGGGACCATCCGCTCCACAGCCAGGTGAGCGCTGGGCAACGACTCCCGAATGTCGGCCGTGAGCACCACCATCTTCTCGACGGCGGCAGCGTGGTCGCAGCCGCTGCGGATCTCCTGGAAGAAGGGGTTCGTGGCGTCCGCGATAATAAGGCCCAGCGTCTTGGTGGGCGGGCGCGAATCCGAAGGGTTAGCGGACTTCGTTGCCAGTTTCGTGCGGTAACCCAACTCGTTAGCGGCGTCGCGGATTTTTTCGGCCGTGGCGAAAGAAACCCGGTCAGGCCGGGAGAAGGCGCGCGACACTGTCGACGCGGAGACCCCTGCTTTGGCCGCGACGTCGTAAATCGTGATGGACTTCTCCGTTGCCATAACTTTTATCCTACGGGTCGCGTGGGTGGCCCGGATACCGAACGACCTGCGAGCATGTGCCGCTAGTATGCGCAGTCGCTATTCGAAGCCCATGACACCGGTGCGGCCCGCCCGGGTCACCGGCTTACGGAACGCCTCGTTACGCCCGCTCGTCACGAGGGAGAAAGTCATCGACGCAAAACAAAATACAATCAGTTTCGTATGCTAGCGAAAGTAATTAAGCCGAATAGGGTAGTTGCGATGAAGGTGGAAGGCTCGGTGTGGTGGTGAGGCGGCGGGGATAGGGTGGTGGCGGCTCTCGAGCTTGCCGAAAAGCTGAGCGAGGGTAGCCGACGGGGTAGCCCAGAGCGCCGGCAGTGAAGTGTGACTAAATTGTTACCAGCGGTGTGAGCTGCGCTGTGTGCCGGATGGCGGGAAGGGGAAAGCCCCGGTAGCTTGGGCTACCGGGGCTGTAAGTTGTGCGCCATCAGGGACTCGAACCCCGAACCCACTGATTAAGAGTCAGTTGCTCTACCAATTGAGCTAATGGCGCTGATGTTGTTGACTGGCTTTCGTTCTTGCTGCCTGCCGTGCAACGAGAAAGAATATTACTTACGCGGGCAGGATGTGCAAAATCGCCTGGTAGTAGGCGGTTTTTGTATCAAGCGCGAGGGGTGCTCGCCGGGTTCGTGTGTGGTGTGCGGTCTCGTTGCGTGGTCGGTGTGGTGCCGGCATGGATCCGTTGCGGGCGCTGGCGCCGTCGTCGTGCGGTTGGTGACGCGTCACAATGTGTTAAGGTGCCTCTTACACGGTGTTTCAGTAAGCCCAAGCGCACTTGTCCGGACACACCGCGGTGCTTAAGGTAAACGACGTCATCACGCCCCGAAACGTTGAGTGGCGCGAGAGAGGAAATGCAAGTGAAACGGAATCCTTCTGGGGGCCGCAGCCGCACCATGGGTTTGACGCGCAAGAACTGGGTCAAGGTTGCCGCGGCCTCGACACTGTTGGCAGTCGCAGGGGGCACCCTCACCGCGTGCAGCATTGACGGGGTAGGGGCCACGCCGGACAGCGATGCCGTCGCCGAGGAAGCCAAGCCGGTTCTGACGTGGAACGTCAAAGACGGCGCCAAGGAGTACAACCCGGCGGAGCCGGTAACTCTGAGCGTGGTCGATGGCACCATCATCCGCGCGGAAATGGTTAACGAGGAAGACAAGGTCGTCGAAGCGAAGCTCAGCAGCGACGGCACCGAGTGGACCACGACGGAACCGCTGGGCTTCTACCGCACCTACACCCTGACCG
The DNA here is from genome assembly GCF_001021065.1 of Corynebacterium uterequi. Classification (NCBI taxonomy): domain Bacteria; kingdom Bacillati; phylum Actinomycetota; class Actinomycetes; order Mycobacteriales; family Corynebacteriaceae; genus Corynebacterium; species Corynebacterium uterequi. The sequence goes on along the minus strand of NZ_CP011546.1, from coordinate 1,858,965 downwards.
TGGAGACCTCGGACGGAGCGAAAGAAACCCGCACCTTCTCTACGGTTGAGCCGGCCGGCACGTCTGCCCTGGGCCTGGGCCCGGTGGCGGGGAGCACTGTCGGCGTGGCTAAGACCATCGACTTTTACTTCGGTAGCGCCGTCACGAATAAGGACGCCGTGGAGGAAGCCATCACCATCGAGACCTCCAATGACACGGTGGGTGACTTCATCTGGCTCGATGATCTCACTCTGCGCTGGCGGCCCAAGGAGTTCTGGCAGTCGGGTACCGAGGTGAGCGTCGACGCGGACCTGTATGGTCTGGAGATCTCCGACGGTGTCTTCGTCGACGACGACTACTCGACCAACTTCACCATCGGTGAGGACGTCCGCGCCGAGGTGGATGACGCGACCAAGACCATGAAGGTGTTCCGCAACGGGGAGCTACTGCGCGAGATTCCGGTGTCGCTCGGCCGGGATAACTCCACCTGGGCCACCCCCAACGGCATCTATGTGGTGGGTAACGAGAACACGTCGATGATTATGGACTCGACCACCTTCGGCCTGGCCTACGACCAGGGTGGTTACCGCACCCCGGTTCAGTACGCCACCCAGTTGTCCTACTCCGGCATCTACGTCCACGGTGCGCCGTGGTCCGTGTGGGCCCAAGGGTCGCAAAACACCTCCCACGGCTGCGTCAATGTCTCCATCGAGGACGCCGCCTGGTTCCAGGAGGTCGTCAAGCTGGGCGATCCGGTGACGGTGAAGAACACCGTCGGCGGCACGCTGCCGGGCTATGACGGCCTCGGCCAGTGGAACTTGACCTGGGAGCAGATCCAGAACAACGACGTCGGACTGTAACCTCTCTGCGTCTTTTGCACCAACGAAAAAGCGCCCGTCGGCTCCGGCCGGGGGCGCTCTTTCTTATCCGTGATTGCCTTAGACGATGACGGAACCGCGGGTCTCCTTCGTGGTGAAACACGCGATGATGCCAAGTGTCATCATTGCCGAGGTGAAGGCGAGCACCGGGACCCACCCGAAGGCCCCCGGGCGCACGAGGATAGCCGAGATCATGGGGGTGAACCCGACGATGATGTTGCCGATCTGCGTACTCACGGCGTAGCCCGCCATGCGCACCTCGGTGGGGAACAGCTCCGTATACAGCGATGCTTGGACCACATTGCCGCCCGTGGCCACCAGGCCCACGATGGTGAACATGACGGCGATGAACCAGCCGTTTTGGGTCTGCAACGCGTAGAACATCACCGGGAAGAGCAGGACCAGCGCGATCATCGAGGTCAGGTACACGGGGCGCCGACCGATGCGATCGGACAGCGACGCCCACGCCGGCTGCACTGCCAGGCCAAACACCATGGATCCGGTGGCCAGCGCCAACAACACGTTCTTTTCAATCCCCCACTGGGTGGTGCCGTAGTTGAGGGCGTAATTGCCTAGCAGGGTGCCGGTGATGGCGTACTGGCCCATGCAGATGACCCGCAGCACAGACCGCCAGTGGTTGGCGAACAGGTTGCGCAGTGACGTATCCGGCGCCTTCGCATCAGTTCGGTCTGCGGCTTGCCCGTCCGGGGCCTCGACGGGGCTGGTCGGCGTGGTGATGGGATCACTGACCTTGGAACGCACCCACAGGGCGTAGAGGATGATGGGGATCGCGATGAAGTAGGGAATGCGCCAGCCGATGCCGAAGAGGAAGGAATCGTCGCCGGAGAAGGGGATGAACGCACCGAGGGCAAGCAGCTGGCCGAGCGCCAAGCCGTGCATCGTGAAGGCGGTGAAGTGGCCGCGTCGCGCCGGCGGAGCCCACTCGGATGTGAGCGTATTGGAGCCGGCTTGTTCGCCGCCGGCGCTGAAGCCCTGAATCAGCCGCATGAGCAGCAGAATGATGGCCGCAGCTGGGCCGATTGCCTCGTAAGAGGGCAGGAAACCGATGACCATGGTGGCGAATCCCATGAGCCCGAGCGTGAGGTAGAGGGTGTTCTTACGCCCCCACGTATCGCCGAGGTGACCGAGGACGACGGCGCCCAGCGGACGCGCCAGGTAGGCGACGCCGAAGGACCCGAGGGAGGCGATGGTTGCCAGCTGCGGGTTATCGGCCCCGCCGAAGAAAACGACGGGGAAGATCAGGGCCGACGCGGTGCCGTAAAGGCCGAAGTCGTAATACTCGGCGAGGGCGCCGAAGAAGCCCGACTTGGCGGCCTTTTTCGTCTCGGCAAGGCGGATGTCTTCGGGAAGGTCGTCGACGTGTGTCGCGGTATGGACGGTGGCCATATCGGTATCCCTTCATGTTCTAGAGCTGATGTTGTTTCACACTCTAAGCCGGGCCCAACGTGACGTATATCGCACCGGCGGGCGAGAAACGTCCGCGAAGGCGACAGCAGACTAGTCTCCTCATGTCATACTGAAGGCGCCGTCATTCGACCATCATCGGGAGGTTGTGTGTGAAATCCACGGAGGTGAGCAGCCGGCTCGTTGCCGCTATGGAAGATCTCGACGGTTTCAAGGACGCTCGCGACGTGGCACGCTACGTTGTCGCCATGTTCCGCGACTTTGTGCCTGGCGCCGATGCCCTCGCCGTTCACGTGCGGATTCCCGGAACGCATCAGTTTCTCTGCCTCGGGGCCATGGGTTTCCCGCAATATCCGGACACGCTGTTGACCACGGAGGACTCCGCTTTCGGGGATCTGCTGGGCACCAGGGACGTCATCCAGGCCCGAAACCGCTGTGAGTTGGTGGAGTTGGTGAACATGCCGGATGACGGCTCCGAATCCTATAAGCGCCACCTCCACGCCCACCGGCTGCGCGCCGACGCCGCCCACCGCAGCCTGCTCATTCAGCCCCTGACCTCGAAGGATGCTCACGTAGGATGCGTGTGGATCGAAAGCTGGACGACGTCTCGGCCGCCGACCCGCTCCGATCTCGATCACACCGCGCTGGCCGCCCGCGTCGCCGCCCTGGCGTTTCGCCACTGCGACCACGCGACGGTGAAAAGCGCTCGCGGGCTCATGGAACGCCGGCCGTTCACCGACGCCGAGGCCGCCGCTGATGACCCCGCCCCCAGCGGATCTAGCGTTTCTGCGGCGCCCTCCTCGATAGTCCTTAGCCTGCGGGAAAAGCAGGTGCTCAGGCTCATCGCCTCGGGATTGACTAACCGGGAGATTGCGCGGGACCTGCGGATTTCCGAGAACACCGTGCGCACGCACCGCCGTTCACTCATGAGCAAAGTGGAGGCTCACAATTCGGCTGAGCTGCTCACCCACGCCCGAGCGGCACGACTATTGGATTAGTCTCGCATGCTCCGTAACGCCGCATTAATCACCCCGGAAGGTGATAGTTAAAGAGCCGACGCCACCCTAACCTTGAGGGCATGACGTACACGATTTCCGCACCTATCGTCACAGGCCCGTTGCCGGTGACAGCCACCAGCTACCCCTTCTCCACGGCCGCCCGGTCGAGGCGCCCTTTGGATCTCTCCCGCTTCGGCTTCGTCGAGGAAGAATATCTCATCACCGGGGACGCCGGTGTCTACGAACGCCGCGACGACGCCGTCGAGCGCATCGACCTCGAACCCTACGTGACGCGGGTGTTGGTTCGTCGCCCGCAGGAACAACCGAGCGGCACCGTGTGGATGTCGGTGCTCAACGCCTCCCAGGGATACGACATTGAGGATGATTGGCGCAGGGCCTGGAACTACATCATCGGCCAGCGAGACACCTACGTGGCGGTAACCGCCAAGCCCATCCAGGCATCCGCACTGCGCCAGTTCGACGCCCTTCGCTACCGCGACCTGCGCTTTGGGTACCAGCCCCCGCTTCTCGACGCCGAACCCGGCTGGGACCCCTTCCAAACCCTTGCGGACTGCGAAGAGGGGCTCGCCTGGGACATTCTCGCCCAGACGGCGGTATGGGTACGTAGCGGAGGCGTGGGGCCGACGCCTGACCACGTGTTCCTCATGGGGCAATCCCAATCGGCGGTGTACACCAATACCTTCCTCACCTACTTTCATGACCTTCTGCGTGACGGCGAAGGCGCGCACCTTTTTGACGGCTACCTGCCCGGCGTCGGCGCCACCCTGGTTCGTTCCCTGCACCAGCGGGAGCAGCAGCGCAACCCGCTCGCTTTGGGGGACGCGGGTGGGTCGTTTAGCCCGGAGAAGGTTCCGGCCGCGCAGATCGATGTGCCGGTCATCTCCGTCACCTCGGACGGGGACACGTACCTTTTCCCGGGCGGTGCGGACACCTTCGCTGACGGCGACGGTCCGCTGCGCCGGCATTGGCACATCGCCGGCAGTCCTCACTCGGATGCTCGTTCTTCTGTCATTCCGGACAACGACGAGGTCCTGGCCGCGCACCGCCTGCCGCGGGTCATGGACCAGGCGTTCGTCGAGGGCTTGAACGTTCTTCCCATCGAGGCGGCCATCACCGCCTCGATGACCGCGCTCAAGCGGTGGGTCACCGAAGGCATCCCGGCCGCGCCCAGCGCATTCTTCGATTCGGCAGACGGCCGGTTCCTCAACGACGGGCCGACGAGGGCCGGTGGCGTGCGCTTCGGGATGGTGGCCAACCCCATCGCGGATTTTCACGGCGCGCAGGCAACAAACCCGGTCATCGGCGCCATGACGCTGCACGACCGCGATGAGGTGCTGCGCCGATTCCCGCGCGAGCAGGACTACCTCGACGCCTGCGATCTTGTCGATGACGCCCTTGAGGAGCAGGGCTACCTCGACGCCGACGGACGCCGCTTGCTCCGCGCCGTAGAGCGCGAGTTATGGGCCCGCGTAGTCGACGGGCAGCCGGCGCTGGAGGTGACTCCGCAGGAGCCGATCTGGGGCTGATCGTACGGGCCTCAAATAGGGGTTAGAGGCACCCTGGATGAGGCCCTCGTCCGATAGCAAATTCGAAAAACCGGGTGCGGGTGTGTGAACGGGTTTGTAGTCTGAGCACAACAACCACAAACAGGCTGATAGGCACACCCGTTGAACAGTCCCATCGCATCCCAAGCAGAACGCTGGCTCGCGCAGCGAAGCACCCGCGCCCGATCCTTGTGGGCGAAGTCCGGAACGTCGGAGGCGCACCTGAGCCTGGTGCAGCATCTAATCGACACGGCCTGCGTGGCTGAATGGCTATGGACCAACTGGGTATCGGATTCCTTGGCAGCTACGCTGAGCCGCCTGTGGAACCTGGAACCCAGCGCGGTCAAACGCCTCTACTGCTTCCTGGCGGGAACCCATGACGTGGGTAAGGCGAGCGTCACCTTCGCGCTCATGCGGGAAGATTTAGACCATCTTGTCGCACCCATTCGCAGCGCGGGACTGTCCTTGACCTGGCCGATGGGGGAGGGGCCGGGCAGAAAGTTCCCGCACGGGTTAGCCTCGGCGCTCATCCTTCGAGACTGGCTGGAGGACCGGAAAGTAAGGAAATCCGTGAGCGTCCGGGTTGCCGCCGTCGCCGATGCGCACCACGGATTTCCCACCTCAATAGAGTTGTCACGGGCGTTTCGAGGACACCTGGAGGATTACGATTCCGCCTGGTTGGCGGTTCATCGTGAAATCCTCGATTCGATGGCCGAGCTGACGGACGTTGACGCCGTGCTTGAGCAAGTGAACAACGCCGAGGAGCCGCCCTATGGTGACGCCGTCCAGCTCATGACCGGACTGGTCATCATGGCCGACTGGATGGCCTCGAACGAGCTGGCCTTCCCCTACGACGAGGTGATGGCCCACCCCGAGCGCCTTAACCGGGGGATGGAATACATCGACGTCCCGGCTCCCTGGCGGCCGCGAGAGGTGGCCGACGACGCCCGCGCCCACTACCAGGAGATTTTCCAGTGGCCGGACGACTATCAGCCGCGGCCCGCCCAGGTTGCCGCAGTCGAGGCGGCGCGGCGGCTGGATGGTCCGGGGCTGATCGTCATCGAGGCTCCGACCGGGGAAGGGAAAACCGAGGCGGGGCTAGCGGCCGCCCACGTCATCGGGCATCGAAGCGGGGCACAAGGCGTCTTCCTCGGAGCGCCCACCATGGCCACGGCGAATGGGCTCTTTGAGCGCACCGTCAACTGGGCCCGGAGGTCTTCGCACAGCGGAGAGGTCATGTCCATGTATCTGGCTCACTCCAAAAACCGGCTATCCAAGGATTTCTCGGCCCTACGAACTCCGCATTCTCAGGTGGGATACCGGGACATCGGCGGTGACCACGCTTCCGACAACCGGGACTCGGGAGCAGTCGTAGCGGCCCAATGGCTATCCGGGAGGAAGACCGGAGTTCTGTCCGACTTCGTGGTAGGAACCGTAGATCAACTGCTCATGCTGGCACTGCAGTCTCGTCATTCCATGCTCCGTCACGTAGGACTGGCAGGCAAAGTCATCATCATCGACGAGGTCCATGCCTATGACGCCTACATGTCCCAATACCTCTACCGCGCTTTGCAGTGGTTGGCGCGTTACGGCGCGTCAGTAATCCTCATGTCCGCCACGTTGCCACCGGCACAACGTCGCAAGCTGTTGCACGCCTACGCCGTGGAGCTCAGCGAAACCGCGGAAGAAGCGGTAAGCGATGCCGCCGCCGAAACAACCGGCTATCCCATCATCACCAGCGTGGACCGTCGGGGCGTAAGGGCAATAACCTGTCCGCAACGCCCCACGGACCTCGACGCCACAGTAGAGCTCATCGACGACTCACTCGAGCTTCTACGCCGGCGAGTGACCGAGCTTCTGAGCGAGGGAGGCATTGGGCTAATCATCTGCAACACCATCGCACGCGCCCAGAACACTTATTCCGCACTAACGGCCGAGTTCGGCGAGGATGTGGAATTGCACCACGCCGGGTTCGTTGCCGCCCAAAGAACCCTCAAGGAAGACGTCCTAAGAGATCAACTGGGACCGCTTGCCCGGAGGGGAGTGGGCCGACCGCTGAGGAAGATCGTGGTAGCCACGCAGGTGGCGGAACAAAGCCTCGACATTGATGCCGACGTACTCATCACGGACATAGCGCCCATCGACCTCGTAATCCAGCGCGCCGGACGGGTACACCGCCACCAACGGCCGGCGACGGACCGACCAAACGCTTTACGAAAGCCCGCGATCCTTATCCGCGGCATAGAACGCCGAGAGCCGACACCAACGTTCGACGCCGGGACCCTGGCGGTGTACGGAGAAAAACTCTTGCTCGCTACGTTGGCGAATCTTCCAAGCCGGTTCCGGCGACCCGATGACATCGAGGACCTCGTTCGACGCGTCTACGCCGACGACCCCGGGATACCGTTCGGCTGGCACGAGCGATGGGAGGCCGCCGTGGCCGAAGACACGAAGCAGAGGGATTCAGCCGAAAGACGATCAGCTAGCTTTATGTTCCCTGCCCCGAGCCGGGCTGAAAGAATAGAAGCCCTCTTTGAGCGGATGCATTCCAACAACAACGACCTACCAGGGGCCGGAGAGGACCAACAAGGTCTTGCCCAGGTTCGTGATTCCGATCCAGCCATCGAAGTGATCGCTGTTGAGAACACCGAATACGGCTACGCGCCCGTGGGAAGTCCGGACATGGAGGTCTTAGCTGGCATGGAGCCGGACTGGAAGCAGTCCTGGGCACTGGCGGCGCACACCCTTCGTCTGCCTTCGCGGATGATCCGGGCCGACAAGGACTTCGAGGACGTGTTGACGTACCTCGAGAGGAACACCCCCGGGGAGTGGTCTAAAAACCCCTTGTTGAGGGGCCAGGTTGCATTGAACTTTGACCGAACAGGTAGCGCCGTGGTGGGTCGCTTCCGGTTGAACTACACCCAAGAGCTTGGTCTATGCGTTTCGGACGGACGCCGGAAAGAAAACGGTGCAAAAGAGTGAAAAAAGGGTTAGAGTAAAGTATCCTAAGCCAAAGAAGGCTTGAGGGGTTGCCGTCTAAGTTGTCTCTTGCATCGGAGAACGGTGTGCTTCGGAAAAACTTGAGAGAAAGGACAATATGTACTCGTTGATCGACGAGCCGTGGATCATGGTAGTGACCACGGAAGGGGAAAGGAAGATGGCCAGCCTGTGCCAGCTGTTCTCCGGCGAAATCCGGGCGGCCTACCTGCAGGGTGACTCTGCGCCGCAGAACTATGCGGTGCTGCGGCTCTTGCTGGCGATTTTCTGGCGTGCCCACTCTCCCGAAGCCAAGGTCCAAGCCGGAAGGACCTTTAGCTACGCCCGCTGGTTCGAGAAAACGCGGCGGACCCTAAGCGAGAAGGCTTGTGACGAGATAGCATTGGAATACCTAGAAAGGTACCGAGACCGATTCGACCTCCTAGACACGGAGACGCCCTTCATGCAGGTGGCTGATCTTAACACGGCCAAAGGAGAAGTTAAAGGTATCGAGACCATCGTCCCGGAGATCCAACAGGATTACTTCACTATGAGAGCAGGCTCTACAAAAGGCTCTCTCTCAATCCCGGAGGCGGCACGATGGCTTGTCTATGTACAGGCCTTCGACTACTCGGGTATTAAATCCGGAGCCGTTGGGGACCGCCGTGTTAAGGGTGGGAAAGGTTATCCCATTGGAGTCGGTTGGAGTGGAATGACAGGAGGAACGGTTGTCACTGGCGAAAACTTGTTCGAGACGTTAATTTTTAACACCACGCCGATGTGTCTCGGCTCTCTCGACGACCGTCCTGTTTGGGAACGAAGTCCGGACGGTCCAGGGCCAAGAGAAACTGTTGGGGAGAAAAGCGAACCACAAGGACCCGCTGATCTGGCAACCTGGCAATCGCGCCGAGTGCGCCTCGTTCCGGAGAGGGACAAAATTGTTGCCGTTGTACTATCTAACGGTGATAAAATACCCGAAGCCGGAGCTAACGTCTTTGGTGATCCAATGACTCCCTACCGATTCTCGAGCAACAAATCCAAAAAGAACCATGATGTGTACTACCCGCGCCCGTACGATCCGCTGCGTACCATGTGGCGTTCACTAGAAGCGCTGGTGGTCGCCGAGGGGGACGAGGGATTTAGTGCTCGTGAAAAGGCGCCCAAGCGACCAGCGACCCTCACCAACCTCGCCGCATTGGCTGACGAGGTTGATGGCATCCCCGAGCTGCTGAATATAGAGCTAGTTTCGGTGGAATACGGATCGCAGTCATCCTCGGTAGCGAATATTTTCTCGGCAAGCGTAGGTATGCCGGTAGTTTTGCTTTTGCAAAACTCCCGATACCTGCGTCGCACCGTTCGAGAAATCACTGGTTCGACGAGTGAGTGTGCAATTTTCCTCGGGCAGTACGCGGGACAAATACTTGCTGCCGCAGGAGGGGATTATGCATTTCGTCCAGTGGTGACAGACGAGTTGCTCGCGGAACTCGAGGAACCCTTCCTACAGTGGTTGACAAAGCTGGCGGAACTGCCAACATCCGAATGTCTGGACCAAAACCCGAAGATCAGAAACGCCCGGGCGAGCTGGGAGGCTACTGTACGTTCTGCAGTAGAAGAAAGGGCTAGAATCCTTCTGCGTGGTGCAGGACCTAAAGCTCTGTCGGGACGAATGGTTATAAATGGAGAAGGGGCAAGGCCCGGCATAGTCTCCGCAGGAACCTATTATCGGAACTTGCTTAAAAAGCTGGACAAGGAGCTTTCGATGACTGTGAAGGTTAATGTGAGTAGAAAGGAAAGTGGAGATGGCAAATTCAAAACAAGGTGAGAAACCGAACGGCGAGTCGGTTTTCAAAGACCCGTTGCGTACTGCAGTTAGTTCGGCTTGCAGCCGGCTGCAAGGGGCATACCTGGGAGATAAGCAATCGCCGGCCCATCACTCTTCCCGGGCCAGGCTAGCCGAACTCAGGCGAGGGGCAGGGCTGAAGCTAGAACAGAATCCGCTGGCCCTAGAATTGACGATCTATTCAACTTTCCCTGAATTTGAAGAAAATTTGGTAGGGAAGGGAGATCGGATCAGCGATTCGGAACGTGCCGCTTACTTCGCGCTCAGCCTTTTCGGTGTTCACATGCAATCAGCCACGATGCCCATGCATGTTCCGGTCAGGACATTCGCTAATGCCTGCGGTGTTCTCAGTAGCCGAAGGGAGTCATCTTCCGTTAAGCACAGAGTTGATGCAATGTTGCTCGCAAGTAGCGAAGACGCCCGGATGATCCATGTTCGTTCTCTGGTCACTCTTCTTCGTGCGGAAGAAATTGGTTTTGATTATGGCAAATTCGCCCAAGACCTCAGGGGACTCATGAACCCTAAGAAGCGCCCAAGCATCCAGCTAACATGGGGACGAGACTTTGCGCTGGGTTTCTACCGGTCCCAATCACCGCAACAGGAACCATAAAATCCTGAGCATCCTACTGAATACCTACATCCACTTCTCATCCAAAGGACGAAAGGAAGTCCACACATCATGTCCATCGTCATCGACATCCACGCGCTTCAGACTATCCCTCCCAGCCTGATCAACCGGGACGACATGGGGGCGCCGAAATCAGCAATCTTCGGGGGAGTTCCGCGCCAACGTGTCTCGTCGCAGTCGTGGAAGCGAGCCATTCGGCGGTCCTTCGAACTCACCAGTGAGGGTATGGACGTTGGCTTGCGTTCCAAGCGGCTGCCAGAGCAGATCGTGAAGCGAGTCCTTGCCAGTGGTGAACTCACCGCGCCTGAGGCGTTGGCTGCCGTCCAACAACTTTTCAAGGTCGCTAAAATTGACCTCGAAGTGGCAAAGAAGAAGGATGACGAAGCTGGCGGCATTGACGAGATAGCATACCCCACCACCAAGTATCTCCTATTTTTGAGCCCAGAGCAGATCAATCGTGCTGCGGAGGAGATTGTGGCCAAGAATGGAGAAAAATTTAAAAAGGCGGAAGCCGATGCAATTCTAGACACTAAGCATTCCGTTGATATTGCTATGTTCGGGCGAATGCTCGCGGATGCTCCAATGTATAACGTTGACGCTTCTGTTCAAGTATCCCACGCCCTGAGCGTCCATGAATCCCAACCGGAATTCGACTACTATACTGCAGTCGACGATGTGGTTGAAGACGCAGAGGAGACGGGAGCCGGGATGATCGGTACCACACAAATGATGTCCTCGACGCTCTATCGCTTCGCAACGGTGAATTTGGACGGACTTGCCGAGAACTTGGATAGCGGAGAAGCGGCAATCATTGCCGCGAAAGGTTTCATTTCCGCCTTCGCTGAGTCTCTTCCTACCGGCAAGCAGAACTCGTTCGCGCACAATACGCTGCCAGAACTTATGTATGTGGCGATCAGGGATACGCGGTCAATCTCCCTGGTCAACGCTTTTGAAGAGCCGGTAGAATCCTCCGTGGTTAATCGCAGACTCCGTGCAGCCGAGAAGCTCGCTGGTGAGGAGAGGAGCATTGAAGAAGCTTACGGTATGAAGCCGATGGCCGCTTTTGTTGTCGCGCTAAACAATTTCGGCGAGCCGTTCCATGATTTGGCCGAGAAGGTAACTATGTCAGAACTGCTCGATCGCGTTGAGTCCTTCTTGTGCGATCGTTCCGAGGTCAAGTAAGCCATGAGCTACTCTTTGTTGCTCTTGCTAAAGGGGCCGTTACAATCATGGGGTGATGAGTCACGCTATGCGACTCGTGCTACCGGCAACAGCCCTACGAAATCGGGTGTCATCGGGTTGCTAGCCGCCGCCCAAGGACGCCGGCGGGCAGACCCAATCGAAGACCTTGTATCCATGGACTACGCGGTGCGTATTGATCAATCCGGTTCTCTGCTTCGGGATTTTCAGACATCGCAGAATTGGCAGGATTCGGGTAAACTGGAAAGCAGCTTGGTGAATCGCTATTATCTTGCAGATGCTGCATTTATTGCGGCAGTGGGTTCGGAGGATAGATCTATCCTGTGTGGCATGAGAGACGCGCTTCTAAGGCCTGCTTTTCCGTTGTTCCTTGGTAGGCGTTCCTGTCCGGCACCGGTTAACCTCGATCTCGGTATCTATGATTTGCCAGTGGTGGATGCGCTGAAAGCCCATGACACGTGGTATGCATCTGAGGCTCACAAGAGAGAAAGAGGGAAGGTCGTAGAACTCCCAATTTACCGAGATGGGAAGCCTGGCGAAACCGGTGTTCTTCGTCGTGACGTTCCGATTTCCTATTCTCAGGAGGATCGCAAGTACGGTTGGCGGACGGTTGTCTATGCGGGATCGAAACGGGTTATGAACCCAAAGGGTACTGCCGTAGATCCTTTCTTTGAGGCGGTGATTTCCTAGATGGCTACCTTTAGTAAAGTTTTGCTCAATCCGGCGCGCCGTCAAGGGCGGAAGTATCTTACTAACCCTAATGCGCTTCATGCCGCTGTCATGGCCTGTTTTCCCCCCGATATTGACCAGCGTGCGGAACGTGTTCTTTGGCGTCTGGATAACAGGGGGCAGGAACATATTTTGTACATCGTGGGGCCGGAGAAGCCGACGGCGGCGCACATTGTTGAGACGGCGGGGTGGGATACTAGGCCCCAGCTCAGCGCGGACTATGATCGTTTTCTGAATCAATTGATGAGGGGTCAGGTCTGGTATTTCGAGCTCGTGGCGAACCCAACTGTCAGTCGAAGCCGTGGAAAAGGAGAACGCGGTAGGGTCACCGGCGTTATTGGTGCGGAGGGTCAGTTGGACTGGCTTCACCGCAAGGCGGAGGCAATGGGTGTCAGCTTTGGCCCACGGGAAGCTAGTACGGCCTTCGTAGTGGGTAAGTCGACCCAGCGATTCCAACGTGGGCCTGCAGACGATCGTCCTCGGGATCGCGTTACCTTGCTGACGGCACGCTTTGGTGGACAACTTGAGGTTGTGGATCCACAAAAGCTACGTGAAGCATTGGTTAAAGGAGTGGGGCGAGCCAAAGGTTATGGCTGCGGACTTTTGACGTTGGCTCAGTCTGTAGGCGAGGGCTAGATCTCCGATGTCTACTGACCCTAGCCAACAACCCTTGGACCGGCAATTGATCACGCGGATGGAGAGTCGAATCTCATTCCTGTATGTCGAACGTTCCTCGGTGGGTAGGGACAATAACGCCCTAACAATCCAGGACTCTCGAGGAACGGCGCACATCCCCGCTACGACCTTAGCGGTGCTGATGTTAGGTCCGGGGACCCGAATTACCCATAGTGCTATAGCGTTGCTGGGTGACTCAGGAGTGTCAGTTGTTTGGGCTGGCGAAAAGGGAGTTCGCTATTACGCTCACGGGCGGCCTCCAGCCAAGACTGCCAAGTTCGCTGAGGCCCACGCCCGAGTATGAGGTAATCAACGGCGACGGTTGAAGTGTGCGCGGGCGATGTACGCTTTGAGATTTCCTGATGAGGATGTCTCAGCCTTGTCGATGAATCAGCTTAGAGGGCGAGAAGGTGCCCGTATGAAGCGGGTGTATGCGTCACATGCGAAAAGGACTGGAGTGTATTGGTCTGGAAGAGTGTACGATCCGAACGATTTTGCCTCCAGTGATCCAATTAACCAGGCCTTGACGGAAGCTTCATCAGCACTGTATGGGATCGCCCACTCGGTTATTGTGGGGCTTGGATTTATTCCTTCTCTGGGAATTATACACACTGGGACTGACAGGTCGTTTGTCTATGACGTTGCTGACCTCTATAAGGCTGACGTAGCGATTCCAGCGGCATTTGATGCTGTTGCCGGAAACGACGGCTATTCCTTGTCGGTGAGGCACCGTGTGCGGGACAAGGTTGTTAGCACGAGGCTTCTTCAGCGGATGGTTCGAGATCTGCAGGAGCTTATGGATATTCCTGATACCGATGCGTTCTGCGACGTGGACCTATTTCTGTGGAATGAGCTTGAGCTGGTGGCTGCCGGTACGAACTGGAGCGGAGAAGCCGGTGATTGGAGGTGATTGTGTTGGTAGTTACCGCTGTACCGGCGGGTCTTCGCGGGGACCTGACGAAGTGGCTGATGGAACTAAGCCCGGGAGTCTTTGTGGGTAACCCTTCTGCCCGTGTACGAGATCTGTTGTGGGAACGCACGGTGAGTCTCTGCAAGGATGGTCGAGCGTTATTAGTGAAGTCGTCTAACAATGAGCAAGGGTTGGAATTCCAGACTCATCGGCACAGCTGGAAGCCTACCGATTTTGATGGCATCAAGCTGATGGTGCGTCCCGCTTCGTCGGAGCCGGCTGAACAGGATAGGAGAACTGGATGGTCGGCTGCGCGACGTCTACGTCGAGGCCGATAAGGGGAGGATCCTAGTATCCCGGCGCCGTGCCGGCGTCTGGGTGGCTACCAAGTTGTAGTAGAAGTGGGTCCACTGCTAGTATATTCGCAGGTTGGGCAGGGTTTTCCCCGCGTAAGCGGGGATGAGCCGACCACAAGCAAGCAGACCCGTGGCGTGGCGATGTTTTCCCCGCGTAAGCGGGGATGAGCCGGATCCCCCTCATGTTTCTCAAGCAGTTTACAGAGTTTTCCCCGCGTAAGCGGGGATGAGCCATTCCTGCGGCGTGTGGTGGGCGGCGGTCCAGCGTTTTCCCCGCGTAAGCGGGGATGAGCCCTTAGGGCCATCGCCAAGAGAGCGAGGGAAACTGTTTTCCCCGCGTAAGCGGGGATGAGCCCTCGGCCCCGCCGGGTTCGCGCGCGGCTATGGCGTTTTCCCCGCGTAAGCGGGGATGAGCCTCTCTAGCCATTGCCTTCCTCGATGAGTCGTCTGTTTTCCCCGCGTAAGCGGGGATGAGCCCCCCAACGTCCTGGAGATGATTTTCACCGCCGAGTTTTCCCCGCGTAAGCGGGGATGAGCCCCATGTCATCACCCACCCCCTGCCCGCGCCGTGGTTTTCCCCGCGTAAGCGGGGATGAGCCGGAATGGCCCCCAGGTGCGCACCCGGGGGCCGAGTTTTCCCCGCGTAAGCGGGGATGAGCCCCAGGTGCGGACCTGGAGCTTGCCACTGCTGGTGTTTTCCCCGCGTAAGCGGGGATGAGCCCGTGGGAAACCACCCCCCTACAGCCCGGCGCGCGTTTTCCCCGCGTAAGCGGGGATGAGCCCTGATCGATGAAACCATCGACGGGCGCGAGATCGTTTTCCCCGCGTAAGCGGGGATGAGCCCGACGAACTGGGAGCGTTTCGACCCGTCCTTGTGTTTTCCCCGCGTAAGCGGGGATGAGCCCCCAGCCGACGAGCTCCCCGAACAGGCTCAGCAGTTTTCCCCGCGTAAGCGGGGATGAGCCCTCCGGCGTTAGCTATTCTTCGCCGGGCGTCGAGTTTTCCCCGCGTAAGCGGGGATGAGCCCACATCCAACGACGCACCATTATCCATGCTCATGTTTTCCCCGCGTAAGCGGGGATGAGCCCCGAATTTTCGACGGCATCCCGGGCAGCGACTCGTTTTCCCCGCGTAAGCGGGGATGAGCCCTTTCTTGGCCGCTGGTTTGTCGATACTGATGAGTTTTCCCCGCGTAAGCGGGGATGAGCCCAACGCCCGATCGTGGTGCGTTGCGACCACGCCGTTTTCCCCGCGTAAGCGGGGTTGAGCCGAACGCCGCCACCACCGTCTGGGGCTGGATCCAGTTTTCCGGCTCTTCGTGTTTGAGTGTGGGTCACAGGCGTAGCCCCCCGGCGATCAACAGCATCCGTAGACGGTAGTTGTCACGGTTGCGAAACCCTCTTGCCAGGCGGCGATGAAGCTCGATCAGCCCATTGATCGCTTCCGTGCCACCATTGTTACTGCGCGCGGTGTCCCAGTACGCCAAAAAGGCATCCTTCCACCTACGCAACGTTCTGCCTAACCGGGCCATCTCCGGTATCGGACATGACGGCAGACTCCGCAACGCTTCACACGCCGCCCGCCGGCCTGCAGCCATATCCGGTTCGTGATACGCCGCCCGCAGGGCATGCGCCGCCTGCCAGGCAATAAACAACTCCTCGTGACGCGGATCGGCGGCGATAGCCGCATCAAAGCGTTGCCACTGACGCTCAGTGAGCCGACGAGGATCACAACGCACAATGGTACGAATGCCGTACAACGGATCTCCGCTTCTGCCGCGATGGCCGGTGATATGTTGCCACAACCTGCGTCGGACATCATCGACAGCAGTGACCGCCAGCTTGACGACATGGAAAGCATCCAACACGGCGGTGGCGTCGTCGAGGGTGTCATCAATGGCTCGCTTGTACCCGGCGAACGGATCCAACGCGGCGATATCCACCCGGGAACGAAAACCCTCCCCTCGTTGCCGTAGCCAGCCAGCGAGCACGCTGGCTGAGCGTCCTGGGACCAGGTCAAGAAGCCTAGCTTTGACCTTGCCGTGGTCATCGCGGCTAAGATCCACCATCCCCGTAAATTCCTTCGGGCCGCGTTTGCTGCGGCATGTGTGGTGCCAGATGTGCTCATCTACTCCTAGTGCGCTGACCCCGTCGAAGCGTGTGGGGTCAGCAGCTAAGGCCTCAAGAGCAGCCTTGACCGGCTTCCATACGGTGGACCAGGCAGTTGATAACTGCCGGGCAAGGGAATTAATGGTGGCGTGCTCCCGGCGTAGTTGTTCTAACGCCCAGGCGACCACGCGCACCGTTATGCGCTGGCGTGGCAGCGCAACCGTGGGATTGTGCTCGACGAAGGTCGTGCGTGCACAGCCGGGTGCGGGGCAGGTATACCGGCGCTTGAGCCAGCAGATCCTCACCGGCCTACCGAAAGAGGGAATGTCTACCAGCGTTACGGGTACCCGCCCATGGGCGGCGCCTGGGCCGTGACAGTCGGGGCACGCCCGTGGTGTGGGATCGGATTCGACCGTGATTTCCCGGTACTCGTCGCGGTCGTGGACGCTAAGGACGTGCACCCCGTCTAGTCCGACGAGGTCGTCGCATCGCTTACAGTAACCGGCGGGGTCGAGGTTGATGGCCTGCTGGGGGTTGGTTGTAGGATCGGACATGGGTCGAGGCCTTCGTTTCAGGATTGGTGAGTGGTATCCCCTATCCTGCTAGGGCCTCGGCCCTTATTGTGTGCACGACACCCACCCCGGGATGAGACACTCACCCACACTCAAACGCGAAGAGCCAGTTTTCCCCGCGTAAGCGGGGATGAGCCCGCAACCGCATCGACGTCGACCTCACCGATGTGGTTTTCCCCGCGTAAGCGGGGATGAGCCGAGATCATCGACTGGGGAACCATCCTCGAGGACGTTTTCCCCGCGTAAGCGGGGATGAGCCTGCCCCAAATGGTGCATGTTTTAGACAGATCGAGTTTTCCCCGCGTAAGCGGGGATGAGCCCCATGTCATCACCCACCCCCTGCCCGCGCCGTGGTTTTCCCCGCGTAAGCGGGGATGAGCCCACCATGAGGTTGACCAGCAGCATCCCGCCGATGTTTTCCCCGCGTAAGCGGGGATGAGCCGGACGCGGAGGTCGATGAGCGGCCATCGGTGCAGTTTTCCCCGCGTAAGCGGGGATGAGCCCCTCACCTGCGCATGGTGCGGCCTCCCCATCGAGTTTTCCCCGCGTAAGCGGGGATGAGCCTAACCGTTCGTGCCGGTCGCTACTCAGTAGCGCGTTTTCCCCGCGTAAGCGGGGATGAGCCCGGGTCTGAGGCGCTGCTCATTCCGTCCCAACGGTTTTCCCGCGTAAGCGGGGATGAGCCTCCCCACCCGCGCGGGCGGACCTCTCGCACTCAGTTTTCCCCGCGTAAGCGGGGATGAGCCCGGGTCTGAGGCGCTGCTCATTCCGTCCCAACGGTTTTCCCGCGTAAGCGGGGATGAGCCTCCCCACCCGCGCGGGCGGACCTCTCGCACTCAGTTTTCCCCGCGTAAGCGGGGATGAGCCCCCGAAGTATCTGATTCGGTTAGATTAACCTTGGTTTTCCCCGCGTAAGCGGGGAGGAGCCTCCGTCGGGAGATTGAGCGTATCGGTAGTGAGCGTTTTCCCCGCGTAAGCGGGGATGAGCCCCACCATGCACTTGCACACCATCGCCGACGCCAGTTTTCCCCGCGTAAGCGGGGATGAGCCGCTGTAGTCTGCCTCGGCGGTATGTCTCTCGGTGTTTTCCCGCGTAAGCGGGGATGAGCCGAGATCATCGACTGGGGAACCATCCTCGAGGACGTTTTCCCCGCGTAAGCGGGGATGAGCCTGCCCCAAATGGTGCATGTTTTAGACAGATCGAGTTTTCCCCGCGTAAGCGGGGATGAGCCCCGCGTCAAAGCGGCGCGTCTAGCGTTTCTCAAGTTTTCCCCGCGTAAGCGGGGATGAGCCCCGCGTCAAAGCGGCGCGTCTAGCGTTTCTCAAGTTTTCCCCGCGTAAGCGGGGATGAGCCGTTCCCTATCGTCACCCTCACCAACCAGCTCGCGTTTTCCCCGCGTAAGCGGGGATGAGCCGTTCCCTATCGTCACCCTCACCAACCAGCTCGCGTTTTCCCCGCGTAAGCGGGGATGAGCCCCCCACCCCGCTAGAATAGGGGCCAGCACCGAAGTTTTCCCCGCGTAAGCGGGGATGAGCCCTATTTGGCCGCCAAAATAAACCCCCAAATAGAGTTTTCCCGCGTAAGCGGGGATGAGCCCAAGCAGCCCCAACGGTGCGTGAGTGGCTGGTGGTTTTCCCCGCGTAAGCGGGGATGAGCCTCCACGGCCACTAATGTTTCGCCCCGGCTAGACGTTTTCCCCGCGTAAGCGGGGATGAGCCCCAGGTAGAGGTAAAGCTGGCTTAGGTGGTGTGGTTTTCCCGCGTAAGCGGGGATGAGCCCCACCCCGGTGACCACGTCGGCGAGATGCTGGCGTTTTCCCCGCGTAAGCGGGGATGAGCCTTTTGCTGGGGACATCTGCCGCCGTAGTCGTGGGTTTTCCCCGCGTAAGCGGGGATGAGCCCGATGACGAACTATCTTCTGCGCCACCGCCGAGGTTTTCCCCGCGTAAGCGGGGATGAGCCCTAAAACAATAAACCCCCTTACCTAGCGCAAAAGTTTTCCCCGCGTAAGCGGGGATGAGCCCGCCATCGCCCGTGAGTCGAACCGCATCGCCATGTTTTCCCCGCGTAAGCGGGGATGAGCCCTCCTCGCCCTCGCCGAAGCAGTCGGCGTCTACGTTTTCCCCGCGTAAGCGGGGATGAGCCGACCTCCCCGCCGACGCGCACGCCGTGCTAGGCGTTTTCCCCGCGTAAGCGGGGATGAGCCGGCCGTCGCCTGAACCCGGAGATTCCGATGGGCGTTTTCCCGCGTAAGCGGGGATGAGCCCATTCGCTAACCCGTTCGGACTCAAGGAGCGCCGTTTTCCCCGCGTAAGCGAGGATGAGCCCACGGGGTTGATCCCGTCGGTGAACGCGTCCCGGTTTTCCCGCGTAAGCGGGGATGAGCCGGTGGGGGGAGCGGCGTATGGTGATCGTGGGTGGTTTTCCCCGCGTACGCGGGGATGAGCCCCGACCAAGCAGCCCCACCCCCACCCCCACCAAGTTTTCCCCGCGTAAGCGGGGATGAGCCCCTCCTCGCCGTCGGTGAAGGTGCCGAGCCACGGTTTTCCCCGCGTAAGCGGGGATGAGCCTGCGCCGGGCAGGTCAAGAAATATGCGGGGTGTGTTTTCCCCGCGTAAGCGGGGATGAGCCGAACTCCGAAGAATCATCACCGCGACCCAACGTGTTTTCCCCGCGTAAGCGGGGATGAGCCCGCAAACCGGTTAGCACTAAATGTGAGCAAGATGTTTTCCCGCGTAAGCGGGGATGAGCCCCATCCGGCTACGGCGAATACGGGGTGATGACCGTTTTCTCCGCGTAAGCGGGGATGAGCCTCATGACTGACCGCCCCACCCCTCAGCAGCCTCGTTTTCCCCGCGTAAGCGGGGATGAGCCGAGACGATAAGGCCCCACCATGGTTTTCCCGCGTAAGCGGGGATGAGCCCCTCACGCGCTGGAAAGACGGGGCCCGGGCGGCGTTTTCCCGCGTAAGCGGGGAAGGGCCCAGATAGCTGAGGCATCGTTCTGCTATCCTAAGCGTCTCCACAGCAACAGCCCGTCGGCGTGCTTACGCGCCAGGTCCTCAGGTTTAATCAGCCCGGATTACAGGAGCGGGACGCTAAACGTGGAGGTACCAGCGAACGGGTCGAGGATGCACACGCCTTCATCCGTAAGCCCCTTGCCGAAGTGAATACGCGACGCTTCATCCGCGGCACGCAGGATGAAGTCCACGATCTCCACCGGGGTGTAGACAATGCCCAGGGCTTCGGCCTGCTTCTTGAAGCCTTGCGGAAGAAGCGTTCATAGAGCTCTTTAATGACGTGCAGCTTACCCGAGGCGGATGTGACTTCGCTAGCGCGCACGCGCACGGACTCGTAGAACTTCTCCAGCTGGTCGGTCTCAGAGTCAATGTGGGTGCGGTGTAGGGCCGTTACCATCGTGTCCATGACTTGGGCTACGGGGTTGTGGGCGATGAAGTCGTAGTTGTCGAATAGGGCGTTAAACACCGGGGCGGTAATCAGATGCTGGGAGAGCATCGAGATCGCGTCGTCGGCCCAGTCTTCCCAGTAGGTGCGGGTGCCGACTTTGTCGACAAGGCGGGTGTAGAGCGCTTCCTGCCACTGGTCCTGGGAGTAAAGCGCTAGTTGCTGGACGAGTTCGGAGGGATCATCCTCAGCGGCGGGATTCTTCTGGTCAGCCTCGGTGAGTTTGTTTTCGATGGTTGTGGCCGGTGGTGCTACGTGGTCAATCTCGATGGCTAGTTCGGCGACATCGCCTTCGTTGAGCGCGAGGGAGTTGATTTTGGCGTTGAAGCGGTCGTCGTGGGCGCGTAGCGCGTTGAGGAGCTGCCAGACCACTTTAAAGCACGCGTTGTCATTAAGCGCCTGGGAGAATGAACTGCCACAGAATACCGTGCGAAGCGCCGGAATGTTCAATCTTCAGACAAGCAGCCCACGCGTACAGGCGGCTCACACCTTCAGGCAGGCAATCCACCCGTACTGACAAGGAGGCTCACCGTCTAGGGAAAGCGCCGCCTCAAAACCGCAACCTCACAAGCAACAGCCCTAACTACCAGCGATGCCGGTGCGTAGAAGCGCTAACTTCCACGCACCGGCATCGGTATCTTCGGGGTGGCTGACGGGGATCGAACCCGCGACACCCAGGATCACAACCTGGTGCTCTACCAGCTGAACTACAGCCACCATTGCCGCCTTGAGCGGCGCCCTACATGTTAATGCACGTGTCTGTTTTAACAAAACCCCTGGTAGGCCTCGGTGGCGGCGCGCTTGGCGTCGAAGGCTTCTTCTGATTTCGGCCCCGGCGCCGGAGTGAAGATGGTGCGCCGGTAGTAATCGAGCTCGCGGACGGATTCGGCGATATCGGCCAGGGCCCGGTGGGACATTCCCTTCTCGGGCTGGTGGTAGTAGGTGTGCGGGTACCAGCGTCGGCATAGTTCCTTGACCGAGGAGACGTCGACCATGCGGTAGTGCAAGGCGGCGTCGAGCCGGGGTAGGTACTCACGGATGAAGCTGCGGTCGGTGGCGATGGAGTTGCCGGCCAGGGGCGCGGGGTGCTCGGGGGAGCAGTGCTCGTTGATGAGGCTGAGGACTGCGTCTTCCGCCTCGGCGAGCGTGACGGTGGAGGAGCGGATCTGATCGAGCAGACCGTTCTCGGTGTGCATGGCGGTCACATAGTCGTCCATCTCAGCGAGCTCCGAGTCGGTGGCGTGGACGACAAGGTCCACTCCCTCGCCGAGGATGGTGAGGTTGGCGTCGGTGACTAGGGCGGCAATCTCGACGATGACGTGGCGCTGGGGATCGAGGCCGGTCATTTCGAGGTCGATCCACACGAGGCGGTCGTACTTAGCGGGCAGGGTTGCGTCGTCGCTCATGGTCCCCACTCTAAACCTTCACCCGGTGACCACCCGGCGTCCACCCGGCGTCCGCCCGGCGACCACCCTGGGGTCCGCCTGGGGTCCGTTGGACGGCGGAGTGTGATTCTCCTCACGGGCTTATCGGCCCGGCTCGTGCGGATCCGTCGAAAGTTGGCACTATATGTAGTGTTCCAGATATTTCTAGCCGTGGATATATTGGGTTTTCTTGTGTGGGCGGGTAGCAGAAGGTCAGCGACTGGGGTTAGGGTGACAACCACAGACCTAACTACACGGATGAAATTACGAGAAAAGGATTACTGGTCCCCATGCGCCTCGCTACCCAGGCTTCACCCACCCGCCAGCGGACCCTCACGGTGCGCACTCGCGACGGCCGGACCTGCGCCTTTCGACCTTCCGCGGTAGCCACCGCGATCGACGCCGCCACCCGGCACGCTGGCTGCGCCTTGCGGCCCGCGAGGCTCGACGCGCTCGTTAACGCCGTCTGCGACCGGCTCGACGCGCTCGTAGCAACCGACCCGTCACGCCCGGTGACCACCGCGCAGATCGACGCCGCCGTCCTCGCCGTGTTAGATCCGCACCACGCCGCGGCGTACCGAGAGGCCGCGAAGCGCCGTCGCCGCGCCGTAACGGAGGCGGCCGACGTCGCCGCCGCCCTGGAGCGCGTCAACCGCCGCGACGCCAAGGTCATGGCCGAAAACGGCAACAAAGACGCCCGCACCTTCGTCGTCCAGCGAGAGCTGCTGGCCGGGGCGGTACACAAGGCCGAAGGACTGGCCATGCTTCCGGCAGATGTGCGCCGAGCCCACGTTGAGGGCCTCATTCACGTCCACGACCTGGACCGTTCCCCCTTCGCGGCCATGCCGAATTGCTCCCTGCCGGACTTCGAGTACCTGCTGAGCCACGGTTTCTCTCTGGGAAATGCGGTCATCACCCCGCCGCAGTCGATTGGGGTGGCTGCCACCGTTCTTGTTCAGCTGCTGGGCGCCATCTCTGGCGAGCAGTACGGCGGCATCTCGGTCCACGAATTAGACCGGCTGCTGGAACCCTTCGCCGAGAAGTCTCTAGAGAAGAATCGCGCGCTGTACGCGGAGGTGATCGACGACGCGGAGCGTATCGACGAACTCGCCCAGACCAAGACGGCGAAAGACATCTACGACGCCATGCAGGCGTTCGAGTACCAGGTCAACACCCTGACGACCTCCGCTGCGCAGACCCCATTCACCTCTATCTCGATGGGGCTCGGCACCTCGTGGTGCGCCCGGGAGATCCAAAAGGCCATCCTTGCCGTGCGGGAACAGGGCATGAGCGGGCACACCGCCATCTTCCCGAAGATCCTGTACATCGTCGATGAGGGCATCAACTTGGCCGAGGGCGACCCGAATTACGACATTAAGAAGCGCGCCATGGCCTGTTCCATGCGTCGGATTTACCCCGACCTCCTGTCCGCCCCGCGGATCCGGGAACTCAAGGACGGGCAGATGATTACCCCCATGGGGTGCCGCTCCTTCCTGCACCCCTGGCGCAATAGCCGCGGGGAGTACGAGCTGGTGGGGCGCAACAACCTGGGGGTGGTCTCGGTCAACCTTCCCCGGATCGCCACTGCTGCCCGGGGCAGCGTGGAGGACTTCTTCGCCGGGCTGGACGACGCGGTGGCCGTGGCGCTGCGCGGGCTGAAGCTGCGCGAGGAGGTGGTCCTCTCCGCTGACCTGGACAATGCGCCCCTGATGTACACCCAGGGCGGAATGGGCGACCCGACCGGAAAAACCTGCGTGCGCGACTACTACACGGGTGACAATGAGAAGCGCTCGTCTATCTCCCTGGGCTACATCGGGGTGCACAACGCGCTGGTCGCACTCACCGGCAACGAGCGTTGGCACGACGACCCGGAGGCCGTCGCACTATCGCACCGGATCCTCGAACGACTCGGGGAACTCGTCGACGCCGCGCAGCCGTCGTTCCATGCCTTCGTGTCTCTCTACGCCACTCCCTCGGAGTCCCTGTGTGACCGTTTCGCGGAGCTCGATCGCGCCTACTTCGGTACCTTGACCGGCGTTAATGACCGTGAGTACTACGAGAACTCTTTCCATTACGCCAGCTATCTACCCACCAACCCGGTGGCGAAGATCCGCTTCGAGTCTCGCTACATGTCCGCGACCCCGGGCGGGTTCATGTACTACGTGGAGGCACCGAATCTGTCGGTTAATCCACGCGCTTTCGAGGCGCTGTGGGATGAGGCCTATGACTACGTCGGCTACTTCGGCATCAATTCCCCGGTGGATACCTGCTTTGAGTGTGGATTCGAGGGAGAGTTCACCTGCGACAGCGAAGGCTATTGCTGCCCTGGCTGCGGAAATAGGGACGAGAATAAGGCCTCGGTAACCCGTCGCCTCTGTGGCTATCTGGGCTCTCCCATGAAGCGGCCAGTGGTTCACGGGAAACAAAGCGAGATCAATGCGCGCGTCAAGCACCTCTAATGCGGAACTTCTCAGGGCACCGAATACCCCGCCGAAGCGGCTCGAGCGTATCGCCCGGGCCGACGCCCGCTCTGCCAGCTGGGCCGAGCGCCCGGAGGTTCGGGTGGCCGACTACAAACCGTTCCAGGCCCTCGACGGGGAGGGGCTGCGCTGCTCCCTCTACGTCAGCTACTGTCCCTTCAACTGCCTCGGCTGCTACAACAAGGCCGCGCAGAAGGCCAGCTACGGGGTGAACTTCACTGCGGAGCTTGAGCAGCGCATCGTCGACGACCTCGGCTCCCGCCACGTGGCGGGCCTGAGCCTGCTCGGCGGGGAGCCGATGCTCTCCGCGCCGGGACTGCTGCCGCTGGTGCGCCGTATCAAAAGGGAGTGCCCGGGCAAGACGATCTGGACCTACACCGGTTATCGCTTCGAGGTGCTCGCCGGCCTGCCGGGTGCCCGCGCCGAGCTACTGCATCACACGGATGTGCTCGTCGACGGCCAATTCATCGCCGAGGAGCGGGACCCGGCGAACCCGCCCGCCTTCGCCGGCTCCGCCAACCAGCGCCTCGTGGACGTCTCAGCCTCCCTCGCCGCCGGCACGGTGGTGGAGTACCGGCCCTAGCCCATCTTGGCGTAGAACGCGCCGAGGACCCGGCTGAGCAGCGGTTTCGGGCCATAGGTGGACACGACGTCCATCGCCTTGGACAAGGGGCCGGGCACCACCCGTCGGCGATTGCGCGACAGCGCCTCTAAAGCGTCGACGGCGCAGGACTCGTACGTCGTCCACAAAAAGTCCGGGACCACCTTGTCCACGATGCTGCGCTCGGCCTCCGGGATCTCCGGCTCTCGCACCGGCCCCGGTGCCAACAACGTGCAGTGCACTCCCGTTCCCGCGAGCTCGTAGTGCAGCGCCTCGGTGAAGGTGTTGACGCCCGCCTTGGTGAACACATACGTCGCGTTGTTGGGGATGGGCAGGTTCCCGGCCGCAGAGCCGACGTTGAGAATCGCCCCCGAGCCTCGGGCGACCATGGGGTGAACGCAGGCGTGGGTGAGCCGGAACACGGCCGTGGCGTTGAGCTGGAATTGTTGCTGCTCATAGGTCCAATCCTGGCGCAGGAAGGGGCCGAAGCTGGCGATGCCGGCCGAGTTGACGAGGATGGACACCTCCCGGCCGTCGAGGGCCTCGATCAGCTCAGTGACCTGGTCCTCCTGCGACAGGTCGGCCGCATGAACCTCGACGGTGACGCCGTGGGCAGAGGTGAGCTCTTCGGCGATTCGGTCTAGCACGTCGGCGCGCCGGGCAACGAGCAACAGGTTGTGCCCGGAGCTAGCCAGGCGGCGGGCGATGGCCTCGCCGATTCCCTGCGAGGCACCGGTGACCACGGCGATGGCGGTAGGGGAGGGGGGAGGAAGAGACATCGTTTCCCTTTCGACGGAGTCCGTGGGGCAGTACCCTGCTCAGACTAGTGCACCTAGGGGGAGGAAAATGCTAGGGTGAAACGGTTAAACGGCGGTAACCCACAGTGTCAGGAGTGGTAGATGAGGTCCGTGTCCCGAATCACTGCGGCGGTGGCGACGACGATGGCGGCGGCGGCCCTGGTCCCACCCGCATCGGCCGTCACCCCGGGTGAGGCCCTGCTCACGGTGGGCGGGACCCGTAGCCTCGACTGCACGGCGGGGCCGGTGCTGAGCGTCGAGCGTCCCGGCCAGCCGACGGCACGTATCATGCTCACCGCCGGTCACTGTGCCACGGACGACGCCGGGTGGCAGGCCGACGCTGTCTACTCCTCCAGCGGCGCCCGCGTCGGCGCCCTCGACAAGGTGAAGTTGGCCGCCAACACCCCCGGCGAGACCCTCGCCGGTTTCATCCGCATGACGACGGGCGCGGACTGGGCGACGGTGCTCGTCGACGACTCCGCCTCCGGCGCGGTCATTGACACACCGGACGGTGACGTGGAACTCACCGGGGTTCGGGATTATCGCCCCACCGGCCTAAAAGAAGTGAGCTTCGATAATGCCGGGGACCCGATCTGCAAGATCGGCCTGACGACGGGGCATACATGCGGAACTCAGCTCTTCCGTACCTATAACTCTGTCTACAGCTCCGGCCTGGGATTTGCCCCCGGTGACTCCGGCGGCATCAATTACGACCCGCGAACCGGTGAGATCATCGGCATCACGGTGGAAAATTTCGGTGCCGTCGGGCGCACCCAAACCGCTGATGCCATCCTCCAAGACGCCTACGGCCTAGCCGACGGAGAGGTCGCCACCGCCGCTCAGGTTGCCCACTAAACCTGTCGTTGAACTCTTCTATAGGATAGCGAGTGCTTCCTTATCGCTCGTACCTTTTTGAGGGGTGTACATGGCCTTTTCTCTCCACCGCCTGGCTGTTCTCAGCGGCGCTTTCGTTGCCAGTGCGGCGTGCCTGACTGCCGGGATTCCATTCGCTACGGCCGCGACGGTGGCCCCGGGAGCACCCATGGTGGTCACTGCCAAGGTCCCCACTCACCCGGCTCTGCCCGCTGAGCTGGACACCGCTCGCTGCAGCCAAGGTGTCCCCGGCACCATCACCCTGGCCGATGGCACCAAGCGAGAGGTCCTCGTCACCGCCGGGCATTGCGTGGCGGCGCTGCCGGGGACGCAGTCTCAAGGCCAATTCGTTCCTAGCGGCGTGGTCTACGCCCCCAAGAAAGACGGCCTCGAGCTCATCGGAACCGCCGACCAGTGGCACATTGACTTCGCCGCGAACCCGGGAGCCCCTTTATCCCCGATGCTGCTCCTGGACCTCATGACCGGCGCCGACTGGGGAGTGGTGACGCTCGAACCTGGCGTCGACGGCACCCGGGTGGCCGACTCCATCGATGCCGCCGGTAAACCCAGCGGGCATCCGGTGGAGCTGACCGGGGTAGTGGATTTCCCTGAAGTGGCCCCATGGGGATCGTCGGCGGACAACATGGGCAACCCGATCTGCAAGCACGGCCAGACCAGCGGGCATTCCTGCGGCGTGCAGCTGTTCCGCACCACCGACGCGGTGTTTTCCACGGGAATGAACTTCGAGCACGGAGACTCCGGCGGGGTCAACTATGACCCGCGGACCAATAGGGTCATCGGCGTGACGTCCCAGGAGCTGAGCTCTATCAGCCGCACCCAGCCGCTGGACAGCGCGTTGGCCGCAGCCTTCGGCGTGCCCGACGGCCACGTGGCCGAACGCTTCACGCTGCCGGCATCCACGGCAGCCCACGATGGCGACTTCAAGCCCCTGAATGAGGAGATGGCGGAGTTCAACCAGTGGGCGGACGCCACCCTAGGCCCTGCTCCCGCACCCACTACCGGCTCTGGCGCAACGGCGCCGGGAGACGCTCCTGCTTCCCCGACGCTCTCCTCCGACGCCGCCGAAGGACTTGAGCTGCTTGCAGGCCTTATTGCCGGTTCCTCCTCGTAGTTCCTTCGCTTGCCGTGCTGAGGTAACCCCTGCGAACGAGTCACTCCTCAGCACGGGGTAGGCGGGCGCAGTCTGGAACCACAGCTCGGTGACGCCGCTTCCGTGCGCTGAACGCGTCGACCCTGCTGCGGCCTCAGCGATTAGGCGACGGGATCCACTCTTCGTTCTAGATCCTCCAGCCGGTTCTTGAGCGTGGTGACGGTGGCGATGTTGTCCTCAAACACGTCCAACGGAGTCCCATAGTCGTTATACGGTGCCTCGAAGAGCTCGCCGAGGGTGACATGGCCGTTGTGCACCAGGCCCTCGATGAGCTGGTTCATGAACTTCAACTGCAAGGAGTTGAGAGTGGCGCCGTCGAGAAGATCGGCGAAAGCCTCCCGGGCGGCGTCGCGATCCAACCCCACTACATCCCGAGCGAAGCGCGGCAAGGAGACGCCGAGGCGCTCGTGAAGATCCTTAACATTCCCGGCCTGGGCCTGCGCCACCAGCTCTTCGAGGTGCTCGACGTCCACCGTGGTCAACGGGATCGCCCGGCGAATCTTCTGCAGCACCAGCGCGTCACCGTGGCCTTTGAGGAACTCGCGTAGTTTTTCTTCCAGGGAGCTTTCCACCACGGTGCCGGCGGCATGGAGGGCGTCGAGCACACTATGCTCCAGCGCGCCCAGCTCATCGGCGACGTCGACGGTAACCACATTGCGGTGACCCCGGTCGACGTATCGGATGAGGTGACGCACACCGCGTCGTAGCGCCTCGAGTTCGTCGACGCTCACCGACTCCCACCATGACTCGCGGGCGGCCTCCTCGAGCATGTCAGCGCGTTCGGCGATGGCGGGGACCGTCGTCTTCGTCAGCAGGTTGCGCGCCAGCCGTCTGACCTTCTCCTCTGCCGCGTCACCGATAGGTTCATCATTGGCGAGACGCACTTGCATGCCCACGATGAGCAGGTCGAAGCGCTTGGCATATTCTTCCTCACCTGAGGAGGCGAAAGGCAGCGACGCCAGGTGCTCTTCGGCTTCGGCGAGCAGGGCGGCGTCGAGCGCTTCCCACGTTAGGGCCCGGCGGAACTTCTCCACGATGGGTCGCGTGGCGGGCGCGATAAGCGGGGAATCTATAGGGACGCTGGCAACCTGCGTGCGCAACAGCTCGGTGAGGTCGGCGGTGAGGCCGTCATGTTGCTCATTGACGCTGCGCAGCGCGTCGAGGAGCTGAATGCGGGCGATGAAGAGCCGCTCGCTCAAGGAGCGCTGGGCGGAGCCATCGGTACGACCCGGTTCCACCTCACTGCTGAAGCGGCGGAGGTTATCGCAGTAGTCGAAGACGAAGAACTCCTTCTTGTCCAGGCCGGGGCCGAAGAGATCCGGGCACAGGCGGGTGCCGCGGCCGATCATCTGCCAGAATTTC
Source organism: Corynebacterium uterequi (assembly GCF_001021065.1). Taxonomy (NCBI): domain Bacteria; kingdom Bacillati; phylum Actinomycetota; class Actinomycetes; order Mycobacteriales; family Corynebacteriaceae; genus Corynebacterium; species Corynebacterium uterequi. The sequence goes on along the minus strand of NZ_CP011546.1, from coordinate 1,829,954 downwards.
GTCTGCGAGTGCACGGGTTTGAAGAACACGAGGTTGACGACCTCGGGGACGTCGATGCCCGTGTCGAGCATGTCCACGCTGATGGCGACGTCGACGGAGTCGGCCGTAGTAGCGGAGAAGCTGTCAATGAGCGCCTGGGAACGGGAGGACTGATACGTGATGACTTCCGCGCTGACCTGCGGATTGATGATCCGTAGGCGGCGGTAGATGGCGTCGGCGTGCTGCTGGCTGCGGGCGAAGATGATGGTCTTGCCCATCCGGTCCGCCCCATTGACCTTGATGGCGTGCTCGAGGACTTGGGTGAGGACCAGGTCAATCGTCGTGGTATTGAGCAGCGTGGCGTTGATCTCCGCGGCGTGTGCTCGCTCCGGGGCGGCCAGTGGCGTGCCGTCCTCATCGACTCCCCACTCTTGGTTATCCCAGGCGATCTTTTCCTCGTCGCTGAGTTCGGAGTAGGCGATGCCGGAGTGAAGGACGACGGACGTCGCGGCGAAGGCCTTGAAAGGCACTAGGTAGGCCTCATCGATGGCCCGGCTCAGGCTATAGTCACCGGTCGGCTGGCCGTCGCGGAGGTGAAACAGGCCGTAGGTGTTGTGGTCCACCTCGTCGCGCGGGGTGGCGGTGAGCCCCAGAAGGAAGGCATCAAAGTAGTCGATGATGCGCTGGTAGCGGTTGTAGATGCTGCGGTGGGCCTCGTCAAGGACAATGAGATCAAAGTAATAAGGGCTGAAACCGGTGCCTAAGAGCCCCATCATCGTGGGGTAGGTAGACACGTAGATGCTGCCCGGACCGGGGTTGGATTCCAGGAGGTTAACCACGCCGGCTTCCGGGTACAGGGCGGAAAAGGCGCGTGCGGCCTGGTTGACCAGAGAGACCCGGTCCGCGAGGAAGAGCACGTTTTTCACCCAGCCGGCCCGTTGAAGCAGTTTGATCAGCGCCAGGGATACCCGGGTCTTGCCGGTGCCGGTCGCCATGACCACCAAGGCGCGGCGGTGGCCGGCCTCGAAGCGCTCGGTGACTGCCCGGATCATCTCCTCCTGATATGGCCTCCCGGCGATTGCCGTGTCGTGCGCTGTGGTGGCTAGCGGCCTACGCTGCGTGCGTTTGCTGATGATCTGATGCAGCTCGTCGGCGGTGGCGTAGCCTTCTACTTCCCGTGGCGGATAGCCCAGGGCATCATCCCACAGGTAAACGAGGTAGCCGGTGGTGTAAAAGATGACCGGCCGATGGCCCGTGGCCCGCTCTACCTCATCCGCATACTGGCGGGCCTGCTCACGGCCCGCCGACGGCGCAGCCCCGGACTTCTTCCCCTCCACGATGGCCAGGACGCGCCCGTCGCTGCCCATGAGCGCGTAGTCAATCCTCGCGCCGCTGGGCAGGCGATACTCCTCCAGGAGGTTTCCTCTATCCCGACTGAACCCGGCTGTGGCCAGCATCGGGTCGATGACGTCGCGCCGCGTATCGGCCTCGCTGATGGTGTACATCGAGGAGGTGTCCACCTGGCCCGCATCCTTTTGGGCAGCCACGAGGTCCCGGCGGGTCTGTTCTTCAAGCTGCGCTTTGAGCTGCGCGAACTCCCGTTCCAACTCTTCTTTGGCCAAGGCGTCAGCGGCGGCTTTTTTCTTGAAGCGCTGAGCCTCCTCCAAGGCCTGCTCGGCGCGGCGTAGGGCCTGCTCGCGCTGCTCGGTGAGCTGGAGAGTCTCCTGTGTGCGCTGGGATAGCTGCCTTTCCAACGCGCTGAGTTGACGGTCGTTGAGTTGTGCCTGCTTAGGGGCCTGGGTGAGGATGCTGGGGTCAAAACCCGTGGTGGGCAGCGCAGCCTGACCCAGCCCGGAGGTATTCGCCGCCGCCCAGACGAGGATGTCGTAGAGATGCTGGACCACGCGCGCCATCCGCGTCGGGTCAATGAAGCCAGCGCCGTGGGCGGCGCTATTGCCGAAGCGGCGCACCGCAGCAATCTTGGTGTTGATGGCGTCGGGCGCGAAGCGGCGGAACCGCGGATCCTTGGCGAGATCGGCAAACGAGGCCTCGGCCGACGCAGGGACGGTGAGGAAGGCGCAGACGTGCCGGACCACCTGATCGGCCACGAACCGCGCCTGCATGGCCGACGCCCGCGGGTTCGTCAGCGCAGCTGCTTCGAGGTTGCGGCAGTCCGCCAGCAGCCGGGGGAAGGCGAGGCCGACGAAGGCAAAGTTGGTGCGGTGCGGTGTGGTCATGGGCGCGGGGTCCTTTGGCGGGCGGGGACTACTTTGTTAAAAAGTACCGGAAGCCACGGCGGCCAGCAGGGTCTTTACCGTGCCCGACGTGTCCTTAAGGCGCACAAGCTCGCAGGTTGCGATGCCTCGAGAGCGCTGGCCAATAGGTTCAGGCCCGCGCAGTGGCGAAGCCTCGAGGGTGCTCAGGCTTGGTAGCCGAAGAATCGTGGCTCTAGCCTGCCAATGCGACGGTAGCGAGTGACACCCCAACGCCCGAGCAGCACCGAACTATCCAGCAAAGAAGCGGTGAGGACAGTGGGCGCGGACGCCTCTATCCCGCCGCGGTTGCGGCGGGAGGGAGAGCACTGTGGAAGCACCAAGGGCTCTCTGCCGTCGTTGAAATCGACAGCGTCGTGCGGATAGCGAGAAGCAGCGGAAGCCGATGACCGGAGAAAGGGTACGGCGCTAACCCCAAGGGGGGGAGTTTCACCTAAAAGCAGAGGTGAAAGGCAATACCCTACCGTAATAATCCGGAGAAGTCAATAATTTGCAAAAATCTTGAGCCTAGAGGGTCATCTCTCATTTCAAATCTAGGCACGCCTCCCCAGGCTCGTTAGCATGGAACCAAAGACCGTGCAGTCTAGGAGAAGGAACTAGGGCGTGCACTTAGGAACAGCTGGAGCGCACCTGGCGGCAAACTTCCACCCCAAGTATACGCAGTGTTCTGGGATGATCGATCCCGCTGTGGGTGACCAAAATTTTCCCCTCGAGGGCGAGCTGGGAGAATTGCGCCACTTAGGCTACGAGTCGGAGCGCGTCACTGCTCAGGACTCGTGCCCAACACACGCACAGATTTCAGGAGTCCGTAGACGAGTCCTTGGGATTGGCGATATGGAAACGTTCATCGCCAGAAAACGTTGGCCCTGAACCAGATTGACGAAGGAGTCGGAGATTACCTATGAAAGGTTATGTCGGCACAGGTTGGTTTTACGTGTTCGGTTACACCTCCCTCCGTTGGGGTGACCCCCGAACACTACGTTGAGGGATGTGTGTGATGTCGCGGAACTGTCAAGCTTGCCCTGGGGAAACACGGATTGTCCAAAAGAGAGAGAAACTTCTGAACCTTTTTTGGCTTCTGACGTTGTCGGTCCCATCTTCAGGAGCGGTATATGATTGTTTAGTGAATGCAAGTAATTGGTTAAACTATGGTTTGGGGCTGACCTCAGTGCTGATACTGTTTGGAACTTTACTATATTTTGCCCCCCGATATAATGTCATGAAATCTAGAATGTTCCTTGGTCGATCCTTTGTGCCACTATTTCTCACCTATATTCCAGCAACGGTGGGGTGGTGGCAGGGAGTTTTATCGGTGCCAACTTTGCTATTCCCTATTATTGCTTACCTCTTTGTCGGAGTAAACGGTTCTCTCTTGGATTGGGCTGAACGGGATTGAGGCAATCTTCTTCCTGGCGGATATAATTTTTCCGTATGACTGGGCCCATGGGCGTTGCGTGTCTATAGCTGCCGGTAGTCGCCCCGACGATCTTATGAGGGCGGCCACCGCAGTTCCTTTCGAATCAACTCTTACACTTCTCGAAAGAATGAACCCCCGATGGCCGCCAGGGGGACCCCGTCCCGAGGTCTCATCGTTGTTGGAGCCTTCGGGAATTAAGATGGGACAATCATAGCAGTAAACTGGCTCTTCTTTCTGAGCTTGTGGCGGGCGGCCTTGGCCTCGATATCTCAGGTGTCCGTCCCATGGTCGCGAAGCGTGTTGACGAGCTCAGCTATGTTGATGGTTCCCACGCCCGAAAGTATATTGCAGATGCATTGCACTTGCATTCTATCTTCGTTGCGTTGCAATCAACTTTGACTGCATGCTGACTGGGGCCGGAGTGAGGGGATCTCTCAGAAGACTTGCTCGCATTAATGGCGACCATTGACGCAGGTAGGAGCGTATATCCGGGAATCGAGGTTGCCCTAGGGGGCTGTGTTCAAACTCGCTCGACAGGCGTTCTGCCGACTGGGGTTCCGTGAGTCGCAATGTTGATTGTGCTGAAATGAATCTTCGTTGCAATGCTGAGGGGAACCACACAATGATCGGCGTAACGACCCGAAATCCCCCTGGCCGCATAGGGGGACAACAGTGCGACCCTTCGACCCGGCACTGCTCGAGTTCACCACAGAGGAGCTAACAAAGGAAGACGAGGTATGGGACGTCCACTCCCCGGGGCCAACATAGCAGGCCTGCAAACAGGTAAACGACCGCTCAGCTGGGAGACCTGTCAGGACCTGCTCGCAGTGATGTGTCAGGATTGGGGCGGCCAACGGATGCGGGTCATCAACCCGTGGCTGGAGAAGGAGCACCATCCCGGGGGTTCCTTCAACCCGGCCAGCCTCGCGGCAGTCAGGGATACGAGGAGGGTTGCGGCGACTTTGAGGGATGCCTGGACCGGCTCCAACCTCGTGTGCCCTCGGGCCAGTTGAATGGACTCGGAGGCCGTGGACGATGACGTTGCCGAAGATGGCGTGTACGGGAGCCGTCTCCTCGGCAACGTATGGCCGTCGTTATGCCTGGACCGTCGCAGCGCGTAGTGCCGTGGCGCTAGAGCCCCAGCCCGCCCGGGCAGTACCGGCGCCTCACCAACGCCGGACCGGCAACACCGGCACCGCTACGGAACGCCTATTCCTCGGTGGTGGTGGGCTCTTCGACCTCGGTGTCCTCATCCACCCAGTCAAGGGTCCGGGTGACGGCCTTCTTCCACAGGCGCATGCGGCGCTCGCGCTTGTTGACGTCGATGTTCGGGGAGAAGCGCTCGGACTCCTGCCAGTTGGCGACGATGTCGTCGAGGCTGTCCCAGTAGCCGACGGCGAGGCCGGCAGCGTAGGCCGCACCCAGGGCGGTGGTTTCCGCGACCTGAGGCTTGACGGCGTCGACGCCAAGCACGTTGGCCTGGAACTGCATGAGCTGGGCGTTGGCGGTCATGCCGCCGTCGACGCGCAGTTCTTTAAGCTCCACGCCGGAGTCCGCGTTCATCGCGTCAAGGACTTCCGCGGTCTGGAAGGCGGTGGCCTCCAAGGCGGCGCGGGCGATGTGGCCGGCATTGTTGAAGCGGGTCAGGCCGACGATGGCGCCGCGGGCGTCGTCGCGCCAGTGCGGGGCGAACAGCCCTGAGAAGGCGGGAACGAAGTAGACGCCGCCGTTGTCGTCGACGGTTTCAGCCAGCTTCTCCACCTCGGCGGAGGTCTTGATGATGCCGAGGTTGTCGCGCAGCCACTGGATGAGGGAGCCGGTCACGGCGATGGATCCCTCCAGGGCGTAGGTGGGCTTGCCGTCGCCGAGCTTGTACGCGACCGTGGTGATGAGCCCGTTGTCGCTGAACATGGGGGTCTCGCCGGTGTTCATAAGCATGAAACAGCCGGTGCCGTAGGTGTTCTTGGCCATGCCCTTCTCGAAGCAGGCCTGGGCGAAGGTGGCGGCCTGCTGGTCGCCGAGGATACCGGAGATCGGGGTGTCCACCAGCAGCCCGTTCTTGCGGCCGTAGCCGTAGATTTCGGAGGAGGATTTGATCTCCGGAAGCATGGACATGGGCACGCCGAAGATCTCGCAGATGTCCTCGCGCCACTGGCAGGTGTTGATGTCCATGAGCAGGGTGCGCGACGCGTTGGTGACGTCGGTGACGTGGACGCCGCCGTTGACTCCGCCGGTGAGATTCCACAGCACCCACGTGTCCGGGGTGCCGAAGATCAGGTCGCCGGCCTCGGCGCGCTCCCGGGCGCCCTCTACGTTGTCGAGGATCCACCGGATCTTCGAACCGGAGAAGTAGGGAGACAGCCGCAGGCCGGTGTCCTTCTGGAAGCGGTCCACGCCGCCGTCCTCGGCAAGCTCCCGGATGAAGCCGGCGGTGCGGGAATCCTGCCACACGATGGCGTTGTACACGGGCTCGCCGGTGTTCTTGTCCCACACAATGGTGGTTTCACGCTGGTTGGTGATGCCCACCGCGGCGAGGGCGTGGCGGTTGATTTCGGCGTCGCTTAAGGCCAGGCCGACGACGTCGCGGACGGAGGACCAGATCTCCTTCGGATCATGCTCCACCCAGCCCGCCTTGGGGAAGATCTGGGTGAACTCCTTCTGTCCGATGCCCTGGATGGTGCCGGTCTTGTCGAAGACGATGGCGCGCGACGAGGTGGTGCCCTGGTCGATGGCGAGGACGAACTTCTTCTCGGTCATGGTGACTCCTTGGAATCTTGTGGTCTTACGCGAAAGAGGGGGTTATCGATGAGGCTATCCGGCGGGGCTACCCGGCGACCAGGCCCAGCATGTTCTCGCCGAAGACGAGCCCGGCGAGGACGCCGCCGATGATCGGTCCGACGATGGGGACCCAGGCGTAGCCCCAGTCGGAGCCGCCCTTGCCCTTGATGGGCAGCACGGCGTGAGCGATGCGGGGGCCAAGGTCACGGGCCGGGTTGATGGCGTAGCCGGTGGGGCCGCCGAGGGAGGCGCCGATGGAGACGACGACGAGGGCAACGGCCAGCGGGCCGACGGCCGACTCGGTGTGCCCGGAGACCAGCACCCACGCGACGAGGACGAAGGTGCCGATGATCTCGGTGATGGTGTTGGCCAGTCCGTTGCGGATAGCGGGACCGGTGGCGAAGGTGCCGAGGATTTCGCCCTGGTCGGGGTGCTCGTCGTAGTGCTGCTTGTAAGCGGCCCACGCCAGCACTGCGCCGAGGAAGGCGCCGAGGAACTGGGCGCTGAGGTAGGTGAGGACGCTGGCGAGGTTGACCGCTACGCCGGGGACGAATTCCTCCGCGCCGGAGGCCAGGACGCCGAGGGTGACGGCCGGATTGAGGTGTCCGCCGGACTGCCAGGCGATGTACACGCCGATGAACACAGCGAGACCCCAACCGAAGTTGATGAGCAGCCAGCCGCCGCCCTGGCCCTTGGACTTGTTGAGGAGGTTGGTGGCCACGACGCCGACGCCGAGGAGCAACAGGAAGGTGGTTCCCACCAGTTCGGCAAGGAACACATGCATGAGGCTCATATAATCAGCCTTTCTGAAAAAATTGGGGGTAGGACGTGGGGTGTGACTTCCTGGTCGATGCCTAACTTTGCCACATCCACGTTGGCAGAAATGTTTGTTTGCCGCGTCCGGGCTTCACTATGAGATACGGTGCATCGGCCGAGGTGGGCGGCTGCACACATGTTCATCACCTGGATAAGAAAAGGCCCGACCTTGCTGGGAAGGTCGGGCATGGCGGCACGGCGAGGTTGACGGCGGTACGGCGCCGTTACGCCGTCGCCGCCGCCTGCTTCGTCGCCGCCAGAAGGGGTAGCGAGCGGGGGTAGCGCTTAGGAGAGTCCGAGGGCGCGGTGGATGATCTCGATGGGATGGACCACCTCAGCGCCGGTGCCCTTGCGGATCTGCCAGCGGCACGTCTCCGTGTCACAGGCAGCCAACTCGGGGTTGACGTCCTGGACCTTACGGAAGAGCTGCGCCCCCACCTTCTGGGCGATGTCGTACTTCTCCTTCTTCAAACCATAGGTTCCGGCAATGCCGCAGCAGGCCTCGCCAGACTCCACCACGGTCACCCCGGGAATCGTCTCCATCACCCGAATGGCCGGCTTGCCCAGGCCCTGGCTCTTGACCTGGCATGGCTGGTGATAGGGGATGGTGACGTCGAGGCGCTGCAGCTCGTCGACGGGGAACTCGCCGTCGTCGATAAGCCGGAGCAGAAACTCGTTGATGTCTTCCGTGCGCCCGGCCACGTCGTCGAGCGACGGGTCGTCAACGCCCATGATCTCCTGCGCCTCGTGGCGCAGCATTCCGCCGCACGACCCCGACGAGGAGATGATGGGCAGATGCCGCGGGGCGGTGCGCAGCTGTCCGGCGAGCTTGAGAACCTTCTTCGTTGCGTCGTCGAACATGCCGTTGGACTGCGAGGCCAGGCCGCAGCAGCCCTGCTTGGGAACAAGCACTTCGTAGCCTAGGTGCTCCAGCACCTCGACGGTCGCCTTGGAGGTTTGTACCTCGAAGTATCCGCCGGCGCAGCCGTGGAAGAAGATCACCGGGCCGCGGGGGAAGGGCCCGGTGACGGACTTGCGGTGTTCCTTGAACCAGCTCATGAAGGTCCGCGGCTGGGCAACGGGGATCGGCGCCTCGGCATGAACACCGACGACGACCTCAACAAGCTTGCGCACCGGCATCTGCTTCAGCGCCGCGTTGGCGATCGGGGCGAAGGGGGTGAGCAGGCGGCCTTCTAGCTCAGTTTGGGTGATGAGCCGATCCCGCAGCGGCATGTGGTCCTGCTTCATGACCGCGCGCGCCTGTCCGTTGATCTCGGCGATCTTGACCCCCTGGGGGCATACGGTGGTGCAGATCGCGCACCCGGAGCAGTAGTCGAGCGAGTGGTCGACGCTCTCGCCGTTGCGGAACCGCTCCGCCTGGGGGCCCACGTACTTCGGTCCGGGGAACAACTCCGTGACCTTGGCCACGGGGCACTGGGTCTCGCAGATGGTGCACTTAACGCAGGCATCGAGTGAGGCTCGGGTGAGCGAGGCCTGGGCATGTTCGATGGCGGAGACGTTATTCATGAGTGAGCTCCTCGTTCTCGCTGATGGCAGTGACGGCCGCCCAGGCAGCACCCAGGCAGATTCCCTCGCCACTGAGTTCGCTGAAGGGCAGGGCGCCGCCGAGAACATCGCCGGCGGCGTGAAGATTCCGGTAGACATGCGCGCCGTCCGCGCCGACGGGGCGCATCCGCTCGTCGACGCGCACGCCACAGCGCAGGATCTCCTCCAACGACGACAACTCCGCCGGATCCTTCCCGCCAGGAATCGCGATGGGCAGGTGGAAGACTGGTTCCGTGATGACGCCGTAGGAATCGCGAGCCAGCCCACCAGACTCGAAGCCGCCAGGAGCGTGGATGACGGCGTCCACCCGCGACGCTGTCACACGCCCGGCGCGCTGCACACGCACCGCAGTGATGGCGTCGCCGTCGACGACGGCACCGACCGCCCGAGCATTGAGGTGAATGTCCACCCGGGCGGCTCGGCAGGCATTGACCAAGAGGTCATGCAGCCGCCGGCCGCCGATAGCCGGCGGCGGAACGAGTACTTCGCCGACGCCGCGACCCACCCGCCTGGCGATCGCCGGCGCGGTGGCCGGGTCAAGGCCGAGGGCGGCGGGAACAAGCAGGATCTCCTCGCCGCGGCCGACACTCGACAGGGCGGTGACGAGCTCTTCGGCGTGATCGTCCCACATCCGGGCCAAGGTGGTGGCGGTCGCGTCACGTTCGCCGCCGCGGGCGGCTACGTCTATCACCTCGGAGCGAACGGTGACGGACACGTGCGGGCTGCGCGCGAGGTTATCGGCCACGAGGGACGCTGGCAGGTCCTTAAAGACAGAAAGGCCAACGACGACGTAGCTGGCCCCGTCGACGAGGACCGAGCTGCGCAGGCTCGCCGGAACGCCGTACGTGGGGCGGGCGGCGCCGACGGAGGTGGGCACGAGCCGGTTGGCGTCGGCGAAGTCGAAGCCCAACGGCCGGGCCGGGCCCTCAGCCAGCCACGACAGCCCGGCCCGAACGTTGGCGGAGCCGATCGCTGCGTAGGGGTGGGTCGGCTCGGCTGCGTCGACCTCGGCGAAGGGATCGGTCACCAGGGTGCCGTCGGCGCGCCACCCGTACACGTCGAGGCTGCCGTGGGACAGCAAAGTACCGCCGTAGCCTTTGGCGATGACGTCTACGCGGTGGCCGCGCTCGGCGGCCATGAGCGCGGCGGAGAGGCCGGCGAGACCGGCGCCGATGACGATGATGCGGCTCATGCCTGAGAACCTTCCTTGTGCAAGTAGTACAGATCTCCGGTGGCGCGTTTGGCGGCGTCGGAGGAAGCGGGCAGATGATCGACGTCGAGCAACCCAGAGATCACCCATCGGTTCAACGCAGCCTCGTGCAGCTGCTGGCCGGTCAGCAGCGGCGCCAGGCCCTGACCGCGGTTTTTGAAGAACAGCCGCAGCAGCGTGGTGGTGCGGTCGGCGTCGGGCTGCTGTTCGTGGACGACGCCGGCCGCGCGCGCCCCGCAGAACGTGCCTTGACACGGGCCCATGCCTAGGCGGACCTCGCGGCGGATGTCGTCCAGGTTCGCGTGAGGCTGCATGGCCAGGGCTTTTTCGATCATGGGTCGAGTGACGAGCTCACACTCGCACAGGGTCTGCTCGGCGAGGCGGTCGTCCTCCCGGTCGGCGAGGCGATCGGTGATCTTGTGTAATTCCTCGCTGTGGGCAGTGGGCACGGCCTCGGTGGCGGTGCGACACGGGGCGTCGTGCCCCATCTGCTCGCACAGCTGGTCCACCACCTTCTCCGCCATGAGCCGGTAGGTGGTGAGCTTGCCGCCGATGATGGAGAAGAAGCCGCGGAGTCCGTCGCGCCGGGAGTGGTCCACGATGAGCATTCCGCGGGACATGTGCCGGGTGTCGTGGGCGTCGACTCGGGAGTCCTTCACCAGCGGGCGGGCGCCGGCCCAGGCGTGCACCGCGCGGGACTGCCGGAAACCGGGGACGAGGATCTCACCGGCGTCGAGCATCTGCTGGATTTCCTTGCTCGGGATCTCCAGATAGTCGGGGTCGTCGGCCTCCTGGTCCGTCGTCCCGATGATGGACACCGTGTGGGCGGGAACGAGGATGTCGCCGTCGGAAGGGTAGATGCAGCGGTTGATGACGGTGTTGACGAGCCGGTGGTTCATCGCCACCATGATCCCGCGGCCGGAGACCACCTCCAGGCCGGGGCATCCGGCGGAGTCGGCGATGGTGCCGGCCCACGGCCCGCCGGCGTTAATGACCCCGCGGCAGCTGATGAGCACCTCCTCGCCTGTTTTCTCGTTTGTGCACCGTACCCCCGTGACGTGGTCGCCCTCGCGCAGGATCTCCTCAGCGCGGTGGTAGGTCAAGGTGGTGGCGCCGTACTGTTCGGCTGAGCGCACGCATCCGCGGACCATCGCCCAGCCGTCGACGCTGCCGTCGCGGACCGCGAAAGCCCGGGTGAGGCCAGGGTTAAGACGAGGCTCGCGTCGCAGCGCCTCTGCCGGGCTGATTTCCTCGACAGGAACACCGGTGGCGTGGCAGCCAGCGAGGAATTGATCCCCGTAGGCGTCGTCGTCCTCCGGGGTGACAACAAACAAACCGCCGGTATCTTCCACGGCGTCGGGGTGGATACGGCGCAGGATCTCGTTTTCTTCCGCGCATTCGGTCGCTGATTGGGGATCGGACACCACGTACCGGCCGCCGGAGTGCAGCAGACCGTGGAACCGTCCGCTGGTTCCCTGGGCAAGGTCCGCGCGCTCGACGAGAATGGCGCGCAAGCCGCGCATTGCCACGTCTCGCACGCACCCAGCACCGGTGGAACCGCCACCGATCACGACAACGTCGCACTCAAAGTGCACCATAGGGGAGCTCCCGTTCTTCGTGTCGAAACAGTTGTGTCTAGCGTTGAACTCAGACTATGGCCTCGCGTCGCGTGCCGCGCGCCGACGGACGCATCGATGGCCGCCTTGGTCAAAGGTGCACATGTGTGTCGTACTATATGGGCGGATGTGCAACGGCAGCACGAAGGGAGAGCTCGGTTCCCATGCGGCGGGAAGAAATGGCATACCAGGCCGCGGTGATGTACTACGTGGGCGAGGAGACCATGAACTCCATTGCCCAACGGCTCAACGTCTCCCGGTCCACTGTCTCCCGGTTGATCCGGGAGGCCCGGGAGCAGGGGTACGTGCAGATCGTGCTCTCCAAGCCCAAAAGCACGACCACCGCGGCGTCGCGAAGCATCGCCGAGTACTTCAACGTCACCCCGCACATTGTCAGCGTGCCCTCGTCGGCGAATTCCCTTCGGGCCATGCACTCCGTCGCCCGTGTCGCCGGGGTGGTGGTCTCTGAGGCGATGCATGACGACGCTGCTATCGGCGTGGCCTGGGGAAACACCCTCTCAGCGGTCGGCACGCAACTGGTGCGTAAACCCGTCGCCCGGGCGTCGGTGGTGCAGCTCAACGGTGCCGCGAACCCGCGCAGCTTCGGGGTGCCCTACGCCGGCGCCATCATGGCGGATTTCGTGGAGGTTTTCGGGTGTAGCGCCATCCATTTCCCGGTACCGGCGTTCTTCGATTACCCAGAAACCCGCGAGGCCATGTGGCGCGAAAGCTCCGTCTCCCGGGTGCGCGAACGCCAGCTCGGCTGCGACATTGCCGTCTTCGGGGTCGGCTCGCTCAATTCTGCAGTGCGTTCCCACGTCTACACTTCCGGATACTTCACGGACACCGAGCTCGCCCAGTTGAAAAACGACGGCGTGGTCGGAGACGTGTGTACCGTCATGCTCCGCGCCGACGGCACGTGGGACGGCCTCGACATCAACCGTCGCGCCTCCGGGCCCACCCCCGAAGAGCTGCGCCGCATCCCGCGACGGATCTGCGTGGTATCCGACCCGTCCAAGGCATCGGCGACGCTCGCCGCCCTGCGCGCCGGGGTGGCCACCGACCTGGTGCTGTCCGACCGGGCGGCGCAAGACCTGCTCGCACTAGCCGACGGCGTGCGCTAATCATGGACCTACTCAGCTCGGGCGTGCTGTTCCTCATGGGAATCCTGGCCGGAATGATTAACGCTGCGGTGGGGTCAGGCTCGTTGCTGACCCTGCCTGTCCTGCTGGCCTTGGGCGTCCCACCGGGTACGGCTGTGCGTACCAACACCATCGGTATGACTTTCGCCTCCATCGGTTCAGCAGTGGGCTTTCGCACCGAAGTCGCCAAAGAGCTGCCCTATCTCGGCCCGCTGGTGACCACCACCGTCCTCGCCTCCGCGGCAGGGTCGCTGCTGCTGCTCGTGTCTCCGTCGTCGACGCTCGATGTCGTCATCCCGGTGCTGATCGTCGTCGCGCTCGTTCTGGTCCTGGGCCAGCCCCGCCTATCGCGTTGGCTGGCCGCGAAGCACGCCACGGAGGCGTCCGGCATAGTCGGGCCGGCCTACCGCAAGCCCCCACTCGTCGTTGCCATGTCCGCGGCGGCGGTCTACGGAGGCTACTTCACCGCCGCCCAGGGCATCCTGTACATGGCGATCATGGGGGTAGGCACCAACCGGTCTTACAAGGATGTCAACCCGGTCAAGGTATTTCTGGCCATGTTCGTCAACCTCACCGCGACACTCGTCTACCTCATCGCCCACTTCTGCTTCGACGCCGACGTCCGCTGGGCGGCGACGGCCATCATCGCTGTCGGCGGGCTGATCGGCGGTTACGCGGGGGCCTTCGTGGCCAAGCGCTTGCCCGCTGGCGTGTTCAGGGTGCTCATCGTCGTCGTGGCGCTCGTCGCCCTGGTGAAACAGCTTCTTTAGCCGCTTGAGCTAGCTGCCGCAGCGAGAGTGCGCTCGGTGGTATCGTGCGGGGAAAGAAGGAGCTCACCCGATACCGACGCACTCTAAGGAATCCCCGTGTCAACCTTGACAGTCATTATTGGAATAGCCCTCGTTTTGGTGGCCGTCGCGCTGTTTTACCTGGCTAACACCTCCAAGGATCGCCAGCCATCGCCGGCGGCGACGCCGCAGCGCTTCGGCGATGACTTCGATGAAGTTGATGGTGCAGCCGCCTTCAGCCCCGCCCGCTTCGGCCCCGGTTCCATCGTGAGCTACGGGGCCACGGACTACATCGTTCGCGAAACGCTGAGCTACTCCCAGGGTCCGTACCGCTGGTATGAGCATCGCCTTGACGGTGGCAACGGTGCCAGCTGGCTGTCCACAGAGGTCGACGAAGGCGAGTTCACCCTCGTGTGGTGGACCACGCGCAAGGCACTGCGAGTGACCCCGGCCGCGACCGTCGAGGTTGACGGCGTCACCTACCACGAAGAAGAACGCGGCCACGCGCAGTACACCCGCCAAACCACCGAAGGGATCGCCGAGAGCGGCGTCGTTCGTTTCATTGATTTCGAGGACGCCAGCGGCGAGAATTTCCTCGGCCTGGAGTCCTTCGGCGAGCGTGACGACGACACGTCGGCGGCGTGGGAGGTCTCCACCGGTCGACGGATCCTGCCCGGCGAGCTCACCGTCTACGCGAAGCCGGGGGCCGAATAGTCGTGATCCAGCGCCTCGACATCACCCCCGTCGATACCCGCCCCGAACAGCTGAAGCTTTCTCACGAGCCGGCCGACGTCGAAGCGTTGGCGAGCGTCGAGATAGAACACCCCGATTTCCCAGGCAACTTCTTGCGCCTGGCAGTTATCGGAGCCTCTCATATCGCCACCGTCTCCGGTCCCGAAGTGACCATGACCGAGGAGGTGTCCGGCCGCCCGCGGCCAAAGGCGATAGATCTTCCGGAGGGTGCCATTGGGTACATGTACGACTTCACATCCGCGGTGAAGCTATTTAACGAGGAAGCCTTTGCCGAGCTGGTCTCCAGACTATCGGCCTGGGAGGACGACGGGTTCAGCGTCGTGGTCGAGTTCCCCGGTGACGGCCCCGGCCACCTCACAGCGCTACGTGCCGCGGCGTCCATTTACGGGTGGTCCTGGGAAACCTGGCACCTGTACCCAGCGCAGCGCGTGGCAGTGGAGACTCATTCCAACCAGCTGTTCAAGCACGCATTTGAGCCCGAATCGGGTGGCCAAGCGGGAGACGAGGACCGGTGAACCCCAGGAGCTATAACATTGCCGCCATTATCTGTCTGATAATGGGCGTGCTGCTCATCATCTTCGGCCTCGCTGCCGGAACGAAGCCCCGAGCGGAGGCCGCTGTCTCGTCGAACTACGAGCGGATCGCGGCCAACACCTACCGCTGCCACGACACCCCCAGCAAGGTCGCCGACGACCTGGAGAAGAAGTTCACCGTGCGCGCGCGTTCCACCGACGACGCCACCGGCACCGTGTACTTGCGCGCCAAGGATCGGATCGTGTCCATTAGCGGCACCGCCAGCGACTGTCAGATTCGGGTGGAGGACCTTGGCCGCTACCACAACGGTGGCTTCATCTTCCTAGGCCCGGGCTTCGCGCCACCAGCCCCATCCGGATCATCAGGCGGCAGTTCCGGCGCGTCGAGCGGCAGTGGAGGTTCCGGCGTTGGCTCGGGGAGTTCCTCCTCCGGCGTGAAATAATCCAACACCAATGAGACGATGAGAAGAAGGGTTCGCTGCCCATGATGTCCACCGTGCTATTCGAAATAACCTCAACCCTGGCTTATTTCGGCCTCGCAGCCGTACTGCTCCTGCTCGGGTTCGCCCTCCTAGACGTTTTAACTCCAGGCAAGCTCTACGCACTCGTGTTCCTGGACCATAACCCCAATGCCGGAACCATCGCCGCCGGGCAGCAAGTTGCCATCGGCCTGGTTCTCATCACGACGATCTACCACTCCGTTGACCTGGTCCTCTGGCAGGGATTGCTCGAGTTCTTCATCTACGGGCTGCTCGGCATCGTCTTGCAGGCCGTCGGTTTAGTCATCCTCGAAGCGCTCATACCGGGGCGCTTCCGCAACATCGTAGAGGATCCTAAGCCGCGTTTTTCTGCCCGCGTCGTCGCTGTCATCCTCGTCGTGGTGGGCGCCATTAACGCCGCATGTCTGATCTAGTTCCCATCCCACGGCGGTGGACTTGGCTGCTGCTCATCTCGGTAGCGATTTGCGCAGCCTGCGGGTTGATCTATGAGCTGGCCCTGCTCACCCTGTCTACAAGCGTCAACGGCGGATCGGTCGTCGAAACCTCGCTCATTGTCGCAGGGTACGTTGCCGCACTCGGGCTCGGTGCCCTGGCCGCTAAACCTTTCCTCGACCGCCCGGCGTCGACCTTCCTGCTCGTGGAAGCCGCCCTCGGACTGGTCGGTGGCACCAGTGCTCTCGTGATGTACGAAGTGTTCGTGTCCGCCGGCAACGCCACCGCCATCACGGTGGGCCTCACCATCGCGATTGGGCTACTCGTAGGCGCGGAAGTTCCGCTGCTCATGACTCTCATCCAGGCCGGGCGTGTCACCGACGCCCGAGGGACCGGCTCCCTGCTGTCCACCCTCAACTTCGCCGACTACCTGGGGGCACTCATCGGCGGTCTCGCCTGGCCGTTTCTACTCCTGCCGGTCCTCGGCATGGTGCGAGGCACCCTCGCAGCCGGGTTCGTCAACATTGCCGCCGCACTCTTCGCAGCCCTCGTTCTGCTTAATGGCTCACTTCCGCGTCGCTGGTTACGTGGCTGTGTGGCGGCCTTGCTAGGCGCTGGGGTGGTGCTGGCGGGACTCGTCGTCGTCAGCCCGAGTTTGACGAATGCGGCCCAGCAACGCCTCTACGCCGACCCGATCATCTACTCCCAGCAAAGTGACTACCAATCCATCGTCGTGACCCAGCGAGGCCACGACCGGCGACTCTTTCTCGACGGTGGCCTGCAATACTCCACCCGCGACGAGTACCGCTACACCGAGGCCCTCGTCTATCCGGCGATCACCGCCGAGACCTCCTCCGTGCTCATTATCGGCGGCGGCGACGGCCTCGCCGCCCGCGAGCTGGTACGCATGGACATCGACGTCACCATGGTGGAACTGGATCCTCTCATGATCGACGTGGCATCAACGCTGTTGCGAGAGGACAACGCCGGTGCACTGCAGGACCCCAGGGTCACGGTCATCATCGACGACGCGCTGACCTGGCTGCGTGAACACTCGGGGCATTCGGGGCAGGGCCGTTTCGACGCCGTCATTGTCGACCTGCCCGACCCCGATTCGCCGGTGCTCGCCCGCTTGTACTCCCAGGAGTTCTACACGCTTGCCCGCCAGCAGCTGACCCCGAAGGGCCGCATGGTGGTGCAATCCTCCAGTCCGTTTGCCACGCCGAAGGTCTACTCCCGGATCGTGTCCACCGTAGCCGCCGCTGGCTGCGCGCAGACTACTCCCTATCACGTGCACGTACCCACGTTCGGGGATTGGGGTTTCACGCTCTGCGCACCGGCCGGAACGCCGCTGGACGTTCCGGAGCGGGCTGGCAGTTTGCATTTTCTTGACGACGCCACCCTCGCTGCGGCTGGAGTGTTTGGGAGAGATAACGTCCCCAAGGTGGTGGAGCCGTCGACGATCATCGAGCCCCGGATCCTGGACGATGTGCGGGCTGGTTACCGCGACGCGTAGGTGTTGTTCTGTACTTGTAGACCACCGGGATCCAGTACCGTACGCGTGGCCACAGCAGTGGCATACAGCTCGAAGAGGTAGGCCACGATTGCCGCTCGCGCTCGGTGCAGTCCGGACCGGAGTAGTCAATACCGCAAGCTGCGTCGATAGCCCGATCGAGGAGTGCGTGCCCTTGCTCGAGCAGCGGATACAACCACGCGTTATCCGGGACGTAGAGGTCCGTGAGCGTGGCGCCGGGCTACTGGCTGCGAGAACCGAGCACTGCTTGGGCCGCGCGTTCGATCTCTTCGCGTTGAACGTCCGTGGGGTCGGGAGAGGTTACCCCCGTAGGCGCGGATGCCGGGCCATGTGTTGCATGGGTGGCGTGACAAACCCACTAAGGACGGCGAGGGCAGGCCGCATGATGAGAGCCTCGCCGATGGTCATTGTTGGGACAGCGAGCGTAAGAATGCTTCCAAGTTCCCGAAGGACTGGACGGACCAGAAGATCGTCGACGCAGTGCGAGACACCTTGGAGAAGCCGGATTTCTACCAGAAAAAGAATGTGAAGCGCGTGGTCTGGGGTGAAGTCGATGGCCTAATCATTCAGGTAGATTATAATGTGAGGCTGGATAGGGTGGTTACGTTCAACACAGCTTACCCTGAATACAAAGACAGGAAGGAGTGGGGCAAAGATGTTAGACGACGATGAGATATTCCTCAGAATGAAATCGCTGGCGCACCCTTCGGTTGATATTGCGGGTGCTCTGTCTAATTTCGATGCGGGTGAGCCTGAGCATGCAACTGCGTTCTTACTGGATGACGCTTATCTGGTTGGAAAGCTAACGCCCGAGATGATTGCGCTGGCTGAATCCAACTACGACTCTGGCCCCGTGATTGAGATGCTCGAGGCCCTCCGAATGCTGGATGAGCAGAAGAATGGCGTCGCCTAGGTAGGTAACCATTGCCGGGTTCGAGTCCCGGTCGGCGCACTGCGAGACCCCATTGCCCCTGGTGGGTGGTGGGGTTTTGCCATACCCAAGTCAAGTACGCCCAGGAGGCTAGTTTTGTCCGATGAAACCACCGCCATCCCTACCCCGGCCGAGGAGCCGGAAACCGCCGCCGGCAGAGAGTGTTGGGGTTACCCTCGAGTAGTGGCCACCTGATAAGGAAGAACTGCTCTTGGGCCGGCAGATCAGGTATAAAATCAATGAGGTAGACAAGGAAAAAGGGCTTACGGTGATCTACGCGGAGGTGATCGGGCAGGATGCATGATCGGTACAAGGCCATGGGCCTGGAAATGCTTCCTTCGAAGCACTACAATGTTCGGCGCCAGGATAAGGCTCCTGGGACTGCGTGGGTGTACCACGCGCCCAAGGGCGTGACCGTTGTGAAGTTCGACGGCGAGAAGATTCTGACAGCGACGTCGAAGCGCTTGGAAGACGTCAACGACTGGCACGCAAGCGGTGTCGTGCAGAAGTACATCGTTGACTGTGCTGAGCGGGACATCCCGCCCCAGGACGCTATTGAGCTGGTGCGCCAACGATTCGGCGAGCCTGATTTGGTAGTCCAGTGTGCTGACGTTAATGATGTCTCTCCGGAGGTGCGGGAAGCTATCGGGGCTGATCCCGAGCCCGCGTACTAGCTGAGGATCCTTGCCACCGCGTCGTGGATAGCCTCCACGACGACCTTGATAACCAGCGCCTCGACTGTGAGGTTAGTCAAACAGTTGCTCTAGCAGCCATCGGGCACCAGCCGGTGGCTGTTTTCTTGTTCCCGCGTGGTGTGTGTCCTGGGTTCGATTCCCGGGCGGGAAGCTGACCCCATTGCCCCTGGTGGGTGGTGGGGTTTCGTCATATCCAAGTCAAGTATGCCCAGGAGGCAAGCATGTCGGATGAAACCACCGCCACCCCCACCCCGGCCGAGGAGCCGGAAACCGCCGCCGATGCGGCGGCTGAGGCTAAGGGTGGTGAGTTAACCCTGGAGGACTACAAGGCAGAGCTGGCGAAGGTGCGTAAGGAAGCGGCGAAGTACCGCACCGAACGCAACGAGCTACGCGGCGATGCTGAGAAGTACCGCCAGGCCAGGGAGGATGAGAAGACAGACCTGGAAAAGACGGTAGAAAAGCTTGCCGCCTCAGAGGCCCGGATTAAGGCCCTGGAAGCGGACAAGCAGCGCTTGCTGGTCGTGTCCCGATTCGGTATCGCCGAGGACAACCTTGACCTGCTCGGGGATGATCCCGAGAAGTTTGAGGCGAATGCCGAGAAAATCGCGGCGTTACAGCAGGCGCAGGCGAAGCGGCACGGCCCCCCGTCGGAGGTGCCATTGGAGTCCCTGCATTCCGGGGCGTCTGACGGCCCGGAGGATAAGGATGATTCCTTCCCTGAAGACTGGCCAGTAAACGGACCGTTCGCCTAAACCCACGCAGGAACCACGAGTAACGCAAGAAGGAGAAAGTTCACGTGGCTAACACTGTTGTTCACTACACCCCCGCCCAGAACCCGACCGTGAAGGCAGGTGAGGCACTCACCGCCGGCACGTTCGTTCAGGTATCGGCGGATATCGACGGCCGGAACCCGGTCGTCAAGCCCGCCGGCGCTAACGCCGTGGTGTTCGGTGTGCCGGCGCATGACTGTCCTAAGGGCGGGCATGTGATGGTGTACCGGGCGGGCCACATCGTGGAGGTCGCCGCCCTGAGCAGACTGTGCCGTGGAATGGGGCGTGAGTATGCCGATAGAACACTTACCGGCCGGGATGAAACCAGCCGCCCGGCGGCTGAGGGACTGGTGCCTGAGCGACGGGCCGTTGTTGGTCATCCTCGGTGCTGCCATCACGCTGCGGGGCGTGTCCTACCTGGTGGGTGGTCTCACCGAGCATCCTGCTGAGCGGCTACTGCCCTTAGGGGCGTGGGCTGTGGTGTGGGTCGTGGTCGGTGGCGGGCTGCTGGGCACGTCGGTGAAACCATCAACGTTCCCGGCGGCTGTGGCTCTAGGTTTCGGGGTCGCCCTGCACTTGTTGTGGGGGTTGTCGTTCCTGCTGGCCAGCATGGAACGCCCCGGCTACGACCGGGCGTGGGTTACCAGTGTGGGGTTCGGGTCGGTGGCGTTTATCACGTTGTGGTTGACGTGGCGGACGCGCGCCCTGGAGCGGCTGAAACCGAGATTGCCAACGAAGGAACTAGAAGATGCACTTGGGCGCCACTGATCTGCTGTCTTTGGGGTCCACGGTGTGTGTCGCCGTGTTCGGCCTGTGGCAGGTGTGGTTGAAGGTCCATTCGGATCAGTCGATTGCTGAGAGTCGGCGGGAGACTGAGGCGTTGCCGAGCTGGGCTGAGTTTGCCGAGCAAGTTGAGGCTCATTGGCAGCGTCGGGTGTCTGGGTTGGAGTCTCAGCTGGAGGAGGTTCGTGGTGATTTGGAGGCCTTGCGGGCTGAGAATCAGGCGCTACGGATAGAGAATGCGCAGTTGCGGAAGATCAATGCTGAGCTGCTGGACAAGCTAGGCGGTTAGGTGGGGTGAGGCCCCCTCCCTTGTGGGACGTGTGTGTTCCTAGGGGAGGAGGCCTTTTTCTTATGCCCGGGGTGAGGTGTGGCGTGTGGTGCTTGGTCTCGACGCGTGCCAGGGTGCGACCTGCGTGGCGTCCCACAAGGGAGTGCGCTTGTCCAAGTGGGCGACGGGGGCGGGGCGCGGCCTGAGGAGGCGTAGCTACGCCAAGCGCTGGTGGATAGGTGACAGTGGGCGGCGCAGTCGACGGCGCGCCAGAGTTCTTTCTGGGTGGCGCGGTCGATGATGATGGGGGTGTAGGTGGCGGACATGATGGGTTTAGTGGTTGGTGAGGATGGCGTGGGTCTCGCGTGCGAGGGCTGCGAGGGTTGCTGCGAGTAGGAGCCAGGTGACTGGGTGGGTGGTGATGGTGAGGTAGGCAATGGTGAATGCGAGGATTGCAATGGTGGACATGTTTGTTCCTTATGTGTTGGTAGGGTTGGGGTTGCCCCCGGAGCTAGGGTGTGGCTAGCTCCGAGGGTCTAGTTGGTGCTGGGGGGCTTGCGGGATTCGATGGCGATTTTCTTCATTTCGATCTGGTGGTTCGAGATGATTTTCATCCCCCCTGTCACCTAAACCGCCCCGGGGCCTCGGTAGCCGGCCCGCCTGGCCTGTCGTGCGTGTCGTGCTGGTGTGTCGTGCGTGTCTAGGGTGGGGGAATTTTGGGGCGTTGTGGTGCGGTTTCACGCCACGACCGGGCACGACAAATCCACGACATACGTAACCAAAAGTGCTCGTAACTTACCGTATGTAACCAAGTCTGCAACAAGTGGCAACCGCCTGTGACCTGCAAAAACACTGGTCAACGAAGGCGCAAAAAAGCGCCCCCAGCAGGACTCGAACCCGCGACCGACCGGGTAGAAACCGGCTGCTCTAATCCACTGAGCTATGGAGGCATTGAACAGACAGTGTAGCCCAACCCAGCCAAGCGTCGGAGCATTGGCCCTGGCCTTCTTTTGCGGACTCGTTGGGTTTCCAGGCCACGATCGGCAAGCCTTAAGCTAGCCCTATGGCTTCCCAAGCTCGTACCGCCTCCCCTCAGTCCTCATCGAGTCCCCCTGAGCCTCGTTCGTCCTGGCTGCTCTACGTCGGTGCCGCGCTCGTTGCCGGCCTGGTGGGCGGCACGATCGGCTACTCGTTCCTGGGCGAGTCACTCGCCGTCTTGGGCATCCCCGACCCCGGAATCATCACCACCTTTGGGTTGCCCTTCCTTCGCGCGGCGGCATGGTTATGCGCGGCCTTGGCCATCGGGTCGTTCATGTTTTCCGCGTTCTACATCTCACCGTTGCCGCAGCGCTCCACGGCTAAAGACTCCGCTGAGGCAACGCACCTCGGGCACGCTGAGCTGAGCGTCGACGGTCTCCTGGCAGCTCGTACCGGCGCGTGGGCGGCACTGGCTTTTGCCGCCATCGGCATTGTGATGGTGCCTATGGTGTTCTCAGATACCTCGGGGCAGACCTTGGTCGCTTCCCTCAACGTGGCGAGTTGGAACCTGGCATTGGAACAGGTGGCGGCCAGCGGGGTGTGGCTACTCTCAGCGATGTTCGCCGGCGCCGTGGGGGCGGCTGGATTGATTCAGCACCGTTGGAGTTCCCAACCGGCACTGTTTTTGGGTGCGATCGTGATGATCGTCCCCCTGGGAATGGAGGGGCACGCCGCCACCGGCGGTGACCATGACTACGGCACCAACGCCTATCTGTGGCACCTGGTGTTCATGGCGATATGGATAGGTGGGCTCATGGCGCTCATTGCACACGGTCGGCGCCTCGGCCCGGAGCTAGAGGTAGCAGTGCGCCGCTATAGTTCTGTGGCGTTGTTCTCACTGCTCGCGGTGGCGGCCTCCGGGGTGATTTCGGCGCTCATCCGCATCGAGATTACTGACCTGTTCACCACCCGTTACGGGCTCATTATCGTCGCCAAAATTGTGGGTACGGTGGGATTGGCCCTGCTCGGCTTCGCTCATCGCAGCATTACCATTCCGCGGCTGGCCACGCAGCCATCGGCTTTCTTGCGGTTGGCAGTCGGTGAGGTAGTACTCATGGCCGTCGTGGCGGGTGTGGCGGTGACAATGGGGCGCACCCCGCCGCCCCCGCCGCGGGATCCGAACCTGACCAGCATGGACATTCAGATCGGCTATGAGCTGACGAAGGAACCGACGTTCTTTGGAGTGTTCACGGTGTGGCGCTTCGATGTCATGTTTGGTGCCATCGCCGTGCTCCTGGCTGGCTTCTATCTCGCAGGGGTGCGCAGCGTGAAGCGGCAAGGAAAGCCGTGGAAGAGGTCGTACACGCTGTGGTGGTTGGCTGGCTGCGCGTCGTTGCTCGTCACTACCAGCTCAGGAATCGGCCTATATATGCCGGCGGCTTACTCGATGCACATGGTTGGTCACATGGTTTTGAGTATGGTCGTTCCGCTCGTGATGACTTTGGGGGCGCCGCTGACCCTTGTGATGACTGTGTGGGACGCCGGCGAACCTGGCAAAGCCACGCCCCACGATTGGGCCAACGCCTTTATTCACTCTCGCTTCCTGCGGGTAGTGACCACTCCGTGGGTGAATCTGCTGCAGTTTCTCGTTTTCTTCTACGTGCTTTATCTCAGCATCCCTCTGTATGAACTAGCGATCTCCGAGCACGCTGGCCACCTCCTCATGAACTGGTCCTTCATCCTGTCGGGCTACTTCTACTTTTGGGAACTGGTAGGTCCCGATAGGATCCCGCATCGTCGCCCGGCGTCGATCCGGCTGTTTTGGCTGGCTGTCGCCATGCCGGTGCACCTCTTCTTTGGCGTCTATCTCATGCAGCTCAACGTAGTCATGGGCGAGGAGTTTTACCGCTCCTTGGAGCTGCCCTGGAACCCGGATCTGCTCCAAGACCAGAAGGAAGGCGGCGGTATTGCGTGGGCTTTTGGGTCATTCCCCATCACCTATGTCATGGCCGTGTTGTTACTGGAATGGCGCCGCGACGACGCTGCGGAAGGTCGTCGGGTGGACGCTCGGCTCGACGCTGCCGAGCGCGAACGCAGTGCAGAGTCAGTCGAGAAGCGAGGCGAGGCAGCAACGGACTCCGAGGAACTCGACGAGTTCAGCGCCTACAACGAGATGCTGCGCCGCTATCACGAGGGCAGCGGCAGTCAGCTCGACGACTACTACGGGGCCGAATTCACGCAGCGCTAGCACCACGGAGTCGCCCTCGCGACCGGAGATGAGGAGCGGCTGTGGATAAAGGCGACTATCCACAGAAAAACCGGTCACCCCGGGCCTGGCCATTGCCCGGTGCGGACCGCCAAGGGAAAGTGAAGCCAGTGCGCTCGGGGGATGCGGAGTCATCCTAAGCAGCCCCACCACCGCACGCCATGGATCACCCGCTTGTAGAAAGGACTCCTCATCATGGCGAATTTCCCTATCACCATTGTCGGCAATCTCACGAAAGACCCGGACGTCCGCGACGTCCCCGGCGGCCACACTGTCGGCGAAATCCGGATTGCGGCTAGTCGCTCAACCCGGGATGAGTCCCAGCCGTCGGGCTGGCGCGAAGTCGACCACCTCTACGTCTCTGGCGAATTGTGGGGCCAGCTGGCTCTCAACGCCAAAGCCTCACTGAGCAAGGGCATGTGCGTCATCGCCACCGGCCGGCTGGTAACCCAGGAATGGGAGGTCGACACCGAGGCTCCCGGTGACGATAAGAAGCGGCGCAGCCGCACCGTGCTTAAGGTGGACCGGTTGGGGCTCGACCTGTCCCGGCATGTCGCCTCTTCGCGGCGTACGGACTCATTGAGTCACCAGGCCGAAGGAGTTGATCTTCCCGATCTTCCTGATCCGACGCACCAACGCCGGGTTGACCCGGCGCCGATGAACCGTGACAAGCAGGAGGAACAATCGCCGACGGCACCGTTCTAGGTGTGCGCACCATCGCCGATAGCCCCGGCGGGGTAGCGCCGGGCAGACACCGTTCGGGGCGTCGGGGTGGCCGGATCCGGCCGGCGGATCATGTACCCTTTGGAAGAACCTAACTACTGGAACTGATGCACTAAGGGGTTTTTGTGGCTGAATTCATCTACACGATGAAAAACGTTCGCCGGGCCATCGGGGATAAGGTCATTTTGGACAATGTGACCATGGCGTTCTACCCGGGCGCCAAGATTGGTGTCGTCGGCCCGAACGGTGCTGGTAAGTCCTCCCTGCTGAAGATCATGGCGGGCATCGATGAGCCGAACAACGGCGAGGCCTTCCTGGATCCCGGCGCCAGCGTCGGCATCCTGCTGCAGGAGCCGCCGCTCAACGAGGAGAAGACCGTGCGGGAGAACGTCGAGGAAGGCCTCGGCGACATCATGGTCAAGAAGCAGCGCTTCGAGGAGATCGCCGAGGAAATGGCGACCAATTACTCAGATGAGCTCATGGAAGAGATGGGCAAGCTGCAGGAAGCTCTCGACGCCGCGGATGCCTGGGAGGTCGACTCCAAGATTGACCAGGCCCTGGAGGCTCTGCGTTGCCCGCCGGCCGATTCCCCGGTCACTCACCTCTCCGGTGGCGAGCGGCGCCGCGTCGCGCTGGCCAAGCTCCTGCTCACTCAGCCGGATCTGCTGCTGCTCGACGAGCCCACCAACCACCTAGACGCGGAGAGCGTGTTGTGGCTGGAGAAGCACCTCAAGGATTACCCCGGCGCCGTGCTCGCCGTGACTCACGACCGCTACTTCCTCGACAATGTTGCCGAGTGGATCTGCGAAGTGGACCGTGGCCAGCTCTACCCGTACGAGGGCAACTACTCCACCTACCTGGAGAAGAAGGCCGAGCGTCTCGAAGTGGCAGGCCGAAAGGACCAGAAGCTGCAGAAGCGCCTTAAGAGCGAGCTGGCGTGGGTGCGGTCGTCGCCGAAGGCCCGGCAGGCCAAGAACAAGGCCCGCCTGGAGCGCTACGAGGAGATGGCCGCCGAGGCCGAGAAGTACAAGAAGCTCGATTTCGAAGAGATCCAAATCCCGACCCCGCCCCGCCTGGGCAACAAGGTCGTCGAGGTGGAGGACCTGTACAAGGGCTTCGACGGGCGGCTTCTTATCAAGGACTTGTCCTTCACCCTGCCGCGTAACGGCATCGTCGGCGTCATCGGCCCGAACGGTGTGGGCAAGACCACGCTGTTTAAGACCATCGTTGGCCTGGAGGAACCGGATTCCGGCACCGTCGAGGTAGGCGACACCGTGCGCCTGTCCTACGTGGATCAGAACCGCGAGAACATCGACCCCGAGCTGACCGTGTGGGAGGTCGTGTCCGGTGGCCTGGACTACATCCACGTGGGCCAGAACGAGATGCCGTCGCGGGCGTACCTGTCCGCCTTCGGCTTCAAGGGAGCTGATCAGCAGAAACCGTCGAAGGTGCTGTCCGGCGGTGAGCGCAACCGCCTCAACCTGGCGTTGACGCTGAAGCAGGGCGGAAACCTGATTCTGCTCGACGAGCCGACTAACGACCTGGACGTTGAGACCCTCGGCTCGCTGGAAAACGCCTTGACGAACTTCCCGGGTTGCGCCGTGGTCATTTCCCACGACCGTTGGTTCCTCGACCGCACGTGTACCCACATCCTCGCCTGGGAGGGCGACCATGAGGAGGGCTCGTGGTTCTGGTTCGAGGGTAACTTCGGCGACTATGAGAAGAACAAGGTGGAGCGCTTCGGCGCGGATGCGGTGGGCCCGAAGGCCTCGTCGCACCGCAAGCTGACTCGTTAACGCCGCGCGGCTGTATTCATAGCTTCTGCGCACGTGCCCTGGCCGAGGCCGGGGCATTTTCCTATAATGGGCACCCATAACCGAAAAGCTTCGATAAGGAAAACGAGGTGTCGCGTCGTGTCTACCCACCCTCGCAACGTCCATACCATGACAGTGCCGGTCCGCTGGTCTGATTTCGACCGTTACGGCCACGTCATGAACGCCAATTACATTGAGTTCGCCCAGGAAGCCAGGTTGGCTTTCGCGCAGGAGCACTTCTACAACCAGGGTCACCCCTTCGCGGCCTATGTCCGCCGGTTGGAGGTGGATTTCTTCCGTCCCATTCAACCCGACACCCGCGAGGTCACCGTTGAGACGTTCGTCGCCGACGTTGGGGACACGTCCTTCACCACTCGGCAGGAGATTAAAGACCGCCAGGGAAAAACCACCTGTGTGGTGACGTGCGTGCAGGTCACCATGGATTTAGCCACGCAGGCGCCCCGGTCGTTGACGGAGAAGGAGGTCATGATCCTCACCCGAGCGCCCCAACCTCCGGCCCTCGACGCCGCTGTTGATGACGAGGCCTAACCCACCACATGCCTATTGAAACGCTGATAGTTCGCTCCGGGCTGCCCGGTCTGCTCGCTCTCGTCAGCCGGGCTGCGGGGATGGATGCGACGGCATCGGTGCGTTTTCGCGACCTCGGCGCTGGCAGGCTCGACGTCTTCGTGACCACCCCGATGTCGGTCGTGGCTGCGCGGCGCATCGAGGGCGCCATTTCCCGCGATGGGGCAGTGGTGGCGGCGACCGATCTGCTCGACGCACTCAACTCTGGGCGCCAGGAGATCGGCCCAGCCCGGGATCCGAACTGGCCCGGGGCGCTGCCGCCGGTGTCCGGTTTCCAGCTGCTCGACGAGGTTCCTGCTAGCGTCGTGCGACAGCTGGCCGACGCGGGCCAGGCGCTCACCCGGCAATTCTCGGGGCCGATGGGACCGCCGGCGAAGTTGCTCGATCAGGCGGTGCTCACCGTCACCGCCGATGCTCCCGGGACTGCCACCGGACCTACCGCAGAAGCACCGGCGAGCGTGGAGGTTCCCATGCGGATGATCTTTGCCTGCACCTCCCTGGGGCTTATTCCGGGGCTCAGCGCGGCCATGGACGTTCCACGTCATCTGCGGGTGTCCCGACGGGGCCGGTGGGTGCGCCTCGACGCGCCGTTCGGCAGCGTCTACCGAAACTCCTCGGTGGGCGGGATCCTGCCAATTTAGGCGTTAATCATCATGTAGGCCACCCGCTGCATGTGGTTCCACATTGCCGCGCGGGCGTCGTCATCGATGGTGTCGGCGTCAATGTCCGCCAGCGCGGCGCTCATGAGCTCCAGCCATCGCTCGGCGGCAGCGTTATCGATGTGGAAGGGGAAGTGACGCCGCCGGAGCATGGGGTGGCCCCGGCGCTCCTGGTAAGTGCGGGGCCCACCCCAGTATTGGGTGAGAAACCACAACAGGCGGTCTTCGGCGCCGGCGAGGTCGTCCTCGGGGTACATGGGGCTGAGCAGGTCGTCAGTCTTTATGCGGTCATAAAAGCCGGACACCAGCCTCCGGAACGTCGGCTCGCCGCCGACGGCGTCGTAGAGGCTGGTGTCGTTTTTCTCTGGGGGCTGCGTCATAGGTGACGAGCCTACTGGTTCCTACTTGCCGGTCTGGGGAATGCCGGCACGGGGAATGCCGTAGGGGTAGGGGGTGGGGATGCCCTTCTTGTTCATCTCGTCGAGGATGTAGCCCTGGACGTGGCGCTGCACGCGCCACTGCTCGCCCGGCATGGTTTTGATGGTGACCCGGTAGGACAAGTGATCCGGATTGAACTCGGAGACACCGAGGGTGGCAGGTTCCTCGATAACCGCGTTGCGGATGGTCTCCGACTGTGCGGCAGCGAGAGCAGCGTCGTGGACGACCTGCCAGGCTTCGGTGGCGTCGGCGGTCAACCCCACCGGAATCTGCATTCGGGCGATGCCGTAGCCGGCGGAATTGTTGCCCATGTAGAGCACCTCACCGTTGCGGACGTACCACAGGGTGCCGTCAATGTCGCGCACGCTGGTGATGCGCAGGGTGATGTCCTCGACAGTGCCGGACACGCCGTTATCCAAGACCACCTCGTCGCCCACGCCGTACTGGTCTTCCAACAGCATGAAGATGCCGGCGATGTAGTCCTTGATGAGCGACTGCGCGCCGAAACCGACGGCCAAGCCGACGACACCGGCGGAGGCAATGATGGGCCCGACGTTGATACCGAGGGTGCTGAGTACGTCGAGGACCACCCAGGCCCAGATGATGATCGCTCCGGTCGAGCTCAACACCCTGGCGAGGGTGCGCACCCGGGACCGGCGGCGGGTCTCCCGGGCCTGATCGATGTGGTCGAGCCGGCGTTCCTGCTCCTGGGAATCAGCCTCGCTGCTCGCGGCGGGTTGGCCGATGATGCGGTTGCGCAGTTTCGTCGACAGCGCAGGGCCGCCGCCGTTTTCGATGTAGTGGGATGCGAACCGGTTGATGACGCGCCGCAGCACCCACTGCAGGATGAGCGCAATGAGGATGACGGCGAGGATGTGTAGAGGTTTGGCTACCAGCCATTCGCGGGTGGTGGGGTCATCCCACCAGGAATTGACGGCGTTCACGGACTCCTCGACGGAGCTCGTCGCGCCATTTTCTTGGGCAAAAATCATATTCATCGCTCTACACAGTAGTCACGATGCCAGGGGCGGACTAGTGGAAGCGCAGCCAGCACCCTTCAGTGGACTGCTTAGTCTAGTTTTTGATATAAATCGTAGACAATGATGTTCAGCTAGCTAACAAGGAGCGTGCCCCCGTGAGCCTCAACCCCAACCACGGCTTTTCCACCCACTCCATCCACGCGGGCTACGAACCCGATCCCTACTTGGGGCCCATCAACGTTCCCATCTACGCCTCCACCACCTTTGCCCAAAACGGCCCCAACGAGCTGCGCGGCGGGTACGAGTACGGCCGGGTCGCCAACCCCACGGTGGCCAGTCTGGAACGCACCGTCGCCGCCTTGGAAGGGGCGGACTTCGCCGTCGCTTTCGGGTCCGGAATGGCTGCCACCGATACGCTGCTGCGTATCCTGCTGGAACCGGGAGCGCACCTGGTACTCGGCAATGATGCCTACGGCGGCACCTGGCGGCTCATCGACACCGTCTTCGGTCGCTGGGGCGTTGACTACACCGTCGTCGACACCACGGATGCCGACGCCGTGGCGGCGGCGGTTACCACCAATACTCGGCTCATCTGGCTAGAAACCCCGACGAACCCGCTGCTCAACGTCACGGACATCGCAGCGGTCGCGGCGGTCAAGGGCGACGCCCTGCTCGTGGTGGACAATACCTTCGCCTCCCCGTACCTGCAGACGCCGCTCGCACTCGGCGCCGACGTCGTCGTGCACTCCGCCACCAAGTATCTTGGCGGGCACTCCGACGTCATCGGCGGACTCGTCGTCACCAGCGACGCCGCCCTCGACGAGCGGCTGCGGTTTTATCAGGGCGGCGCCGGCGCTATCCTCAGTCCCTTCGACGCCTACCTCACCACCCGGGGGATCAAGACCCTCGGCGTGCGGATGGATCGCCACTGCGACAACGCCGAGGCGCTGGCGCATCACCTCGCGGAGCCTTCCCGCGGCGACGTAGTGGCGGCGGTGCACTATCCCGGTCTTGCCAGCCACCCGGGCCATGATGTGGCCACCCGGCAGATGCGGCGCTACGGCGGGATGGTCTCGGTGAGCTTCCACAGCGAGGATGACGCGAAGACTTTCTGTACCTCCACCTCGCTCATCTGCCTGGCCGAGTCCTTAGGAGGTGTTGAGTCTCTGCTTGAACATCCGGCGAGCATGACGCACCAGTCCGCCACCGGTTCCCAGCTGGAGGTACCGCGAGAACTCGTGCGCATTTCCGTGGGCATTGAAGACGTAGGCGACCTTCTCGCCGATGTCGAGCAGGCGCTGGCGGCTGTCGCGCGGCGCTAGGGTCTCAACCGAGCCGTGACGGCGCGGGCTAGGCGAAG
Organism: Corynebacterium uterequi; assembly: GCF_001021065.1. Taxonomy (NCBI): domain Bacteria; kingdom Bacillati; phylum Actinomycetota; class Actinomycetes; order Mycobacteriales; family Corynebacteriaceae; genus Corynebacterium; species Corynebacterium uterequi. Next base: position 1,799,364 of record NZ_CP011546.1, on the reverse strand, counting down.
CGAGGAATCGCTTCGATGGTGGCGCCAGCCCACCGCGGCTGTGTGTTGGCTAGTAGGAAGAACAGCGCCGCGCAGTGAGGCAGGCCCCATGAGTGAGCGCTCAGCGTCCCGTCTTCAGTTGTGAAGAGTTGGGGGAAGGTTAGAGAGGCGATGTGGGTAATCTCGCTTGAACTCGGCGTGATAACCACATCGTAAGCCGGCTAGGAAGTGCTGGAATTAAAGTAATTGTTCCACCACGGGCGGAGATTCCCGACGCTATTTCCCCAGGATGCAGCGCGAGCGAGGGCTTCGAGAAGGAATAAGTCGAAAACGCCCTGTCGAACGCCAGCTCGGTGGCCAGCATGATCGACGGCAAGAACTCGGTGACGTTGTGCCGCGAGCTATCGCTCGGATAGAACTCCAGTATCAACTTCCTTGGCGTTGGGCCAACTGCTCCGACGTTGTTGGGCGTGCCCTCCATGCTGTGGTGGGTACGTCGATTGTCAGCGACTCTAATCCAGCCTGGTCCTGAAAACTGGGCACCCCGCACCCCACATGAACGCCACCGACAACGTGGCTTACGGGCTGAAGATCCGCGGCTTGGACAAGGCCAAGCGCACCAAGCGCGCGCAGGAGCTGCTGGAATTGGTCGGCCTGCACGAGCACGTCGCCAAGCTGCCGAGTCAGATGTCCGGCGGTCAGCAGCAGCGCGTCGCTCTGGCCCGCGCCTTGGCGATCGAGCCGGACGTGTTGCTGCTCGACGAGCCACTTTCTGCTCTCGACGCGAAGGTGCGCGGCCAGCTGCGTGACGAAATCCGTCGCATTCAACAAAGCGTCGGCATCGCCAACCGGGTGGTCGGTGAGATGATCTCCCCGGAGGAGATCCTCGTGCTGGACACCCGGCTCAAGGTCGTCAACCGTGAGTCGGCCCCGAACGTCGGTGAGATCGCCTCGGCGCTGCTGCGACCCGAGCAGCTGCTCGCCACCGTCGACCCCGCCGGGCGCTACGCGGTGGTCGATCGCCAGCTGCGCGGCATCTACACCTCCGTCATCGTCGAGGGCACGCTGTCCAAGGGCATCCTGCGCCTCGACATGGCCACGCACTTGGCGGAGACGATGCCGGTCGGCACTCTGGTATCGCTGTCGGTGGGTCGCAATGACACCGTCATCGACGCTGTCGGCGACGTCGAGAAGGACACCTGGGAGACACTACAGGCGACGCGCGGCTAGACCAGCCGGTACCCGGAGCCGCGGATCGTTTCGATCTTGTCGGCTCCGATCTTCTTGCGCAGAGTGCGGATGTAGACGTCAACCACGTTGGAACCCGGGTCGAAATCCATGCCCCACACCATGCTGAGAAGCTGGACTCTCGACAGGATTTGCCCCGGGTGGCGCATGAACGTCTCCAACAAGCCCATCTCGCGCCGGGACAGGTCCTTCCACTTCTCGCCCACACGCACCCGGTGCTCCCGCAGGTCGAGCACCAGGCCGCGGTGGGTGAGGCGCGCGGCGTCGACGGCTGAACTAGCCTGCTTCGACGCCGCACTGGCCGCCAGGCGCAGGCGCACCCGGGCCAAGAGCTCGGCGAATTGGAAGGGCTTGGGCATGTAGTCGTCGGCGCCGCCTTCGAGGGAACGCACCCGATCCGCAACGCTCGTCCGGGCGCTGAGCACGATGACAGGCATAGCGGAGCCGACGGCCCGCAATTCCTCTAGTACCTGCGCGCCGTCCATGTGCGGTAGCCCCAGATCGAGGATCATGAGGTCAAAATCCCCGGTGCGGGCCATGGCGTATGCGCCGGGGCCGGAATCGACGACATCGCAGGCGTAGCCGGCCGCGGTGAGTCCACGTTCGATGAAGTCGGCGATTCCGGGGTCATCCTCAGCGATCAAGACGCGGCTCATGCGTGATCCTCTCGGGGCTCACGGTGGGTGACCAGGGCCGGGATCTCGATGCCGAAGATAGAGCCCAGGCCCCTTGTCGAGTCGACAAACGCCCGGCCGCCGTGGCCCTCGGCGATGGCGGCGACAATGGAGAGGCCCAGCCCGGCCCCGCCGGTGGGGCGGGCGTTGCCATTGCGTTCCGCGCGGGTGAAGCGATCGAAGATGGTCGACTGCTTGTCCCAGCTGATGCCCGGCCCACGGTCCCGGACCCAGATCTGCAGCATCCGGTCCGCGCCCTCTCCGATGTACTCGGAGCCGATGACAATCTCGTCGTCGCTGTAGCGCAGAGCATTGCCATAGAGTTCGAGGATGGCCTCGGTGACGCGGTTTTCATCCAGGTTAACGACGCCCTCGGCGACGTCGACGAGGGACACCCGATCCGATAGCGTCGTGGCCTTGTCCTCAATGTCGATCATGAGCTCGGCGACGTCGTGCGGGGCGGTAGACACCAGATTGCCCGAGTCGGCCAACGCCAGAGTGAGCATGTCCGTCACCATGCGCGACATCCGGTCCAATTCGGCGATGGCGAGCTGAATGGAACGAGCTCGCTGCTCCGGCGGCGTGGATTCGAGCAACTCCAGCTGACCTCGCACCACGGTGATGGGCGTGCGTAGCTCGTGGCCGGCGTCGTCGACGAACTGACGCTGTTCCCGGTACGCCTTTTCCAAGCGGTCGAGCATCTCGTTGAACGTCAATGCCAGCTTGGTGATCTCATCGTTGCCCGTCACCGGCACGCGCTGACTCAGGTCGGCGTTGGTGATGCTGTGTGCCACGTGGCGTACCGAGCGCAGCGGCGCGATGATGGGGCCGGCGATGAAATAGGCGATGAGCACCGAGGCGATGAGAGCGGCCAACCCCACCAGGACAATCACCCGCACCTGGCTGGCCACCTCCCCGCGGTCTTCCTCGGTGAAGTAGGCCACCACGAGACTGGCCGGTTGGTCGTCGGCCACCGACACGCGACCCCAGTGGATGTCACCGAAGTCAGGATCGTGGAAAACGCCCGAGTCGTGAGGTGCCTCGAAGATCTCGCGGGCGAACACCCCACGGGTATCCACCGGCGGCGGCACGGACCCGGACCAACCGGTGTAGTCGAAGGTGATGAGGTTTCCTTCGGCCCGGCCGATGAACAGCTCGTCGTCGTCGGGCCACTGCCGGGACATGAAGGTCTCGATGAGCCGCGCCGACGAGGTGAACGGCTGCTGCGTCGCCGGGTCGATGCCCTCCGTGGCGAAGCGGCGGAACTCCTCCAACTCCTGCTCGACGGCGGCGTTGGCGTTGTCGCTGACCTCGGAGATCAGCAGCGAGCGGGACATGAAAATCACCGAAAAGAGCGCGACCGTGACCACGGCGACGATCCACCACACGATGCGCCAACGCAGCGAACGGTGTGGGAGGAACTCTGCCAGGGAGGCCGGGCGCAGTCGAGATGTGCTGGCCGACGCAGCGGTAGCGCCCGAGGGTGCCGGGGAAGAGGTTTTAGTCATCGTCGTAGTCGTCGTCCCAATCGTCGTAGTCGTCGTCGACATAGGGCTGGTGGTTGATCTGCGGGGCTGGTGCTGGTGCCGGTGCCGGGGCGGGCCGGACGGCGCCGCCACCCGAGCCTGAACCGCCGGAGCCGCCAGAGCCTGAACCGCCGGAGCCGCCAGAGGCCGAGCCTGCCGAGCCTGCGCGCCCGCTGGCCTTCTCACCTGTGGTGGCCTTCGCATCCTTGCTAGCCGAGGGCTCGGTGGATGGCGACGAGGACGAAGACGTGGTCGTCGTCTCCTCGGAGGATGACGTAGACGGCGTGGTCGTCTCGGTGGCTGGGGCGATGCTCACGGTCGCGTCGGGCCCGGATACCTCCGGGCTCGACGTGTTATTGGCCAGAGCCAGGCCGCCCAAGCCAATGATGACGATCAGTGCCCCGATGGCGATGATCGGAGCGGCGGACTTTAAGGAGCTCATGTGCAATCCCTCTGGGTCGTTCGCGGCGCAGAATTGAATACTGGGGTACTCACTCAGTATGGATCCGGGCAGTGAATCCCTGATGAAGCCGCCATGAGAGTTCTTTCATCATCTCATTGTCTCTACCGTAGCCCCGGCATCGACGGCGCGCAGCCGAAGTGCCCGCGCTTGAGCATCGACCTCCTCGGCCAGCAAGCGCCGGAGGGCCGCGGGTAGATCCGTGTCCAGGAATCGCTGACCTCGGGCAAGGCCTTCCTCGGTGAGGTCCCAGCGCGGGAAGGTGTCCGCCACGACGGTGCGGGCGGACTCCGGCGGCAGTGCATCCCAGACGCCGCGTACCGTGTCGTAGTAGCTCTCGGAGAACTGCTCCAGGTGCGGCTTGGCGCCCGGAGCGACCAGACCTTCGAGCAGGTACCGGGTTTCCAGATTGCTCAGGCCCGGGGCGCACAGCCTCTGCCACACCTTTGCCTTGACCTCCGGGTCAGGGCGGGCGGCGCGGGCCTTGAGCGCCTGGAGTACGCCCGTGGAGGAGTGATCGCGGTCGGCATGGGCTGCGATATCCTCCTCGCTGAGTTCCCCGCGGGCGACGAGGGCGATGAGGGCGCGCCACCGCTGATCGGCGTCGTCACTATCCAGCAGACTACGCAAGTGGTCGGCCGCAGCATCAGTGAGTTCGACCTCAGCCAACACCCGCTCGAAGATGATGGCCACGTCGGGGTCGGCGGACTGTGCGCCCCGCAGCAGGGCGTCGACGAGCACCGTGGAGCTTTCGGCCCAGGCCGGATCGGCGAAGCGTCGCCAGGCAGTGGCGGCCTGGTTCAAGACGCGTTCGGTGACCGCCAGTTCCGTCTCATACTCGGCACCGCGGGCCACGAGCTCGATGAAGTCGCGTGCCCGCAGCTTACCGTCGCGGGTCATCTGCCACGCCGCCGACCAGCACAACGTGCGTGCCATCGGATCGTCGAAGGCGGCGATGTTGGCGATGACGAAGTCGATCTCGTCCGGGTGCAGGCTGAACAGGGCGTAGGTGAGGTCGTCGTCGTTGGGCAGGATGAGCCGGCCGGCGGGCGTGCCAACAAGCTCGTCGACGGCAGTACGTTCGCCGGTGAGGTCCAATTCCGCGCGGGAAATGCGCGTTACGCGGCCATCGCGCAGGTCGTAGACGCCTACCGCCGCCCGGTGCGTGCGCAGTGGCTGTTCGGATTGCACGATGTCGAGGCGCGAGTACGTCCCGTCCTCGGACACTTCCGCCTCCACCTCAAGGCGGTTGATGCCGGTGGTCTTGAGCCACTGATCCGCCCAGAAACTCAAATCCCGGCCGGAGGCCTGCTCAAGGGCGGCGAGCAGATCGTCGAACGTAGCGTTGCCGAACGCGTGCTGGGCGAAGTGGGCGCGCACCCCGGCGAAGAACGCGTCCCGGCCCACGTAGGCCTGGAGCTGCTTTAGGACGCTGGCTCCCTTCGCGTACGTGATGCCGTCGAAGTTCTGCTCCACTGTCTCGATGTCATCTGCCGCGGTCGAGATCGGGTGCGTAGTGGGCAACTGATCCTGGCCGTACGCCCAGGCCTTCTCGACGTTGGCGAACGTGACCCAGGCGGTGTCGTAGGCGGTTTCCTCAGACTGGGAGATGGCGGCGGAGAACGTCGCGAAGGACTCGTTGAGCCACAGGTCTCCCCACCAGCGCATCGTCACCAGGTCGCCGAACCACATGTGGGCGAGCTCGTGGAGGATGGTCTCGGCCCGACGTTCGTACTTGTAGTGGGTCTCTTTGGAGCGGAAGACGTACTCGTCGCGGATGGTGACACAGCCGGCATTTTCCATGGCTCCGGCGTTGAACTCAGGGACAAAAATCTGGTCATACTTGCCGAAGGGGTACGCGTAGCCGAAGTGTCGATGATAGAAATCGAAGCCCTGTTTCGTCTCCGTCATGAGGCGGTCGACGTCGAGGTGCTCGGCGAGCGACGCCCGGCAGTACAACCCCAACGGCACCTCCATGTCGGTGGGTTGACCTTCCGGGGTCTCGGGGTGGTGGGTGAGCTGACCGCGCCATACGTCACGGAACTCGGCGTACTCGCCGGCGCATACTGCCACCAGGTACGTGGACAGCGGATAGCCGATCTGGGTGCGGTGAACGGCCCGGTCGCCGTCGTGGGTGACCTCAGCAACCTCGTTGAGGATCACCTTCCACTCCGGTCGGGCGACGACGCTGAGGTCGTACGTCGCCTTAATATCCGGCTGGTCAAAGCAGGCAAACATCCGCTTGGCATCCGCGGTTTCGAACTGCGTATAGAAGTACGGGCGCCCGTCGGCGTGATCGACGGCCCGGTGCAGGCCTTGGCCCGTCCGGGAGAAGGGAATGTCCGCCTTGACCTCGAGGCGGTGCTCACCGGCGGCGAGCTCGGGAAGCTCGATGCCACGCTCGGCGACGTATCCCGAGGTGTCCAGCAAAGCGCCGTCGAGGACCACGATCGGCGCGACGTCAGTGCTCAAGTCGATGAAGGTCGTGCCCGGCTCGCGGGTGCTAAAGGTGACGACGGTCTCAGCGGGGAAGCGCTCCTCGGAGCGGGTGAGGTCCACGTGGATGCGGTAATGCACCCCATAGACGAGGGCGGAGCGGGCGGCGGCCTCCGCCTCGGTGAGGTTCAAAGAAGTCATGGTCCCCAGCGTAGACACCGGTCATCGCCGCGCTCACTTCGGTTACAGTGGGGGAGTCAGTGAAATATCAACGAAAGGCTCAACAATCATGGCCACTGCCGTGACCTTCTACTTCGACGTCTCGTGCCCCTTCGCCTGGAAGACCTCGCGCTGGATTAAGGAAGTCGCGACGGTCCGAGACCTCGCCATCGAGTGGACTCCGATGTCTTTGTCCATTCTCAACGAGGGCGCGGACATCCCCGCCGCCTACGCCCGGAAGATGGAAGCCAACTGGGGCCCGGCCCGCGTCTTTGCCAAGGTCAAGCAGGAGGCCCCCGAGAAGGTCGGCGAGCTTTACACCATCATGGGTGAGCTCATCCATGAGCAGGGCAACGGCGGCAAGGAGGGCTTCGGCGCGTACGACGCCATTATCGCTCAGGCGCTCGACGCCGCCGGCCTCGACGCCGACTACGCGGCCGCCGCCCACAACGAGGACGTCGATGCGCAGCTGCGCGTCTACCACCAGGCCGGGCAGGATGCCGTGGGCTCCGACTCCGGAACCCCCATCGTCCAGATCGGCGACAACGCCTTCTTCGGGCCGGTCATCACCCGCTACCCGGCCGGCGAGGACGCCGGAAAGCTGTTCGACGCCTACGAGACCCTCGCGGCATACCCCTACTTCTTCGAGCTCAAGCGCAACCGCTTCGAGATGCCGCAGCTGCCCGCCCAGGCTTAGTATCTACGCGGAAGTCTCAAGGAAGGACATCGTCATCATGGGAATCACCGCTACTTCCATCGTCGTGGCCGTGCTGGCCGGCATCGGCAGCTACTACTCCTGGAATAACAACAAGCCGCTGTCTATGATCCTGGGCATCGTCACCATGCTCGCTGGCACCGTGGGCGCCGTCGGGGCGTTCTTCCACGCCCTGGGGCTCATCTTCAAGCTGTTGCCCATCCTCCTCATGATCCTCGGAGCGTGGTGGGTGTACACGATGTTCCGCTCACACAGCTCTACTCCGAAGCAGTAGCGGAGGTTTCCTCGTCTAGTTCGACGAGCGGGCGGCCGGTCATGTCTCGCATGAGCACGACCGCCGCGCCGCCGGCACAGACCGCCACTACGGTGGCGAAGAGCGCGGGCGCAAGGGGGGAACCGCTGACATTTTGCAGCCAGGTGGCGATTAAGGGGGCGCCGCCGCCGAAGACCGCGGTGGCCGCGTTATAACCGATCGCCATGCCGGAGAATCGGCCCACTGCGGTGAATTGCTCTGGCACCGCCGACGCCGCCACCGCCGACCACGCAGCGGCCGGCACGGCCAGCGCCGTCACACCGATGAGTGCCACGGTCGAGCCGTGGGCCGCGAGCACCTGATAGGCGGGAACCGTCCCTAACACCACCACCGCGAGGATGAGGACGAACAGTCGCCGTCGCCCCACCCGGTCCGCCGCGAGCCCGACGAGGGGAGTGGCGATGATCGCCGCGAGGGCTGCGACAGTGCCGAGCCACAGCGACACGGCGCTGTCCAGCCCCATCGTGATCTCCAGGTAGGTGGGCACGTGGGTGATGTTGAGGAAGTAGGTCACCGACCCGGTGGCGGAGATGAGAAAGGCGAGCAGGACCGATCTCGGATGCTCGGTGAGCACCGCCACCAGTGGTGAGCGTCCCGTTCGTCGCTGGATGTTTCGGGAACGTTCGAAGGTGTGGGTCTCCTCCATCTGCCCACGCAACGGGATCATGCTCAGTGCCATGAGTCCGCCGACGAGGAACAGCACCCGCCATCCCCACGCATCCATCTGCTCGGGAGACAACGAGCGAGACATCCCCGCTCCGAGGCCGACAGCGAGTAACGATCCCACTTCGGAGGAGACGACCGCTAAGGAGGCGGCGAAGCCTCGATTGCGGGCGGTGGCTGATTCCATGAGATAGACCATGATCCCCGTGTACTCCGCCCCCACCGAGAATCCGGCCAGGCAGCGCAGCAGGATCACCGCTACGCCGCCCCAGGCGCCGATGGTGTCCGCCCCGGGAACAGCGGCGATGCCGATCATGGCTAAAGCCATGAGCGAAGTAGAGATGACCAGCGAGTTTCTTCGCCCAATCCGGTCTCCGAGGTGCCCGAAGACCATGGCCCCGATGGGGCGAAAGAGAAAGCCGACGGCCGCTATGCCGAGGGTAAACAGCAGGTTAGTGGAGTCGCCGCCGAAGTACACCGTGGTTAACGAGGTAGCGACGTAGAAGAAGATGGAAAAGTCATACCACTCAACGATGGTTCCGAAGGCGGCGATAGCCATGGAGCGGTGACGACGGGTGAGAACAGGGGACACGGAGAGGTCCTTCCCTGGGTTGGGGAGCCGCGGGGAGGCCGCGACGGTGTGCGCGCCATTGTAGGCGGTGATCGATACCCCGTTAGTGGGGTGTTGACCAGCGGAATCGGGCATGTCCTTCGCTGAGCTCTAGTAAAGTCGTGAGCATGCGCGTTTACCTTGCGGCGGATCACGCCGGATTCGAAACCAAGAATGCCATCATCGAGCACCTTGACCGTGAAGGCCACGAGCCCGTTGACTGCGGAGCTTATGAATACGATCCCTCCGACGATTACCCGGCCGTCTGCATCGACGCCGCTCTGCGGACCCTTGCCGACGAGGGCTCGCTGGGCATTGTGCTCGGCGGTTCCGGCAACGGCGAGCAGATTGCTGTGAATAAGGTCAAGGGCGCTCGGTGCGGCCTGGCCTGGAACGTCGATACTGCCCGCCTGGCCCGTGAGCACAACAACGCCCAGCTCATCGCTATCGGTGGCCGGATGCACGACATTGACGAAGTGCTGGCCATCGTCGATGCTTTCGTTGAGCAGGAATGGTCGGAGGAGGAGCGCCACCAGCGGCGCATCGACATCCTCTCGGCCTTCGAAGAGACCGGCGTTCCGCCGGAGCCGCCCGTCGCGCCTGAGGCTTAAGCGGACCGAGACCTACTCGTCCCGGGATCCTGTCCCGGCACCTGCCGCCAGCGCGCATGTGAGCGTGCCGGCCACCAACACCACGATGATCGCCAGCGCCGCCAGCGCTAGGCGATCTTTTTGTGCCTGGTGCTCCATGTCCACACCGGCGAGGATCTCACCGCGGGAACCATCCGACGCGACCACGGCCACCCGTTCCACGTGAAGCAACGTCGAGGGCGGGGGCGGGTACTCCAGGCCGGCGCCCGTCATATGGATGACCTCGCCGTCGATCATTCCTGCGAGGAGCTCATCCGAATTGGGAACGTGGCTGCTCAGGTAGGCTTCGACGACGCTATGGACGTCCTTCCCGGGGCTGTGGCGGGCCAGCCATGTCACCTCAGAGACCCGTTCTTCGACGCGGGCGTAGGCGTCGATCGTGCGGACGGCCCAGAAGATGCACGTCACGGTGCCGAGCAACAAGCCGGCAATCAGCCACACCGCCGTGATGCGCTCCGTCACTCGTTTCATGATTTCCAGTGTGTGCGCCCTGGATGAAGAGGTGATGAAGCGAGGGTGAGAATTTATTTAGAAGTCGAAATCGAAGTCGAACCCGCCGCCGTCGCCACCATCTCCACCGAAGAGGCCGTCGAAGAACCCGCCGCCGTCGCCGTCCCCGCTGTCCATGCCCGCGTCACCAGCGTCACCCGCGTCACCCGAATCAGTGTCGGCAGCATCGACGGCGTCGGCGTCCTGACCGGCGTCGGCCAGGCCCTCCGCGTAACCAGCCTCGAATGCCTCGGCACTGGGCACGCCGGACATGCCAGAGAACATAGAGGAGAACAGCATCATTGAGGTCACCGACCACAAGCCGGTGGACAAAGCGTCGGCCCACCACGGGGAGGAATACCACCCGGCGGGGACCGGCCGGCCCGCAACGGTACCGCCGGGATAGTAGTGAGGCGCGGCGTTGGTGGCGTGCGGGGAGGCGGTGATGGTCTGCCCGTCGTGCTCGATAGTGCGTTGTTCGGTCACCTTGCCGGCACGGCGTTGACCTTCCAGCTCGGGGAGGGCGGGACCGGCGGGCATGCCCATGATTTCACGGGCGGCATTGACATAATGAAGGCCCTCGAGGGCCGACTCGCGGGCCGCCAGGAATTCCTTGGTGGTGCGGGCTGTGGAGAGAGCGCCGTTTGCGGCGGTGAAACGCTCGGAAGCGTCGGCCATGGCCTGGGTGGAGGCGACGTCGGTTCCGGAGATGCTCAATACCTGGCTGCCGAGGCGTTGGGTCCAGCGCTCGGCGTCGACCTGCGCGTCGTGGGCGCGCTGTTGCTCCAGCACGGCCGCTTTCTTCTTGTTGGACTGGGACACGCCGACGGCGACGACCACCGCGGCGACGACCACAACGAGGATGAGGAGAAGTGCTCCCATGACAGGACGTGTCTGCTTTCTCGACCGAGGTCGGTTAGGGGTTTCTTGGAAAACATCGTACCCAAACCGGTGATACCCGCCGTGTGCTTCGTGGTTTGGGCGCCCTGGCGGGTTTCGGGTACGCTCAACGTCAGTGCCTCGAAGCAGGCTCTGGGGATGTCGTATAGTGGCTAATACCTCAGCCTTCCAAGCTGAAGACGCGGGTTCGATTCCCGTCATCCCCTCCATGTGACAGCGCCGCCGGTCGAAAGATCGGCGGCGTTTTTGTTGCCGATGTGGGCTAGGGGGATCGGCGCGTGGTGAGGTTGGTGATTTGACCCCACCCACGCTAATTTAAGGACAGGCTAACCTTTTGTAAGCCTCGCCTACGTTAAGGAGATCCCATGATCCACCGCCGCCGTGTCACCGCCATCGCCACCCTGGCCTGCGTCGCACTGCTCACCGCCTGCAACCCGGCCACGTCTGATTCCGAGAACACCACCTCCGGCGCCAGCAGCTCCGCCGAAGCGACCAACGCCGCCGCGGAACCGATCACGTTCACCGGTGACGACGGAGCGGAGATCACCGTCGATAATCCCCAGAAGATCTTCGCCCTGGAAGACTCGGTCATCGAGATCGCCGATGCCCTCGGCGTGGCGGATCGCATCGCCTTCATTCCCAAGTCCTCCGACGTGCCGGAGCTGGCGCCCAAGGCTGAGGGTGTGAATACCGCCGGAAAGGGATCGTTGACCGTTGAGGGCGTCATCGCGCTCAACCCGGACTTGGTGGTGGCGACCAACCGTCGTCACGAGGAGATCGTCAAGGGCCTGCAAGCTGCCGGTATCCCCGCCACCCTCATTGACCGGGACCAGCACCCCGCCGACATCGTCGCCAATGTCGCCACCGTCTTCGGCGTGAAGTCCGATGGTGAGGCGATGGCTAAGGACATCCGCGCCAGCTTCGATCGCATCTCCGCGGCCGTTGCCGACGTCCCCGAAGCAGATCGCCAGCGCGTCCTCGTGGTCTCTACGAGCGGCGCCGGCGGCAACATCTCCGGCGGCGGCACCCAGACCCCGGCTGACTTCATTATTAAGGCCGCCGGCGGCATCAACGCCGGTGCCGAAGCCGGCATCAAGCGCTTCTCGGCGCTGACCCCGGAAGGCGTCGCCGCCGCTCAGCCGGACCTCATCGTCGTTGCCGACACGGAACTGGAAGGCCTCGGTGGCGAGGAAGGCATCTGGGAGAAGGTTCCTGGTCTGGCTGCCACCCCGGCTGCTGCCTCTAAGTCGCTGCTCGTGCTGCCCAATAGCGCCATCCGCATCGGCGGGCTCAGTGCCGTCGACGGTGCCGCGGCCCTGGCAGAAACCATGTACCCGGACGCGTTCTAACACCGTCGAGCGCACCTTGTAGTGAGCAGCACCCCTTAAACCACCTCCTAGGACCCTCGTGAGTACAGTCGCCACCTCCACCCCCAACCAACCCCCCGCCCCGCCATCATCAGGCGTCGACGACGCCCGGACCACCACGGACAATGATCGCCGGTTCACCGTCTCCCGCCCGCCTGGTCAGGTGGTCTTTACGGTGCTCACGGTCGTGCTCACCGTCCTCATGGTCCTCGCCATCGGGCTCGGCCCTCTTCGGCTATCCCCGGCGGAGGTGCTAGCCGCGGTCGTCCACCCGGATACCGTGGCAGCCACTCACGTGCACGTGGTGTGGGAACTGCGCATCCCTCGCGTCCTCCAGGCGGCGATCGTAGGAGCATCACTGGCCGTCGCCGGCGCCGCTTTGCAGGGGTTGTTCGGAAACCCGCTTGCCGATCCCGGCATCGTTGGCGTGTCCTCCGGCGCGTCGCTTGGTGCCATCATGGCCATCGTGCTCGGGCTGACCACCTTTGGCACCTGGACCGTCCCCTTGATGAGCTTCTTCTTTGGCACGGGAACAACGGCTCTGATCTACGTGCTGGCCCGCCCCGGTAGTAGGTGCGGAACGGCTCAGCTGTTGCTGGTGGGCATCGCGATCACCGCCATCACCGGCTCGATCAATGGCTTCTTTACCTACCTCGCGGACTCCACGGAGCTGGAAACGGCCGTGTTCTGGTCCATGGGTTCGCTCAACCGCGCCAGCTGGGAGACCGTCGCGGTGTCTCTTCCCTTCTTCGTCGTCGGAACGGCAATCATGCTCAGCCTGGCCAAAGCGCTCGACGTGCTCTCACTCGGCGAGAAGCAGGCTCACCACGTCGGCCTCAATATCGGGCGGACACGCATCCTGCTCGTGGTGTCCACCGCCGTGGTTGTGGCCGCCGCCGTCGCGGCATCGGGATCCATTGGTTTCGTCGGCCTCGTGGTTCCGCACATCGTCCGCACCGTGGTGGGCCCGGGGCACCGGTGGCTCCTGCCGATCAGCCTCGTCGGCGGCGCCTTCATGCTCGTCGCCGCCGACATCGGCGCTCGAATAGCGAATCCTCCCTCGGAGGTTCCCATCGGCCTGTTCACCGGCATGGTTGGCGGCCCGTTCTTCCTCTGGCTGCTGTACCGCAGCGGAAAGGCACGTTCATGACCCCGCCCAACAACCAGACGGTGCTCAGCGCCCGCGACGTCGACGTCGTACTCGGCGGCCGCACCATCATCGCCGGTATGAATGTCGAATTCCGCCCCGGCGAGATGACTGCCCTCGTCGGTCCCAACGGTGCTGGCAAGTCAACGCTCTTCAGCGTCTTGTCAGGAGACCAGCCGGCTACTAGCGGCGAGGTCACCCTCGATGGCCGTGACGTCCGCTCGTATAAGGCAAAAGAGCTCGCGACGCGTCGAGCAGTGCTTCCGCAGGACCACATCGTCCGCTTCAGCTACGCGGTCGAGGAAGTCGTCGAACTGGCACGGCTCGCGCATACCACCTCACCCGATGAGGACAAGGTCATCATCAACGACGCCCTCACCGCCGCCGAGATGGTGGCGTTTCGGCGACGCGACGTTCAAACCCTCTCCGGCGGTGAAATGGCTCGCGTAGCCTTCGCTCGTGTCCTGGCCCAAACCACGCCCGTCGTCTTCTTGGATGAACCCACCGCGGCGTTGGACCTGCGCCACCAGGAGCTGGTTATGGGGCAGGCTCGGGCACTGCGCGACGCTGGCGCCACCGTCATCGTGGTGGTTCACGACCTTAACCTGGCTGCGGCCTACGCGGACCGCATCGTCATGATGGCTGCCGGGCGCCTCGTCGCCGACGGTCGGCCGGACGACGTGCTGACCTCGCAGCGCGTCAGTGAGGTCTATCGCCAGGCGGTCATCGTCACCAAGCATCCCACCCGCGGTACGTGCCTGGTACTTCCCACCGACGCTGCCTAGCTGCTTCTAGGCTCGGGCGCGTCGCGCGCCGGGTCGGCGTCGACCGGGGAGCGGAATAACCGCCCCCGATGCCGCCGGCTATGAACGCGTCCGGCTAGACTGCATGGCGTTGGATTCGTCCAGAGAAATTCACACGGGGCGTGGCGCAGCTTGGTAGCGCACCTGCTTTGGGAGCAGGGGGTCGCAGGTTCAAATCCTGTCGCCCCGACGTGGCGGTACCCGGGTAAGCCGGGTACCAGCACTCACAATAATTACTGACACAGACTTTGATGACACAGGAGACTAAAGCGTGAAGACTTCCGTCGAGAAGCTCAGCGACACCCGCGTCAAGCTGAACGTTGTTGTTCCCTTTGACGAACTCAGCACTGAGATCGACAACGCGTACCATGCGATCGCCTCGCAGGTGAGCATCCCGGGCTTCCGCAAGGGCAAGGCCCCGCGGCAGCTGATCGACGCGCGCTTTGGCCGTGGTCCGATCCTCGAGCAGGTCATTAACGATATGCTGCCCGTGAAGTATCAGCAGGCCTGCGAGGAAAACGAGCTGAAGGTCATCGGCCAGCCGCAGGTCGATATTAAGAAGATCGAAGACAAGGAGTTCGTCGAGTTCGAGGCCGAGGTGGACGTCCGCCCGGAGATCGAGGTCCCGGACTTCTCCACCTTCGAGGTCACCGTCCCGGCCATCAAGATCGAAGACGCCGCGGTCGACGCCGACCTTGAGGACCTGCAGCGCCGCTTCGCGGAGCTCAAGGACACCGATCGTGAGCTGGCCGACGGCGACGTCGCCATCATCGATATCGAAGGCGAAGAGGACGGCGAGGTCATCGACTACGCCACCGCCGAAGGCCTGTCCTACACGGTGGGCACCGACGACATGGTTCCGGGCCTGGATGAGGCCCTCATCGGTCTCAAGGCCGGCGACGATGCCCAGTTCGAGTCCCATCAAGGGCCGGCTGAGGATGACCCGGTCATGAACGTGAAGGTCCACGTCCACCAGGTAAAGGAGCGGGTCCTTCCCGAACTCACCGATGAGTTCGCCCAGGAGGCCAGCGAGTTCGACAGCATCGAGGAGCTGCGCAACTCCACCCGCGAGAAGCTCGCCGAGGCCGCCAAGACCACCCAGGCCACCGCCATTCGCGACGAGGTGCTCAAGAAGGCCCTCGAGGCCACCGAGTTCTCCCTGCCGGAGTCCGTGGTGGAGGAGCAGGCCCACCAGCAGCTGCACGCCCTCATGGGTCAGCTCGCCCACGATGAGACCGTCTTCGCCAAGATCCTGGAAGCCCAGGGCACCACCCGCGAGGAGTTCGACGCCCAGACCCGTCAGCAGGCCGAGGAGTCCGTGCGCACTCAGCTCTTCCTCGACGCCGTGGCCGACCAGGAGAACCCGCAGGTCACCCAGCAGGAGCTGTCGGATCAGATCCTGTTCACCGCCAGCTCCTACGGCATGGACCCGAACCAGTTCGTCCAGCAGCTGCAGCAGGCTGGTCAGCTCGGTAACCTCTTCGCCGACGTCCGCCGCGGCAAGGCCCTCGCCGCCGCGATCTGCCGCGTCACCGTCAAGGATGAGGACGGCAACTCCATCGATCCGTCCGAGTTCTTCGGTGAGGATGAGGAAGACAAGACCGACGAGGCCGAGGCCTAACACCTAGCCTTCGTGCGAGCCCTCCCCGCGAGATAGTGGGGAGGGCCTTGCTATACCTTTCACGGCCTTTTCATGCCTTTCGTCGCCGTCGTGGGGCCGCTGCGGGGCCGCGTTGATGCCGCTGTCCGGCTGCTGCGGAGCTTCGGCAACGCTCTCAGCGAACACGGCGGTGGATGAAGCAACCCGGCTAGTAGGGTGGTAGCCGATGAGGTGACCACAACAGATATCTAAGGAGTGGCTTTTTCATGACTGACAAGCTCACCATGTCCGCACCCGGCGGAATGAACCTCGGCGACTCGGTATATGAGCGCCTCCTGCGCGAGCGCATCATTTTCCTGGGCCAGCAGGTCGACGACGACATCGCCAACAAGCTGTGCGCACAGATCCTGCTCCTCAGCGCCGAAGACCCGACCCGGGACATCTCGCTCTACATCAACTCTCCCGGCGGATCGGTGACCGCCGGCATGGCGATTTACGACACCATGAAGTACTCGCCCTGCGACATCGCCACCTACGGCATGGGACTGGCGGCCTCCATGGGGCAGTTCCTGCTGTCCGGCGGCACGAAGGGCAAGCGCTTCGCCCTTCCCCACGCCCGCATCATGATGCACCAGCCCTCCGCCGGCATCGGCGGTACTGCGGCGGACATCTCCATCCAGGCTGAGCAATTCGCCCAGACGAAGCGAGAGATGGCCCAGCTCATTGCGGAACACACCGGGCAGACCTTCGAACAGATTACGAAGGACTCCGACCGCGACCGCTGGTTCACCGCCGCCGAGGCAAAGGAATACGGCATCGTCGACCACGTCATTACCCACGCCAGCAACGGCCAGATCACTAACTAGCATCAGGGGAGGACTTTCACGATGAACAACTTTGCACTTCCGCAGTCCCGTTACGTTCTGCCGTCCTTTATCGAGCACTCCAGCTACGGCACCAAGGAAACGAACCCGTACTCGAAGCTCTTCGAAGAGCGCATCATCTTCCTGGGCACCCAGGTGGACGACACGTCGGCCAATGACATCATGGCCCAGCTGCTGGTTCTGGAGTCCCAGGACCCGGACCGTGACATCACCATGTACATCAACTCCCCGGGCGGGTCCTTCACCGCACTCATGGCGATCTACGACACCATGCAGTACGTGCGGCCCGATGTCCAGACCGTCTGCCTGGGCCAGGCCGCCTCTGCCGCAGCTGTGCTGCTCGCCGCCGGCGCCCCCGGCAAGCGAGGCGTGCTGCCCAACAGCCGCGTGCTCATTCACCAGCCCGCCACTCAGGGCACCCAGGGCCAGGTCTCTGACCTGGAAATCCAGGCTAAGGAAATTGAACGTATGCGCCGGCTGATGGAAACCACGCTGGCAAAGCACACCAATCGCACCGCGGAGCAGGTTCGCGAAGACACCGACCGCGACAAGATCCTCACCGCGGAGGAAGCCGTGGAATACGGCATCGTGGACCAGGTCTACGAGTACCGCAAGCTGCGCGGGTAACTGCTTATAGCACTGAGGGGGCGTCGCCGTCCGTGTCGCTCGGCGACGCCCGCGGCGGCGTCGAGCGATCCTCGGAAAGGAATTCAATGCTGTTTCTCATCCGAACCGACGTGGCTCTGCCCGCCGACATGGACCCGGAAATCCGCGCCGATTTTCTTCAACGCGAACGCGACTATGTGACAAACCTCCAACATACGGGTGTCATTAAAGCGCTGTGGCAAGTCGTTGGTGAACGATCCCAGTACTCGATCTATGACACCGACGATCTCGACCGCTTGCATTCCATTCTCGAAGGCAGCCCGATGTTTGCCTTCCTGGCTCACACACTTACGCCGCTGGCGCAACATCCGGACGCTTTGGCGTATTACCTCAACGAATAGGCAGAGTGAGGTAGCGCCTTGGGGCCCCGAGTCCGCATAAGGGGTGAGGCGCATAGGATGCCTCGAAGGCTGGATCATGTTTGGGGCGGTGTGTGGTGTGTGCTCCGAGGTAATCGCAGTTGGGTTTCGTGGATTTGTGTTTGATACAGAAGCCGGTTCGGCTCCTTGCCCGCAGGATGGCTGAGTGTCATTGCTCCGAGAGGGGTGAGCGGCTACACGTGTAGCCACTATTGCCGTAGCCACTATTGCCGTAGCCACTATTGCCGTGGCCTTATGGATCCGATGGCGCTGCAGCCGGCTGGGCGATTCCAACGAGAGACTATGCCGAGCGTAGGGGGAAGGGGCCGGGCTGGAGCCTGGCATTGGGGTCTGGCGGGGTGCGATTCGCCCTTCAGGCTCACCGGGAGTATCGCCTGGCGCAGCACTGGGTCTTCGGTGACAGCGAAGGGCGAAATCCGCCGGCTACACGTGTAGCCACTATTGCCGTAGCCTTATGGATCCGCTGATCCTCGCTGCGTGCTGGGTAGTTCCTGTGAGTGACTATGCGGAGCATAGCGGGCGGTGTGGCTTTGGGTTGCGGCCCGGGATGGTGGCGAATGCGACGTGCTCGGGCTGGGGACCTGGCATTGGGGTCTGACGGGGTGCGATTCGCCCTTCACGCTCACCGGGAGCATCGCCTGGCGCAGCACTGGGTTTTCGGTGACAGCGAAGGGCGAAATCCACCGGCTACACGTGTAGCCACCACAAGGGGTGCCGCCCCGCGGATCCCCGGCCGAGTGATCGAGTTACTCAGCGGCGAAGCAGCCTAGGTGCGATAATGGTTTCTAGCTCGCAGTAGCTGTACGGCGGAAACTCCACGAGGCGGGAACCGATCGGGAGCGAAGCGAGTCTAAGAGAGTGTGCCAACCATACTCACCCGGGGGAAATTATGACAGCACCAATGACCATGCCACGACCAGGCAGCACTGCTTCATGGCAGCAAGGCCGACGACTACGCCGACGAGTTTTCGGTGTCCTGTTGGCAGCGTCCCTGCTGCCGCTTTCTAGCTGTTCAAACGCGTCCTACACCAGAGTCACCAACACCGAGCTGCCACCAGGGTTCTACCTCAGCGGCGAATTCGTCGAACTCGGCCCACGCGACCCCAACGCCCCAGACCCAGAATGGATCGACCCCTGCAACGAAATCCCCGAAGAGATCCTCGAAGACATCGGCATGAAACGAGGCACAAGGTCAGGCGGCACGTCCTTCGGTATGAATGGATGCTCGGGCCCCGTCAGCAAGAAACTAACGGATGGCAAGGAATATCCGGTAAGTAGGATTGTTCAAAGCATGACGGCCGGACCGACTTTAAATCAGCAATTTTTGGCTCATCCAGAATTTACCAGCGATGACTTTCTCGAGGACGTTCCAGGAGTTCTTGTCCTCAGGAACGAAGAGGAATGCGGTCTGTCTGTTGATACTAAGCGTGGACTATTTGTGGTGAACGCTAGCAGTCGTCTCGGGGTTTTCTCTGGTGATGAGCTTTGTGAGGTCGCAACCAAGAGCTTTTACCGCCTCTACAACGAGCTCAGGGAGCAGAAATGAACTTCATCATCGAACCCGAATCATTCAACGCCGCAGCCCGAGGAGTTGACGGCAACATCCCGTTTGCTGAGCGAACCTCCACAAACGCACGATTTGCCTCGATCAATTCGACCTACTCCACCGCCTCGGGTTACGACCAACTCGGCACCATCCACGGCCTATCGCTGAACACCGCACCCGGGTCCGCACAGATGGTCATGAACCAGGTAGCTCAAGAATTATCAGCCCTCGCCGACGATCTCATCACCACCCGTCGTGCTTACGAAGACCAAGACGACCTCTTCGCCCGTATCCTGCGCAGAGCAGACACCGGCGATGCTGGTACTGCCACCCTGGGTTCTTTCACCCACGGCGGGCTAGAGCAGGTGGCGGGCATGCACCACCAAGAAGTACTCGTCACCCCCGCCGCCAGCCTCGATCAGTTGATTGCCGCCTTGGCCGCGTCGAATGCTGGCGCGGTTGCCCAATCGCTACCCATCTGGGCGGACATCACCCTGGCAGCTACCAACATCGGTGAAGGCCTCATCGACGTCTCCAACTACATCGGCGCCAACAACTACGGCGAGACCACCGATGCGATCATCAACCGCCTCCAACGCTCCGCCACAGCGAGCACAACGATTGCTACCAACGCCACTCACTTTGAAACCACCCTCGCCGAGCTAGAGCCAGCACGTCTAGCCAACCTCACAGCCATGCAAGCACTGAAGGCAGAGCTGACGGCTATGGCCGCCGGTGGCCCGGAGGCCGCTGGGGTTGCGGACATGATCGAACGAGTCGCACTGGCACATAATGCGGTGACCACCCAGGCAACCCTGTCAGCGATCACCCCGAGGGTGATAAGTCTCACCTCTCCGGTGTGGTCGAGCATGCCGTCCCCGACAACGTCGTTTACGAGTGCTGATGGGGCTGGGGTGGGGTTTGATGGCACGAGGTTTCTCGCTCCGCAGGGATTGGTGGATGCGGTGTTGGGTTTTGCTGATGCTCACCCTGAGAAGGTGGCGGGGGTGAATGCGATTAGTAGGGAGATGGCCCGCCACGCAGGGCTCGGCGATAATGCGGGGCTTGTTACCCCGGAGGTGTTGGGGACGCATCCGTCAACAGTGTCTGTGTGGGACCCACCCGCCCCGGTCACGGCCACGACCACCCCAGCGGCCACCACGGGACACGGCGCGTCGATGACTTCGCCGGGTGGGGTGTTGGTCAATGGGCGCAGTATTGATGCTGGTGGGTTGTCTCCGGCGGCGAGGATGCTAACGAGTGGTGTTCCTCGTGTGGGTGGGCCGTTGACGGATGGTACGGGTGTGATTGGTCGTGGGGTGACCAGGGTAAGAGGCGCCAGTGGTGCCGGCGGCGGCGCTGCTGCTAAAGGTGCCGCCGGTCGGGCTGGTGGGTCGTGGGCGTCGCTTGATGGCACTAGCCGTGGTGTGGGGTCGGGGCGCGCCCCGTCTGCCCCGTATTCTTCGGGCGGTTCCGGGTACGGTGCTCCTGCTGGCCCGGGTGGCTCGTCGCTATCCGGGTCCCCGGCATCAGCCTCCCCGGCCTCACAGTCTTCTTCACCCATGTTTGGTGGCATGGGCGCCGGCGCCGGCGCGGGTCGTGGGCAGGGGCGTAAGAAGCGTCCGCCGAAGATCATGATTACTGAGGTGGAGCGGGATGCGAATCGGTTGGCGTTGTTGGGTGAGCCGCGCAAGGTGTTGCCTGGGGTGATTGGGGAGTGGATTTATGAGGATCCGGATGACCCGAACGGCACGTATCCCAACAAGATCTAACCAGTAAGCCCCCAAGCACCTAGCAGCGCCCTGCGCTCTGATGAGGCATCGCGGCGAGCAGGTGGGCACAGAACCGGAAAGGCCCTCACTCAGCTGCGCTTTTAGCCGACGAGGACCGAAGAATCAGCACGCTTCGCTGCCGGAGTTGTGGCCGCGGAGAATGGTGCCGGTAGGGCGAAGGCGGCTGCGGCGGCGAGGAGCAACACGGTGGATGCTCCACCGTAGAGCGCGGCCGGGCTCCATCCGGCATCGACGAGATACCCTACGAGAACTGGGCCAAGGATAGCTCCGGCCCGGGAGATACCAATTGCGGTACCCACACCCGTCGCCCGCAAGTTTTCGGGGTAAGCGAGCGGCGTGACGGTGTACATTCCGGTGACGCAGCCGTTCAGGAGCATTCCCACCGCCACTCCGGCGGCGAACATGAGCACCGATGTTCCGGCCGTGGAGATGAAGGCCACGAGCATTCCCGCACCGGCGAGTGCGTAGGAGAAGAGCACGGTGCGGGCGCTGAATCGGATCGTCAACGCGCCGAAGATGAGAGAGCCGAGGGTGCCGCCAAAGCTGAGCATGATGCCGCCGAGGATTCCTTGCTGAGCGGATAGGCCTGCTTCGGTGAGCAGCTTGGGAGTCCATTGGTTGGCGAAGTTGAAGGCGAAGGTGATGACGGCGAACCCGAGCCACAGCAGCAGGGTGGTTCGGCGGAATTGTGGCGTGAGAATGGCAGCAGGTGAGGAGGCGGCCGAGCGCGTCGGGGTGGTGAGTGGTGCCGTCGCGTCGCTTTCCTGACCGTTTGCGATAAGTGAGGCCGGGGAGGCCGGCATAACAAGGGCGACGAGGATCATGGCCGCCAGCGTGAGCAATGCCCCGGAGTAAAAGACCGCCTCCCAGCCGAAGCGGGGGATGAAGCGGGCAGCGATGAGGCCGCAGAGGGTAGCGCCAAGCCCGTAGCCGGAAGCGTAGATGGCGACGGC
This sequence comes from Corynebacterium uterequi, assembly GCF_001021065.1. Classification (NCBI taxonomy): domain Bacteria; kingdom Bacillati; phylum Actinomycetota; class Actinomycetes; order Mycobacteriales; family Corynebacteriaceae; genus Corynebacterium; species Corynebacterium uterequi. Next base: position 1,777,343 of record NZ_CP011546.1, on the reverse strand, counting down.
CAGGCCGCGGTAGCGGCGGTTTGAGTATTCGCTGGCGACAACGGTCATGCACGTGAGAATGCCGCCGACGCCGACGCCAGTGAGCAGTCGGTAGGCGAAGAGCGCGGCTGTCGAGGACGCAACAGCGGTGAGCAGAAGACCTGCCAGGGTGAGCGTTAGGGAGATGAGGACCAAGCGTCGGCGGCCGAAACGGTCAGCGAGTGGCGCCAGTGCCACGGAGCCGACGCCGATACTGACCAGCGCTGAGGACAGAAGCCAGCCGAGGTGGGTCCCGCTGAGACCAAATTCTTCGACCACGGCTGTGGAGCTAAAGGCCATGGCTACGATGTCATATCCGTCGAGGGCGTTGACGAAGGCAGCGACGGCGATGATGAGCCATTGGCGGGTGGACATGGGGGAGGAATCGATGCGGCTTCGGATATCCATCAGGAACTTTCTCTCGGTGGATTCCTGCTAGCCAGCTTTCCGGGGCTCCGGAGCAGCGCAGAAACGTCGAACGGGGGATCTCAGACGCCGAGGATGTGAGGGCTCTCGTGCGCTGCGGCGTCGAGGTTCGAAGCTAACACAGGTGCGTGCCGGGCCACCGGTATTTTATTCACCCGCGCGGTGATGCTCCTTAGGCTCGGTCGCCGACGAGGACCTTGTTCTTCTCGTCGAGCTCCGCCGCGAGCTGGGCGGCGGCGGGGCGCCAGTCCGGCTGCCACAGGAAGTGGCTGCCGCGTTGGATGGCTTCGTAGTCGGAGCCTAAGGGGATGCGGGTGCGGTCGCGAAGGACCGTCGCACCGATAAGTCCCAGGAAGGTCATGCCGAGGAGGTAGGCAGTCACGGCGCGGGTACCGCCGGTGGCGTTGACGAGGGCAGCGGCGATCATGGGGGCGAAGGCACCGCCGAGGATGGAGCCCACGGCGTAGGTGATAGAGGTACCGGAGCCGCGGATCGATGCGGGGAAGACCTCGGCGTACAGCGAAGACAGCTGGCCGTAGGTCATGCCCAACCCCAAGGTGAGGAAGACGAGGGCGACGGTGAGCCAGCGCAGCGAGCCGGTGTCGACGAGGGGGAACAGGGCGACGACGCCGATGGCCTGGACGAGGAAGCCGACGATGGTGACGTTTCGTCGCCCAAATAGGTCAGAGAACCAGCCGGTGGCCAGGGTCGTCATCAGCCAGGTGAAGGCGGACAGGGTGACGGCGGCGAGGACCTGGCCACGGTCCATTGCCAGGCCTTCGGGCTGGATGGCGTGGGCTTGGATAAAGCCGCCGACGGTCATGTATCCCACAGCGCCGTTACCGGCAATGATGAAGGCGGCGGCGACGAGGACGGCGCCGTAGCGGCCAAAGAGGGTGGCGACGGGACGGGGATCCTTGACGACGTCGGGCCGGTCGGTCATCTCAGCGTAGATGGGGGATTCCTCTACACCGTGGCGAATGAAGACGCCGACGAGGACGAGCACGAAGGAGAAGAGGAAGGGCACGCGCCAACCCCATTCGACGAACGCATCGCCGGGGGCAATGAGGTTCATGATGGTCATCGCACCCGAGGCGAGCAGCAGTCCGGCCGGGGTACCGATCTGCGGCCCGGCGCCAAAAAGGCCGCGTCGGTGAGCCGGGGCGTGTTCGACGGCGAGGAGAACAGCGGAGCCCCACTCGCCGCCGGCGGAGATGCCTTGGATGATGCGCAGCGCCAGCAGCAGGATCGGAGCGCCGATGCCGATCGTTTCGTAGGTCGGTAGCAGGCCGATGAGCGTGGTGGCCAGACCCATGGTCATAAGCGTGATCATGAGTACGACGCGGCGGCCGAGGCGGTCAGCGAAGTGACCGGCGAGGAAGGCGCCGAGCGGGCGGAAGAGGAAGGAGATGCCGACGGTGAGGAAGGCGATGATGGTGCGAACCCCGGCAGGCATGTCCTCGCTGAACATGATCGTATTGAATACGATCCCGGCGACCTGTGCGTAGAGGAAAAAATCGTACCACTCGATGGCGGTACCGATGGTGGTGCCAGCAATGACTCTTCGCTGTTCGGCGCGGTATTTCGTACTGCTGGGGGAGTGGGTCATGGGGGTAACTCCTGGTCGAGATCGTCGGCACTGATTGTGCAACCTCAGGGATCATATACGATAAGCCTTTTCTGGCGCCACATGAGATAACAGAAGGTATGAACCAGGAGCGCCGGCCATGAGCACTCACCCCACCCCCAGCAAGGCCGCGCGCGCCTATGAGCACCTACTTTCCAAGATCCACTCGCGGGAATACGCCCCTGGCCACCGGCTCGTCCTGGCCGCCATCGCGGAGGAACTAGGCATGTCGCCGGTGCCGGTCCGGGAGGCAATCCGCCAGCTGGAGGCGGAAGAGTATGTGACGTACGAAAGGAACGTCGGCGCCCGGGTGTCCACCCGGGACCGCAGCGACTACTTCGACGCCATGGAGACCCAGGCCCTGCTAGAGGGGCGGGCGACGGCGGCTTCCGCGGCGCATCTCAAGCCGGAGGACCTCGCCGAGGCCCGGGAGATTAACGAGCGGATGCGTGCCCTGCTCGACGGAGGCGACGCCGCCGAAATGGCGGCCCTCAACGACCGGTTCCATCGTGTGCTGTGCCGGCGCTGTCCCAACCGACGCCTACGTGACCTGGTCGTCGACGAGTTCAACCGCCTGGAATACTTTCGCGAAACGATCGTCGGCAAGCTGCCGGCGCAGGCGTCGATCTCCGTGGCGGAGCATGATCGGATCCTCAATCTCATCGAGGCCGGTGCCGGGGAGGACTATCTGGAGCTGCTCGTCCGGCGTCACCGGCACGGTTTCTCGAACGCGCACCGCAATCCGGGGGCGTAGCGTCCCGGCCCTAGCCGAGGCGCTCGACGGCGTCGACGACGAGACCCCAGAACTTCTCCACATCGAGATCGACTGCCACCTGGGTGCGGCAGTCTGGCGGTGCCGGGAAGCGGAAGTCGGCCACCGTCATGCCCGTCGTGATGCCGCCGTGGAGCTCGACGTCGAGCGGCACCCGCCGGGTGCTCATCACGGTGTTGTCGATGACGTAGGCGACCGCGCAGGGATCGTGGACCGGCGGATTGTCGAAGCCTTGGTTGTCCCGGTAGTTGGTGCGGAAGGCGTCGAAGAGGGCGACGACGAGATCGGCGGTCGTTGTACCGAGCTCGGCCAGGCGGCGCTCGACGGCGGGAGTGGCCAGCGCCTGGTGAGTGAGATCCAACCCGACCATCGTCAGCGGCCAGGGCTCGTGGAACACGATGTGCGCCGCCTCCGGGTCGATCTTGATGTTGAACTCGGCGACCGCCGACCAGTTGCCCACGTGGTAGCCGCCGCCCATGAGCACAACTTCCTTGACCCGCTCGGCGATACGAGGCTCCTTGCGCACAGCGAGGGCGATGTTAGTCAGCGGACCCGTGGGCACAAGGGTAACGGTGTGGGGATCGCGGGTCATGATCGTGTCGATGATGAAATCGACGGCGTGGGTGGCCTCGGTTGCCACGGTGGGTTCCGGCAACTCGAAGTTGTGGATCTCCATGCCGGTATCGCCGTGGACGGCGTCGGCGACCTCGACGGGGCGGACCAGCGGCCGGGTGGCGCCGGGGTAAATGGGGACATCGAGGCCGGCGATGGTGGCGATGACCTGAGCGTTGTGGGTCACCTTGTCGATGGTGTGGTTACCACCCACCGTGGTGATGCCTGCCAGGTCGATCTCCGGATTGCCGGCGGCGAGGAGGATGGCGACGGCGTCGTCGTGCCCGGGGTCGCAGTCGAGAATGATGGTGGATGGCACGGGAACCTCCAGGTTGCAGGGAAAGACTTGTTATATCCACTGTATTCCAGGGGTGGGCGGCGCCCGAGATCCACCCCATGGCCGAAAGGCGCGCACCGTGAGCGCGAAGGCGCGACCGCCCTGGAAAGGGAGGGTGCAAGCGAAAAGAAATCCTGACACAATGGTGAGCATGTCCGCTAATACTGAATACATTCAAGAGCTAAACCGCGAAGAATCCCTGGAGCTGCTGGCCTCCTCGAGCTTCGGCCGCCTGGTGGTGCGGCGCACCGACGACATTGACCTCTTCCCCGTCAACTACATCGTCAACAACGGCAAGGTCTACTTCCGCACCGCCGAGGGCACCAAGCTCTTCAGCGTCACCCTCAACCGCCGCGTTCTTTTCGAGGCCGACAGCGTCGACCTCGATGCGCAGACCGCCTGGTCCGTCGTCATCAAGGGCGAGGCGCGAGTCCTCTCCGACGGCGAAGCCATCGCTGCCGAAGATTTCCCCCTCAAGCCGTGGCTGCCCACCCAGAAGTACAACTTCGTGGAGGTCACCCCGGAGGTGGTCTCCGGGCGGTCCTTCCAGCTCGGCGAGGAGCCGGACCGCTTCTAGCCCTTGACGCCTCCGGCCGTCAGCCCGGCGACGATGCGCTTTTGGAACGCCAGGACCATGAGGATCAGCGGAACGGTGACCAAGGCGCCGGCCGCCATGGTGGCGGCGTAGGGGTATTGGAAGGAACTCGGCCCGGCGAAACGGGCGATGGCCACCGTCACCGGCTCGGTGGCGGTGGTCGACAGCTGCTGGGCGAGCATGTACTCATTCCACGCGGCGATGAACGCGAGGATCGCCGTCGTGAATAGCGCCGGCATAGCCAGCGGCATCATGATGAGACGGAAGGCCTGCCCGCGGGTGGCCCCGTCGACGCGCGCCGCCTCCTCCAGATCCCAGGGCAGTTGCTGGAAGAACGATATGAGGGTGTAGATGGTCAGCGGCAGCACAAACGAAATGTTGGGGATCACCATCGCCTGGTAGCTGCCGATCCACCCGATCTCGCTGAACAGCTGGAACAGCGGGGTGACCAAAGCGATGCTGGGGAACATTGAGGCGGCCAGAATGATCGCTGTGACCACGCCTTTACCGGGGAAACGGAATCGGGCCAGGGCATAGCCGGCGCCGACGCCGATGACCACCGCAATCGCCGTCGTCGTCAGGGAAATGATGAGCGAGTTGGCGATGGCTCGCAAGAAGTTGTTGCCGCGGTCGGTGGCGATCGCCTCCCGGAAGTTATCCAAGGTGACGTGCGTCGGCCACAACGTGGTGTCAAAGGTGAAGGTGGGATCACGGAAGGCCACCACGAGCATCCAGTAGAAGGGGGCTAGTCCCCACAGGAGGATGAAGGCGACACCAACGTAGTGCAGGATCGTCTCGGTGCGGGACTTTCTCATCGGGATACCTCCGGTTGCTGGGCGCGGTGACGACGACGGGCGGCTCGACGCTCTGCGCGTTGTTCGGCGCGGCCGGTGACGTCGGCGCCGAGGAAGCGAATAAGCAGGAACGCCACGAGGAAGATAAAGAGGAAGATGAGCGTGGACAGTGCCGAAGCGGAGCTGAAGTTGCCCTGGCGCATGTCCTCCACGACGAGCTGGCTGATGACCGCTGTGGGGGCGTTCGACGATGCCGAGATCATGATGACCGGCAGGTCATACATACGTAGCGCGTCGAGCGTGCGAAACAGTACAGCCACCATCAACGCCGGCTTGACCAGGGGGAGGGTGATTAGCCAAAACTGCTGCCACCGCGAGGCCCCGTCCACTCGGGCGGCTTCGTAGGTGTCCTTGGGGATCATTTGCAGCCCGGCCAGAATGAGTAGGGCCATGAAGGGAGCGGTTTTCCAGACGTCGGCGATGACGACGGCGAAGCGGGCCGCCCACGGGTCCGTTGTCCACATAATGTTCGCCCCCAGCAGCGAGTTCACGATCCCCTGCGGGGCGAACATGAACTGCCACAGTTTGGCGGTCACGGCCGTGGGGATGGCCCAGGGGATAAGTACGGCGGCGCGCACGAGGCCGCGGCCTCGGTAGTCGCCGGCCATAATCAGCGCCATGAGCAGACCCAGCAGCGTTTCCAGGCCGACGCTGGTTACGGCGAAGAACACGGTATTGCCGACCGCGGGCCAGAAGTCGGTGGGTAGGGTCCCGGGTGGGCACACCCCCACCTCGCCGGAGGGGGTCATGCATCGCTGCGACAGCCAGGTCAGGTAATGCTGGAAACCGCCGAACCCGCCGTTGACGAAGACTCCGGTGGCGGGATCGAGGCGACGCCCAGCCTGGAAGGACAGTACGATCGCCCGGATCACCGGGTAGCCGATGACGATGGCGAGGACACTAAGCGCGGGGGCAAGAAGTAGCACCGCGCGTTTCGTTTGTTGGGCTTTAGTGAGCATGTACATCTCCTGGACGCACAACGGCACCTACCGGTTTGAGGTGGCGAGCGGTAGGTGCGGTCGAGTTCCTAGTTAATTAGAAGCGGCCTCGATGGCGGCCTTCATGTTGCTGCTCGCCTCATCGACGCTGACGCTGCCGGACAGTGCGGCGGCGGCGTTGTCCTGGATCGCCTTGGACAGGGCCGTGTAGAAGGGGGTGACGGGGCGCGGCGCGGCGTTGTCCAGCGACTCCTTCAGCGCGGGCAGGTAGGGGAATTGTTCGACGAGCTTCTCGTCCTCGTAGAGGGAGGCGAGCACCGGTGGGAAGGACTCCTCGGCGAAGCCGCGCTGGACATCCTCACTGACGATGAACTGGATGAAATCCCGGGCAGTCGCCTTATTCTCGGAGAACGCGTTGATGGCGTTGTTGTAGCCACCGAGCGTGGATACGCCCACGCCGTCCTTGCCTACCAGCGGGGAGACTTCCACCTTGCCGGCCACCTTCGACGCGTCGTCCTGCGAGGTCGTGTACATGTACGGCCAGTTGATGGCGTAGGCGGTCTCGCCTTGCGTGAAGGCCTGGTTGGTCTCCTCCTCGGTGGCGGCGGTGGACTCCGGGGTGATGACTCCGTCGGCGTAGGCGTCGACCAGCGCCTGCAGTCCCTCCTGGGCCTCGGGGGAGTCGACGGTCACGGCGCCGTCGTCGCCGAGGACGCTACCACCCCAGCCCTCGATGAAGCCGACGGTGTTGACGGTGAGGCCCTCGTACTGCTTGAGCTGGGTCGTGAGGCAGCCAACGCCGGCGGCCTCGGCCGCGGAGCAGGACTGTGCCAGGTCCGCGAAGTTCTCCGGGGCCTCGGGCATGATCTCCGTGTTGCGGAAGAGCAGCTGGCCGTTGGTGTTCTGCGGCAGGGCGTAGAGGGTGTCACGGTAGGTGGCGGATTCGACGGTCGCGTCGAGCAAGCCCTCGGTGTCGACGGCGAGGTCCTCGGTGAGCGGGGCGAGGAACTGATTGGCGGCGAAGTCCGCGGTCCACACCACGTCGAGCGCCATGACGTCGTAGTCGCCCGAGCCGGCCTGCAGGGATTGCACGAGGATCTCCCGCTGGGCGTCAGCCTCCTGGGGCAGCTCCTTGATGGTGACAACTTCCTCGGGGTGCTCAGCGTTCCACGCGTCGACGACGGGTTCCAGCTTGGCGATGTCGTTCGCGCCCATGGCGAAGGTGATGGGGCCGCGGGCGTCGACGCCTTCCGACGCCGCGGGCGGGGCGGCGGCCGGCTCATCAGAGCCGGAGGTGCAGGAAACGAGGGCGGTTGCGGCGGCAACGGTGGCCAGCGCACCGAGGGCGCGGCGGAAGGGGAAGAGCGTCATGTCCCGGCCTTTCAATCGATGGGCAGTCTGGTTCCTGACTCTAATGACTGACCCCTTTCGACGGCCTCAGCGTGACTGCGGTCACCAAAAGTGGGGGTAGGAGGCGTCCGTGGGGCGCGTGTTTGACGTGGCTACTAAGGTAGGGAGTCAATCCTTTCCACCCTCAATTGCGGAAAAGAGATCGCTGACCTCTATGGCACACATGCAAGAAAGCGCCGACCTGCTCAAATGTTCTTTCTGCGGCAAGAGCCAGAAGCAGGTGAAGAAGCTCATCGCCGGCGGCGGAGTGTACATCTGTGACGAGTGCATCGAGCTGTGCAACGAGATCATCGAAGAAGAGCTCGGCCAACCCGGAGTGGACCTGGGCCCGGAGGCGTCGAAGCTGCCGCGCCCGTCGCACATCGCTGCCTTCTTGGACCAATACGTCATCGGCCAAGACAACGCGAAGCGGGTGCTCTCCGTGGCGGTGTATAACCACTACAAGCGTATCCACGCTGAGCGGCGAACGGGCTCCACGGCGCGCCACCGCAAGGACGACGACGTGGAGTTGGCCAAGTCCAACATCCTGCTGTTGGGGCCGACCGGGTCCGGCAAGACCTATCTGGCTCAGACGCTGGCGCGGATGCTCGACGTTCCCTTCGCGATCGCCGATGCCACCAGTCTCACCGAGGCCGGTTACGTCGGCGAGGACGTCGAGAACATTCTGCTCAAGCTCCTCCAAGCAGCCGACTTCGACGTTGAGCGGGCCCAGCGCGGCATCATCTACGTCGATGAAGTGGATAAAATCTCCCGGAAGTCGGACAACCCGTCCATAACCCGCGACGTGTCGGGTGAGGGTGTGCAGCAGGCCCTGCTGAAAATCCTTGAGGGCACGGTGGCGGCCGTCCCGCCTCAGGGCGGGCGCAAGCACCCCAACCAGGAGTTCATCCAGTTCGATACCTCGAACGTTCTCTTCATCGTCGCCGGCGCGTTCTCCGGGCTGGAGAAGGTGGTCGCGGACCGCGTGGGGAAGAAGGGGCTTGGCTTCGGGGCGGAGCTCACCCGCGCCGAGGATAAGGAAAGCAGCAACCTGCTCTCCCAGGCGCTGCCCGAGGACCTAGTGAAGTTCGGTCTCATCCCGGAGTTCATTGGCCGGCTGCCCGTCGTGGCGACGGTGGAGAATCTCGACCGTGACTCCCTCGTGCGGGTCCTCACGGAACCTAAGAACGCCCTGGTCCGTCAGTATGAGCGGCTGTTTGACATGGACGGCGTCCAGCTGACGATCAACGAGGAGGCGCTGGAGGTCATCGCCGAGGCCGCCCTGACGCGCGGGACGGGCGCACGCGGCTTGCGCGCCATCATGGAGGAGATTCTCGTGCCGGTCATGTACGAGATCCCCGACCGGGAGGACGCCACAGAGGTCATCATCACCGCGGAGGTCGTGCGCGGCAACGCCAAGCCGGAGATTATTGAGGAGCGCGGGAAGCGCTCCGCCTAGCCGGGCGGCCTATTCGTCGATGAAGAGAACGTCGTTGAGCGCGGAGTCGTCGTCGTAGAGGTTGCTGGCCGCGCCCTTCTCGCTTCGGCGGTCGGAATCCTCTGCCTCAGCGGTGAGGTAGGTGGGGTGACCGTCGTCGGGGATCTGGGCGGTGAGGAACGCGAGGACCGCGTCGATGACCAGCCGCCGCATTCCCTCCGTATTCGCGGCGTTGGTGAGGTCAATGCCGTAGAGGTTGAGCATGGGGGCGTGGTTGGTGCTGCGGAAGAACACGATCGCGCAGATCAGCGCGAAGATATCCTGCGCGGAAATGCACGGCCGGAAAGCTCCAGAGTCCTGGCCGAGCAGCAACAAGCGGTCGAGGTAGAGCGTCATCGGGGCGACGGACTCGATCGGCGAGGCCTCCGCCGGGTCAAACACCGCCCGGTAATTCTCCATGACCAGCAGGCGCAGGCAGACCGGGTGGGCGACGAAGCGGTCCCACATCGCGTTAATGAGGGCGGAGACGCCTTCGACGGGGACGTCGGTATCGAGCTGGAGTTCGCCCTCCGGGACCTGAAGCAGGTTGGCCGCGGTGCGCAGGCACTGCTGGTACAGGCCCCGCTTGTCGCCGAAGTGGTAGTGGATCATGCGCTTCGACAGGCCGGATTCGCGCGAAATAGCGTCGAGCTTCGTGTCGTCGAAACCGCGCTCAGCGAAGGCCCTCATGGCGACCTCTACGACGTGGTCCGGGGAGACGGTGCTCGTAGCCGTATCCTCGGGGGAGGTGGCGTGATGAGCGGCGGTGTCCAAGGGGGTTCTCACCCTTTCGTGTGTAGCAGCTGACGACGCTGGGTAATGGATAAGCAGAAATTAATACGGTACTTGTTTCTGGCGGACATGACCGTATCGCCCGCTCGGCTACTGCCTATCGTGCATCAAGATGCACCGTGCTGGGGAGTACTTTCAGGAATCCCTGATGAATGGCAACCCTATCACATTAATTTGGGGGTGATTTTAGGGCTGCACGTGGGAGCGTGCCCGACTTTGACCGAAGAACGGGGCGCGTCATCACCCGATAGGAGCCTATGATGGGAGTATCCGATCCGTCTTCTAGGAAGAGGTACGAATGTCTGTTTCCACGAGCCCCGTCCGCGTCACCGTCACCGGCGCGGCTGGCAACATCGCCTACTCTCTGCTGTGGCGCATCGCGGCTGGCGACGTGTTTGGCCACGATACCCCCGTCTCCCTCCGTCTGCTGGAGATCCCCGTTGCCGCGACCGCCGCCGAAGGCGTCGCGATGGAGCTGCTGGACTCCGCCTTCCCGCTCGTCAAGGAAATCACCGTCACCGACCAGGCCACCGAGGCCTTCGACGGCGCCAACGCCGCCTTCCTCGTGGGCGCGAAGCCGCGCGGCAAGGGCATGGAGCGGGCGGACCTGCTCGCCGAGAACGGCAAGATCTTCGGCCCGCAGGGTGCCGCCATCAACGATCACGCCGCTGACGACATTCGCGTCCTCGTGGTGGGCAACCCGGCCAACACCAACGCCCTCATCGCCGCCAACGCCGCCAAGGACGTTCCGGCGGAGCGCTTCCACGGCATGATGCGCCTGGATCACAACCGTGCCCTGAGCCAGCTGGCCGGCAAGCTCGGCTGCGACACCACCGACATCGAGAACATGGTCGTGTGGGGCAACCACTCCGCCTCCCAGTTCCCGGACCTCAGCTACGTCACCGTCGGCGGCGAGAGCATCGAGGGCAAGTACGAGCAGTCCTGGTACACCGACGAGTTCATCCCGCGGGTTGCCAAGCGTGGCGCCGAGATCATTGAGGTGCGCGGTAAGTCCTCCGCCGCCTCTGCGGCCTCCGCCGCCATCGACCACATGCACGACTGGGTCCAGGGCTCCCGCGGCTGGGCAACCGGTGCGGTGCCCTCCGACGGCTCCTACGGCATCGACGAAGGCCTCGTCTGTGGCGTGCCGACGGTGTGGAAGGACGGCGGCTACGAGATCGTCCTGGGCCTTGAGCTCAACGACTTCCAGAAGCAGCGCCTCGAAGCCACGGTGAAGGAACTGCGGGACGAGCGTGCCGCCGTTGCACACCTGCTCGGTTAAGGTAGTGCTTTAACACCGGTTGACGTCGACTAGGGCAGAAGGGGAGTGTCTCGGCCATGCGGGTAGGCATTGATTTCGGAACAACGAGGACCGTCGTGGCGGTTGCTGATCGGGGTAACTACCCCGTCATCGCCATGCGCGACGCGTGGGGGGATTCCCACGACTACCTACCCAGCGCGGTGGCCTTGCGCGACGACGAGATCACCGCGGGCTGGGAGGCACTCACCGGCGACGGCGCCACCCTGGCACGATCCTTCAAGCGGCTGCTGGCCGATCCCTCGGTCAACGGCCGCACTCCGGTGCGAATGGGGGAGTACAGCCGGCCCCTCTACGAGGTGCTGAGCGCGTACGCCGACGAAGTCGCCCGGCAGATTCGGCGTTACCAGGAGGAGATAGGCGATACCTCCACCATTCAGGCGGTGCTTGGCGTTCCCGCCAACGCCTCCAGTGCGCAGCGGTTGTTGACGTTGGACGCGTTCATGCGGGCCGGGATCGGCGTGTTGGCGATGGTCAACGAGCCGAGCGCGGCGGCGTTTGAATACACCCACCGGCACCCACGCACCCTCAATTCGAAGCGGTCCTCCATCCTGGTCTACGACCTCGGCGGCGGCACCTTCGACACGTCGCTGGTTCACATTGATGGAACCGCCCACACCGTCGTATCGGCACGCGGCATCTCCCGCCTCGGTGGTGACGATTTCGACGAGATCCTGCTCACCATGGCACTGAAGGCAGCAGACCGGGAGGGCGACGCCTTCGGCTACCGGATGCGCTCGAAGCTGCTCGACGAGGCCCGCTCGGCCAAGGAGCAGCTCAAGCCACAATCTAAGCGGCTCGTGCTGGACCTCGGCGGCGATGTGACGTTCATCGACGTGAACGATTTCTACGACGAGATTCGCCCTCTCATCGCGCGGACCATCGATTCGATGGCGCAGCTGATCGGCTACGAAGATTCCCTAACGGACACGGACATCGCCGGGATTTACCTGGTGGGTGGGTCGAGCGCCCTGCCCGTCGTCCCGCGGATGCTTCGTGAGCGCTACGCACGCCGGGTCCACCGTTCGCCCATCCCCGGAGCGTCCACCGCGGTGGGCTTGGCCATCGCCGCCGACCCCAGCACGGACTTCAACCTGGTGGACCGTACGGCACGCGGCATCGGAGTGTTCCGTGAGCGCGATGCCGGCGAGGGCGTGACCTTCGACCCGCTGGTGGGCTTGGATACTCAGCCCGACGACGACGGCATCATCCGCGTCACCAGGCGTTACCGTGCCGCGCACAACGTGGGCGTGTTCCGCTTCGTGGAGTACACGGAACTCAACGAGAACGGCGAGCCGGGCGATATGGCCCTGCTGAAGGAAGTCATCGTTCCTTTCGAAGCTGGGCTATCCGCTCGGCCGGACCTCAGCTCGATCGTCGTGGAACGGCGGGATCACGGCCCCGAGGTGGTGGAGAAGATCCGCATCAACGCGGACGGCATCGCGCGGGTGAGCATCGAGCTGCCGGAGACCGGTCTGGTCGTCGGTTAGGCCCCGGCGTTCGCGTCGCGGTGGCGGGCTATAATTCCTGCCATGACTGAAGCGAGCGAATTCCTGGGTACCCGCCGTGCCGACGAGCTCCCCAAGACGTGGGACCCGGCCGAGCACGAGGCCAGGCTGTACGAGCAGTGGAACGAGCGCGGCTACTTCCGTGCCGATGCCACGAGTGAGAAACCGAAATTCTCCATCGTCCTGCCGCCGCCAAACGTCACCGGTCAGCTTCACATGGGTCATGCGCTGGACCACACGCTCAGCGACGCCATCGTCCGCCGCAAGCGGATGCAGGGCTTTGAAACTCTCTGGCTGCCGGGCATGGACCACGCCGGCATCGCCACCCAAACCAAGGTGGAGGCGATGCTCAAGGAGACCGAAGGCAAGCGGCGATGGGACTACTCCCGGGAGGAGTTCATCGAGAAGGTCTGGGAGTGGAAGCGCAACTACGGCGGCACCATCACCACCCAGATGCGGGCCATCGGCGACTCCGTCGACTGGTCTCGCGAACGCTTCACGCTCGACGAGAATCTGGCCCGCGCTGTGCAGACCATCTTCAAGATGCTCTTCGACGCCGGGTTGATCTACCGCGACTACCGACTGGTCAACTGGTCCCCGGTGTTGGAAACCGCCATCTCCGATCAGGAGGTCATCTACAAGGACGACGAAGGCGAGCTGGTCAGTTTCCGCTACGGTTCACTCAACGACGACGAACCACACGTGGTGGTCGCCACCACCCGCATCGAGACGATGCTGGGTGACGTGGCCGTCGCCGTTCACCCGGACGACGAGCGTTACGCGCACCTCGTTGGCCAGACCCTGCCTCACCCGTTCCGCGACGACCTCACGCTTAAGGTCATCGCCGATGACTACGTGGACATGGAGTTCGGAACCGGCGCCGTGAAGATCACCCCGGCGCACGATCCGAACGACTACCAGATGGGCCTGCGGCACAACCTGGACATGCCGATCATCATGGATGAGACCGGCCGCATTGCCGACACTGGCACGCGTTTTGACGGGCTCACCCGCGAGGAGGCCCGGACGGAGATCTGCGAGGCGCTGCGGGAACAGGGGCGCATCGAGAAGGAAATCCGCCCCTACGTGCACTCTGTCGGCCATTCGGAGCGTTCGGGCGAGGCCATCGAGCCGCGCCTGAGCCTGCAGTGGTTTGTCAAGGTCGACCAGCTGGCGAAGATGTCCGGCGACGCCGTTCGGGAAGGGGATACGACCATCTTCCCGAAGGCGCTGGAGCCTCGCTACTTCGACTGGGTCGATGACATGCACGATTGGACGATCTCGCGGCAGCTGTGGTGGGGCCACCGCATCCCCATCTGGTACGGCCCCAATGGTGAGATCGTCTGTTGCGGCCCCGACGATGAACCGCCCGCCGGCTACGAGCAGGACCCGGACGTGCTCGACACGTGGTTCAGCTCAGCGCTGTGGCCGTTCTCCACGATGGGCTGGCCGGAGGCCACCGAGGACCTCTCGGCGTTCTACCCCACTAGCGTGCTCATCACCGCCTATGACATCATCTTCTTCTGGGTGGCCAGGATGATGATGTTCGCCACCTTCGCCGGCACCGAAACCCCTGAACTGCTTGGCACGGGCGTCGACGGGCGCCCGCAGATCCCGTTCACCCACCTCTACCTGCACGGCCTCGTCCGAGACGAAAAGGGCCGTAAGATGTCCAAGTCCTTGGGCAATGGCATCGACCCGATGAAGTGGGTCAAGGAGTACGGCGCCGACGCGCTGCGCTTCGCCCTGGCCCGCGGCGCAAACCCGGGCATCGACCTGCCGATTGGTGAGGACAATGCGGCCAGCGCCCGCAACTTCGCCACTAAGCTGTTCAACGCCACGAAGTTTGCCCTCATGAATGGCGCCGTCGTTGGGGAGCTGCCGCCGCGAGCGGAACTGACGGACGCGGACCGGTGGATCCTCGACCGACTGGAAACGACGCGGGCCAGCGTGGACGCCTTCTTGGACGACTACCAATTTGCCAAGGCGAACGAGGCTCTCTACCAATTCACCTGGAACGAGTTCTGCGACTGGTACCTGGAGATTTCCAAGAACCAGATCCCGCGCGACGCCGCGGCGGCCTCCGAGGAGGACCTCGACCGCGGCCGCACCACCCAGGTGGTGCTCGGGCGCGTGCTCGACGTCGTGCTGCGTTTGCTGCACCCGACGATGCCCTTTGTCACCGAGGTGCTGTGGACCACGCTCACCGGTGAGGAGACCGTCACCCTGGCGCCGTGGCCGACGAGCGCCGACACCAACGGCGGCGCCGACGTCGACGAGGTGGCTGCCCGTCGCATCGACGATGCCATCAAGCTCATCACCGAACTGCGACGCTTCCGTGCCGACCAGGGTGTTCGCCCCTCGCAGAAGGTGCCGGCCGCCATCGATTTCGCGGCCGCGGACCTCAGCGAACAGGAAGGCGCGATCCGCTCGGTCGCGCGGGTTGACGCGCCGGGCGAAGGTTTCGTCGAGTCCGCGTCCATCGAGATCCGTTTGTCCCAGGCCACCATCGAGGTGGGGCTGGATACCTCCGGCACCGTCGACAAGGCCGCCGAGCGCAAGCGGCTGGAGAAGGAACTCGCCGCCGCGCAGAAGGAGCTGGACACCACGGCGAAGAAGCTGGGTAACGACAACTTCCTCGCCAAGGCGCCGGAGGCCGTGGTAGCTAAGATCCGCGCGCGCCAGCAGGTGGCCCAGGAAGAGTTCGAGCGCGTCACCGCGCGACTGGAGGGGCTGAAGTAAGTGGCCGAGCCGGATGATCTGCTCAAGCGGCTCGGCGAGCTGGTCGACGCCGAGAAGAACGCCACCGACGCCGTAGAAGAAGCCGCCGAGGCCGTAGCCCGCGAGGAGTCGGACGACGCCGAAGTGGAGCTTTTCGCCGACGCGGATACGGAGTTCGGCCGCGTCGTCGTCGGGCAGGAGGGGTTGACCCTCAACCTCGGCGAGTCCCATGTGGAGAACCCGGACACCCTCAGCCGTGACGTGACCGAGGCGGATGAGCGTGAGCTGGCCCGCGTCGAAGCCCAGCTGGCGGCACGTGCCTTGGAAACGGACCCCAACCCCTCGTTGGACCGCATCGCCATGCTCGTCGACCTGCTTGGCGACCCGCAGCACAGCTACCCGGCGATTCACATTGCGGGCACCAATGGCAAGACGTCCACCGCGCGGATGATTGACTCCCTGCTGCAAGCCTTCCACCGGCGCACCGGGTTATTCACCTCGCCGCATTTGCAGCGAATCACCGAGTGCATCGCCATCGACGGCGCCGAGATTCACCCCGGCGAATTCGCTGCGCAGCACGACGAGATCGCCCCGCTAGTGGACATGGTGGACCACGCCTTCGCTGCGCGCGGGCAGGCGCCGATGTCTCGCTACGAGGTCCTGGTGGGTGTGGCCTTGTCGGCCTTCGCGGATGCCCCCGTCGACGTGGCGGTGGTGGAAACCGGGATGGGTGGAACCTGGGATGCGACGAACGTCGTCGACGGCGACGTCGCGGTCATCACGCCCATCGGCCTGGACCACCAGGGCTTTCTAGGCGAAACCCTGACCGAGATCGCTTCCCACAAGGCCGGCATCATCACCTCCCGCTGGGATGCGTCCGACCTGCTCACCCCGCCCGATAACGTGGCCATCATCGGCCGGCAGGAACCCGAGGCGCTGCGAGTGCTCGCCGAACGCGCCATCGAGGTGGACGCCGCTGTGGCGCGGATGGACAGCGAGTTTGCGGTGCTGAGTTCGACGGTGGCCGTCGGCGGGCAGATGCTCACGTTGCAAGGCCTGGGCGGAGTGTACGAGGACCTCTTCTTGCCGCTGGCCGGCGAACACCAGGCGCACAACGCGGCGGTGGCGCTGGCCGCCGTGGAAGCCTTTTTCGGCGCCGGCTCGGGCCGGCCGCTGGACATTGCTCGGGTTCGGGAAGGCTTCGCGGCGGTGACGACGCCGGGTCGCCTGGAACGCGTACGCACCACGCCGTCCACTTTCGTCGACGCCGCGCACAATCGCCACGGGGCGTCGGCGCTGGCGGCCGCGCTTGACCGGGATTTCGAGTTTTCCCGCCTCGTCGGCGTGGTGGGGGTGCTGGCAGACAAGGACGCCGCCGGCATCCTCACCGAGCTGGAACCTCACCTGGCGGAGGTCGTGTGCACTCAGCCGGTGAGTCCACGGGCACTGGATGCCTACGACCTCGCCGACCAGGCCCGGGAGATCTTCGGCGAGGAGCGAGTGCACGTCGTCGATTCCCTGCCCAGCGCCTACGCTCTCGCGGTGGAGCTGGCCGAGGACGCGGAGATTCAATCCGGTGCCGGCATCATCATCACCGGCTCGGTGGTCACCGCCGGCCAGGCGAGAGCGCTGCTGGTGCGCTAGCGATGGTCGCAGCTTCGCGCCGAGTGTGGATCGTGCGCAACGCGTGGTTGGAGTGGTCCACGTTCGACGTGCAATTCCACCGCCTCATTGAGGAGGCCGCGACCGTGGGCATCGCGGCGTCGGTGACGAGCAGTGACTGGGTGGCGGCCCACCTCGACAGCCTGGCTCAGGACGAGCTGCCCGACGTCGCGCTGGCTTACGACAAGGACGTCCTCGTGCTCTCTCTGCTGGAATCCCGGGGTGTGCGCGTGCTCAATCCCGTCGATGCGATTCGAGTCTGCGATGACAAGGCTGCCACCTACCTGGCATTGCGGGCGCTAGGGATTGCGCAGCCGAGAAGCGTCATCGTGCCGCTGCGCTTCCGTCCGCTCGACGCGAGTGAGTGGGGTGCCTCGCACACACTGGCTGCCGCCGAGGAGCTCGGATACCCGCTGGTGGTCAAGCCCACGCGGAGCTCGTGGGGCAAGGGGATCCTCCGCGTTGATAGCCGCGATGAGCTGCTGGCTGCCCTCGTCGCCGCCGAGGATCGAGACGTATTAATCCAGGCCTGGCACCCGGGTGGCTCCGATGATTACCGACTGTTCGTGGTTGGCAGGCGGGTGGTGGCCGCGATGCAGCGTCATGCTCCCGTCGGCCAGCTGGCGGCTAATGTGTCGGCCGGCGGCCGGGCTGAAGCATTCACCCCCACCGCCGAGCAGGCACGCCTCGCCGTCGCCGCCGCCCGGGGCCTAGGCCTCGACGTTGCCGGGATTGACCTGCTCATCGACGGTGATCGGGCAGTGGTCCTGGAGGTTAACTCCAACGCCCAGTTCGTAGGCCTGGAGGAGGCCACGGGATGCAACGTCGCCGCGGAGATCGTGGCGCAGGTGGTTTCCATCATGGGGTGGTGACGGGGTGTAGCGGCGCCGGGTGTGGCTTAAGATGAGGCAGTTAGTCTGCCCGCGGCCGGGCGAGCGGGCGGAATAATAACCAGGAGGAGTAGGCGATGACCCAGCAGACACCAGCCGAGGTGGGCCCGCTCGGGCCCGGGCGGGCACCGGTCAAGGACCCGATGAAGGGGCTCCGGGGAGTGATGGCTGGCGTGCTCATCCTGGAGGCCATCACGATCTTTTTGGCCCTCACCGTGGTGCTTAAGGTCAACGGCGGCGCCTATTGGACGCCGTTCAACTGGGGGTTTATCACCGCCCTCGGTGCCGTACACATTCTGCTGGCCTTCGTCCAGCGGTTCCCGTGGGCCCTGCCCGCAGCGCTGGGAGTGCAGGTAGTGGGCATCGTCGGCGGCCTGTTCGTGCACTGGTCCCTCAGCGCCACCATGGTTGTCTTCGCCATTGTCTGGTGGTACGTCCTGGTGCTGCGGCGCAACCTTTTGCAGCGGATGAGCCGAGGGCTGCTCACCACCCAGCACCTCGGGGTCGAGTAGCCGTGCGGTGGCTGGCCTGGGCTGCCTCGCTGGCGCTGAGCGTCGTCGCTATCGGTGCCACCTTCCTCGGCGCCCCGTCGGCCATCTCCGTGATGGCACTGGTCGGGGCGGCACTGTGCTTCCTCGGGGCGGCCTGGTTGAAGGCACGCACCGTGCGCACCGCTGAGGTGACCATCACTGAGCAACAACAAGATACCCTCCGCCGGATGAAGGCGGAGGGCGACTACGGCCTTGCGCTGCGCCAGATCCAGATGTGGCACCGCTACGCCAGCGCGGAGGACGCCCGGCGGATCCTCGACGCCCTCTAGCTTTCGGAGTCCTTGGTCACTTCACCGGACTCGGCTGCCTCGCTGTCCGGGTAGGAAGCGGGGTCTGCCTTGCGAAGCGTGACGTGGTCGACGAGGGAATTGTCCTGCGTATTGCGGGTGACAATCGTCAGCTCGTCTTCGGTGACGTCGATGGTGGTGTAGTCCGGGGTCTCATCCTGGACCCAGTACGCGGTGGACTCGGCGGTCAGGCCGGAGGCGTCGGACTGTTCCATGGTGGTGATGTCCTCGTGTTCAACGTAGTCCGAGCCCTCGGCCACTGCCATGGGGTAGAACTTCGAGCCACTGGCGGAATTGGCGGTGTAATAAAGGACTTGTCCAGGCTTCGGGTAGAGGACATCTCCCGGCCGGGTTTCCGTGTCCGGCTCGATGGGTGTGGAGCCCTCCATGAGATGAGACCGGGTGTGAATGTGGTCGTGCCCGCTGAGGACCAGGTCGACGCCGTTGGCGCTGAGCTCTTCGGTCATCTCCTCGCGGTAACGCTGTACGACGTTGTCGGTCTGGTGGTACGCCTGAGAGAACGTGGAGTGGTGGTAGCTGACGATCCGCCAGTCCTTGTCCTGACCGTACTCGGCGATGGTGTTGCGGAGGAACGCTTTCTGGGTCGCGATGTCCGCGTCGGAGTCAAAGTTCGTGTCGAGCACTACGAAGAGTGCGTTGTTGTACTCGAAGAAGTAGTGATGCGAATCCGTCAGACTATCCGCGGCCGTATTGGGCTCGTTGAACATCCGGGCGTGTGCGCCAGACAGCCCCAGGACCTCGTGATTGCCATTAAGGACAGCCAGCCGGTGGTTATCGAGCTGCTCAGGGGAGAAGAACTCTTCAAACTCCACGTAGAAGTCCGGGTAGTTCACCTGATCTCCAAGGGAGAGGATGAAGGACGCGTCCGGAGCCTGGGCCAGCGCGGTGTCCAGCGTCTGCCGCCAACCGGCGCCGTCGGCCCGTGCATCGCCCGAGGCGCCGATCTGGGGATCGCCGAAGGCGATGAAGTTCCATTCGTCGCCATAGGTGCCGGTGGTGAAGGTTTCCGGCGTGGACCAGCCGGAGGCGTCGCTGCCTACTCGGTAGACGTAGTCGGTGTTCTCTGCCAGCCCGCCGACTTCGGCGGTGTGCGCGTAGTTCCCGGCGGGGACGACGAGGACGTAGGCGCTGCGGCTGGGGACCGTGAAGGTGGCGTCGCTGTCGAGGCCCTGCGTAGTCGGGGCGATCTGCAGGTAGGAGGGGTTGGTGTCCTGCGTCGTCCAGTTGAAGTTGGCTTGGGACTCGCTGGCGCCGATGCCGACGGTGATGGTGGTGGCCGCTTCTGGAGTAGCGGGGGCGTCGGGCATGACAGGAATGTTGGCGGCAGGTGCCGGACCTGGGGCCGGGGCGCCACCCATCGCGAAGGCCGGCGGGCAGGTGCTGCCGATCAAGCCGAGGGCCAGGACGGCGGTGAGGAGTTTCTTTCGCGAGGGAGTGCTCGACGTCATCGACGGTGCTACTTTCCATGTGGGGCGCGCCACCGTCGCGGCGGCACGCACGCGGCTGAGGTCACCCGGCACCTTAGATGGCGAAGGCAAGATTGTGGCTACGTCAAGAAAACCTGTGGGTTAAGGGTCGGTGAATTCGCGCCTTCCCGGCGGTGACGGACCTAGGATTCGATGCGAACCTCCGGACGAGCGTGCGGCGCGGGATTCTTCCGAGCTTTGATGCGCGTGATGGGAAAGCGCGGCGCAGGGAGGCGGGGCAAGCCCTCCGGGTCGTGCCCGATGTATCCGTGGGTGACACCGAAGCGATCGGAGTGCTGCTGCCAATCCTCGCGGAACTGAGCGATTTCCTCGTGGCTTCGTCCCAGGAAGTTCCACCACATGACGATCTCCTCGCCGAAGGGCTCACCGCCGATGAGAAGCAGGAGGGCGGGATGATCGCCGGTGTTACGCAGTTGTAGGTGCGTTTCGCCAATTCCGGTGTAGCCGAGTTCGCGCGGCGCGACGACGGTTCCGCAGAGCTCGATCGAACCAGTATCGACGAGGACCCCATGCTCGAAGGTGGGATCGACATCGATGGTGAGGGCGGCCCCGGCGTCGAGGCGGATCTCAGCGCCTACCAACGGGGTGAAGGTGGGGATCGGGGAGCGTTCCCCCAGGAGTTCGCCGATGAACACGAGGGCCTGGCCACCGTCGAAGAGGTGCGGGGTGGGGCGGAAGTGATCGAAACGTCGCTGACCGTGGCGTGCGTGATCCGGCAAGGCGGTCCATAGCTGCACTCCGTGCAGGGAGGTGGTGGCCTGGGTGGATACTTCCGAGTGGCAGATTCCGGCTCCGGCAGTCATGAGGTTGACCTCGCCGGGTAGGACGACGGCATGGTTGTCGCCAGAGTCGTGGTGCGTTATTGCACCGTCGAAGAGCCAGCTGACCGTTTGTAGGCCGGTGTGCGGATGCGGTGCGACGTCCATGCCGCCGGTCGTGGAGACGTCGTCGGGTCCGTAGTGATCGACGAAGCACCAGGCGCCGATCATGGAGCGTTGACGTTGCGGCAGGGTTCGGTAGACGGTCATTGCACGGGGACCGCCGAGCGGCACCTCGCGTGCGGTGATGATTTCAACCGGTGTTGCGGACATATCACTTATCTTAGGGATTGTCGTGACTCCGGGAAGGGATTTCGGCTCGCACGCATCTGGGCGGGGGTAGTTGGGGAAACCTTTCCGGGGAGTTGGGTGGGAATTTACTGACAGGTTACCTCCAAGTAAGGGATCTCTGTTTCAGTGAAAGCGTTGGATGGGAACGTTCCCAAACAAGATGGAAGGAGGATTCAATGACGCACACCGTGGTCTTTGACATTGGCGGGGTCTTGGTTCCGGAGGGAACCAGGATGCGTCGTCTTGAGGACTTTGTTGAACAACGAACCGGTTCCCTGAACCGGGAACCTTTCGCACAGGCCTATTGGGCCGGCCGCAACCGCTACGACCTGGGCTGCCTCGACGAGCGGTTCTGGCTGCCGGTCTTCGCCGCCGCCGGCATCGACACCAGTCCCGGTGACCGCATTCGGGAGCTCGTCGCGGCCACGGCGGCGCAGGACGCCGACGCTAACACCACGATCACCGCAGAACCCCGGGCGCTGCTCGACGATCTCGCGGCGGCTGGTATCCGCCTGGCTATCCTCAGCAACGCCCCTCGGCGGATGGCTCAGGCAGCGCGCCAGCGCGACTGGTGTCAGCCCATGGCCACCGCCGTTTTCTCCTCCGAGGTGGGAGTCATGAAGCCCGCCGACGTCATCTATTCGATCGTCGACGCCGACCTGAAGGTGAACGAGGAGCAACGTCGGCGCGTGCACTTCTTCGACGACCGGCAGGTCAATGTCGACGCCGCCCATGCCCACGGATGGTCCGCGCACCTATGGACCGGTGCCGACGACGCCCGTCGCGTCCTCATTGAGGCGGGCATGCCCCTGGAGAACACGACCGGACGCTAACGCGTCCGGCACGACGAAAGCAGAAACTCATGGCACGAATCATCTTCGACAAGGCATCACTGCATTACCCGGGTAACCCGCGCCCGACCATTAACGAGATGGACTTGGAGGTTCGCGACGGAGAGTTCATCGCCGTCGTTGGTCCTTCCGGATCGGGAAAGTCCACCACGCTGCGCATGGTCGCCGGCCTCGAACGCCTCACCGGCGGCGAGATCTACATCGGCGATGACAAAGCGAGCGAACTTGAGCCCGCCAAGCGCGACGTGGCCATGGTCTTTCAGTCCTACGCCCTGTACCCGCACATGACGGTGGCCGAGAACATGGCCTTCGCACTGAAGATGCAGAAGGTCCCCAAGGCAGAGCAGCAACGACGCGTGGCCGAGGCCTCGCGTCTCCTAGACCTCGACGCCTACCTTGACCGCCTGCCCAAGGCGCTATCCGGCGGTCAGCGCCAACGCGTCGCCATGGGCCGGGCCATCGTTCGCGATCCGCGCGTCTTCCTCATGGATGAGCCACTATCCAACCTGGACGCGAAGCTGCGCGTGAGCACCCGCTCGGAAATCAGCCAGCTGCAGCGCCGGTTGGGCACCACCATGCTCTACGTCACTCACGACCAGACCGAGGCTATGACCATGGCCGATCGCATCGCGGTGTTGGAAGGCGGGAACATGCAGCAGGTCGGCAGCCCCGAGGAGCTCTATCACCACCCGGCCAACACGTTCGTGGCGTCCTTCATCGGCTCGCCGGCGATGAACATGGTCACCGGCACTGCCGTCGGAAACGAGATCCATATCGGGCACATCGTCTTGCCGTGCCCGCCGTTGACGGAGGCGCCCACCACGGACAACGTCATCGTCGGGATGCGCCCGGAGAGCTTCGAGCTCGTTGGCGAAGCAGACGCCGACACGGCAGCACACGTGGAGTTTCTCGAGAACTTCGGTTCCGATAAGTTCCTTCATCTTTCTATTGAGGGCCTTGCGGGGTTGGGGGACTTCGTCGTTCGCGTCCCGTCCGTCGCGAACGTCCAGGCTGGCGACCACATCCATATCCGCGTCGACCGCACCACGCTTCATATCTTCGACGCGTCCACCACGGAGCGGATCGTCGCATGAGTGTCGCAGCAGCCATGAAACCACCTCGGGAGAAGACAGCCCCGTGGGCCTATCTGTTCCTTTTTCCGACGCTCCTTCTTTTTTGCGTCTTTGAGTTCTTCCCCTTCCTGCGCGCGCTGTATCTGTCCTTTACCTCGGTCGATCTCTTCGGCCGGCCGTCGGGCTTTGCCGGGGTGGACAATTATCTGGACATGCTCGCGGACCCGAACTTCCTGGCGACGCTGTCGCGAACCCTCATCTTCACGGCCGTGACCGTCACCCTCAAGCTGGCGGTTGGCCTCGCGGTGGCGCTCCCGTTGTCCTACCGGCTGCGAGGAACCGCCTGGATGCGGGCGGTGGTGCTGGTCCCCATGGCGGTCTCCACGGCCGTCGGCACCCTCGTCTACCGCTCGATGTACGCCCCGGCGGTGGGGCTATTCGACCAGGTTGCGCGAGGCCTTGGCTTCGGCGACGTGGGCTGGTTGACGAGCCCGCGGATCGCGCTGATCTCCGTCATCATCGTGGACGTGTGGATTGGCATCTCGTTTGTCATCCTGCTCATGCTCGTGGCCATTGATGGCATTTCCCACGACGTCGTCGAGGCCGCCAACCTCGACGGATGCACCGGCGGGCGCTACGTGCGCCACATCATCATCCCGGGGATCGCCCCCATGTTGCTGGTGCTAGCAGTAACGCAGTCGATGCAGGCTATGCGGGAATTCACAGTGTTTCAGGTTCTTACCGCCGGCGGGCCGGGAAACGCCACCCGAACATTGGTGCTCGACATCTACGACCTGGCGTTCGGCGGCGGAACCGCGAACTTCGCGGCGGCGTCCGCGCGCGGCATGGTGCTGTTCATCATGATCCTGGTGCTCACCCTCGTGCAGTTCCGGTTGTCGAAGCGGCAGTAAAAGGACATCTCACCCATGAATACGCAATTTCGCTCACCGGTGACCACCGTCATCCTCTATGTGTGGTTGACCATCGCAGCCATCTTCATCGTTTTTCCCGTCGTTTACGCGCTCGTGGGATCGTTCCGATCCACGGCCGACATTCAAGGCGGCGTCCACACCCTCTTCTTCGGCGACCTCGTGTTGGCCAACTATCCGACGGCGTGGAAGCAGTCGAATATCGGCAACCAGCTCATCAACTCGGTGATCGTCACCATCTGCCAGACTGCGGGACAATTCCTCACCGCTGTCCTGGCCGCCTACGCCTTAGTATTCGGCCGCGTCCGCGGTGCGCGCAAGTGGTTGATTATCTTCCTCATCCCCATGATGATCCCTTCCGAGGTGGCCATCATCGGTAACTATCTCACCGTGCGCGACCTCGGCTTCTACGACTCGGTGGTCGGCATCTTCTTGCCCTACCTGGCGTCGAGCTTCACCGTCTTCCTCTTCTACCAGGCCTTCTCCCAGTTCCCGAAGGAAATCTGGGAAGCGGTACGGCTGGAAGGCGTCGGACCTCTACGCTTCCTGTTCACCTTCCTCATCCCACTCAACCGGTCGGTGTGCATGACCGCACTGGTCACCTCGGCCATCGCCGCCTGGAACGGCTACATGTGGCCGTTGCTCATCACCGAAACGCCCTCAGTTCGCACCATCCAGCCGGGCATTAAGGCGCTGGCCGATGAGGCCGCCGTCGACCAAGGCCTGGTCCTCGCGGGCCTCATCCTGGCCGTCATCCCCACCATTCTTCTCGTCATCTTCGGGCAAAAGTACCTGACCCGAGGACTTACAGATGGAGCTGTTAAGTAATGTCTTCTCCCTGCACTACCTCAAGAATCGCCGCCCTCATCGCCGCTGTCGGCATCAGCGCCACCGGTCTCGTCGCCTGCGGAAACGACGGCGGCACGGAAACCAATGCCGACGGTGAGATCGTCGTCAACTTCTGGCACTCCTCCTCCGGCGCGGCTGGAGAAACCCTCCAGGGGCTCGTCGACGAGTTCAACAAATCCCACGAGGGACAGATCGAGGTCACCGCCTCCTACCAGGGCAACTACGGCGACGCGATCTCGAAGTTCATCGCCTCCGTCCAAACGGGCGATCTCCCAGCCATCCTGCAGGCCTCCGATGTGCAAACCGCCTACCTGCACGATTCCGGCATCGCGGTGCCCGCCTACGAGCTAGCGGAAAAAGACGGCAGCTACGATTTCGAGCAGCTGCTTCCCCTGGTCAAGAACTACTACTCCTTTGAGGACAAGGTGTACTCAATGCCGGCGATGGTGTCTCAGCCGGCGTTGTATGTCAACAACGACCTCCTCGCCGAGGCCGGAGTGAACAAAGACAGCCTGGGTACCGTGCAAGGCCTCATCGACGCCGCCACGACCATCAAGGACAAGACCGGGAAAGCCGGTCTGACTTTCCACCATTCCGGCTGGTACGTCGAGCAATCCAACGCCATGCTCGGAGAGCTTCACTGCACCCCGGAAAACGGCACCACCGCGGAGCAAGCTCGCTCCTTTAACCTCACCAACGACGCCCTCGTGGACACGTGGCAGCAGTTCGGCGCCATGTTCGCCTCCGGTGCCCTGCACAACCCGGGCACGGACAGCGCCGCGGCCACCGGCGCGTTCCAGGCCGAGGAGGCCGCCATGCAAATGAACTCCTCCGGGGGATACGGCAACCTGGCGGGTGCCGATTTGGGGTTCGATTGGTCTATTCTTCCGCTGCCGCGCTCAACAGACTCTGCCGGCGCGGTTCCGGGTGGCAATTCCCTGTGGGCAATCAAGGAAGGCCACTCTGAGGAGGTCCAGCAGGCTGCGTGGGAGTTTATGAAGTTCATCGGCTCCGACGCCGCCCAGCAGAAGATCTTCACCGAGACCGGCTATCTGCCCACTACCCGGTCGGCTCTCGCGGGGCTGACCGACGTGACCCCGCAACAGCAGGCCCTGCTCGATCAGTTGGCCACCACCCCGGTGTCCACGGTCACCGCCGGATGCAAGTCCGGCGCCCTCAATGACGCCCGGAACAGCTACCAAACCGCCATGACCGATATCGCCAACGGCGCCGATGCCGCTCGCGCGCTGGACGCCGCACAGGTGTCCGCCGATCAATCCGTCGCTTCCTACATCGAACGGGCTGGTGCCTAACCCATGACCACTAATAACACCCCGACACGCTGGGTAAATAACCCGTTCACCTGGGAGAAGTTCGACACTCGTGGCCGGGCGCTGCGCCATCGCGGTTCGACGCTCATTAGCTACCTCGTCGCCGATAGTCCGCTGTACGAGGTCTGCGGCCGTATCCTTGACGACATTCACGCCGAGGGCTGCGCCCCGGACTTCGGGCTCTTGCCCCTGTCGAGTATGCACATGACCGTCTTCCCGGGGCTAAAGGATCCCAGCTACCTCAATCAACGCGAGCTGTGGCCGGAAGGTATCGACGTCGATCAACCCTTCACGGAGACGGTGCAGCAGTTGCGTCAACGCCTGGTCGTGGCCGACATCCGTGCGCCGCAGCACGTCACGATGATCCCGAAGGGGGTGTACCCGCTGCACCAGTCGCTGACGATTGAGCAGGTACCGGCGACGGCGGCCGACGCCGCCGAGTTGCACCGGTTTCGTACCGAGGTCGCGGCAGCGTTCGGTTTTCCGGCTCCGGTGCTAGGGGAGTATCGCTTTCATACTTCGCTGGGATACCGGCTGACCCGGATGACGCAGGAGTCGCGGGAACAGTCCGAGCTGCTGGAGCAGCGCTATTCGCAGTGGGTGAGGCAGGCGGGCGCCACCGAATTGGAGCCGGTGGCGTTCTGCGCCTTCAACGACATGCTGTCCTTCGCGCCGATTCTGCACTTCAGGGCGTAGCGGGAGGCAGCCGGCGGACGCTGCCTTCCAGGAGCTCGCCCGGCAGGTAGAGCTGTTGGGCCGGGCCGCGCCGAAGGTCGGGGTTTTCGACCAACTCGACGATACGGTTAGCGGCCAGCGTGGCCAGCTGATCTACCGGGTGGCGAACGGTGGTGGCGCCGAGGAGATCTAGCCCGTCGGCCACCCCATCAGAGCCGACGAGCGAGAGATCCTCCGGCACACGCAGGCCGCAGCGCTTCGCCGCCCGCCACGTCTCGAAGAGCCAGCTATCGTAGGCGCACACCACGGCCGTAGCCCCTTGGCGAAGCACTGAACGAACGTGGGTGTCGACGTCGTCGATGTCGAAGACGTCCACGAGCGACGCGGTCATGCCTAGGGTTTGCGAATGCACGTAGGCGGCCGTCGTCCGCGCCCAGGTTCCGCGGCTGTGACTCTTCTGCTCCGTTTGAATGACGATATGCCGGTGCCCCATCTCGTAAAGGTGATCGACGATGAGGCGACCATCGGACTTCGAGTCCCAGGCGATGTTCTCGATGGGTAGCTCCGGTGTAGGGGCGCCTAAGTAAAGCAGCGGCACCCGCGAGGAGTAGGTCAACAACAGCTCGTCCGGCATGGATCCCACGGCCAGGATGATCCCGGAGGCGTGGAGGCCTTGGACGTTGTCGATCTGCGAGCGGATGAGGGATTCGTCGTACTCAAGCACCATCTCTTGCACGACGTGGTAGCCCCGGTCGCGGAGCTTTTCGTGCAAGTAGCGGTTGAGCTTGGCAAAAATCGGGATGTCGACGGTGCTAATCACCAGCCCGATGGAGGGTGCCGGGCCCTGGCGCAGCCGCCGGGCCCACTGGTCGGGGGTGTAATGCAGCTCCCGGGCTGCTGCCAGCACCTTCTCGCGGGTGAGGGGGGCGACCTTTTCCTGGTCGCGGATCACCCGAGACACGGTGGATTTTGACACGCCAGCCAACCTGGCCACGTCAATGATGGTGGCCGTCTGAGGTGGGCGGTCGTGTGGCATCGTTGCCTTCCCGGTGGGGTTGAGGTTTTTGGCAGAGATTCAATCCTATTGCTTTGGTACCGTGACAGCATGACAACTCAACGCACCCTCATCCTCATCAAGCCGGATGGCGTCGCCCACGGCCACATCGGTGAGATCATCTCCCGCATCGAGCGCAAGGGCCTGACCCTGGT
Source organism: Corynebacterium uterequi (assembly GCF_001021065.1). NCBI lineage: Bacteria > Bacillati > Actinomycetota > Actinomycetes > Mycobacteriales > Corynebacteriaceae > Corynebacterium > Corynebacterium uterequi. The sequence continues at coordinate 1,749,035 of NZ_CP011546.1, read as the reverse complement.
CGCGATGGACCTGCGCGTGGCCGACCGCGAGACCGCAGAGAAGCACTACGCAGAGCACGTGGAGAAGCCGTTCTTCGGCGAACTCGTGGACTTCATCACGTCGGGCCCGCTGGTGGCCGGCGTCGTGGAAGGCCCTCGCGCGATCGAGGCGTGGCGCCAGCTTGCCGGCGGCACCGACCCGGTGGCGAAGGCCACCCCGGGAACGATTCGCGGCGATTTCGCGCTGGAGGTTTCACACAACGTGGTCCACGGATCGGACTCCCCAGAATCGGCTGATCGCGAGATCGCGATCTGGTTCCCGAACCTCTAAAAGGCCAGTTCACAGGGCCCTATCCTCGCTAGGGGATAGGGCCCTTAGCTGACTCTCAGGTTAATGGCGTTGAAATTATGTGTTAGTGCATGTGGAAGGTAGTGTCTTAGCCGGAACATGCAATATGGCTAATGGAAATCGGGTTGCGAAGCCTGGTGCAGTTTACGAGGAGATGGAGGTGCTGCAGTGACCATGAAGAGCCGGTCTAAGCAGAGCCGAGGCGTTGAAAAGAAGGCTGGAATCCTTGATGCCGCCATCGACCTAATGTTCCTCCACGGCCTGCCAGGGGTTACCCACCGTCAAGTGGCGGCGCGTGCGAACGTTCCCGTCGGCTCCGTGGGTTACTACTTCCACTCCCGAGACGAGCTGGTGGTCCAGGCTATCGCTACCGTCGCCCAGCGGCGCTCCGACTACGCGCGGAAACTGCGCGAGATCATCCCGGGCGATACCCCTCTGCTCATCGAACTGTTGCTGGAGACCTGCGCCCCAGAGGCGGCTACGCTGCTCGCCGGCTGGGTCAAGATTGGCATGGACTGCGCCCGCGAGTCCGAGGAATTCCGCAAGGCGTGGTCCCAGGTTCTTAAGGAAGCGCTAGCCGACGTGCGGGCCGTGCTCACTCAGGCCGGACGCACAAACGTGTCGGCCGACGTCGTGTTCCTCATGATTAACGGCGCCGCCGTCGCCGCCATTCTGCGCAATGAGGACCCGCACCCCGCCGCGACGCGGGCGCTGACCTGCTATCTTGACGTGCTGTAGGCGCGTTGAACGATTCGTGTGACACAATGAACACGACGGCTGACCGGCCTGCGTGATGCTCGGCCGTGCCGCCTTAAGACGTTTTACAACTACACATCACCGACGTCATCGTGAAGAGATGAGCGTGACGAGTTGACCTCCGCGCGGCGGCGGTTGCCAGCGGCGGCGCACAAGCAGCGCTGCGGTGGCTGGCGACCAGCGCCCGGTGGTCCCCCATGGAAGGTTCTTTCCTCGACGAGGCGACGGTGTTTGCCGACTCTTCTAAGGAGAACCCGTGGCCCCACGTGCCTCGTCTGTATCACTTGATCCCGTACTCGCCGAGGCCCTCCGCGGGGTTGACCCCGACGGCGTTGACTCCCCGGTGCGGGTCTACGTTCTGGCCAAGCAGTTGGGGGTGAAGTCCAAGGCCATCACGGTCGCCCTCGAAGAGCTGGGATTGAAGAAGGTGGCTCAGTCGTCCATGTCGGCTGAGGAGATCGCCCAGCTCATCGGCCTTGCGCAAGGTGAACGGCCAGCACACGCCGAGAAGAACGAGGCCGCGGACGCAGCCGCCGAGGAACCCTCGGCTGAGGAAGCCCCGGCCGAGGAACCCACGGCCGAGCAGCCGGCTAAGAAAACGCAGAAGAAGGCGGCGAAGAAGACCAGCAAGAAGGCGGCGAAGAAGTCCGCCAAGAAGTCGTCGAGGAAGCCTTCCTCGGCAAAGCGAGGATCCGACGCTGCTGCGGACGTCGCCACCGATGGTGAGCCTTCCGCCGAGGAACGGCCGGATACCGAGGATAAGAAGCTGCGGGAGCGGGTCCGCAAGAACGTCGCGAACGAGATCAATCAGCTCGAAAAGAAGGTAGAAGCGGAGATCAGCGAGCAGATCGCAGAGCGAGATGCCGCAGCCGACGAGATCGACGATGTCACCAGCACCGACGACGTCACCGACGCCGTTGCCTCTGCCTCGGTAGACACCGAGCTAGGCGACACCGTCGCCGCGGCCGACGCTGACCAGGACGACGCTTCCCAGGCCGGCGACCAGGACGGCGACACGGACGAGGCCGAAGAAGGCGTCGAAGACGCCACGGCCGCCCTCGCGCCCCAGTTCCAGTCCCCGCGTCGCCGCGGCCGCCGCCGGGCGCGTCGCTCCACCGAGAAGGACCCGGTTGAGAAGGACACTGCCGACAAGGCAGCAGCGGCACCCTCGCCGGAAAACCCATCCGGGGACATTATCGACGACGCCGACGCCACCGCGCTGGATGCCGATGTGGTCATCGAAGAGCCGTTGGCGGACGACCTTTCCGAGCCTGCCGAGGACGTCACCGAGATCACCGAGCCGGTGGCTCTGAAGGGGTCTACCCGCATTGAGGCCCAGCGTCGCCGCCGCAGCGAACTGCGCGAGGCCGGGCGCAAGCGGGCGCCGATCGTCTCCCAGGCCGAGTTCCTCGCGCGCCGGGAATCGGTCACCCGGACGATGGTGGTGCGGGAACGGCCGCGCCACGACGGTGCCGGCTCCATCACCCAGGTAGGTGTCCTTGAGGATTCCATGCTGGTCGAGCACTTCGTCACCACGGAGAAGCAAGCCTCGATGATCGGCAACATCTACCTCGGTCGGGTGCAGAACGTTCTGGCCAGCATGGAGGCTGCATTCATCGATATCGGGACCGGGCGCAACGGCGTGCTCTACGCCCCGGACATCGACTGGCGCGCGTTCGGCGCCCAGGGCAAGAGCCGCCGGGTGGAGCAGGTCCTGCGCTCTGGAGACCAGGTCCTGGTTCAGGTGTCGAAGGATCCGCTGGGGCATAAGGGTCCGCGCCTGACCACGCAAATCTCCCTGGCCGGCCGGTACCTGGTGTACGTGCCCAACGGCCGCAGCGCGGGCATCTCCCGCAAGCTGCCCGCACCGGAACGTAAGCGCCTCAAGGCGATCCTGGAGCGCGTCATCCCGGGACAGGGCGGTGCCATCATCCGTACCGCGGCAGAGCACGTTGAGGAGCCGGCTATCGCCGCCGACGTCAATCGCCTGCACTCGATGTGGGAAGACATTTCCGCCCGCGCCGAGCGGGAGAAGAGCTCCAAGGGTGCCAAGCCGGTCACGCTCTACGAAGAGCCGAACATGCTCGTCAAGGTGGTGCGGGACCTCTTCAACGAGGACTTCACCTCGCTCGTGGTCGACGGCCGCCGCCCGTGGAACACCGTCCGCTCCTACGTGGAGTCGGTCGCCCCGGACCTGGCGGACCGCCTGGAGGAGTTTGACCGCGCCGCTCACGGCGACGTCGACGCGTTCGTGCATTACCGCATCGACGAGCAGATCCAGAAGGCGCTGAGCCGTAAGGTGTGGCTGCCCTCCGGTGGACACCTGGTGGTGGATCGCACTGAGGCCATGGTGGTCATTGACGTCAACACCGGAAAGTTCACCGGATCCGGGGGCAACCTCGAGGAGACGGTGACCCGCAACAATCTTGAAGCCGCGGAGGAGATCGTCCGCCAGATGCGGCTACGGGACCTCGGCGGGATGATCGTCGTGGACTTCATCGACATGGTCCTGCCCGAGAACCGAGACCTGGTGCTGCGCCGCCTCAAGGAGGCCTTGGGCCGGGACCGTACCCGGCACCAGGTGTCCGAAGTGACGTCGCTGGGGCTGGTTCAGATGACGCGCAAGCGGCTGGGCACCGGCCTGCTAGAGACCTTCGCCACCGAGTGCGAGCACTGCGATGGCCGAGGGCTCATCCTGCACGAAGATCCGGTAGACGAGCGCCTCGGAGACACCCCGCGGGAGAAGCGTCACTCGGTGGAGCGGACGAAGAGCCCCGCTCCGGCGCCGCAGAAGCCGGCGGCCGAACCCGTCGAGCAGCCCGCTCGTCGGGACGTCGACGAGGAAAAGGAACTCGCCGATATGGTGGCTGGAGTCCTCGTCGACGACGAAGCCCCGCGCAAGCCCGGCCGACGTCGCGGTCGCCGCGGTGGTAGCCGCGGACGGGGATCCGCGGGTCGCGAAGCGGAGTCGACGAACGAGAAGGCGTCGGAAGCCTCCCGCGAGGAGACTGCCGAAGTCGACTCCACCAGTTACGAGGAGGCCGTAGCGGCCTTCGAAGCATCCCCGCGCCGTAAGCGTCGTACGCGCGGAAACTCCCGCTCCGACCACCGGCCGCGACCGGAAGACTACGCCGACTCGAAGGCACGCCAGCCGCACGACAGTGAGGACACCCGCAGTGCCGCGGATGACGGCGACGACATCCTCGGCGGGGTAGAGGTGCGCCGCGTTAGCGGGCGTGGGCGGCGCCGTGCCGTGCGTCGGCGCGCGTCGGCCCAGCCGCAACGGACTCAGCCGGCAGTATCGACGGCGCCGGCAGCCGAACCGACAGAGGACGTGCCGACGGTGCGGAAGGCGCAGGGACGTGGGCGACGCCGTGCCGTGCGTCGGCGCGCCGGGGCCTAGAAAAACGCACTGTTAGCGAGGTGCCCCGTGGTTTGGAGTTTGAGCTGGCTGCGGGGTAGTCTTCTACAGTCGCTGTTTTGGGGCGTCCGTGTATCCGCCTGCGAGGCGGGCGTGAGCGCGCTCTGGAACGCAAAATGAATGTTGTCCGTATCAGACTTGGGGCTTAACCCCGGGGCTGAGCCGAGTATAGATAAGGGGTAACCCTCCGATGTACGCGATCGTCAAGACCGGCGGCAAGCAGTACAAGGTCGCCGAAGGCGACCTCGTCAAGGTCGAGAAGATCGAGGGTGAGCCGGGTACGTCCGTCGCTCTCACTCCCGTTCTGCTCGTCGATGGTGCCGACGTTAAGTCCAAGGCTGAGGAGCTCTCCGAGGTTCGCGTCGACGCTGAGATCGTCGAGCAGACCAAGGGCCCGAAGATCAAGATTCTGAAGTACAAGAACAAGACCGGTTACAAGAAGCGTCAGGGTCACCGTCAGAAGCTGACGGTCCTGAAGGTCACCGGCATCAAGTAAGTAGCGAGGGAGGGAAAACACCATGGCACACAAGAAAGGTGCATCGAGCTCTAGCAATGGTCGCGATTCCGAGGCCAAGCGCCTGGGCGTGAAGCGCTTCGGCGGTCAGAAGGTCAACGCCGGCGAGATCCTGGTCCGCCAGCGCGGCACCAAGTTCCACCCGGGTGAGAACGTCGGCCGCGGTGGCGACGATACGCTGTTCGCCCTTGCTGCTGGCTCCGTCCAGTTCGGCATCAAGCGCAACCGCCGCATCGTCAGCATCGTCCCGGCTGAGGAGCAGGCTGTCGCCGCCTCCGCCTAAGCGCACAGTCCGCTGGCTTCCAGCTGACAAGTTATAACGAATGTGTTACACTCCTTCGCGTGCTGTAACACATTTCGTGTTTTATGGCAGAAAGTACCCGTACTACCGGCGGCATCTTCGTTGCGAGGCGTCGGGGGTCGTTGAACAAGGGAGAAAAGTGAAGAGCATCAAGAAGTCCGTGCTGGCTGGCCTGTCGGCACTCGCCATCGCCGGTGGCCTGGCCACCCCGGTGGCCAACGCGCAGCCGCTGCCGCCGTTCCTGCCGTTCTCTCCGGCGCCGCCGGCTGTGGAGGGCGTGGAGCCGCTGCAGGATTTTGAGACTGGTGCGGAGCTCGTCGTATTCGGCGACTCTTTCGTTTCCAACGCTGGCAAGCAGGATCCCACCATCAAGCTCACCCCGGAGCGCCACCCGCTCGCCTTCGGTTGCCAGACCCACATCGCTAACTGGCCGAAGATCATGGCCAAGAACTACAACAAGTCCCTGGCTGACTGGTCCTGCAACGGTGCGGGCGACATGCCGTTCGAGCTGAAGCAGTACACCGAGCTGGCCATCCAGAACGGTGACCTCGGCGTGGACACCAAGGACGTTGTCCTCATGTACGGCGGTGTCGACCCGACCATCCGCACCGACGTCGCGTCCCAGCTGTCCTCTAACGAGGGCCTGCCGACGCTGTCTTCGACCACCGGCCCGTCGCTCTTCCGCGACACTGTGAAGTCCTTCGCCGACCGGGTTCGCCAGGTCGCCCCGAACGCCCGCATCACCCTCGTCTCCTACCCGGAGTTCCTCAGCGGCGATAAGTTCTGCCCGCTGATCACCCCGAACCCGGCTGGTGGCGAGAGCAACAAGATGGAGATCGTCGTCCCGCGCGGCGAGCGCATCCAGCTGGCCCTGCGTGACAACCAGGCCAATGTCGCCAACTACGCCGGCATGAACTTCGTTGACCTCTACACCCCGACCAAGGGTCACGGCACCTGCGCGCCGGACGGCCAGCGTTGGGTCAATGGCCTGAAGGACCCGGAGGAGGGCCCGCAGATCATGCACCCGACCGACCACGGCATGGTTGCCTTCGCTGACATCATCGGTAAGAAGATGTTCGCCTAAACAGGTCTTTTTCCGACCTACCTGCTACCGCCCCGGTCCCCGCTGTGAGGGTCCGGGGCGGTGGTGTCACTAGTATCTAGGTGCATACCTGCACCACGAATGAATCAAGGAGAGCGCCGATGGCACAGTTCGTCGACCGGACCGTCCTGCACCTCAAGGCCGGCGACGGCGGGCACGGGTGTGCCTCCGTGCACCGGGAGAAGTTCAAGCCGCTGGGCGGGCCCGACGGAGGCAACGGGGGCCACGGCGGAGACATCATTCTGGAGGTCTCCGACCAGGTTCACACGCTGCTGGACTTCCATTACCGCCCGCACCTCAAATCCGGCCGCGGCGGTAATGGCGAAGGCAACCACCGCCACGGCGCCCGCGGTGAAGACCTGATACTGGAGGTGCCGGTGGGTACGGTCGTGCGCTCCGCAGAAGGAGAGTTCCTGGCCGACTTGACGACCGTGGGCACCCGGTTCATCGCCGCCGAAGGTGGCTTCGGCGGCCTAGGCAACGCGGCGCTCGCCTCCGCCAAGCGCAAGGCCCCCGGTTTTGCTCTCAAGGGTGAGGAGGGCCAAGCGCACGATCTGGTGCTGGAGTTGAAGTCGGTGGCTGACGTCGGCTTGGTTGGCTTCCCCTCGGCGGGCAAGTCCTCGCTCATCTCCGTGCTTTCCGCCGCGAAGCCGAAGATCGCCGACTATCCGTTTACGACCCTGCAGCCCAACCTCGGCGTCGTCAACGTGGGCTCGGACACCTTCACCATCGCCGACGTGCCGGGGCTGATCCCCGGGGCGTCCGAAGGCAAGGGCCTGGGCCTGGACTTCCTGCGCCACATCGAACGCACCGCGGTGCTCGTCCACGTCGTCGACACCGCCACCCTGGAGCCGGGACGCGACCCGCTCAGCGACATCGAAGCAATGGAGGCGGAGCTGGCTGCCTACCAGGAAGCGCTGGAGGAAGACACGGGCTTAGGCGATCTGCGTGAGCGGCCGCGAGTCATCGTGCTCAATAAGGCCGACGTGCAGGAGGCCGGTGAGCTGGCCGATTTCGTCGCCGACGATCTCAAGGAGGCCTTCGGCTGCCCTGTGTTCGTGGTGTCCACCGTGGCACAAAAGGGCCTCGAACCGCTGAAGTATGCCCTGCTGGAGATCGTCAACAAGGCCCGGGCCGAGCGGCCACGAGCACAGGCCGATGCCGAACACACCGTCATCCGGCCGCGGGCGGTTGACGCTGACGCTTCGCGCGGGCGCAAGGGCAAGGTGGCGGACTTTGAGGTAGTCGAGGACCCCGACATCGACGGCGGGTTCATCGTCACCGGCGACAAGCTGCTTCGCTGGATCACCCAGACCGATTTCGAGAACGACGAAGCCGTCGGGTACCTCGCGGACCGGCTCGCGCGGATCGGCGTGGAGGATGCGCTCTTCGCGGCGGGCGCCGTCGAGGGCTGCACGGTGAGCATCGGCGATATCTCCTTCGACTGGGAGCCCATGACTGGCGGCGGGGATCCGACGCTGGCTGGCCGCGGCCGCGACGCCCGGCTGCTGGGCACCAACCGTCGTTCCGCCGCCGAGCGCAAGCGCGCCTCCCAGGCGCGCCGCGGCCTCATCGACGAGTATGATTTCGGCGACGGTGAGGAAGCCTCCCGCGAACGCTGGCAGGGCTAGCACGCGGCGGCGGCCGTGGCGGTTATGCTTAACGACCATGACTACCCCCGCCGCCGACGACGCGTTTCCCACCGAGTCCGACCTTCGCCGAGAGATTGCCACGGCGCGCAAGATTGTGGTCAAACTCGGCTCCTCAGCGTTGACGAAGCCGACCGGGGGAGTGGACCGGGTTCGGATGGACCACTACGTGGAGGCCCTAGAAGACCGCATGAGCGCCGGCTCAGACGTGGTGGTGGTGTCTTCCGGCGCCATTGCCACCGGCATGAAGCCGCTGGGGTTAAGCGTGAAGCCGCAGGACCTCGCGACCAAGCAGGCGGCGGCCGCCGTCGGGCAGGTGCAGCTGGCCGAGCAGTGGTCAGACTCCTTCGGCCGCTTCGACCGTACCGTCGCCCAGGTGCTGCTCACAGCCTCCGACGCCGGCCAGCGGGACCGGGCACGCAATGCGCAGCGCACCATCGAGCGGTTGCGGCAGCTGCATACCGTGCCGATCATTAACGAAAACGACACGGTCGCCACCTCGGAAATGCGCTTCGGCGACAACGACCGGCTAGCCGCTATTGTCGCTCACCTCATCAGCGCGGATGCGCTCATTTTGCTCAGCGACGTGGACGGCCTCTACGACCGCCCGCCCGCCGATCCAGCGGCGCGCTTCGTCCCCGAGGTGCGCACCGGCGCGGACCTTCATGACGTCGCGGCCGGCGATGGCGGCCGGCTTGGCACCGGCGGCATGGCGGCCAAGGTGTCCGCGGCCCGGCTCGCGGCGCGCGGGGGAGTGCCGGTGCTGCTGACCTCGGCGGAACGGGTGTCCGAGGCCTTGTCGACCGCGGAGGTGGGTACGGTTTTCCATCCGCGACCCGATCATCGCCTGGGGGCGTGGAAGTTCTGGGCCTTGTACGCGGCGGATGCCGAAGGGGTCGTGCGCATTGACGCCGGGGCCATGCGGGCGGTCACCGCCGAGGGCGCCTCGCTCCTGCCCGTCGGCGTGCTCGAAGCCCAAGGCGAGTTTCATCGCGGTGACATCGTCGAAGTCATCGGACCCGAGGGCCAGGCCATCGGACGCGGTGAGGTGGGCTACGACGCGACCACGCTCGCCAGCATGATCGGCCGCCGCACCGCCGAATTGCCTGAGGACCAGCGCCGCCCCATCATCCACGCCGACTACCTGTCCAACTACGCGAGCCGGGTCTAGCCAGCGTCCGGGCTGGAGGCCCGGCTACGGTGGCGGACATGAAGTTCACCATGATCCCGGAGGTGTGGCCCGAGGTCGTCGACTCCGTCGTCGCCGCCGGGCACACCTACACCGACGCTCTATCCGAGGCTGAGTTCCTCGTCTTCAACGGATCGACTAGGTCTTTCCCGTCCCCGCTTCCGGACAACATTGGCTTCGTGCAATGGCCCTTTGCCGGGGTGGAGGCGCTCATCGACGAGGGCGTCATGACCGACGAGGTGCGCTGGGCCAATGCTGCCGGTACCTACGGCACGCCCGTCGCCGAGGTGGCATTGGGGCTGTTGCTGGGGCTGTACCACGGGGTGAAGGTAGCGACGAAGGATGGTTGCTTCGACCGGCGGGGCGACATCGATGCCGCCCAGCAGTGGCTTTTTCATCACAAGAAGGTCCTGGTGGTCGGCGCCGGCGGCATCGGAGCGCAGCTCATCCGGCTCCTTGAGCCCTTCGGCTGTGAGATCACCGCCGTCAACCGCTCCGGTCGCCCCGTTGCTGGAGCGGTGAGCACGGTGCCCATCGACGACGTCGACGCGCACTGGGCGCATGCGGATGTCGTCGTGCTCGCGGCGCCGCTGACGGATGAAACCCGAGGTCTCGTCGACGCTACCGTGCTCCAGGCGATGGCCCGTCATGCCGTGCTCGTCAACGTTGGGCGTGGTGGGTTGGTTGTCACCGACGACCTGGTGGCGGCGCTGCGCAGTGGGGAGATTGCGGGAGCGGCGATGGACGTGACCGACCCGGAGCCGTTGCCGGCGCAGCATCCGCTGTGGGCGATGGACAATGTGCTCATTACCCCGCACATCGCGGCCCCGCCGTCGGTGGCGAAGCTGCTGGTGGCTGACACGATTATCGCCAATGCCGCGGCCTTCGCGGCCGGGGAGCGGATGCCTACCGAGGTGGACGTCCGGGCCGGCTACTGACGTATCGACTGTTGTGGAGTCGACGCCCGGTGGTGCGTGTGAGCGGCTCCATAGGACTGGGAGCCGACGTGTCATCGCTCACGCGAGTCGGCATCTGGATATCAGACGTCGTAGGTTAGAAGTTATGTCTGTAGTTCGCGACGATCAACTCCCCACCGAAGTGGGTGAATCCCTCACCATCCGCTCGGAGGCCGCCGCTGAGGTGGGAAGCGTCCTCCTCGGCGCCGGCATGGGCTCCTACCGGGTCAAGTGGGCCATGGCTCGCTGTGCCCGGGCACTCGGCCTATCGAGCTTCGTCTCAGTGGTGTCCTACACCGATATTGTGGCCACCGCAACGATGTCGGGGCGTTACCGCACCCGCATCACCCGCCCGACGCACCCCGGCGTCAACGTGGATTTGTTCTACCACACCGTCCGCCTCGTGGAGACGCTGCCAGAGAAAATCACCGCCGCGGAGCTGACCTCCCGGCTCGCCGCGATCACCGCCCGCGCGCACCGCTATGGGCCGGCCGCCAACGCCGTGGCAGCCGGCTCCGCCTGCTCGGCCTTCACCTTCCTCAACGGCGGCAACCCGACGGACATGGTGTGCGTGCTCATCGCCGCCACCCTAGGCCAGGCCCTGCGGCGTATCCTGCTCAGCCGCTTCTGGAACCACTTCTTGGTCACCCTCCTCACGGCGATCGCCACGTGCGCGATGTACCTGCTCATCCAGGCTGCGCCGGGTTTGCTCGGGCATCCCATCCACGGCAACCATGTCGGCTACCTGGCCACCACCCTCTTCCTCGTTCCGGGCTTCCCGCTGGTCACTGGGCTCCTAGACCTCGTGCGCAGCGACTTCGCTGCCGGTCAGGCACGAGTCACCTACGCCCTATTGATGATCTTCGCGGCAGCCACCGGGTTGTGGCTGGTGGGATTCTTCCAGGGCGGCATCAGCTACCCGGCGGTGTGGACGCTGCCGGGGCTGTGGCAGGTCCTGGCCCAAGCGGCGGCCACGGCGGTCGGTGTGTTCGGCTTCGCGGTGCTGTTTAATTCTCCGCCGAAGATCGCGGCGACGGCGGCCTCGGTGTCGGTGGTGTGCAACGTCGGTCGCTTCATCCTGCGCGATCACGTCGGCGTTGAGCCGCAGGTCGCGGCCCTGATTGCCACCACGGCTGTGGGGCTCATCGCCTATCTCATCGCCAGCCGCTTCCATATTCCCCGCTCGTCGATTTCGGTGCCGGCGGTCGTCATCATGATTCCGGGGTTGACGATGTACCTCAGCTACATCGAGAGCAACACCGATAACGTGCTAGCCGCGCTGGAGCACGCGGTGGAAGGCATTGAGGTGGTCATCGCCATCGCGCTCGGACTCGCACTCGGCCACCTGGCGACGTCCTCGCCGTGGCGAAAAGTGGTCAACCCGCAATAACACCTAGCGCCCGGGGCAGCGGGGGAGGTGACCCGGGCGACTATGCTGAAGGACTATGACTTCTCAGCAGCCCTCCGCAGCCCGCGCCGCCGAACGCGAGGACGTCCTCGCTAAAGCCCGCGCCGCCAAGGCCGTCGCCCCGGTGCTGGCCACCCTGCCCACTCCGGCCAAAAACCAGATCCTGCGCGCCGCCGCTGAAGAACTTATCGCCCGCGCCGAGGAGATCGTCGCGCACAACGCCGAGGACCTCGCGGCGGGGCGCGCCGCCGGCATGAGCGACGGCCTCATCGACCGGCTGCAGCTGGACGCCGCGCGCATCGAGGGCATCGCCGGCGGCCTGCGCCAAGTAGCCGGGCTGGCGGATCCGGTGGGTGAGGTCCTCCGGGGCAGAACCATGGACAACGGCATCACCATGCGGCAGGTGCGCGTGCCGTTGGGGGTCATGGGCATGGTCTACGAGGCCCGCCCCAACGTCACCGTCGATGCCTTCGGCCTAGCACTCAAGTCCGGCAACGTGGCTTTGCTGCGCGGCTCAAAGTCTGCCCGCCGCACGAACGAGGCCCTGGTCGCCATCCTCCAGGACGTGCTGGCCGGCCACGGGCTGCCTCGGGAGGCGGTGCAGTTGCTGCCCTGCGACACGCACGACAGCGTCCACGACCTCATCACCGCCCGCGGCCTCGTCGACGTGGTCATTCCCCGCGGCGGCGCCCGGCTCATCGACGCGGTGGTCACCAACGCCACCGTGCCCACCATCGAGACAGGCACCGGCAACTGCCACTTCTATGTTGATCGGGCGGCGGATCTTGACTCGGCTATCGAGATGCTGCTCAACGGCAAAACCCGGCGTTGCTCGGTGTGCAACGCCACCGAAACCGTCCTCATCGATGCCGCGCTCGACGACGCCGCCAAGCTGCGCATCATCACGTCGCTACAGGAACGCGGAGTGACCGTGCACGGTGATGTCGAGGAGCTGGCTGCTTTCGGTGCCGCCGGCGTCGTCCCAGCAGAACACCGGGACTGGGCGGAGGAATACCTTTCCTTCGACATCGCCGCCAAGGTCGTCGACGGCGTCGACGGCGCCATCGATCACATCGCCCGTTACTCCTCCGGGCACACGGAGGCCATTGCCAGCCTGGACGCCTACGCGTGTCGGGAATTCGCCTCCCGGGTGGATTCGGCAGCGGTGATGATTAACGCGTCGACGGCCTTCACCGACGGTGAGGTCTATGGCATGGGCGCCGAGATCGGGATCTCCACCCAGAAGCTCCACGCCCGCGGCCCGATGGCGTTGCCGGAGCTGACGAGCTCGAAGTGGATTCTCGAAGGCGCGGGACACACCCGCCCGTAGCACACCTCGGCGAGGAGCAAGGAGACTTCCGTGGCACAACGCATTGGGATCATGGGTGGAACGTTCGACCCGATCCACCACGGCCACCTCGTCGCTGCCAGCGAGGCGGCGGACCGGTTCGCGCTCGACTCGGTGGTGTTTGTCCCCACTGGTCAGCCGTGGCAGAAGCGGGGGCGCAGCGTTTCTGCGGCGGAGCTGCGCTACCTCATGACCGTCATCGCCACCGCGTCGAACCCGCAGTTCACCGTGTCCCGGGTAGACATCGACCGGCAGGGCCCCACCTACACGGTCGATACGCTGCATGACATCGCCACCCAGTTCCCGGACGCCGAACTGTTCTTTATCACCGGCGCCGACGCCCTCGGTTCCATCCTCACGTGGCGGAACTGGGAGAAGATGTTCGACCTCGCCCACTTCATCGGGGTGACCCGGCCCGGCTATGAGCTCACCGAGCAGATGCTGCCCGGGCCTCAACGCGAGCGGGTGTCGCTCATCGAGGTGCCTGCCATGGCGATTTCCTCGACGGAATGCCGCGATCGAGCACGCCAGGGCCGCCCGGTGTGGTACCTCGTTCCTGACGGGGTGGTCCAATTCATCGCCAAGAACCGCCTGTACGTGGATTCCGCCGGTGATTCTCCGCGCGACGGTGTGGTTGCTGGGGCCGTCGACGGCGTCGTTGGTGGCCAGCTCAACTAGGTGTTTGCTTGACCCTCGTGCAAGACTAGGCGAGAGTACTCAGCACACGTACAGGAAGAAGGCCGTATCCGTGACAGCCACCGATCAGTCTCGTCAGCTCGCCGAAATCGCCGCCCGCGCCGCCGATGAGAAGCTCGGCGAACACATCGCCGTCTACGACGTCTCCGACGTTATGGCTATCTCCGACGTGTTCGTCGTCGTCACCGCAGATAACGAGCGCCAGGTGCGCGCGGTGTGCGAGGAGATCGAGGACGAACTGTCCAAGGCCGGCCGGGAGCCGCTTCGCCGCGAAGGAAACCGCGAGTTCCGGTGGGTGCTGCTCGACTACGGCCAGTTCGTGGTTCACGTTCAGCGCCCCCAGGAGCGGGAGTTCTATGGGCTCGACCGGCTCTACGCCGACTGCCCGCTGCTCGACGTCGAGGGCCTCGACACCTTCGTGCGCCCCGGCCACTACAGCGACGCTGTCAACACCCGTCAGGTTGAGACTATCGAGGAGATTCCGCTGGCCGGTCAGGCGCCGGGTGACGACGAAATCTAGCTCCCATGGCGCGCCTCATCCTGCTGCGACACGGCCAGACCACCTACAACGCCTCCCGGAGGATGCAGGGACATCTCAATACCGAGCTGTCCGAGCACGGCCGAGCCGAGGCCCTGGCTGTGGCCCGCCGGCTGCGCGGAGCGAATCTTTCGCGCATCATCGCCTCCGACCTCTCACGGGCCCGTGACACCGCCCACGCCGTGGGAGAGGCCACGGGCCTGCCAGTCGACGTCGATGCCCGGCTTCGGGAAACAAACCTGGGGCGTTGGCAGGGCAAGCTCCAGTCCGAGGTCGACGCCGCCGATCCGGGAATCATTGCCCACTGGCGTGCCCACCCGGATTGGGCGCCCCCGGGCGGCGAATCGCGCCTCGACGTCGCCCGCCGTGCCCGGCCGGTCATCGACGAGCTTCGCCTCGATGAGACGGCGTCGCCTGACGTCTGGCCAGGCCCGACGGTGCTCGTCGTCGCCCACGGAGGGACTATCTCTGCGCTGACCTGCTCCTTAGTGGGCCTCGATCCGATGGTCCTTCCGAAGCTCAAGACGTTGGGCAACACCCGTTTCGCGGAGTTGAGCTGGGTTGGCGATAGCTGGCGCCTCGACGGCTGGAACCTCAGCGAGGGGAGTTGGGCATGAGCGTGCGCGTCGTCGTCGATTCCTCCGCTAGCCTCCCGGCGGAGGTCGTACAGCGGCTGGACATCGAGGTCCTCGGCCTGCACCGCTTGGCCGACGACAAAGCGGAATCCACCTCGGGGCTCGGCACCCTGGAGCTGGTGGTGGCCTACGCCCGGCAACTCGAGCGAGGCGGCGACGACGGGGTGGTGGCGTTACACGTGGCGAAGCAGCTGTCGTCCACCCATCAGTCCGCCGTGGCTGCCGCCGCCGTGTTCGACGGGGCGGTGGACGTGGTCGATACGGGAACGGTCGGCATGGCCGTGGGCGCTGCGGCAATGGCGGCCGCCACGCGAGCGCAGGCCGGCGGCAGCCTCGCCGAATGCGCGGCCGCCGCACGGGAGACCCTGCATGGCTCCGCCACGTGGGTGTATCTGCCCACGGTGGACAGCATCCGCAAGTCCGGGCGGCTGTCGCCGGGCACGGCCCTGTTGTCCGCGGCGCTCTTGGCAGTGAAGCCGATTCTGCGCATCGCCGACGGCCGCTTCGAGCTGGCCGGCAAGACCCGCACCGCGACGAAGGCGATGGCCCGCCTGGTGGAGCTGGTGCGGAGTGCCGCCGGAGGGTCACCAGCGCTCGTGGCCATTCAGCACGCCCATGCGGCTACCCAGGCCGAACACCTCCGCGGCGTCCTCTCCGAGCAGTTACCCGACGGTTCGACGGTGCTCGTCACCGAGATGCCGGCGGAGCTCATCGTCCACGCCGGGGTAGGGGCGGTGGGCGTGTCCCTCGTCCGGGGCGAGCATCACTGTGGATAACTCGCCCGGGATGTCACTTATCCACAGCTAAGTGGTGGCGCGGTAGCTCCTGGTCCGTTGCGGTTCTAGCGTTCGGGTCATGAAGATCTCCGCCGTTCATCGCCTGCCCGAACTGACCGCTCCCACCGGCGAAGAAGAACACCTTGCCGTTGCTTTCCCCGACGAGGCACCGCCGCGCATCGGGGTTCCGTCGCGCGTCGCCGCGATCGCAGCCGGCCTCGTCATCGCCGTCGCGCTAGCCATTGCCGTGCGCTGGTGGCCACCGGGGGACTCCCACGCACTTCCAGCCGTCGCGCTGCCCTCGGCTATGGCGCCAACGTCTGCACCGCCGCACGGTTCTGCGTCTGCGCCGGCCGCCGGGCCGTCATCGGACATCGTTGTCTCCGTGGTCGGGGCGGTGGCTACCCCGGGCCTGGTCACCTTGCCCCCGCGCGCCCGCGTTGCCGATGCTCTCAACGCGGCCGGTGGGGCCGTTCCAGGCGTAGATCCGGCTGCGGTGAACCTGGCTCAGCTGATCGTGGACGGCCAACAGATCGTCGTGCCCGCTCCCGGTGAGCCGGTGCCTCCACCCCAGGCAGGGCCGGCGCCCGCGGCTCCGGGGGCTGCGGCGTCGGTGTCGCTCAACTCTGCCTCCCTGGAGCAATTGCAGACCTTGCCGGGCGTGGGTGAGGCGACTGCCGCGGCCATCGTCGCTTACCGGGAGGAGGTCGGTGGCTTCGCTAGCATCGAGCAGCTTGAGGAGGTTCCCGGCATCGGCCCAGCAAAGCTGGCGGGGCTACGCGACCAGGTCGTCCTATGACCCTCTCCGAGCTGCGGCTCGTGCCCGCAGCACTCACGGCGTGGCTAGCCACCGCTGTCGGGCTGTTGACCCGCTCGCCCGGCTGGGCGCTGGTGATCGTTGCTGCCGCGGCGCTGATTATGGTGGCGGTGTCCGGGCAATCGTTGCTCATAGGTGGGATTGCTGGCTCCATCGTGGCTGCCGCGGACGTGCGGCGCCGAGCTGCGGAGGCCATCGAGCTACCCCGCGTCATCGTCGGGCGTCTCGCCACCCATGCCCCCGACACCGTGGCCCGGCTCCGGGTGCCTGGCCTACCGGATACGCTGACCGTCTTCACTGAGGAACCGGTGGGGTTGTCCGCCGGCACCGAGGTCATAGCCCGAGTGCAGTACGACGCGGCGGATCACCCCGGTCTGATCCCCGTCGTCGCCCACGGAACCTTAAACACTACGGGCGAGCCGCCTCACGGGTGGGTTCATCACGTGCGCACCACCTTCGCGGAGGCGGTCTCCACATCCGTGGCCGGTGACCACCGCGGGCTGATCCCCGGAATGGTGCTCGGCGATACGTCGCTGCAGCCACCGGCGGCGGCGGACGTGTATGTCGCCACTGGGCTGTCCCACTTGTCCGCGGTGTCCGGCAGCAACGTCGCGATCATCACCACCACAGCGGTCGTGCTCTGTCGTTTGCTCACGCTCGGACCGCGGGCCCAAGTCGGCGCCGCCGGTCTCGCGTTGACGGCGTTCACCCTGCTCGTCGGCCCGCAGCCCTCTGTGCTCCGGGCGGCGCTGACCGGCCTGGTGGGGCTGGTGGCGGTCGTCGCCTCCTCCCGCATGACGCCCCTGCATGCCCTCTCGCTGGCGATACTTGTGCTGTTGCTCGTACAACCGGGGCTGGCGGTGGACCTCGCCTTCGCGCTGTCGGTGAGCGCGACGGCAGGCATCGTCTGCCTCTCGCCGCTATTCTCCCGGGTGCTATGGCGGGCGCTGCCCTCCCGTCGCGCTCACGACAGCGACGACGGTTCTCCCGGCGTGGTCTGCCGCGCCATCGGGGTGGCAGTGGCAGCGGACGTGGTTACCCTGCCGCTCATCGCCTTAGCGACCGGGGAGGTGTCCACCGTATCGATACTGGCGAACCTCCTGGTGGCGCCGGTGACGGCGCCCATCACCGTCCTAGGCATGGTCGCCGCCGTCGTCGCTCTGCTTCCCGGTGGTGCCGAGGCGGTGCTCCTGGTAGTCGTGTCTCCGCTGTCCTGGTGGGTTCACACGGTGGCCACCACGTTGTCGGCCTTGCCCTTCTCGACGGTGCCGGCGAGCACCCCGGTGGTGGCGCTCGGCTACGGTTGGTTCGTGGCGGGGGCGTGGGCCTTAGACTTACACCATGACTTCCACCGCGGTGCACCTCATTCTCGGCGATGACGAATTCCTCGCCGAACGGGCTCGTCGACGCATCCTGAGCGGGCTAGACGCGGGAGTCGAGACGACCACGGTGCGCGCCGGGGATCTCACCGAACCGGAACTGATCGAGCTGACTAGCCCGTCACTATTTGCCGAGGACCGAGTGATCGTGGTCACGCACACGGAACTTGCGGGAAAGCACCCGACGGAGCTGCTGCTGGCCACTGCCGTTGATCCCGGTCCCGGCATCACTCTCATCATTCACCACACCGGTGGCGGCCGAAACAAAGCCTTGGTGAAGAAGTTTGAGAAGATCGCCGAGGTGCACCGGGCCGATTCCCTCAAACCGCGTGACCTCCACAACTGGGTAACCGCCGAGTTTCGGGAGCACGGAGTGCGCCCCACGCCGGATGTGGTTCACGCGATTCTCGAAGGGGTGGGCTCAGATCCACGAGAACTAGCCTCCGCGGTATCG
This sequence comes from Corynebacterium uterequi, assembly GCF_001021065.1. NCBI lineage: Bacteria > Bacillati > Actinomycetota > Actinomycetes > Mycobacteriales > Corynebacteriaceae > Corynebacterium > Corynebacterium uterequi. Next base: position 1,730,768 of record NZ_CP011546.1, on the reverse strand, counting down.
CAACTGGTCTCGGACACCGGCGGGGAGGTGGCGCTTGCGGACGTTCGCCGCTACTACCAAGGGGTGGCGGAGGTCTCCGGGTTCGACATCGCCGACTTGGCTGTGTCCGGCCAGACGGTCAAGGCGGTCGCGTCGACGCGGCGAGCGCTGCAGTTGGGGATTTCCCCGGTGGCGCTGGCGGCCGCACTGGGATCGAAGGTGGGCACCATTGCCAGGCTGTATTCCACCCGGGGCGGAAACCCTCGGCAGCTGGCCGGAGTGTTGGGTATGCACCCCTTCGTCGTGGAGAAAACACTTCCGGTGGCCAGGCGGTGGTCGGGCACTGCGGTGAGCCGAGCGGTGGTCATCGTGGCAGACCTCGACGCCCGAGCCAAGGGCGCCGGAGGCGACATCGACTTCGCCGTCGAGAATGCTGTCCGCAAGATTGCAGAGCTGGCCCGGTAAACTGCCCCACTATGAGTGAGCAATCCTTGCCCGAGGACGTTCAGGACCTCGTTACCCGTCTCTTCGCCATGGCTCGAAATGGAGACGCCGTGCTGGTCGACTACGTCCGCCAGGGCGTCGACCCGAACCTGAAAAACCAGGACGGTAATACCTTCGTCATGCTGGCCGCGTACTCCGGGCACGCCGGGCTGGTGCGGGAACTCGCGGAGGTGGGCGCCGATGTGAACCTGCTCAACGAGCGTGGGCAGTCGCCGCTCGCGGGCGCGATCTTCAAGAAGGAAGACGAGGTCGTTCACGCCTTGCTCGCCGCGGGTGCCGACCCGTTGGCCGGGCAACCGACCGCGGTGGACTGCGCCCGGATGTTTGGCCGCGCAGACCTGCTCGATCTCCTCCAGTGAGTGTCGGGCAACTGGCCGTTCTCGCGGCCCTGAACATTCTCGGCGCGCTGACTCCGGGACCGGATTTTGTGCTCATCATGCGTACGGCGACGCGGTCGCGCCGGCACGCGGTGGCCGTGACCGCCGGCATCGAAACCGGGGTGCTCGTGTGGATGGCACTGACGGTGCTGGGCGCGGCAGCCGTCCTCAATGCGTTTCCGCAGCTGGTGGGCGTCATCCAAGTAGTTGGTGGCGGATGGGTGGCCTACCTCGGGCAGTCGATGGTTCGTTCGGGGTGGAAGGATCGGCTCGCGCCACCGATGGACCTTCAGGCCTCGGCGGCAACACTGGGCTCCCTTCCGCGGCTGTATCGCCACGGGCTGGCCACGAACCTGTCCAATCCGAAGATTGTGCTCTACCTCGCGGCCATCATCGCCCCGCTGTTGCCGGCGAGCCCCTCGCCGGCGCTGGCCGGGGGAGTGATCGCGCTTCTGTTTGCCACCTCGCTTATCACGCAGATGGGCGTCGCGCTGTTGCTGTCCACCGTGGCGGTGCGGCGACGGATGCTTCGCGCTAATCCGTACATTGACCTCGGCGCCGGCGTGTTCTTCCTCGTTGCTGGGGCGACGCTGTTCATTCACGGCCTCGGTGCTTTATAACCCCGGGTAGGGCATAGGAAAACCCCGGCTTCCGTTCGGCGGTCCGGGAAAGGGACGCTGCGTCGAGGTAGCCGGGGTAAAGACGTTCACGCCCCACGACGGGGCGGTGAAGCGTTAGGCCATGGAGTTGAAGGCCTTGGCCATCTTGGACTTCTTGTTCGCTGCGTTGTTGCGGTGGAAGACGCCCTTGGTGACGGCCTTGTCCAGCGCGCGGGAAGCGACCCGCAGCTGGGTCTCGGCGGCCGCCTTGTCGCCGGTCTCGACGACCTCGCGGAACTTGCGGATCTCCGTGCGCACGGCGGAGCGAACGGCCTGGTTGCGCTGACGACGCTTCTCGTTGGTGAGAACGCGCTTCTTCTGCTGCTTGATGTTAGCCATGGTGAAAAACCTCTTGACTTTCGAGTCGTAGAACTTTATTGTTTTCGACCCACCATCGCCGTGGAAGAACGTAACGACGCTTCACAATGCGAGCCCAAGGTCCTGCCCGCCTGGAAGGCCGATCACGCGGCGATCGTGAATAACCTGGAGAACTCTACCACCTAAGGTCAGAACCAGCCAAAACGGCGGCGCAGTTCCTGAGCAAGCCTGTCAAAACGGCGCTCGGGAAAGAGCAGCCCCTCCCGTCGGACGTCGTGCTCGGGGACCTCGATGAGCTTGTCTAGGCGGATCCACGTCGGATGCCCGCTGGGTTCCCAGTAGCCGGTGCCGATGCTGATCCACTCGGGTTCGTCGGCATGGCGCTCGTCGGGAGAGATGAGGAGCCCGAGGACGTCTCCGGCCAGGGTGCGGCCGACGACGAGCATGACGCGTTCCGCTGGCGGGTTAGCCGGCACCCACAGCCACACCACCTCGCCGGCCTCGACTTGGCCGTCGATGTCCGCCCCGTACACGATCGCGCGGGCTTTGTCCTCGGTCTTGTGGACGGTGATGGTGGCGATGGTGCGTGCGGCGTCCGCCGGCTCCGTGGACTCCGTGAGCCCCAGGCGGCTGCGCAGTGCCTTCAGCGCGTCTTCGACGCTGTGTCGCTTGCGCTGGCGAAAGAACACGGGTAATCACGTCCTGGTCGCTGAGGTCGTCGCAGTGCGCACGGGGGAGCCCTGAGGTCGCGACGGCCGTGGAAGTATCCTCCCAAGTCTACAGCCGTTGTAAAGGTCAGTGTTACTCTCGTCAAGGAGAAAGCAGCCCCGGGGATTGTTGTTGTTAAGGAGCTTTGAGGATTGAGCACGAATTACGCGGAGCAGACGTTTACGGATCTGGATAAGATCCGCAATTTCTGCATCATCGCCCACATCGATCATGGTAAGTCGACGTTGGCGGACCGAATCCTGCAGCTCTCGGCCGTCGTGGCTGAGCGAGACATGCGCGACCAGTACCTGGACAACATGGATATCGAGCGCGAGCGCGGCATCACCATCAAGGCGCAGAACGTTCGCCTGCCGTGGATTCCCCGCTCGGGCGAGCATGCCGGTGAGCGGATGATCCTGCAGATGATCGACACCCCCGGCCACGTCGACTTCACCTACGAGGTCTCCCGCGCCCTTGAGGCGTGTGAGGGGGCTATCCTCCTCGTGGATGCCGCTCAGGGCATCGAGGCGCAGACGTTGGCCAACCTGTACCTGGCGATGGAAAAGGACCTGGAGATCATCCCGGTTCTCAACAAAATTGACCTGCCGGCCGCGGACCCCGACAAGTACTCCGAGGAGATCGCTCACATTATCGGCTGTGAGCCCGAGGAGGTGCTGCGCGTGTCCGGTAAGACCGGCGAGGGCGTGGAGGCGCTGCTCGACCGGCTCACCGAGCTGGTTCCCGCACCGGTGACGACGGAGCCGGGTGACGCGGCGGCGCGAGCCTTGGTGTTCGACTCGGTGTACGACACCTACCGGGGCGTGGTGACCTACATCCGCATGGTCGACGGCACCCTTAAACCACGTCAGAAGATCAAGATGATGGCGACCGGGGCCACGCACGAGATCCTCGAAATCGGCGTCGTTTCGCCCACCCCGAAGCCGTGTCAGGGCCTCGGCCCCGGCGAGGTGGGTTACGTTATTACCGGCGTGAAGGACGTCCGCGAAACGAAGGTGGGCGACACGATCACGTGGGCGGCGAACGGCGCTGTGCAGGCCCTGGAAGGCTATGAGGACCCCAACCCCATGGTGTATTCCGGCCTGTTTCCGGTGTCCCAGGCGGAGTTCCCGGATCTTCGCGATGCGCTGGAAAAGCTGCAGCTCAACGACGCTTCGTTGACCTACGAGCCGGAAACGTCGGTGGCCTTGGGCTTCGGCTTCCGCTGTGGTTTCTTAGGTCTGTTGCATATGGAGATCACCCGCGACCGGCTGGAGAGGGAGTTCGATCTCGATCTCATCTCCACGGCCCCGAGCGTGTCCTATCACGTCGTTAATGAGTCCGGCGAGGAGTACCACGTCCATAATCCTTCGGAGTGGCCGGAGGGCAAGAATGAGGCGGTGTACGAGCCCATCGTCAATATGACGATCATTGTGCCCAGCGAGTTCGTCGGCACCACCATGGAGCTGTGCCAGAGCAAGCGCGGGCAGATGAAGAACATGGACTACCTGTCCGAGGACCGCGTGGAGCTGCGTTACATCATGCCGCTCGGCGAGATCATCTTCGATTTCTTTGACCTGTTGAAGTCCCGCACACGCGGTTACGCCTCGCTCAACTACGAAGAGGCGGGGGAGCAGGAGGCGGACCTGGTCAAGGTGGACATCTTGCTGCAGGGGGAGCCCGTGGACGCGTTTAGCGCCATCGTGCACCGCGACGACGCCCGCCACTACGGGCTGAAGATGACCAAGAAGCTGCGTGAGCTCATCCCGCGTCAGCAGTTCGAGGTGCCTATCCAGGCGGCGATCGGTTCCAAGATCATCGCCCGGGAGAACATTCGGGCCTTGCGCAAGGACGTGTTGGCAAAGTGCTACGGCGGCGACGTTTCCCGTAAGCGCAAGCTGCTGGAGAAGCAGAAGGCTGGTAAAAAGCGGATGAAGAACATTGGCTCGGTGGAGGTGCCGCAGGAGGCCTTCGTCGCGGCGTTGTCTACCGACGAGGGATAGGCCGGCGCCTGGCTACGACAAACCCGCTATAGACCGAGCGGTTCGGAAAAACTGGACAAAGCGTACCGAGCTGTCTTAAACTTCACGGGACACTGTGTACCCCTGAAGAAAAGGCGGGTTTTCGATGATCCTCACGGGCCTTGGCGTCGGCGTACTGCTAGGCGTCGTCATGCAACGAGGGCGCTTCTGCGTCACCGGCATGATCCGGGACATCTGGTTGTCTAATACCTGGCGCAACCTCGTTGCGTTGTTCATCGTCATCTCCGTCCACGCGGTCGGTCTCGCCGCCTTGACCAGCGCCGGCGTTATCGCCCCGGAGTACTCCACGTTCGCCCCGGCTGCGGTCATCGTTGGCGGATTGCTCTTCGGCCTCGGCATCGTGCTCGCTGGCGGATGCGCCTCTGGCACGTGGTACCGCTCCGCCGAAGGCCTGGTCGGGTCATGGATCGCCCTGTTGACCTACGGCCTGTCCGCAGCGGCGATGAAGTACGGCGTCCTCAATAAATTCGACGCCTGGATGAAGTCCTACGACACCGGTTGGACCACCCTCCCCGAGGCGACAGGGCTGAGCCCCTGGGTGTTCGCCCTCGCCCTGAGCGCCGGCACACTCGTCGCCGCCCGGTACTTCCTGGTCAAGGACGCCGCCCGCCCCAAGGCGATGATCGACGCTCCCTGGTACAAGAAGCCGCTGCACATGTACACCGCTGGTGTACTGGTCGGTCTACTCGGGGTCATCGCGTGGCCGCTCTCGGCGGCTGCGGGGCGTAACTCGGGGCTGGGAATCACCACGCCGACGGCCGACATCATCACCTTCACCGCCACCGGCGACCCCGCCCGCCTGAACTGGGGTGTCATGCTCGTCGTCGGCTTGCTCATCGGCGCCTACGCGGCCGCGAAGGCCACCGGCGAGTTCCGCGTCCGGGTTCCCGACGCCACCGTGGCCGTTCGCTCGGTCTGGGGTGGGGTGTTCATGGGCGTCGGCGCCACCCTGGCCGGCGGCTGCACCGTGGGCAACGGCATGGTCGAGACGTCCCTGTTCAGCTTCCAGGGCTGGGTGGCGCTGGGAGCCATCGCGCTGGGCATCGGCCTCGGGGCCAAGCTGTGGATCACGCCGAAGAAGCGCCCGGCGCCGGTGGCGCCGCAGACCCGGCGCGACCAGCCCGCCGTCGGCGGTGCGGCGCCGGCCGCCCCGGCCACGGATTACCTCGCCAACATCCCGGTGGCCAGCGGTTTCCTAGGAGTAGCCACCAAGACCAAGGCCCCGGTCACCGAGAAGCTCACCCAGCTCACGGCGCACCGCTATCACCTCGACGCCATGGGGATGGTGTGCCCCTTCCCGCTCGTCGAAGCCAAGGAGGCGATCGCCACCCTCGACGACGGCGACGAGATGGTCATCTCCTTCGACTGCACGCAGGGAACGGATTCCATCCCCCAGTGGGCAGCCGACAACGGCCACGCCATCTCCGAGTTCGCTCAGGAAGGCGCGGCCGGCTGGACGGTGACGGTGACTAAGAACGCGCTGACACGTTAACAGTCATCTCCAAGGTGGTGATCTCACCCGGGGAGAGCTGCACGCCCTGGGTGAAGTCCGCACCCAGCAGCGCGGGCTCGACGCACACGAAGCCCGGGAACTCGCCGGCACCCAGATCAGCCATGGTGTCGGCCTTCTCCGCACCCGGGTTCCACACGATGGTAGAGTCCGCCCCCACCGCGGAGATGCTCAGCACACGCTCGGCGTCGACAATCTCGACGGTCTTCGACGCGTGGTAGATGCGGTCCACCTCGCCGGAGAAGGTGATGTCGCCTTCCTGGGTGAAGTTCGGCACCGGGGCGTTCTTCGCCCGGTCGCTGACGTCCACTCCGTCGAGCCCGCGCACGGCGATCTCCTCGACGTTGGACACGGCGAAGTACGGGTGGAAGGCCATCTGGAACATCCGGGACTCGTCGGTGGTGTTCTCCACGGTCAGCCGCAGGGTCACGGAATCATTGACGTTGAGGGCGTCGAAGCCCAGGACGAGGCCGTCGTTGCTCAGGGAGGCGTGGAAGCCGCCGTCGACCTCCGAGATCTCCCATTGCTGAACGCGGGCCCAGCCGTGCTGCAGCTCGCCGAGGAAGGTGGCGAACCAGGGGGCGACGATGGGGTTGCCGCCGCGGATTGCGGCGCCCTCGGCAAAGGAAGACGCGGAGGAGACGTAGAACAGCTCGCCCAGCGACGTCGCAGCGGACAGGACGTGCGCGCCGTTGGCGGAGATCTTCAGGTTATCGGACTTGAAAGTTGTGGCGTCGGTCATGACCTCGATGCTAGCTACTACGATGAGGAAGAATGTCGAGGTTGCACAAAATTGATCACGAGCTTTCCGTCCCCTGGGACCGAGATAACCCCGGCCTCGGGGAGCTGAAGCTCTACGCGCGTGAGCTGCGTCGTCCCGATTGCCCAGAACACGCCCCGGCATTGCTGTTTCTGCAGGGCGGGCCCGGGTCCCCGGCGCCGCGTACCTTCGACGGCTGGATCACCGCCGCCCTTAAACACCACCGGGTCATCCTGCTGGATCAGCGCGGCACGGGCCGCTCCACACGGCTGGATCGCTTCGCGGACCCTGCGCTGTGCGACGCGAAGCATCTCATGCTGCTCCAAGCCCCGCATATCGTCGCCGACGCCGAGGACCTGCGCCGCCACCTCGGAGTGGACCGCTGGGATGTCCTCGGGCAGTCTTTCGGCGGCTTTTGCACCCTCGCCTACCTCTCACGCCACCCGCAGGCGATTCGCTACGCCTATCTCACCGGCGGATTGCCCAGCATGCTCGGGGCCGACGAGGTCTACCGCGCCACGTACGCGAGTCTGCGCCGGCGCCACGACCGGTTCTATGAGGACAATCCGTGGGCTCGCCGCCGCCTCATCGAACTGTGCGATCATCTCGATAACCACGATGAACGCCTCCCAACAGGGGAGCGGCTGAGTTCGCGTCGGCTGCGCACCATCGGCATCGAGCTCGGCCGAGGCGCCGGCTTCGACACGCTCGCCGGCCTGTTGGAGGAACCTTTCCACCGGGTGCGCGGGGAGAAGCGCCTGCGCGGAGACACCCTGGCGGCGATCGGCTCCCGAGTCTCCTTCGAGCCCAATCCCCTCTACGCGGTCATCCATGAGTCCATCTACGGCGGATTGGGAGGCCAGGCGGCCACCGACTGGTCGGCGCACCGGTTGCGCGCCAAGTGCGGGTTCGACGAGGCGGACCCCACCTACCTCACCGGCGAGCACATCTACCCGTGGCTCTTCGACGAAGACCCGGCGCTCATCGGCTTCAAGGAGGCCGCCGAGCAGCTGGCGGCGTGGGATCAGTGGGAACCGGCCTACGACGCCGCGGGCCTCGCGCAGGCCGACGCCCGCGTCGCGGCGGTGGTCTACCGCGATGACATCTTCGTCCCCCGCGAGCTCAGCCTCGCGACGGCGGAATTGCTGCCCGACGTCCGCGTCATCGAGACGGCCGAGTATCAGCACGACGGTCTCCGCGTCGACGGTGCGGCCCTGTTTGAGCGCTTGTACAAATCGGTGCGCTGACGGCGACGCCCGAACGTCGATGGGGTAGGGTTAGCGCCATGCGTTTCCCCGGTTCCCGCGAGTACGACGGTGTCTTCGCCGAGATCGAGCAGGAGTTTGAGTTCGAGGAGGAACACCTCGTCGACCCAGCGCTACTACTTCGCCCCTCCGCCAGCTAGGCGGCACTACCGTCGGCGTCCGGGCGAGTCGACGCCGCTATACCGACGGCACCGCCGCGAGCAACGCCTGGGTGTAGGGATGCTGCGGCCGCTGCCACACCTGCTCCGTTGGGCCGTGTTCGACGATTTCGCCGTCGTGTACCACCGCCACGGTCGTGCACACCTGGCGCACGACGGAGAGGTCGTGCGACACAAACACCAAGGTCAAACCGTGGTCGTCGACGAGGCGATTGAGAGCGTCGAGGACCTGGGCACGGACCGAGACGTCGAGCGCGGAGACCGGCTCATCGGCTAAGAGAATATCCGGGCGGGGAGCATTAGCCCGGGCGATGGAAATGCGCTGGCGCTGCCCGCCGGAAAACTGGTGCGGCAGGTCCCCGTGGCGTTCACCGGCAATTCCCACCTCCGCAAGCGCCTCCTCGGCCCTTGCCCGATCACCACGGCACGCCTCCGCCACCGAAGTCGCAACGGGCATTCGCGGGTCGAGGGAGGACTGCGGGTCCTGGAACACCATGTGCACTCGCCCGGACACGCTCACCGTACCGGAGTCCGGCGTGCGCAGGCCCGCGATGAGGCCGAGCAGAGTGGACTTGCCCGAGCCGGAACCGCCGACGATGCCGAGCCGCTCACCGCGGCGCACAGTGAGACTCACCGCGTTCAGCGCGGGCCGCCAGGTGGCGTCTTCCACCCGGATGATCTCCTCGCCGACCGGTCGCTGCGAGGCGGGCGGGCCAGGCCGGGAGGCGGCGACGAGTTGCCGAGTGTACGGATGAGTCGGGGTGTGCAGAATCTCGGCAACGCCACCACGCTCGACGACCTCGCCGGAGCTCATGACGGCCACTTCCTCACACATCCGGGCGATGACCCCCAGATCGTGGGTGACGAATAACAGCGCCATGCCGCGGGCGGCGACGAGATCCTCCAGCAGCGTGAGGATTTGGTCCTGGACGAAGACGTCCAACGCGGTGGTGGGTTCGTCGCAGATGAGCAGGTCCGGGTCCCGAGAGATGGCCATAGCGATGAGGACCCGCTGGCGTTGACCGCCGGACAGCTCGTGGGGGTAGGACCGGGCCAGGGCGGCGTCGAGCTGGACGTCGGCGAGCAGCTGTGCCACGCGTGCGTGCGCGCGCCGACGGTGCCCGCCCGGGCCGGCGAGTGCCTCGGCGAGCTGCGCGCCGATGGTCATCATGGGGTCGAGCGCCGTCATCGGTTCCTGAAACACCATGGCGATCCGTGGACCTCGCAGCCGGCGATGCGCCCGGTCGGGTAGCCCGATGAGCTCCTGGCCGTCGAAGGTGATGGACCCGCGCGGTGTCAGCCCCGCCGGTAGCAGGCCCATCACCGACAACGCGGTCAAGGACTTCCCCGAGCCGGACTCGCCAATCAGCCCCAGCCGGCCGCCCGGCGCGATGTCCAGGCTCACTCCGTGGAGCAGGCCGTCGATGGTTAAGTCCGTGATGCTAAGCACGCTGCCTCCGGTGGGGGTCGAGGAGATCACGCAGGCCGTCGCCGAGCAGGTTGGCGCCGAGGACCGTCACGGCGATCGCCGCGCCCGGCCACACCGCGAGGTGCCAGTGCGTGCCCAACGAGGCCTGCGCGGAGTACAGCATCCGACCCCATGACGGCTCGGGCGCCGGTGTGCCCAGGCCCAAGAAGCTCAGTGCCGCCTCGGCGAGCACGGCCAGGGCGAAGGCGACGGTCGACTGGACGATGAGCACGCCGGAGATATTGGGCAGCACATGGCGCAGGGCGATCGTCACCGGGCTCAGCCCGCTGATACGCGCGGCGGCGATGTAGTCCTGGCGCATCACACCGAGCGTGCCGGCGCGCGCCACCCGGGCGAAGCCGGGGACACCGGCTATACCAATGGCGATCATCGCCGAGAGCGTCGACGGGCCGAACACTGCGCCGGCGACGATCGCCAGCAGCAGCGCGGGGAAGGCGAGCAGGATGTCGGAGCCGCGCAGGATGACGGTGGCCGGCCAGCCGCCGCGCATACCGGCGACCACGCCCAGCGCCGTGCCGATCCCGGCACTAAGAGCGACGGCGACCGTGCCGACGAGCAGGGTGATCTGGCTACCGGTCATGAGACGAGACAGGATGTCCCGGCCGAAGCGGTCCGTGCCCAGGGGGTGCTCAGCGGAGAACGCGATGAGGCGTTCGGCCGGCACGGCGTGCAGCGGGTCGTAGGGAGTCCACACGGCGGCCAGGACTGCGGTGGCGAGGATGACACTGAGGATCCCGCCTCCGATGAGGGCGCGGGTCATGCCGGCCTCCGATCGCGTTGGCGACGCAGCCGCGGGTCGATGACCCGGTAGGCGACGTCGACGAGCAGGTTAACGCTGAGGGTGAACACCACCAACAGCATGACAATGGTCTGCACGACGGGGATGTCTCGGGCGGCCACCGCGTCGAGCAGCATGGATCCCAGCCCGGGAAGAAGAAACACCCTCTCGATGACCACCGCGCCGACGATGAGGCTGGTCAGCTGCACCCCGGCGACGGTTAGTACGGGCAGGGCGACGCTGCGCACCCCGTGCCGGGCCATCGCCGACGTGCGCGACGCCCCCAGCGCCCGCGCGGTCCGTAGGTGATCGGCGTGGCTGACGTCGAGGACGGCGTTGCGGACGTAGCGGGTGAGGATCGACGCCTGCACGGCGGTGAGCGCCACTACTGGCAGCACGATCCGGGAAGCAAAACCGGCGGGATCGTCTCCCGGTGGCACCCATCCGTTGGCCGGGAACCATCCCAGGCGCACGGAGAACAGGCCGATGAGGAGGATCGCGGCGAGGAAACTGGGGATCGCTATGCCGACCTGGGTGGCGGCGGAAACGAGCCAGCTCCCGCGGGCTGCGGCCACCCCGAGGGGCACGGCCAACGCCAGCGACGCGACCATCGCGGCGCCGCAGAGGATAAGCGAGACTTGGGCGCGGTCAACAACCAGCGCCGTGATGTTTTCTCCCGAGGCCAGGGACACGCCGAAGTCCCCGGTGAGCAGCCCGGTGATCCAGGTGAAGTACTGGGTGGGTAAGGGCCGGTCCGTGCCGAGCTGATGGGAGAGGGCGGCGACGGCGTCGTCGGTGGCGGTGACCCCTAAAGCGATGCGCGCCGGGTCGCCGGGGATAAGCCGCATGACGGCGAAGATGAGCAGCGACGCCACCAGCAACGACGTCGCGTAGCGCAGCAGGATTCTCACGGGCGCTACTCCTTCCGCAGCCCGGCCAGGGGGATGGAGTCGGTAATAACGGTGGCCTGCACGCCGCTCACCCCGGGCGCGAGCAGCACGATGTTCGGCAGGTTCGCCACCGTCACTGCCGGCATCAGGTCAGTGATGCGTTCCACCGCGGCGAGCATGTGCTCGGTCTCGTCATCGGTGGTGTCGGCCAGGTCGAGCAAGGCTCGGGTGCGGGCGTCGTCGAAGCGAAGATAGCCCTCGGGGTTGCCGAAGAGCGTGGGTAGATCCCGGAACTCTACGTGGGCGATGATGGACATCTGATAATCGGCCGCGCCCATGACCTGGGCGAGCCAGACGGCCGGAAACTCCACCGTGGTCATCTCCACCTCGAAGCCGACGTCGCGCAGCTGCGAGTACACCAGCTCCGCACAGGCCTCCGCGTAGGGCAACGAGGGCACAGTCATGGCCACCCGGGGGCCCGCACCGTCGGGGTAGCCGGCCTCGCGTAGGAGATCCCGGGCCGTCGCGGGGGAGTAGGGGGCATAGTCTCGGCCGCTGAACCAGGGGTCCGTCGGCGGGACCGGGGCGGCGCCGGTATCCACGGCGTGGCCCTCCCACACCACGTTGCTCACGGCGCGCCGGTCGATGGCGTGGGCGACGGCGCGGCGCACCCGGACGTCGTCGAAGGGCGCGGCCTGGTTGTTCATGCTCAACAGCACTTCGCCGTTGGTGGTGCCGACGTCCACCGTGAAACGCTGCGGCAGGGAGGCCAACAGCTCCGGGGAAGGCATCCCGTAGAGCACGTCGACGTCCCCGGTGAGCAGCCCATTGACCGCGCTCATGGCGTCCGAGTAGTAGCGGATGGCGGCGTCGGCGGCGGCGGGTGGGCCCCAATAGTCCGGGTTGCGGGCGAAAGATACCGACTCCAGGGCGACGAAGCGGCTGACGGTGTAGGGCCCGGTGCCGACCGGCGCGGTGGCGCCGGCAGGCCAGGCGTTCGGAGTCATCATGGCCCCGGTGAGGGTGGCCATGGTCCACAGCCACCGATTCGACGGCTTGCGTAGCTCAACTTTGAGGGTCGCGTCATCCACCGCCCATGCCCGCTGCACCGGTGCCATCTGGGACTTCAGCGCGTTGGTCCACGAGGTGCGGACGTAGTCAATGGTCGCGGCGGCGCTGAAGGCGGTAAACGCGTCGCCGTTGCTGAAGCGAACTCCCTCACGCAGGTGGAAGGTGTAGGTGAGCCCATCGTCGCTGAGTTCGTAGGCGGTGGCGAGGTGGCCGACGAGGTGGCCGTCGGCGTCGATGCGGACCAGGGTCTCAAAAACGTTGCCCATGAGCGCCTGCGGGATGGCGGCGCCGCCGGTGTTGGTGAAGTCCAGCGACGCAGGCGCCGTGGTGGCGCCGACGACGATGCCGGAGTCACGCAGCCGTCCGTCCTGGGTGGCGGTGGATCCGGCGGAACACCCGGTAGCAGTGGCAGTGGCAGCCGTGCCGGCCATAGCGGCGAGCATCGTCCTGCGCGAAAACATGGACGGCATAATATCAGAACAGCGGAAAACCTTGAGGTGCGGCTACCCCTGACATAATAGGGGGTCATGACCACATCCTCCGGACGTCTCAAGTCCGATCCCTTCATATTCTTCGGGGCCCTCGGGTTCATCACGATCTTCGTCGTCGCCACCTTGACGTTCGGTGAAACGAGTCAACGCATCTTCGGCGCCACCGCCGACGCGTTGACCACCAACCTCAACTGGTTGTACATCGGCGGCGTCTCCATCGGCTTCTTATTCCTCGTAGCAGTCTTCTTTTCTCGATTCGCCACGGTGCGGCTAGGCGACGACGACGCCGAGCCCGCCTACCCACTACCGACGTGGTTCGCCATGCTTTTCGCCGGCGGAATGGGCGCGACCCTCATGTTCTGGGGCGTGGCCGAACCCCTCAATCACGCCGTGAACGTGCCCCTCGGGGACTATGCCCCCATGTCGCAGGAAGCCATCGAGCAGGCCTTTGGATTCACCTTCTATCACTTCGGCGTCCACATGTGGGTCATCATGACCATCCCCGGACTCGCCTTAGGCTATTTCATTCACAAGCGGAAGCTGCCTCCGCGCCTGTCCAGCGTGTTCGCCCCGGTTCTTCACGGCCGCATTTACGCGACTCCGGGCAAGCTCATCGACATCCTCGCCATCATCGGTACCGTGTTCGGCATCGCCGTGTCGGTGGGCTTGGGGACCCTGCAGATCAACGCCGGCATGAACATGCTCTGGGGCGTCCCGCTCGTGGGATGGGTGGAGATGGCCGTCATCGTCGTCATCACCGCGGCAGCGTCGATCTCCGTCGCCTCCGGCCTGGATCGCGGAATCAAGATCCTGTCCAATATCAATATCGGAATGACCGTGGCCCTGCTGCTCTTCATCCTCGTCACCGGGCCGCTGCTCACCCTGCTGAATTTCATCATCGAATCCTTCGGCATCTACTCCACGTGGTTGCCCGAATTGATGTTCTGGACGGACTCCTTCCACACCAACCCGGGGTGGCAGGGCCAATGGACGGTGTTCTACTGGGCGTGGTCCATTTGCTGGTCGCCGTACGTGGGCATGTTTATCGCCTCGATTTCGCGCGGGCGAACGGTCCGCGAGTTCATCGGCGGGGTGTTGCTCCTGCCGACCGTATTCGACATCATCTGGTTCGCGGTCCTCGGCCGCGCCGGCATTGAGGCCGAGTTGGCGAACCCGGGGTCGCTGTCCGACCCCGTCGTCGCCGACGGTAACGTCCCCTTCGCTCTCTTCGGATTGCTCCAGCACTATCCCCTTGCCGGCGTGGTCTCTGGATTTGCCCTGCTGGTGATTGTTATCTTCTTCGTCACTTCCATCGACTCCGCCGCCATGGTCAATGACATGCTGGCCACGGGGGAGTCCGGCAAGTCGCCCACCTACTACCGCATCGGCTGGGCGGTGGCCATCGGGGCGGTGACGGCGGCGATCCTGCTCGTGGGCAAAAACCAGGCGGTGACCACGCTGCAACAGGTGGTCATCATCGTCGCACTGCCGTTCTTCCTCACTCAATTTGTCATGATGTACTCGCTCATCAAGGGCATGGCGGAGGACGCCGCCGCCCAGCACCGGGCTCGCACGCGCCGGTGGGAGAAGACCGACACTGCCGAGAAGCTAGAGGCCGGAGAGGCCAAGAGCGCGCCGGGATTCGACGCCGACGGCAATCAGATCTCGGAGGAGGGCATCGGCTACGACGAGGACGGCAATCTTGTCATCCCGGGCGACGTCATCGTCGGCGGGTCGCTCGACGTGGACGGACATTCGGCCCTCGACGAGGAACCGGCGCGGACAACCACCATCGTGGAGGAGATCGCGCCGCGACCGGCGGACGACCAGGGCCGCTAGAACCAGGCCCCGGCGAGCAGCTCCAGGCTGCGGTGGGCGTGGGCGAAGTCCGGGCCTTGCAGCGAGATCATGAGCTCGTCGGCGTGTGCCGCGTCCTGGAACTGTTCCAGGTAGGCCGTCACCTCTTCCGGCGTGCCGCACGCGGTGTAGCGCAGCATATCCGCGATCTGCCGGCCTTGCGGGGAGGCCACGAGCCCGTCGAGCTGTGCCTCGGTGAGGGAGGCGCCGACGCGGCCGCGGGTCATAAACGCCCGCACCCGGTTGCGCTCCACGAGGCTACGCTGCTGGTGGGCGCCGGCGGAGGTCTCGTCGGCGATGACGTTGACCGCCGCGATGACGTAGGGCTCCGGGTGCTGTTCGGACGGGACGTAGTTGTCCCGGTAGTAGCTGGTTGCCGCCGTGAGGTGCTGCGGGGCGAAGTGGGAGGCGAAGCTGTAGGGAAGCCCCAGTTTGGCCGCCAGCGACGCGCCAAAAAGCGAGGAACCGAGGATGTACAGCGGGACGTCCGTACCCGCACCGGGCACCGCCCGCACGCCCGGGATCGTGGAGCGGTCCGAAAAGTAACTCTGCAGCTCCACGACGTCTTGGGGGAAGTTCTCTGCCGCAGCCGGGTGCCGGCGCAGGGCCCGACCGAGGGTGTTCTGGTCCGTGCCGGGGGCGCGGCCCAGGCCCAGGTCAATGCGGCCCGGGTGCAGCTCCGCCAGTGTGCCGAACTGCTCGGCCACCACGTAGGGGGAGTGGTTCGGCAGCATGACTCCGCCGGCGCCGAGCCGGATCGTGGACGTATTCGCCGCAATGTGGGCAATGAGCACCGCCGGCGCCGACGAAGCGATGGTGGACATGTTGTGGTGCTCGGAGTACCAGATCCTTAAGAATCCGAGCCGTTCGGCGTCGCGGGCCAACTCCACGGAGCGCTGCATCGATTGCCCCGGTGTCTCTGCGTCGTAGATCGTGCAAAAGTCGATGAGGGACAAGGGGACATGCTGAGACACGGTGGTCACTCCCAATCAATGCGATGCGAAAAGGCGGTCACTGTGATTCAGCGACCGCCTGAGAGGGAATATTCCGAAGGCTTAGGACACGGGAGCCGGATCCGCCGGCACCGCGGTGGCCTTGTTCCGCGTGGTGACATCGAGAACGAGACCCACGACGACGCCGACGACGGTCGGCAGCAACCAGCCCAGGGATTCCGCCTGCATCGGCGACCAGTTGATGAGCGGCTCGATGACGGACGCACCCCACCCCAGGGAGACGAAGGTCGTCAGCGCCGACCACACCACGGACACCCAGATGCCGATACGGAAGGCCCAGTTGAAGCTCATCTTTCCGCCCACGGCGGGCTCAAAGAGGGCAAGGAACATGAGCGTGATCGCCGGCGGGTAGATGAACCCGATGATCGGGGCGGCGACGGCCAGCACCGTGTCGAGACCGAGCGTCGCCATGGAGATGGACATGACCGTGAACAACACCGCCCACGCGTGGTACTTGACCCCGGGCAACATCGTGGTGAAGAACTCGCTCGTAGACGTGATCAGGCCCACCGCGGTGGTCATGCAGGCAAGCACGACGATGGCGGAGAAGACGATCTGCCCGCCGAAGCCCATGGTGGTGTTGGCGGCGTCGGCGAGGATGCCGGCGCCGTTTTCGTGATCGGTGGCGGTGGGCAGCACCTGGCCGATGATGCCCAGGCCCACGTAGATGGCGGCGAGCAAGACGCCCGCGCCGACACCGGCAATGATCGTGCCGCTGACCAGCTGCTTACCCTCGGTCAGGCCGTTGTAACGCAGCGTGGAGATGACGACGATGCCGAAGGCCAGCGCGGCGATGGCGTCCATCGTCAGATATCCCGCCAGCAGGCCCGAAGACATGGCGGCGGCGTCGTAGGGCTCCAGGGCGGGGCGCTCGATGGTGTCGAACCGCAGCATCGAGATGGTAATGAGCACCGCCAGCAGGATCACCAAAGCCGGGGTCAGCACGCGGCCCAGGCTGGAGGCGATGGTGTTCGGGTTCCACGACAGAGCCAGAGCGATGCCGAAGAAGACGAGGTTGAACACGGCGCTGGACAGCATCGACGAGGAGCCGCCCAAGGGGGTGTAGGCGGTTTCGAAGGCGACTGCGCCGGTGCGCGGCAGGGCGTAGAACGCGCCGATAGACAGGTAGGCCAGGATCGGGAAGATGAGACCGAAGACCCGGCCCGCGCGGCCGGCGAGGTCGCGCACGCTATGGCCGGACAGGGCGATGGCCACGATGCCGATGACCGGCAGGGCCACACCGGCAAGGAGGAAGCCGATGATGGCGGGCCAGAAGTTCGTGCCGGCGTTGACTCCCAGCACCGGCGGGAAAATGAGGTTGCCGGCCCCGAAGAACATCGAGAACAGCATGAGCGCCGTGACGACGATAATGGTCGACACAGACTTGGGCGCTGAAACTGGGTTAGACATGCCCGTTAGCGTACACCGGGCTATCCCGTGACGTGAAACAAGAGTCTCAAGAACTAAGCCCGGGCGGACATAATCCGCTCCACGGCCCCCAGCGGAATCCTCACCCAGTCTGGGCGATTATTCGCCTCGTAGTCAACTTCGTAGAGCGCCTTGTCCACCAGATAGGCGTCGAGCAGCGGGCCGGGTTGCACCCCGTACCCGGCCAACAACGCCTCGGTAGCCTCCGCCGACCAGCCCGTATCCGCCGTGCCGTTGAAGTGTGCCGCATAGTCCAAGGAACGCACCATGCCGGCCACGTCGCGCAGCGGGCTGTCTGGGCGGCGCCGCTCAGCCAACGGCCGCGCCGGCTCACCTTCGAAGTCGATGAGCACGTAGCGCTGATGAGTGCGCAGCGTCTGGCCCAGGTGCAGATCGCCATGGATCCGCTGAACGCTGACGTCCGTGCCGCGAAGTTCGTCGTAGGAATCAAGCACCTGGGGAAGGTAATCCTTCAGTTGCGGCACTCGGGTAGCCAACGCGCGGGCCTGGCCAGAAAGCCGGGAGGCGACCTCCTCGCCCGGCACTGTCTTGGTACCGAACTCTCGTGCCAAAGCGTCGTGTACCGCGCGCATTGCCCGGCCCAGCGCGGTGGCCTCGGCGGCGAAAGACTCACCGCGCGCAGCGTAATCCAGCGCGAGGGCCCAGCCGTCGCGCCCACCGTGGACGAAGTCCTGCACCATGGCCAGGGTGTAGTCCTGCCCGCCGAGGGTATGCGTCACCCAGCCGCGCACCGGCGCTACATGAGGGCAGTCGCCCAACCGGCTCAGCAGCTCCACGTCCGGGCTCAGCCCCGGCTCCAGGCGCCGGAACACCTTGACCATGGCCGAGTCGAAGAGCAGGGAGGTATTCGACTGCTCACCGGTGAGCACGCGCCCGGATTCCCCGGCGATGGGTGCTTGCCCGGTCAACTGGCCCGCTCCCAGGGGAGTGCCGGCAGCAAGGGCCTGCCCGTACTCCGTGGCGCGCT
The DNA here is from genome assembly GCF_001021065.1 of Corynebacterium uterequi. Taxonomy (NCBI): domain Bacteria; kingdom Bacillati; phylum Actinomycetota; class Actinomycetes; order Mycobacteriales; family Corynebacteriaceae; genus Corynebacterium; species Corynebacterium uterequi. Next base: position 1,712,486 of record NZ_CP011546.1, on the reverse strand, counting down.
GGCCGAGGACGTCGACGTCGCCGTCGAGCAGCACCTGGTACAGGTCACTAGTTGTGCCATGGTGCACCCGCACCACCGCCCATAACCCGGCCGGGGTGTCGCGGCTGTCGACGACGTCCACCGCGTCGATCGCCTCGCTCTTCGCCCCGTAAAAACGGGATCCCATCAGCATGTCCGCGATGCTCATCTAGTCCTCCTCCCCGGTGAGATCGAACCAGAAGAAACCGTGCGGCGCGAGGGTGAAGTTCTGCGGCCGGTCGTCGATGGTCGGGAAATACGCCCCGCCGGTCAGCTCTCGGGGAACGACGCCGGCGAACTCAGACAAGTCTAGGGACACCCCCTGCGGCGTCGACGCGAGGTTGTTGATGCACAAGATGGTCTCGCCCTTGTACTCGCGCAGGAAAGACAGCACCGCGTCGTTCTTCGAGTACAGCTCTCGGTAGGAGCCGCGGCCGAAGGCCTTGTACTGCTTGCGGACCTGCACATGGGCGCGGGTCCACTTCAGCAGGGAGTTCTCCTTTTTCATCTGATTCTCGACGTTGATCGTCTGGTAGCCGTATTGGTCATTCTGGATGGCCGGCAGGTAGAGCCGCTCCGGGTCGGCCTTGGAGAATCCGCCGTTGCGGTCCGACGACCACTGCATCGGCGTGCGCACCCCGTCACGGTCGTAGAGCCAGATGTTGTCGCCCATCCCGATCTCATCGCCGTAGTACAGCACCGGGGATCCCGGCAAGGACAGCAGCAGCGCGGTGAGCAGCTCTTGGCGGTTGCGGTCGCCGTCGAGGAGCGGCGCGAGGCGGCGGCGGATGCCGACGTTCGCCTTCATCCGCGGGTCCTTCGCGTAGTGCTTGTACATGTAAGCGCGCTCATCGTCGGTGACCATCTCTAGGGTGAGCTCGTCGTGATTGCGCAGGAACATGCCCCACTGGGCGGTGGCCGGAATGTCCGGGGTGTCGCGCAGGATCTCGGAAATCGGAGTCCGCGAACCCTGGTGGACGCCCATAAAGATCCGCGGCATCACCGGGAAGTGGAAGGCCATGTGGCACTCGTCGCCGTCGCCGAAGTAGTCCACTACCTCGTCGGGCATCTGGTTGGCCTCGGCGAGCAGGGCCCGCCCCGGGTACTCCTCGTCGATGACCCGGCGCACCCGCTTGAGGAATTGGTGCGTCTCCGGGAGGTTCTCACCGTTGGTGCCCTCCCGCTCGAAGAGGTAGGGCACGGCGTCGAGCCGGAAACCATCAAGGCCGAGTTCCAGCCAGAAGCGCATGACGTCGAGCATCGCTTCCTGAACCTCGGGGTTGTCGAAGTTAAGGTCCGGCTGGTGGGAGAAGAAACGATGCCAGAAGTACTGCTTACGCACCGGGTCGAACGTCCAATTGGACTCCTCGGTGTCAATGAAAATGATCCGGGCCTCGGAGTAACGCTGAGGGTCGTCACTCCAGACGTAGTAATCGCCATAGGGGCCCTCCGGGTCGTGGCGAGACTCCTGGAACCACGGGTGCTGGTCGGAGGTGTGGTTGACCACCAAGTCTGTGATGATGCGGATCCCCCGCTTATGCGCCTGGTCGACGAGTTCCACAAAGTCCTCCACCGTGCCGAACTCGGGCAGCACCTCGCGGTAATTGCGGATGTCGTAGCCGCCGTCCCGCAGCGGGGAATCATAAAACGGCGGCAACCACAGGCAATCGACGCCCAGCCACGCGAGGTAGTCGAGCTTCTCGGTGACACCCTTGAGCGAACCGGAGCCGGAGTTGTCCGGGTCGTAGAAGGCGCGGACAAGGACCTCGTAGAAGACGGCGTCCTTGTACCACTGGTGGTCCGGGCGCTCCCAGGGATTATCGCCCGGTGCGGGCGCCGGGGAGTCGTATTCGACGGCCTCGTTTTCGACGATGAGTCCATCAGCGCCGGTCAGCGGCCGCGACACGGAGTCGACGTCGTTATCGGGAATTTCTACAGCTTCGTTGGTCATGGGTTCCCAGGGTAGAGAAAACAGCGCCCCGGCGCCGTCGACGCACCTCCCGGGGCAACGATGCGACCTAAGAGTTCGACGCCGCCGCCACCGCGTCGCCAATGCGGCGCACGGCCTCGGCGAGGATCTCCCGGCTGGTCGCAAAGTTGAGGCGGACGTGCCCGCGCCCGGCTTCGCCGAAATCAGTGCCTTCGTTCAGGGCTACCTTCGCGTGCTCCACGAGCCAGGCCGCCGGCTGGTCTACGTCACCGATCGCCGTGTCGGTGAAGTCCAGCCACATGAGGTAGGTGGCCTGACCACGGGTGGCGCGCAGGCCCGGCACTGCGGCCTCCACCGCGTCGGCCAGCCAATCCCGGGTGCTGCGCAGGTAGGCGATCTCCTCATCGAGGAAGCCGGATTCGTCCTGGTAGCAGGCCTCCGCCGCGAAAACTCCCAGGGTTCCCGTGCCGTCCTTGGCCACCCCGGTGAGCGACTCCCACACTGCGACGTCGTCGTCATTGGTGAGGTAGAGCTGGGCGCACTTGAGCCCAGCGACGTTCCACGCCTTGGACAGGGCCGTGATGGAGAAACACACGCGAGCTGCGGTCTCCGAGACTCCGGCGGCCACGACGTGCTCGCCGTCGAGCACGAGCGGGGCGTGGATCTCGTCGACGATGACGCGCGCGTCGTAGCGGCTCGCCAAGTCGGTGAGTGCGATGAGGGTCTCGCGTGAGAACGTGTAGCCCAGGGGGTTGGTGGGGTTAGCGATGAGGATGCTGCCCGCGCCGGCCTTAAACGCCTCCTCTACCTCGCTGAGGTCGAGGCCGCCGCGGCCCTCGATCTCGATCTTCTCGCGGCCGGCCGTCTCCGGCAGGGCGAGGAACGGCGGGTAGATCGGCGTCGGGACAACGACGGCCGAGTCCGGCCGGGTGAAGTACTCAATGCCGAGCAGCATGCCGCGGACGACGTCGGGGATGGGGATGATCCTCGCCGGGTCGGGCCGCCAGCCGTACCGACGCTCGTAGAAGTCGGCCATCGCGGTCGGAAGATTCGAGGTGGCCGGGGTGTAGCCAAAGGACTCGTTATCCACGCATTGTTGAATCTTGGCCTTCACCGCCGGGGCGGTGGGGAAGTCGCTCTCCGCGATCCACAGGGGCAAGACGTCCTCCGGGTACACCGTCCACTTACGGGTCCCGCGGGCTTTCAATTCTTCAAGGCTCGGAAACTTCATGCGCCTTACCTTAAGTGATGCCCATCGCATCCCTTAAGGGGTCCCACCCGGTGTGCTGCTCCAGTCGCGCGCGGCCGCGCTTCGTCCTAAGCTGTCTGCTGATGTGCGCCTGTCCTACTTATGATTTTTTGCTGAGGAGCCTGTCTTGAGTTCTCGCTTCCGTAAATCCTTTGCCCTTGCCCTGCTCACGGCCACCACCTTCACCGGTCTGACGGGCTACCCGGTGGCCGTGGCCAACCCCCTGCAAGAGCCGGTGTCCGAGCTGTCCTCTAAGGAACAGGAGGATTCCGCCTTCGGCGTTCCCCAGGTGCACTCGTCGCTGATGGGACTGCACAGCGGCCCCGCCATCGTCGAGCATGACGGAGCCCCGGTGCCCCAGCCCTTCGACGAGACCTACCTGGGCGGTTACATTTCCGACCTCTCCGCCTACAGCTACGGCGTGTACTTCGACGTCATTGACGGCTTCGAGGATCTCCGGGCCAATCATCCCGAGGTGTTGAAGCGGAACATGGACATCGTGGTCGATTACAACAACAACTCCTCCGCGGAGCGGATTGCGATCGCCCAGAATGACGCCCTCGCCGACCGGCGTGGGGTGGTCAATGCCACCGCCGACGCCCTCGGCCCCTCCGCCGCCGAAGCCTTGCGCACCTCCATCGCGGAAGGCCGCCTTCCGAAGACGATGTTCCTGCTGGGCAACGGCTACGCTTCCCGGGCTGGTGGCCTGGCGTCGTCGACCTTCGTGGAGAAGTTCGTCTACGGCTACGACCGCCCCTTCGTCCAGGAACCGGACCGGATCATCCGCCACCAGATCGGGGACCGGGATCTTTACGGCACCACCCCGTCCTTCCCCTCTGGCCACACCAACCAGGCGACGTGGATCACCACCCTCATGGCGATGATGCTGCCCGAGATGGGCCCGCAACTGCTGGAGCGCGGCTCGATGTCCGGAGAGTCTCGCCTGGTCATGGGCGTGCACTTCCCGCTCGACGTCACCGCCGGCCGGATGGCAGGCACCGCCGCGGCGGCGGACCGGCTCAACGACCCGAAGATGAACGACGCCATCCGCCAGGCGGCGCAGGAGCTGCGCGCGGAACTGGAGTGGCGCACCGGCAAGAGCATCGAGGAGCTGGCTGCCGAGGCCCGTGCGATCACCTCCGACGACGCCGCGGTCGCCGCCTACACCGAGCGCATGGACTACGGCTTCGAGCCGCTGTACGACCAGAACGCGCCGATGATCGTGCCGCAGGCCGCCCCGGTCCTACTGGAAACCGCGCACCCGGAGCTGGACTGGTTCCAGCGCGCCGAGGTGCTGCGGCAGACCGCCTACCGGGCTGGCCAGCCGCTCGATAATCAGACCGAGGAAGGCTCCTGGCACCGGCTCAACCTCGCCGCCGCGTGGGCAGCGGACGTCACCGTCAACCCCGACGGATCCGTCACCGTTCGCTAGCGTCGTGCTCCTCGCCGTCGCGGTCGGAGTGGTCGGAGATGAATCCGTATTTCTTCAGCCGCGCCCGGTCGGCGGCTGACGCGGAGGCCGTCAAAGCGAGCAGCTCGGCGTAGATGCCCCCGGAGCCGGCGAGCTCGTCGGGGGAGCCCACCTCGTCGACGCGACCGTCGGTGAGCGTGACGATGGTGTCCACGCCGGCGATGGTGGACAAACGGTGCGCGATAATCAGCGTCGTCCGGTCCTTCATAAGCTCATCCAAACCCGCCTGCACCGCCCGCTCCGCCTTGTTGTCGAGGGCGGAGGTGGCCTCGTCGAGGACGAGGATCGGGGCATCCTTGAGCATGGCGCGCGCCACGGCGACGCGCTGTTTCTGCCCGCCCGACAACCGCAGGCCGCGCTCGCCGATGACGGTGGCGTAGCCCTGCGGGAAGGACGCGATGAAGTCGTGGGCGTTGGCGCGCCTGGCCACCTGCTCAATCTCTTCGTCGGTGGCATCTGGTTTGCCGTAGGCGATGTTCTCCGCGATGGTCCCCGAGAACAAAAACGGCTCCTGGAACACCACTCCCACGGAGGCTCGCAGCTCGGCCGCGGACAGCTCTGAGACGTCGCGTCCGCACAGGATCAGCTTTCCGGCGGTCGGCCGATACAGCCCCAACAAGAGGTTGACGACGGTGGACTTGCCGCCTCCGGACTCGCCGACGAGGGCCACCTTCTCGCCGCGGCCGGCGCGGAAGCTGACCTCATCGAGCACCGGTTTTCCCTCCTCATAGGCGAAGCTGACGTCGACGAGCTCGATGTCCGCGCCGCCTTGACGCGCGAGGGGAGCGACGACGGACGCGTCGTCGGCAGGTGCTGGGACGTCGGAGGCGCGGGTCGCGGCGAGAACGTGGGCGTCGACCGTCGGTTCCATCTCCTCCGACATGACAGCGAAGTAGTCCTTCGAACCGGCGATGGCGCGCTGGGCGGAGTCCACTGCCCAGCTCATCATGAACACCGGCTGCTTGGCCATCATGACCAGCTGAATGAGCATGACCATGTCCCCGAGGGACATATAACCGCCGGCGGTGCGGAAGAAGATGAGCAGGTAGATGCCGAAGAAAATGACGTTGAGCGCGCAGCCCCGCGCGGTATCCATGAGGTGCCACCAGCGCGATTGCGGCCGGGTGACCGTCACCGTGTCCGCGTATCGACGCCCGAAGCTGGCCAACTCCCGGCGCTCGGCGACAAAGGACTTGACGACCTTCACCTGAGAGATTGTCTCGGAGAAGCGGCCATTGGCGAGATCGACCTGCTCATTTTTCTGTTCTTCGTAGCGCTGCCAGCGTGACGACGTCAACGCGGTAAGCCACATGTACACCGGGAACACGGCGGCGATGAGCAGCGACAGCGGCCAGTAGTACAGCGACGTCACCACCAAGATGGCGGCCACCTGAAACAGCATCGGCAGAAAGGAGTTGGACATCGACTGCAGGAACTGTGTGATCGAGGTAATCGAACGGTCCAACCGGGCGATGATGGTACCGGTGACCTGATAGTCGAAATAGCGCTGGGGCAGCCCGAGCAGTTTTGCGTAGTACCGAGTAGAGAGGATCTGTCGCAGCCGGGCGGCCATGACATCGCCGCAGTAGCCGCCCACGTTCGTCGCCAGGGTCTTGGCCACGTCGGTGACCAGCAACGCTACCGCCAGCAGCGCTAGGGTCCGGCCAGCGCCGTCGCCGAGGCCCGGGCCGTCCCCGGAGACCGCCGCGACGATCGCGTCGGTGGCGTGCTTGAGGAAGAACGGGGACAGCAGTCCCAACCCCGCCACGATGAGGGCGGAGAGGAAAATGCCGGCGTAGAGCGGGGCCAGGGCGCGGGCGCTGCGCAGGATTCTCAACAGTGGTGACATAGCCTCTACGCTAGACTCAACGGAGAAACGTGAGCGTGTCCACCCGGGCGCGCCACCCGGATCACAAGCGTGAAAGGTCGTCAACGCCGTGTCCACCCAGCTGCGCATTCGAACTGTCCTCGCGATGGTGCCCGCCATCGCCGTCGTGCTCACCGCCTGCGGCGGGCAGCCGGAGAACGCCACCAGCGAAGCCCCGACCGCCTCCACCTCCGCAGTGGAACCCATCACCGCGACCGAGGTCCTCGGCCCGGTGGAGGACCCGGGCGTGGGGGCCACCTACCACTACCAGGGCGCCGAGTCGGGCATCTACGGCGGCACCACCATCACCGTCGCGGTGACGAATAACAACGACCAGCCGCTATCTCCCGATGCACTCGGGGAGCCGACACTGCGCGTCGACGACGGCTCCGGGATGAAGGAAGTGGATTTGCTCGACATCAGCGTCCCCGAGGGACAGACGCCGTTGCACGTGCCGCTGGAGCTGCCTCTCGGCGTCGGCGCCACCACCAACCTCAAGTACACCTTCGACGTCTCCCGCGGTGAGCTGGCGAAGGCGGAGTTCACGGTCGGCAACGTCACGTACAGCGGCAACCTGGCGATCTAGATGACGGAACTGGTCGTACTCGTCGACGATGCCGGCCGCGCCCTCGGCACCGCGGACAAGGCCACCGTCCATACCGAGAACACCCCGCTGCACCAGGCGTTTTCCGCGTACCTGCTCGACGCCGCCGGCCAGGTGCTGCTCACCCGTCGCGCACTAGGGAAGAAGACGTGGCCAGGGGTATGGACCAACAGTTTTTGCGGCCACCCGGGTCCCGGGGAGGCACTGGAAGACGCGATCGTTCGCCGGGCTCTCGACGAACTGGGGATCGAGGCATCGTCGCTCGCCGACCCGGTGTGCATCCTGCCCGACTATCGCTACCGGGCGGTTGATTCTTCCGGGATTGTGGAGAACGAGCTATGCCCGGTGTTCACCGTGCAGCTCGCCGCCGGGATCGGCTTCGAGGAGGCCTTGGATCCCCGCCGCGCCGAGGTGGACTCCTGGTTCACGCTGCCGGCTGATCGGCTCATCGCGGCGGTCGACGCCGCGCCGGGTGCGTTCTCGCCCTGGCTGGTGGGCGAGTTGGCCGATGAGCGGTTGCGCTCGGCGCTCCTATCGTCCGGACGTTGACCGGGCAGGCCTTAAATCTCAAGTCCCGGGCCGCTCACTGCCCCGGGTGGAAGGCAAGGCGCACGTACTTGAGCGGCTCCTTCGCCGGGGCCAGCAGTCCGTCAACCGTGCTGAGCTGGCCGGTGATCCGGCCACTATGAGGCCAATATTCCGGCCACCCAGGCTCACCGGTGTGCACCAGCCGAACCAGCCAGTCGTGCACGGGACCGGGCTGGAAAAGGGCGGGCAGCTCCGCGGAGTGCATTGCGCCGGGGCCGACGTACTCTCCTAACCACCGCCGCCCAGGGGTGCCGTCGACGATGTCTTGCGCCCACCGGCGGACCCCGGCGTCGCCGAGGAGCCGGCGGAGGACAGCGTTCGGGTCGATGCGCCGGGAGGCCGCGAGATAAGCGGACACCCCGCCGCGCACCCCTAGCCGCCGCGCGAGCAAGCGGGCTACCAGGGCACCGTAGCCGCGCTTATCCGCCCGGGTGGCGGCGGGGAAGAAGTTATAGAACTCGTTGCGGCTGGTGGTGACGATGACGTCCACCCCGGAAAGCTCCGTCGCCTGGAAAGGGTGGGGACCGTAGGGTAGGTCCAGGCGCGGCAGGAGAAGCCGGCTTGTGGCGCCTGCGGGTCGCGCGGCGGTGCGGGGAAGGGCAGGGGAGCACAACAACGCCCGGCGGAAGGCGCCCCGGTAGTGGTCGCGCCGGCACAACCACGCCGCGATGCCGGCTCCCGCCGACTGGCCGACGAGCGTGACCGACGTCGGGTCGCCGCCGAAGGCCTCGATGGTTCGCTGCACCCACTCCAGGGCGTCAAAGCAATCGTCGATCCCCCGGTAGCGGTAGGGGGCCTCGCCGGGGTACCGCCCGAAACCTGCCTCGCCGACCCGGTAGTCCACGGAGACGACCACGATGCCGTCGGCCACGCACGCCCCCGGGTCCGTGGCCGGATCGAGGTAGTCACCGCCCACGTAGGAGCCGCCGTGAAGGAAGACGAGCACCGGCCAGTCCTTCGCCGACGCGGCGGTGGCGACGGCGAGCTGCCCGCCGCCGACCGGGATGGTCTCGAAGCGTTGGGAACCATCGACGCCGGTGTACCCCCGATAGGTGACGCCGCCGAAGCTCCGCGTAGTGGCATGGGTCATATCGCTAGACTAGCCGCCATGACTAACCCGCTGTGTGAGCCTTCCACCCTCGACTACGGCCTGCCGCCCTTCGACACGATCCGATTGGAGCACGTCGAGCCCGCCATCGATGCCGGCGTCGCGCAGCAGCGCGCGGAGATCGCCGCCATCTGCGCCGAGACGGAGCCGTCGTGGGCAAATACCGTCGAGGCCCTGGAGATCTCCGGCGCCATCCTGCGTCGGGCGACGGCGTGGTTTTTCAACCTCCAAGGCACCGACGCCACCGAGGCCTTCGACGATGTGGCGGCCCGCATCATTCCCGTCCTGTCCGCTCACGAGGACTGGCTCTACCAGCACGACGAGCTGTACCGGCGGGTGCGTGGCGTCGACGTCCCCGAGGATGAGCAGTCGCGGCGGCTTCACCGGCTCCTGTGCCACCGTTTCGTTCGACGCGGCGCTGACCTCAACGCCGAGGGCCGGGCACGACTAAATGAGATCAATGAGCGCCTCGCCGTTCTATCGGAGCAATTCGGGCGCAATCTGCTGGCCGACACCCAGGCCCTCGCCGTCGCTGTTGACACCGCTGAGGAACTTGACGGGCTTTCCGAGGCCCGCATCGCGGCCGCGCGCCAGCTCGCCGAAGACTCCGGCCGCGAGGGATACCTGCTCGCGCTGGAGCTTCCCTCCACACAGTCCGCGCAGGAGGTGCTCACTAACCCCGCGACCCGCCACCAGGTGTTCGAGGCCTCGCGCCGCCGCGGGGCGCACTCCAACCGGGATGTCTTGCTAGAGACCGTGCGCTTGCGCGCCGAGCGTGCCCGGCTGCTGGGCTACGACACCCACGCCGACGTCGTCATTGAGCAGGAAACCGCTGGCAGCGCGGATGCCGCACGGCGTCTGCTCACGGACATCGCCCCGGCGGCCAGCGCCAATGCAGCCGCGGAATTAAAGCTCGCTAGCGAACTAGCTGAGCAGGAGCTCGACGCCGCGGATTGGCCCTACTACGCCGCCCAGCTGCGTCAACGCGACCAGGGCGTGACCGACGAACAGCTGCGACCTTACTTCCACCTATCGAGGGTGTTGCGCGACGGCGTGTTCTATGCCGCGCACCTGCTCTACGGGATCACGGTTATCGACCGACCGGACCTCAAGGCGTACCGCGACGACGTCAAGGTTTACGAGGTCCTCGACCACGATGGCGAAGGCTTAGGCCTGCTGCTCACGGATTACCGGGCACGGGCGTCGAAGCGCGGCGGCGCATGGATGTCTACCTTCACCGAGCAGGCCGAGCTGACCGGGTCGCGCCCAGTCGTGGTCAACGTTATGAGTGTCAGCGATAACGCCCTGACAATGGACGAGGTCACCACCGTCTTCCACGAGTTCGGCCACGCCCTGCACGGATTGCTCTCCGACGTGCGCTATCCGTCTTTGTCGGGGACGAATGTCCCGCGCGACTGGGTGGAGTTTCCGTCCCAGATTAACGAGAATTGGGCCTTCGTCCCCGAGATCGTGGCACACTATGCTCGCCACGAAGAGACCGGAGAGCCGCTGCCGGAGTCCTACCTGAAGGCCGTCTACGCCCAGCGCCAGGCTGGCCAGGGCTTCGCCACCGCGGAATACCTAGGGGCGGCGATCATCGACCTCGCATGGCACTCCCTTAACTCCGAGCAGGCCGCCGCCATCGAGGACATCGAGGCTTTCGAACAGGCCGCCCTCGCCGATGCCGGTCTCGACGTTGAGGCTCTGGTGCCGCGGTACACCTCTGCCTACTTCAATCACATCTTCGCGGGCGGCTACTCGGCGGGCTACTACTCCTACCTATGGGCTGAGGCACTCGACGCGGACGGCTTCTCGTGGTTTGAGCAGCAGAGTGATCTGCGGGCCGCCGGTCAACGCTTCCGGGACCTTGTCTTGAGCCGAGGCGCTGCCCGGGACTATCCCACGGCGTTCGAGGAGCTGGTTGGCCGTCCCCGCAGCGTCAAGGCGCTGCTTGCCCGCCGCGGTCTAGCCGGATCGGCGGTCGACAACTAAATGGACTGGCTCATGCAAACCCTCGTCGGCCTCGCGCCGGGCGCGCAGCTTGCCATTCTGCTTGTGGTACTTTTGCCGGCCTCGGCGGTGGGGGCGTGGCTGCTGCTGCGCGTCGTCGACACCATCGCCTGGTTGCCCCACCGGATTGAGCGCTACACTAACCGACATGGCTAACCCAGAGGAGCTGCGCAAGCAGGATCAGAAGCTACCGAGACCTCGGCGACGTTATCCGAGGTCGCGGGTGACGCAGTCCCTGGGGTTCTTGCTCGTCCTCGTGGTGGTCGCCTGGGTTCTCAGCCTCATTTAGCGCCGGTTCGCCGCCGGCTCACTGGTGGCGTTCCCGACCAACGAATAGGTGGTGTCACAGTGGCTGATGACCCACGGATCATGGCTGACGATGATGACTCCGGCACCGTTATGAGCTGCCTGCTTGAGGAGCCCGAGGACAGCGGAAGCGTTGTCCCGATCCAGGGAGGCAGTGGGTTCATCGGCCAGGATAAGCTCTGGTTGCCTCAACAGCAGCCTCGCTACGGCTACCCGCTGTTGTTCACCACCGCTGAGAGTGTGGATGATGTCCTTATGCCTCCCCGCTAGGCCGACGGCGTCGAGGCTGGCGGTAATCAGTCCGGCTAGCTCCGCGCGGCGGTGATCCGACCGGGAGGCTATTCGCAGGTTGGCCTCGATGCTGGAGTTATCGATGAGTGCGAAGTCCTGGAAGAGGTAGCCGATGTTATTGCGCCTGAGGTTTCGCTGCTGGCGGCCGCTGAGCCGAGAATAGGGCCGGCCGAAAGCGTGGATTTCTCCGGTTGTGAGGTCGTCGAGCAGGCCAATGCAATTTAAAAGAGTAGATTTACCGCAGCCGGAAGGCCCGGTGAGCACGAGAACTTCGCCTGGCTGGAGAGAAAAGTTAAGGTGCTGCCAAAGCCAGCGTTTGGTGATCTTTTTACCGGCGTCGTCAACGCTAAGCAGCGTGGTCATGGCCTAGTTTTCCTTTCTTTGGGTCACCAAAGTGTAGTAATGCCAGGGTGAGGGCAGTGGAGATGAGCACGAAGGAGACGCAGACGATGATCGTGCCGGGCCGGGTGACAAGACCGCCGGCGATCGCGGGATCGAAAGTACTCCAGTCAACGCCTTGGGCGATGAGACGTCGTTTTTCAGAGCCGTGGTTGTAGAGCCCTATGGCTACGCCCAGAATGCCGGTCAATTCCAAAAGGTAGATGGGGTAGATCGCACCCAGACGGGACTGGCCGTGAAGAAAGTATACCGTCATGGGTTGGGCGAAGATTCTGCGGCCGATAAAGCTGGCGGCGAAGCAAACGAAGCCCATGAACACGATGATGAGAATGGCTCCCGCAATACTGGTGAAGGTCCTGGATTTGATCTCTGCCAGTGACTGGGCCCACACCTCTCGTACCGGAAGGACCTGGTAGATGAACGTGTACAACTCTTTGTCCGAGCCGATGGCCTCGCGAAGTGAGCCTTGTTCGAAGACGATTCTTCGCTGGGACACCGCAGCAATGAGGTTGCGGACTCCGTAGTCCAAGGGAGACTCATAAAGAATGAAGATAGGGTCCTTTACGACGGTGTCGCCAGCCCAGCCGGCGACACCGGTGTCCCAGGTAAAGACGTCGTTTCCTGCTTTGGTGGTGATAACCGTCGGCGAGGAGGTGTCAGGAAGAAGGACAGACGCGTAGTCAAAGGCGGGGTCGAAAATCGACTCGGGGACGACGATGACAGGACCGGCCGACGTATCAACATTAAGCAGCGTTGATAGTGCAGGCCCGGTGACGGATTCGCGTGCACCTGCGGGGTCGATGCTCATGACTCCGATACCCGCGGGTAGTTCTGTGTAGATTCCCGCGTGGGAGTAGTCGACGAGTAGTGCCTTGTCTTGCCGCGCAAGGTCATCGACTAAGTGAGCGAAGCGTTGTTCAGCAGGTTGGGTCTCGTCGATCTCACGGGCGCCGCTAACACGGGCGATTTCGTAACCGTAGGCGGCATCCCAGGCTTGTCGATCCTGGTGTTGTTCCTGCCATTCAACAAATTGGTTGTGGCCGCTGGCGACGAACCCGACAAGCAGTATCGCCACGATTGCCTTGATTGCGTAAGTGAAGCCGAGGATGGCCTTTCCGGGTAGGCGTCCCTTAGCGGCGGCGGTGGCGCTGGTAGTGCCGAGGATGACGATGCTCAGTAGTCTGGTGGCGAAGAAGGCCAGGTAGGTTGCCGCGAGGAAGGCCAGCAACCAGGGCAGCAGGTGAGAAATGGCATCGAGGCTGGACATCAACGCCAAAACAATGACGACCGCTGCGAGTACACTCAAGGCCGCGATAAGGCTCTTCGCGAGGTAATCCTTAAGGTCGCGCCGGATGACTCGTCCGGGACTATAGCCGTGGATCCTGAGGATCGCGATCTCTTTGGATCGAAGCACCACCGCCGCGGCGGACAGCGCGGCAACAAGAAAAATGATGGCGAACGTCAAACCTGTGAGTTGAGCATTCTGAAGGAGGAAAAGAAGGTAATGGGTGTTCAGAGTTCCAGTTTGATAGCCATGTGATTCGAAGAGCTGGGTGACGTCATGGATGTACTGATCGGTACCGCCGACGAAAAATGACAGGCGTAAATCTGCTCCAGGGTAATCGACCAGCGGTGCGACATGGTAGTCATTTTCTAGGGGCAGTGATCCGTAGCCATGGGTGACCCAATTTTCTGCACGTGGGCCGGAAGCGAAAATAGTAGGATGTGGTTGCGTATAGTCTTCTACGGCGACCATTCCCTTGTGTTTGGTGGCTAAGCTGTGTAACTCAAGGAGAAGGGCCTCGGGGTCAACCTGACCAGGCGGGGTGCTTTGTACCTGAATGACTGCTTTAGTTCCCCGGACTGCGCCAAGGCTAACGAGGATATAAGTCCAAAATGACAGCGCTAGGGAGGAAAAGGCTGCGATGATGATCGCGGCGTGGTCCAACAATGAGTGTTTGACGTTCATAAGAAAATACCACTTAGGGCGGTGGGCTTTGAGTGCTAGCCCACCACCATGGGAGTTCCTCTCCGTGGATGGGGCAGTGCTTGGATGACTGTTGTTAGTAACTAACAACAAACTTGAAGCTACCTTCCCATCATGGTCAGGGCTACTGGAGGGGCCCGATTGTGATATATCCCACATTTGCGCCCTGGTTCATGGGCTTGGCGGCGGTTTCGACGCTGCAGGCAAGCTTCCCCGAGGTGCCAACTCGTATACCGGTGCAGGTCTATGACCACGGCGAACGACAGTTCGCGATCCGCTGCGGCCGAAGCGAGCAGCCCTTCTCCTCATCGCAGAGATCGGGCTGCTGGTCTCACCATCTCTTAGCGCTTCGACGCCTCTCCCACCCGATGGAGCAGCGAGCAGCCTGGTAAGTCCTCGATGAGCACAGGGTTGCCCTCGGTATCGCACAGGGGGATGCGCCAGTTCGCATACTGCTCGCCATTGGTGCCGGGCTGATTCTGTATTCGCACGTCGCCAACTAGGTCCACCAGATTCGTCACTGTCAGTGCCGACGGGGTAGCCGCAATGTATCGGTGCAGTCCGACGAGCAAGTCCCCAAGTTCCCCACGAGTCTCGCGTTGGGCAGTGGAGAAGTCGGCCTCGGCCAGGTCACCATCAAACAATCCAGCCTGCTGGATGCGGGCAAAGACGGCGTTCTGGTGCCGGAGGTCTTCGTCGAATTCCGCCTCAGCGCTGCGGTGCAGCAGGCCGAGCTCGGTGCGGAGGCGAATGTGCTCGCCGTCGAGGTAGCCCGCCGTTGGCGGCAAGTCGTGGGTGCCGACGGCGGACAGCGCCTGCCGGCGGTACTCGTGGGGCCGGCGGGGCCCGGAGCCGTCGGGGGAGGACTCGAACCACAGCACGGAGGTGCCGAGGATGCCGCGGGATGCCAGGACGTCTTGCACCCAGGGCTCGAAGGTCCCGAGGTCCTCGCCGATGACGATTGCCCCGGCGCGTTCCGCCTCCAGGGCGAGGATGCCCACCATCGCTTCGAAGTCGTAATAGACGTAGGTGCCGGACGACGGGGGCTCGAAACGTGGCATCCAGAACAGCCGGAAGAGCCCCAGGACGTGGTCCACCCGGATGCCTCCCGAATGGTGCAGCGCGTCGGCAATCATCTTCCGCCACGGCCGGTAGCCCACTTCGGCGAGGGCGTGTGGGTTCCACGGCGGCTGGGACCAGTCCTGGCCCAGTTCGTTGTAGGGATCCGGCGGCGCCCCCACGGAGGCGTCGTGGACGAGCAGCTCCGCCATGGTGGCCGCGTCCGCGCCGCAGGGGTGCACGCCCACCGCCAGGTCCGTGATAACGCCAATTTCCATGCCGGCGTCGAGGGCTGTTGCTTGGGCCGCGGCGAGTTGCTCATCGCAGAGGAATTGCAACCAGACGTAGAAGCGGGTTAACTCGTCCAGGCTCGGCGGGCTTGCGTGGCGGGTGTTCGACCAGAGGTGGTCAATCTCTTGCTGGGCGCACCAGCGGGCAAAGGCGGTGAGGCTTTCGCCGTGGCTGTCCAGGTAGGCGTCGAGCTGCTCGTCGCGGTGCGCGGGCAGGCCGTCGGCGAAGATGTCGCGCAGCACGTCGAGTTTCGCGGAATAGATCGGGTTGCGGTCGATCTTCTCCGGGTCGCGGTTGCGGGCCTTGAACTCCTCGCTGAGCGCGGCGATGGCAGTGCGGGTGGCTTCAGGAAGGGCTGCGAATTCCGCGGTGTCTTCGACACGCAGGTAGAGGGGGTTGACGAAGCGCCGGGACGTGGGCAGGTACGGCGAATCCTCGATTGGGGGGAAAGGCTCGGCGGCGTGGAGCGGGTTGATAAGCAGGAAATCGGCACCGATCTCCCGGTGCAGGGTGGCCGCCAGCTCACCGAGGTCGTGGAAGTCGCCGATTCCCCAGCTGCCCTCGGAGCGCACGGAGTACAGCTGCGCCATGACACCGAAGCGACGATCGTTGAGGAAACGGTCCGTCGTTGACAGTCGGGCGGGGGTGATGATGAGGTGGGCGCTGGCCTCAACACCTTCGGATTCGAGCACAACCCGGTGGTAGCCGCGCGGCAGGTTACCC
The DNA here is from genome assembly GCF_001021065.1 of Corynebacterium uterequi. Taxonomy (NCBI): domain Bacteria; kingdom Bacillati; phylum Actinomycetota; class Actinomycetes; order Mycobacteriales; family Corynebacteriaceae; genus Corynebacterium; species Corynebacterium uterequi. The sequence continues at coordinate 1,696,585 of NZ_CP011546.1, read as the reverse complement.
GGGACGTGGAAGCTGGCCTCACCCCACATAACGGAGTCAACCTCTGTCGGGGGAGTCCAGTTTTCATCCTGGTAAACCTCCCGGGTGGAGCCGTCCTCCAGCTCTATTCGGACCTTCGCTTCGGCACCGTCGTGCACGTGGGCGACGAAACCGATCTCGGTTCCCTCAACGCCAACGATCGAGGCCGGCAGGGGCCGACTGGCCGAGGTGAGGTGTTTGCTTTCCAGGGCCTGCGCCAGGTCCGCTTCGGTGGGATCCGTGGGGAGGTCTACCCCCATGGCTCGGAGCAGCTGAAGAAGGGTGTCCCCGGTAGCTTCGACGGTCTCACCGGTAATCGCCAGGTAATCCGTGGCGATTCCGAAGGCCTGAGCTAAATGTTTCAGGTTGTCCTCGTAACTCACAACTTACTATCGTGCCAAAGGCGCCCCGTCGCCGTACCTTTCACCCCCGCCCGAGCGTGTGAGGAGTCCGAGCGGACGTAGTATCGTTAAGCAGCGGCAATGTTTTGTTAACAAACCTGTGAGGAGTCTCGTTCATGAGCGTTGAGAACCAAGCCCCGGGGACGACGGTGCCCATCAACGTCATCGATTACCACGGATCCCCGGCCTATCTGGCCCCCGCCCGCTTCACCCTCGACGCCGACGAGAATTGCCTGTCAGCCCTCATGGCTCTCGCGAAATCCAACCCGCACCTCGTGCTCTTCTACCGCCAGGCTCACTACGACTGGGTAAACGTCACCGCCCGCGACTACGTCCGGGAGATCCTGGACGTCGCCAAGGGACTAGTGAGCATGGGGGTCCAGCCCGGAGACCGGGTGATTCTGCTCAGCGGCACCCGTTACGAGTGGATGCTGCTCGGCTACGCCATTTGGGCCGCCGGGGCCACGGCCGTGCCGATCTACCCGTCGTCGAGCCTGAGCCAGATCCAGTGGATCGTGGAGGACTCCGGCGCGGTGCTCGCGCTCACCGAGACCCGCGATCACACCGACCTCATGGAACACCTCATCCTTCAGCCCGACGGCTCCCCGACGCTGGCCGGCTCGCCCTCGCAGCTGCGCCGGATCTTGGAGATCAACGCCGCCGCCGTCGACACCCTCGCTTTTGAGGGCCGCGGCGTGAGCGACGAGGAAATCCGCGGCCGCATCGACGCCATCGCACACGATGACGTCGCCAGCATCACCTACACCTCCGGCACGACGGGTAACCCCAAGGGGTGCATGCTCACCCACTACAACTGGATCTTCCAGGTTCGGGCGTTGCTGCACGACGGCATCGGCAAGCTCGGCCGGCCGGGAACAAGGGTCGTCACCTACCTGCCGCTCGCCCACGTGCTGGCCCACGCCGTCGCCCAAACCATTGCCATCTCGGGCGGCACCCAGGCCTATTGGTCGGATACCAAGACCCTGACCACGGCCTTCGAGCGTTTCCGGCCCCAGCTGGTCCTCGGCGTGCCGCGAGTCTACGAAAAGGTGCGCAACGGCGCCTACCAGAAAGCGCTCCAGGGCGGGCCGGTCAAGGCCGCGCTCTTCCGCCGCGCCGAATCCACCGCTATCGAGTATTCGAAGGCGCTCGATACCCCGGAGGGCCCCACGAAGGCGCTGCAGCTGCGCCACCGCCTCTACGACAAGCTTGTCTACTCGAAGATCCGCGCAGCCCTCGGCGGGCAGGTGGAGACCGCCATCACGGGTGGCTCGGCCATGAGCCCGGACCTGTCGCACTTCTTCCGCGGACTCGGCGCCCCCGTCTACGAGGGCTACGGCCTGACCGAGACGACGGCCGCCTGCGCGGTGTGCAACGAGGACCAGCGCATCGGCAGCGTCGGGCAGCCGGTGGGCGGCTACGGCGCCCGCATCAACGACGACGGCGAGATCTGCATCTCCGGTGGGGGAGTCTTCAAGGGCTACTGGCGTAACGACGCCGCCACGCAGGAAGCCGTGGTGGACGGCTGGTTTAACACCGGCGATCTGGGTGAGATCTCCGAGTCCGGGCATATCACCATCACCGGCCGGAAGAAGGACCTCATCGTCACCGCCGGCGGCAAGAACATCTCGCCCGGGCCCATGGAGGACATTCTGCGGGAGCACCCGCTCATCTCCCAGGCCCTCATGGTCGGCGACGGAAAGCCCTTCCCGGCAGCCCTCATCACCTTGGACGAGGACGAGCTCACCCGGTGGAAGCTGGACCACAATGTCCCGGCCAACAAGTCCGTGCGTGACCTTGCCACAGACCCGGGCCTGCGCAGCGAAATCCAGGACGCCATCAACGCCGCTAACGCCACGGTCAGCCATGCGGAGGGGATCAAGAAGTTCCGTATCCTCGACCGCGATCTCACCGAGGAGGACAACGAGCTCACCGCCACCATGAAGGTGAAGCGCCACGTGGTGTTCAAGCGCTTCGCCAAGGAGATCGACAAGATGTACCAACGCTAGGCGGCGCGCCGCCACCCGGCGGCGACCACGGTGTTCTAAGGTAACTCCCGGATACGACACGTCGGTGCCGGCAACGGCGGGGAAAGGAGCACACGGTGCACAAAATCGCAGCCGAATTGCGCCACCGCGAGCTCACGCAGGAGATGTACAACATCGGCGATGAGGTCGCCGAGTACATCGAGCACCTCATTGAGGCCATCCGCGACTTCGACGCCGAACTCACGGGCGAATGCCTCGCCGAGTTTGAGGAAATCGCCGGCGACGCGCGCATCGATTCCCGGCGCATCGTCGGCGAGCTCATCGGTCTGCGCCAAGCTCTGACCTCGGGGGTCGCCGCGGGGGCGCTGTCCGCCGACGACGGCTCGGGAGCCTTGGCTCCGGAGCCGGAACTGCTCGACGGCGACGCCCTGGTGGAGCTCTTCCCCGTGGCCGCGCTGCCGCAGCGGGTCAGCGACCTGGCCGTGGTCGCCCAAGACCGGACGGACCTCACGTGCGAACACCTTGAAGAAGTAGTCGAGTACGTCCTGCAGCAGACGGACCTGGTGGCCCGAAACCTGCAGTCGATGTCGCTGCCGCACCTGTACTCCCGCGCGGCCACCCTGGTGGGCGCGGCGGTGGAAGGCTGGCAGCGTCAGGTCGCCGACGCGTTTCCCTCCTTCGCCCGCACGATGCGCGGCACCAACCCCCCGACGTTTCTGGGCGAGCGGGCCCGCATCAATGCCGTCGTCGCCCGGGTAGCCGCGCGTAAGGCGGCAGCTGGGCGCAACTTCGCGTCCTAGTTTTTGGCACGGTCCAGCTGGTCCTCGATCTCGGGCCACAGCTGGTTCATGATGTCATCCCAGGTGATGATGCCGAGGACGGCGTCGTCGTTGAGGACGACGACGATCTGCTCCTGGGTCTCTCGCATGAGGTCGAGGACGTCGGCGATGGGGGTGTCTGCGGTGACTCGCTGCGGCGGATGGGCATACGCCACGGCGGGCTCGGTGGGGGCGGCGAGGGTGGTGTCTCGGATGTAGACGACGTTGGGGATCACCGACTCGGGGTCGGTGATGAAGATACGTAGGAAGTTCTGCTCCCGTGCCACGCGGTGAACGTCGGCGATGGTGGCGTCGACGGGCAGTTCCCGGGCCGGGGAGCCGTAGCTCTTCACCGCCTCGCCGATGTTGCTGGACTCCAGCGCGATGATGCCTTCGATGTCCTTGGCGGAGTCGGCGTCCAGTGCCCCCGTCTCCAGCGAGTGCTGCACGAGGTTATGCAGCATCTCGGTGGTGTATCCCTTGGCTGCGGCACGGTCTACCGGATCCTGGCCGGCCAGGCGCACCAGCCGGTTGGCGCAGCGGTTGATCCACGCCAGCAGCGGCCGAAAAACGGTGACGAACCAGCGCGCCGGCACGGCGATGATGCGCAGGGCGGTTTCCGGGTGAGCAATAGCCCACGACTTCGGGGCCATTTCGCCGACAACAAGGTGGATGAACGTGACGATGAACAGCGCTAGGAGGAAGGACACCGCCCCAGCGGTGCCCGCGGGCAGCCCCACCTGTTCCAACAGCGGTTCGATCATGTGGTGGACCCACGGCTTGGTGATCGCGCCAAGGGCGAAGGTGACCGCGGTGATACCCAGCTGCGCGCCGGCCAGCATCATGGTCAGCTCGTTGAGGCTGCGCAGACCCGCGCGGGCCGCGGCGGAGGTCTCGGCCTGCTCCTCCAGGCGGTGGCGGCGGGCGGACAGCAGTGAGAACTCGATGGCCACGAAGAAAGCAGAGAGCACCAGCAGGATAATTGTCCAGGTCAGCGACCAATACCACGCCATTATTTTTCCTCCTCGTGCTCAGCGTCGGCCTCCACGAGCGTGAGCTTGATCTCGCTGGGGACGTTGCGCTCAACTTCCAACACTTGGGCGTGCAGGGCGCGCTCGGGCAGCTCGTCGCCATCGACGTAATCCTCGGGCAGCGCCTCCAGGTTGACGATGACTTCCTCGCCCTCGTCGATGAGCCCGCCGTGTTCGGCGAGCAACAGGCCGGAGAGAGTTTCGTAGTCGCCTTCGGGCAGCTCGTAGCCGACGGCGCGGATGACTTCGTCGACGGGTGTGTCGCCATCGGCGATCCACACGTCCTCCGCGGTGGGGGTGATTTCTTCGCTGTCGGTGGCCTCGTGCTCATCGGAGATGTCGCCGAGCACTTCCTCGCCCAGGTCCTCCAGGGTGATGATGCCCACGAATCCGCCGTACTCGTCGATGACGCAGGCGATCTTGTCGCCCGCGGAGCGGATGTCCGCCACCGCGTCGGGAAGCGACATCAGTTCGTGCACGATGACCGGTTTGCGCATGAGCTCGGTGACCGGCGTGTCCGGGTCTAGGTTGGGATCGAGAACGTCAAGGACGTGAACGATGCCCATCGGCTCGTGCTCGTCGTTGATGACCGGGAAGCGGGTGTGGGATTGGTACATCTCCTCCCGGGCCTGGGCGACGGTGGATTCTGGTTCGAAGACAGACACCCGAGAGCGAGGAATCATGGCATGGTCCACGTCCTGCTCGGGGAACTCCAGCATCCGGTCGAGCACCAAAAACGTGTCCACGTCCAGGGAACCCGAATCCCGCGAGTCCTCCAGCACGTGTTCCAGGTCGTCCCGGTTCGCCGTGGAGTCCACGTCCTCAACCGGGTCGATGCCGACGGCCTTGAGCAGGCTGTTCGACGACCAGTCGAAGAACTTGATGAGCCAGCCGAAGGCCATGAGGTAGAGCTGGGTGGGACGTGCCAGCCACCGCGAGGAGCTCAGGGGAGCGGCGATGGTGTAGTTCTTCGGGAAGAGCTCACCGAAGATCATCATGAGCAGGGTGCTCACGGCCAGGGCGGCGACGGTACCGATGCCGACGGCCACGCCGTGAGGGATGCCGACGGTTCCGAAGATGGTTCCCAGCGCCTCGCCGACCAGCGGCTCCGCGATGAAGCCGGTAATCAGGCCGGAGACGGTAATACCCAACTGGGCGCCGGAGAGCATGAACGACGTCCTCTTGGTGATTCCCAGGGCCGTCTTGGCGGCGTTGTCCCCCCGGTCCGCGGCGGCGCGTAGTTCCTGGCGGTCCACCGACATGAAGGCGAATTCCTGAGCGACGTGGAAACCACACCACGCCACGATGACCACGATGATGGTCATTCCGAGCAGGAGCATGAGCAGTGCTGAAGTCATTGCAATCCCCCTTCCGCACTCTCGTGGGGTCGGGGGTAGTAACTGTCAGGGTCGGGCACCAGCGGTCCTCTCGAAAAACGTGTCCGAAGAAAAGCACCTTGTACAATACGGGAACCCTACCCGGTCGTGCTAGCCCAATCCCCGTTACGCTGTCTGCTATGTCATTCGGCGTCTATGTCCACGTTCCGTTTTGCGCGACACGCTGCGGTTATTGTGACTTCAACACCTACACGCCGGGGGAACTCGGCTCCGCCGCCTCCCCAGAGGCTTATCTTCAGGCGCTGGAGACGGAATTGCGCCTCGGTGCCGACGTTGTGGGTATGCCCGCCGAGACGGTCTTCGTCGGCGGGGGAACACCCTCCCTGCTGGGCGGTGCGGGGCTTGCCCGGGTGCTAGACGCCGTGCGCAACTCTTTCGGCCTGGCCAACGGAGCCGAGGTCACCACCGAGGCCAATCCAGAGTCCACGTCGCCGCAGTTCTTCGCCCAGCTGCTCGACGCAGGGTATACGCGGGTGTCGCTGGGTATGCAGTCGGCGTCGTCGTCGGTGCTGCGGGTGCTCGACCGGCGCCACACGCCAGGGCGTGCCGTCGCCGCTGCGCACGAGGCTCGCGCCGCTGGCTTTGCCCACGTCAACTTGGACATGATCTACGGCACTCCCACGGAAACCGACGACGACGTTCGTGCCACTCTCGACGCGATCCTTTCCGCCGGCGTGGATCACGTCTCCGCCTACTCGCTGATCGTCGAGGACGGTACCGCCATGGCCCGAAAGGTCCGACGCGGTGAGCTCCCGGAGCCGGACGAGGACGTCTACGCTGACCGCTACGAGCTCATTTCCCGCCGGCTCGCCGAGGCTGGCTTCTCCTGGTACGAGGTGTCCAACTGGGCCCGCGGCGGCGGGGAGTGCCAGCACAACCTGCTGTATTGGCGCAACGAGCAGTGGTGGGGGGCCGGCCCGGGCGCTCACTCCCACGTCGGCGACGAACGCTTCTTCAATGTCAAGCATCCCCGCCGCTACTACGAACAGCTCAACAGTGGAGTCCTGCCCATCGCCGACCGGGAACGGCTCAGCAGCGCCGACGTACACACCGAAGAGCTCATGCTGGGACTCAGGCTTGCCGAGGGAGTTCCGGCGAGCCGGATCGGCGTCGGCGCGCACGACGTCCTGCGCCGCTACGCGGCAGCCGGGCTGCTCGACGTCGGCGAGCGAGTCGCGGTGACCGAACGCGGCCGCTACCTGGCCGACGGCATTATCGCCGACATCCTCCTCGCCGAGGAGCGCGCCTAGTTACCCGGAGATGGTCTTTGCGTCGCAACCCCCGAGCGCGTCGACGGCCTGGGTGGTCCGCGCCCACGAATCCGGGTTCGTCTCCGGGCTGACCCGCCTGATGATATGACCGGCGTCGATGTCTACCCATGTCGGCTGGTAAGCGAAGTCGCTGGTGACGGAGCCATCCGCCGCGCGCTTGAGGGTGACCTGGGCGATCATCCCGTCCTGAGACGACGGCGGCAGCTCGGCGAGCTGGGACGGACCCTGGTTGGAGATGGAGTTTCCCATGCCGTAGATGACGTGCTTGCCGTTGATTTTCTCGCACGGCTGGATCACGTGGGCGTGAGAGCCAAGCACCACATCCACTAGGTCGGAGTTGAGCAGGTCATGCGCGAGATCCATCTGCTGGTCGGTGGGCATCTGGTTGTACTCAAGCCCCCAGTGCAGATACACCACCACGAAGTCGGCGCCGTCGTCCCGGGCCTGTTGGGCGTGTTTGAGGATGCCCTCGGCCTCCATGGTCGGCCAGTGCGCCTGAGCCAACCACGGTGCGTCCTCGGGAATGTCGTAGGTGACGTCGCCGGCGTTGGGCAGAGTGTAGGAGTAGGCGAGGTAGCCGATGGTGGCCTTCCCAGCGTCGACCATCTCGGCCTTGCCGGCGTCGAGCTTGCTCATCGTCGGTCCCGCGTAACCCAGCCCGGCGGTACGCACGCCGTCCTCGGTGGCGGAAATGCCGTCGAGGCCCTGGTCGAGGGTGTGATTGGAGGCGAAGTCGCAGGCGTCGTAGCCGGCTTCCTTGATGGACATCGCCGCCTCGCGCGGGGTATTGAAGATCAGGTACGGCCCCGGGGTGGAGATATTGACGTTGTCCCAGCTGATGGGGGTCTCTAGGTGGCAGAATGCGGCGTCAGCCTCGGTGAGGAGCGGAGAGATTTCCGCGAATTGCGGTCGGTAGTCGAAGGCGCGGCCCTCGCCGGCAGCTGCGGCGTTCAGTGCGGCGTTATCGTTGACCGGAGAGTGAAACAGCAGGTCACCGGCCGCGGCGATGGTGATCTCTAACGGCTCGGTGGCCGGCGTCGACGCGCTGGGCGTCTCGGCTGACCCGGATTCGGCCTGAGGTGCTCGCTCCGGGGTACCTATCGTGCACCCGGCGAGAGGCAGGAGACATGACGTCAGCGCAAGGGCGGAGAGGTGACGGGGGACGCGAGGCATGAAAACTCCTGCGGAAAATAGATCGGCGTCGATGATGAGAGGGGCTCGTGGAGTCAGTATAAGCCCGGGGTGGGAGGCCATTTCGTTGGTTTCGGGGCGGTCGCTGGCTACACTGGGCACTTAGCAATCAAAGGAGGTGAGTGCCAGCCGTGGCTAATGCAACGGAGAAGCGGCGCCAGGAGGTGCTGCGCGCCATCATTACGGACTTCATCGCCTCGCAGGAGCCGGTAGGGTCCAAGGCCCTCGTCGAACGCCATCACCTCAACGTGTCCTCGGCGACGATCCGCAACGACATGGCAGTGCTGGAGTCTGAAGGCTACATCGCCCAGCAACACGCCAGTTCCGGGCGCATCCCGACGGAAAAAGGCTACCGGGCCTTCGTCGATTCCCTCGGCGAAGTCAAGCCCCTCAGCACAGCTGAGAAACGCGCCATAGCCACTTTCCTTGAAGGTGGGGTGGATCTTGAAGACGTGCTGCGCCGTTCGGTGCAGCTGCTCGCCCAATTCACCCGGCAGGCCGCGGTCATCCAGGTGCCCACTCTGCGGGTCGCCCGCGTCAAGCACTGCGAGGTGGTGCCGCTGAGCCCGCTTCGGCTCCTGCTCGTGCTCATCACCGACACCGGCCGGGTGGATCAGCGCAATGTCGAGCTCGACGGGCCCATCAACCAGGATCAGGTCGCGCGCCTGCGTGACACCCTTAACGAGGCCTTGCATGGCAAGACGCTACGCGACGCCTCCGTGTCTCTCGCCGCGATCCTCCAGGACCCGCCGGTGGATATTGCCCATCACCTGTTACGCGCGGCGACCATCCTCATCGAGACGATGGTGGACCAGCCGACAGAACGGCTAATCGTCGCCGGGGCATCTAACCTCACCCGCCTCGGCCACCGCGCCGCCCCGGCCGCACTGGCCGGGCTCATCGAGGCCCTGGAAGAGCAGGTGGTGGTGCTCAAGCTCATGAGCGACCTGCCGGACTTCGGGGACGTAGCCGTGAGCATTGGTGACGAGAATGAGGATGAGGGTTTGCGCTCGGCGTCGATCGTCACCACCGCCTACGGCTCGGAGCAGACCGGGGCGCTCGGCGGGTTGAGCGTCGTCGGGCCCACGTATATGGATTATCTGGGAACAATCTCTAAGGTATCCGCTGTTGCGCGTTATGTGAGCCGGATCCTCTCCGGCGAGTAAGGCACGCACGCAAGCACATGTGTAGTTGAAGTAAAGGACGTTGGATCGACTGTGGCACGGGACTATTACGGCATCCTTGGCGTAAGCAAAGACGCCTCCGACTCGGAGATTAAAAAGGCCTACCGACGGCTGGCGCGCAAGTATCACCCCGACGTCAACCCCAGCGAGGAGGCGGCGGAGAAGTTCCGAGAAGCCAGCCTGGCTCAGGAGGTGCTCACGGACCCGGAGAAGCGACGCATCGTCGACATGGGCGGTGACCCCCTGGAGCAGCCGGGCGCGGCAGGACCGGGCGGCCAGTACGGTGGCTTCGGTGGTTCCGGCGGCCTAGGCGACATCTTCGAGGCGTTCTTCGGCGGCGGTTCCGCCGGCGGGCGGGGGCCGCGTTCCCGCGTCCAGCCGGGCGCCGACGCCCTGCTGCGTCAGCGCATCACCCTTGAAGAGGCGTACCAGGGGGTGCGCAAGGACATCCGCGTGGACACTGCAGTGGTGTGCGATCACTGCCAGGGTTCCGGCTCCGAGTCCAAGGCCAAGCCCGTTACCTGCGCTACCTGCCACGGCGCCGGTGAAGTCCAGGAGGTGCAGCGTTCCTTCCTGGGCAATGTCATGACCTCTCGGCCGTGCCCGGCATGCCAGGGCTTCGGTGAGGTGATCGAGGACCCATGTTCGCGCTGCGACGGCGAGGGCCGGGTGCGCAAGAACCGGGACCTCACTGTTTCCATCCCCGCCGGCATTGCCGACGGGATGCGGGTTCGCATGGCCGGCCAGGGCGAGGTGGGCCACGGTGGCGGGTCCGCCGGTGACCTCTACGTTGAGGTCCGGGTTGATCGACACCCGATGTTCACCCGGGAGGCGGATCACCTCCACGTCAGCGTCCGCGTCCCGGCCATCGACGCGGCCCTGGGCACCTCCTTCGAAGTGCCCTCGCTCGGCGGGGACACCTTAGTCATCGACGTCCCGGAGGGCACCCAGCCGGGCGAGCGTCTGGTGCTCGCCGGTGCGGGCATGCCCCGCCTGCGGGCGGAAGGCCACGGCAATCTCTACGCCCACGTCGACGTGGTCATCCCCACCAACCTCGACGAGCGCACCCGGGCCCTGCTGGAGGAAATTCGCGACCTCCGCGAGGACACCACCGCCGTGAGCGACGAGTCCTCGAACGACGGTGGCTTCTTCTCCCGCCTTCGGGATAAGTTCAAGCGATGAGCCTGCCGGTGTTCATCGCCGATGACCTTTCGGCGGAGACGGTGGCCCTCTCCGGATCCGAGGGGCGCCACGCCGTCACCGTCAAGCGCATCGGCGTCGGCGAGCGAATCAAGCTCGTCGACGGCCGCGGCGGCTGGGTGTCCGGGGAGGTCGTCGCCGTCGAGGGCAAGGACACGCTCGCCGTGCGGGTCGACGCCCGCGGCGAGGACCCGCAGCCGCGCCCGCGGGTGACAGTTATCCAGGCCATCCCCAAGTCGGAACGCGCAGAGCTCGCCGTCGACCTCGCCACCCAGGGCGGCGCCGACGCCATCATCGCCTGGCAGTCCCAGCGCACCATAGCGAAGTGGGGGGCCAAGGCGGACAAGCAGCTGGGTAAGTGGCGCGACGCCGCAGCGGCCGCAGCGAAGCAGTCGCGGCGCAGCCGGATCCCCGACGTGTCCGGCCCGCTGACCACCAAGCAGGTCGCCCAGCTCATCGCGACCCGCCCGGCGTATGTCCTGCACGAGGACGCCGAGCGGTCGATGAAAGACGTGGACCTAGACGTTGACGAGCTCTTTGTCCTCGTGGGTCCGGAAGGTGGTATCGGCGACGAGGAACTCGCGTTGCTTGGCGCCACCCCCATCGTCCTCGGCCCCCAGGTGTATCGGACCGCGTCGGCGGCACTGGTTGCCTTGTCGGCCATCGGCACGCTGACCTCTCGCTGGTAGAGTCTCAACACGACATTTCCCGCCACCATTGGAAGGACCCCGTGGCTGCCCAGACCGACATAGTCACCACCGCCGTTGAGCTGGATTCCCGCTATGCGACCACGATTCTCGGGGTGCACGACCGCAACCTGCAGGTGCTCGACAACCTCATCGACGCCGACTTTCACGCCCGCGGCAACCACGTGACCCTCACCGGCCCGGCACCGGAGGTGGCCCGCGCCCGTCGGGTGCTCGACGAGCTGGAGTCCATCGCCCGCCGTGGGCACAGCGTCTCCCCGGAGTCGGTGAAGCACGCGCTCAACATCGTCGCCATCGACGCTCCCCAGTCAGTCGCCGATGTCCTCGGCTCCGACATCGTCTCCCGCCGCGGCAAGGCCGTGCGCCCGAAGACCCTGGGGCAGAAGCGCTACGTGGACGCCATCGACGACAACACCATCGTCTTCGGCATCGGTCCTGCCGGCAGCGGCAAGACGTACTTGGCGGTGGCGAAGGCAGTGCAGGCGCTCCAGGCGAAGCAGGTTAGCCGAATCATCCTCACCCGCCCGGCCGTGGAGGCTGGTGAGAAGCTCGGCTTCCTGCCCGGCACGCTGGGTGACAAGATCGATCCCTACCTGCGGCCGCTCTACGACGCTCTGCGCGACATGTTGGATCCGGAAATGATCCCGAAGCTCATGGAAGCCGGCGTTATTGAGGTCGCCCCGCTGGCGTACATGCGCGGGCGCACGCTCAGCGACTCGTTCGTCATCCTCGACGAGGCCCAGAACACGACCCCGGAACAGATGAAAATGTTCCTCACGCGCCTGGGCTTCGGGTCGACGATCGTCGTTACCGGCGACGTTTCCCAGGTGGATCTGCCCCGCGGGCAGCGTTCCGGGCTGCGCGTGGTGCGTAGCATCCTCTCCGGAATCCCCGACATCGAGTTTTGTGATCTGCACTCCTCGGACGTGGTGCGCCACCAGCTGGTCGGGCGCATCGTGGACGCCTATGACAGCTTTGACCAGCGGCAGGAGGCGAGGCGTTCGTGAGCATCGAAGTCTTCAACGAGTCCGGAGTCGATGGGGTCAACGAGGAGATGCTTATCTCCGTAGCGTCCTTCGCCCTACAGGAGATGGACATACACCCCGACGCGGAGCTCACCATCACCTGCGTGGACGAACCGACCATCGCCGACCTGCACGTTCGGTGGCTGGACCTGGAAGGCCCCACGGACGTCATGAGCTTCCCCATGGACGAGTACGGCTACGCCGGCGGAGGCCGTCCCGACGGTGCTAGCCCGGGACCGTCGATGCTGGGCGACATCGTGCTGTGCCCCGACTTCGCGGCCCGCCAGGCCCAGGCCGCCGGCCACGGGCTCAGCCACGAGCTGGCGTTGCTCACCGTTCACGGCTGCCTTCACCTGTTGGGCTACGACCACGCCATTCCCGCCGAAGAGCGGGAGATGTTCGCGCTGCAAAATGAGTTGCTGGCGGACTGGTATGACGACGTCCTCGCCCGCGGCCTGTCCTTCCCACCGAAGCCGTCGGGACCGTCGGCGTTCCCGTCGGCGGCGGACCGGGAGGCGCTCGACCGTGAGGTTCCCGGAGGAGGGATCCCGGCGCTGGGCGAGCCGCGCCCCCGCTTGGAGGACTAGGCTTGCGGGCGTGACCTGCGCCGACAATATCCGCCAGCTTGCGACGTGGATAGCTCATTCCTCGGAGACCGTGTTCTTCGGCGGAGCCGGGGTCTCCACCGAGTCCGGCATCCCGGACTTCCGCTCCGCCGCGGGCCTCTACGCCCAACAACACGACGGCTCGTTGCCGCCCGAGTACCTCCTCAGCCACGAGTGCCTCGTCAACTACCCCGAGCAGTTCTACGATTTTCACCGCACGAAGCTGCTGCATCCTCAGGCCCGCCCCAACCCGGCACATCTGGCCCTGGCCGAGCTCGAATCCCGTGGCCGACTCCGTAGCGTCATCACCCAAAACATCGATGGCCTGCATCAACTCGCCGGGTCTCGCACCGTCCGCGAGCTCCACGGCTCGGTGCACCACTACACGTGCGTCGGCTGCCACCAGCCATACGGGCTGACGCAGTTGCCGTCGGTACCGGTGGTACCGGCGTGTCCCGAGTGCGGGGAGATGATCCGGCCCGACGTCGTACTTTATGGCGAAGCGCTCGACGACGCCGTGGTGGCTGCGGCCGTCGCCGATATCCAGGCGGCGGAGGTGCTCATCGTCGGCGGCACATCGCTCAACGTTTACCCGGCAGCCGGGCTGCTGCGCTACTTCCGGGGAACAAAGCTGGTGCTCATTAACTTGGAGGGCACCCCCTTCGACGCGGCGGCTGACCTCGTCATTCGGGATCGGATCGGTGCGGTATTCGGTGAGGTCATGAGTCTAGTGAATAAATAAGCCCCCCACTGTCCAGGTTTTGGGGAGCTAAGGTGCACAATGTCTCCCATGAAGAGCATCGTCTCCATTCAGTCTCACGTCACCTACGGCCACGTCGGGAACTCCGCCGCGGTGTTCCCGCTGCAACGCCTCGGCCACGAAGTGTGGCCTATCCACACGGTGGCATTCTCCAACCACACGGGGTACGGCACCTGGCGCGGCCCGATGCTCCCGGCTGCGGACGTCACCGCTGTCGTCGAGGGCATGGACACCCTGGAGATTCTGCCCCGGGTCGACGCCATCATCTCCGGCTACCAGGGCGGCCCGGACATCGCCGGGGCCATCGTCGACGCCGTCGCGCTCATCAAGGAGCGCAACCCCAAGGCCATCTACTCGTGTGACCCGGTCATGGGCAACGCCAAGAGCGGCTGCTTCGTCTCCGACGCCATCCCGCCGCTGCTGCGCGACAAGGTCGTGCCGGTGGCCGACGTCATCACCCCGAACCAGTTCGAGCTCGGCTACCTTACCCAGCGGGAAGCAACGGACCTAGAAAGCACCATCGCCGCCGCGCACGCCGCCCGCGAGATGGGTCCGGAGACGGTGCTGGTCACCAGCGTCACCCGTCCTGATGCCGAGCCGAACACCATCGAAATGCTCGCCGTCAACAGCCAGGGCGTGTGGATCGTCACCACCCCCTACCTGCCGTTCAAGCGCAACGGCTCCGGCGATGTCACGGCGGCCCTGTTCGTCGGGCACCTGCTGGAGACCGAAGACGCCTCGGCGGCGTTGGGTAAGACGGCGGCCAGCGTCTTCGATCTGCTGGCGGCCACCTACGAGGCAGACACCCGGGAGCTGGAGCTCATCGCCGCCCAGGACTGCTTCGTCAATCCGGCCCACACCTTCGAGGTCCGCCGCGTCGACTAGGCTTGGCGCCTATGCACAGCTTCTCTGATACGCCGGCCGGCTTCCGCTCCGGCTTCGTCAGCTTCGTCGGCCGCCCCAACACCGGCAAGTCGACGCTGACGAACGCGCTCGTGGGCCAGAAGATTGCCATCACCGCCGACCAGCCGGAGACCACCCGCCACCCCATCCGGGGGTTGATTCACCGCCCCGACGCGCAGGTCGTCGTTGTCGATACCCCTGGCCTGCACCGACCGCGCACCCTGCTCGGTGAGCGGCTCAATGAGATCGTCAAGGACACTTACGCCGATGTGGACGTCATCGGGCTGACCATCCCAGCCGACGAGAAGATCGGCCCCGGCGACCGGTGGATCCTCGACAACGTCCGCGAGGTGGCGCCGAAGACGACCATCATCGGAATTGTGACGAAGGTGGATAAAGTGTCCCGCGACGAGGTCGCGGCCCAGCTCGTGGCACTCTACGACCTGCTCGGCGGCGACGAGGCGAACGCTGAGGTCATCCCCGTCTCCGCAACCGCTGGTGAGCAGGTCGACGTCCTCGCCGACGTGCTCGTCAAGCACCTACCGGAAGGGCCGAAGTACTACCCGGACGATCACTTAACCGACGATGACATCGAGACCCGCATCGCCGAGCTCATCCGCGAGGCCGCGCTGTCCGGCCTGCGCGACGAGCTGCCGCACTCCGTGGCCGTGGAGATTGACGAGATGTTCGACGACCCCGAGGGCCGCGACCGCCTCAACATCTACGCCATCTTGTACCTGGAACGCCCGGGGCAGCAGCGCATCATCGAAGGCCCGGAGGGCCGACGGCTGCAATCCATCGTCCAGCGCTCCCGCAAGCAGATCATCGAGCTGCTTGACCGCAACGTATACCTGGACCTGCGGATCAAGGTGCTCAAGAACTGGCAATCCGACCCCAAGCAGCTCGGTCGGCTGGGCTTCTAGACGATGGCGCGGGCGGCGTCCTATCGCGATCAGGCGCTGGTCATCCGTACCCACGACTTCGGAGAAGCCGACCGCATCGTCGTGCTGCTCACCCGGGAGCACGAGGTGGTGCGCGCCGTGGCGAAAGGGGTGCGCAAGACGAATTCCCGCTTCGGTTCCCGACTGCAGCCGTTCGTGCACCTCGACGTCAGCCTGTACCCGGGCAAGAACCTCGCCACCATCGCCGCCGCGGATACGCTTGCGTACCTCGGCGCGGGAATTATCGAGGACTGGGACCGCTACGCTGCCGCCTGCGTGGTGCTGGAGACCGCCGAACGGCTGGCCGGCTACGGCGGAGACGACGCCGCGCTCTTCGACGCCGCCGTCACCGCGTTGCACCGGCTGGGGGAGTCCCCACTGTCCACGGCGGTGCTTGACGGCTTTCTTTTGCAATCGATGCGAGCCGCAGGCTGGGCGCCGCAGTTGTTTAGCTGCGCCGTCTGTGGATGCGCCGGTCCGCATCACGCGTTCCACCCGGCTGTAGGAGGAGCGGTGTGTGTTAACTGCCGGCCTTCGGGTAGCTCCGAGATCCCGGAGGAAGTACTCCACCTCATGTGGTTGCTCGACGGGGGCTATGCCGACGCCGCCGCAGCCCTCATCGGGAGCGAGGGCACGAGCCTGCTTGACACCGCGCACCGCCTGATCACTCGGCACCTGCAGTGGTACGTGGAGGCGGGGATCCGGTCGCTGAAGGTCATGGAACAGCACTGAGACTGTTTCGCCCCGTCCTCTTGCTGTATGTGCCTTGTTCTGAAACTTTGAAAGTTTCACCCGTTTGGGCCCTTCACTTTCAAAGTCTTGCTGCCGAGTACCTGCAGGCACCAACGCCAGCGTGCGGGCGTCGTGACGGCTGCCTACTTGGCGGCGCTTGTCCTCTCTCAAACCATCGGCGGGGGATGGGTCGACCGGTTCGGCGGGGGCGGATACTGCGCCTAACCAGCCTGGGTCAGGTGATGGGCCGGGTCACGGCGGTGATGAGGGTGCCGGCTATGGCCTTGATGCCGCTCGGGATGCTCGCCGTGGGCGTCGTCCTTGATTACGGCAGCGCCGCGCTGGCCTTCGGATTCCTGGGAGGCGTGGCCGTCGTCGCCACGGGCATCATGGCGTCGCCGACGCTGCGCCGCATCCCCCGTCTAGCTAAGGTAACCCTGGCGGGCTGATGGTGCACAATAGGATGCGTGACTGACCCAAATTCGCTTTCCGCAGTGCTGAATCCGCCGGCCATCCCGTCGGAGTTCTTGCCTCGACACATTGCCCTGGTCATGGATGGAAACGGCCGTTGGGCCACCGAGAAGGGGCTGAAGAGAACCGAAGGGCACAAGCGGGGCGAAAAGGTGCTCATGGATGCCGTCGACGCCTGCTTGGCCTTGGGTGTTCCGTACCTGTCCGCGTATGCCTTTTCCACCGAGAACTGGCGCCGATCCGCCGATGAGGTCCGCTTCCTCATGGGTTTCAACCGCGACGTCCTGCGTCGCCAGCGCGACGTCCTGCACGCCAAGGGAGTGCGCGTCGTGTGGGCGGGTCGACGCCCGCGGCTGTGGCGAAGCGTCATCCGGGAGCTGGAGGAGGCCGAGCAGCTGACGAAGGACAACACTCGGATGACGCTGGTCATGTGCGTGAACTACGGCGGGCGAGCGGAGCTGCTCGACGCGATGCGGGCCATGGCGGACGCGGTCGCCCGCGGTGAGCTCGCTCCTGGAGATATCACCGAGGCCAGTGTTGCGCAGTGGTTGTATGACCCGGACATGCCGGACGTCGACCTGTTCCTGCGCCCGTCGGGGGAGAAGCGCACGTCGAACTTCCTGTTGTGGCAGTCCGCTTACGCGGAGATGGTCTACCAGGACGTTCTTTTCCCGGACTTCACCCCGCAGCACCTCTTCGATGCGGTGACCGAATACGCCCGCCGTGACCGTCGTTTCGGGGGTGTGCGCTAGATGAACCCCCGGCCCGAGATGGCCCCGCCCACGAAGCGGCAGATTAGCCGCTGGCGTCGTTACCTCGCCAACGAGCGCGCGGAGGCCGCCGTGTACCGGGAGCTCGCGCACAAGCGTGAGGGTGAGGAGCGGGAGATCCTCTTGCGGATCGCCGATGCGGAGTCTCGTCACGAGCAGTACTGGCGGGACCGGCTGGGCGACTATGTGGGCATGCCTCGCAGGCCGGACCTCAGCACCCAAGTGATGGGCTTCTTCGCGAGTCACTTCGGTTCGGTGTTTGCGTTGGCGCTCATGCAGACGGCGGAGACTCGCACCCCGTACGTTGACGATGACGACGCCCCGGCGACGATCGCCGCCGACGAACGTCTCCATGCGGAGGTGGTGCGCGCACTGGCCGCCCGAGGGCGGGAAAAGATGTCTGGCGGATTCCGGGCGGCGGTGTTCGGGGCCAACGATGGCTTGGTCTCCAACGTGGCGTTGGTTCTTGGTGTCATGGGAACAGGCATGCCCACGAACGCCATTCTCCTTACCGGCATTTCTGGGCTTCTGGCCGGCGCCTTGTCCATGGCCGCCGGCGAGTATGTGTCCGTGCGCTCGCAGGGTGAACTCATCCAGGCAAGTGTGCCGAACCCGAATGCCCACCGGTTGCTCGGGGAGGTCGACGTCAATGCCAACGAGCTCGCCTTGGTCTTCCGGGCCCGGGGGATGAGTGAGGACGAGGCCGACGCCCGGGCGCGGGAAATCTTCGCACACCAGGATCACCTGGCCATGCAAGATTCCCTGGCGGCCACCTCCGAGGCTGAGGCCGACGGCGGCGCGTTCACCGCGGCGGCAAGTTCTTTCGCTGCCTTCGGTGTGGGGGCCTTCATCCCCATCATCCCGTTCGTGGTGGGGATGCATCCGGGCCCGGGGGCGGTGGTGTCGCTCGTGCTCGTGGCTGTGACGCTGTTGGTCACCGGGGGCATCACCGGCGTGTTGTCGGGCAATCCGCCGGCACCGCGGGCACTGCGCCAGCTGGCTATCGGGCTCGGCGCGGCGGGGGTGACCTACGGTCTGGGCCTGCTGTTTGGGCAGGTCATCACCTAAAACGGTGAGGTTTTCAACGCGCTGGGGTTAGACCGCGCCCTGAAGGCAGCTGGCGCACACCCCGTATACCTCGGCGTCATGCCCGGTGAGGGAGAAGCCGTTTTGAGTCGCGATTTGGCGAGCCCAGGCCTCCACCGGCCCGCCGTCGATTTCTTCGGTGCGGCCACAGTTGGTGCACACCAGGTGGTGGTGGTGATGGTCGGAGAGGCAGGCACGATAGAGGGATTCCCCGGAGCTGCGGTGCAAGACGTCGACGGCGTCGATCTCCGCCAAGGACTGCAGCGTGCGGTACACGGTCGTCAATCCCACGTGGGCGTTGCGCCGTTCCAGCTCGTGATGAATCTCCTTGGCGGACTTGAAGTTGTCGAGGGATTCCAACAACTCGATGACGGCGGCGCGCTGGCGCGTATTGCGAACCCCGACCTTGGGCTTCGCAGAGCGGTGGGACAGCATGGCTACTCCTGGTGCGTTGACAAGTGAATGTCAGTTTACCAGCGTGTTTTCACTTTCCCCAATAAGGGTTCAGTTACTACCCCGTTCGGAGTCGGGCGTGCCTAAAACCGCCGCCAGATCGATGATGGTCACGACCTCGGGGGCCACGAGGCGATATATCACCTCGCGACCGCGGCGGGTCGGCTCCACGATGCCTGCCTTCTTGAGCACCCGGAGGTGCTGACTGACCAGGGGTTGAGACTTGCCTAGTTGCTCAACTAACTCATGAACCACATGATCGCGCTCAGCGAGGCGCTCAACGATGTGGAGGCGCTGTGGGGAGTCTAAGGCGCTGATAATCCTGGAGGCGCGTCTGACCTTCTCATGTGCGGCTTCTTCGAAAACCATCGGTAGCCACCTCGTTACTCGTCGGGCCGGGTAGCGGTACCACCCAATGTTGATTTTACGTCCGCACACCGTCTCTCGTCGGAATGCGGACGTCTGTCTTGTCACTACGAAATTATACGCCTGTCCTACATTCGCTGTATTCTGCCCCTGTGTCACCCTCGCTGTTACCCCCAAGCAGGAGGGTCGGGCCACCCGCTAGAATGTTGCCCAAGCATCAGCTTTGAGCATCCACATCGTCTATGAGGGAGTTACCCGCCACCATGGCTGCGTCCGTTATTGATACCGTCGTAAACCTCTGCAAGCGCCGAGGCCTGGTATACCCTGCCGGGGAGATCTACGGCGGAACCCGCTCTGCCTGGGACTATGGCCCGCTGGGGGTGGAACTCAAGGAGAACATCAAGCGCCAGTGGTGGCGCCACATGGTGACGTCGCGGCAGGACGTCGTCGGCGTTGACACGTCGGTCATCCAGCCCCGCCAGGTGTGGATCAGCTCCGGCCACGTGGAGGTGTTCACAGATCCGCTGGTGGAGTCCCTGCATACTCACAAGCGCTACCGTGCCGACCACCTCATCGAGGCCTATGAAGAGAAGCACGGCCACCCGCCGGCAAATGGTCTAGCCGACATTCCGGATCCGGAAACCGGTCAACCGGGCAACTGGACCGAACCGAAGGCGTTCTCCGGGCTGATGAAGACCTACCTGGGCCCGGTGGACGATGAGGAAGGCCTGCACTACCTGCGGCCTGAGACCGCACAGGGCATCTTCGTCAACTTCAAGAACGTCATGACCTCGGCGCGGATGAAGCCGCCGTTCGGCATCGCCAACATCGGCAAGTCCTTCCGCAATGAGATCACCCCTGGCAACTTCATCTTCCGCACCCGCGAGTTCGAGCAGATGGAGATGGAATTCTTCGTCAAGCCGGGCGAGGACGAGCAGTGGCACCAGTACTGGATCGACAACCGCTTCCAGTGGTACGTGGACCTGGGTATCAACCCGGACAACCTGCGCCTGTACGAGCACCCCAAGGAGAAGCTCTCCCACTACTCGAAGCGCACCGTAGACGTGGAGTACGCCTTCGGCTTCGCGGGTTCCACCTGGGGTGAGCTGGAAGGCGTTGCCAACCGCACCGACTACGACCTGCGTGTTCACGCCGAAGGCTCCGGTGAGGACCTGTCCTACTACGACCAGGTCGCGGACGAGCGGTGGACCCCGTTCTGCATCGAACCGGCCGCCGGTCTGGGGCGCGCGATGATGGCCTTCCTCATCGACGCCTACACCGAGGACGAAGCCCCCAATGCCAAGGGTGGGGTGGATAAGCGCGTCGTGCTCAAGCTGGATCGACGACTCGCACCGATCAAGGTGGCCGTGCTGCCGCTGTCGAAGAAGCCCGAGCTTGCCGAACCGGCCCAGGAACTGGCCCAGAAGCTGCGCGCGTTCTGGAACGTGGACTTCGACACCTCCGGTGCCATTGGCCGGCGCTACCGCCGCCAGGACGAGGTCGGCACCCCGTTCTGCGTGACCTTCGACTTCGATACTCTCGAAGACAATGCGGTGACCGTCCGTGAGCGAGACACGATGGAGCAGGAGCGCGTCAGCATCGACGAGCTGGAAACGTACCTGGCCCAGCGACTGATTGGCTGCTAATGCACTACACCTGGTGGGACCGTGAAAACACGGCCAAACCCGTACTCCGTAACGGTGACGATGACTCCGCCCTCGCCACCTTCGATGGGGAAATTGCCTTGGTGGGCGACGAGCAGTGGGCGCTGTCGCACAACCCCACGCTGGGGGCGTCGGTGACCCTGCCCGACGGACGCGAGTTCCAGGCCTTCGGGCGCCTGAAGAAGGACGAACGCATTCCCGTGTCCCTTGACGGAGCATCGTTGACCATCGTCGCCGAAACGTCCAAGGAATTCGTCGTGGAGGACGCGGACGGGGCGAAGGTCGCCCAGTTCACCGGGTCTAACCACGGTGTTCGCAAAGCGATCGTCGAATACTCCGACGATGCGGACATGTCTACCGAGGGCGCTATTGCGCTGGCGTATTTCTCCCGAATCATGCTGGAGGCCCGGACAGTGACGATGGGCACGGCGTTGATCGGGACGCTAGCGTTGCTCTCGCTTGCCGCGATTGTGGCGGCACTGATCTAGATGTCATGACTGGTCGCCGCAACCAAACCCCGGATCCGCCCGATTATTGGGTCTGGTCCGAGGGGGAGTTGCGCGACTCCAACGGGGAGCTCATCGCCTTCGTTAAGGCGGATCTGCTCACCTACGGCGAACATCGGATCTTCCTGGAGCACACCACCGGGCGCATGAGGTTTCGGCTGCGGGCCACGTCCAACGACGGCACCTTCGCCCGAATCGCCCAACCGGGCATGACCATCAATGTCCTGCACGCGAAGTGCGGAGACCGCTCCTACACGCTGGAAAGAACGCACCTTTTGCGCAAAGAACGCGTGATCCGCCTGTCCGACGGCCGGGTGGCGGCGTCCGTGCGTCCCCGCGCCGGAGGCCGCGTCGACGTTCTCGAAGCCGCTGCCTACGGCGAGATGCCGGTCCTGGATGCGGTGTTTCTCAGCTGGGCCTGTGTTATGGCCGACGTGCCGCGGCGGACCTTGAGGCTTTAGAAACCGCCGCTGCGGGTACCGCCGCCACCGAAGCTGCCGCCGAAACTTCCGCCACCGCCGCCGAAGCTTCCGCCGCCGCCAAAACCACCGCCGAATCCGCCGCGGCCACCGCCCGAGAGCATGGACCCGATGACGATGCCCTGGAGTAGCTCACCGCCGGTCTGGGCGGCCTGCTGCTGCCGGTAGCGTCGAACGTCTGCCTCGGCGGCCGAGGAGGCGCGCTTAGCGGCCGCACTGGCCTGGCGGGCTGCATCAATGCCGTTGCGGGGGTTCTTCCCCCGTAGGGTGTGCGCGAGCGCGACGAAGCGTTTTGCCTGCTCAAGGTGGGTCCGTGCGTCGTGCCCGATGATGGCACCGCGGGAAGCGATATGGTCTTCCGCGGCCTGCACGCTGGAGGTCGCCTCGGAGAGCTGCTGATCCAGCAACGCGAGGGTCCGCTCGTGGTCACGGGTGGCGCCTTGGGCGGCGGCGAAGGCGTCGTCGAGGGCGGTGTCGGCGGCCAGTAGGGGAGCGTACGCCCCGAGCGGATCAGTACTGCCGAGAGCCTGTGCCTGCTTCAGCGCCGATTCGGCCTCGGCCACGGCGTCGTCCAGTGGGCCCCACTTGACGGTCGCAGCCGAGGCGGCGGCCCGCTCACGCAGCTCGGCGGCGTCGGCAATTTCGGCTTTGACCTCGTCGATGAGCCTTGGCAGATCCGTCTGAGCGGTGCGAATGCGGGAATCAGCGTGCTCGATGCCATTGAGAAGGTCGTCGGCCAGGGTGAGTACCCGCTCGGTTTCCTGGATGAGCCCGACCAGCTCACCCTGCTCGCCGGCAGGGCGCTTGGCCACTGCGCGGGCTTCGGCGAGGACTCGGTCGGCCTGGTTAAGGGCCTCGTCGGCCAGGCGTGCGTTGTCGCTGATCGAGGAGAGCATCGCCTCGTCGTAGGTGGCGGTCAGCTCGCCCAGCACCTGATGGGCGGGGGCAATGCGGGCGCGCAGGGAGACCTCCTTGCGCGTCAACTCCTCCAGGGTGCTGTCGGCGTTGATGAGCAGGTTGCGCAAGGAGAGGAACTCGGCGGCCTGCTCGTCGAGCGCCGCCTGCGCCTGCCCACACGAGGAAATGATTTCGGTGTGCATAGCGCGCTGCTCAGATTCGGTCTCTGGGAGCTCGTCGTTGAGCAGGGTGCGCGTCTGATAGGCCGACTGCAAGGCCGATTGGGCGGCGTTGACAGCGCGCCTGAAGGACCGCGTGCGCTCCGGGCCGAACTCGGCCTCTGCGATGCGCAGCTGTTCCTTTGCACCTCGGACGGATTCGTCGGCGGCGACGATAACCTCCTCGGAACGCCGGCGCAGCGTATCCAAGGGCAACGCGACGATGGCGCGGGTATCGGCAGGGTCGAGTTGCCGTGAGGAGGCCAGAGCGTTGTGCTGCTCGGTCTTGCGTCGGCGGCGTGAGTACAGCCACGCCCCGCCACCGGCGATGGCTACCGCACCGCCCGCGGCCCCCAGCCAGGCTGCCCCATTGCCCTGGTCCGCTGCAGTGCCGTCGACGGGGGGTCGGTAGGTGCCTTCCTGACCGCTGCGAGGAGAACTGTTCGCGGCGGTGGTCACGGCCTCAACGGCGGTCTCACCCCACGCGAGGTTCGACAGCGGGCCGTAGATGGCGCTGTCGATAGCGTCGAGCTCGGCGCTCGACCACCGTGCACCCGCGTCGAGCACGTAATACCGCTGCTCGGTGGCGACGGCGAGGACCGCGGTGGCATTCGGGTCGAAGGTGCTGCTGCTCTCACGGAGCTGTTTGGCCCACCCTTCCGGGTCGTTGGTGGCGAAGTCGTCGATGAACACGACGGCGAGGTTCTTGCCTTTAGCGTCGTGGAGCCGTTGTTGACCCTCGTCGAGGGCGCGAGCCTCCTCGCTCGTCAGTGCCCCTACTTCGTCGATGATAAGCGAATCGAGCTGGTCGATCGCCGGAGCTGCCAGGACGGTGTCCGCCCCGAAAGCGGCGAGCGGCACCGCTGGCGCCGTAACGGGAAGCGCCACGGCGATGCCGCAGGCGCCGGTAGCTGCGATCAATAAGGAGAGAGCGCGCGCACGTGTCATGGCATTCACCATACCGACAAGCACTACAGTCTTAAGGGTTACACAATGCTGCCTCAGCAGCGACGAGACCTTGGCGACAAGAAGGGAGGGGCGAGCGTGTATCGCTACACAGCCGCCGACACTGCGCGCCTGGTTGCGGAGGCGCCGAAGGCGAGCCAGATCGACGGCACCCGCCCTGATGATCGAGGCGCCTTTTCCCGCGACCGGGACCGAGTCCTGCACTCGGCCGCGCTGCGTCGGCTCGCAGACAAAACCCAGGTGGTCGGCCCCCGCGACGGCGACACGCCTCGAACCCGGCTCACCCACTCGCTGGAGGTGGGGCAAATTGCCCGGGGAATCGGCACCGGCTTGGGGCTGGATCCCAGCCTCTGCGAGATGGCGGGGCTGACTCACGACATCGGGCACCCGCCCTACGGGCACAACGGGGAGGTCGCGCTCAACGAACTGGCTGCCGACTGCGGCGGCTTCGAAGGCAACGCCCAAACGTTGCGTATCCTCACCCGGCTGGAACCGAAGGTGCTCGACGCCGCGGGCGCCAGCGTGGGACTCAACCTCACCCGTGCCTCCTTGGACGCGGCCTGCAAGTACCCGCGGACTCGCACGAACCCTGATGGGAGCGTGAACCGGAAGTACTCGGCCTACGACGAAGACGCCGAGATCCTCGCCTGGGTTCGGGCCGGTCACACGGATGCCGCGCCGCCGATAGAGGCCCAGGTCATGGACTTCTCCGATGACATCGCCTACTCGGTGCACGACGTGGAGGACGGGGTAGTCTCCGGGCGTATCAGCCTCAAGGTGCTGTGGGACCTGGTGGAGTTGGCGCAGCTAGCCCAGATCGGTGCCGCCACCTTCGGCGGGACCGCCGAGGAGCTACTCGACGCCGCCGCCCGGTTGCGCGCGATCCCCGGGGTGGCGGCGGCCGCTGACTTCGATCACAGCCTCAGCGGTTATACGACCCTCAAGCGGCTAACCTCCGAGCTGGTAGGCCGGTTCGTCGGGGCGACGATCTCCGCGACGCTTACCGCGCGCGGGGATCGCGAACTCGGCCGGATGAGCGGGCACCTCGTCGTTCCTGCCGAGGTCCTCGCAGAGGTGATGCTGCTCAAGAGCATCGCGGTGCTCTACGTCATGGACGCCCCCGCCCACGTGGCGCGCCAGGACCGACAGCGCGACCGCATCTATCGGGTTCACGATTACCTTCAGGCGGCGGGCCCGGGTGGGCTCGACGTGATGTTTAGGGAGTGGTTCGACGCCGCCGACACCGATGCCGCCCGGCACCGCGTCATCATCGACCAGATCGCATCGATGACGGAGTCCCGCCTGGAACGCATCGCGCAGCAGTCCTCGGGACTTGCTGCCTTCCTCGGCTGACGCGGGCCAACCGCGGGCCGGGTCGGAGGCAGAGTCCGGTTAGCGCACCAGCGTGACGTCGAGGTCGGCGAGGACTCGTCGAACCGCGAGGGAGTCCTGCTCGGGCAGCTTGGTGTCGGAGCAGATGATCTTCGTGATCTGAGCCTCCTTGATGAGGTCGGCTAACCCGTCGAGGTTGGTCGGCACCGGTGCCGCCTCCGGACCGGAGGTGCGTTTCGGGGCTCGTACGGCCGACGCCAACGCCGAGTAGAAGTCCTGCGCAGTACGGATGCGGCAGGTCAGCAGGACGGGTGTGCGAGCGTCATTAAAGTAGGTGTGCATCGGGAATCTCGCAGAAGGATTCGTAGTGGTCATCCGTGTAGTACCACACGTCAGGGTCGGTTTCGGAGCCCCCTCCGGTGACGATGCGGCGGGCCCCGCGATGGTCCAGACCCGGGGTGACAACGGTGTATTCGCGGTAATAGGACCGGTCCTCATCGGGCAGGATCGACTCGTAGTTCCCGAAGCGGGTGTTGTCATTATTCGGGAACTCGTAGGGTCCGCCAGCCAGGATGTCGTCGACCGTTTCCAGCGCTTCATCCGGCAGGGTATCGAGGGGACACGCGGACAGGCCAGACGCGGCTGTCGAGCCAGCCGCGGAGCGTGCGGAAGGCGCTGTCGAGCCAGCCGCGGAGCGTGCGGAAGACGCTGTCGAGCCAGCCGCGGCGCGTGCGGAAGACGCCGTCGAGCTGGCCGCGGCGCGCGTGGACACCGTCGACGAGGGTGGAGCGTCGTCCGGCGTGGTAGTGCCGCTGTCTGGGAAAAGCACAAAGAACGCGGCGGCGGCGAGGGTAAGCACGCCGCCGATGCCGGCGGACCACGCCTTCGGTGAGGGCTTTGATGCGGCCATGTCCGTTAGTCTTTCATGCCCATCCATGAAACCAAAAGTTAACCTGATAACCGCCGGAATCGATGCCTCACCGGGCGGCGGTAGGGTAGACCCATGGCTAAAGGGCGCATCCCACAGAGTGATATTGAAGCGATCAGGCAGCGCGCCGCGATCGAGGAGATTGTCGGTGAGTACGTCAACCTCAAGCCGGCCGGACATGATTCCCTCAAGGGCCTCAGCCCCTTCAAAGACGAGCGGACCCCGTCGTTCCACGTGCGTCCCAACCACGGCTATTACCACTGCTTCTCCACGGACAAGGGCGGGGATGTCTTCTCCTTCCTCATGGAGATGGAGCAGTTGAGCTTCCCCGAGGCCGTCGAGGCAGTGGCGGACAAGATCGGCTATCACATCAACTATCAGGGCGGGACCACGGGCGCTCGCGACGTCAAGCCCGGCACGCGCGCCCGCCTCATCGCGGCGAACAAAGCCGCCCACCAGTTCTACCGGGAGCAATTGGAGACCCCCGAGGCGGCTCCCGCCCGGGAATTCCTCCTTCAGCGCGGCTTCGGCCGGGACATCATCTACGAATTCCAATGCGGGTACGCCCCGGAAGGCTGGGACACGCTGACCAAACACCTGCTGCGCAAGGGTTTTGAGGTGCAGGAACTCGTCGATGCCGGGCTGAGCTCCATGGGCAAACGCGGACCCATCGATAAGTTCCGACGGCGCCTGCTGTGGCCGATCAAGGATCTTCCTGGAAACGTCATCGGCTTCGGGGCGCGCAAGCTCTTCGATGACGACCCGATGGGCAAGTACCTCAACACCTCGGAGACCTTGCTGTACAAGAAGTCGAAGGTGCTTTTCGGCCTCGACCTGGCGAAGAAGAGCATCAATAGTCAGCGTCGGGCCGTCATCGTGGAGGGTTACACCGACGTCATGGCCATGTACGCCGCTGGTGTGACCACCGCCGTCGCATCGTGCGGTACTGCCTTCGGTCCGGAACACCTGCAGATTTTGCGGCGTCTCCTGCTCGATGACTCGTACTTTCGCGGCGAGCTCATCTACACCTTCGACGGTGACGAGGCTGGCCAGAAGGCAGCGTTGCGGGCGTTTGAGGGCGACCAGGAATTCACCGGGCAGTCCTTCGTGGCCGTCGCGCCGGAGGGGCAGGACCCCTGCGATCTGCGTCTCGCCCATGGCGATGAGGCGCTGCGCAACCTGGTCGCCACCCGTCGGCCCATGTTTGAGTTCGTCATCGAGTCATTGCTGGCCGAGTACCGCACGGACACGCCCGAGGGCCGGGTCCAGGCGTTGCGTCGGACCGTGCCGGTGGTCGCCGGGATTCGAGACGAGGCCTTGCGCACCGAATACGCCCGCCTCTTAGCCGGCTGGGTGGGCTGGCCCAACCCGGACGACGTCCTGCGTCAGGTGCGGGAGGAAGTACGCCGGCCCTCCCGGCGCCGAGATACCCCGCGCCGGGCGACCCGTTTCGCCTCGGGTAGTTCCTCGGCGACGACGGACACCCCGCTGGTCATTCCGCCACGCCGCAACGATCCCCGCTTGTGGGCACAGCGAGAGGCGATCAAGCTGGCGCTGCAGGCGCCCGAGGTGGCGGGAAGCTACTTCGATGGCATCAGCGACACGGCCTTTACCCACGAGGCCTACCGTGCGGTGCGTGACGCCATTCGCAAAGCCGGGGGCCTGTCCGCCGCGCAGCGTGGCGACGTGAACTGGGTAGCCGCGGTCAGCGACCAGATGCTCGACGGTTCGGGGCGCGCATTCGTGTCCGAGCTGGCAGTGGAGGACATCATCGAGGACCACGACCTCACGACGTACGCGGACTCGGTGCTGTCTCGACTTCAGGAACAAGAGGTGGCTAACCAGATCGCGGTGCTCAAGGCACAGTTGGAACGGATGCGCCCTTCGGACAATGAGGAGGCCTACAATAACCTCTTCTCTGACCTAGTGGCCCTGGAGCAAGCACGCCGGGAACTCAGCGACCGCGCCTTTCGGTGACCGGGGCGGGGTAGTCCGAAAGTTGATCCACCATACAGCCGAAAGTTAGGGTTGGGCGGTGGGTCAGATACGGAGACGACGCAAGGGCATCAGCCCGTGGATTCCAAATCAACACGGAGCCTGGGCCATGCTCATTACCCCGGCGATCGTGGGTCTCGTCGCGGCGGTGGTTCACGGTACGACCGCCCAGCAAGGCGCGGGACACTGGTTGGCCGTGGTCGCGGTGCTGCTGGCGTGGTTCTTAGGCTACGGCAGCTTCTTCGCCTTCGGATTGGCGGTCAAGGCGCGTACGTGGGAGCGACGCCGGCCCTATCTCACGCCGTGCGTGTGTTATGGAGTTCCCGCAGCGGTCCTCGTCGGGCTGGTGGCACTGGTCGACGCGCCGTGGCTGCTCAGCTGGGCAGTCACGTACGCGCCGCTGCTCGCCATCGCTGCGATAGAGACCCTGCGCCGCAGGCCCCGATCCACCGTGTCCGGGGTGGCCACGACCATGGCCGCCGCACTGCTGGTGGCGGCCATGGTGGACCTGGTGGGAGGCCCGAAGGCCGAAGGGTTAGCGGCGAGCGCGGTCCTGGCGTTGTATTTCACGGGCAGCGTGCCCTTGGTGAAGTCGGTGATTCGCCAGCGCGGGAACGACGCGTACTTCGCCGGCTCGGTGGCGTATCACGTGCTGGCCGTAGGGGCGCTGATCTGCCTATGGGTGTGTGCTCGGCCGTCGTCGGTGGGCATGGCCCTGGGGCTGGGGGTTCTGGTCGCTGAGGCCGCCTACGCCGTGTACTTTCCGCTGGCGCAGCGGCGCGGGGCGCCGGTCACCGCAAAGAAGGTGGGCCTGGCCTTGGCTCCGCTCGGGGTGGCGGCCGGAGTCGCGTCGCTGATCATCGCGGTGTGACCTGGCCGGCGGTAGGACGGGTTAGTCCTCGTCGCGTTCGAGGATGTCCTGGCCGGCGACGCGCTGATCGCGCTTAAGGTTCTTTACCTCGCGCATCCGGGGCTGCGGGTCGAGCTTGTTGGCGATGGCGGAGCGGGCGCTGCTGACGGCCTGCTTAGTCACAGGCGAGTTGATGACGGTCTGGGCGCCCTTTTTGAGCTGGTGGTAGCGCTTTCGGCCGGCCTTGGTTCCCAGAACGTATCCGGCGGTAGCGCCGATAACGAATTGGATCATGGCCGCTACTGTACACGGGGCGCTCCCGCCGGCTGTGGCCAGAGGAAGTGAGAGCCAACAAAAACCCAGACCAGCCAGCATGAATGCCGGATGATCTGGGGTTTGTGGGGCCAGCGGGGCTCGAACCCGCGACCAGCGGATTATGAGTCCGCGGCTCTAACCGACTGAGCTATAGCCCCGCGGAAAGTATATAGAACGCGCGATGTGAGGCCGTAATCCGGGCCATGGTTTGCCCTGGTGGCCAGGGGCGCGCACACCCATACATCGACAGCCGGTGAACGGGGTATGAGCCGCGGGTAAACCTTGCGCTAAAGATGCGGAGACTTCCTGAGTGAGGTGCCATGATAAGTGCGTCAGAGATTTCAGTGTGCTGTCCAACAATGGGACGTACGCCTCGAAGAAAGATTGGTATTTCCTGATGACGCATAATCGTCGCCGGTTCCTGCAGTCAGCCGCAGTCACCACCGCTGCCGCCGCAGCGGTGTCACCAGGGGTCGCGCAGGCCCAAAGCAGCCTGAGCTCGGAGCCCGTCGAACCCGTCGCCAACCCCGTCGGTGAGCTGCCCTTCCTTCACGGTGTGGCCTCCGGTGACCCCCTGCCCGATACTGTCGTTCTCTGGACGCGAGTGACCCCGTCGCCGGATGCTATGCCCGGCTCCGGGGTGGGCGAGGACGTCACCCTGCGCTGGGAGGTGGCTGCTGACGAGACCTTCAGCTCCATCATCGCCGGCGGTGAGGTTGTCGCCACCGCCGCCACCGACCACACGGTGCACGTGGACCCGTGGAATCTGCAGCCGTCGACGGTCTACTACTACCGCTTCACCGTGCTCAGCGGAACCTATGCCGGCACGGTCTCCCCGGTGGGCCGCACCCAGACCGCTCCGAGCCTCGACGCATCGCCGGAGAACCTGCGTTTCGCCGTCGCCTCGTGCGCCAACTGGGAATCGGGATTCTTCCGCGCCTACGCGGACATGGCGCAGCGTGGCTACAACGGCGAGTTGGACTTCACGCTCTTCCTGGGCGACTACATCTACGAGTACGCCCAAGGCGAGTACTCGGGCTTTGGCCCCTACCGCTGGTACGAGCCGGCACACGAGATCATCAGCCTGGCGGACTACCGTATCCGCTACGCCTTGCACCGCACGGACCCGAACCTCCAGGCCGCGCACGCGGCGATGCCGTGGATTGTGGTGTGGGATGACCACGAGACTGCCAATAACTCCTGGCTCCAGGGTGCGGAGAACCATAACCCGGCCACCGAGGGAGAGTGGCTGCCGCGTCGCAACGCCGCCTTCCAGGCGTACTTCGAGTGGCTGCCGGTGCGTGCGACGAACCCCTCCGAAGGCGGTCACATCTACCGTTCCTTCAGCTTCGGCGACCTGGCGGAGCTGCTGGTCATGGACCTGCGCACCTACCGCGATGAGGGTGTCACCGTCAAGCTGTGGGAGGCGGGTGACCCGGATCGGACGATGCTGGGCACGGAGCAGTCCCAGTGGCTGATGGGCAAGATCTCCACGCACGACGCCGCGTGGACCATTCTGGGCAACTCGGTCATGTACTCGGAGATGAACCTGGCAACCCTCCACCAGGATCCGCAGATGGCGGAGCTGAGTTCCTTCCTTACGGAGCACCGCATCGACGGTATCCCGGTCAACGGCGATCAGTGGGACGGCTACGCCTATGAGCGCGCGAAGCTCAAGCAAGCGCTGGCTGACACGGGCAAAAAGGTCCTCGTGTGCACCGGTGACATCCACTCTGAGTGGGGCCACGTGGTGGTGACCGACGACGGCCGCGAGATCGGCGCCGAGGTGGTGTGCACCTCTATCACTGCGCCCGGCGGGCCGGAGACCATCGGCCTTCCCCCGGAGACGCCGTTGTTCGACCTTGCTCATGCGTACATCCAGTCCGCTAACCCGGACGTGCGCCACGTCAGCTTCCGTTACCACGGCTACTGCGTGGCCAAGGTGGACCGCTCGGGCGTGAGCATGGAGTACTGGCGAGTTAACCACGTCGGTGCGCAGGATTCCGGCATGAACCTGGGTCACTCCTGGCGCTGGGACGGCTAAGTCCCATTGCGGCCAAAATGCCGTGCACGCTGCTGATTTGTTTGCTGAGAACATGCTCGGTTATAGTCATTACTCGTTGCACGGCACACGGTGCCGCTAAACACAATCCTCCATAGCTCAGTTGGCAGAGCATTCGACTGTTAATCGAAGGGTCACTGGTTCGAGCCCAGTTGGAGGAGCGGTTACGCCCCCAGATCGATGGATCTGGGGGTTTTTCTTATTGTTGCAGTGGTGTTTAATGAGGGCATGAAGATCAACGACAAGCTTGAAAACGTCCTCAACGCTCAAGTCACCTCGGAGTACACCGCCTCGCTCGTGTACACGCAGCTGGCCTACCACCTCAAGAAGCTCAGCTTCGACGGCATGGCGACCTGGATGCTCGCCCAGGCTGAAGAAGAGCGCGAGCACGCCGCGAAGATCGCCGAGCACCTCCTCGCCCGCGGCTCCAGCGTTGAGCTCGGCGACCTCTCCGTGCCGGCCATGTCGGTGGAGTCTCCCGTCGACGCCTTCCAGCTCTCCCTGCAGCACGAGCAGAAGGTCTCCGAGGAGATCCGCGTCATCGCTCGCGTCGCAGATGAGACCGGTGACCTGGAAAGCCGCACCTTGGTCAACTGGTTCCTCGATGAGCAGATCAGCGAAGAAGACACTGTCGGTAACATCCTCGATCGCCTGAAGATCATCGGTGCGGATGGCACTGGCCTGCTGCGCCTCGACGCCGACCTGGGCAGCCGCTCCGGGGCCTCGGAGGACTAGACCGTGACGGGTGTTCAACTAGGCGATGTCCTCGGCCAGGTCCGAACGTGGCCGGTCGATCACGCGTCGGCCGCGTTGATCACCCCGGCTGGCAGCGGCACCCTCGGTGACTCGCACCGGGTCTACGAGCTTGCCAGCGTCACCAAGCTCCTGGCTTCCTACGGAGTGCTCATGGCCGTCGAGGAGGGCGCCTTCGAGCTCGACGACGCTTGCGGGCCTGATGGTGCGACGGTACGTCACCTGCTCGCTCATGCCAGCGGTGTGGGTTTCGCCTCGCGTGAGCCCATTAAGGCCCCGGAGCAGCGGCGCATCTACTCGTCGGCCGGTTTCGAGATCCTCGCGGATTTCGTGGCTGACACCACCGGCATTGCGTTCGCCGACTATCTCCGCGAAGGAGTGTTCGAGCCGCTGGGGATGACAGCCACCGAGCTCTATGGCTCCGCCGGGCATGGCGCGCGCAGCACGCTGGCAGACCTCGTTTCCTTCGCTGGGGAGTTGTTGGCTCCGACGTTGCTCGACGAGTCCACGTTGCGCACTGCTTTCAGCGTCCACTACCCGGACCTGAGGGGAGTGGTACCCGGCTATGGAATGCAAAAGCCGTGCCCGTGGGGCTTAGGCTTCGAGATCCACGGCGAGAAGTCCCCGCATTGGTTGCCGGAGGACATGCCGCCGGAAACGGTTGGTCACTTCGGCATGACGGGCACTTACGTGTGGCTGGTGCCGTCGTGGGCGCAGGTCGACGGTGCGGGGTGCGCGATGGTGGCGTTGACGGACCGCGATTTTGGCCCGTGGGCAACAACAACGTGGGCGGAGACGAACGCGGCGATCTTCAAGGATCTGCTTCGCCTCGGCCGTTAGCCCGGTGAGGTCCTACACTAAGGGCCATGAACGTGCAGGATGTTGATCCGCTGATCCAAACGCTCTACCGAGTGTTTGACGTTGCCGGGGTGTTCATTATGGGCATCATCGGCGGCACCATCGCCCGCCAACGGGGCTTCGATATCGTCGGTTTCCTCTTCATCGCCCTCTTTTCCGCCCTCGGTGGCGGCATGATCCGCGACGTCCTCATCAACCGCGGAACGGTGGCGGCGATGGCCACACCCGAGTACCTCATCCTCGCCTTCGCAGGTGCGCTGGTCGCCCGGCTGGTGTATTTCAAGGGCACGACGTGGGAGAGGTTCCAATTCCACGGTGATGCCATTATCTCCAGCCTGTGGGCTGCTACCGGCTGTATCAAGGCAGTGTCTTACGGTTTGCCCGTGCTCGCCTGCATCATGATGGGCGTGTTCACCGCCGTCGGCGGCGGAATGATCCGCGACGTCGTGACCGGCGGCATCCCGAGTGTCTTCGGTTCCAACCAGCCCACGGTCATCCCGGCCGTAGCATGCACGACGACGGTTCTTATCGCCAACCACTTCGATGTGCTGGCGATCGGGGTGATCGTCGGCCCGCTGCTGTCCTTCGGGCTCACTGTGTACGGGTATTGGACTGGGTGGCGGCTCAACGCCGATTCAGAATGGGCCCCGGTCAACCGTGCGGTGTCGAAGATGGAACGGGAGTCGCGCAAGATCGCCCGTGAGGTGGAGCCGCGGCGCCTGCGTGCGTGGCGCCACCAGATGATGGAGAGGGCGCTGGAGCGACGCCGCGACCGCGGCCAGGTGCCGGTGGACACATCAGCGGTCGACGAAGTGGTGGAAGCTATCGAACGAGAAGAGCTGGCCCGCGAGCAGTCCTCAGGGGTGGGCTTCGACTTCGGCGGCGATTCCTACGACAACTACGACGCGGACACGCAGCGCGATCACGCGGGCGAGGAGTTCCAGGAGCCGTCGACGCCGTCGTCGCGCACCTTGGAAGACCTCATTGACCTGGTGCTCACTGATGAGCTGCTCACCGACGAACTGCTCGACCGGCTGGCGAACAAGAACAATAAACCTAAGGATTAGCTTTATTGAATGGGGGATAAAGTAGCACTTTAGAGTTGCGCCCGGGTGAGGGCGCCCGGAACAATAGCGAC
The DNA here is from genome assembly GCF_001021065.1 of Corynebacterium uterequi. Lineage (NCBI taxonomy): Bacteria > Bacillati > Actinomycetota > Actinomycetes > Mycobacteriales > Corynebacteriaceae > Corynebacterium > Corynebacterium uterequi. Next base: position 1,662,306 of record NZ_CP011546.1, on the reverse strand, counting down.
GTACACCACGAGGGCGTAGGGGAAGACGAGCCTCGTCTTGGCACTGTTGGTGACCACGGTTGAAATAATCGTGGAACCGCAGGGTCTTTAATGACGTATCCGAAAGGAACTCCCCCGTGACGGTATCTCTCGTGCACGCCCCCGCCTACCGTTGGGACCACGCGGTTGCTCCCACCGCCTCGGCGGAGCCGGCCACCCTCGCTGTCCTCACCATTAACGGCATGCCTCGGTCCCTGCGCACGCGCGTAGAACAGTCCATGGTCATCTGCCTTCGTTCCGAGCCGCTCAGCGCGGCCCCCGGAACCGACGTCTTCGCCGCCGACTGGTTTACCCGGTGGTCGGTGGACCACGGTTGCTTGCAGCGAGGCCGAATTCGCTGCCGGCAGGTTATTAGCGCCACACCGGCGGAGATTGACTCGCTGCGTCGTACGCTTGCCTCACTGGCGACGAACTACGGCTTCGACGCCGACGTCTCCGCGATGAACTAACCGCCAGGCGTCAGGGGAGCAGCGAGTCCACGTACTGTGCCCACTGGCCGAAGGTTTCGAGGTCGGCCACCTGCCGGTCGTCGAGCCGCACCCCGAACGCCTCCTCCAATCGGACCGCCACCTCGATCCGCTCCAGCGATCCCAGGCCGGCGGAATCCACCGGGGTGTCCTCGTCGATGCTATCGGCCGTCACTCCGGACACTCTCTCGACGAGGGCCGCGATGCGCGCCAAGGTCGGTGCCGAGGCGTCGTCGAGAGCGACGCCCGTGGCGTCCGCGGGCTGGGTGTGGCCGAACTTCTCTGCTAGTTGATCTGCCAGGGCCTCGGAAAAAACCATGATTCCCACCCTAGCGTGGGCGGCGGTAACGTAGCAGAGCATGAAGCTGAGGACGACACCGTGGGACGCCGTGGGGGCACTACGGCGTACCGCGAAGCGCGCCCGGATACTGACCCGAGGGCGCGAGCGGGCAGTAGCCAAGCGGCCGAAGGTGCTCACTGACGCCATCCGTGGGGAGATCGTCTCCAACGGCAGCTCTGTCGCCACGTACCTCTACGAACCGATCGGCGAACCCGAGGACGTGACCGTTGTCTTCGTCCACGGCTATACCCTTTCTGCCGAATCCTTCTTCCAGCAGGTGGATTTCCTGCGCGAGCAGTGGCCCGGAGTGCGGATTCTCCTGCTCGACCTGCGCGGCCACGGCAACAGCGCGGAGGTCCCGGCCGCCGAGTGCACCATCGAGGGTGCAGCGGCCGACGTCCGCGCCGCCATCGACATCCTCGCGCCCGACGGGCGGATCGTCCTCGTCGGGCACTCTCTCGGCGGGCCGGTAAGCCTCTGTGTTCTGCGCCGGGCCGACGCCGCCCTGGCCGAGCGCATCAGCGGTTTCGTCAGCGTGTCCGGTTCCTTAGTGGAGATGTCCCGTCGGGGACTTGCCCGGCTGCTTGATACCGACGCCATGTCCGGCGTCCTCAAACTTTACCGGGCCTGGCCGGAGAGCGTTTTCCACGTGCGGCAACGGTTCTCCGGCCTGGTGGGGCCGGTGCTTTCAGTGGGGTTCTTCATCCGGCACACGCCGGTCGAACACATCGAGCTCCACGCCGGGCTCATCGCCAAGACCCCGACGGCCTCGCTGGCCGGGTTCGCCGCGGACCTGCGGCACCACTCGGAGTTCGAGGCCCGGACGCGGCTGGTCGGGTTGCCCGGCTACGTCATCGTCGGGGAGAACGACTACGTCACTCCCGTCGAGCAGTCCCTGCTCCTGCACCGGCATTGGCCGGGCTCCTACTACCAGGCCGCCCCGAAGGCGGGGCATATGCTCCCGCTTGAGGTGCCGGGATTCGTCAATACGGCGATTCACCGGCTCCTCGAGCACGTAACCGGGCGCGGCGCTTAGGCCTTCGTCGGGTCGTCGATGTGGTACTTCTCGGCGGCATTCTTAGCCACCGAGAGATCGATCGACCCTTCGCGGGCCAGACCCAGCAGCGCGGCGACCACCATCGACTCGGCGTCGATGTTGAAGAAGCGGCGGGCGGCGTCGCGGGTGTCGGCGAAGCCGAAGCCGTCGGCACCCAGGGTGAGGTACTGGCCCGGCACGTAGGGGCGGATCTGCTCGTGCAGGTCCGAGGCGAAATCGCTGGTGGCGACGTACGGTCCGGAGGTCTGCTTGAGCTGGGTGGTGACGAAGGCCTCCTCGGGCTCCAGCGCCGGGTTCTTCAGGGCGGCGTCGGCGCAGCGTCGGCCGTCGCGCGCCAGCTCGGTCCAGGAGGTCACTGAGTACACGGACGCCTTGACGTCATACTCCTCGGCCAGGATCTGCTGGGCTTGAAGCGCCCACTGCATGCCCACGCCGGAGGCGAGCAGGGACACCTCGTGGGTGCCCTGCTCACCGCGGGAGTAGAGGTAGATGCCCTTGTGCAGGCCCTCGACGTCGAGGTCCTCCGGCTCCTTCGGCTGCGGGACCGGCTCGTTGTACACGGTGAGGTAGTAGGACACATCCTCGCCGCGGCCCGGGCCGTACATCCGGTCGATGCCTTCGCGCACCAGGTGGGCGATCTCGTAGGAGAAGGCCGGGTCGTAGGACACGACGGCAGGGTTCGTCGAGGCCAGGATCGGGGAGTGGCCGTCCATGTGCTGCAGGCCCTCACCGGTCAGGGTGGTGCGGCCGGCGGTGGCGCCGATGATGAAGCCGCGGGCCATCTGGTCGGCAGCGGCCCAGAAGCCGTCGCCGGTGCGCTGGAAACCGAACATGGAGTAGAAGATGTACAGCGGAATCATCGCCTCGCCGTGGGTGGCGTAGGACGTTGCGGCCGCGGTGAAGGAGGACGTGGCACCGTCCTCGTTGATGCCCTCGTGGAGGATCTGGCCATCAGAGGCCTCGCGGTAGGACAGCATGAGGTCGTGATCGACCGGCACGTAGGACTGCCCACTCGGGTTGTAGATCTTCAACGTCGGGAACCACGAGTCCATGCCGAAGGTTCGCGCCTCATCCGGGATGATCGGGACGATGCGCTTGCCCAGCTCCTTGTCGCGCATGAGTTCCTTGACGGTGCGCACCAGCGCCATCGTCGTGGCCACCTTCTGCTTGCCGGAGCCCTTGCGCACGGACTTCAACTTGTCGAGGCTCGGCACCTCGAGCGGGGTGTAGTCGGTGCGACGCTCCGGGAGGAATCCGCCCAGCTCCTCACGCCGCTCCAGCATGTACTTGATCTCTTCGGCGTCCTTGCCGGGGTGGTAGTACGGCGGCAGGTAGGGGTCCTTCTCCAGCACGTCGTTGGACACCGGGATGGACTGCTTGTCGCGGAAGGACTTCAGGTCGTCGAGGGTGAGCTTCTTCATCTGGTGGGTGGCGTTGCGGCCCTCGAAGTTGTGGCCGAGGCCGTAGCCCTTAATGGTGTGCGCCAGGATGACGGTGGGGGCACCGTTCTTGGTCTCCATGGCGCGCTTGTAGGCGGCGTAGACCTTCCGGTAGTCGTGGCCGCCGCGGCGCAGCGCCCAGATTTCGTCGTCGGTCATGTCCTCGACCAGCTTCGCGGTCCGCTCGTCGCGGCCGAAGAAGTGTTCGCGCACCCAGGCGCCGTTGTTGGCCTTGAAGGTCTGGTAGTCGCCATCCGCCGTGTTGTTCATCAGCTCGACGAGCGCACCCTCGGTGTCCTTCTCCAGCAGGGCGTCCCACTCTCGGCCCCACACGACCTTGATGACATTCCAGCCCGCGCCCTTGAAGAAGGACTCCAGCTCCTGAATGATCTGGGTGTTGCCGCGCACCGGGCCGTCAAGGCGCTGCAGGTTGCAGTTGATGACGAACGTGAGGTTATCCAGGCCGTAGAGGGGGCCCATCTGGATGAGGCCGCGGGACTCCGGCTCGTCCATCTCACCGTCGCCGAGGAACGCCCACACGTGCTGCTCAGAGGTGTCCTTGATGCCCCGGTCGTGCAGGTACTTGTTGAATCGGGCCTGGTAGATGGCGTTCATGGGGCCTAGGCCCATGGACACCGTCGGGAACTCCCAGAAGTCCTTCATGCCACGCGGGTGCGGGTAGGAAGGCATGCCGTTGCCCTCGCCGCGGGAGACTTCCTGACGGAACCCGTCGAGGTCATCCTCGCTCAGTCGGCCCTCCAGGAAGGCGCGGGCGTACACACCGGGGGAGGCGTGGCCCTGGAAGAAGATCTGGTCGCCGCCGCCCGGGTGGTCCTTGCCGCGGAAGAAGTGGTTGAGACCAACCTCGTACAGCGGGGCAGCGGAAGCGTAGGTAGAGATGTGGCCACCGACGCCAATGCCGGGGCGCTGGGCGCGGTGCACCATGATGGCGGCGTTCCAGCGAATCCACCGGCGGTAGCGCTTCTCAATCTCCTCATCACCGGGGAACTCCGGCTCCAAGGACGTGGGGATGGTGTTGACGAAGTCGGTCGACGTCAGCGACGGCAGCGGTACCCGCTTGGCGGTGGCCCGCTCAAGCAGGCGCAGCATGAGGTAGCGGGCGCGTTCCGGGCTGCTGTCCTCGAGCAACCCGTCCAGGGAGTCCATCCATTCACGGGTTTCCTCGGGGTCCGAGTCGTGCATGTAGGACGCAACTCCGTCGCGGATGAGCGGGTAGTTGGAATCGGCCATGAATGTCCTCCTGGAAGACGGGATCGGCAAAAATGTCGTGTCATAAAAATGATACTGATTACCCACTTTAGGCGCCCAGACGGCTTCGAATCCGCCCCTGAACACGGTATATTGTCCAGCAAGGGGTGGGTAAAAAGTGCGATCCGTGAGTGGGAAGTTCCACGAGGGCAACGCGGGGGAAGTACACTGTGGCACAACGCTATCCCGTCGGCTGGCCCCGCCTGAGGCAGTGCAGCCAGCCCCAGATAAGGAGGAACAACCAACGTGGTGGACGCGCCGGGCGCAGTGACCAAAGACGCCAACGTCACCGCCCAGGACCTAGTGGGCCGTCTCGGCATTAAGTCGGGGATGATCGTTCAGGAACTCGGCTGGGACGACGATTGCGACGCCGCGATCTCCGAAGCCGTCGAGGACGCTATCGGGGAGGAACTCCTCGACGAAGACACCGACGAGCTCTGCGACGTCGTGCTGCTGTGGTGGCGCGAGTCCGACGGCGATCTCGTGGACGGGCTCGTCGACGCGGTCCGCAACCTCGCCGATGATGGCCGGATTTGGTTACTCACCCCCGGTGCCGGCAAGCCGGGCACCATCGCGCCGGGTGAGATCAACGAGTCCGCCCAGCTAGCCGGTCTGGTACAGACCAAGGCGGATCGCTTCGGCCGCTTCCAAGGCTCTAGCCTTGTTCCGGCCGGAGCGAAGAAGTAGCGCACGCCTCACCGGAGGGTGTTTGGTTGCCCTATCTTCCCGTGCTAGACTGCTCGGGTGCTCAGGCGCTCCTAGCTCAGCTGGAAGAGCAACTGGTTTACACCCAGTAGGTCGGCGGTTCGAACCCGTCGGAGCGCACCACGATTCGCCCCGTCGTTTTCCCACGGCGGGGCGTTAGCGTTCCTGGCGCCGTTGAGCGAGCTTCGCGTAGTGATCCCGCTTCGCGTCACCGTAGCGGTCGCGGACGCTGCGGGACCGCCGCCGCGACGCCGAAGACTGCGGCGCCGATGGCTGCGCCACCGCAGATCGCGGCGCCTCCGCCGGGTGGTCAGCGTCACTGCTGTCCGCAGCGACCTCGGCGGCTGCCGGGGCGACGTCGCCGTGGTCGGCCGCCAGCTCGGTGTCCTCGTCGCGTAAACGGCGGCGCTCCTTGACCTCCGAGTACGCGAAGTAGGCCAGGCCAAGGGGAGCCATGATGCCAAACGCCAACCACTGCAGGCCGTAGGACAGGTGGGAACCGCGGTCGAGCTTCGGCACCGGGATAGGGCTTAACGCTCCCGGCGCGCCCTCGGCCAGTTGGACGTAGCCGTCAACCAGCTCGGTGCCGGTGAGCTCGGTGACCAGCTCCGGGGTGAGGGTGTAGATCTGGCGGTAGCCGTCGGCGTCGAGGGGTGCGCGCCCATCGGCGGCTTCACCCACTTGCGCCAGGCCAGTGATCGTCACCCGCTCGGCGGGGGCGGCGGCGATCGCGGGTACGGGCTCGTCCGCCTTGGCGGGAACGAAGCCCCGGTTGATGAGCACCGTGGCGCCGGAGTCGGTGTCGAAAGGCACAAGCGACTGGTAGGACGGCATACCGTTGACCGAGCGCATGCGGACCAGCACCTCGTCGGCCACGCGGAACTGCCCCGTCATGGTGACCCGGGTCCATTGCTCGTCGTCGCTGAGGGCGCCGTCGTCCAGGAGAGTCGACACATCCACGGGCGCTACCTCGTAGGCGTGCTCGATGCGGTCGTTGCGTTCGACGATGCGGGCGTCCTTACCCAGCTGCCACGGGGCGAGCACGGTGAACGCCAGATAGGAAAAGGCGACCACCACGATGGCGAGCAGAATCCACTGCGGGGTGAGAAAACGCCGCCACAGCGACGACGGGGCGGATTTCTCGGCCGATGGGCGCCTTGCAGAACTACTCACGCAGCTCAGTCTAGTGCCGCCCGAGCCCAGTCCACTAGGCCGGGAGCGGCCGCCTCAATATGGGTGCGGGTGAGTGCGAAGCCCTCGGCGCCGCCGTAGTAGGGGTCCGCCACCGACGCATCCTCGCCGGCCGAAGGGTCAAAATCACGCAGGAGCCGAACTTTGGCGGGGTCGGCCCCGCGGGCGATGAGCTCGCTGCGGTGTCCGGTGTCCAGTGCGACGATGAGATCCGCGGCGAAGGTCCGTTCGCTGAGCGTCTCCGCCCGGCAGGCGGAGCCGTCGTAGCCGGCGGCGGCGAGCTCGGCGACGGCGCGCCGGTCGGCGGGCTGGCCGACATGCCAGGACCCGATGCCGGAGGAGGTCACCGCAACGTCGTCACCCAGCCCGGCGTCGGCCAACGCTGCCCGGACGATGACCTCCGCCATGGGGGAGCGGCAGATATTACCCAGGCAGACGAATTCGATGCTCAGGCTAGCGGGCGAAGTCATGGATGATCTCCTTTAACTCGGCGGTGGTGTCGGCCTTCCACGCGGCCGAATCCCATTCCTCGGCGGTGCCGTAGCCCCACGTCACTGCGCAGGTGGGGATGGCGAATTCGGCGGCGCCGACGATGTCGTGGCGGCGGTCGCCGATCATGAGAATATCCGCCGTGCGCTCGCGCAGCCCCAGGCTGTCCAACGCGAAGGCGATTACCTGCTCCTTGGTGCGCCGGGCGCCACCGAACTCTTCGGCCGCGGCGATGAAGTCCAGCTTGTCCAACAGGCCCAGGTGGCTGAGGACCCGCCGGCAGATCCCTTCGCCCTTGCTCGTGGCGGTGGAGAGATAGAAGCCTTCGGCTCGAAGCTCGTCGAGCAGCTCGCCGACGCCGTCGAAGGCGCGGGTCTCGCCCACCGCAGCGTGAGCCTGATGAGCGAGGTAGGCCTCCATCGCAGCGGTTACCACCGCCGGGTCCGTGTTAAGCCGGCCCAGGGTGGTCTCCATCGGCGGCCCGGCTATCGAGGCGATGAAGCCCGCATCGGGGCGGGGGATTCCCACTTCATCTAGGGCGTGGAGGAAGCTGGCCTTGATAGCGGGGAAGGAGTCGATGAGCGTGCCGTCGACGTCGAAGAACAAGATGCGGCGGCCGTCGGGGAGCGTGGTCATAAGGCCAGTCTGCCACATCGATCACCCCCGCCTAAGGTGGTCGAGTATGGCTTCTTACAACGAACCCTCACCCAAAAACGGCGGTGCCGACGGCACCTCGGCAGCCGTGACCGTTGCCGATGTCGTCGCGGTGCTCGACGCCGCCTACCCGCCTCATCTCGCGGAGAGCTGGGATGCCGTGGGGCTGATCTGCGGTGATCCTTCCGCTGCGGTGCGCACCGTTCACTTCGCGCTGGACTGCACCCTTGACGTGGCTGAGCAGGCAGTTGCTGACGGCGCCGACCTGCTCGTCGTCCACCACCCACTGCTGCTGCGGGGCGTGACCTCGGTGGCCGCGAACACCCCGAAGGGCAGGGTCATCCACACCCTCATCACTGGTGGATGCGCTCTTTTTGCCGCCCACACTAATGCCGACTCCGCTCGCCCTGGGGTGAGCGACGTGCTCGCCGAACTCGTGGGCATTACCCCGGGTCGTCCGATCCGGCCGGTGGGGCTCATGGCCAAGGACCACTGGGGCGTCCATGTGCCAGCCGGGCACGTCGACGCCGTGCTCGACGCCGTCTTTGCCGCCGGAGCCGGGGAGATCAGCGATTACTCCCACTGTGCCTACACCCTTGACGGCCAGGGGCAGTTCCGGCCCGAGCCAGGAGCCCAGCCCGTCGATGGCGTCGTCGGGCAGCTGCACCGCTCTCCGGAGAAGCGGGTCGAGTTCGTTGCTCCCCGCTCCCGTCGGCGCGCCATCATCGACGCCGTGCGCGAGGCGCATCCTTATGAAGAACCGGCCTTCGACATCACCGAGATGGCTGAAGACACAGACCTTGCGCACGCTACGGGCCTCGGGCGGGTCGGCGAGCTGCCCCAGCCGATGACCCTGCGGGAGTTCACCCAACAGGTCGCCGATGCCCTCCCAGCTACCGCGTGGGGAGTGCGTGCCGCCGGTGACCCGGATCGGATTATTCGCACCGTCGCCGTGTCCTCGGGGTCCGGCGATGGTTTCCTCGACGACGTTCGCCGGCTTGGCGTCGACGCCTACGTCACGTCGGATCTGCGCCACCACCCGGTCGATGAAGCGTTGCGCGCCGGCGGGCCGGCCATCATTGACACCGCACATTGGGCGAGCGAATTCCCCTGGACACGTCAGGCGTCGCAGGTGGTGCGCGACGCCCTCGGCCTGACGACCTCGATCATTGAGCTGCGCACGGACCCGTGGACGGTCTCCGCCCACCCGCGCGAGGCCGACGCCTGAGACCACCAGGTACAACTGAACTCATGAAACTAGCGAGGGAACACCAGATTCAGCTGCTCAAGCTGGCCACCGCGCAGCGCGCGGCGGACATCCGAGACGCCAGTCGCGAGGCAGCGGCCAGCCCGGTGAGTGAAGAGCAGGCGACCTACGAGCGCTTACGCAGCGAACTGAAGCGGCAGCGGGAGGCCACCGCGTCCGCGCAGTTGGCGGTCGCCGACATGGAGAGCGAAATCCTGCGCATTCAAGAAGACGAGCGCAAGCTCAAGCGGCGCGATCGTGATGACCGGGAACAGCTCGCTGCTGAGCTGGACCGGGAGCGTCGCCGCGACCTCGAACACGACCGGTACACGGTGAAGTCCCGCCTGGCGGATCTCTACTACGAGCTCAAGGAGGCACACAACGAGATCCACGCGTTGCGCAACAACCGGGACCGCCACGAGTCCGAACTGGCGGAGCTGTCGCGGCGGGTCGACGCCGCCCACCGCGCCGCCGCGGCCGCCCCGGTGGTGGCCGAACCCGCCGGCGAGGGCGTCGACGCGCTTCGCCAAGGGCTGCCGCCGGAGGTGCTGGCTGAGTATGACGCTCGCCGCGAGGACAACGCCGTCGGCGCGGCCGAGTTCAACGGGCGTAGCTGCGGAGGGTGCTTCGTGGTTCTGCCGCCGGCGTTTCGGCAGGGATATGCCAAGGCGTCGCCCGCCCGGGTGGAGGAGTGCCCCGAATGCGGGAGTCTGTTGATCCGCCGAGAAGTATAAGGGGTAATTTATGGTAGATAAGGTTCACATCTTTTCCGACGGCGGATCCCGCGGCAACCCCGGCGTCGCCGGCTCGGGATCGGTGGTCTACGACGCAGCGACAAAGGACACGGTGGCGGAGATCGTCTACGCCTTCGGCCAGGCGGCCTCCAACAATGTCGCCGAGTATCGGGGGCTGATCGAGGGGCTACGCGCCGCTGCCGAGCTCGGGGCTCGGGAAGCCTACGTGTTCATGGACTCCAAACTCGTCGTGGAGCAGATGACCGGGCGCTGGAAAATCAAGCATCCGGACATGAAGGCGCTGGCCCTTGAGGCCAAGGAGCTGGCAGACGGCTTCGAGCGCATCGCCTACACGTGGGTGCCCCGAGAGAAAAACAAGCGCGCCGACGCCCTGTCCAACGTCGCCATGGACGCCGCCGCTCGCGGCGAAAGCGGCATCGTCGAGGAGAAGTCGATCCTGCCGGTCACCGCCACCGCGTCGAAGCCAGCCGAACCGGAACCAGCAGCTCCAGAGCCAGCCGAACCGGAGCAGGCGGAGCTGTCCTTCGACGCTCCCGCGGCCCCGCAGGCTCCCAGCTGGTGTGGGGACGACACCCCACCTACCCGGCTTGTCCTCGTCCGCCACGGGCAAACCGCGATGTCCGCCGCCCATCAATACGCCGGGCACAGCGACGTCCCCCTTAGTGACCTCGGCCATGAGCAGGCGCACGCTACTGCTCGCCGAGTAGCCAGTGGTCACGCGGTCGACGCGATCTACACCTCCCCGCTGGCACGGTGCCGCCAGACTGCCGACTACCTCGCAGAAGCCACGGGCTCAACCGTTGAAGTGGCCGAGGATCTCATCGAATGCGACTTCGGCGAGTTTGAAGGATTGACCTTCGCCGAAGCCCATGAGCAGCACTCGCACGCCCATGCTCGCTGGCTCGCCGACGCCACTGTGGCCCCGCCCGGGGGTGAGTCCTTCGCGCAGGTGTTCGCCCGGGTCAGCGCCGCAGTGCACGAGATCGCCGACCGTCACCGGGGCCAGACCGTCGTGATCGTCAGCCACGTCAACCCCATCAAGGCCGTTATTGCCATGGCCCTGGGGTCCGGCCCGGCCGTGTTCGCCCGGCTGATGCTCGCCCTGGCGTCGGTGAGCGTCGTCGACGTGCTCGGACCCGAGGCCGCGATGCCCATGCAGCTGCGCTCCCTCAACGAGGACGGCGCGCGTTAAGCCTGCGCGTTCCCAGCCCAGTTACCGTACGGCGGCGGGTTCGGGCTAGGATCGAGTCCGCGATTGAGCCGGCCGGGTGACCGCGGCCGAGGTCCCGAACCAGCCAGTGTTCTGGCTAGGCGGGGGTCGAGGAAAGTCCGGACTCCGCAGGGCAGAGTGGTTGCTAACGGCAACCCGGGGCAACCCGAGGGCAGATGTGCAACAGAAAGTAGACCGCCCCGGAAGTCTTCGGACCACGGGGTAAGGGTGAAAGGGTGCGGTAAGAGCGCACCGGCGGGGCAGGTGACTGTCCCGGCCAGGTAAACCCCACTCGGAGCAAGGCATCACGGCGGCGCGGGTTTCGCGCTGCCCGATTAGACGTTTGAGGGCGGCCCGCCTGAGTCTAAAGGTAGCCGCTTGAGGCGCCCAGCGATGGTGCGTCCAGATGGATGGTCACCGCCGCGACCGCTCGCCTCGGCGGGCGAAGCGGCACAGAATCCGGCTTACACGCCGGCTCAATCGCGCTTCTAGCTCACGTCCAGCAGACGCGCCGGGGTACCCGGGGCGAAGTCGATGACGTCCGCGACGTCGGCGCGGGAGCGCAGCGCGGCGACGTCGGCCACCCGGTCGGCCGGGACCACGGCTATCACGGCGTCGCCGCCGCAGCTGCGCGCGGCCACGGCTCCGGCGCGCAGACAGGCCGCGACCACAGCTGTCGGCTGCTCGGTGAGGGCCGCGCACCCAGCCTCGGATTCGTTCATCAGCCGCCACACGTCCGGGAATCGCTGGGACCGCAGCGCAAACACCGCCTGCCGAGCGCGCTCTACTTCCTGCTGGTAGGCCACGAGCCAGCGCCGGGCGTCGTCGACCGCCGCGGGCTGGGTCTCGGGCTGCAGGTCGTGAACCGCCTCCAGCCACTGCAGGACCCGGTCGGTGGCGTAGGGCAGGCTGCGCAATGATGAGGTGCCAAAGGCGCGGCAGGCGTCGTCGAGGAAGCGACGCCGGGCCTGCTCGGCTGGCACCCGATCCGGGTGATGAGTGGTGACGACGCCTAGCAGGCGCCACCTCGCGCCGGAGGACGCAGCGGGGTGGACGACGGGAAGCGCGGATCCGTCGGCGGCGTCGAAGGCGGTCAAAGCGTCGACAAGGCCGCGCAGCGCGGTGACGTAGCGCACCGTGGCCACCGGTTCGGCGGAGAAGAGCCCGGCGGACTGGCCACACACGTCCGCGAGTCGGGCGCGCAGGGATACGTCGTCGGTATCGTCGTCGACATGGCTGCCGGAGACTGCCAGGGCGAACGCCGCGTCGAGGGAGGTGCTAAAGCCCAACCCTGAAGCCGGGGGGATGGTGGTGACTACGCTGACGTTGAGCCCGGTGGTGTCCCGCGACGCGAGTTGCCGGTGGGTGAGGCACCAGCGCAGCCCGGACAATCGTTCGGCCAGGCCCCCGGTGGGCCACGGCGCGTTGATGACGCGGCCGTCGGCGTCGACCCCGGGGGTGTGCACACCGGCTAGGTCGGCGGCCTCCTCGGAGTCCGTCTCAGCTGCCACGACGTCGGGGGAGAGGACGCCGGAGGTGTCGGCGTGGTGGAGGCGAACGCGCAGGACGCCGTCGTCGTTGGGCCCGATAGCCACCGCGCATTCTCGTGAGCCCACTGCCATGACGGCTACGCCGCCGAAGTAGTCGGCATCCTCGCCGAGCAGGGCACACGTCGCCGGGCTCACGGCCGCGGCGACCGGCGAGCCGGCATGAGGATAGTCGGCGGCGAAGGCAGCCGACACCAGCTCAGCGGGAGACACGGGGGACATGGAGGCTCCTGGAAGGTCGTGGTTGAGACGAAGGTCAGCCGACGCCCGCGATACGCTGGGCGCTATGACTGACACCTCATGGTATTTCGACCCCACAACACGCAGTGTGTCGCAGGGCAAGCAGAAAGGCTGGGACCGCCGGATGGGGCCCTACGCTAGCCGCGAGGAGGCGGAAAACGCCCTCAACCTCGCAGCGCAGCGTAACGACGCCGCCGACGCCTATGACGCCGCCGAGGACGACGACGAGGTCAACTAGCGATTCTTCTTCAACCGCCGGTAGGCGGCGACGATGTCGTCGTAGGCCTGCTGGTACTGATCCAGCGACGCCAGCCCGATGGCACGCTCGCGCTGATACAGCAGACCCAGGCTGAAGGTGTCGTGCTGATGGCGTCGAGCCGTGTGGGCCATCCGCTCCAGCTTGGTGCGGCTGGTCACCGAGTCCTGGAAGTCGCCCAGCACCGTTTGCATCGTCTTGCACGCCTTGACGATGCGCTTCGTCTTCAGCCCAGTGGCGGAGCCGACGGCCTCGGCCGCGTACCGCAGCTTCTTCGCCGCCTTGCGCATGTCGTGGTAGTAGTCCTCCCGCTCATGCAGACTGAGCTCCGGGTTGTCCCAATTCGCCACCGCCTTCTTGTGGCGCTTGACCAGCTTTCGGTAGGCCTCGTCAAGGTGGGACTCCATCACGGCCGTGATGGACTCGGTTTCGTCCTTCACCGCCACCGGCGGGTGGGCGAGCAGCTCGTCGAGGGCGTCGAGCAGCTCCAGGTACCGGTCCGAGTCGAGGGCGCGAACGATGCGCCGGTGGGCTCGCTGGTACTCCTCCTCGATGGTGGACATGATCCGCGCCTGATCCTCGGCGCTGATGAGCCCGGAGTCCTCGCTGCTGATGAGCCACTCGAAACGTTCGGCGACCACCTCGGCGTCGCGCGCGGAGCCGAGCATCCCGGCCAGCACCTTGAGCTCGCTGAGCAAATGATCCACCTGCTCGCCGGCGACGATGCCGTCGAAGGTCTGCAGATGCGAGCGCAGCTCCCGGGTCGCCACCCGCATCTGATGCACCGAGTCCCATTCATCGCGGCGCACCTTGGGGTCGTAGGCGACGAGCTTGGCCCGGTTGGCCATGAGCGCGAGGACGACGGCCCCGGCCGCGGTCTCCGGGTCGGGATCGACGCTGAGGTAAGTGGGCAGGGGAGCCTCGGCCAGCGAGTCCCCCAGGGCGGCCACCAGCTTCGACGGGGAGGCGGACTTACGCGCCCCAGCCCCGATGAGCACCGTGGTCGCCGCTGCCAGCACCTCCGCACCAGTCTCCGTGCCGGCGACGCCACCGGACAGCTCCAGCTCCCACTCCCGCCACTGCTTCTGCGTCCCACCCGGAAGCAGCGACCAGGCGGTGACCCGGTCATCGCAGAACTCCGCAACGCCCGTGCCATCCTCCCCGACGAGCAGGGACTCGGTGCGCTCATTGTCCACCTGCGCGATGGGAATGAGCTCTTCGTCGCGAACCAGGGCCCTCACCTGGCTGAGCAACTCCTCCGGCACCTCATACTGCCCCTGCGTGGGGGGAGCGAGCTCGGCGCTGAGCTCTAGGCGGCCGCCGTCGCCGGGAAGCTTGAGGTGCCAGCCGTCGTCCTTGCCGCCGCTTCGCCGGCGCAACGTCACCTTCGCCCGGGTGAGGCGGAGATCGGCGGTGTCGTAATAAATGGCGGAAAGGTGGTGGACCTGCGTTCCCGCGACGGCGTGGACGCCGGGAAGCTGGGTGAGCTCGGGGACTACGGTGGTGCCGTCGACGGCGAACTTCGCCTCCACCTCAAGGAACTTCTCAATCGCCATGTCAGCAAAACCTTTCACACTCGTCACGCCTTCTTTAGGCCCAGACTACCGACGCCGCGCCGGGCGTAGGAGGACGATGGCCGCTGCGAGGCTCCGTAGAATCGGAGCGTATGAACAGCCAACACGAGTTCGTCCTCAACGCCGTCGAGGAACGCGGAATACGATTCATTCGCCTCTGGTTCACGGACATTGCCGGTCAGCTCAAAGCCGTGATGATGTCGCCGGGCGAGCTCGAAGGCGCCTTCGAGGAGGGTGCAGGCTTCGACGGCTCCGCTATCGAAGGCTTCTCCCGGGTGTCGGAATCGGACACGCTGCTGCTGCCGGACCCGTCGACGTTCCAAATCATGCCCTTCGACGACGACGAACCCGACCTGCGCACCGCGCGGATGTTCTGCGACATCGTCATGCCCGACGGCACCCCCTCCATGGCCGATCCCCGCAACATCCTGCGCCGCCAGGTCAAAGCGGCCGCTGACGAGGGCTTTACCTGCCAGGTCTCGCCGGAGATCGAGTTCTACATCGTCAACGACGACGGCTTCCCCTTCGCCATGACCCCCACGGACCACGGCGGCTACTTTGACCAGGCGGCCCACTCCGTGGTCCCGAAATTCCGGCGGGAGGCCATGCAAGCCCTCGAACACATGGGCATCGCCACCGAGTTTTCGCACCACGAAACCTCCCCGGGGCAGCAGGAGATCGACTTGCGCCACGCCGACGTCCTCACCATGGCCGACAACATCATGTCCTTCCGCTACCTGCTGAAGACCGTCGCCCAGCGCAACGGGGTGCGCGCCACGTTCATGCCCAAGCCCTTTCGGGAGTACGCCGGCTCCGCCATGCACACCCACTTCTCCCTCTTCGAAGGCGAGTCCAACGCCTTCCACGACCCGGACGATGAATATTCGCTCTCCGCCACCGCGCGGGGCTTCATCGCCGGCATCCTGCATTACGCCAACGAGATTTCGGCGGTGACGAACCAGTGGGTGAACTCGTACAAGCGGCTGCAATTCGGCAACGAGGCGCCGACGGCTATCACCTGGGGCGTGTCCAACCGCTCCGCCCTTATCCGCATTCCTACCTACCGCCTGCACAAGGCGGCGTCGCGCCGGGTGGAGCTCCGCTCGCTCGATTCCGGCACGAACCCCTACCTCGGGTACGCGGTGGTGCTGGCGGCGGGCCTGCGTGGCATTGCCGAGGGCTTTGACCTCGATGACCCGGCGGAGGAGGACGTCACCTTACTCACCCGCCGGGAACGCCGGGCCATGGGCTACCGGGACCTGCCGCGCGGGCTCGACGAGGCCCTGCGCTACATGGAGAAATCCGAGTTCCTCGCGGAGGTCTTAGGCGAGCACGTCTTCGAGTTCTTCCTCCGGTCGAAGTGGAATGAGTGGCACGCGTACACGGACCAGATCACCCCCTTCGAAATCCGATCCACCCTGGAGCTGTAGCACCATGGCCGCCCGCATTCGTCGCACCGTGCCCTCCACCGCCCAGCTGCGGCTCTCCGGCGCCCACGCCGCCGAGGACTTAGCCTGGCTGGGATGGGATAATCTCGACTCCCTACCGTTGTTGTGGACCCTCGCCGGCGCGGGGGACCCCGACCTCGCGCTCAACACGATGCGCCGGCTCAGCGAGGCGCTCGGCACCGACCGTGATGATTTCGACGCCGCCCTACGCGCCGACGAGACGCTGCGGGTACGGCTGTTGGCGCTGCTCGGAGGCTCGACGGCTCTCGGGGATCACCTCGTGGCCAATCCCGGACAGTGGCGCCTCCTCGCCGAGGCGATCCCCGAGCCCGAGGAGCTCATGCGCTCCCTGCTCGGCGCCGTCGACGCCCAACCCTGCGACGCTTCCGCCTCCACCGAGCTGAGCACCCCGGGTACCTACCGGGCGGCGATCACCGGCCAGGCGGCTCAGGCCGCGCTCAAGCGGACCTACCGGACGCTGCTCATGCGCATTGCCGCCGCCGACCTGGCGGGGACCTTCGCCTCCCGGCGTGGCTACGGCGCCAACGAGCCGATGCTCGGCTACCCCAAGGTGACCAGCCTGCTCAGCGCGTTGGCCGACGCGGCGCTCACCGCGGCGCTGGCCGTCGCCGTGCGCAGCGTGTATGGCGACGACACCCCCGATTCCCGATTGGCCGTTCTCGCCTTGGGCAAATGCGGCGCCACCGAGCTCAATTACATTTCCGACGTCGACGTCGTCTTCGTCTCCGAGCCGGTCACCTCGCGGATCACGAGGGTCGCCTCGGAGCTTATGCGGCTGGGCTCTGCGTGCTTCTTCGAGGTCGACGCCAACCTCCGGCCCGAGGGGCGTTCCGGGGCGCTGACCCGCACCCTGGACTCCCACGTCGCCTACTACCGCCGGTGGGCCCAGACCTGGGAGTTCCAGGCACTGCTCAAAGCGCGGCCGATGACGGGGGACCTCAACCTTGGCGCAGACTACGTCGAGCAGCTAGCCCCGCTGGTGTGGGCCGCCTCCCAGCGGGAATCCTTCGTGGAGGACGTCCAGGCCATGCGCACCCGGGTAGTGGACAACGTCCCGGCGGAGCTACGCCACCGGGAGCTCAAACTGGGCCGAGGCGGGCTGCGCGACGTCGAGTTCGCCGTCCAGCTGCTCCAACTGGTCCACGGCCGCTCCGACGAGTCCCTGCGCGTGCGCCCCACCACCGAGGCGCTGGGCACGCTCATCAACGGCGGCTACGTCGGCCGCGAGGACGGCCAGGCGCTCATCCGCGCCTACGAGCAGCTGCGCCTGTTGGAACACCGGTTGCAGCTCACACGGCTGCGGCGCACTCATGCTCTGCCGGAGGACGAGGACCACAAGGCCTGGGAGTGGCTGGCCAACGCCTCGGGGTACCGGCCCGATCCGGACGCCTCCGCCGTGGAGCACCTCTACCGCGACCTCAAAGCCCTCCACCGCCAGGTGTCCGGTCTCCACAAGCAGCTGTTCTACCGCCCGCTGCTCAACTCCGTGGTGACCATGAGCGTCGCCGAGCTCCGCCTGTCCCAGGCCGCCGCCCAGAATCAGCTCGCAGCGCTGGGCTACCGTTTCCCGGACCGGGCCTTCGAGCACCTCACGGCGCTGGCGTCGGGCAATTCCCGGAAGGCGAAGCTGCAGGCCATTCTGCTGCCGACGCTCATGGAGTACCTGGCGTCAACGGCGGACCCGGATGCGGGCCTGCTCAACTACCGCAAACTCAGCGAGGCGGCCTTTGACCGGACGTGGTTCCTGCGGATGCTCCGCGACGAAGGCGTTGTCGCCCAGCGGCTCATGTTCATCCTGGGGACCAGCCCGTACACGGCCGATCTGCTCATCTCCGCCCCGGACGCCATCAAGCAGTTCTCCGACGGTGCGACGGGCCCGAAGCTGCTGCAGAACGAGGCGCAGTGGGTGTACCGGGCGCTCATCGCGGCGTCGAAGCGACACAAGGACCCGGATAAGGCCGTGAGCCGCGCCCGGGAGCTGCGGCGCCTGGAGCTCGCCCGCATCGCCTCCGCGGACCTGTTGGGGTTCATGGACACCGCCCAGGTCTGCGAGGAGCTCTCCGTTGTATGGCTGGCGGTGCTCGAGGCCGCATTGCGGGCAGAGGTGCGCGCCAGCCTGGACAGCGGGGAGTACTCCCACCCCCCGGCGCGCATCGCGGTGATCGGCATGGGCCGGCTCGGCGGGCGCGAGCTGGGCTACGGTTCCGACGCCGACGTCATGGTGGTGGCGGAACCCGCTGAGGGCGTGGCGGACAGCGACGCCGTGGCGTGGGCCATCGGGGTCATCGAACGGATGCGTAAGCGACTGTCCACACCTTCGGATGATCCGGCTCTGGACGTCGACCTCGGGCTGCGTCCCGAAGGCCGCTCAGGGCCTATCGTGCGCACGATCGCCAGTTATGAGCGCTACTACCAACAGTGGGGCGAGACCTGGGAGATCCAGGCCCTGCAACGCGCCGCCCACGCCGCCGGCGACGAAGAGGTGGGCCAGCGCTTCCTGCGCGCCATCGACCCCCTGCGATACCCAGCGCGCGGGGCGAGCGCGCAGCAGGTGCGCGACGTCCGCCGGATGAAGGCCCGGGTGGATAACGAGCGTCTGCCGCGCGGCGCCGACCGCGCTACGCACACCAAGCTCGGGCGTGGGGCGTTGACGGACATCGAGTGGACAGTCCAGCTGATTACGCTGGAACACGCCCACGAAATCCCCGGTCTGCACACCACTTCCACCCTCGACGCCCTGGCGGCCCTGGCCGAACACGATGACCCGGCCGTCATCTCAGCGGCGCAGGTACACACGCTCAGCGACGCATGGCTGCTGGCCACCCGGGCCCGCAACGCCATCGTCCTCGTGCGCGGCAAGCGCAAGGACCAGCTCCCGCAGCCCGGCCCCGAACTGGCCAAAGTCTCAGGTGCCGCCGGCTGGGGTGCGTCGAAGTATGCCGACTTCTTGGACAACTACCTCAAACTCACCCGCCGCGCACGTAACGTGGTGGACGAAGTGTTCTGGGGAGAATCCGCCTCCCACGAGTACGAACACTAAACACGAAAGGATCACCAGCCATGGCCGTCATGTTGCGAGTAGACCTAGCCAACGCCACCTTCGCCGACCTGGAAGCCGTTGTTGCCGCCGCCCGCGTCGCCGGCGCCTCCACCACCACCCAAGTCGCCCTGGACGGCAGCGACTTAGTGGTGAGCGTCGAAGGCCCCGCCACCAGCTCCCACCCCGCCTCGGCGCCGACGCCCTCCGAGGCTCAGCCGCAGCCGCCGGCTCGCGGCCAGGAGGTCGGCGCCGACGCCGCGCTGAAGTTCATCGCCCACCTGCTGGGCGAGAACCGCTCCTAACGAGTGGCGCCGGTGATGCCGCCTCGCCCGTTGCCGTTGCAGCGGGTCTCGGTGAGTGGAATCAGTGCGCTGGCGGACGCGGTTGAGCGCGGTAAGTTGGAACCCTACGTTGCCGCATTGCCTGCCGTGCGCGCACTGGCCCGCGGCGCCGGGCTTGCGTTCACCAGCCGCGTGACGATCCTCACCGGCGACAACGGCTCGGGAAAATCCACCCTTTTAGAGGCCATCGCCTTGAAACTGGGCTTCGACGGCGTCGGCGGCCCACGCGGCGGCTTCGACGGCACAACGCAGCGAGCCGGCACCGGAACTGAATCTGCTCTGTCCTTCCTGCTGCGGGCCAGGCTGCGCCGCCCGGACGTGGTGGGTGGGTTCTACCTGCGGTCGGAGACGCATCTTGACCTCGCCTTCTACGCCGAAAGCGCCGTCGGGCGCGCCGGGCGCACCGAACTTACGCACGACGTCCGGCGCCGCTCTCACGGGGAGGCGGTGCTCGACCTGCTGGGCGAGTACATCCGAGGCGAAGGCATCTATTTGCTCGACGAGCCCGAGGCTGGCCTGTCCGTGGTCCGCCAATTGGCGCTGCTCGCCGAGATCGCCCAGGCTGCCGAGCTCGGCGCCCAGTTTCTCATCTGCACCCATTCTCCGGTCTTGCCCGCTCTGCCGGGCGCCACGGTGCTGGAGATCACCGAGGCCGGCTTGGTGCCCGTCGCTTTCGACGAGGTGGAATCCGTGGCGGCCATGCGGGAATTCCTCGACGCCCCCGAGGACGTTGTCCGCTTTGTCATCGACGGCTAGTGCGCAAGAGGGCGGGCGCTACACTCGTAGCTCATGGATTACATTTCGACGCGCGACCGCTCAGCTCAGCCGTGTAAATTTACGGATATCCTCATGTCCGGCTTGGCTGCCGACGGTGGGTTGTTCCTCCCAGCCGCCTACCCGGACGTCACCGATCGCCTGGGGGAGCTGCGCGACATCCTCGCTAAGCGGGGGTATGCGGCCCTCGTGGCGGAGATCCTGGCCCTGTACATTGACGACATCCCGGCCGACACTCTCGCCGAACTGGCCGCCCGCGCCTACACCGCGGAGGCCTTCGGCACCGAGGAGATCGTCTCCGTGAGCAGGTACGACGAGCGCCTGCTCATCGGCCACATCTCCGCCGGGCCGACCGCTGCGTTTAAGGACATGGCCATGCAGTTGCTGGGCGAGCTCTTCGAATATGAGCTCACTCGCCGCGGCGCGACGATGAACATCCTTGGCGCCACGTCCGGCGACACCGGTTCCTCGGCGGAGTACGCCATGCGCGGTCGGGACAATATTTCCGTGTTCATGCTCACTCCGGCGGGGCGGATGACGCCCTTCCAGCAGGCACAGATGTTTTCGCTGGATGACGCCAATATCCACAACATTGCCCTCGACGGCACCTTCGACGATTGTCAGGACGTGGTCAAGGCGGTCAACTCCGACGCCGAGTTTAAGAAGACCTACTCCATTGGCGCGGTGAACTCCATCAACTTCGCCCGCATCTTGGCACAGGTGGCGTACTACTTCGCTCTTTACTTCCGGGCCACGAACAGCGACGACGAGCGCATCTCCTTCGCCGTTCCCACGGGTAACTTCGGCAACGTGTACGCCGGGCACGTCGCCCGCCAGATGGGCCTTCCCGTGGACCGGCTCATCGTCGCCAACAACGAAAACGATGCGATGGATGACTTCTTCGCCACCGGAAACTACCTGCGTAAGGGCAACGGCGCGTCGGTGAAGACCTCGTCGCCGTCCATGGACATTTCGCGGCCGTCGAACTTCGAGCGCTTCGTCTACGACCTCATGGGGCGAGACCCCGAGCGCATCGCCGAGCTTTTCGGTACCCAGGTGCCCGCCGGCGGCTTTTCTCTCGCCGGCGACGCCGCTTTCGCCACCGCTGCCGACTTCGGCTTCCTCGCGGGTAAATCCACCCACGCCGACCGGCTCGCCGAGATCCGCCGCTCTGAGGAGCTGGGTTATCTCATCGACCCGCACACCGCCGACGGCGTCGTCGTCGCCCGGGAGTTGCTGGACGAGGTGGCCACCCCCGTCGTGGTTCTGGAGACCGCCCTGCCGGTGAAGTTCGCCGAAACCATCACCGAGGCCATCGGGTCCTTCCCGGAGACGCCGGCCCGCTTCGCCGGCATTGAGTCCGGCGACCGGTACGTGACCGACATGCCCAATGACGCCGAGGCCGTCAAGCGCTTCATCGTCGATAACCAGGCCACGCGCGACGTCTAGGCCCGTGCCCACAAAGCCACACCCCGCTCCACTCGGATGCCTCAGCGCCGTCGCCCTGCTCGTAGGGCTCGGCGGACTGGCTAGCGCAGCCTTCTTGCAGCACCAGGGCGAGCTGTGGGGATCTGCGCTGCCGGCGACGTCGCCGTCAACCACCAGCTCGCCGGCGGCCCCGCCACCGAACGAGGTAGTGGTGCCGGCGAACTCGCCGTGGATCCCGGGGACGATTATCACCCTCACCGAGGAGTACCCGGTGCCGGGCATCGCCTTCGATAAGACCACGTGCACCGTGGCGTTTACCTTCACCGACGCCGCCGGTCAGGGCTATGCGGTGACGGCGTCGCACTGCGGGCACGTGGACGAACTGGTGTGGCCGGCCGACGCACGGACGGAGTTCGACTTCTCCTACGAAGCCGGCCGGGTCATTTACTCCGGGCTCGACGACCCCGGCGCCGATGGGTACGCCGCCGACGTGGGCATTATCAAGCTGACCGACGCCGGCAGCTACATGGCGCCTGCCTCCGGCGCGCTGGGGGAGACCCTGCTGCACGAGGGTCCCGGCGAGGCCGGCCTGTGCAAGGTGGGCGCGACGACGGGATGGACCTGCGGCGAAGCGGGGATGCGGGAACAGCCCTACCGCATGACCCACCCGGGCACCGGGCAAGAGCTGCTATCGCGGGGCGACACCGCGCTGCTGTGCGCCCAAACCGGTGACTCCGGTGGCCCGGTGGTCGGTACGCTCGATGACCGCCAGGTGGTCGTCGGGCTCGTGTCAGGTATCACCGCCGGGGGGACCTGCACCGGCGACGACCCAGCCGGAATCCAGGTCGCCTACGTACCCATGGCCGTTATCCTGGACACTATCCGTGAGGTGGTGCCCGACGCCCAGTTGGTCCCCACCGCCCCCAGTCACTAAGGAGTGCCCCATGCCGGTGCCCGAGTTCATCACCGAAATTCGTTCCAAGATCGGCCACGATCCGCTGTGGTTACCCGGGGTGACGGCCGTCGTGCTGCGCGACTCCACCACCGATTCCGTGTGGGCCGCCCCAGAGGTGCTGCTGGTGCGCCGATCCGACAACGGAGCGTGGACACCGGTGACCGGAATCAGCGAGCCTGGCGAGGATCCGGACGTCACCGCGGTGCGGGAAGTAGCGGAGGAAACCGGCCTGACCGCCACCGTGGAGGCGCTCGTCGGGGTGGGGGCTACTGACACGATCACCCACGTCAACGGTGACGTGGCCACGTATCTGTCCGTGGTGATGCGGCTGAGCGTCGTGGGCGACGATACCCCGGTGGTTGGCGACGATGAGTCCACCGATGTGGGATGGTTCCCCGTCACCCACCTTCCGGTGGACAAGCCGCGAATGCGGATGGCCATCGCCGACGCGGTAGCTCAGCGCAAGCACCCACAGACCTTTGTTCCGCGCCTCGGATTCCATAAACGACAGCGGTAACCAAGGATAGCCTCGGCTGGATATGTGCAGGTGAGGGTAGGTTTTACTTCGTTGTAGCGGGGTTCGTTACCGGTTTAAATAGATGTCATGGTCGCGACTCAGCTTGAATTCGAACCCCACGCAGATAACGTTTCACAAAAAACTAACGCCCTCCGCGCCGGAGTGCTCGGCGCCAACGACGGCATTATTTCCGTAGCCGCGCTTCTCCTCGGTGTCATTGCTGCCGGCATGTCGCCCCGGGCAATCCTGCTCTCGGGAGCCGCCGCCACCATTGCCGGCGCGGTGTCTATGGCACTGGGTGAGTACGTGTCCGTGTCCTCCCAGCGGGATACCGAGCGCGAATTGATTGCTAAGGAGCGCGCCGAATTGCTGCACTTCCCGAGGGAGGAACACGAGGAGCTCGTGGGGATCCTCGAGGGTTTTGGTTTGCAGCGCGCCACTGCTGACCGGGCGGTAAAAGAGATCGCGGAGGCGGATCCGTTGAGCGCCCACCTTCAGCTAGAGCTGGGGATCGACGAGGAGGACCTCACGAATCCGTGGGTAGCTGCCGGGGCCTCGGCGGCCTCGTTCGTCCTCGGGGCGGTGCTGCCCCTGGCGGCAGCGGTTCTGGCCTCCGGTGGGGCGTCGGGGCTGGTTGTCACGGCCGTGACGATGCTGGCTCTGGCCATTACCGGTGTCATCTCCGGACACCTGTCCGGCGGCTCCACGGCGCGGGCGACGGTGCGCCTGCTCCTCGGCGGCGCCGCCGGGTTGGCCGTGACTTATGGCCTGGGTTTGCTCTTCAACGTGGCCTAAATAAACAGCACGGCGGCCACCGAAATAGCGGTGGACAGTGCGAATAGAGCCGCTACCGCGGCGAAGATCACTGGGAGGAAACGCTGCATCGGGTCCTCCACCGCGGCCACCTCCTGGCCCACCAAGTCATCCACCCAGTTCAGTGAGCGGGCGATCTCTGCCTCCACAGTCCGGGCGAGTTCTGCGTCGTCGATCATGAGTCATAAAGCTAGTCCGCGGCCTTCGTGGGCGAATGTCCCAGCCCACGAGCGGGGTAAATCAATCGGTTGATACCGTCGCTGCGCCTCGACGCCAGTAGCCGATGGCCGCCACCAGGCAGGCGCACATGACAGCGGTGATGACGCCGTAGGTGACACCGAGCGCCTGCGACCAGGCGGCCGCCCCGGTGCGCTGTCCGACCACGCCAAAGAGAACACCGGTGAGCATCGCGTTGCCGATGGCAGTGGTAATCCGCTGGACCGTCTGCGTGACACCACCAGCAACACCGCCACGGGAAGCAGGGACGTCGAGCATCGCCTGTGTCTGGTTGACCGACCCCATCGCCCCCTGCCCGATTCCCTGGACGAGGAAGCTGATGGACAGCCACCAGAGGCTCAGCCCGGCAGGGACGAAGAGCACGACGACGGCCGCGGATCCGATCCCCAACGCCATCGCGGCCACAGCCGCCACCTGCAGGCCACGGCCGTGGGAGATCGAATACCGACCGGCCCACAGCGACGCCACCGCGGAGGCAACGGCGTTGGGCAGGCCGATGAGTGCTGCGGCCATGGCCGAGGAGCCGAGGCCGTTTTGGACGTAGATGGCGACGGTGGCGAACACCGAGGTGATGCTCAAAAACTGCAGCGCCGAGATGCCCAGACACCAGGAGAAAGAGTGCAGCTCGAAGAGCCGAAGGTCCACCATGGGGGCGTGGCCTCGGTCCCGGTACGCCCGTTCCCACAGGATCCAGGCCGCCGCGATAACGACCGCCAGCGGCAGCGCGATCCACATCCATGGGTTGTTGTGGGAGACGAAGGGCAGCATGATGCCGACGACGGCGATGACCAGGAGCAACACCCCCACCGGATCCACGTCGATCCGGCCTCGCTCGGTGGCCGACGGCCGGTCGCCGAAAGGTAACCAACGCCACGTGGCAATGATGCCGATCAACCCCAAGGGGACATTGAGGCCGAAGGACAGCCGCCAGCCGATCTCTGGGCCGAAGGTGGAGATGAGCACGCCGGTGACGACGGGGCCGAAAGCGACGGACACGCTCACGACAAAACCGAAGAGCGCATAGGCGCGGGCTCGGGCTTGGCCGCGGAAGTACTGCTGGACGATGCCGGTGATCTGGGGAGAAAGGATGCCCGACGACGCCCCCTGGGCCAGGCGCAGCAGGTTGAGGGCAGTGGCGTCGGTGGCGAAGCTACACAGCAGGGAAAAGAGTGTGAAGCCGACGAGCCCAACGGCGAACACCTCCGAGCGGCCAAATAGATCACCCATGCGCCCCGAAGGAACGAGGAACACGCCGATGGCGAGGGCGTAGCCAGACAGCACCCATTGCAGCTGGCCCGGGGTGGCGCCGAGGGAGTTTTGCATCGAGCTCAACGCGACGTTGACCGAGCTGACCTGGACCAGCGCCATGGACAAAGCGATGAGCATGACGGCCAAAATGCGGTTACGGCTGTAGTGGCGGTGTGGATTTCCCGCGTTGATAACCATCGATGCCTCCCAAGCACGAATCCCGGTTTTAGACCAAGGTGATACTATTCTCCCCTCTGTCGAGTGGTGCAAATGGCAGGTAGCCGGCGATACATAAGCCAACCAGCGACCGCTGCCGCCGCCGGCGCCACGACGACGAGGCCCACCGCCAGCGCCCAATCAGGCCGGAAAAATCCGCCCTGGCCCGTGTATACCGTTACCTCATTAACGACGACGTCGGGCTCCAGGTTGAGCGCCCCGGCGGCGGTGGCCACCAGCCAGCCGATGGCCCCGCCTACCGCGGCGATTCCAGCGCCGTAGTACGCCCCGAGCCGCGATCCCAGTGACGGCGAGGCCCCGACTGCGGCCATGAGACCGAGATCGTCGCGGATCTGCTCGCGGGACAGCCACATGAGCACGATAGTGATAAAGGCGACCACGGCAGCGAGGAGGAAACCGACTATCGTGCTGGGCAGACCGATGGCGGCACTGGTGGTGCCGGGGATTCCGGCAGCCTTCAACGCCCGGTAGTCAGCTTCGCTGATGGGCTCGCTGGCGATGAAAGCGGTGCCGAGGTCCACAACCTTGGCGTCGAGCGCACGCGCTAGCTCCTCGGAGATGATCGGTGTGCCCAGGTTGGCGGCTCCCACCGGGGCGACTGGAGCGTCTGCGCTGCGTGGCGGCGGCATGTGCTCACCGTTGCTGACATAAAACTCCACGGTGTTCTCGCCATTCGACGCGCCTTCCGCGACGACGATCCCACCGGTGTCCAGCGCAGCCCGGGCGCCTTCTCGATCAAGTTCTGTGGGGAAGGCGAGGGCATTGACGACGTCATCGGTACCAATGATTGCGGAACCGAGGAGAAGCGCCCCTGAATCCAGGGGATAGTAGTCGGGGTCCACCGGTTGTGGAACGCTGATGATCTGTGGATCACCGTTGTCATCGGACGCCGCGATTCCGGTGAGTGGAACGGGGGTGACCTCGCCGAGATGCTCAGATATAAGGTCGCGCTGCGCAGCGCTCAGCTCGCCTTCGACGACGAGGACGTTCGACGGGATGACCCTGCCAACGGTGTGCGCGTCGCGGACCGCCAGAGTCTCAGCAGCTCCGGTAAGCCACGTGGCAAAGAAGGCGACGGCCATCACCGCGGACACTGCCGGCGCCGTGCGCAACGCGTTACGCGAGGCTTCGCGGGCCGCCAACCGCGGGGCCAACTTTGCGCGGGCCGTCAACCGCGAAAGGGCAAAGACGACCAGCGGGCCGGAGGCGAGCAGCCCCAAAAGCACCAGCACAACGAGGAAGAACCGGACCAGCGACAGGTTTCCGACGATGGTCGAGGCCGGTGTGAGCGCCGAGACGGCGAACCCGGCCACCGCGGCGATCGTTACAATCGGGCCGACGAGCATAGGCGCGCGGAACCGCAGGAGGCGATCCGGCCGGCTGCCCTCGATGGTGGCGCTCGTGGCGCCCCGGGTGGCGAGGTAGGCCGGCAGGAGCGAGGCGATGAGCGACCCGCCTACGCAGAGGGCGAAGATGCCCACGAGTCCCCACCAGTCAATCGCTGGCGGCCATCCAGGATTCTCGGAGTTAAAGCGCCACACTCCGACGGCGGTGCCGCTCGGAATGGCCAGGACGGCCGCGGTAAGACCGACGACGACGCCGTACGTCATCACCGCAACGTGGATGTGCCATCGGCGCGCACCCTGGGAGATCATGAGGGCGAAGTCCTGGGCGCGCCTGGCGGCGGTCGCGCTGAATACCGGGATGATGATGGCGGTGAGCACGATGCCGAAGGACAGTGGGATCATCGCCGCGAGCAGCATTAGGAACACCGTTTCGACGGCTGAGATGATTGGCCACGCGGCGTTTTCGGAGCGAGGAACGCCCGGTGGCAGCTCGTCGAGGCCCGGAGCGTCGGTGACCTCTACGGGTAAAACGACGGCGAAACCGGCGTTGTTGAGGGCCTGGAACTCTTCGTAGGTCAGGTCGGTGCCGCCGAAAAGCCCGAAGCTTAACTCATCGTCGAAGTCTTCGGACGTGGTGATGTGTGAGGGATCAACGAGGGATGGCTCCGCGACAATCGTTTCGATGTTGGGGCTTAAGGCCACCACGGTGAGGTCTACTGGCTTGCGCCCGTCGAGGGTCGCCGTGACGGTGTCGCCTACGCTGACGCCCAGCGTCTCCGCCTCGTAGTGGGCAAGGACGATCTCCCCGGCGTGCAGGGTGAAGGGCAGTCGCTCGGCGAGGGCGGCCGGCGTCAACTGCGTCACCGTGGTCGGTATGCTGACGTTGCCGAAGGTGAGCTCGGGGTATAGGAAGGCCGAGGTTTCGGCGGTCCAGCCGGCGGGAAGGGCCCGCTGGAGCCTGTCGAGTTGGCTGGTCGGCTTCGCCTCCGGATCCACGGGGGTACACCGATACTCAAAGTCATAAGGGTTTTGGACGCAGGTGTTCCCGGAGAATCGGACCTCGACTGGCGCGGTGCTCATCACGTTCGGATGGCTTTCCGACTGCGTGATGGTCGCCGCGACGCTTAAGACGAACGCGGGTAGTGCGACCATCAGCACAGCAAAGAGAAGCTTCAACGGGTGGCGAACGGCGTCGCGAACGCTGGGGCGGATGACGGCAGCAAGAGCTCTCATCGCTGCCCCTCGCTCAGTCGGCCGTCGCGGAGCAGGACGAGGCGATCCGCGAACGCGGCCAGCCGCGGCTCGTGGGTGACGATGATGCCGCTCGCCCCGTCGGTGATCCTACGGCGCAGGACACGCATGACGGTGTCAGATGTAGCGCTGTCGAGGGCGCCGGTGGGCTCATCGGCCAAGATGATCTGGCGCGAGCCAATGAGTGCCCGCGCAATGGCGGCGCGCTGGGCCTGGCCACCCGAGATGCTCTCCGGGAAGCGGTCTGCGATGTCCTCGAGCCCAACCTCGGCCAAGGCGGCGAGGGCGAGCTCACGGCATTCGGCCGGCCGACGGTTGTCGAGCTCCAGCGGCAGGGCCACATTCTCGGCGACAGAGAGTGTGGACAGCAGGTTATATCGTTGGAACACCACGCCGAGTTTGCGGCGGCGCAGTTCCGCTGCGTCGGCGGGGGAGAGACCGCCGGTGGGCTGACCGTCGATGAAGACCTCGCCGCTGGAGGGCGTGAGAAGAAGCGCGGCGGCGTTGAGCAGCGTCGTCTTGCCGACGCCCGATGGGCCCATGACCGCCACGAGTTCACCAGGAGCGAGCTCAAGGGTGACGTCGTTGAGGGCGGTCACGGCCCGAGGGCCGGTGCCGAACGTCACCTTTAGGTCCTGAAGTCGCAGGGTAGGAGTGGTCATTGGTCCTCCTCGGTGGTGGTGTGGATGAGCATTTCGACGCGATCGAGCCAGCGGGACTCGGCCTCTAAGTCGTAGATGCGCTTTTCGATAGACAGAGTGTGGGCGGTGACTGTGGTGCCCAGCTGGCGGTTGAGCTCGCGCAGCTGGTTCATGGTCGCGTGCCGTTGGATGTCGAGCAGCGGGAGGATGTGTTCGGCTCGCGTGACGGCGGCAAGGCTGATTTTCAACACGAGCTCATCGCGGTCGGCGCGCTGGGCGGCGGTCGGGCTGTGCCACCAGGAGGACAGCTCGTCGTGGCCTGCGGTGGTAGGGGTGTAGATGGGCGTTGGGCGGCCATTTCCGCCGGTTACTTCGCCGGCGCCGGAGATGAGCCCGTCGCGTTCTAAGCGCGCGAGGGTCTGGGTGACTTGGCCGATGTTGAGTGGCCAGATCGAATCCGTAGCGTCATCGAAGGCGCGTTTGAGCCCGGCAGCGGTTCTGGGTTCCTCGGAGAGAAGGGCGAGGAGACAGTGCTTGATACTCATGGCGGGTAGTGATTCCTTCACTGGGAGGTTAGTGGGTAACCTACGGAGTAAATTACTGGGTAACTTGAGCTATGGCAAGAGCTCTCAGCGAGCAACGCGCGGAGGCGGGTAACGCAAACGCCCCGACCCTTTAGAAGGTCGGGGCGAAGAGGAGGCCGGGAGAAGTAGTGCTACTTCTCCGCGCGCTTGCGGCCGAGGAGCAGACCACCGGCCACCATGAGGATGCCGACAATCAGCAGCGCCCAGCCGGCGATGGTGGCAATGGAGCCCACCAGGCCCCAGCCGTAGACGTTGAGCAGCGTGCCCTTGAGCATGTTGCCATCGAAGAACATGTCATTGACCAGGCTCTTTAGCTCGGCGTGCTCGCGGGCCGCCTGGTACTTGGTCTTCGGGTTCTCCGACTCCTTGGTCATCAAGTACTCGAGCTCTTCTTCGGAGGCCTTCGGGTTATCCTTGGCCAGCTCCTCCTTGAGCTCTGCTTCCTTATCCGCGATCACCTTGCCGAGACCGTTGTAGGAGCGGTACTCCTCCGGAACACCGGCGAACTTGGCGGAGCTCTGCATGTGATCGTTGATGTACTGGCTGTACGCACGAGCGTGCGTGCCGTTGCTCATGGGCTGGTCCGCGAAGGGACGAAGGTCCTCGGCGGTCTCTTCGCTGATCATCCCACCCTTGACCTGCTCGTCGATGGACTGCTCCGACGGCATGGTGATTTGCTGCTGAGCCATCTGCTCGCCGATGAAGTCATCGGCGAAAGCTCCAGCCCATAGGGCGAGGCCACCCACAACGATGAGGACCGCGCCAACAATCGCGGCAAGGGTCCGATAAACCTGGGAAACCATTGATTTCCTTCCTAGAAACTGCACCGGCGAGGCGTAGCGATGGCCTCGGAAACTCTGGAGGCTTCTCTTGTGCGCTCTCACACTACCACTGCTGACATGGCACCAATAATGTGGTAGTGGCCATGGTGAAAACCGGCCTTAGGCGGGCCTCGCTCGCCGACTCCGTGGCCGTATAGATTCCGCATGATCGAGCAGGTGCGCAACCGCTCACTAGATGCCGAGACAGGGCGGTATCCAGCCAGCGAAGCCCTGGTAGTTGGAGGTTCGTGAAGGCAGATCGAGGGGCGCCCAGTGTCAGCCACCCAACCGGGAGTTCGGGCGGCGTAACGACAACATAGGGATCCTTCCCGGCCGTAACGCTATCGTCCGTTTGGTCGGGGCAGAGCCTGCCCAACGGTATGGCGATTGGTCCCAGCGGATCCGCTACAGGAGTCTGACGTTTGATGGGGGCACGCTGCTATCGGCGCTGCTACCGGCCACCACAGTCTCGAGTTAGCTCACGGCGCTGCCTGTCTCACCACTGTGATTACGAAAGGCCCGCTACACCACCCGTTAGAACTTGACCCAACGGTGGCGTTAGCGGCGCCGGTTGGCGCCAAAGGATTTAGGCCACCCCTCGCGAGCGCCTACAGGTGTAGCCGGTTCCGGCAGTGTTTTTATAGCTTCAGATGTGTGTGGCCTGGCAGTTGGGTGCCCCTGGTCCAAGCGAGCGCGTCGGAGGCGGCTGGCCCAGCTTGGGGGTGGCGGAATATCGTCTAGTACCAAACCGTTGTTATGAGTGATGTCATTGAGATACGGAATAAATGGCGGTGAAAATTATCGCCGAAAGGATTAAATGCCGGATTATTCCTCAACCATATGGCATATTCCGTACGATCTGATCGCTACTACTAGAAAGTCTGAACTGCGATCATGAATACCCCTCAAGGGATCAACTCCCCGGACTCGAACCTACGAGATAAGGCCGGCGCCGCGGTTGTCGTCGTGAAACTGCCAGCACCCGCCGAGGCCGACCCTGCGGCGCCGGCCGCCTACGCTATCTACCTCAAGGAGAAAGGCGCCGTCGTGGGACAGACCTACTATCTTGATCTCCCAGCCGACTCCGGCACCGACCGCATCTTCTTTCATACGGAGGTGCCGAAGGAGTACGGCGGGCGCGGCCTGGCGGGTATCCTCGTCGATCAAGCTCTGAAGGACACCCGGGAGGAAGGCTCGGTTACCGTCGTTGCCGTTTGCCCGGTGGTTAAGCACTACCTGGACACCTATGGTGAGGAATATGTCCAGGCTGGCGGGAGTTTCCGTAAGCCTACCCCTGCAGACATTGCGTACCTCAACCAAATCCTAGGTATGTAGGCCGAGGATTTATCCTTCATACTCGTTTCAAGGAACACACTTATGGTTGCTGATAAGAAGCCGCGTCCCTTCCTCGATAAGACTAACGAGGACATTTACCAGGCGATGAGCACTGTGGCGAAGCTAGTGCGTAAAACCGCGGCGAAGGCGGGAGTACCGCGGGCTTTACTGGAGCTGGTCAATGTCCGGGTTTCCCAACTCAACGGGTGCCCTACCTGTTTGAGCGTGCACGTTCCTTCCGCTGAGCAGGCAGGCGTAAAGCCGGAGAAGATCATGGCGCTACCGTCGTGGCGCAACGCTGATATTTACAGCGCTGAGGAACGTGTCGCCCTTGCCCTTGCCGAGGCTTTGACCGTACCGGCTGCGAACACCCACGTGTTGGACAGTGCCAGCGTTGACATCCGCGATGAACACGGCTCGGAGGTCTTTACACAGGAGCAACTCGCCGCTGTGGAATGGTCGATCATCACGATCAACACCTTCAACCGGATCTCCATCGCTAGCGGACACCCGATTCTGCGTCCCAAGTCCTAACACCTGAAAGCGCGCGAGCCGCTCTATGAATCGGCCGCGAAAGCGGCGCGAGCGCTTGCAGCATTTGGCTAACGGCACACCAGTGACCATGGACCATCCCCGGGGCCGCACGGCTCGTGGCGCCCGCAAAGCTCGGATCGCAGGCCGCGAGGGGATGTCAAGGCGACCAATACACTCACCCCGCCAGCCATTCGGAAGAAATGCCGGCGGGGTGAGTGCTAGGGGAGGGTTACCCGAAGGTCACGGAGAGGGGCTTTCGGAAAACCTGCTGGCCTGCCGCAGGGCCGACGTCCGGGGAACCCGATCCCCTCGCGGTGCGGGGAAAATCCCCCGCGCCTTCCGACGTCGGGCCGTTGGAGCTTTAGGACCGGGCGGGCTCGCGGGCCGCCGCGTGGGCGAGGTGCGCCAGGACAGCACGCAGCGCGTCCATCGAACCCTGATTGACCAGGAAGAACTCCTCAATCGAGCGATCCTCCTCCATCACCGTGACGATGGCCTCCTCGATGGCCTCGGTGAAGGCCGGGGCAGCGGCGATCTGATCGGGCGTGTTCTCGGCGGCCAGCGCGCCGACCGAGGCGTTGGGCGCAATGGAACCCCACACCCGATAGACGAACCCACGGGTCGCCGCATCAGAAACGTGAATGCCGGCGCGGGCCAAGATGTCGTTGGCCTCATCAACGGCCTCGTTGAACGCCGCAGTCGTGGCCGTGCCTTCGCCGGCCGACGCGCCAGTAAACGTCGGGACGTCGAGCTCGCCTTGTCCGTCGGCCAGGCCCAGGTTCACCTCGACCTCGGCCGGGCTGGTCGCCACGCCGATGACGTCCACGCCGCTGATGTCGACGATGGACTTTCCCTCCTCGTGGAGGTTGCGCATGAGGTACGTCGCCAGGATTGCCCGCTTATGCAGGGTGGTATCCCCGAAGTTGACGATCTGCGACAGGAACTCCCAGGTCTTGACGTAGGTGCGCAGTTCGGCGCGGAAGTCGAGCAACGCCCCGACCGCGTCCGCGTCGTCGTCGATGCGGGCCTGTCGCATCTGGGACGACCATTCGTCGACGATGGGGGAGATGAGCGCGCGGAACGCTTCGTGGTCGATGATGTCGTCGTCGGCGGTGTAGGCCGCGGCTACGGCGTCGAGGTCGTCTTCGTCGTAGAAGCCGGCGCCATCGAGGGAATCGGCCAGGTCGAACAGGGCGTTGGGGTCGACCTCCCCGGCCAGTTCCGCGGTCTTGTAGTACGTCTTGAACGAGTCGAGGATGCCGGCGGGGTTGTTGACGAAGTCGACGACCATCGGCGCGGATTTGCCCGGGTAGATGCGATTGAGCCGGGACAGGGTCTGTACAGCGGCAACGCCGGAGAGGACCTTGTCGACGTACATGGCGCACAGGCGCGGCTCGTCGAACCCGGTCTGGAACTTCGAGGCGACGAGGAGCACCCGGTAATCGGCGTCGCTGTCCTTAAACGCGGTCTCCACGTCGGACAGCCCGTTCATCGACACTTCGGTGACTTCACCAACGCCGGGCACGGACAGCGACCCGGAAAATGCAACGAGCGTCTGGAACTCATCGGCCCAGCCCTTGTGCTCGATGTACTTCGACATCTCCACCGCCCAGCGGTACGCCTCCTTGCGCGACGAGGTCACCACCATTGCCCGTGCCTGCCCGCCGAGCAGGTGGGCGACGTTGGCGCGGAAATGCTCGACGACGACGGCGACCTTCTGGGCAATGGAGGTTTCATGTGCCTTGGCGTAACGGACGATCTCGCCGACGACGTCGCCCTTGTCGACCATGTCCTCGCGGCCCATGGCGTCTTTGACCTTGATGAACATGTCGTAGGTCGAGTAGTTGGTCAGGACGTCGAGAATGAAGCCCTCCTCGATAGCCTGGGCCATCGTGTACTCGTCAAAGGGCACCCAGCGGTCCTCACCGTCGACCTTCGTGCCGAACAACCGGACCGTCTTGGCCTTCGGGGTGGCGGTGAAGGCTACGAAGGTGATGTTCGCCGCCGTGGACACCGCCGCGTCGGTGGCGGCGAGCAGGTCGTCGGCGTCGATGTCCTCGTCGTCCTCGCCGGTGGGCACGGACATCGCCAGCAGGCGGCGCAGAGCGGCAGCCGAGCTGCCGGTCTGAGAGGAGTGGGCCTCGTCGGCGATGACGCACCACTTGCGGGCGGCGAGTTTGTCGTCGCCGCCGATGCGCCGGATGACCTCGGGGAAGGTCTGCAGGGTGCAGGTGATGATGTGCCCGCCGTCGGCCAACGCCTGGGCCAGCACCGGCGACTTCGCCCCGCCGGTCGTACCCACGGGGACGAACAATCCCTTGGAGGCCGGCAGCATCGCGATGTCCTCACGCAGGTTGCGGTCGAGAACCGTGCGGTCGGAGATGACGATGACCGAATTGAAAGTCTTGGCCGTCCCGGTGTAGTGGCGTACCAGCCGGTGGGCCAGCCACGAAATGGTCATGGTCTTGCCGGACCCGGCCGAGTGCTGGATGAGGTAGCGGCTCCCGGCGCCCTTGGCGGCGATGTCGGCGGTGACGGCTTCGACGGCGCGCATCTGGTGGTAGCGCGGGAAGATGAGCGTGCCGGGGCTGGCCTTGCGGCCGCGGCCCGAGCCGGGCTTCCACACCGCGAAGGATTGCAGGATGCGCAGGAACTGGTCACGTTCCAGGACCTCGCGCCACAGGTAAGACGTTTCCGAGCCGTCGTCACACGGCGGGTTGCCGGCGTGGCCGTCGTTGCCTTGGTTGAAGGGCAGGAAGCGGGTGTTCTTGCCGTCCAACTTCGTGGTCATGCGGACTTCCGAGTTGGACACGGCGAAGTGGACCAGGCACCGGCCAGGGGCCAGCAGCGGGCGGGTGCGCGACGGTTCGCGGTCGACCTTGTATTGGGTTTCGGCATCGTCGATGGTCTGGGTGTTGTCCGTTTTCAGCTCCATCGTCACCACGGGCACGCCGTTGACGAGCAGCACGATGTCGATGGTCTGGTTCGTCTTCGTGTCGAAACGCACCTGGCGGATGACGCGCAGCCGATTCATCTCCGCGTGCTTGGCGACGGTGCCGACGACCGGGTTGGCCGGCGGGAAGGAGACCATGCCGTCGAAGGTCGCCGTGGTGCCCACGGCCATCGACTTGTGGGAGAAGCCGTTGCGCAGCGTGCCTATGAGGCCGCCGCGGGAGCCGCCCTTGGTCCGGTCGGCCACCGGCTTGCGGTCCAGTGAGCGGACCAGCCCGTCGATGAGGGACTTTTCGGCCAGGGCGCGTTCGACCTCGGAGAGGTGTTCGGGGACGGCCTTGACGTATTCGTCGGGGAAGCGGGTCCGCAGCCACCAGAGGGCGTCGGCGGTGTGGAGGGCCAGGCGTGGGTTGAACCCGGTGGAACCGGCGTCGGGTTCGTAGAGCCACCCGCGTTCGGCGAGCTGGCGGCAGATGGCGTCCTCGAAGCCGTACTCGAGGGTCTTGGCGGCGGCGGTGGTCATGGGTTAGGGCTCCTCGGGGACGGGGTGCTGTCCGGTGACGGTGGCGGTGATGAGTGCGCTGCGGCGCTCGTCGAGCAGGGCGCGGAGCTCGCCGGCCTTGGCGATCATCGCGTCGATCTTGGCGGTTTCGGCGTCGAGGTGGGCGGCGATGCGGCGCTGCTCATCGAGGGGAGGGAGGGGAATCTCCAACCTTGCCGCTTTTTCGGCAGGGAAATGGGGGATCGTCGAGAGGCTGTAGTCCAGACTTATACGACCTGATTTATGTGCGTCATCGAGAGCGTAATAGACATACCTCGGAAATGAATATTTAGTGTGGCACCTAATGCGCATCACTGTCTTCTGAAATGCGATCCCCGGAAGATCTTGATTAACGTAACCGACGCGGCCGGCGTCGCCACCCTCTACCATTATGATGTCGTCGGCGCGCAGGCTATACGTTGCGTTTTCCGCGGGAGTGACCTTCATTAGCTTCAGGTCGTCTGTGTCGATTTTTCCCGTCCTCTCTACGTTTGCGGCGCGTATATACGGCGTCGGTATTCCCTTGTTCTTCTTTCCGTCGAGCATTTTTCCGAGAGTGATTCTCGAAATAACTGCAAGTGAAGCTTGCCTCGTGTCTCCTGTGGCAGTTTTGAACAGCCCTCGTCGCCGCTCCTCAAGCCGCGCCACGAGCCCATCGAGCGCTTCGGCCATCGCGCCAATCTGTGCGGTCTCGCGGTCCAGGTAGTCGGCGATGCGGCGCTGCGTGGGGAGGTCGGGGAGGGGGATTCGGAAACGGCTGACCTTTTCGGCGGTGAAATGCGGAAGCGTCGCGGTAAAGCATTCGAGTTCGATCATTTTCGAATCGTATCCGAGCTGCAGTGCATAGCGAATGTAAGGCGAATGACCTTTCCTTATGTTGGGGCGAACTCGAACGATGGAGTTCTGAAATCCCCAACCGTCAAGGGGTTTGTTGATAAGTGCTGAGCGGCCGTATCCTGCGCCGCCTTCAACGATGACAATATCTCCCTCTTGTAGGTCAAGGCTATCAACCTCGGCTTCTGAGAACCACATTGTCTTCTCTGTAACGTCGAAATCGAGTCGGCCTTGCGGTTGAATGTGCGCAGCGCGGAGGTATGGCCGTGTCGAGTCCGAGGGTGACTTCGGGGACGGGCTGAGCATCTTTCCGAGAGTAACGATCCCTACCGCCCCCAAAGGCGCATATTGCCAGCCATGGCAAGAAGGACGTGCGTATTCAGCGTTCACTCTCGCACCTCCTTGAACATCGCGGCCAGCTCGTCCATCACTTTCGCGACGTCGGCGTCGATCTCCTCCAGTGACCGGACGGGTTCGGGCACGTAGAAGATGCGGGTGAAGGGAATCTCATAGCCGATCTTCTCTTTGTCGCGGTCCCAAATCGCCTCCGGGGCAAACGGCAGTACCTCGCGGGCCATATGCTCGTCGACGTCCTCGGTCAGCGGGATGCGTTCGACCATGTCAGACCCGGGAACGATCACCGGGTTGCCCTTGCGGTCGACCGACGGTGGGGCGTCCGGATCATCGACGCCCACGGCCGCCATGATCGCGTCGATGAGGCCCACCGGCATTTTGAGCTTGGCCTTCGTCGCCTCGAACTTGAGCGAGTTCGGCAGGTCGTTGTACTCGGTGCCGTCCACGGCCCAGATGACCGCCTCATGCTCCGGCGTCGCCGAGCGGTGGTTCATCGCGGCAGTGACGGCCTCGTCGGTGACCTGAACCGCCAGACGACGCTGCCGGTAGACCGGGACGTCGCGGAAGCCCAGGTCGTCGGGGGTGAGGATGCGGGAGATGTCCGAATCCTCGAAGGCCGCGTAGGCGTCGGCAATCTCGAGGCGCTTTTCCGGGGTCAGTTCCCGGCGCTTCATGCCCATGCCCTTGCGCATGGGTTCCCACTTGGCGGTGGCGTCGATCAGCTGAACCTTTCCTCGGCGGCGCGGTTCCTTGTTCGTGTCGAGAATCCAGATGTAGGTGGCGATGCCGGTGCCGTAGAACATGTCCGTGGGCAGGGCGATGATGGCGTCGACGAGGTCGTCGTTAAGCAACCACCGGCGAATCGAATCCGGCCCGGACCCAGGCGCACCCGTGAACAAGGGCGACCCATTCATGACCACGCCGGCGCGACCGCCACCGGTTTCCCCGTGGGCCGGGGTGAGCTTGTGCGCGACGTGCGACAGGAACAGCATCTGGCCGTCCGACTTGGACGGAAGTCCGTGGGAGAATCGCGAGCCTTCGATGCCGGCCTCCTCGACGACCGCGGCGTAGTCTGCCGACCAGTCGGAGCCGTACGGCGGGTTGGTGATGATGTAGTCGAAGGTCTGCCCGGCGTACTTGTCGTCGGACAGTGTGTTGCCGTGACGGATCGAATCGGGCTTTCCGCCCTGAATGAGCAGGTCGGCCTTGCCGATGCCGTAGGAGAAGTCCATCAGTTCCTGGCCATGCAGGGACACCTGCATATTTGCGTTCAATTCTTCAAGCGCACGCTTCGCCACCAGAAGCATGCCGCCGGTACCGGCGGCCGGATCGTAGATCGTGCGCGACGGTGCCGCCCCCTGCAGTCCTTCGTCGTCGGAGGACAGCAGGATGCTCACCATCAGTTCGATGGCATCGCGCGGGGTGTAGAACGCACCGGCGCTCTTTCCCTTGGTGTTGAACGCCCGGTACATGACGTCCTCGAACAAATCGCCCATGGCTGGGGTTGCCCGCAAATCGTGGACAGTTCGATTAAGCAGCGCGGCCTGAGGCCGACTCCTTCTCCAAGTGGTAATTATTTTCGAAACTGACAGGTGGGAGACCACCCAACGACGAATGACGCCGTTGCCGGTTGTAAAACCCCTCGATCCAACCCGCCACCGCACGACGAGCTTGATCCCGGGTACGCCACCGTCGCCGCTGGTAGAACTCCGTTTTTAGCGTCGCCCAAAACGATTCAGCCATCGCGTTATCAAAACACACCCCAGTACGTCCCACCGACTGAGCGATCCCGAGTTCCTGGCACACACGGTACAGCTGATCACTGGTGAACTGCGTGCCACGATCAGCGTGAAACACCACACCCTCAGCCACCTCGCCACGCAAGGTGTGCGCCATCCGAAGGGCCCGTTCCACCAGGTCAGTGCTCTGGTGCGCGTCCATCGCCCACCCTAAGACCCGGCGAGAACACCCATCACGGACCGCACACAGATACAGCCAACCCTCCCCGGTACGCAGATACGTGATATCGGAGATCCACACCTTATTCAGTTCCCCGGTGTCAAAGACTCGTTCCACCCGATCTGGGATCTGGTGCCGTGCTACACCGGGTACTCGCCGAGCCGGAGTCCACGATCGCGGTGAGATGCCTTCAATGCCCAGCCTGCGCATCGACTTGGCTACCGTTTTCTTATCCACCACCAGGCCCATGCCACGTAGATCAGCGGTGATCCGCGGTGCTCCGTAGGTCTGGTGGGACTGGGTCCAGGACCTCAGCACGCTGGCATCAAGCGCGGCGCGCTGCATGTCACGAGGGTCATCACCGGCAGCTTTGAGCCTTTGCTGGCTCGCCCACTTGTAGTAGCCCGAGCGGGAGACCTGCAAAAGCCTGGCCATGCGGCAGATGCTGTAGTTGGCCTTCTCCTGCGCCATCAGCTGGAAGCGTTCTACTTTTGTTGCTTCGACGCGAAGAAGGCTGCTGCTTTTCCCAAAAACTCGTTATCAAGCTTGAGCTCGGCGACCTGTTTACGCAGGCGTAGCAGTTCTGCGCGTTCGTCGGCGTCGAGTACCTCAGCCTGGTGTGTGGCTGGGTCGCTGGGCTGGCGTTCTTTCTTCACCCACCGGCTCAACAGGGAGGCGTTGATGTTGAGTTCCTTGGCTACCACCGAGATCGGGCGGCCGGTATCAAGAACCAATCGGGCGGCTTCGCGCCGGTATTCCGGGGTGTAGGTCTTCCTCGTTGCCATAGTGACAGACATCCTTCCTGACAGGCCTGTGGCCCATCCTTATCA
Organism: Corynebacterium uterequi; assembly: GCF_001021065.1. NCBI lineage: Bacteria > Bacillati > Actinomycetota > Actinomycetes > Mycobacteriales > Corynebacteriaceae > Corynebacterium > Corynebacterium uterequi. The sequence goes on along the minus strand of NZ_CP011546.1, from coordinate 1,622,787 downwards.
GGTGTCCACTACTCGAGGGTAACCCCATGGCGGTGTCGGGCATCGTGTCGGGGTGCAGGTCGATGCCCGCGAAGTGATTGACCACGCCGTAGAGGCGTCCTGCGCGGGCCAGCGTGGCGACCTTGTCGTTGAACTTGAACGAGTCCCAGATGTCGGAGATCGACGAGGAGAACGCGGCGACGTACGCGTTGAGCGACTCGGCCACCGAATCGTCAGTGCCGCCGATGGTGGTCAGGTCGAGCGGCGACGTGTTGTAGAAGTGCAGCCCGAAAGAGGTGCGAATCCACAGGTCCATCAGGGTCGGCGACACCTCGACAGTGCCGTCCTTGGTCCGCTCGGCAATGAGCGCGAGAACCTCCGGCTTCGAGTCGGCGAGGATGCACTCAAGGCGGCGGAGGACGACGAAAGGAATGATGAAGTCGCCGTACTCCTCCGGCTCGACCACGTTGCGCAAATACTTGTCTGCGGTGTCCCACACGGCGGTGTAGGTGGTCTTGCGGGCGTGGTCGAGCTGCGCCTGGGTCGGGGCCACGTAGTTCTCCTGGGCTCAAAGGCAAATGTCTCACTAATCCTACGGTTGCGATTCCCCGCACGCCCAACCTGGTAACCTCACCCGCCCCAAAGCGGGGACAGGCCATGTGACCTGCATTGGTGAAAGAAAAAACCATTTGTCCAGCCCGTTACCGCTTTGGGATTCGCGGCGCTCACGCTGGAAGCATGAAGGAAAACCCCCGAAAAGGGTCACTCGCCCTTGAGGCTGGACTCCGCGCGATGATGCGACGGCCACAGGGACTTCCCGCACGCGACCTCCAACGCGGCGATGGTCAGCCCGTCGGGGACGGCGTCGCCGTTGATGAGCTTGGTCAGCGTCGAATGCGGAAGGCCCGCGGCCTCGGCGAAGGCGCGGCGCGACACGACGCGACCGGCGTCGATCTCGGCGGTGATGAACTCGTCGAGACCGGCGACGAACAGGCGCAGTCGCTCGTAGATGGGATCGCCGACGCGGTTGTTGGGCCAACCGTGGTACCGCTGGCGCGGCGGCGTTCTCGAAGCGCGGGACATGCTGAAAATGTACCCCCGGGGACAACGAAACCGCAGGTGGGGGCGGGTGTAACGCCACCGGACGGTGAAAGAAAGAACCGCAAATCCGCGACGAATGTCATAGTCGTCGGTGAAATAAAGAACCGCGCTCGCGGCTCAAATCCTCCGATGGACGCACGTCACTATGGGGGAACGGCAGCGGGCGCCTGTCGAAAAACGGAGTCCGCCATGGACCTCATCGCCACCTACGAACCGAGGAAAATCACCGTCGACCGGTGGGCGGTCGTGTCCGGCTTCATCCGCGCCACCGTCGCCGAGTCCTACACCGACGACGACTCACTTGTGGCCGTGCGCAACGCCACCGGCCTGCTGGCCCGGCTGGCCGAGTGGGTTCACATCGTCCACGGTCACCCGCTCGATGCGACGCATGTGCTCGATCACGAGTTGATCGAGATGTTCGTCGCCCACGAACTGTCCGATCTGTCGCAGCGCACGCGCGGCCGCTCGCGGTCGATCCTGCTGCGCATGGCCCGCACGTCCAACCCCGTCTGGAACGGTCCCGCCGAGGGTCCCCAGTACGGCTACCAGGTGCCGCTGGCTCCCTACACCGACGCCGAGCTCGCGCTGTTCCGGGACTGGGCGTTCGGGCAGCCTACGGCCCATCGCCGCCACGCCTGCTCGCTGGTGCTCGCCCTGGGACTCGGCGCGGGCCTGCGTGCGGGGGAGATGGGCACGCTGCGGGTGCGCAACGTGTTCGACGACGGCGACGACGGCATCATCGTCCGGCCGTCCGGCTACCGGGACGCGGGTCTGCGCGACGTGCCCGTGCTCGCGCTGGGAGGATACCCTGCGCGCCGAGATCGCCGGGCTCGGTCCCGATGACCGCGTGTTCCTGCCCGGCCGTCCCACCGACTCGACCTCGGCGGTCCACAACCTGCTCAAGGAGACCACGCCGGTGGCCGGGTTTCGGCCCGATATCCGGCGCATGCGCACGACATGGATCGTCGGCCACATCTACGCCGAGATTCCCGCCACCGCACTGACCGAGGCCGCCGGCCTGTCCAGCCTCAAGCACTTCGAGCGGTGGACGAACAACGTCCCCGGCCACACGGCGCTGGAAGTACGGCAATGGCTGCGCCGCCGCCCGGACGGCACGACCGGCGCACGTCTGTCGGTCGTGAAGTAGGCCGCGCGCACCGGCAATGGGAGGAGGTGAACCGACATGGACCCGGTGATGATCGACCGCGTCGATGGAGCGCGCATCGCGCGTGCCGCCCGCATCGTCGATGACGCCGGTGTCGTCGCCATGCTCGACGGCTGGCGCGGCGACGACGGCCGCGGTGGGACAACCGGCGGCGCACCGGTTCCGCCGTCGCCGATACCGCGCCACGAAAGCGGGTTCGATGAGGCCGCTGCGGTGCCCAATGCGCCGCCGTTGGCCGCGTAAACGAAGCTTCGACCGTCCCCGTTTCGGGCACGGTCTACGGGTGCTTCCGGGGCCGCGTTTTCGGGCCGATTATGCGGCACGGAACCGGCCGGCGGGGCGCGAAAACGGTGTCCCAAAAGCAGAAACTGCCCATCTCCCGGTGGGGGAGGTGGGCGGCGTTCTTTGTGCCGGGTTTTCCGAACAATCGAGGTCGGTAGTCCGAAATCCCCGGAGAATCTAGCAGTCGTAGTACATCTCGAACTCAAGCGGCGTCGGGCGAAGGCGCGTCGGCATGATCTCGGTGTCGATCTTGAGGTTGATGTAGGTCTCGATGAGATCCTCGGTGAAGACATCGCCTTCCAGGAGGAACTCATTGTCAGCGCGCAGTGCCTCGATGGCGGCCTCCAGAGAGGTCGGAGCCTGCGGGATGGACTTGGCCTCCTCCGGCGGCAGCTCGTAGAGGTCCTTGTCCACCGGGGCGTGCGGCTCGATGCGGTTCTTGATGCCGTCGATGCCGGCCATGAGCATGGCGGCCATGCCCAGGTACGGGTTGCCCGAGGGGTCCGGTGCGCGGAACTCAACGCGCTTGGCCTTCGGGTTGGCACCCGTGATGGGGATGCGAATGGCGGCGGAACGGTTGCGCTGGGAGTACACGAGGTTGATCGGGGCTTCGAATCCGGGCACCAGGCGGTGGTAGGAGTTCAGCGTCGGGTTGGTAAACGCCAGGACTGCCGGAGCGTGGTGGAGCAGGCCGCCGATGTAGTAGCGGGCCGTGTCGGAGAGTCCGCCGTAGCCGGACTCGTCGTAGAACAGCGGCTTGCCGTCGGCCCACAGGGACATGTGGGCGTGCATACCGGAGCCATTGTCGCCGGCCAGCGGCTTGGGCATGAACGTGGCGGATTTGCCGTATTCGGCTGCCGTGTTCTTGATGATGTACTTGAAGGTCTGGAGCATGTCCGCTGCGCGGCGCAGCGTGTCGAAGCGGTAGTTGATCTCCTGCTGGCCGCCGGTGCCCACCTCGTGGTGGAAGCGCTCGATGACGAAGCCGGCCGCCTCCAGGCGGGCGACCATGGCATCGCGGACCTCAACGCTTTGGTCTACCGGTGCGGTGGGGAAGTAGCCTCCCTTGACCCGGGTCTTGAAGCCGGTGTTCGGGGTGCCGTCCAGGTTGGTAGCAAGCCCCCGGTTCCACCAGCCCTCGTTGGAGTCCACGCGGTAGAAGGATTCGTGAACGTCGGTGTTGTAGGACACCGAGTCAAAGAGGTAGAACTCCGCTTCCATGCCAAAGGAGGCTGAATCGGCGATGCCCGTGGCGGCCAGGTACTCCTCGGCCTTCTTGGCGACGTTGCGCGGATCGCGCGAGAACGCCTCGTGCGTGAAAGGATCGTTGACGCTGAACTGAATGTTGAGCGTCTTGGCGGTGCGGAACGGGTCGACATAGGCCGAGTCCACGTCGGGCAGCAGGGTCATGTCCGACTCGTCGATGGTGGTGAACCCGCGGATGGATGAGCCGTCGAACGCCAGGCCTTCCGCGGCGGCTTCGACGGTGAACTCGCTCGCCGGGATGGAGAAGTGGTGCTCCTGGCCGGGGACGTCGGTGAAGCGCACATCGACGAATTTGATGTCTTCTTTGTCGATAAATTCGACGATGTCTTGGATGGTCTCAAAGGCCACGGCTTTAGCTCCTGTGGTTGGGGATCTACTGTCGCTGTCGAAGATGCAAACTCTTATAGTGTAGCGAGTTTCTATTGCTCGAACGATAGCGGCCCCCGAATTGGGCGATTCCAGCCACCTGGGAGCGCCTAGTAGGCTCATGACCATGGAAAAATCGAAGCGGAGCTGGCTGGATGGTCCGCACATCCCGGCCGAGCGAGACGGGGCCGGAGACCTCTCGAAGTGGCCTGGTGAGAAGCTAGGGCTGCCGAAGAGCGGCGCCGGGTCCATGGCCTCGGTGGGTCGGCGGGCCGTCGCCGTCGCCATCGACTGGGTGCTGTGCATGGGCATCGCGCAGATCATCGTTTCCACCACCGACGCCCTTGGCGACGGTCCCACCCTGCGCTATCTCCTGTGGATCCTGCTCGGCATCGTGTGTGGCTGGCTCTTCGCCCGCACCCCCGGGATGGCGCTGCTAGGGATGGGCGTGGCTCGCGTCGACGTCCCCGGCGCAAAGGTGGGACTATGGCGCGCGGCGGTGCGCACGCTGCTCACCGCCGTCGTGCTCCCGGCCGCGCTCGTCGACGCGGATGGCCGCGGCATGCACGACCGCGGCACCGGCACCGTGGTGATCCGCTCCTAGCGGTTTAGCGGTTTAGCGGCCGCGGTTTTGGGCGCGGCGCATGCGCCGGTTCATCCCCGCCATGGAGCGCGCCTGCTTCGGCAGTGGACCCTTGGGCACCCCGGCTCCCTGGCCGCCGCGAACGTTGTCCAGCGCGTCGATCTTGGACGCCAGGGAGTAGACCTCATCCTTGCCGTAGTTGCGCGGAAGCTTGAGCAGGCTGCGCTGGAGCTTCTTCAGCGGAACCTGACCGGCCGCCTCGTCCTCGCCGACGTACACCTCGTGGATGGGCACGCCGGCCACGAGCCGGTTGACCTTCTTGGACTGCTGCTTCATGAGCGGCTTGAGGCGGTGGGGCGAACCCTCGCCGACGAGAACGACACCCGGGTTTCCCACCACCCGGTGGACCACATCCATCTGGGTGGTGCCGGCAATCCCCGTCTTGGTGATCCATACGACACCCATGGAGTTGCGCATGTTCTCTAGAGCCCATGCGGCGGCGCCGGTCTGATCCTCAATGCGGTCATACATCGACGACTCAAGACGCCGGGTGAACACGAACATCGCCAGGACGATGCCGAGCAGAATGCCCGAGAACAGCATGAACCACTGACCGTTCCAGAGCAGCCCGATGAGGAACATGATGAGCGCGGTCCCGAGCACGCAAATGAGCATGAGCGGGATGAGCATCTTATCCTGCTTGCGCAGCATGTTGAAGGCCTGCCACAGCTGCTTCAACGTCTGGGTGCGCTGGGCGCGCTTTGCCTGGCGCTCTTCCTTACGGGCGGCCTTGGCTGCCTCGGATTTCTTCTTTGCGTCGTTCGCCATGCCTACCACCTTAGAGCAGGCATTTACGACCTCGAAAATGTCGGGCGGGCGCCGACGCCGCGCGTGCCATAGTCTGAACGTCATGATGAGACTTGGCGCGGCTGTTGCCGCAGTTACCACAATTCTTGCCCCCTTCAGCTCAGCCGTGGAGGATCTGTCCTCGGCTGTCCCCGAGATCGCCGGCCAGTTGTCGTCACACGCCGGGTTATCGAGCACCGCGCAGAAGCAGGACACCGGCGTGACCGTTGCTACTTACAACACCGCGCTCAATCGGCCCAAAGCCGGTCAGCTGGCCGCGGACATGGCTGCCGGCACCGATGAGCAGGCGCGCAACATCGCCGCCGTCATCCAGGCTGCCAACCCGGACATCCTCATCCTCAACGAGTTCGACTATGACCCGACCGGTCAGGCGCTTGCCGACTTCCAGGCGAACTACCTGGGCCAGCCCCAGCACGGCCAACAGCCGGTGGCCTACCCCTACACCTTCTCGGCACAGGTGAACACCGGGGTTGATTCGGGCCTTGACCTCGACGGCAATGGGGTACTCGGGGAGGGAAATGACGCCTATGGCTTCGGTCTCTTCCCAGGCCAATACGGCATGGCGGTGCTGTCGAAGTACCCCATCGATACGGAGAAGGTGCGGACACTGCAGCAGTTGAGGTGGCATTCCATGCCCAACAATCGGCTGCCCTATGACTACTACGGTGACAACGCCCACCAGCTGCGGCTTTCTAGCAAGTCGCACTGGGATGTGCCGGTGACGGTGGCCGGCGAGAGCATCCACCTGATCGTCGCGCATCCCACGCCCCCGGCGTTCGAGGGCCCGGAGCAGCGCAACACCCGTCGCAACGGCGATGAGATCCGCCTGCTGGCCGACTACGTCTCCGGCGGTGAGCGCGCCGAGTGGATCGTCGACGACGCCGGCGTGCGCGGCGGCCTGGCCGACGGCGCCCGCTTCGTTGTCTTCGGGGATATGAATTCCGACCCGCACGACGGCGACAATTCCGGGGCCACCGGGATCGACCAGCTGCTCACGCTGCCCGCTCTGCAGGACCCGCAGCCGACGTCGGTCGGGGCGGAGCAGTCCAATGAACAGGGCCCCGGCGTGCACCGCACCCCCGCTAAGACGGATACCGCGGACTTTAGTGAGCCGAAGCCCGGAAACCTCCGCGTCGATTATGTACTGCCCTCTGCGGGGTTCACCGTCACGGATTCCGGGGTCTTCTGGCCGGCTAAGGGCGAGCCCTTAGCCGAGCTCATGACCCCGGAGCGCACGAGCGACCATCACCTAGTCTGGGCGACGATCCGCTAGCGTCGCGGCGCGCCCACCGGGTGTTCGGTGGAGGGGCCATACTTGCTCAGCAGGGTGGTGGCCTCCTGGTCGGTCGCCCCCTTCGAGGTTTCCGCGAGGTGGAGCAGGTGCGCCGGAATGTCCCGGCCGCGCTTGCGCATGGCCTCCACGTAGAGACGCCCCGCCCGGTAAGAGGAGCGCACGAGCGGGCCAGCCATAACGGTCATGCCCAGCTCCTCGGCGTAGTCCTTGTACTCGATGAACTCCTCGGGCCTCACCCACCGCTCAATGGGGTGGTACAGCGGCCCGGGCCGCAGGTACTGGGTGATCGTGATGATGTCCAGGCCCGCCTCGCGCATGTCGCGCAACGCGTCGAGAATCTCTGCGCGCTCCTCGCCCATGCCGAGGATGAGGTTGGACTTCGTAATGAGCCCATACTCGTTGGCCTGGCGGATAACATCCAGGGAACGGTCGTAGCGGAACGCCGGACGGATTCGCTTGAAGATGCGCGGCACCGTCTCCAGGTTGTGGGCGAAGACCTCCGGGCGCGCCTCGAAGACAATCTCAAGCAGCTCCGGATTGCCAGAGAAGTCCGGGGTGAGGTTCTCCACGCCGGTATTCGGGTTAAGCTCGTGGGTCTTGCGGACGACTTCGGCATAAAGCCAGGCGCCTTCGTCGTCGAGGTCGTCGCGGGTGACGCCGGTGATGGTGGCGTAGTTGAGGTTCATGTCCCGGATGTTCGCGGCCACGCGGGCGGGCTCGTCGACGTCTAAGGGCGTGGGGCGGCCGGACTTAATATCGCAGAAATCGCACCGACGCGAGCAGACGTCGCCGCCGATGAGGAAGGTAGCCTCCCGGGATTCCCAGCATTCGTGAATGTTCGGACACCCGGCTTCCTGACACACGGTGTGCAGGTTCGCGCCCTTGACGCGCTTCTTCATGTCCTCATATTGCGGGCCCGTTCGCACTGCGTTGCGGATCCACCGTGGCTTGGACTCGATGGGGGTCTGGGCGTTGCGCTTCTCGATGCGTAGGAGCTTGCGTCCTTCAGGTGCGATAGTCACGATGTAACCGTATCTGTCCTTCACTCGTGGGGGTTATCGGGCTAGTACCTGGTGTCAACACACTAGGACCGACGCCTCTTCCTGCCTAACCCTTTTGAGGGGTCCGGGGCGGAACCGAAGGTGTGGTCGGCCACCGTCATTCGCCCGGAGAGCACCTCGTCGAGGGCACTGAGCATCGGTTCAGTGGCATCGGCGACGTCCACCTCGCGCCCCAGTTCCAAGCTGAGGGTTGTGACATCGGCGTCGTCGATGCCGCAGGCCACGATGTGCTGGTAGTACTCCAGGGTGTTCGAGCAGTTCAGGGCCAGCCCGTGCATGGTCACGCCGCGGGTGATGCGAATACCGAGGGCGGCGATCTTCCGGTCGCGCCGGGGGGCGTCAGCCGACGCGGGTGTAGTCGTTGACGGCACCCACACCCCAGAGCGGCCGTCGATGCGCCCGGCGGTGTGCACGCCGAAGCCGCGCACCACATGGATCACCGCTTCCTCCAGGCGCCGAACGTAGTCCACCACATCTACCGGCTCCGCGAGCTTAATGATCGGATAGATGACCAGCTGCCCCTCGCCGTGCCAGGTGATACGGCCCCCGCGGTCCACGTCGATGACGGGCAGGCCGTTCGTCGGCCGGTCCTCCGGCTGGGTGCGCTTGCCGGCAGTGTACACATTGGGGTGTTCGACGACGACGATCGTGTCGCCGACCTCCCCGGCCGCCCGGGCGCGGGCGAGCTCTGCCTGGAGAGCCCAGGCCTGTTGATAATCAACAAGGCCGATCTGCCGGATCTCAAGATCGCGGTCAGAATCGGCCCTGATGGACTGATCGGCGGGGAAGAAAGGATCGCGGGGAGCAGTCATAATGCCGCCCATCCTACCCGCCGGGGGTGACGTGAAGGTTTAGGCCTCCACGCCGTTGTCGGCGGCATAGTCCTCGGCGGAGAGCAGCTCTCCAGCCTCGGAGACCTCCACCTCGAAGAGCCAGCCGTCGCCGAAGGGGTCGGAGTTCACCACCGAGTAGTCGTCGTGGATGTCCTCGTTGACGGCGGTAACGGTGCCGGAAACCGGGGCGAAGAGGTCGGAGACGGACTTGGTGGACTCCACCTCGCCGCAGCTCTCGCCGTGGGTGACGGTGTCGCCAACCTCGGGCAGCTCGGCGAAGACGACCTCGCCCAGGCGGTCCGCGGCGACGGAGGTGATGCCGATGCGCACGGTCTTGCCGACCAGGTCAGAGTCGTTGGTGCTGATCCACTCGTGGTCCTCGGAGTACAGGAAGTCAGCGGGCAGCTGTGCCATGGATAAACCCTTTCTTGTGTGATGGTTATTGAGGAAAGTATAAGGGCCCGGAGGTGGCCCCGTTACTTGGAGCGAGAGTAGAACGGGCGGGGCACCACCGTGAACGGGTAGCGCTTACCGCGGATATCTACCTCCACCGCGTCGCCCTCTGCCAGTCGCCCGAAGGGGGCCCGCACCAGAGCGATCGGGTGACCCAACGTCGGCGACGGCAGGCCAGAGGTGACCACGCCGACCTTTTCTTCGCCGACGAAGACCTCGGCGCCGGCGCGGGCAGCGCGACGCTGCTCGGAGGCCAGGGGCACGATGTCGAATTCCTGCTCCTTGCCGGCCAGCGCGGCCTTGCCGACGAAGTCCGCTTCCTTCTTTGCGAAGGCCCGGCCCATTCCAGCGTCGAGCGGGGTGATGTCGAGGCCGAGTTCGTTGCCATACAGCGGCATGGCCGCCTCCAGACGCAGGGAGTCCCGGGCGGCCAGCCCACACGGGATGATGTCGAACTCGGCACCCGCCTCAGCTGCGGCGTGCCAGACGGTGGCCGCGTCGGCGTTCGGCACGAAGATCTCGAAGCCGTCCTCGCCGGTGTAGCCGGTCCGGGCCACGAGCGCCTTCACTCCGGCTACGACCACGGGGGCGCAGCGGTAGTAGCGCATGTCGGTGATGGCAGCGTGGTCGTCGGCGTCGACGATCTTGAGCAGGGTTGCCTCCGCGTCCGGGCCCTGCACGGCGACCAAGGCGGTGGAGGTGGACTCGTTGGCGATAGTGACATCGAAGTCCCCGAGGCGCTCGTTCATCGCCTGCCAGACGACGTCGGTATTCGACGCGTTCGGCACGACGAGGAACTCCTCGTCACCCAGTCGGTAGGAGATGAGGTCATCGATGATGCCGCCGTCTTCGGCCGCGATCATGGAGTACTTGGCCTGGCCGACCGCGGCGGTCGACAGCATGGAGATGAGCACATAGTCCAGGTACGCGCCGGCGTCGGCGCCGGTGACCCGGATCTCGCCCATGTGGGAAAGGTCAAACAAGCCGACGCGGGAGCGTACCGCGCGGTGTTCGTCGAGCTCCTTGCCGTACTTCAGCGGCATGTTCCAGGCGCCGAAGGGGGTGAAGGTGGCACCGAGGTCCTCGTGGACGCTGTGCAGTGGGGAAGCGAGCAGTTCGGTCATGAACGTCCTCCTGTCATTGACGGTGGGTTTGATTAGTCCTCGATAGCGAAGGCTTCGGGCGGCGGGCACGAGCAGACGAGGTTGCGGTCACCGTAGGCCTCGTCGATGCGGCGCACCGGCGGGAAGTACTTCCGGGCGCGCAGCGACGGCACCGGCCACGCCGCCTGCGTGCGGCTGAACTCGTAGGGCCACTCGTCGGCAGAAACACTGCTGGCGGTGTACGGCGCGTGGTGGATGACGGAGTTCTCGTAGGCGATGGTGCCGTCGATGATCTCCTGGATTTCTGCGCGGATCGACTTCATCGCGGCGATGAAGCGATCCAGCTCGCCCAAGTCCTCCGACTCGGTGGGCTCCACCATCAACGTTCCGGCCACCGGGAAGGCCAGCGTCGGGGCGTGGAAGCCGTAGTCCACGAGGCGCTTGCACACGTCCGCCGCCGTGACCCCGGAGGCGTCGGTGAGCGGCCGCAGGTCGAGGATGCACTCGTGGCCAACCAGGTCATTCTTGCCGGTGTACAGTACCGGGAACTCGTCGTGGAGCTGCCGGGCGACGTAGTTCGCCGCCAGGATCGCATGGGCGGTGGCCTGGGCCTGCCCCTCGGCGCCGGTCATGGCGAGGTAGGCCCACGGAATCTGCAGCACGCCGGCAGAGCCAAAGCGGGCGGAGGCCACCGGCACGCCCTGGCCCGTGGGGACCGGGGAGGTGGGGTCGGTGGACAACGGATCCGCAGGCAGGAAGGGGATGAGGTGCTCGGCGACGCCGATCGGGCCAACACCCGGGCCGCCACCGCCGTGAGGAATCGTGAAGGTCTTGTGCAGGTTCAGGTGGCTGACGTCGCCACCGAAACGACCCGGCTGCGCCAGGCCGGTCATGGCGTTCATGTTGGCGCCGTCCAGGTACACCTGGCCGCCGGCGTCGTGCACCTTCTGGCACACCTCGCGGACCGTGTCCTCGAACACGCCGTGGGTAGACGGGTAGGTGATCATCACGGCGGCGAGCTGCTCACCATAGGTGGCGAGCTTATCGTCCAGGTCCGCGACGTCGATGGAGCCGTCGGCGGCGGTCTTGATGACTACCACCCGTAGCTTGGCTAGCACCGCCGACGCCGCGTTGGTGCCGTGGGCGGAGGCGGGGATGAGCACGACGTCGCGGTGACCATTGCCCTGCGCCTCGTGGTAGCGCCGGATGGCCAAAAGACCCGAGAGCTCACCCATGGCGCCGGAGTTGGGCTGCAGCGAGACCTTGGCGTAGCCGGTGACCTCAGCCAGCCAGGTCTCGGTTTCGGCAATGAGCTCCCGCCAGCCGACGGTGTGTGAGTCCGGGGCGTACGGGTGAATGGCGGCGAACTCCGGCCAGGTGATGGCCTCGACGCCCGCGGTGGGGTTGAGCTTCATCGTGCACGAACCCAGCGGAATCATCGTCCGGTCCAGAGCCAGATCCTTGTCCCCAAGGGTGCGGATGTAGCGCATCATCTGGGTCTCGGAGTGCAGGGAATTGAAGATCGGGTGGGTCAGCGGCAGTTCGGCACGAAGAAGCGCCTCGGGCAGTGCGGAATCGGCCTCGGGGGCGACCTCGGCGTCGAAGAAGGCCGTCAGCGCGGCGATGTCTTCCTCGGATGCGGACTCGCCGAAGGAGACGATCACCGTATCCTCGTCGAGCTTGCGCAGCAGGTAACCGGCGTCCGCAGCCGCGTCGACGATGGCCTGCGCCTTACCCTCGACGGGCACCGCGACGGTATCAAAGAACGCCTCGTGCTTGACCGCGCCGACTGAGGCGGCGAAGCGGGAAGCCTGGGAATGAATGCGCTCGGCGATGGCCCGCAGGCCGGCGGAGCCGTGGTACACGGCGTACATCGACGCGGCTACGGCGAGCAGCGCCTGCGCGGTACAGATGTTGCTGGTGGCACGCTCGCGGCGAATGTGCTGCTCGCGCGTCTGCAGCGCGAGGCGGTACGCCGGCCGGCCCTCGGCGTCAACCGACACACCGACAATGCGGCCCGGGATCTGACGCTTGAGCTTGTCCGTCACCGCCATGTAGGCGGCGTGCGGGCCGCCGAAGAACAGCGGCACGCCGAAGCGCTGGGTGGTGCCGATAGCGATATCGGCACCTAGCGCGCCGGGCGACTCAAGGAGCATGAGCGCCAGCGGATCAGCGGCGACCGCAGCCAGGCCACCGCGGGCGTGGATCGCCTCGATGACCGGGGACGGGTCGACGATGTCGCCCTCAGTGCCCGGGTAGGCCACCACGACGCCCACCAAGTCCTCGCCGACGAGCCCTTGGGTGACGTCGGTGATCTCTACTTCGATGTCCAATGCGCGGGCGCGCTCGGCGGCGACGGCCAGCACCTGCGGGTGCAGGCGTGCGTCGAGCACCACCCGGCGGCCCTTCTTCACGGCGCGGGACATGAGCCCAATAGCCTCGGCGACGGCGGTGGCCTCGTCGAGCAGCGACGCGTTCGCGATGGGCAGGCCCGTGAGCTCCTCGATCATCGTCTGGAAGTTGAGCAGCGCCTCCAACCGGCCCTGGGAGATCTCCGGCTGATAAGGGGTATAAGCGGTGTACCAACCGGCGTCCTCAATCACCCCTCGACGGATCACCGGCGGGGTAATGGTGTCCGAGAACCCCTGACCGTAGAACGCCTTGGTCACGACGTTCTTGGCGCCAAGCTCACGCAGCCGGGACTGAGCCTCGAACTCGGTCATCGCCTGCGGCAGGTCGAGCGGCTCGGTGGTGCGGATCGCCTGGGGAAGGGCAGCGTCGACGAGCGCCTCCAGAGATTCGTAACCGACGGCAGCGAGCAGTGTGGCCGTCTCGGCAGCGTCGGGCCCAAGGTGGCGGGCGACGTACGCCGTCGGGGTCGAAGAGAGTGCCATAAAGGAACTAACCTCCTAGTACGGGGGACGAAATAGTGTCGTGTATTTCCGAATTCATTATAGATGACGATCGTCACATCACGGACGTTCGGCCATGGGCGCGACACCCCCTATTCGGGCTTGAACTACACCACCAACCCCCGGATACACCAACGCGCACCCCACGCTGGGCGTGGAGTGCGCGAAGCTCAACCGCTAGGAACGGGTCTTAGAGGTCCAGGTCGGACTCAAAGTTGGCCGTTTCCAGGCGATCCTTGATGGTCTGGACGAAACGACCCGCGTCCGCACCATCGATGAGCTGGTGATCGTAGGTAAACGGCAGGTAGCACATCTGGCGGATAGCGATGACGTCGTTACCTTCGACGGTCTTGACGACCGGGCGCTTTTCGATCACCGCGGTGCCGAGGATGCCGGCCTGCGGCGGGGTGAGCACCGGAGTATCGAGCAGGGCGCCCGCGGAACCGATGTTGGTCACCGTGAACGTGGCACCAGAAAGATCATCCGGGCTCAGCTTCTTGTTCCGGGCCTTCTCGGCCAGCTCGGCGATCTCCTTGACGATGTCCACCAGCGTCTTATCCTGGGCCTTCTTGATGACCGGCACGAGCAGACCGTGCGGGGTGTCCACGGCGATGCCGATGTTGACGTCCGCGTGGTACGTGATGGACTTGGCAGCCGCGTCGTAGGAGGCGTTGACGTTCGGGTGAGACACCAAGGCCTCGGCGGTGGCCTTGACGATGAAGCCCAGGAACGTCGGGTTAGCGCCGTGCTTGTCCACGAAGGCCTTCTTCGTGGCCTTGCGAAGATCCCACACCCGGGTCATGTCGACTTCCTGGACGTGAGTGAGCTGGGCCGCGATATTGAGTGCCTCGACCATCTTGGCAGCGGTGATCTGGCGGATGCGAGAAACCTTCTGCGTCGTGCCAATCAACTCGGCCTTCGCCGGGTCGACACCCTTGGTGGCCCAGTTTGCGCGCGGGCCCTCCGGCGCCGGGGCCTTCTCAGCGGCCGGGGCCGGCTCTGCGGCGGGCTCAGCGGACTTCGCCTGAGCAGCCTCCGCGGCGGCCAGGATGTCCTGCTTGCGGATGCGGCCGCCGACGCCGGTGCCCTCGACGGTGGCGAGGTCCACGCCGTGCTTATCGGCGAGCTTGCGCACCAGCGGGGTGACGTAGGGGATCTTGCCGGAAGTGTTGACCTTCGCGGACGCGACGGCCTGCTTCGGCTCCTCCTTCGGCTGGGCCTCCGGGGCTTTATCCTGCTTCGGCTCCTCCTCGGCGGCGGACTCCTGAACCTCCGGCTCAGCTTCGGCCTCGTCGGTCTTCGCGGCCTCGTCGGTGCTCGGGGCGGCGTTGGGGTCGCCGATGCGGGCGATGACGGCGCCGATTTCTACTTCGTCGTCTTCGTCGAAGAGGATCTCGAGGAGGGTACCGGCGACGGGGGAGGGGACTTCGGTGTCGACCTTGTCGGTGGAGACTTCGAGCAGGGGTTCGTCGACCTCGACGGTGTCGCCGACGGACTTGAGCCACTGGGTGATGGTGCCTTCGGTGACGGATTCGCCGAGTTCGGGCATGGAGACGTCGGTGGCATCGCCGGAAGCGGCCGGAGCGGCCTTCTTCGCGTCGTCGACAGTCGCGTTTTCCTGCTTGGTCTCGGCCTCCCTAATGGCCTCCTCGCTGGGAACGTCAGCCTCGTCAGCCTCGTCGGCCTCGTCGGTGCTGGGGGCGGCGTTGGGGTCGCCGATGCGGGCGATGACGGCGCCGATTTCTACTTCGTCGTCTTCGTCGAAGAGGATCTCGAGGAGGGTGCCGGCGACGGGGGAGGGGACTTCGGTGTCGACCTTGTCGGTGGAGACTTCGAGCAGGGGTTCGTCGACCTCGATGGTGTCGCCGACGGACTTGAGCCACTGGGTGATGGTGCCTTCGGTGACGGATTCGCCGAGTTCGGGCATGGAGACGTCGGTGGCGTCGCTGGAAGCGGCCGGAGCGGACTTGGTTTCCGCCTTCTCAGCCGGAGCCTCGGTGGGCTCGTCGGCTGCCGGCTCGTCGGCGCTGTCTGCCTCCTGGGCAGCGGAATCAACCTTCTCGCCTTCCTCGCCAATGATGGCGATGACGGCGCCGATTTCGACCTCGTCGTCCTCCTCAGCCTTTATCTCGAGAAGGACGCCCGCCGCCGGCGAAGGGATTTCCGTGTCGACCTTGTCGGTGGAGACTTCGAGCAACGGCTCATCGACCTCAACGGTGTCGCCCACCTCCTTCAGCCACTGGGTGATGGTGCCCTCGGTGACGGACTCGCCAAGTTCCGGCATCTCAACGGAGTAGGCCATGTGTTCAGACTCCTCGATTGTCTTAAAGCGGTAAGTTTCTGCCAGAGAGCCTACCGTCAAAGTGAGCGACGCGTTTCACTCCGCCCCCACCCGTAGGGCACCCGTTACTACCGCCGCGGGGCCCGGATAGGCGGAAAAGCGATAGACCCGACGCTCACCCCCACTGCCAGCGCCAGCGACCACCACGTCCACAGTCCGGTGTTTTCCTCCGGGCTGTCCACCCGGATCTGATCGTGCAGGTCCACAGACAAGCCATAATCTGCCCCCATATAGGGCAAAAGGATTGCCAACGACGCTGTGAGAATCGCCAGTGCTCCGGCGGCCAAAAGAAGCGGGCGCTCCCCGGTGACCCGCCGCTCGAAGCTCATGAGTGCCGCCCCCACGACGGCGATAGCCAGCGGCAGGAGCCACAAGTAGTAGTGGTACCACGCGAAGGGAGAAACCAGACACATCACGAGCCCTGTCAGGGCACAGGCCGCCACGATCTGCCCGCGCTTAACGAGAACCCGCAACGCGAAGAAGCACAGCAGTGTGAGCACAGCCGACAGCACGAGCCACAAGGTCGGCGACTGCATCCCGTAGTCGCGTTTGAGCACCACGAGAATGGATTGTGACGTGGCGTTTTTGATGCCGTCGAACCGATTGGTATCGAGCATGATATCGACCCAGTACCGCAAGCCGCCAGGAACAACAAGAGAGCTGACGATGGACACGGCGAAGAAAGTCACGGCGGAGGTGACGGCGGCCCGGTAGCGTTTTTGGGCGAGGAATAACAGCCCGAAGAAGGCCGGGTGCAGCTTAATGGCCGCGGCCAGGCCGACGCCGACGCCGGCGAAGCGGGACTCGCGATGCGCCGGGCGGTAGAAATCAACAAGAATCAACGCCATGATTGCGACATTGACCTGCCCCCAGTAGAAGCTTCCCCACACGGGAAACAGCAGGAAGGACGCCACCGTAACCAGCGGGGTCACGACGAGGCGTCGAGCTTCGCTGAGCCGCATAAGCCCCAGGCTGGCGTAGACGATCCACCCCCACAGCAGCAGTGACACCACCTGCCACAGTGTCGATGAGATCTCCAGCGGGATGAGCGCCCACAGCGCGAAGAACAGCGCGGCGATAGGCGGGTAGGTAAAGGGCAGTTCGAGGATGACGCCGTTGCCGTTGTAGACGTGATAGGCGGTTTCCCACACGTCGTGGCCTGAGAGCAAAGAGCGGCCGGCCATCCAGTAGCACATGAAGTCCATGGGCAGCCCGAACAGGGAGAATTCGTCGGGCCGGCGGCCGAACTCGCCAGTGAGGTGATCCATCACGTAATCGCCTTGGCTGGGACGAAGGAGCTCGGGCTGGAGGTTGCCGGCGATCACCCACACCGTCGCCACCGCGAGGCACACGAGCACCACGATGAAGCCTGCCGACGACAGGCGGCCACGCAAGGTGGCAGTGGCGGGCGTGTGAAGCTGGTGCATCGTTCATCCGAGGATAGGCGTTACGGTTCTACCCCCGAGCGTAGAGGACGAACCCGTCGGAGGTTGCACCTGCCTCCGACAGGCGTCCATATCCCTAGGAAACTGCGTCCCGAAGCACCTTGACGATGGTGCGCATGGGCGCGCCAGTTGCCCTCTTCGGGGTATAACCGTGCGGCGCGGCATCGTTCCACGACGGCCCGGCGACGTCGACGTGCGCCCACTCGATGCCCTCCGCGACAAAGGTGGAAAGATACGACGCCGCGTACTCCATGCCACCGGACCGGGAGTTGTGGACGTTGCGAATATCCGCGATGAAGCTCTTCAGCTCCTTCTCGTGCTCTTCCAACATCGGCATGGCCCAGGCCTGCTCACCGACCTCTCGGCCAGCGGCCGCGACGGCGTCTCGGAAGCGCGCGGTGCCCATGACACCGGCGGTGCGTTCGCCGAGGGCGACGATCTGGGCTCCGGTGAGCGTTGCCGTGTCGATGAGGAAGTCGGGGTTGTCTTCGCACGCGCGCGCCATGGCGTCGCCAAGCACCAGCCGGCCTTCCGCGTCGGTGTTAATGACCTCGGTGGTCACGCCGCCATAGTGCGTAACCACGTCGCCCGGGCGGGTGGCGGACCCGGAGGGCATGTTCTCGGCCAGGGCGATCGTCGCCGTGAGCTTGATAGGTAGCTGCAACCGGGCGGCGGTGAGGGCGGCGCCCACGACGGCCGCGGACCCACCCATGTCGGAGATCATGTTCTCCATCTTCGACGCCGGCTTGAGGGAGATACCGCCGGTATCGAAGGTAATGCCCTTACCCACCAGCGCGTAGAACGGTCCCGACTCGCTGCCCGTCCAGGTCAAGCGAACAAGACGCGGCGGACGCGCCGAGCCCTGGCCGACGGCGAGGATCCCGCCGAAGCCCTGCTCCGCCAGCTGCTGCTCGTCGAGGACCTCCACCTCCAGGCCGGCCTTCTTCGCGTGCTCAGCCACCAGCGCGGCATAGGACTCCGGGTAAAGCAGGTTGGCCGGGGTGTTGACCAGGTCGCGCACGAAGTTGACCGTGGCTGAGGTCTCCAGCGCGGCAGCAACGGACTCCGGAGCCACGCCGACGAGCGCGACGCTTGCCGCCCCGGCCTTGTCCTGCGCCGGCGCTGCAGTGCCGTGGATACCCGGGTAGGAGTAGCCGCCCAACACCAAGCCCTCGGCCACGGCCTCCGCGCCAAGGTCTGTGAGGGTGGTGGCGACGGACTCGTCGGCGCGCAGCGAGCGCGCGGCAATGCCGGCTGCCCGCCGCAGCCGCTCGTCGTCCATGTCCTCAGCCTCGCCAAGGCCCACCGCCAGGATGACCGCCGCGTCCGCCGACACGGGGGCAGGAATGCGGGTGAGCTCGCCGTGCGTGCCCTTGGCACCGACGGCAGCTAGGTCCTCATACACCTGCCGAGTCTGGTCCTCGCTGAGGAGGCTGGAGGCCGGAAGCTCGGGGCAGTCTTCGTCAGCAAACAGCCCAACCAGGATGGTTCCCACCCCGGAGGGGGCGGCGTCGACGGCCGTCACGGCCGGATAGCGGCCGACGGCGGGCAGCGCAGGACAATCGTGCGATGTGGACACGGGGTCTCCTTTAAGTAGGAAATAGTCTCTCGCCCCACCTTAAGCGACGGGGTTCACAAAATCGGGCGGGTGTACCAGGGTAGGTTTGAACCCATGACTTCCCTTGAGTTCACGATCCACCGCAATCCGAACCCCGCGACCGCCGAGGAGCGGGCGGCCATACTGGCCCAGCCGGCCTTCGGCAAGAACTTCACGGACCACATGGTCACTATTGATTGGACCGCGGACAAGGGCTGGCACAACGCCCAGGTCCAGCCCTACGGTCCCATCGTCATGGACCCGGCTACCTCGGTTCTCCACTACGGCCAGGCGATCTTCGAAGGCATCAAGGCCTACCGCCACGCCGACGGCACTATCGTCACCTTCCGCCCGGACCAGAATGGACAGCGCCTCCAGCGCTCCGCCGAAAGGTTGGCCATGCCGGAGCTGCCGGTCGAGGTGTTCATCGAGTCCCTGCGCCAGTTGGTGGACATCGACCAGGACTGGGTCCCCGCTCCCGGCGGGGAGGAGAGCCTCTACCTGCGTCCGTTCATGATCTCCACCGAGGTATCGCTGGGGGTTCACCCGTCGAGTAGCTACCGTTACTACGTCATCGCCTCCCCGGTGGGGGCTTACTTCAGCGGCGGCATCACCCCGGTGTCGGTCTGGCTCGGCGAGGATTACGTTCGCGCCGCCCCAGGCGGAACCGGGGCGGCAAAGTTCGCCGGCAACTACGCGGCTTCCCTCATCGCCCAAGCTCAGGCTGAGGAGAAGGGCTGCGATCAGGTCGTGTGGCTCGACGCCATTGACCGCACGTACATCGAGGAAATGGGCGGCATGAACCTCATGTTCGTCTACGGTTCCGGTGCCGACGCCCGGGTGGTCACACCCGCGTTGTCCGGTTCCCTGCTTCCTGGCGTGACGCGGGATTCGCTGCTCACGGTGGCCGAGGACCTCGGCTACGCCACGGAGGAGCGCAAGATCACCGTTGACGAGTGGCGCGAGGACGTCGCTTCCGGAGCCATGACGGAGGCACTGGCCTGCGGAACCGCGGCGGTGCTCACCCCGGTCGGTCACGTCATGGGCACCGACACTGACTTCGTCGTCAACAACAACGAACCCGGCGAGATCACGATGGCCCTGCGCGAGCGCCTCACCGCCATCCAACAGGGCCGCATCGAGGACACCCACGGCTGGGTGTACCCGCTCGTCGCGAAGGCTTAACCGGCGTCGCTGCTGCGCGCCTGCGAGGCGACGACGGCCTCGTCGACCGCTAGTGCGCACGCGGCTGAGATGAGCGACAGCGCCAGCACGCTGCCCGCACCCTGGCCAAGGTTGAGATCCAGCGCGAGCAGCGGCGTCAACCCCAGTTGCTGCACGGCTACGAGGTGCGCCGGTTCGCCGGACAGCTGGCTGGCCAGAAGCCAATGCCGGACACCGGGGCAGACCTGGTCGGCAACGAAGGCGGCGGCGGATACGATAGCGCCGTCGAGCAACACGGGGGTCCGCCGCGACGCGGCCTGGGCGATGAAACCGACCAGGGCGGCAAATTCCGGCGAGCCGACGGTGCGCACCACTTCCCGAGCGTCGCCCTTCACCGCGCGGGCCCGGAACATGGCGTCACGCAACACGCTGACCTTCCGCTTCCACATCTCGTCGGTGATCCCCGAGCCCGGCCCGACAATGGCCACCGGCTCGGTGGCGGTGAGCGTCCCCACGACGGCCGCCACCGACGTCGACGCCGCCACCCCGATATGCCCCGGAAGCAGCAGGTCCGCGCCACCGTCGATCTCCTGATCGGCGATACGTCGCCCGATCTCCAGCGCGCGGGTCATCTCACTTTCCGTCATCGCGTCGGAGACGTCGATGGCAGGGCAAGACTTCGATACTCGTTCGTCTCCCCAGGCCTCGTGGTCGAGGCTGATGTCCACGATGCGAACCGACGCGGCGCACACCCGGGCGAGGGTCTGCGCTGGCCCGCCCCCCGTGCGAAGCTCCTCGTACTGCTCGACGCTGGCCTGGGGCGCATAAGCGGAGATGCCGCGCTCGGCGATGCCGTGGTCACCGGCGAAAACAACCACTCGGGGGCGATCGATGGGCGCCGGGGGAACCTGGTGCTGCCAGGCGGCGAGGGAGGAGGCAATGCCGGCCAGGCGTCCAAGCCCCACTCCGCGCGGCGTCGACGCGAGCAGCTCCGTCATCCGGTCGGCACTGAGCTGGTCGGGGGAGGGGACGGTGAGTTCGGACACGGCCGTGAGAACCTTTCTCGAAAACCGGGGTCGATGAGGGTGTTGAGGTTTAAACGTCGGCGCCGAGCTCCACCCGCGGCCGCGGGGTGCGCCAGCGGCGCGGCTGCGTGGCGCGGGACACCGCATAGGAGCCGAGGCGGAAACCGGTCTCCGCAGATCCGGGGAACTTCTCCGCCGCGGCCTTATTGGCACGCCGGCCGAGGACAATGGCGTCGATGAAGAACACCGCGATCACCACCCACAGCACGATCATCGTGGCGTTGAGCACTGCTGGCGGGAAGACATTGGCGAAGAGCATGACGACCAGCATCACGACGGCCAACGGCATGAAGAGGTTACTGAGGAAGCGGCGCGAATCCACCCAGTCACGGACCCATCCGCGCACCTTGCCCTTGTCACGGTCGAGCAGGTAGCGCTCGTCACCGGCGTCCATCCGTTCCCGGTAGTGACGGTTGCGCTCGCGGGTTTCTTCGCGCTCCTTGCGCTTGAACTCTTTCCATTCTTCCTTGGACATGGACTTCTTGAGCTCTTTACGCCGCTGCGAGGCCTGCGCCGTGCTCAGCGCGTGAGGGTCACGCCGGACGCCGCGCTTGATCTCCTGATCCCGGCGCTTCGGCGTTGCCTTGCCCTTCGGCGGGGTGTAGCCGGGCCGGTGTTGCTGCTCAGCGCGCTCCGTCGTCGCCTCGTCAACCTGGGCGGAGGCCGCGGTGGAGCCGGAAGCCGAATCAGAGGACGGGGAGGAATTCTGCCTAGGACGTTTCACAAGGACCTAGGTTACCGCCCGGTCCTGGCTTCTTGGAATACTGGGGCCTAGGATGACGTTACACACAGCAGTCCCACCTACGGAGAGGGACGACGCTCGACGATGTTAGGAGAACTAGACGATTATGACCGCTCCCGCTACTTCCACTGGCGTGACCCTCACCGAAGCCGCTGCCGCAAAGGCGAAGGCACTGCTGGAGCAGGAGGGCCGAGATGACCTTTCGCTGCGCATCGCTGTCCAGCCCGGTGGCTGCGCTGGCCTGCGCTACCAGCTCTACTTCGATGACCGCTCGCTCGACGGGGACAAGGTGGACACCGTCGGCGGCGTCAACCTCGTGGTGGACAAGATGAGCGTTCCCTACCTCATGGGCGCCACCATCGACTTCTCGGACACCATCGAAGCCCAGGGGTTCACCATCGACAACCCGAACGCGGGCAGCGCTTGCGCGTGCGGTGACTCCTTCAACTAAGGCGAACGTTAAGTCAGGGCAGCGCCGCCCCGAGGTCAACAGTGACTCGGGGCGGCGCTGCCTTTGGCTTAGAGCCGGACCGGGTAGTCGCGCTGCTCGATCTGCGGGTCGATCCGCTTTTCCACGAAGATGCCGTGCCACACCATGAAGCACAACACCGTCCACAGCCGGCGGGAGTGATCGGAGATACCGTCGCGGTGCTCCTTGAGCATCTCGAGCACGGCCTTCTTATCGAAGATGTCCTCGGTCTGGGACTGCGTGATGGTGTCCTGAGCCCATCCAAACAGTTCGTCGCCAGCCAACCAGTGACGCATCGGCACCGGGAAGCCGAGCTTGCGGCGGTGCAGGACGTGCGGCGGAACAATCTGCTCCAGAGCCTTACGCAGTGCGTATTTGGTCGTGCCGTGGGAGATCTTGAGGTCGTGCGGGATGGTCTGGGCCAGCTCGAAGACCTCCTTGTCGAGGAAGGGAACGCGCAACTCCAGGGAGTTGGCCATGTTGATTTTGTCCGCCTTGACGAGGATGTCGCCCCGCATCCAGGTGAACAGGTCCAGGTGCTGCATTCGAGCGACCGGATCCATCCCGAGATCGCGAGAGACCTCGTAGATCGGTGCGGTCACCTCCCGGTGATCCCAATCGCGCTGCGCCCACGGCAGCACACGGCTGAGCTGGTCGAAATTGAAGTTCCGGGCATTGCCGTAGTAGCGGGTCTCCATCGGCACGGTGCCGCGGTCAAGCAGGGACTTGCCCTTCATTCCGTCGGGCAGCATGGTCCCGAGGTGGCGCAGGCCCTTGAGCAGCGGTTGGGGGAACTTCTCAAAGGGGGCGAGTGAGAGCGGCTCCTTGTAGATGGTGTAGCCGCCGAAGAGCTCGTCGGCTCCTTCGCCGGAGAGCACCACCTTGACGTGCTTGCGTGCGGTCTCCGCGACGAAGTAGAGGGGGACCAGGGAGGGGTCGGCCACCGGGTCGTCGAGGTACCACATGATCTTGGGAATAGCGTCGGCGTACTCCTCCGGGGAGACGACCTTGACGATGTGTTCAGCGCCGATGGCCGCTGCGGACTCGGCGGCCACATCGATCTCCGAGTAGCCTTCCCGCTCGAATCCAGTAGTAAAGGTGAGCAGATCCGGGTTGTGACGCTTGGCCAGAGCCGCGATAGCCGTGGAATCGATGCCACCCGAGAGGAACGATCCGACCGTTACGTCGGCGCGCATGTGCTTAGCGACCGAGTCTTCGAGGACCTCGGCAATGCGGTCAAAGAGCTTCTGCTCCTCGCCGGTGGCCACCGGCTTCACGGCGAAGGAGGGCTTGAAGTAACGACGGGACTCGACAACGCCGCCGGGGGAGAGGGTCACCGTGCACCCCGATTCGACGCGGCGGATCCCGGCGTGCAGGGTCTCCGGCTCCGGGGTGTACTGAAGGTCGACGTAGTGTTCGATGGCTCGGCGATCAAGGTCGAGGGGAAGGCCAATCGCGTCCGCCAACTCAAGGATGGATTTCTTCTCAGAGGCAAACACGGTACCGGCGTCGGTGGTGGCGTAGAACAGCGGCTTGATGCCGAACTGGTCCCGGGCAGCGAACATGACGTCGGCGTCGGTGTCCCAGATGACGAAGGCGAACATGCCGCGGAGGTGCTCGACGACGTCGGCACCCCAGTGGTGGTAACCGACGACGATGGTCTCCGAGTCACCGGACGTGTTGAAGGTGTACCCGGCGGCCTGAAGCTCTTCGCGCAGCTCAACGTAGTTGTAGATTTCGCCGTTGAAGGTCATGGCGTAGCGGTCGGGGCTCTCCGCCGGACCCCAACGCAGGGGCTGGTGCGAATGCTCGAGGTCGATAATGGCGAGCCGGTTGAAGCCGAACAGGGCCTTGTTATCGTGCCAGGTGCCGGCCGCGTCGGGACCCCGGTGGCGCATGCAAGGCAGAGCGGCTTCGACGGCGTCGACGTACGCGGCGGCGTTACCGGTGGTGGTGAGCATGGCTAGAAGGCCGCACATCTTGTTGATCTTCTCCTTAAATATATAAGGTCGGTGCCGAGGCCGACGGTGGTGGCCAGCCTCGGTGGCGCACCGGCCTCGGGATATCACTCCACTTTAGGGGCGCGGGCGCCACGGCGACGAATGGGGCACCCAGGGTTAGCCCGATCCCCGAATAGGTGCAAACTTTCGGTTGAAGATTCCAGCTACCCGTTTGTGGTCCGAGTCACTAAATGCAGGGGGTTGCTGTGCTCGGAGGGCGCGCGACCTGCGTCGCAGCTGTGAAACCGGCGCGTCCGTGATTCTGCGCGTCGACGTGCCTTTTTCGCTCGTCGGCAAACGAAACGGCGACTCACGGGTGATCCACTATTCTCCTTAGATAGGAATGTTGTGAATGAACATTCATAGATTTGTGTGGACAGGAAGGCAGGCGCACGTGGAACAGCGAATGAAGCGCGGTGTTGCCCGGAAGGCTGGGCTCGGTGCAGCGCTCGTGCTTGGCGCGACCGCACTGGTGGGGTGTGACGTTGCTCCGCCGGAGGCACTGGCAAACGTCTTGGACATGGGCTGGCCCGATCCGGTAACTCCGGAGGGGCAGGGGCTCTATAACTTCTGGGTGTGGGTGTGGGTCACCGCCTGGATCATCGGCATCATCATGTGGAGCCTCATGATCACGGCGATCGTCGCCTGGAACCGGAAGGCCGGTGAGAAGAAGGGCTATGGCGAGTTCCCGAAGCAGCTGCAGTACAACGTCCCGTTGGAGCTGCTGCTCACCGTCATCCCGGTGGTCATCGTCATGGGCCTGTTCTTCTTCACGGTGGAGGCCCAGCAGAAGGTGGTCGCCCTGGACAAGAATCCCGAGGTGACCGTCGACGTTACCGCGTTCCAGTGGAACTGGAAGTTCGGCTACAACACCGTTGCCGGCTCGCTGACCCCGGACGGTCAGGAGTACCAGGGTATCGACGAGGAGCGCACTCGCCTTGCCGAGGAAACCTCCGTTGACCCGGAGGGCACCAAGAACCCCAACCCGATCCACGGCAAGTCCATGGGCGACCAGTCTTACCTCCGTTTCAACGAGATCGAGACCCTGGGCACTACCGAAGAGGTTCCGGTGCTGGTGCTTCCCGCCAATACCCCGGTTCAGTTCGACCTGGCTTCCGGCGACGTGTCTCACGGCTTCTGGGTTCCCGAGTTCCTCTTCAAGCGTGACGTCTACGCTCACCCGGAGAATAACCAGCAGCAGCGCTCCTTCCAGATCGAGAGCATCGAGGAAGGCGCCTACGTCGGCCGATGCAGCGAGATGTGCGGCACCTACCACGCGATGATGAACTTCGAGCTGCGGGTTGTTTCGCCGGAGAAGTTCACCGAGTACATGCAGTTCCGGATGGACAACCCGGAGGCCCCCAACTCGGATGCGCTGCGTGCCATTGGCGAAGAGCCCTATGCCGTTACCACCCAGCCGTTCAACTCCTCGCGCACTGGGACCCGTGATGGTGACAACGATTACGATCACAACGCTCGCGAGAACGTCTAGCAGGACACCGGCGAGAGACTAAGGAGAAACGAAATGCGTGCTGGTGCGAAAATCATGTTCTTCCTGGCGCTGTTCCTGACTGTGTGCACTGTGGTGTACATCGTCTCGACGGCGTACGTTGAAGACGACGGTTACCTGATGGAAACCTTCGGCGTTGAGTGGGCCGGATCTGTGGCCATGGTCCTGGCGACCCTGCTGTGTCTCATGCTCGGCGGTTACCTGCAGTTCGTAGAAAGCCGGCAGGATCTCCTTCCGGAGGATTACGAGGAAGCGGAAATCGGCGACGCCGCCGGCGCTTATGGCTTCTTCTCGCCGAGCTCCATTTGGCCGTTCGCGATGTCGGTATCGATCGCGGTTCTCGGCTTCGGCATTATCTACATGTACTACTGGATGATCGCCCTGGGAGCGGTCATGCTGATCTGGGCAACCACCATGCTGTCGCTGCAGTACGGCCTGCCGAAGGAGAAGCACTAATATCGGCGTGAGCCGGTCCGGAGCGTGCACACACTTAGACTGAGACCCGGCGGTGAGTGATAAAACACTCACTGCCGGGTTTCGCCGTTGTCTGAGGCGAGGATGCCGGTGAAGGGGTCAACCGAAAGTATGCTCCAGCGAGAAATCGCCCCCAACACCTGTGACATAGGTCTCAAATCCACGCGCTGAAAAGCGGCTCGGCGCAACCTGGCAGTCGGGTAACATTGACCCGCGAATCGGCGCCGCTCTACCGCGCTCCCGGCGCAACGGCCAGACCTGCAGAAACCCTGCCCGTACCCTCCGTCGGTTCCCGGGCTTGGAAAGTTCCCGGAGGATGTCTAAAACTTTCGGTGGATGAGGGCGCCCGATAAAACTGCTGGTTGGGGCGTTTCTGGGCGCTGTTTCGCGGGGGTAGTCAAGGTGACTTTGGGGCTGTGAGCGTCCATACTGATACATGTGACGAGCGCAGTTTCTAACCAAGGTATGGCGACAGCAGCACGTGTCCCGGCCCTGAACCGCCCCAATGTGGTCAGTGTCGGCACCATCGTGTTCCTGGCGCAGGAATTGATGTTCTTCGCCGGACTGTTCGCGATGTACTTCACGTCGCGTGCGAACGGGCTCACCAGCGGGACCTGGGATGATCAGACCGCCCACCTCAACGTGGTCTACGGGTCGATCATCACCCTCATCCTGGTGGCGTCCTCCGTGACCTCGCAGTTCGGCGTCTTCTCCGCAGAAAGGGGTGACGTTTACGGTCTCCGCAAATGGTATGTGGTGACAATCCTTCTCGGTGTCGTATTCCTCGGCATGGTGGCCTTTGAGTACTACGAGATGATTCACCACGGTGTGACCATTCAGTCCTCGGTGTACGGCTCGGTGTTCTACATCATCACCGGGTTCCACATGGCCCACGTGCTGGCCGGCATTTTGAGCTTCGTGGTCATTATGTTGCGCATCGGCAAGTCGAAGTTCACGCCGGCCCAGGCGACCGCGGCCATGGCGGTGTCCTACTACTGGCACTTCGTGGACATCATTTGGCTTGGTGTGTTCACCATCCTGTACATCATCCAGTAAGTTTCTGAGAAATCGAAGACACAAGGGAATCCGATGGATAAGAATTCCAACTCCGCTTCCTCCGGGGCCTTAACCCCGGACGGCGCGAAGCAGTCCCGGCGCCGCCGCAAGCTTCGGAAGACCGCCGCCAGCGCCGCCGCACTGACCGTCGGCCTGACTGGTACCGGTGTTCTGGCCGCGGCCCTCACGCCGGATGCCCAGGTTGCCACCGCACAGCTAGAGGACCAAGCGCTCATCCAAGAGGGCAAGGACATCTACGATGTCGCCTGCATCACCTGCCACGGAGCCAACCTCCAGGGCGTTGAAGATCGTGGCCCCGCCCTCAACGGCGTGGGTGCCGGCTCGGTGTACTTCCAGGTTCACTCCGGCCGCATGCCGATGATGTCGAACGATGCCCAGGCGGAACGCAAGCGTCCCCGCTACACCGAGCAGCAGACGCTCGCCCTGGCGGCCTACGTGCAGTCCAACGGTGGCGGCCCGGGCCTCGTCACCAACGAGGACGGCTCCATCGCACTCGAAGAGCTGCGTGGCAAGGACTACGACGGCCAGATTCAGCCCGCGGACATCGCCCGCGGCTCGGAGCTGTTCCGCCTCAACTGTGCGTCGTGCCACAACTTCACCGGTCGTGGCGGTGCGCTGTCCTCCGGTAAGTACGCACCGGGTCTGGATCCTGCCAACGAGCAGGAGATCTACCAGGCCATGTTGACCGGTCCGCAGAACATGCCGAAGTTCTCCGATCGTCAGCTGTCGGCTGATGAGAAGAAGGACATCATCGCCTTCATCAAGGCCTCGAAGGAGACGCCGAGCCCGGGTGGTTGGGCGCTTGGTGGTCTTGGCCCGGTGTCTGAGGGCATCGCCATGTGGGCTGTCGGAATCACCGCCCTGCTGGGCGCTGCAATGTGGATTGGATCGCGCCAATGAGTAACGACCTGAAGAAGAACTACACCGAGCAGGAGCTCGCCGCCATGTCGCCGGCAGAGCTGGCCGCGCTGGGAACGGAATTGGACGACGTCACCGTCGCCTTCCGTAAGGAGCGCTTCCCGCTCGCCAACGACCCGGCAGAGAAGCGGGCTCAGGCAGGCATCATTGTGTGGCTGGCCGTGTCCATTCTTATGGCGCTCGGCTTCCTTGCGATTTACCTGTTCTGGCCGTGGCAGTACGTCCCGCTGGGGGCGGAGGGTAAGTTCCTCCACACGCTGTACACGCCGCTGCTGGGCCTGACCTCGGGCCTGGCGATCATCGGCCTGGGCGTCTCCATCGTCTTGTACGTCAAGAAGTTCATCCCCGAGGAGATCTCGGTCCAGCGCCGTCACGACGGCCCGTCGAGTGAGCTCGACCGCCGCACCACCACGGCGCTGCTCAACGACGCGTGGACCACCTCCACCTTGGGTCGCCGCAAGACCCTCATGGGCATGCTCGGCGGCGCCGGCGTCCTCTTCGGTCTCGTCGTCATCGCCCCGCTGGGTGGCATGATTAAGAATCCGTGGAAGAAGCACGAGCTCAACTACTTCGGTGATGGCACTCTGTGGACCTCCGGCTGGACCCTGCACGAGAAGGGCGTCAAGCTCTACCTCGGTCGTGACCTCGGCACCATCGCCGAGAAGCACGAAGGCGACACCGGCACGCACTTCACCACCCAGGGTCTGTCCCGCCTCGTGCGCATGCGCCCGGAGGATCTTTCTGCCGCCGGCATGGAGACCGTCTTCCCGCTGGCGGAATCGGATGTCAACGACGGTGATCGCTACAACCCCAACGCGGTTGTGTACGAAAACCACATGCACTCCATTCACGGTCCGCGTAACGCCGTCATGCTGATCCGCCTGCGCCCGGCCGACGCCGCTAAGGTCGTCGAGCGCGAGGGCCAGGAGGACTTCCACTTCGGCGACTACTACGCCTACTCCAAGATCTGCACTCACGTGGGTTGCCCGACCTCGCTCTACGAGGCGCAGACTCACCGAATCCTGTGCCCCTGCCACCAGTCTCAGTTCGACGCGCTCCAGTACGGCAAGCCGGTCTTCGGTCCCGCCGCCCGCGCGCTGCCGCAGCTGCCGATCACGGTGGACGAGGAAGGCTACCTCATCGCCGCGGGTAATTTCCATGAGCCCGTCGGCCCGGCATTCTGGGAGCGTAAGTCCTAATGAGCACCAAGACTAAAAACCACCTCGGCGAGGTCGCGAACAACGTCGACTCCCGCTACACCATCGCGGGCGTTCTGCGTCCGCAGCTGAACAAGGTGTTCCCGACGCACTGGTCCTTCATGCTGGGTGAGATTGCCCTCTACAGCTTCATCATCCTGCTGCTGACCGGTGTTTACCTGACCTTGTTCTTCGATCCGTCGATCACCAAGGTCATCTACGACGGCGCCTACCTGCCGCTTAACGGTGTCGAGATGTCTCGCGCCTACGAGACCGCGCTGAACCTCTCCTTCGAGGTCCGCGGCGGCCTCTTCGTCCGGCAGATGCACCACTGGGCAGCCCTGATGTTCATGATGGCGATGATCGCGCACATGCTGCGCATCTTCTTCACCGGCGCGTTCCGCCGCCCGCGTGAGGCCAACTGGATCATCGGCTGCACCCTTATTCTGCTCGGCATGGTCGAGGGCTTCCTCGGCTACTCCCTGCCCGACGAGCTGCTCTCCGGCACCGGCCTGCGCATCATGTCCGCCATCATTGTGGGTATGCCGATCATTGGCACCTGGATGCACTGGGCCATTTTCGGTGGGGACTTCCCGTCGGACCTCATGCTCGACCGCTTCTACATCCTCCACGTGCTTGTTATCCCGGGCATTATCTTGGCGCTCATCGCGGCTCACCTGCTGCTGGTGTGGTACCAGAAGCACACCCAGTTCCCGGGTCCGGGGCGCGCCGAGAACAACGTGGTGGGCGTGCGTATCATGCCGGTGTTCGCCACGAAGGCGATCGGCATGGGCATGATGACCGCTGGTGTGCTGGCGCTGATGGCCGGTCTGTTCTCGATCAACCAGATTTGGAACTTCGGTCCTTATAATCCTTCGCACGTGTCCGCCGGCTCGCAGCCTGACGTGTACATGTTGTGGACGGATGGCCTGGCCCGTGTCATGCCGGCGTGGGAGATCTACATCGGCAACTACACCATCCCCGGCGTGTTCTGGGTGGCTATGGTCGCCATGGTGATGGTTGGCCTGCTCATGGCTTACCCGTGGATTGAGAAGGCGGCGACGGGCGACGACGCGCACCACAACCTGCTGCAGCGTCCGCGCGACGTTCCGGCCCGCTCCGGTCTCGGCGCCATGGCTATTACCTTCTTCATGCTGCAGACGATCTCGGGTGGTAACGACCACATCGCCCACTTCTTCGAGATCTCGCTGAACGCCATGACCTGGGTTGGCCGCATTGGCTCCGTGATCTTGCCGCCGCTGGCCTACTTCATCACCTACCGGATCTGTGTTTCCCTGCAGCGCAGCGACCGCGAGGTCCTGGAGCACGGCATCGAGACCGGTCACATCCGGATGCTGCCGAATGGTGCCTTCGTTGAGGTGCACCAGCCGCTGGGTGGCGTCGACGAGCATGGCCACGCCATTCCGTTGGAGTACGCGGGCGCGAAGGTGCCGAAGCAGCTCAACGAGCTGGGTTACGCGGACTCGACTAACCACGGTGGTGCGTTCTCTTCCGACCCGGCCGAGATCGTCCGCAAGAAGAATCAGATCGCGGCCGAGAACGCGCACGAGGAGCACCAGATGTTCGAGAACCTCAACCGCGTCAACCGTGACGCTGACCGCGAGAGGGGTCTCGACTCCTAGTTGAAATCCCGTCGGTGAGGCACGCGCTCGGCCTCGCTGACGCGGCTCGGACGCCGTCGCGTCACAACCCCCACCCTGTCGAAGGGTGGGGGTTTGGTTCTGGGCTCGGTGGGCGGGGTTCTTTGAGCGTGAACTAGGAGATGTGTTCAAGATCACACAGCCTGAGAAACATGGTCAGCAGCTCCCAGGATGGAGAGCGGCGACTCGCTTCGATAGATAATCAGCCGTTCATAGTGGCAGGTAGAACAGTGGCTGGCGGGGGAGGATGGCGCGGGGGAGGGAGGCCTGCCGGCGCGCGTCGGACGCCTCAAGCTTTGGTCACCGTTTGATAACGAGGCGATAACGACTCAATGGCTAGACAGGGAGCGTGACCGTTTTGTAACCTGATTGAGACAAAGCGGATAGCCACATCGGCCCGCAGCTCGAACTGAAGACCATTGAACGTTGATCCTCCGTTGGCGCCAGCCACGAGGGTGCCGGGATTCGATGGATAACCGAAGACCGGACGAAGCCTCGCTGAGGGCAGTATCCCGCAGCTGGCACGAACACACAAGATTTGGAGAATTCACATCGTGGCTATGAACAAGATCGCCCGTCGCGCCGCCGCCGCCACCGCCGCTTTTGCCGCAGCATCCACCCTTACCCCGGCCGTCGCCAGCGCCGACACGATCGATGAGCTCATCGGCATGAGCTCCGCCAGCAACTTCTTCGGCGGCGACGTCGTCGAGGAGATGTCCTCCGCGGCTGGCTTCGAGGCCGGAGTCCTGCCGGTGGCTGACGTTGCTGCCTCCGCGAACCAGATTCACACGCCGAAGGTCTCTGCGCCTGCAGCTGGCCAGCAGGTTGTCTCTGCCGCCCGCTCCCGCATCGGTTCCCCGTACGTGTGGGGCGCCGCCGGCCCGAACGCTTTCGATTGCTCCGGCCTGACCAGCTGGGCCTACGCACAGGCTGGCAAGACCATCCCGCGTACCTCCCAGGCGCAGGCCGCCCAGGGCCAGCGCGTCTCGCTCGACGCCCTGCAGCCCGGCGACATCGTGGTCTACTACGCCGGCGCTTCCCACGTGGGCATCTACGTGGGCAGTGGCCGGATCATCGACGCCATGAACCAGGGCGTGCCGGTCCAGGAACGCGACCTGCACTACATGCCGGCTCAGTACGGCGTCCGCTTCTAAGCATTCGCCGTTTACTAACGCCGCCTTATTCCCACATCTCGTGGTGCTAGGCGGCGTTTTGTTATGCCAGCAACTACTGTCAGTGACCATGACGACCTTGCTGGTAACCAATGATTTCCCGCCGACTGTCGGCGGCATCCAGTCGTACCTCCACGACTTTGTTGCCACCCAAGACCCTTCGGCGATGGTAGTCTTCGCCTCCACTCAGGACCCTCAGGCAGCGCGGGAATTGGACGCCGGCGCGCCCTATCGAACGGTGCGCTGGCCGCGGTCGATCATGCTACCCACCCCCGCCACCGCGGAGGCTATGAGCTGGGTTATCCGCGAGTGTGAGATCGACACCGTGTGGTTTGGCGCCTCAGCGCCCCTGGGGCTCATGGCATCCGCCGCCCGCCGTGCTGGCGCACAGCGCATCGTCGTCTCCACCCACGGGCACGAAGTTGGTTGGGCAAAGACTCTGCCCGGGCGCGCAGCGCTGCGACGTATCGGGAACTCCGCGGACGTGGTGACCTACATCAGTGATTACACGCAATCTCGGTTGGCTGGCGCATTCGGTAGTCGGCCGAAAGCGGTGCGCCTTCCCTCGGGCGTGGATACGGATTTCTTCTCCCCGGCTAGCCCGGAACAGCGTCACCTCACCAGGCAAGCTTGGGGATGGGGTGATCGGCCAGTCATCACGTGTGTGTCCCGCCTCGTCGCGCGAAAGGGCCAAGATCGGCTCATCGACGCCCTTCCGGAGATTCGCGTAGCCCACCCGGGTGCGGTGTTGGTCATCGTCGGTTCCGGCCCGGCCGAGGCCGAACTCAAACGCCGGGCGGGCGACGGCGTCGTCTTTGCCGCCGAGCTGCCCAGGGCTGCTATGCGGGATGTGGTCGCGGCCTCTGACGTCATGGCGATGCCGGCACGGACGCGTCTGGGAGGCTTCGACGTCGAGGGTCTCGGAATCGTCTACCTGGAGGCGCAGGCCTGCGGCGTGCCTGTCGTGGCCGGGGATTCGGGCGGCGCCCCAGAGGCCGTGGGACCCGGGGCCGGCGTTGTTGTCGATGGTCGTGACCGTCGCGCAATCGCGAAGGAGATCATCAGCTACCTCGACGACGCAGCCCGACGTGCGGAGGCGGGGCGTAGGGGTCGGCAGTTTGTGCAAGAAAACCACAGTTGGAAGGTGTTGGGAGAGCGGTTGAGTGATGCGCTCCAGTCGGGCGGCACTATCTAGGTGTTGGTGAACGACGGGTATAAAGTTGAAACTTGTCATAAATCCGCCCACCCCAGGGAGTGCCATGTCAGATGTGACCATCGGCTTCGACATCGGAGGGACGAACCTGCGCGCTGGCGTCGTCGATAGCTCCGGGCGTGTGCTCGCCACCCTGAGCCAACGCACGCCGCGTCATGCCGAGTCGGCCGAGCGGGTCATCGTTGATATGGTCGCCCGGTTGCGCGCCGAGTATGACGTGTCGGGCGTCGGCCTGGCCGTCGCCGGCTTCTTGGATCCTGAATGCGAGCGGATCCGTTTCGCGCCCCACCTGCCGTGGCGCGACGCCCCGCTGCGGGCGACGCTTGAGTCGCGTCTCAACCTCCCCGTGGTGCTGGAGCACGACGCGAACTCCGCCGCGTGGGGCGAGTACCGGTTTGGCGCCGCCCAGGGGGCACACACGTGGGTGTTCTTCGCGGTGGGTACCGGAATCGGCGCCACCCTCATGGTGGATGGCACCATCTACCGGGGAGCTTTCGGTACCGCCCCCGAATTTGGTCACCTGTCTGTGGTCCATGGGGAGCATGCCCGCAAGTGCTCCTGTGGCAAGTCCGGTTGCCTGGAACGCTATGCCTCGGGGACTGCGCTCGTCGACACCGCCCGGGACCTCGCCGGCAAATACCCCATGACGACGCTGGCGGACGACCTAGGCACTGGGCTGGACGTCACGGGCCACGACGTAGTGTTGGCAGCCCGGGAGGGCGACGCCCTCGGATTGGCGGTCCTGCGGGATTTTGGCGGCTGGATGGGGCTAGGCCTGACCTTCGTGGCAGACATCCTCGATCCCGAGTTGATCGTTGTGGGGGGCGGGGTAGCCACGGACGCGGATCTCTTCCTCGATCGGGCGCGCACCACAATGTCCGACTCGATGGTGGGCAGTGGCTACCGCCCGATACCCAGAGTGGAATGCGCCGAATTGGGAGGGCAGGCCGGTATAATCGGCGTGGCAGATATCGCCAGAGAACTATATTCCTAACCCCGAATCGAGGCCCGGACATGAAGAATAAGTGGTATTCCCTTTTCAAGGCCATCCTGGGCCCCGGGCTCCGCGTCTATAACCGGCCGACCATCGAGGGCGCGGAACACATCCCCGCTGAGGGCGCGGCTATTTTGGCGTCGAACCACCAGGCGGTCATGGACTCCTTCTACCTGCCGCTCATGGTGAGCCGGCAGCTCACCTTCCCCGCCAAGAGCGAGTACTTCACCACTCCGGGCTTGGTGGGCCGGTTCCAGAAGTTCTTCTTCACCGCCGTCGGCCAGATTCCCATGTACCGAAACTCGGAGGATGCCGGCGCGGACCTCCTCAAAGCGGCCCATAGCGTCCTGGACCAGGGAGAGCTCTTTGGCATTTACCCGGAAGGGACCCGCTCCCCGGACGGCCGGTTGTACCGCGGACGTACCGGCATGGCCCGCGTAGCCATGGACACGGGGCACGATGTCATCCCGGTGGCCATGATTAACACTCGGGCGGCCAACCCCATCGGCTCATGGATTCCGCGCCCGGCGAAGGTGGGCATCAAGATCGGCGAGCCCATCAACCCCCACCAGTGGGCGGCGGAGAACGGCTTTGACCCCACCTCTCGGGAGGTGATGCGCCCCTTCACTGACTACTTCATGCGCACCATGGCCAAGCTATCCGGCCAGCCCTACGTTGACGTGTATGCCACGGAAGTAAAGTCGGCGCTGGCTGCGGGGGAGGGCTACCCGGAGGGCACCGAACCCGGGGGATCCGCGGAGCAGACGTTCTAGCACCTGTTAGCAGCATTCTCCCAGCATCGATTATGGTGAGAATGTTGTGCTTCTTAGCTCGGGGCTGACTAGATAGGAACGATAGTGGGTGCTACGTCGAGACGTCTGCCATGGCCGGACGTTGCCAAGGGACTGTCCATCCTCGGCGTTATCGTCCTTCACGTCACCCTGGAAGTTCCAGGCGGCATGGACACGCCGCTCGCGGTGGCCAACGCGGCGCTTGATCCCATCCGTATGCCGCTGTTTTTCCTCATCTCGGGATTCTTCGCTCCGAAGATCTTCCATTTCACCTTCCGAGAGTTGTTCCTCAAGCGCCTGTGGTTCTTGCTGGTCCCTTACCTGATCTGGGTGCCGATAGAGCAGTACCTAAAGGGCGTAGAGCGGGGACTCATTCTCGGTGAACCGATGCCGGTCTTTGTCACCTATGTGCGGAACATGGCCATCGGAGTGAACATGGCCTGGTTTCTCTACGCCCTGGTTACCTTCAACATCGCACTGTGGCTGACCCGACGGCTGCCCCCGTTGGTGGCGATGGCGATGAGTTTCACCCCGATCCTGGCCCTGTCGCTGCACCAGGAATACCACATGGTCGGCAAGGCCATCTTGTATCTTCCGCTGTTTTTCATGGGTGCTCACCTCAAGCCCGTCATTGCCACCTACACCCAGCGTTGCCTGGAACCACTGTTTCTCACAGCGACCGTTGCACTCTACGGACTCGGCCTGGTGGCGGTGATGGTGTGGCGCCACCTCATTGCCAGCGGGCCCATCGTCATCCCGTGGTACGGCCCCGGAATGGAGACGATGGGCGTGCCGGAGATCGAACTTCTCGTCCGGCTTTCGGCCCACCTGCTCATGATTGGTGCCGGGCTCACCGGGGCGGTGTTGCTGTCCAAGGTTCCCGTGGTGTCTCCCCTTCTCCAGGCGATTGGGCGCCACACGCTTCCGCTGTACCTTGGGCATCCCATCGCCCTTACCTTGCTCTATCACATCCCGGTCTTCCGTTTTGAGATCCTCATCTCCCCGGAGGCTGAAGCCTGGACCCAGGCAACGGAAACGTGGGTAGCCATCGGCCTGGGCATCTGCTTGCTCGGCGGGGCGGTGTTCTACGCCATATCCCGAATTCCGGTCTTGGGCTGGTGCCTCGCGCCGCCGTCGCTTATCCGACGGGAGAAGAACTCCGGCCCGCACGCGGCCGCAAGGACGACGATCCCGGCTGCCAGTAACACGTAAGCGTTGCCGATCACGTCGGCCCACCACGGCCACTGCATCTCGAATCCGCTGCCGTGCGGGAGCAGCCGATGCGGGGCGATGAGCGACGCCGCGGCGACGAGTGCCGCCACCCCCGCGCTATTGGGCAACCAGGCGAGCGCTACGACGATAAGCCACACCCAGTGATGCGACCAGGACACGGGCGAACACAGCAGTGCGATCACGCTCACGAGGGCACACACCATGAGGGGATCGGCTCGCCAGCGCCAAGCCGCGGCGATGACGCCGGCGATGACCACTACGCACCCTGCCTCCCAAAGACCCGGCAGTTCAATAGCTAGCCTTTCGAGCACTCCGCTGAGCGATTGGTTAGTGGCATAGCTCAGACCACCGATGCGTCCGGGGTCGCCCAATGCCTCGGTGAGGTAAGTCAGCGTAGATGTGGGGGCGAGTGCGCCCGCAACAAGCGTCGCCGCGACGGCGGACGCCACCATTGTGCCGGCCGCGCGCCACCGTCGCTGCACGAGCAGCGCCACGATAAAGACCGCCGGCGTGAGCTTGATCGCCGCGGCGACACCAGCCAACGCTCCGTGCCAACGAGACGTTCGCAGACACAGCAGGTCGGTAACGACTAGGGCCATGAGGATGAGATTGACCTGCCCGAAGGAGATCGTGTCCCGCACCGGCTCGAGAACACAGGCGAGGGCGAACACCCACGATGTCAGACGCGCGCGTCGGCCGACGGCGACGTAGATCACCCACCACAAGCAACCGAGCGAGGCGGCCGACAACAGCAGCCCACCGAGCCAGAGCGGCGCCACGGCCAAGGGGGTGAACACCAGGGCCGCGAACGGTGGGTAGGTAAAGGGCAAGGTAGCGGAGTCGACGGAATAGAGCTGGGTGTAGAGATCCTCGCCGGCGAGGAAGGCCTGCGCACCCTGGCGGTACACGTCGGTATCGAGGTGGTAGCTGCTGAAAAGCCACGGCGACAGTGCCACTAAACCGATGACGATGGGAACAATGAGGGTCACCATGAATACCGTAGCGGCTCACGCGATATGCTTGGCCTCGATCTCACCCCGGCGGAGAGGACCGACGTGCGTTACTTCTACGACACCGAATTCATTGAGGACGGCTCGACGATCGATCTCGTGTCCATTGGCATCGTCGCTGAGGACGGTCGTGAGTACTACGCTGTGTCGACGGATTTCGACGCCGCCAAGGCGGGCCCGTGGGTGCGTGACAACGTGCTCGGAAAGCTACCTAGCCCCAACGATCCGGCGTGGAAGTCCACGGACACCATCCGCACCGAGGTGCTCGGCTTTCTCACCGCTGGCGCCGGGCAGGTGGACCTGTGGGCCTGGGTGGGGGCCTACGACCACATTGTGCTCGCCCAGATCTTCGGCGATATGACGGCCCTTCCTCGCCAGCTGCCTCGCTACACCAACGAGCTCAAGCAGTACTGGCACATGGCTGGTAAACCTAAGCTCCCGAGCGCTCCGCGAGGCAATCACGACGCCCTTGTGGACGCCCGTTTCAATGCGGAGAAGTTTCGTATTATCGCCGAAATCCTGCCTTTGGACAGGGGGAATAGGGTAGCTCGCTAACCCCCCGTGATAGAAAAGGGGGTATGAGTTGGACGATCGATATTCCGAAGAATGTACTCCCGGATCTCCCCCCGTTGCCTGGTGAGATGAACGAACGCTGGCAGGATGTGCTCGCCCGCGACGCCAAGCAACAGCCAACGTGGGATCTAGTTAAGGCAGAAAACGTCCGCAAGATTCTCGAATCGGTTCCCCCCATCGTGGTGGCGCCGGAAATTCGGAATCTTAAGAAGCAGCTGGCGTCCGTCGCCAACGGGGAGGCCTTCCTGCTCCAAGGCGGTGACTGCGCCGAAACCTTCGAATCGAACACGGAACCGCACATCCGCGCAAACATCAGAACCTTGCTGCAGATGGCCGTCGTGCTCACCTACGGTGCGTCGACCCCGGTCGTTAAGCTAGCCCGCATCGCTGGGCAGTACGCTAAGCCGCGGTCATCGGACCTTGACTCCCAGGGTCTGCCCAATTACCGCGGTGACATCGTCAACGGTGTGGACCCGACTCCGGAAGCCCGAGCGCACGATCCCGCCCGAATGATCCGCGCCTACGCTAATGCCGGCGCTGCCATGAACCTGGTTCGGGCGCTGACTGGGTCTGGGACGGCAGACTTGTACCGGTTGCACGAGTGGAACCGGGAGTTCGTCGCGAATTCCCCGGCCGGGGCCCGGTACCAGGCCCTGGCCAACGAGATTTCCTCCGGCCTAAAGTTCATGGAGGCGTGTGGCGTTCACGACGAGTCCCTCCGCCAGGCCGACGTGTTCGCCTCCCACGAGGCGCTGCTCGTCGACTACGAGCGCGCGCTGCTGCGCCTGCACGAAGACGAAGACGGTGTCACCCGGCTGTACGATCTCTCCGCCCACCAGCTGTGGATCGGTGAGCGCACCCGCGGCCTGGAGGACTTCCATGTCAACTTCGCCGCGATGATCGCTAACCCCATCGGCTTGAAGATCGGCCCGACCGTCACGCCGGACGAGGCGGTCGCCTACGCCGAGCGCCT
The DNA here is from genome assembly GCF_001021065.1 of Corynebacterium uterequi. Classification (NCBI taxonomy): domain Bacteria; kingdom Bacillati; phylum Actinomycetota; class Actinomycetes; order Mycobacteriales; family Corynebacteriaceae; genus Corynebacterium; species Corynebacterium uterequi. The sequence goes on along the minus strand of NZ_CP011546.1, from coordinate 1,583,884 downwards.
CGACCCTGAGCGGGAGCCGGGCCGGCTGACGATGGTGGCGCGCATGGGGTACGACAAGGTTCGGGAAGTGCTGCCGCCGGTCATTGAGGCGGTGGAGGCCGCCGGTCACCGGGTTATCTGGCAATCCGATCCCATGCACGGCAACACCGTGACGGCGTCGAACGGCTACAAGACGCGGCACTTCGACAAGGTGATTGACGAGGTTCAGGGCTTCTTCGAGGTCCATCGCGCCCTGGGGACCCACCCGGGCGGGGTGCACATCGAGCTCACCGGCGAGGACGTCACGGAGTGCCTCGGCGGCGCCATGGACATCACGGACGTCGACCTGCCGGGCCGGTACGAGTCCGCCTGCGACCCGCGCCTGAACACCCAGCAATCGCTGGAGCTGGCGTTCCTCGTCGCGGAGATGCTGCGCAATTAGCCTGCTGTTGGCTCCGTCTTCACCTCGGGGCCGCCTAGCATAAGGCGCATGGAAGAGATTCTCTACTACCTGGGCATGCCGCCGATGGCGGCGGTCGGTGTCGTCATCTCGACGATTGCCATGTATGCCGTCTTCATCGTCATGAGCCGGCTGCTCGGCCAGCGGGTGCTGGCGAAGCTGTCCGGCTATGACCTGCTCATCGTCATCGTCATGGGCGCGCTTATCGGGCGCACCATGATCGGCTGGGTGCCGACGTTGGCGTCGGGACTGTTGGCGCTGTGTACCCTCATCGTGCTGGAAGTCATCGTCGGCACGATTGCTCGGCGCGGACGGTTCGCCGCCGTCGTCAACAACCCGCCCATTCTGCTGCTCGCCCACGGGGAGTACATCGAGCGCGAACTGCAGCGGTGTCATATCACCGAAGGCGAGATTCGATCGCGGCTGCGTCGTGCAGGTATCGGCAGCCGGAGCGAGGTGGCCGCCGTGATCCTCGAACCCACTGGTGACCTGTCAGTGCTCAAGGAGGGCGTGCCCATCGACGAGGAGATGCTCATCGGCGTGCGCTCCGCCCAGTATTTGCGCTAGGCGTTATTCGTCTGGCCGGTCAAGGGCACACTACGGTGAATAGCCCGGTAGGTCCGTAGCCCGAGGAACAGCCAGCAGGCGACGGCCACCGCCGCAAACCCGGCGGCGACCCATTCACCCATCAGCGCGGAGGACCCGGTCGCGCAGGCGAAGGCCAACAGGTTGGCCACGACGTCGTATACGGGGGCGAGGAAGCGACGGTTGATGACATGGGCGGCGGCGATGAAAACGCCGCAGCCGAAGGTGGTTGCGAGCAGAACACTGACGAGCATGGTCTAGCAGTCTACGCCGACGCAGCGCAGTCCCAGTTCGCCAAGCGCCGCGACGAGCGCTGTCAGTGGTCGGTCGGACGCGGCGACAACCGTGTTGCCGTAGGTGAAATCTCGGGGAACGAACGCCGCGACGTGCGTGAAAGAACTGCTGGCCGCGGTGAGTTCGGCGTGGACGCTGCTGAGCTCTGCCCGATCTCCGACGTTGGCAAGATAGAGCCCGCCCGGACGCAGAGCACGGCTCGCGGCGCGATAAAAGCCGGGTGCGCTCAGCGCGGCTGGGGTCGTATTGCCGAAGAAGACGTCGCGGATGATGGCGTCGGTCGCGCCGGGGGAGAGGGCGTGGGTGAGTTTTCGGGCTTCGACGGCGACGATGTCGACCCTCGGCGGTGGGGGAATGTCGAAGACGTCGCGGACCAGTCGGCCGAGTGCCCCGTCGAGCTCAGCGACGAGGTTGTGCGAGCGCGGCCAGACGTCGGCGACGAAGCGGGGCAGGGCGCAGCCGGCACCGCCAAGATGAACGACGTCGGGTGCCGCGTCCTCCGGAATCCAGCAGCGTAGGGCAGTGGCGATCCACCGCATGTAGTCAAAGTCGAGGACTCGGGGAGCGTCGATGACGAGTTGTGTAGAGGGGACGGAGTTGACTTCGAGGAGGTAGGCGCCATCGCGTTCCGGGAGTGCCACGATGGTGGCGGTTCCGGTGTCTATGGGATAGCTGCCCTCGATCCGCCGCTTCGGGGCGCGGGGTTTGCGGGGCACGTCGGGCGAGCGTTCCTTCCCATGGCGTTGGCTGATGACTATGAGAGCAACTGTATCCAGCCCGGTCGATGGGCTAGGGAGGGGGTGCCACTAGCCCCGACTGGGGGCTAGTGATGAGCCATTGTTTTCCGGCGATAAGTCTGTTACCTGCGAAAAGTAGTTCACCCTCGGCGTGGTGTGAGAAAATGTGCGAAACATCTAGGGGAAGACCGGCCAGGCCGATATGCTGGCTTTTAACAGCTTAGACCCTGCTTCCTCCAAGGCTGGTGCACATGTCATCTCTCACTCTCACCGCTGGCGACTACCGGGCAGAGATTTCCGCCCTCGGTGGTGGCGTGCGGGCCTTCTACCATCGAGACCAACCGTTGGTCACGGAGTATCCCGTGGGTGGTGCACCTATCCACTCTGGCGGGATCTGGCTGGCACCGTGGCCGAACCGAACCGCGGACGGCCGCTACATCCATCGGGGCGAGCTCTACCACCTGGACCTGACCGAGCCGGAGCGCGACAACGCGATCCACGGCTTCGTTGGAAACCAGGCCTGGGAAAGCGAACACAATGGAACATCTCTCACGCTGACCCTCTCCGACACTCCTCATAATGGTTACCCCTGGCCGCTGGACCATTCGGTCACCTGGCGGTTGGACGCCGAGGATGGGCTCAGCGCCACGTACACAGTCATCAACCGAGCCGAGGATCCGGCGCCCTTCGGGTTGGGCTTCCATCCCTACCTGCGGGCTGGCACCGAAGCTCTGGACAACTGCGAGCTCCGGCTCGACGTCGACGCTGTACTTCCACTCGATCCGGGCCGTAACCTTCCGGCCGGCCCCCTGAGCACCCCGGCGGAGGCCGGCGTCCCTGACTTCCATTCGTCGGCTCCGATGCGTGATGTGTGGTTGGACCACGCGGTGCGCATCGGTGCGGCCGGATTCGACGCCGAACTCCGCCCCACCAACGGAGGCACCGGGGTTCGCCTTCGTGCCGATGGTTCCTTCACGTGGGCACAGATCTACACCGACCCGGACTCGCCGGGTATCGGCCGGGTCGTCGCCGTGGAACCCATGACCTGCCCGCCGGACGCGCTGCGGTCCGGAACCGACCTCATCATTCTTGAGCCTGGCGAACGCCGGGACTTCCATCTCACCCTTTCTATCCTTTCCCTTTAAGGAGGCATCCTCATGGACACTGGTGCCCTGAGGCTCGACGCGACATGGGTCGACTACTCTCTCGTCGCCCTGTACTTCCTCTTCGTGCTTGGCATCGGCTGGGCGGCTCGCTCGAAGGTTTCGAGCTCCATTGACTTCTTCCTGTCCGGCCGGTCCCTTCCCGCCTGGGTCACCGGCTTGGCCTTCATCTCCGCCAACCTCGGCGCGGTGGAGATCGTGGGCCACTCCGCCAACGGTGTGGTCTACGGCTTCGAGACCATGCACTACTTCTGGATCGGCGCCGTCCCGGCGATGGTCTTCCTCGGCATCGTCATGATGCCCTTCTACTACGGCTCTAAGGTCCGAAGCGTCCCGGAGTTCATGCTTAAGCGCTTCGGCCCGGCCGCGCACCTGGTCAACGCGATCTCCTTCGCCGTCGCTCAGCTGCTCATCGCCGGCGTTAACCTGCTCCTGCTGGCCAAGGTCGTCAACGCGCTGCTCGGTTGGCCGCTGTGGATCACCCTGGTCATCGCCGCCGTCATCGTTTTGTCCTACATCACCCTGGGTGGCCTGTCGGCCGCCATCTACAACGAGGTGCTGCAGTTCTTCGTCATCATCGCCGCGCTGCTGCCGCTGACCGTCATCGGCCTGCACACCGTCGGCGGCTGGTCCGGCCTCAAGGAGAAGGTCGACGCTCCGTCGCACTTCCACACCTGGCCGGGCACTGAAATCTCCGGCTTCGAGCACCCGGTTGTCTCCATCATCGGCCTCGTCTTCGGCCTCGGCTTCGTGCTCTCCTTCGGTTACTGGACCACTAACTTCGTGGAGGTCCAGCGCTCCATGGCTGCCGACTCCATGTCCGCCGCCCGCAAGACCCCGATCATCGGCGCCTTCCCGAAGATGTTCATCCCGTTCCTGGTCGTTATCCCCGGTATGGTCGCCGGCGCCACCGTCACCCCGATCATGGATGAGACGGCTAAGCCGAACGACGCGATCCTGTACCTCATGCGCGACCTCCTGCCGAACGGCCTCCTCGGCGTCGCCATCGCGGGCCTGCTCGCCGCCTTCATGGCCGGCATGGCTGCTAACATCTCCGCGTTCAACACGGTTATGAGCTACGACATCTGGCAGACCTACGTCCAGAAGAACAAGCCGGACTCCTACTACACCAGCTTCGGCCGCCTTGCGACCGTCGCCGCCACGATCATCGCCATCTTCACGGCCCTCATCGCCGCGAACTTCGGCAACGTCATGGACTACCTGCAGACGCTGTTCGGCTTCTTCAACGCTCCGCTGTTCGCCACCTTCATCCTCGGTATGTTCTGGAAGCGCATGACCCCCCACGCCGGTTGGTCGGGCCTCGTCTCCGGTACTCTTGCCGCCATCATCTACTGGGTCATCGCCACCTTCGGCGGCACGGACATCTCCTTCTTCAACCTCCCGGGCCAGGGCACGGCGTTCGTCGCTGCGTCCATCGCCTTCGTGGTGGACATCATCGTCAGTATCGCCGTCTCCATGTTCACCACGCCGAAGCCGGACCACGAGCTGGTGGGCTTCGTCAAGTCCGTCACCCCCAAGGAGCACCTCGTCGACGAGACCGAGGCGTCCCTGCCCTGGTACCAGCGCACCGTCCCGCTCGGCGTCCTGTGCATGGTCATGGTCATCATCCTCAACGTGATCTTCGCCTAGTTAGGAGAACTTGTCATGAGCCCTAAGAACAGCCACTCCGCTGGTGCGTTCGATATCCGCAACGTCATCGGAATCCTGCTCGGCATCTACGGCCTGGTCCTCGTCGCGTCCCACTTCCTGCTGGATCCGGGCGTCAACGTCGAGACCGGCATGGCCAAGGAATCCATCTACAACCTCTGGGCCGGGCTGGGCATGCTTGTCGTCGGTCTGGGCATGATCGCGTGGGCGAAGGCCCGCCCGATCATCGTCGAGGAGCCGACCAATGCCGCATGAGTTCCGAGTCACCCGGGCCGACATGGCCGACGGGCGTGAACTGCTCTACTTCGACGACGATCCCGCCTACGTCTCCGGCGAGCGCACCCGCGACGCCGTGGACTCCCGCGAGCTGCCGCAGGCGCACGCGGAGTGCGAGATCCGGCGCGACCCGCTGACCGGAGAGTTCAACGTCTACGCCGCGCACCGCATGAACCGCACCTTCATGCCGCCGGCGAACGAGAACCCGCTGGCTCCGACCCGACCCGGCGAGCTGCCCACGGAGATCCCGTCCGACGACTACAACGTGGTCGTCTTCGAGAACCGCTTCCCTTCGCTGTCCATGCGCATGGAAGTTCCGGAAGACTACGCCTACCAGGTGGAAGGCCAGCCGCTGTTCGAGCGCCGTCCGGCGCTCGCCCGCTGCGAGGTCGTCTGCTTCACCCCGGAATCGAATGGGTCCTTCCGTGACCTGTCCGAGCATCGGGCCCGCACCGTCGTTGAGGCCTGGGCGCACCGCACCCGGGAACTCAGCGAAATCGACGGCGTCAAGCTGGTCTTCCCCTTCGAGAACCGCGGGAAGGAGATTGGCGTGACGCTGCAGCACCCGCACGGGCAGATCTACTCCTACCCCTACCTGCCTACGCGTGCCCAGTCCATCCGCGACAACGCCGCCGCCTACCGCGAGAAGACCGGCGAAGATCTCTTCGACGCTATCCTTGCTGCCGAGCGCGCCGGCTCGCGCATCCTGGAAGAGGGCGAGTACTTCACCACCTTCGTCCCGGCGGCCGCGAAGTGGCCGGTCGAGGCGATGATCATGGCCAACCGCCCGGCACCGGACCTCGCCGACCTAAGCGACGAGGAAAAGGCCGAGCTGACCAGCATGTATCTGCGACTGCTGCGGGCCACGGATCGCTACTTCCCGGGTGTTGAACGAACCCCGTACATCTCTGCCTGGAACCAGGCGCCGGTGGGGGAGGACCGTCAGTACGGCCGCCTGCACCTGCAGCTGTTCTCGCTGATGCGCTCCCCGGACAAGATGAAGTACCTCGCCGGCAGTGAGTCGGGCCAGTCCGCCTGGATCTCGGACACCACGCCGGAGAAGATTGCCGAGCGCTACCGGGAGATTTGGAATGACTAACTACTGGACCACCCCGCGCGACGACGCCACCGGCGCCGAGGACGCTACCGCGCTCTTTATGAGCCACTTCGGTTACGCCCCGCAGGGCGTGTGGGCATCACCCGGGCGCGTGAACCTCATCGGCGAGCACGTCGACTACGCCGCCGGTATCAGCGTTCCCTTCGCCCTGCCGCACAACACGTTCGTCGCCGCCCGCCTCAATGACAAGGGCACCTACCGGCTGGTCAGCGAGTTCGACGGCGAGACCCACGAAGCCGAGATCGCCACCGGCGAGGTCGGCCCGGGTAACCCTGCCTCCTGGGCAGGCTACGCCGTCGGCTCGATCTGGGCGGCGGCCGAGGCTGGCCTGCTGGAGCTTGACCCCTCGACCAGCCTGGGCATGGACCTGGCGATCGTGTCTGACGTCCCCGTCGGTTCCGGCCTGTCCTCCTCGGCTGCCCTGGAGTGTGCGAGCGCTGCCGCTGCCGTGGAATTGCTCGGCGGCGACGTGAACGCGGTTCGGGAGCAGCTCATCGCGCCGACGATCCGCGCCGAGAACGATGTGGTCGGTGCCTCCACCGGCGGCCTCGACCAAACGTGCAGCCTCCTCGGCGCCGCCGATCACGCCTTGGCACTCGACTTCTCCGACGGCAGCCACCGCCTGGTTTCCTGCGAGTTCGCCAAGCACGATCTGGCCCTGCTGGTCATCGACAGCAACAGCGCGCACCAGCTCGTCGATGGTCAGTATGCGTCTCGCCGCGGGATCATCGATGCCGTTACCGAGTTCTCCGGTGCCCCGTCATTTAGGGCCATCGAGGACGTCGAGGCCGTCGCGCTGGCCATGCCGTCCGAGGAGGACGACGACGTCGTGGTGCGTCGCGTCCGCCACGTCCGTCAGGAAACCGACCGCGCCGCCGCGGCTGCCGCCGCGCTAGAGGCTGCGGACTTCGAGGAGTTCGGCCGCCTCATGGTGGACTCCCACGTGTCCCTGCGGGACCTCTACGAAGTCTCGACTAAGAAGATCGACCTCATCGTCGATACCGCCCTGGCGCAGGGAGCCCTCGGCGCCCGCATCACCGGCGGTGGATTCGGTGGCAGCGCAATCGCGTTGGTGCGCAAGGACGACGCCGTCGTCGTCGCCGGTGAGATCGCCGCCGCGTGCGACGAAGCCGGCCTCGGCAAGTGCACCTTCCACCTGGTGTCCCCGTCGGCGGGCACCCGCCGCGTCCGCTAGCTCGCGATTACCCGCACCCGGCCGCCTGGGGGGAGGGCGGAACCGGGTGCGTCGAGCTGTCGCTCGATGACTTTGTCTCCATCGAACAGCGACGCATCGATGCGCAACCCGATGTCGCGCAACAACCCTCGGGCGTCTCGCACCGTCATGCCCGTGACATCCGGCACGCTAATGGCGCCGGGAAGAATGAGCGTCACCTCTGTCGTGTCCTCCGGTCGGACCCGTTCGCCGGGCGCGGGCGAGGTGTCGACCACGGTGTCCTCGGTTTTGCCTGTGTAGCCCGGTTCGACGGTCTCGGTGACGTCAAACCCGGCGTCTTCCAGCCGCTGCTCAGCGTCGTCGGCAGTTAATCCCGTCACATCGGGGATAGTCAGGGCCGTGGACACCACCAGGTTCACCGTGTCTCCGGCGCGCAGGGAGGTGCCCGGTCCGGGATTGGTCTCGACGACGCTGTCGCCGTCGACCGCGGCGTCGAACACCTCGATGACCTCGCCCACCCGGAGACCGGCATCGCCAAGGGAGCGTCGGGCGTCGGCCAGTGCTACCCCTCGAAGCTCGGGAACCGTAATAGGCTTTGGCCCCTTGGACAGATGAACCTTCACCGTGCTGCCCACCGGCAGCACGGTTCCCGGCTTGGGGGTGGTTTCGGCGATGCTCCCCGAGGGCGCGGAGTCCGAATAAACCGAATCACCGGTGGCGACCGTTAAGGTGCGCTCACCGGCGATAGTGCGGTAGTCGTCTATTGATATTCCCTCTGGTATCGGCGGTACCTCCGGTTTTCCCGCTGATACGACGACGGTCACCAGGGAGCCGGGCAGCGCTTTCGACGGTGGGTCGGTGGTGATGACGGCGTCGCGGGGGACATCGTCGTGGTACTCGGTGGAGGTGTCGGCCTCGAATCCGGCGGCGGCAACCATCTCGACGGCGTCGGCGGAGCTCATCCCGATCACCGGCGGAATCTCGCCGTAACGGCCCGAGCCAAACCACCAGGCACCAATGAGGACCGCGATAATCGCCAGTCCGGCGAGGACGAGGCCGAACGAAAGCCTCAAACCCGAGCGGTTGGTTACCGGCGGCGCGGGTTGGGGGCGCGGTGCGGGTGCGGGTGCGGGAGCGGGGGCAGGGACTGGGGCAGGAGCAGGGACTGGGGCGGGAGCAGGGACTGGGGCAGGAGCAGGCGCGGGAGCGTCGAAAACCCGGGTCTCTGATTCCTGCCTGGCCGGTGGCGTCGTGGGCGGTAGCATCTCCGTCGCTGCCGTGGATCCGAAGACGTTGGTCTCGAAAAGCCCGCTGGTATCGGTCGGCACCGACGCCGCCCGATGCGCGGCGGAGTTGGTCGGCACGGGGACCACATAGCGGGGCAGTTGAAGATCGGCCACCACGTCTTCGAGGGCGTCGAGGAACTCCCCGGCATGAGCGAAGCGATCCTCGGGGCGGCGGGCGGTGGCGGTGGCCACCAGCTCATCGAAGAGCGGCGGCACGCCGTCGATACGCACCGACGGCGCCGGGACGTCCCGGCTTAGCCGCTGATAGGCGTGGGCGAGGGCCGTGTCGCCGCTGAAGGGGACGCTGCCTGTGAGAAGTTCAAAGAGGACGATGCCTGCCGAATACACGTCGGAAGCGGGCGAGATCGGCGAACCGTCAACCTGCTCGGGACTGAGGTAGGCCGCCGTGCCGATGATCTCCGTGGTGGTGTGGGAGTCATGGCGCATCGCCCGCACGAGGCCGAAGTCTGTCACCTTCACCTGATGGTCGGTGTTGATGAGGATATTGTCCGGCTTGATGTCTCGATGAACCATGCCTTGGTCGTGGGCGACCGACAAGCCCGTGAGCACCGAGCGCATGACGGCGGCAGCCGCGTGCGGCGGCATCGGCCCGCGTTCGGCGAGCAGTTCCCGCAGCGTGCCTCCGGTAATCAACTCCATGACGAGGAAGGAGACGCCTTCTTCGGAGGAGAAGTCGTACACATCCACCAGGTTGGGGTGCTTGAGCTGTGCCATGGCGCGCGCCTCCCGGCGGAAGCGGGAGCGGGAGGCGGGGTCGTTGGCGACGTGGTCGCGCATGACCTTCACCGCGACGGCGCGACCCAGGCGGAGATCCACGCAGCGGTAGACCGTTGCCATGCCGCCGCGAGCGATCGGGTGATCGATCCGGTAGCGGCCTTCGAGCACGTCTCCGATGGCGAATTCTGTCATGCCCCCCAGTATGGCCGATTCCCCCCTCGTGGTGTTAGTACACTCTTCTCCCGTGACGACGAAGATAACGGCCGTGTTGGCCGATGAAGAACTCCTGACCCTTGGCGAAGTGGCCGAACGCCTCAGCGTGCCAGTGACGAAGGTGGGGGACGTGCTGAACGCGCACAAGCTCGCGGCAGTCACCATTGATGGCCGCCGGTATATCCCGGCCGCGCTGTTAGCCGAGGGGCGCCTGAGCAAGTTCGTCGCCGGTGCCATCACGGTCCTGATCGACGGCGGCTACGACGACGAGGAGATCCTCGCGTACCTTTTCACCGAGGATGAGACGCTACCCGGCCGGCCGATCGACGCACTGCACGGCCACGGCGCCCGCGAGGTTATTCGCCGCGCGCAGGCGATGGGCTACTAGCAGGCGGCGCCACGACCAGCGCGAAAAGCGCCCACGCCCCGAGCGCGGCGGCCGTCATCCACGGCACCTGATACAGCTGGTGATTGCCGCTGCCCTTGAACGCCAACGCCACGACAATGGACGCGATGATGGCAAGGCGCAGCACCCACCGCGGCGGCCGCGCCGTCCCCAGGATCGAGATAGCAGAGGCGTAATACCAGGGCAGGACGACGGAGCTGAGCGCGAAGGCCGTGAGGTAGGCGACAACGGACCCCTGGACGCTGCGGCGATCGCCGCCGCGCATGAGCCACCAGACGACGACGAGGCCGACGAGCATGAGGACGGCAAACACCGGCCGGAGCGCGTAGAGCACGACGTTGTAGTCGAAGTGGGGATCGAAGAGCTGCACGAACGGGGTGACGAACTCGGTGACCAGAGTGGGAGCAGCGAGCGGATTGATGACTTTAGAGTTGCCGGTGATCTCGGACAGCCATCCCCAGGAGGAGCCCGACGCCCACGTCACCCCAGCAACGACGGCAACGGTCGTGATGACCCCCGCTGTGCCGGAGGCAAGGAAGGCGATGGCCCGACGTCGGAACGGCTTGGGCTGCGGCGCGTAGTGGTAGGTCATCATCCACACGACGAAGGGGAGCGTGATGGCCGCGGTGGCCTTGAGCGAGACGGCGACGGCGATGAGCGCTACCCCGCCGAGGAAGCGCCGGCGCAGGCACAGCACCAATCCGACGGAAACCAGCCCCACCATGACCGATTCGTTGTGCATCCCGCCGACCATATGGAAGATCATCACCGGGTTTGCCACACCCAGCCATAGGGCAACCGACGGGTCACCGTCGAGGTGCCTGGCGATGCGGATAACACCCCAGGCAATGGCGGCGAAGCCGACGACGGAGACGGCCTTGTATGCGATGACTCCTGCTGTCACATTGTCGCCAACCAGCGTCGTGATTATTTCGCCGATCCACAGGTGCAGCGGACCGTAGGGCGTCGTGGTGTTTCGCCAGTCGTGGGAGACCTCGAGCAGATACGGTCCCGGGTTCACGGCGGCGCCCTGGCTGTAAGGGTCGAAGCCGTCGCGGACCATGGCGCCTTGCATGAGATAGGAATAGACGTCTCTCGACAAGATGGGGGCCGCGAGCAGCAACGGCGCGCACCAGGCGAGCAGGGCTCGTCGTACCGACGCGGTGTGATCGCCGTCATTGGCGAAGACGCGGCGCCCGAGTAGCGCCCAAGCGAAGACGACGACGATCATCCCGAGCCCGAAGGCGATGGCCATGAGAGTGGCTCCCCGTCCGAAGGACAACGCCTCCCAGCCAAGCCATTCGAGGACTCCGCCGCGGTTGCGGGTGGCGCCGGCGCCGTGGGAGGACAACGCAAGGAGAGTCGTGCCTATCGTGCCGAGCAGGATCGGGTTTGGCAGGCGCTCGAGGGTGTAGTCGAGCACCTGGCGGCTGAGCAGCGGCGGGCGGGTATCCGTCGGCGTGCTCATCAGAATCGCCGCTCCGTCGCACGTCGGGCGAGGTCTTTGAGCAGGGCCGTGACGCTGTCGTCGACGGGGGCGTCCTTGAGGAAGGCCAGCCCGGTGGCGGTGAGCTGGCGGATGCGATCTTCAATAATGTCTGGGGCTCCGCTGTCGGCGATGATGTTGGCGAGGTCAGCCAGGGTTCGCGGGTCCTCCGAGCGCAGGCCGGCGCGCAGGTGCTTCGCGGCCGCCGGGTCGGAGGCGTCGAGCCGCGCCAGAGCGATGGCGAGCAGTTCGGTGCGCTTGCCTTCCCGGAGGTCATCGCGGGCGGGCTTTCCGGTTACTGCCGGGTCTCCAAAGACGCCGAGGATGTCATCGCGAAGCTGGAAGGCGATGCCAATGTTCTCGCCGAAGCCCCGGAAGGCCTCAATGATGTCCGGCGAGGCGCCGGCGAGGCTTGCGCCGATGTGTAGGGGGCGCTCGATGGTGTAGGCGGCGGTCTTGTACCGGCTGACCGAGCGCGTCAGGGAGATGTCCTCGGACCCGGAAGCCTCAAGGGAAATATCGAGCAGTTGGCCGCCGATGACTTCAGTGCGCATCGCCCGCCAGGGCGCGTAGGCGCGATCTCGGGCGGCGGGGGAGACACCGGAGTCGAAAAACAGGTCATCCGCCCACGCCAAGGCCAGGTCGCCGACGAGGATAGCGACGGACTCACCGAAGTGGGCGGCGTCGCCCTCGTGGCCACGGTCTCGGTGGCTCTGTTCCACCGCTCGGTGGACGGTGGGTTGTCCGCGGCGAGTATCCGAAGCATCGAGGATGTCGTCGTGGATGAGGGCGCAGGCCTGAATAAACTCTAGGGAGCTGACCGCACGCAGGACGGCATTCGGGTCCTCAGGGCCGGAGAGACCGCCGCCGCCGACGAAGCCGAGCCAGCCGCACAACGGTCGAATGCGCTTGCCCCCGCCGAGGACGAAGCTCTCCAGGTGGGCCACAGCCTCGGTGGCCGGTGCGCCGATGGCGTCAACCTCCGGCCGGCGGGACGCGAGATAGTCCTCTAGGACGTGGGCGACCGCGGCGGGGATGTCGCCGGGAGACAGGCGGGTCGCATCGAGGGATGTCATGGTTCGTACCCTACTAGTCGGCTGGCCCGTCAAGGGGAAGCCGGCAGGCTAAAATGGCGAAGCCGCGCTCGTCGCCCGGGTAGTGAAAGTCGCGGGCGACGTCGGTGAACCCCGCACGACGGTAGAGAGCGAACGCCGCGTTTGCCTCCCCGGGGACCTCGGGGGTCGACAGCAACGCGCGGGGAGCGGCAACGCCGCGGAGTAGCTCGATGAGCAGCGTCCTACCCACACCATGGCCCTGATAGCCGGGAGCGACGTGTATCTCGGCGACTTCGAAATAGTGCTCGGCGACGGCTGGGTCGGTGCCGGCATCGGCGATCGCTCGTCGAAGTTGCTGGTCCCACCACGTGTCTTGGGATCCGAGGAAGCCATAGGCAATGCCGATTATGCGGTCGGGTGTGAGCGCGGCGATGGCGCGGAAGCCAGGCTGGCGGGAGTCGGCCTTCCACGACGCGAGTTTCCGGCCGGCGAGGCTCGCCGGGTAGGCCATGGCGGCGAGGTGAACGCCGATGAGCTGAGGGGCGACGATGCAGAAATCGGTGGGGGTGAGACGGCGGTAAGTCACAGTCACGTCACCCAGTCTAGAGCGGGAACGTATGTTCTAATTTGCTGAGGTGGTGTGTGGTCGTGATCGTAGGGTGAGCAGGTGAGAGATGGGAGGCGCTGATGGGAAATGTGGTTTCGGCGGTAGACAAGTTTCACCCCTCCGCCGGCCGGCAGGAGCGGTTTCTTCGGGCGGCGCACGCGTTGCTTGAACAGGCGGATCAGGCCTACCGGGTCGGGGACCTCGGGCTGGCTCTGGAGTACGCCTACCAGGCCGCATTGCGGGCGGCGGGGGCGCGGCTGACCTGCGCTCCACAGCTCACGCGGCGCCGGCGGTTGCCGTCGAGTGCCTGGGACAAGCTCGAGTTGCTCGATGCCGCCTCCCGCGAGTGGGCGCGCAGCTTTCGGGCTTTCTCCAGGCTGCGCAGCCACGTCGGCTCCGGGGTCATTTCAGTTCCTCCGCGGGCGGAGGTGGACAAGCTGATGGCCTTAGCCCGTCATTACCTGACGGTGATTGAGCTGGGTGACGGGGTGGGGGAGGCTGCTTAACGGAATCCTTTGGGAGTAGGGAACAAACCAGTTAGGCTAACCGTTAAAAGGGGTAGTAACCGCCGAGTCGGGAGGACGCTATGTCGCTGTCAGAGCAGGAGCAACGAGCCCTGCGGGAGATTGAGCAGTCGCTTTTTGCTGATGACCCCAAATTTGGCCGTTCCGTATCAACGGTCGAGCCCTTCGCCGTTTCCGGCGGCCAGGTCAAGTTGAAGGCTGTCGCCATCGGCATGGTTGGCCTGCTCATGCTTATTGGCGGCGTGGCTGCCTCCCAGATCAGCCTGTGGTTCATTGCCCTGAGTATCGCCGGCTTCCTCGTCATGTTCCTGTCGGGGATCTGGGCTCTCAAATCGTCCGGCAGCTCATCGGCCGGCGCCCGGAACTCAGCTCGCTCTGACGCCTCGCTGTCGAGTGGGCGTGCCGCCCGCGGTCCGTCGACGATGGAAGAGAATTTCCGCCGCCGCTTCGAGCGCTAAAAACCCTCTTTTGCCGCGCGACCCCACCAGGGGCGCGCGGTTTTCTCATGCCGTCACACCGTGCTCCACTTTGCCCCACGTTGCCCCTCGGGCCGTGCTGAGAGGTGTGAAAAACGTGCATCAATATGCATTAGAGGGGCAGAAGTGACGCATGGGGCGAGCTTATGTGGGCAGATTCCCCACCGCCCAAGGTGTGTCTGACCTGCGAATACCTTGGCATTATCGGAGCTATAGGCTCCCAAGGGTGGTGGAAGTGGGGGGAAGTGGGTTAAAGTGGGGCAAGCGGCGAACCTTAGGGGGAACCGCGAGAGAAGTGAATCTGAGACCACGTGACACGAAGCGATGACACCTGCCGATCGTCGAGAGGGGGAAGCCCGGGATGTTTCTCGGCACCTACACCCCCAAGCTCGATGACAAAGGACGCCTGACGCTTCCGGCGAAGTTCCGCGAGGAGCTCGCCGGCGGGCTGATGGTGACCAAAGGTCAGGATCATTCGCTGGCCGTCTACCCCCGGGAGGAGTTCGCCGCCCGCGCCCGCAAGGCCGCGGCGGTATCACGGACCAATCCCGCGGCCCGCGCCTTCATCCGTAACCTCGCTGCGAGCGCGGATGAGCAACGGCCGGACGGCCACGGGCGTATCACCTTGTCAGCCGCGCACCGCGCGTACGCCGGACTGACTAAGGCGTGCGTTGTCATTGGCTCGGTGGATTTTCTCGAAATCTGGGATGCCGAATCCTGGGCCGCATATCAAGAAGATACGGAGGCTGCCTACTCGGCGGCTGACGCAGACGACATACTTTCGGGCCTTCTATAGGCCGGAGAGCAGGGTACGGGTAGAACTCTGCCCGGGAGGGTGAGATCTGGTGTACTTCCCCGACATCAGATCCCCCGCCCGGACAGGGCTCTATGCGCGCCCCGCATCGCCCGAGGACTCACAAAGGGGGAACGTGCAGCGTGGCACACTCGACTGATACCCACCTCACCGACCATCACGGCCACGTTCCTGTCCTGCGCGATCGCGTCACCGAGCTGCTGGCTCCGGCGATTACGTCCGCCGGGGACGACGCCGTCGTCGTCGACGGCACCCTCGGGGCCGGTGGCCACACCGAACACCTGCTGCGTACCTTCGGAAACCTCAAGGTCATCGGCATCGACCGGGACCAGGCGTCTCTCGCCAACGCGACCAAGCGGCTCGCGCCCTTCGCGGAGCGCTTCATCGGGGTGTACGCCCGCTTCGACGACCTGGTCACCGCCGTGGACACCCTCGACCATCCCGTGGCCGGCCTGGCGCGGCGTGCCGGCATCGCCGGAGCCCTCTACGACCTTGGCGTGTCCTCCATGCAGCTAGATCAGCTGGACCGGGGTTTCGCCTACCGTGCCGACGCACCGCTCGACATGCGCATGGACCCCACGCAGGGACCGACGGCTGCCGACGTCCTCAACACCTACAGCCACGGCGATCTCGCACGGATTCTCAAGACCTATGGCGAGGAACGCTTCGCCGGCAAGATTGCCTCCGCGATCGTCGCCGAACGGCGGAAGGAGCCATTTAGCACCTCCCACCGGCTGGTTGAGCTGCTCTACGCGACCATCCCGGCCGCCACGAGGCGTACCGGCGGGCATCCCGCAAAGCGGACCTTCCAGGCACTGCGGGTCGAGGTCAATCGCGAATTGGAATCCGTCGAGGCCTCCATCCCGGCGATCACGAGCCGGCTGCGCGTCGGCGGCCGGGCCGTGTACATGAGTTATCAGTCCCTGGAGGACAAGATCGTCAAGTCTGCCTTCAAGGAGCTCACGACGTCCACGACCCCTCCCGGCTTGCCCATGGATCTGCCCGGCACCGCCCCGGCCTTCCGGCTGGTCACCCGCGGCGCCGAACGGGCCAGTGAGGCCGAGATAGAGCAGAACCCGCGAGCGAACCCGGTCCGGGTTCGGGTCATTGAGCGGATCGCTACGAACGAGGAGAACTGATGGCTACCACCGTTGTTCGACAGCGTCAGGAACGCACCACCGAGCGCCAGTCCGGCCGGAGCCGGGACTTTTCCTCGCCAGATGGCACCCTCGCCCCGCCGCCACGTGTGGTCCGGCCTCGCCGCGATGACGACACGATCACCCGTCGCCGCGGCAGCCGAATCGGCTCCCGCCAGGTGGTGTCCGAACGAGGCCGGCGGGTGTCGGCCGGCCGGGCGCCGTCGATGGCCCCCCGGCTCACGGCTACGGCCTTCGCCGTCGCCCTCGCCGGGATCGCGCTCCTCATGTGGCTGACCGGTCTGGCCACTTCCCAGACCTTCGCCATTGACCGGCTGGTCGCCGAGGAGGGGGCGCTGGCCCGGGAAGTGGAGTCCCTCAACCGAGACGTCCAGGAGGCTTCCTCGGTGGCGTCGATCACCCGCCGGGCCACGGAGCTGGGAATGGTCATTCCCGAACAGCCAGCCGTCCTGAGCGTGGACGACGCCGGCGTCGCTACGGTCACGAGGGAAGGCACCCCCGATACCGTGAGGATTGGCGGCACGGAGGCGGTGCCGCAACCGCAGCAGGCGTCGAGCGATCCGGCGGAAACTCGCGACGTCAATCCCCAACCTATTCGGCCCGCAGCGCCAGAACCTCCGAGCATTGGACTAGCCCCGTACGCTAGCGGCGGAAATTAGAGAAGAAAGGGTGGCGGTCACCATATGCCGTATCGAACGCCACGCCAGCGGCCACACGCGGAACCGAAGCAGGCGGTGGTGTTGCAGCACCGCAGCCGCATCGCGGTCATGGTCCTCTTCGCCATCGTCGTCGTCCTTATTGGGCGCCTGGCGCTGGTTCAGCTGATTTGGGGTCCGGAGTTCTCCTCGCAGGCAGAAGAGCAGCGAGCACGGTACTATTCAGAGCCGGCTCGCCGCGGGGCCATCGTCGACCACGACGGCTCCGAGCTGGCCTACACAATGATGGCCCGGTCGCTGACCGTCTCCCCGAACATGCTGCGCAAGGAGCTCGCGGAGCAGCAGCGTCAACTCCTCAACGTGGAGACGGATACCCAGGAAGTCAAGGACGGGGTAGCCGAGATCCTCAACGAGATGGCTACCGAGATTCCGAAGATGATCTCCGACACGGGCGCCAGCACGGACCACGTCAACTCCCGGGAGATCCGCGACAAGCTCGCGAAGGACAGCTCCTACGAGGTGCTCGTGCGCAACGTCGACCCGGAGGTGGCCCACGAGATCGCCACGACCTTCCACGGCGTGGCCTCGGATCACCAGTCGATCCGGATGTACCCCAACGGAATGGTGGGGGAGAACATCGTCGGCAAGGTCTCCATGGACGGCATCGGTCAGTTCGGGCTGGAGGCCTCCGCTGACGAGACGCTGGCCGGAGTCAATGGCCAGTCCACCGAGGACGTCTCCGCCGACGGTGTTGCCATCCCCGGCACCCTGCGCGATGTGGTTGATGTCGTGGACGGAACCGACATCAAGCTCACCCTTGACCTGGAATTGCAGACCTTCGTCCAGCGCGAACTGGAGGACGCCAAGCGCAATTCCATGGCCGAGCATGCCGAAGCGGTGGTCCTCGACGCCCAGACTGGGCACGTCTTGGCCATGGCGAACACGGACACCATGGATCCCAATGGCGACATCGCCAAGCAGGCGGAGGCCGGCAAACACTTCGACAATTCGTCGATCTCCCATCCCTATGAGCCTGGATCGGTGGCCAAGATCATCACCGCCGCCGCGGCCATCAACGACGGCCTCACGACTCCGGATGAGGTGCATACCGTGCCGGGCAGCATCGAGATGGCGGGCGTGACCGTCGGCGACGCCTGGGAGCACGGCGACGCGCTGTACACCACCACCGGCATCTTTGGTAAGTCCTCCAACGTCGGCACCCTGATGCTGGCGCAGCGCCTGGGCGAGGAACGCTACGACCACTACCTCGATCTCTTCGGCATCGGCCAGCCGACGAATATCCACCTTCCCGCCGAATCCCCGGGCCTTCGGCCCGACTTTGAGGACTGGGGCGGCGGCACCTTCGCGAACCTGCCGATCGGACAGGGTATGAGCTGGACCTCGTTGCAGCTGGCCAGTGTCTATCAGACCATCGCCAACGGCGGTGTGCGCATCGAGCCGCGCATTGTCGATTCCTTCCGGGATCCGCAGGGCAAACTCGTCGCCGCAGAGCCCGGGCGGCGCACCCGCGTCGTCTCCCCGGAGGCCGCCCGCACGGTGCTCAACATGTTCCGCGCAACCCTGCAGGCCGACGGCGAGCAGTCGGGTACCGCAGCCGGCTCCGGGATCGAGGGGTACCAGACCTCCGGCAAGACGGGCACAGCCCAGCAAGTCGACCCGCAGACCGGCGCCTACTCGCACAGCGATTATTGGATCACCTTCGCCGGCATTGCCCCGGCCGACGACCCTCGCTTTGTGGTCGCCATCATGCTCGACGACCCGGAGCGCGGCACCGAAGCGGGCGGCGCCGGCGGGCAATCGGCTGCCCCGGTCTTCCACGACATTGCCAGCTGGTTGCTGGATCGGGAGAACATTGCGCCCTCGCCGCCCGCCGAGCCGCTCGTGTTGCAGCGCTAGATTTAAGATGAACTCACAAGATAAGGAGAGTGGACATGGCTGAGGGGACTACCCTGCGTAAACTCGCCGACATCGCCGGCGCCCGAATTGAATACGGCGGCGAGACGCTGCGCGTGGCGGAGGTCGGGCTCAACACCGCGACCTTGAGCCCGGGAGCGCTCTTCGCGGCCCTTCCCGGAACCCGGGTCCACGGCGCCCGGTTCGCCTTCGACAGCCCCGCCGGCGCCATCCTCACCGATGAGGACGGCTTCGCCATCATTCAGGGCACGGACGAGCGTCGCCCGGTGCTCGTCGTCGACGACGTCAGAGCCATCCTTGGGGCCGTCTCAGCGGAAGTGTACGGCCATCCTTCGGCGGAGCTCACCCTCATCGGCATCACCGGCACGTCTGGCAAGACCACCACCAGCTACCTGCTGGAGCAGGGCCTAGCCGCCGCGGGCCTTAAGGTGGGTCTCATCGGCACCACCGGCACCCGTATTGCGGGCGAGGCGGTGCCCACCTCTCTCACGACGCCGGAGGCGCCGACTCTGCAGGCGTTGTTCCGCCAGATGGTCGACGCCGGAGTGACCCACGTGGTGATGGAGGTCTCGTCCCACGCCCTGGAATTGGGCCGCGTCAACGCCTCCCACTTCGACGCCGCTGGGTTCACCAACCTCTCGCAGGATCACCTCGATTTCCACCCCACTATGGAGGATTACTTCGCCGCGAAGGCCCGCTTCTTCGATCCAGCCTCCGCCCTGGCCGCCGACAAGGCGGTGATCTGCATAGACGACGCCTGGGGCGAGCGCATGGCCGAGCTGGCCGAGCACCCGATGACGGTCGCCGCCCGCGGCCAGGACGCGACCATTACGGCGCGGGCTGTGAGCAAGGACGCCCTTGGGGCGCAGGTAGTCGAAGTAAAGGCGGCTACCACCGTCTCCTTCGAGCTGCACCTACCCGGAGACTTCAACATTGCTAACGCGGCCGTCGCCGTCGGGCTGGCCCAGGCCGTGGGCGTTGACCTCGAACGGGTCGCCGAAGGGTTAGCGCGCGTGAGAGTGCCTGGCCGGATGGAGCGCATCGACTGTGGCCAGGATTTCCTGGCCGTGGTTGACTACGCCCACAAGCCGGCGGCGGTCGCCGCGGTGCTGTCCACGCTGCGCGCGCAGGTCGATGGGCGCATCGGCGTCGTCGTGGGGTGCGGCGGAGACCGCGACGCCTCCAAACGACCAATCATGGGTGCCGAGGCTGCCCGCGGTGCCGACTTCGTCGTCGTCACCGACGATAACCCCCGTTCCGAGGACCCCGCGGCCATTCGGGCGGCGGTCGTCGCCGGAGCCCGGGAGGCGGAGACGAACGCCGAGATTGTCGAGTATGCTTCCCGCCGGGAGGCGATCGAGGCAGCCGTGGCGTGGGCTGGTTCCGGCGACGCCGTCGTCGTAGTCGGAAAGGGACACGAGGTCGGGCAGATCGTGGGCGACACCGTGCTCCACTTCGACGATCGCGAGGAAGTTCGCCGCGCCCTCGCTAAGGAGAACGCATGATTACGTTGAGCATCGCCGAGATCGCTGAGATCACCGGCGGACGGCTGGCCGGCGGCGCCGACCCGGACGCCGTTGTCACCCGTTTCGTGGAATTCGATTCGCGCAAAATCACCCCGGGAGGGTTGTTCGTCGCGCTGCCAGGCGAACGCGTCGACGGACACCGCTTCGCCGCGTCTGCGGTTGAGCAGGGCGCCGTCGCGGTGCTGGCGGCCCGCGAGACCGATGCCCCGACCATCGTTGTGCCGGCGGATTCCGACTCCGATGCCGACGTCACCGCCGCCGTCCTCACTGCCCTCTCCGCGCTGGCCCGCCACGTCTCCGAGACGCTGGCAGGTAAGGGTCTGACCATCATCGGCGTGACCGGTTCCGCGGGCAAGACCTCCACCAAGGACCTGCTCGCGGCGGTGTTCGCCGCGGCCGGCCCCACGGTAGCCCCACCCGGATCCTTCAACAACGAACTCGGCCACCCCTACACCGTGCTCCGCTGCGAGGAATCGACCCGCTACCTCGTCGCCGAGATGTCGGCGCGGGGGGTGGGACACATCGCACACCTCGCCACGATTGCTCGGCCGGAGATCGGCGTGGTCCTCAACGTGGGATCGGCTCACTTGGGCGAGTTCGGCTCCCGAGAGAACATCGCGCTGGCCAAGGGCGAGCTCGTCGAGGCGTTGCCGGCCGACGGCGTGGCAGTGCTCAACGCCGACGACGACGCGGTCCTGTCGATGCGCTCGCGTACCTCCGCCCGGGTGGTGACCTTCTCGGCCGCGGGTGACCGGGACGCGGATTACACGGCCACGGACGTCGAACTCGACGACGTCGCGCGCGCCTCCTTCACCCTCAACGGGCCCGGCTTCGCACCGCTGCGCGTCAGCCTCAAGGTCTTCGGCGCCCACCAAGTGTCCAACTCGCTGGCCGCCGCCGCGGCCGCCATCGAGCACGGCCTCGATCCCGCCGCCGTCGCCACCGCGCTGAGCAGCCACACCGCGGCCAGTGCGCACCGCATGGATGTGCAGACGCGGGCCGACGGAGTGACGGTCATCAACGACTCGTACAACGCGAACCCCGAATCCATGCGAGCCGCTATCGCGGCGCTCGCCTACACGGCTACCGCCCATCCGGGTTCTCGGTCCATTGCCGTCCTCGGCGAGATGGGGGAGCTCGGCGGTGACGGCGTCGAGGCCCACCGGAAACTCGGCGAGGACCTCGCCACTTTCCACATCGACACCCTCGTCACCGTGGGTGCCGGTGAGCTCACCCACGCCACCGCCGACGTCGCTGTCCAGCGCGGTCTCACCGTGTACCAGGCCGCGGACGTCGGCGAGGCGGCGGACGTGGTGAATTCACTGCTAGGCCGTGGCGGGCCCGAGGTCCGCGATGTGGTACTCGTGAAAGCTTCCAATTCCGCGCAGCTATGGCGTGTAGCCGAGCGCATCCTATAAAGGTTGAGGTAAATGGTTCAGATCATCATCGCTGCGACGGTCGCCTTTTTGGTGTCCATCTTCGTGACCCCGCTGCTCATCCGCTATTTCTCGGCCGAAGGCCTCGGCCAGGAGATCCGCGAGGACGGGCCGCGTTCGCACCTGCGCAAGCGCGGAACCCCGACGATGGGCGGCATCGCCATCCTCGCCGGCATCACGTTCGCCTACCTGGCGTCGTCGATCTATGCGCTGGTGACCGATACAGGAGGCTTCTCCGCGACGGGTCTGTTGGTCCTCGGCCTCACGCTGGCTCTCGGCGGAGTGGGCTTCGCCGATGACTTCATCAAGCTGTTTATGGGCCGAAACCTTGGCCTTAACAAGAAGGCCAAGCTCATCAGCCAGCTGGGTATCGCCATCGTTTTCGGCATCCTCGTGCTGCAGTTCCCGGACGAGCAGGGCCTGACCCCGGGCTCGACGAACTTGTCGTTCATCCGTGACATCGAGACGGTGGACATCGCCATGGGTGGTGGGATCCTCGGAATCCTCGTCTTCCTGCTGTTCATCTACATCCTCATCGCCGCGTGGTCGAACGCCGTCAACCTCACCGACGGACTCGACGGTCTGGCGGCTGGCACCACCTCCATCGTCATGGGCGCCTACGTGCTCATCACCTACTGGCAGATGCGTAACTCGTGCATGCCGGCGACGAACCCCACCCCGGGCTGCTACCAGGTGCGCGATCCCTTGGACCTGGCCGTGCTGGCGGCCGCCGGCCTCGCCGCTTGCCTGGGCTTCCTGTGGTGGAACGCCTCACCGGCCAAGATCTTCATGGGCGATACTGGCTCGCTCGCGCTTGGCGGCTTGGTGGCTGGCCTGTCGGTGGGCAGCCGCACGGAGCTGCTCATGATTGTTGTCGGTTCGCTCTTCGTGATCGAGGCCGCGTCGGTGGTCCTACAGGTGGTGTCCTTCCGGTCGACGGGGCGGCGCATCTTCAAGATGGCCCCTTTCCACCACCACTTCGAGGCCCTCGGGTGGAAGGAAACCACCGTCGTCATCCGCTTCTGGCTCATCGCCGTCATGGCCGCCATGCTGGGCGTGGCCCTGTTCTACTCTGAGGCTCTCACGGCCTCCGCACCCCTAGGAGTGGCATGAGCACAGTCATGATTACCGGCGCCGGCGTGTCCGGGCAGGGCAGTGCCCGCCTACTCGCCGCCCTGGGCACGGACGTCATCCTGGTGGATGACAACCCGGCCGTTGACGCCTGCCGGGTGGCCGAGGCCGAGGCTCGCCTCAATGAGATTGATCTGCTGGTCACCTCCCCGGGTTGGCGCCCGGACACCCCGCTGTTCGCCGCGGCACGAACACGTGGCATCGAGGTCATCGGAGACGTCGAACTCGCCTACCGCCTGGACCAGCAGGGACGCTTTGGCCAGCCCCGGACGTGGCTCGTCGTCACAGGAACCAATGGCAAGACGACGACGACCGCCATGTTGGCCGCCATCATGCAGGCTGCGGCGCAGCAGCGAGGCCAGCGAGCTGAGGCGGTGGGCAACATCGGGACCGCGGTGAGCGACGCGCTGCTCGACCCCCTCCGGGTCGATATCCTCGTTGCCGAGTTGTCCAGCTTCCAGCTGCACTACGCGCCGTCATTGCGCCCGGCCGCGGGCGTGCTGCTCAACCTCGCCGAGGACCACCTGGACTGGCACGGCTCCATGGCCGCCTACGCGGCAGACAAGGCGCGCGTGTTCCGCGCGGAGCACCCCGTCGCCGGTGTGGACGACCCAGCCGTGCGCGCTGAGGTGGCTCAGTTACAGCCCCCTAAGCCGGTGATCGGTTTCACCGTTGCCGAGCCCGAACCGGGGCAGGTGGGCATCGTTGACGGACGAATCGTCGATAACCGCACCGGAGAGCCCGTGGACATCATGTCCGCAGAGGGCATCGACCCGCCCGGGCCGGCCGGCGTCCTCGATGCGCTGGCGGCGGTGGCCGTGGCCCGCACCCAGGACGTCGCCCCCGGGATCATCGAAGCTGCCCTGGCCGGATTCACCGTCGCCGGACACCGGGGCGCGACGGTCCATCGTGGCCGCAAGACGTGGATCGACAACTCCAAAGCCACCAACCCGCACGCAGCGGATGCCGCGTTGGCCGGGGCCGGGACCAACGTCGTGTGGATCGCCGGCGGGCAGCTCAAGGGCGCCCAGGTGGAGGAACTCATCGCCACCCACGCTCACCGCCTGTCGGCCGTCGGCGTGTTGGGCGTCGATCGAGAAATCATTGCCGAGGCCGTAGCCCGGTTAGCGCCTCACGCTGAGCTCTTCGTCACCGCCAACACCGAGCCGGTAGCGGCGATGACCGAGCTGGCAACCTTCGCCGCGTCGCAGGAGGCGGACGTCGTGCTGCTGGCGCCGGCCGCCGCCAGCCTGGACATGTACACCGGAATGGCTCAGCGCGGAGACCTTTTTGCCGCGGCAGCGGCGGCCGTCGACCCGCAGGAGGCGCCGTGAGTTCACCGACGGCTGAGCGGCGCGCCTGGACCTTAGAATCCCTGGGCAACAAACCGGTCCTTGACTACTACCTGATTATGGCGCTGGTGATCTTTCTGTCTGGTCTGGGCGTGGTCATGGTCTTCTCGGCCTCGATGACCTGGTCCATCGCGGAGGGCGCCGGCGTGTTCAGCACCGCCCTCCGCCAATCGATCATGGTCGGTCTCGGCGTCGTTGCCTTGTGGATTGCGCTGAAGATGCCCATGCGGACAGTGCGCAAGCTCGCCCCGGTCCTCATGCTCGTGACCATCGCCTTGCTCGTCGCCGTGCTCATCCCGGGCATTGGTACAGGCCGTGAGTCCGTCGGATCCCAGTCGTGGATCTCTCTCGGAGTGGTGCAGATCCAGCCTTCGGAGTTGGCCAAGGTGGCCATCGCAGTGTGGGGAGCTGCCTTCCTGGCGGATAAGCCCACCACCGCCAGAAGCCTCACGCAGAACTACTACGTGGGATACAGCGTCGTCGCGGCCCTGTGTTTCGGCCTCATCGCCGGCCAGGGTGACCTGGGCATGGCGCTGTCCTTCGGCTTGGTCGTGGCGATCACCCTCATCTTTGCCGGCATCAGCTTCCGATTCATCGCGTACGCGGCTGTCGCCGTTGCGGTGGGCCTCGTGGTGGTCTTTTTCAGCGGCACGTATCGAAGCGCCCGCTTTACTACCTACTTCGACGCCCTCACGGGCCACTTCTCCGACACCCGGGGCGCGGACTACCAGGCTTACCAGGGGTTTCTTTCCCTGGCGGAAGGGTCGTTCACCGGCGTCGGCATCGGCCAGTCCCGCGCCAAGTGGTTCTACCTGCCGGAGGCGAAGAATGACTTCATCTTCGCCATCATCGGCGAGGAGATGGGTCTGCTCGGTGCCGCCCTAGTCATCTGCGCGTTCGGGGCGCTCGGTGTGATGGGAATGCGCACGGCGCGCCGGGCCCAAAACCAGTTCCAGGCATTGTTGGCGATCTCGCTGACCTTCGGCGTCGTCTCGCAGGCATTCGTCAACATCGGCTACGTGGTGGGCCTGCTTCCCGTCACCGGTATTCAGCTGCCGATGATTTCCGCCGGCGGAACGTCGGCCGTCATCACCATCGGCTCGATGGGCCTGCTCGCCTCCGTTGCCCGCCACGAGCCGGAGGCGGTGTCGGCGATGCAGAACTACGGCCGGCCCATTTTGGACGTGGTGTTCGGCATCGGTGAACCCCAGTTGGAAAACGCGCCCCGCCGCGTCGACGTCCGGCGGCGTCGAACGAACCACACCACCCCGGTGACGTCCCGGAAACAGCCCCGAAACGGCACTGCTAGCATGTACACTCCCCGGCGGACTCCACCGCGCGGCCGATACGACGATCCCAGGAGACGATGATCCCGATGACTGACACGTTGACTATCCTGCTCGCCGGCGGCGGTACCGCCGGTCACATTGAACCGGCTCTCGCAGTGGGGGAGGCCCTGCGCCACCGCCACGACGCCCAGGTTGAAGCGCTGGGCACCCCGAAGGGCCTGGAGAAAGACATCGTCCCGGCCCGCGGCTTTTCCCTGCACATGATCGACCCGGTTCCCATTCCGCGGAAGAAGCCGCTGAAGCTCATCGGCGTGCCGGCGAAAGTGGCCGCCTCGGTGCGCCAGGCGCGCGCCGTGCTGAAGAAAACCGGCGCCGACGCCGTGTTCGGCACCGGCGGGTATGTTTCCGCCTCCGCCTACCTGGCCGCCAAGAGCCTCGGGGTTCCCTTCTACGTGCTGGAGACCAACGCCTTGGCAGGGCTTGCCAATAAGCTTGGCGTGCGCCTGGGCGGGGTGGGCTTCAACGCGGTGGACAACTCCGGCATGCCGGGGGAAACCGTGGGCATCCCGGTGCGTCCGAACCTCTCCGACCCCCAGGCGGCGACCCGCGCCCGCGAACAGTGGGGCCTGAGCGATCGGCCGGTGTTGCTGGTCACCGGCGGTTCTCAGGGGGCGGTGAGCCTCAACGTTGCGGTGAACGCGGCGCGAGAACGGCTCATCGCCGACGGCTGGCAGATCCTGCACGCCTATGGACCAAAGAACCCTCAGCCGGAGGAGATGGAGCACTACGTTGGCCTGCCGTACATTGATGACATGCCGGCAGCTCTGGCAGTGGCGGATCTCACGGTGTGTCGCTCCGGCGCAATGACCGTGGCCGAGGTGTCCGCGTCGACGCTGCCCGCTATCTACGTGCCGTTGCCGCACGGAAACGGCGAGCAGGGCCGCAACAGCCAGCACATTGTCGACGCCGGCGGGGCAGTGCAGGTGCCGGACGCTGAGCTCGACGGGGACCGCCTCGTCGCCGAGGTCCGCCGCGCCGACCTTGCCGCCATGCGCGGAAGCCTCGCCAAATCCGGCGCCTCCGACGTCGCTGCCCAGCTAGCCGACCGCATTGTCCGCGATCTTCGCAAGGAGAAGTAGCCCATGATTGATCTCAGTCGCGTCCACCTCGTCGGAATTGGCGGGGCCGGTATGTCCGGGGTGGCGCACATTCTGCTCTCTCGGGGTGCGACGGTGTCGGGTTCCGACATCAAGGATTCGCGCCCGGTTCGGGTGCTCGAAGCCGCCGGTGCCGCCGTGGCCGTGGGCCACGCCGCGGAGAACCTCACCCTGTCCGGTCAGCTCCCGACGGTGGTGGTGACCTCCTTCGCCGCCATTCCGAAGGACAACCCGGAGTTGGCGGCAGCAACCGCCGCCGGCATCCCCATTATTCGCCGCTCGGACTTGCTCGGGGAGCTCATGGAGGGCTACACCCAGGTGCTCATCGCCGGCACGCACGGCAAGACCTCGACGACCTCGATGACAGTCGCCGGCCTGCAAGGCGCGGGCGAGGATCCTTCCTTCGCCATCGGCGGCCAGCTCAACAAGGCCGGCACTAACGCCCACCACGGTGGGGGAGAGGTGTTCGTGGCGGAGGCCGACGAGTCCGATGCCTCGTTGCTGCGCTACCGGCCGAACGTGGCGATCGTCACGAACATCGAGCCCGATCACTTGGACTTCTTCGGCACGCCGGAGGCCTACTTCCAGGTCTTCGACGACTTCGTGGGGAAGATCCAGCCCGGCGGGCACCTGGTGGTGTGCGTCGACGACCCGCACGCCGCCGCCTTGGGTGAGCGGGCGGTCGAAGCCGGTGTGCCCACCCTTGGCTACGGTTTCTCCGAGGCGATCGCGGCGCATCCGAGCATCGAAACGGGCGTCGAGATACTTTCTGCCGAGGTGGCGGCGTCCGGCACCGCCGTGCGCGCCCGCGTTCGCGGCGTGGAGGTCGAGTACGTCATGCAGATCCCCGGCAGCCACATGGTGCTCAACTCCGCGGCGGCAGTACTGGCCGGGGTTCTCTGCGGTGGCGAGCCTCACCGGGTGGCTGAGGGCGTCGGCTCCTTTGGGGGTGTGCGGCGTCGCTTCGAATACCACGGCACGATCGCGGAGGGGCCCTTCGCCGGGGTGCGCGTTTATGACGACTATGCACACCACCCGACGGAGGTCACCGCGGTGCTCACCGCCGCCCGCGAAAAGGTAGCCGCCGAGGGCTCGACGGCGCGGGTCGTCGCGTGCTTCCAACCGCACCTGTATTCCCGGACCATCGATTTCCAGCAGGAGTTCGCCGACGCCCTCATGCTCGCCGACGCCGCCGTCGTGCTCGACATCTTCGGTGCCCGGGAGCTTCCCGTCGAAGGCGTCACGTCCCGCATCATCACCGATCGCATGGACCCGTCGCGCACAGAGGTGCGCTTCGAGCCGGACTTCTCCGCCGCGGCGGCCACCGTCATGGAGCTCACGCGCCCCGGTGACCTGGTGCTCACCGTCGGCGCGGGCACCGTCACGATGCTGGCCAGCGAGCTGTATCACGAGATGACGAACGCGGCCGATGGCTAAGAAGATCGCCGCCGCGGTGGTGGTGCTGGTGCTCCTCGGCGTCATCCTCGTGTTTGCGCCCGTGTTCACCGTCCGCGAAGTGACCGTTCGCGGTACGACGACCCTCAGCGAGCAGGTGGTCGTCGATGCCGCGGGCGTTCCGGTGGGCGATAACCTCCTTCGTCTCGACGCAGCGGGGATCGCGCAGCGGGTTGTCCAGATCCCGCGCGTCCGGGAAGCGACGGTGAAGCGGCGCCTGCCGAGCACCGTCGCCATCGACGTGGTGGAGCGAAAGGTGGTGGCGTGGATCGACACCGGATCGACGGTGCTCGTCGACGACCGCGGCGAGACCTTTGCCGACCCGATCGACGCCGGTCCGCCGCCCGACGCGATGCGCATAGAGGGCGTGGCGCCCGACGACGCGGAGCTACTGAGCAAGGCTGTCGAGGTCATCGCTGCTCTGGCTGAGCAGGATGTCGCCCAGCACATCGACCACCTCAGCATCCATGGGCCGGCCGAATTTGTGCTTCACGTCCGTAACGGCTCCACCTTCATCTGGGGTGCACCGGAGGACAATCGCAATAAAGCCCTCGCGGCGCAAACCCTCCTGGGCCAGGAGAGTGGCCAATGGAACATCTCCGACCCTACGATGGTTACCCGGCGCTAAAACCGCTGGTCAAAACTCTAAAGTTAAACTTGAAGGTGCCGACACGCTGCAAATGAACGCCCAAAAATCGTCACCTTTAGACAAGATGTAACACAAGCCGTTCACGACAATTCTCACAACCGAAAGGCGAGATAATCCCACTATGACTTCCCCGAATAACTACCTCGCCGTCATCAAGGTCGTCGGTGTTGGCGGCGGCGGTGTCAACGCCGTCAACCGGATGATCGAGGAAGGCCTCAAGGGCGTCGAGTTCGTCGCTGTCAACACCGACTCCCAGGCGCTGCTGTTCTCCGATGCCGACACCAAGCTGGACATCGGCCGTGAAGCTACCCGTGGCCTCGGCGCCGGCGCCAACCCTGAGGTGGGCCGCACCTCCGCCGAGGAGCACAAGAGCGAGATCGAGGAGACGCTGCAGGGCTCGGACATGGTCTTCGTGACCGCGGGCGAAGGCGGCGGAACGGGAACGGGCGCCGCCCCGGTCGTGGCGGGAATCGCGAAGAAGATGGGTGCGCTGACCATCGGCGTCGTCACCCGCCCCTTCTCCTTCGAGGGCAAGCGCCGTACCCGCCAGGCTCTGGCCGGCATCGACGAGCTTCGCCAGGTGTGTGACACGGTTATAGTCATTCCGAACGACCGGCTCCTCCAACTCGGAGACCAGGACCTCACCATGATGGAAGCCTTCCGCGCCGCGGACGAGGTCCTCCACAACGGAGTCCAGGGCATCACGAACCTCATCACCATTCCGGGCATGATTAACGTCGACTTTGCCGACGTCCGCTCCGTCATGGCCGACGCCGGGTCCGCGCTCATGGGCGTGGGCTCCTCCCGGGGTGACAACCGCGTCATGGAGGCCACCCTTCAGGCGATCAACTCCCCGCTGCTGGAGACCACCATGGAGGGTGCTACCGGCATCCTGCTCTCCGTCGCCGGCGGTTCCGACCTGGGCCTGCAGGAGGTTCACTCGGCAGCGAGCATCGTCGAGGAGCAGGCGGACGAGGACGCCAACATCATCTTCGGCACGATCATCGACGACAACCTCGGCGACGAGGTCCGCGTCACCATCATCGCCACCGGTTTCGAGCTGGACAACGGCGAGAAGAAGCCGGAGCCGAAGCACGCCCTGGAGACGAACCCGACGCCGGAGCCGCAGCGTTCCACCCGCGGTTCCCTCTTCGAGGAACGCGCGACCCCGCC
This sequence comes from Corynebacterium uterequi, assembly GCF_001021065.1. Taxonomy (NCBI): domain Bacteria; kingdom Bacillati; phylum Actinomycetota; class Actinomycetes; order Mycobacteriales; family Corynebacteriaceae; genus Corynebacterium; species Corynebacterium uterequi. Next base: position 1,553,910 of record NZ_CP011546.1, on the reverse strand, counting down.
GCGCCCGCAGCGCCGCAGCACCGGTCTGTTCACCGAGTCCACCTACTCTGCGCCTGAGCCCCGGGAGCCCCGGGACAACGATGACCTAGACATCCCGGATTTCATGCGCTAGTTAGACTGGCCTCATGGCCATGAATCCCACCGACCGCCCCGTCCGCATGGTGTTTACCTCCCGTGCCGGCGGGGCGTCCGTCGCTCCCTATGAATCCTTCAACCTCGGTCACCACGTGGGCGATGACCCGGCGGCGGTGGCCGCTAACCGCCGCCGCCTGGCGGACGCGGTGGGCCTCGATCTCGAGCGCATCGTGTGGATGGAGCAGCTGCACACCAACACCGTCACCGTCGTTTCTGCGCCGCAGGATCAACCCGTCGAGGCCACCGACGCCCTCGTGACTACCGAGCCCGGCCTGGCGCTCGCGGTGCTAGTGGCGGACTGCGTTCCGGTCCTGCTGCACGACGCCGACGCCGGCGTCGTCGCCGCAGCTCACGCCGGCCGCCTCGGCGCTCGAAATGGCATCGTCCGCAACACCGTCGAAACGATGGTGTCATTGGGAGCCGCCGCCCACAACATCCAGGTCCTCATGGGGCCTGCGGCTTCGGGGAAGAACTACGAGGTGCCGGAGGAGATGGCTGCCGACGTCGAGGCGCACCTGCCGGGCTCGCGCACGCGTACTCACCGGGGGACCGCGGGCATCGACGTGCGGGCCGGGCTGGTTCGGCAACTGCTGAGCATGGGTGTCACGCACGTCGATGCCGATCCTCGCTGCACCATCGAGGACGAGTCTTTCTTTTCCTACCGGCGCGACGGCAAAACCGGTCGCCAGGCAGGTCTGATCTGGAGGACGGCGTGAATCGGGCGACGGAGATTTCCGAACGGCTAGAACGGGTCCGAGCCCGCATCCGCGAGGCAGAAGTGGCGGCCGGGCGGGCGCCGGGGAGCGTGACCCTGCTGCCCGTGACCAAGTTCCACCCGGCCGAGGACGTGGCCGTGCTCAGCGAATTGGGTGTCACGGCCGTGGGGGAGAACCGGGAGCAGGAAGCCCGCGCGAAGGCGGCCGCGGTGCCGGAGATGGACTTTCACATGATCGGCCAAGTGCAGACGAAGAAGGCCAACGCCGTCGCCCGGTGGGCGGCCGCGTGCCACTCCGTGGACAGTGTGCGCCTGGCGGAAGGACTCAACCGTGGGGTCGCGTTGGCCTTGGAGCGAGGCGAGCGCACGCAGGGTGTTCTTGATTGCTTCGTGCAGTGGTCGGCCGACGGTGACACGCGCCGTGGCGGCACAGCGGAGCCGCAGGCAGTCGCGGAGGCGATAGCCGCTAGCGACCACCTTCGCTTCGTGGGGATCATGGTGGTTCCACCGATTGGGGCCGATCCGGCCCGGGTGTTCGCCGAGGCGAGGCGACTGGCCGACGGCCTCGGGCCCGGGATGGCGTTGTCCGCCGGCATGTCTGCGGATCTGGTGCAGGCAATTGCGGCCGGTTCCGATCTGGTGCGTGTCGGAACGGATATCCTGGGACCGCGACCAGTAGGTTAAAGGCACACTAGCACGCAACGAAAAAACGGAGAGGGACACTGATGTCCATTCTGAAGGGCGCTAAGGAATTCTTCGGTCTCGCACCGCTCGACGACGAGCGGGACGACATGTACTACGACGACGAACCCGCCTACCCGGCGTCGAACTACCGGCCCAGCTACCAGCCGGAGCGGACCTATGCGCCGGCTCCCGCGCCGGCACCAGCACCGGTCCGGCCGATCCGTCGCGAGGCGGCCATCGTGTCCGTCGAGCCGCGTACGTACCAGGACGCGCCGGAGATCGGTCGGCCGTTTGCGGACGGTGACATCGTCACCTTTGACCTCACGCACGTGGACAACGCGTCCTCTAAGCGGCTCATCGACTTCGCCGCTGGCCTGTGCTTTGCGTTGAAGGGGCGGATGCTCAAGGTCGGCCGGAACGCGGACACCGACCGTCGAGTGTTCGCGATTATCCCCGCGGAGTGCGACGCCACCGAGGAAGAACTGTGCCGGGCGGTGGGCATCTAACCGATGAGCGTTCTTGCGGCGACGATCCTTGTCGTCATTGATCTCTACGTCCTGCTGCTCATTTTCCGTTTCATCACCGAGATGGTGCAGGCCTTCTCCCGCAACTTCCGACCCCCGAGCTGGTTCTTCTACGTGGCGGAGCCCATCTTCGTCGTCACGGATCCGCCCGTGAAGTTCTTCCGCCGGCTCATCCCTCCGCTGCAGTCGGGTGGGGTGGGAATCGACCTCAGCGTCCTCGTCCTCTTTTTCTTGCTCCAGGTCATTCGGGTCGTCGTCGCTCAAACCTTGGGGTAAGCTTGAGGTTGATGTAGCGTCGTTCTTAGCTAAATTGTTACACTGCTACACAAAGGTGGCTGTCCGCGTCGGGCGGCCGAGACGGCAAAACAGAATATAGAACAACGATCCTCCGGGGCTTCCACGTCGTTGGTGGCGTAAGCCTTAAGTTATCGAAGGGAAAACCATGCAGCTGACCCCCGCCGACGTTCACAACGTTGCATTCAGCAAGCCGCCAATCGGAAAGCGCGGATACAACGAGGACGAGGTCGATCAGTTCCTCGACCTCGTCGAGGATTCCCTCGCCCAGCTGCAGGATGAGAACGAGCGCCTGCGCGCCGAGCTCGACCGCGCTGGCTCGATGCCCGCTGAGCCGATCCCCGCAGCCGCCCCGGCTGTCGACGAGTCTCGAATCCGCCGCGAGGTGGAAGAGGACCTGCGTCGCTCCTATGAGGCGCAGCTAGTTGACGCCCGTCGTGCCATTAAGCGCGCCGAGGAGGAGGCCAAGGCCGCCCGCGCCGAGGCGGAGGCCGTTCGTTCCGAGCGCGTTACCGCGGCCCCGGCGCCTGAGGTGGCCACCGCCGATACGCACATGCAGGCCGCCCGCGTCCTGGCCCTGGCCCAGGAGATGGCTGACCGTTTGGCTTCCGACGCGCAGAACGAGTCCCGCACCATGCTAAGCGAGGCGCGCTCCACCGCCGAACGGCAGTTGGCTGACGCCGAAACCCAGTCCCGTCAGCAGGTTGAGCAGGCTCGTCGTCAGGCGGAGAAGCTCGTGTCCGACGCTGAGGCCCAGGCGGCCCAGACCACCCGCGACGCCGAGAACCGCGCCGCTACGCAGATCCGTCGCGCCGAAGAGAAGGCCGCACAGCTGCAGGCCGAAGCCGAGCGCAAGCACACCGAGATTATGGCCACGGTTAAGAAGCAGCAGACGGCCCTTGAGGAGCGCATCGCCGAGCTGCGCACCTTCGAGCGCGAGTACCGTACCCGCATGAAGACCATGCTGCAGTCCCAGCTCGACGAGCTGGAATCCCGCGGAACGTCCGCCCCGAGCGGCAACTAGATTCCGCTACCACCACGACCGTCGCCTATGCGGCGGTCGTGGTGTATACTGCATGTCTCGTAACGGCTATGATCCGGCCATCACCGGGGAGCTTTCCGGAAGAACGGCGCCTACCGGCGCTCATTAGAACCGGGCCCAACACAAACGAAGTGGAGCGTCACACACAACGCTCAAGCGGGGTGGTACCGCGTGCCCAAGGCACGTCCCCGCACGAGTAGAAGGTGAGACCTAGCATCGTGTCCGTTGGTTCCGTGTACCCCAAGAAGGACCTTTCCGGAGGGTCCAATCGCTTCCCCGAGATGGAAGAAAAGGTCCTCAAGTTTTGGCAGGAGGATGGGACCTTCCAAGCCTCTTTGGACAATCGCAAGGACGCCGAAGAGTACGTGTTCTACGATGGCCCGCCCTTCGCTAACGGCCTTCCTCACTACGGTCACCTCCTGACCGGCTACGTCAAGGACATCATCCCCCGGTTTAGGACCATGCGCGGCTACCACGTCCCGCGCGTTTTCGGCTGGGACACCCACGGTCTGCCCGCCGAGTTGGAGGCCGAGAAGCAGCTTGGCATCACCGATAAGGGCCAAATCCACGAGATGGGTCTGGCAAAGTTCAATGAATACTGCGCCTCGAGCGTGCTCAAGTACACGCAGGAGTGGAAGGAATACGTCACTCGCCAGGCCCGGTGGGTGGACTTCGATAACGGCTACAAGACGATGGACGCCACCTACATGGAGTCCGTCATCTGGGCCTTCAAGCAGCTCTACGACAAGGGCCTCATCTACCAGGGCTTCCGCGTCCTGCCCTACTCCTGGGCAGAGCACACTCCGCTGTCCAACCAGGAGACCCGCCTGGACGACTCGTACAAGATGCGCCAGGACCCCACTCTGACGGTGACCATGCCGCTGACGGGCGCACGTGAGGGCTCCCGCGGTGAGGCCACCTGGGCCGCTCACCCGGAGCTTGCCGACACCGCGGCTATCGCCTGGACGACGACCCCGTGGACGCTGCCGTCGAACCTGGCACTGGCGGTTCACCCGGACGTCACGTACGTCGTCGTGCGCGCCGAAGGCAGCGGCCAGCAGCTGCTGCTCGCCGAGGCGCTGCTCGGCGCCTACAGCAAGGAGCTGGGGGAGTATGAGCTCGTCTCCTCCCTTCCGGGCCGTGACCTGGAGGGGCTCACCTACGAGCCGGTCTTCGGTTACTTCGCCGACAACCCCAACTCCTTCCAGATCCTGCTCGCCGACTACGTCACCACCGAGGACGGCACCGGCATCGTCCACCAGGCTCCGGCTTTCGGTGAGGACGATATGAATACCACGAACGCCTATGACATTCCGCTGGTCATCCCGGTGGATATGGACGGTAAGTTCACCTCCCTCGTCCCGGATTACGAGGGTCAGCTGGTGTTCGACGCCAACAAGGACATCATCCGCGACCTCAAGGCTGCCGGCCGGGTGGTTCAGCACCGCACCATCGAGCACTCCTACCCGCACTCGTGGCGCTCCGGCGCGCCGCTCATCTACATGGCGCTGCCGAGCTGGTTCGTCAAGGTCACCGAGATCCGCGACCGCATGGTGGAGCTCAACCACGAGGACATCGAGTGGCTCCCTGGCCACGTGCGCGACGGTCAGTTCGGTAAGTGGCTGGAAAACGCCCGCGACTGGAACATCTCTCGTAGCCGTTACTGGGGCTCGCCGATCCCGGTGTGGATCTCCGACAACGACGACTACCCGCGCGTCGACGTGTACGGTTCCCTTGATGAGCTGGAGCGAGACTTCGGCGTCCGCCCGAAGTCCCTGCACCGGCCCTACATCGACGAGCTCACCCGCCCGAACCCGGACGATCCGACCGGTGCCTCGACGATGCGCCGCGTTTCCGACGTCCTCGACGTCTGGTTCGATTCCGGCTCGATGCCCTTCGCCCAGTTCCACTACCCCTTCGAAAACAAGGAATGGTTCGAATCCGTCCACCCGGCGGACTTCATTGTGGAGTACATCGGCCAGACCCGCGGCTGGTTCTACCTGCTGCACGTGCTGTCCGTGGCCCTCTTCGATCGGCCGGCGTTCAAGCGCGTCGTCGCCCACGGCATCGTGCTGGGCGACGACGGCCAGAAGATGAGCAAGTCCAAGGGCAACTACCCGAACGTCAACGAGGTGTTTGACCGCGACGGCTCCGATGCGATGCGTTGGTTCCTCATGTCTTCGCCGATTCTGCGCGGCGGCAACCTCATCGTCACCGAGCAGGGCATCCGTGAGGGTGTGCGCCAGGCCATCCTGCCGATCTGGAACGCCTACACCTTCTTGCAGCTTTACGCGTCTCAGGACGCCACGTGGAGCGTCGACTCGACCGACGTCCTCGACCGCTACATCCTCGCCAAGCTGCACGACCTCGTCGAAACCGTCACCGCGGCGCTCGACGCCACGGACATCGCCGCGGCCACCGAGGAGGTACGGCAGTTCGCCGACGCCCTGACCAACTGGTACGTCCGCCGATCCCGTGACCGCTTCTGGGCCGGTGAGGACACCCACGCCGAGGCCTTCAACACCCTGTACACCGTGCTGGAGGTCCTCTGCCGCGTCACCGCCCCGCTGCTGCCCTACGTCACCGAGGTCATCTGGCGCGGCCTGACCGGCGGGCGCTCCGTGCACCTGGAGGACTACCCGACGGCTGACGCCCTTCCGGCCGACGACGACCTGGTCGCCGCCATGGACGCCGTCCGCGCGGTGTGCTCCTCGGCGTCGAGCGTGCGCAAGTCGAACAAGCTGCGCAACCGTCTGCCTCTGCCGAGCCTGACGGTGGCGCTGCCCAACTCGGCCCGGCTCGCGGACTTCGCCGCCGTCATCGGCGACGAGGTCAACGTCAAGAACGTGGTGCTCACCGACGACGTCGACTCCGTCGGCCGCTTCGAAGTGGTTGTTAACGCCAAGGTGGCCGGACCGCGTCTCGGTCGTGACGTGCAGACGGTCATCCGCGCGGTGAAGTCCGGGGACTACACCCGGGAGGGCGACACCGTCGTCGCGGGCGGTATTGTCCTCAACCCGGGCGAGTTCACGCAGCGGCTCGTTGCGGAAGACCCGGCGTCGACTGCGGCCATCGACGGCCTCGGCGGCCTCGTGGTCCTGGACACGAACGTCACTGAGGAGCTCGAAGCCGAAGGGTGGGCCGCCGATGTCATCCGCGGCTTGCAGGACGCCCGGAAGAAGGAAGACTTCGACGTGTCTGACCGCATCCGCACCGTGCTGTCCGTCCCGGCGGACAAGCAGGAGTGGGCCGCGCGCCATGCGGAGCACATCGCCGCCGAGACGCTGTCGACCAGCTTCGAGGTCGTCACCGAGGAGCTGTCCGATGCGCACGACATCGTCGTGGGCGTGACTGCCACGGTGGCCCGAGTCTAAGGTGCGCGCGCCACTAATCATGGTGGCCTCGGGGGTGTCCCTCTACCTAGGCGCGGCCCTGGCCGTGGGCCTGTTTGGGATACTGCCGCCGTCGCTTGTTGCCTGGTTCCGGGTCAGCGGGGCAGCGGTGATGCTGTTGCTGCTTGCGCGCCCGAAGCCGGCCGCCTTCGTTGGCCGGCCCGGGTTGCGGGCGGCGCTGTACGGTCTCGCGACGCTGACGATGAACGTCGCGTTCTACGAGGCCATCGCCAGGATCCCGATGGGCACAGTCGTGGCCATCGAGTTTTTGGGACCGGTGCTGGTGGCGGCCTGGGGTTCGCGAAGCGCGCGGGATTGGATAGCTCTCGTGCTGGCCGGCGTCGGTGTGCTCACGCTCAGCGGCGCTGCCATCTCGGACTCGGCGGTGGGCGTGGCCTGTGCACTGGCCGCCGGCGGGGCGTGGGCAGCCTATATTCTGCTCGGCTCGCGGATGGCGAACGGCAGTCCCATCGGCGTGGGGTTCTTCTGGGCAGGGTTGCTCACTGCCCCCTTGGCCTGGTCCCTCTGGCCGAGCGCCCTCAGCCCAACGGTGAGCATGGCCGGCATGATCGCCGGGTTGGCGCTGCTATCCGCCGCTATCCCGTATTCGCTGGATCAGAAGGTGCTGAGGATTGCGGGGCCGTCGGTGTTCGCGCTGTTGCAGGCGATTCTGCCCGTCGTGGCGGCCGTGGTGGGTGCCGTGGCGTTGGGTCAGTGGCTGAGCGTGGCTGAGGTGATTGGCATCGGGCTGGTCGTGTGCGCGGTGGCGCTGCGGCGCTAGCGGCTACACGTGTAGCCGCTAATCGTCGAAATGGTCTCCCTCCCGGTGAGGATCGTGGGACTCGTCACCATGGGGGACCGGGCCGGAATCGTAGGTATCCCCCGGGCCGAGGTCGGGATTGCGTCGAGGCCGCTGCCGCGAGTAAGAACTAAAGGACCGCCCGCCCGGGAAGCGGAAATGCACCACCGCCGAGTCGGCCGGGTCCACGTGGATGGTGATGGTCCCGTCCGTGACCAGCGAGTGGCAGTAAGAACACAACGGCAAGCCGTTGGCGATGCTGGTCTCTCCGCCGTCGGCGTAGTCCTTGACGTGATGGAATTGCATGAACATCGAGTGGTTGCATCCGGGCATGGCGCACTGGAAGCCCCACTTCGCGAGCAATGCAGTGGCCTGGGCGTTGTCGAACAGCCGACGAGGCCGTGTCATGAGCTGGGTGACCCCATCGTCGTCGAGCAGGTGATAAACCACCGACGAGTTGAAGATCATGTTCTCCACCAGCGATGGCGTGGCCTCTGGGTGGTACGCGAGCCGGGCCAAGCGTTCGGTATCGATCAATACGTGAGTCTGCGCCCCCGGGCTGCGACGGGTGGACTGGCCCTTAGCCCGCACCATCTTGATGACGGCCAGCAGTCCGGCGAGCGCATGCTTCTTCGCCGCCTCCCCGAAGCGGGAAATTGCCGGTAGAAGCTCCGGTTTTCCTTCGCTCTCCTGCACGCCGGGGCAGTGCTCGGTGGAGGTGGCATCGCCGATGGCGGCGTCGAGCTCCGCGGGGGACTTGGTGCGGTCCTCCGCAGTGAGAGAGCGCAGGAATGACAGCTGGCCGAGTTTCAGTGCCGCTTCGAAGTCGGCAGCGTTCTCGGCATTGAGGACGATGGTGTAGGTGGTGGTGCCGTTATCGGCATTGCGCCGCCACGTCACGGACTCGGGCGTGGGTACCGCGTCGGGGCGCTCCCGGCCGCTGAGCTCATCGGCGAGTTCGGCGCACGTCAGAGACTGGGCTAGCGCAATGAGTTCGTCGACGTTGGCGGCGGTGAGGTAGCGGGTGAGGATGCGGGCAGCGGAATAGGAGAAGGCACCTCGGAGGAAGGCCTCGGCGGCCTCGGGATGACGCAACAGGATCTTTCCCACGCGGAGCATCTCATTAGCAGAGGATTTCGATTGTCCGCAATGGCGAATAAGCATGCCGGTACAATCCTCGATGTCATCAGCCCTGGTGTGGGCCCGGTTGCCGTACTCGCCGACGGCGAGGACCGCGGCAGCCTTGGCCAGGTCGCTGGTGTGCAGATGGGCGGCGATGTGGTGGATGAGTTCGTCGGTGGACAGGAGTGGAAGGTCGTGGATGAGCGTCATGGTAAACCCCGATTGCTAGACCATGTGTTCGATCACCTGGCACTCTACACCATGGCGCCTACACGGGGGTATCGCGGGGGTGATGGTGCTGGTAGACTCATTTTCCATGCAGCGTTGGGTCCTCCATATCGACATGGATGCGTTTTTCGCGTCCGTCGAACAACTGACCCGCCCGACGTTGAGAGGGCGTCCGGTCCTCGTCGCCGGCGTCAGCGGCCGCGGCGTCGTGGCCGGCGCTTCCTACGAGGCGCGGGCGTTTGGTGCTCGCTCGGCTATGCCCACCGCCCAGGCGGCGCGGCTCGTCGGGCCGCGTGTGGTGCTCGTCAGTCCCCGCAAGGAGGTGTACTCGGCCGCGTCGCGCCGGGTGATGCGAATCATCCACGAACGAGTGGACGCGGTCGAACAATTGTCCATCGACGAGGCGTATCTCGAACCCACTGAGCTATATGGGGCGAGCGTCGATGAAGTCACGGAGTGGGCGAATGAACTCCGGCACCTCATCAAACAGGAAACGGGGCTGCCGTCCTCCCTAGGTGCTGGCCCAGGCAAGCAATACGCGAAGATCGCCTCCGGCGTGGCGAAACCCGACGGGGTGTGCGTCATCCCGGCGGAGAGGCTGCTGGAGACGATTCATCCGATGGACGTGGGGGAGCTCTGGGGCGTGGGGCCGGTGACCAAGAGCAAGCTCAACGCTATCGGCGTGGAAACCATCGGCGACCTCGCCGCACTCAGCCAGCGCGAAGTCGAGATCTCCCTGGGAGCCACCGTCGGGGTGGGGCTGTGGCAGCTAACTCGCGGGATCGACGATCGCGTCGTGGCACCGCGAGCAGAAGCCAAGCAGACGTCCGCCGAGCACACCTACCCGCAGGACCTCACCACCCGGTCCGAGGTGGCAGCAGCCGTCGTGAGGGCGGCCCGCGACGCCCACCGCCGGCTGCAACGCGACGGGCGCGGGGCGCGTACGGTGACCGTCAAGCTGCGGATGGCGGATTTCCACATCGAATCCCGGTCGGCCACGCTCGCCTACGCCACCGACGACGTCGAGGTCCTCATCGCCACCGCCTTCCGCGTAACGCGATATCCCGAACAGGTGGGGCCGGTGCGCCTCGTGGGGGTGAGCTACTCCGGGTTGGAGGCCGCCCGCCAGGACGTACTCTTCCCCGAGCTAGACCGCGCCGACGCCCCGGTGGACATCGAACCGCCGCAGCTGAGCATTGCCCACCGCGGGTGGCGGGCCACGCAGGACGTTCGGCACGAGGAGTACGGACACGGCTGGGTCCAGGGCGCCGGGCACGGGGTGGTGACGGTCCGTTTCGAAACGCGGGCGACGGGGCCCGGGGTGGCGCGCACGTTCTCCGCCGACGACGCGGCGCTGAGCCCAGCCGACCCGCTGGACTCGCTGGCCTGGGAAAACCTAGAGTAGCGAGGCCGGGTCCACTCCGGCAGCGACCGCCCAGGCTAAGGCGATGCGGGCCTGCCCGGCACTGAGCCGACCTGCGCTAAGCACCCCGTGCCCCGACAAAGTGGCCCCGCCACCGGCCCCGCCGTATGCGAGGGCGACGCCGCCGCGTGCCACCCGGGTGGCAATGACCACGGGAATCGATGCCGCCGCGCGTGCCACCGCGTCACCGCAGGCCGGCGACATGTTTCCGGAACCCAGTGCCTCGACCACGAGGCCGTCGGCGCCGCGTCGGACGGCGTCGTCGATAATCCACTCCGGCGCACCCGGGTAGGCCGCCACGATGGGAATGCGGACGGTGCCAAGTCGCGCTCGTGGTGCCGGAGCCCGGGTAGGGGCATCGTTGCTGGCGAAGGCCGCTAGCGCGTGAGTGTCGGTCTTGTACGCTCCGCGGGCGGGAATTACGCGCCCGCCAAAGGCGATGGCGGCCCGCTCGACGCTGGCAGCGGCGGTGAGGGCCGCCGCGAGGTTTCCGGGCCCGTCGGGATGAGGATGGTCAGCCGGTCGCTGGGCGCCGGTGAGGACAATAGGTCCGCCCAGCAGGTCCATCGCCAGGGCGGTCTCCTCCAGGGAGTCGGTGCCATGGGTGAGGACCACCGCGGAGGAGTCGTCCAAAGCGGCGGCGACGGCGTCGAGCACCGTGTCGAGCAGCGCGAAGTCCATAGCCGAGGAGTCAATGAGCGAGAGGTCCGTCACGCGGGTCGGGGGAAGGTCCGCGGCCACGCGGTGGGCGGAGGCCAGCAGTTCGGCGCCGCCGAGGGTGGGGACCAGTGCCCCGTCGACCTGGGTGCACGCGATGGTGCCGCCCGTCGTAAGTAGGGAAATCACGAAACCTACGTTGCCACAGCACAATAACAAAACGGTAACGTGTATCATTCTTGCCAAACAGCTAGTGAAGGAGTCGGTAGGAAAAGTGTTGACACGCAAACTGGGGGGCATCATCGTTGCGGCAGGGCTCAGCGCGTTGCTGGTCGCATGCGGAAACGACGCCGGTGAGGCCGCCGACGCACCGACCGACCGCACCACGGGAGCAGCCCCGGCGCCCGCCGCTACGGTGGAACTGCCGACGGCCGGGCAACTCAATGAGGTGCTCACCACCGCGGCGAACCCGGAACTGCCGATCGAGGAGCGGCGGCGCACCGTCGAAGGCGGCGAAGGCGTTGACCAGTCTGTATTCGACGCGCTGACGGCTTCTCAGCAGGAAAGCGGGGCACAGCTGCAGGTGGTGGACCCGGTGCTGCCGGGTTACAGCCCGAACTCGGTGCTCGCCGTCGTGAGCATCACCGCCCCGGACCGGGAGCCGACCACCGCCGACAAGGTGGAGTTCATCTGGGAGGACAACACATGGAAGATCGGCAAGTCCTGGGCCTGCGTCCTCGTCGAAAACACCCTTCCGCCGGAGCAGGTGCCGCCGACGTGCGTGGCCGAGGACGGCGCTAGCGAAACTCCACAGATGTAGAAGAATCCTGCACCACTTCCTCCGCTTCCTCGTCGCGATAGATGACGCGAGTGGCGACGTCGACGCGCCCCGCCACGGGCAGTGGCTTCGTGAGATCCACCGTCAGCGTGCCGGAGGAGGCGGATTCGGCGCTGCTCACCTTAAGGCTCGTGCGCTCGTCTACCTGCAGGGCTCCCAGCGAGGGGCGCCGCTCCACGGAAACGTCGAGCTGGGCCGTCGAACCAGCGAGCGACTGCAGTGTGTAGGTAATGACCTGGAGCTGACCGGAGTCCCCGGCCACCCGTGCCTCGACTGTCCAGGTCGCGCCGACGCCAATCGGCGTGGCCGGAAACACCACGGGAAGGTTGACGAGGCTCCATACCGCGTCCTCGGTGGCGGACCGGGCTTTGTCTGAGGCGGCCGTGGGGGCGTGGAGCAGCACTGTGGAAATCTGCCCCGCGTCGTCACCACGCCAGCCCACCCCGAAGCCCTCCGCCCCGGGGATAGTGGTCGAGGCGCCGAGCGTCAGCTCCACCGCGCGGGTCGCGGGCTGGGCGGAAGCCTCACCGGTCGCGCCGGATAACGGCAAGATCGTGACGGACGCGGGCTCAATGATGACTGCCGGGGGCTCGGGGTTAGTATTCTGGCCCATGAACTGGCCGAAGCCGTCGCGGACCACCACCTCGATGCTCTGCTCGGAGCCGATGTCCTGGTAGCGCACCACCTCGGCTGCGCCGGAGCCAGCATCGACGACGGTCACGCGGGGCGCGTCGACGGGCACGCCCACCGGCGGGGCCTCCGGTGCGGGCGAGGAACACCCAGCCACGGCAAGGCAGATCAACACGGTGGCTGCGGTTCGACGAAGCATAAGCCCCAATCTACCGCGCCCCAGTTGCAGGTTCGTCACCGGTTTGAGACACAATAGCCGTTGTGAAGAAGACACACGCTCCGCTGATGGTGGCGATCCTCTTAGGCGTCGCGGCCGTCGACCAAGCCGTCAAGCAGTACATGCTCACCACCCTCACACCCGGCGTCCCGGAGCCGGTCATCGGGGACTGGTTTCGCCTGTTGCTGATCTTCAACCCGGGTGCAGCCTTCGGCATGGGGCAGGACTCCACATGGCTTTTCACGAGCATCCAGCTCGCCTTCGTGCTGGCCACCCTCGTGGCCACGCGGTTCATCAAGGACCGGCCGACGGCCGTGGGTATTGCCTTCATCGGTGGGGGAGCGTTGGGCAACCTCATCGACCGGCTGGTGCGCGAACCGGGCTTTTGGTTCGGGCACGTCGTTGACTACATTTCCGTGGGCAACTTCGCCATTTTCAATCTGGCCGATGCGGCCATCAACATCGGCGTCGCCATCTTCGTGGTGGCCATGATCACCGAGGAACGACGGGAGGCGCGCACCCGATGACCGACATTCGCCAGCTTCCCGTCCCGGAAGGGCTCGACGGCATGCGCGTCGACGCCGCCGTAGCCCGGCTCTTCGGCGTGTCGCGCACGGTCGCGGCGGATCTCATCGCGGGCGAGGACGTGCTCGTCGACGGGGTCGCGACCGCCAAGTCCGACCGCCTCGTGGCCGGTTCCTGGCTGGAAGTCACCCTTCCCGCCCCGGAGCCTTTGACTCCGCGCGCGGAACTGGTCGAAGGCATGGACATCCTCTACTCCGACGGCGACATCATCGCGGTCAACAAGCCCGTCGGCGTGGCGGCGCACCCGACCATCGGGTGGGAGGGGCCCACGGTGGTTGGCGGGCTGGCCGCTGCTGGTTTCCGAGTCTCTACCTCCGGTCCGCCGGAACGCAAGGGCATTGTCCAGCGGCTCGACGTCGGCACCTCGGGTGTCATGGTGGTCGCGGCCAGTGAACGCGCTTACTCCGCCCTCAAGCAGGCGTTTCGCGACCGCACCGTGGACAAGACCTACCACGCGCTAGTCCAAGGCCTGCCGGATCCCATCGTCGGCACCGTCGACGCCGCCATCGGTCGGCACCCCTCCGCCGGCTGGCGCTTCGCCGTCACCAGCGACGGCAAGCATGCCATCACCCACTACCGCGTGATCGAAGCCTTCCGGGACGTCTCCCTCATCGAGGTCCACCTAGAGACCGGCCGCACGCACCAGATCCGAGTTCACATGTCCTCCATCGGGCACCCCTGCGCGGGTGACCCCATGTACGGCTCCGACCCCAAGCTGGCCAAGCGGCTCGGCCTCACCCGGCAGTGGCTCCATGCGGTATCGCTGGGCTTCACCCACCCGGGGACGGGGGAATACCAGGTCATTGAGGCACCGTACCCGGACGATCTTCGCGTCGCCCTCGAAACGGTTCGCGGATGACCCGCGCTCGGTGGGCGGCCATCACTGGGGCGACCCTCTTCTTCGTTGTGGGGCTCGCTCTTGGCGGTAGCCATCCCGCGCCCCCCGCGCCGAATGGCGATACCCTCGGACCGGACGCGGGGGAAACACCGGCTGCGTACGCGCAACGCGCCCAGCGGTCCGTCGACGCTGTGGCCACCGTGTCGGAACCCGTCTTCGGTCTCATCGTCTTCGACGCGCCGCTCGATGCCGGCTCCGCGGCCTCGATCACCGAGGACGTCGCCCGCGTCAACGCCATGCTCACCGTCGGCGCCCGCGCCGAGCAGCTGCCGGAACCGCTGGCGAACGAGGATCGCGCCGCTGCCTACGAGCGAGGCTTCGATCAGCTCAACCGCCACCTGGCCGGAAGCGACTTTCCGCCCATCGAAGCGATGGTGGGGGTCGTGGCCTACGACACCCCACAGACGTTCGAACGGATCGCTGAGGAGGAGGACGTCGCCAGCGTCGAGCTGTTGCCTCCTGACGCCGCGTGGGGTCGCTTCGGGATCAAAGCCGTGCCCGCGCCGGGCGAGGAACCCGCCGGCGTCGACGGATAAGATCCGTCAGGAAGATCGCCACCGCCACCAGGATGACGACGTAGCCCACCCACTCGGGTGCCGACAGCGTCTCCCGGGTGACCAGCAGCGCCCACAGCAGCTGCATCACCGGCGTCATGTACTGAAGCATGCCGATGGTGCTCAGCGGCAGTTCCTTCGCACCCTTGCCGAAACAGAACAGGGGCAGGGCAGTGATAACCCCCGCGAGCATGAGTAACACCGTGTGGGAGTTGCCCTCGGTGGCGAAGGTGTTCTCCGGCCCCAGCCACAGCAGGTACGCCAGGGCCACCGGAGTCATCACCAGCGTCTCGGCGGTCAACGAGGCGGTCGCGGACAGGCTCACCCGCTTCTTGATGAGGCCGTAGAAGCCGAACGTGAAGGCCAGCCCCAACGCCACCAGGGGCGGCTCGCCCGCCTGGAAGGTCAGCCACGCCACCCCCACGCCCGCCACAGCCACCGAGGTCACCTGCCCGCGGGTGAGGGACTCCCGCAGAATCACCAAGCCCAGCAGGACGGAGACGAGAGGATTAATGAAGTAGCCCAGGGCGGCAGAGGCCACCTGCGAGGAATTGACCGCCAGCACGTAGATGCCCCAGTTCGCCGTCACCAGCACCCCGGCGGCCGCGAGGCGCGCCCAGGTTCGCCGATCGGCCCGAGCCAGCTCGCCCCACCCGCGAGACGCCGTCAACACCGCCACCATGAGCACCGCTGACCACAAGACTCGGTGGGCCAAGATCTCCAGCGGGCTAGCAGGCAACAGCAGCGGAAAGTAGGCAGGGAAGAATCCCCACATGAGATAGGCGCCGACGACGTAAAGCATGAAGCAACCTTAAAGCACTCGTTAAGCGTCGCGCCTGAGGAAGACCGACTTAAAGACCGAGCTCATCTGAGAAAACAGCGAAGGATCAGCAGTAGCAGGCTCGGGAGAGTGCGCACCCGTGGGAGTCTCGCCGCTGGTCACGCTGCGGTGAAGATACACGGTCTGCCTTTTGTCAGGCAGATTGTCAGCGTCGATCCGCTGCGGGGATGCCTGAGTGGAATAGGAGGTGCCGTACTCGCCGCGTTCAGTGTCCACTGCGCTGAACCCGTAGTAGATGTACTCGGGGTTGAGCAGGGTGTGCAGATGGCCGGTGGCGCTGTTCCACCCGCCATTGCTCTGCTTGAGGGCGGCCACTTCTGCTTTGCCCCACTGGTTGATGATGGCCTCGGTCAAGGTGTCCGCTCCCCACGCCAGGTTCTCAGAGAAGGAGCTGTGGCCGTTGTAGGTGGCGCTGCTGAACCGCTGGCAGTGCGCGACCGTGTGGTCGAACTCGCTGCCGGGAATAGAGCAGGCCGCGGCGCTGGTGGGACGGGAGTGGTCGCGGAGGGAGGCCTCCGCCACGGAACCCGGTTCTTCGAATGCGCGCTGCACAGCAATGCGCACCAGTCCACCGTCGGACTGAGGCGCGTTGGCGTACGCCTCCATCGTGGTGAGACCGTGGGCTGCTGCGGCTTCGCGGATGGACGTGCCGTTGAAAGGCAGGTTCTCCTGCCAGGCATACCGACGCAGCTCTCGCAGGGCCGGGATGCCGACAGTGCGTCCGTCCGCGAAGTTGAAGGAGGCCTTGCCTCTCACCGTGTTCTCTTCCGAGGCGTTGAGCTCGACGTGGGTGGTGGGGTCCGGTATGGCGTGGGCGATTCCTGCGCTCAGAGTGGAGATCATGAGGGCTGCGGCTACGAGCAGGGGTGCCTGGGCGCGGCGCGACGGTAGATCCATAGGCTGGTCCTTTCTTGACGAGACGACGTCCGTCGAACATTGGTCAAACGGTTGATGGAACGTTGTTCGCGCATGTTAGCAGGGGGAAAGAAATCTATGAAAGCTGTTCCCCATTAACCCCCCGTTCATGCCCGGTCTAGGATGACCTCCATGGCCAAGAACTCCTCCTTCGTGCACCTGCACAACCACACGGAATTCTCCATGCTCGACGGCATGGCCAAGATCGATCTCCTCGCGGAGGAAGTGAGCCGCCAGGGCATGCCGGCCGTGGGAATGACCGACCACGGCAACATGTACGGCTCTGATGCTTTCTACCGCAAAATGACCGCCGCCGGCATCAAACCCATCATCGGGATTGAGGCCTACATGGCACCGGAGTCCCGCTTCAACAAGAAGCGCGTGTCGTGGGGAACCCCGGATCAAAAGTCGGATGATGTGTCGGCCTCGGGCGCGTACCTGCACCAGACGATGATCGCCGAAAACTCCACGGGCCTGAAGAATCTGTTCTACCTGTCGTCGATGGCGTCCTACGAAGGCCAGCTGGGTAAGTGGCCGCGCATGGACGCCGAACTCATCGCCGAGCACGCCGACGGCATCATCGCCACCACCGGCTGCCCCTCCGGGGACGTGCAGACTCGCCTGCGCCTCGGCCAGTACGACGCCGCACTCGAAGCCGCCGCCATGTGGCAGGACATCTACGGTAAGGACAACTTCTTTCTTGAGCTCATGGACCATGGAATCTCCATCGAGCGCCGGGTCCGCGACGAGTTGCTGCAGATCGGCCGCCAGCTCGACCTGCCGCCACTGGTGACCAACGACTGCCACTACGTTCTGGAATCCCAGGCGCCGGCACATGAGGCCATGTTGTGCGTGCAGACCGGCAAGACGCTGCTGGATGCCGACCGCTTCAAGTTCGACGGCACCGGCTACTACATCAAGTCCGCGGAACAGATGCGCCAGATGTGGGACGACATGGTGCCGTCGGCGTGCGATAACACCCTGTGGATCGCCGAGCGAGTCCAGGATTACGGGGAGATCTGGGAGGCCCACCCGCACGACCGGATGCCCATCGCCGACGTCCCCGACGGAGAGACGCCGACGTCGTGGCTGCGCCACGAGGTGATGGAAGGGCTTCGTGCCCGCTTCGACGGCGCCGAGATCCCCGAGGAGTACCTCACTCGCGCCGAGTATGAGATCGACGTCATCGACATGAAGGGCTACCCGTCCTACTTCCTCATCGTCGCCGAGATCATCAAGCACGCCCGCTCCATCGGCATCCGCGTCGGTCCGGGCCGTGGTTCCGCAGCCGGCGCGCTCGTCGCCTACGCGCTGACGATCACGAACATTGACCCAATCGAACACGGCCTGCTCTTCGAGCGATTCCTCAATCCGGAACGCCCTAGCGCCCCCGATATCGATATCGACTTCGACGACCGCCGCCGCGGCGAAATGATCGCCTACGCGGCGCAGCGCTGGGGCGAGGACAAGATCGCCCAGGTCATCACCTTCGGCACGGTCAAGACCAAGCAGGCCATCAAGGACGCCGCGAAGGTCAACTTCGGCCAGCCCGGGTTCCAGATGGCGGACCGGATCAACGCCGCGCTGCCGCCGGCAGTCATGGCCAAGGACATCCCGCTATCGGGTATCACCGACCCCGAGCACCCGCGCTATACCGAGGCGACCGAGGTGCGCACCATGATCGAGAACGATCCCGATGTTGCCAGGATCTACGAGACCGCCCGCGGCCTGGAGGGCGTGGTGCGCCAGTCCGGCGTGCACGCCTGTGCGGTGATTATGGCCAGCGTGCGCCTGCTCGATCACATTCCGATGTGGAAGCGCGCCGCCGATGGGGCCATCATCACCGGCTGGGACTACCCGGCATGCGAAGCCATCGGCCTGCTGAAGATGGACTTTCTTGGTCTGCGCAACCTCACCGTCATCGGTGACGCAATCGAGAACATCAAGCGCAATCGCGGTGAAGAGATTCACCTGGAGGAGCTGACCACCGACGACCCGGCCGTGTACGAATTGCTCAGTCGCGGCGACACCCTTGGCGTGTTCCAGCTCGATGGCGGCGGCATGCAGGAGCTGCTGCGTCGCATGAAGCCGACGGGCTTCAACGACATCGTCGCCTCGCTGGCGCTCTATCGTCCGGGGCCGATGGGCGTTAACGCCCACTGGAACTACGCCGACCGCAAGAACGGCCGGCAGGACATCACTCCGATCCACCCGGAGCTCGACGAGCCGCTGCGCGACATCCTCGACGAAACCTACGGCCTCATCGTCTACCAGGAGCAGATCATGGAGATCTCCCGCAAGGTGGCGAACTACACGGCCGGCGAGGCCGACGGCTTCCGCAAGGCCATGGGTAAGAAGAAGGCCGATGTGCTGGCCGCGCAGTACGAGAAATTCTCCCAGGGTATGTACGACAACGGCTATTCGAAGTCCGCCGTCGACGCGCTGTGGGGGACCATCGAGCCCTTCGCCTCCTACGCCTTCAACAAGTCCCACGCCGCCGGCTACGGCCTCGTGTCCTATTGGACGGCGTACCTCAAGGCGAACTATGCGCCTGAGTACATGGCGGCTCTGCTGACCTCGGTGGGAGATAAGAAGGACAAGTCGGCCATCTACCTTGCCGATTGCCGACACCTGGGCATCAAGGTGCTGCCGCCGGACGTCAACGAATCCGAACAGGACTTCATCGCCGTCGGCGAAGACATCCGCTACGGTCTCGGCGCCATCCGCAACGTGGGCCACGAGGTGGTGGCGTCCATCGTCGCCACCCGCGACACCAAGGGACATTTCACCTCCTTCGGCGACTACCTGGACAAGATCGACCTTCTGCCCTGCAATAAACGCATCACCGAGTCGCTCATCAAGGCGGGCGCCTTCGATTCGCTCGGCCATCCCCGCAAAGGGCTCATGCTCATCCAGGAAGACGCTGTCGATTCCGTACTGACCACGAAAAAGGCTGCGGACCGGGGACAGTTTGACCTATTCGCCGGCCTCGGGGGCGAGGCGGAGGACAATGTCTTCGGCATCGACGTCCCGGACCAGGAGTGGGAGCGCAAGCATGAACTCGCCCTGGAACGCGAGATGCTTGGCCTCTACGTCTCCGGGCACCCCCTCGACGGCTTCGAGGAGGCCATCGACGCCCAGACGAACACCCCGCTGACCGCCATCCTGGCCAAAGAGGTGCACAACAAGCAGGAACTGATTATCGGCGGGCTCATTTCCGCGGTCGACCGGCGGGTGTCCAAGAAGGACGGCTCCCCGTGGGCGATTGTCACCGTGGAGGACCACCACGGCGCTTCCGTGGAGATACTGGTGTTCTCGCAGCTGTACTCCATGGTGGCAACCTCCATCGTGGAGGACAACATCATCCTGGCGAAGGTGCACGTCACCATCCGTGAGGACCGAACGAGCCTCTTCTGCGACGACCTCAAGGTTCCGGATCTGGGCCCTGGTGGTGGGGCGGGGCTGCCACTGCGGCTGACGATGCGCACCGAGCAATGCACGATGGAGGCGATCCGAAAGCTGAAGAACGTGCTCATGGCGAACAAGGGCGAGTCCGACGTCTACCTCAACCTGGTCAACGGCGATCAGTCGACGCTCATGGTCCTCGGCGAGCACCTGCGCGTCGACCGCTCCGGCGCGCTCATGGGCGATCTCAAGGCGACATTAGGAGCGGGCATCCTCGGGTAGCGTGGCGGGCATGGCTATTGCGTACCGCCCGTCGACCAGCGCCGACCTGACATACATCCGACGCCTCAACTACCTCACCGAGGTCTTCGGCGACGAAAGCGCCACCCCGGACACCGCGGAGTTTCTTGAGGCCAGCCGTTTCTATGTGGGCCGCTGGGACCCGCAGCGGGGCGGGATCATCGCCGTCGACGAGGACCTGGACAACCCCGCCGGCGGGGCGTGGCTGATCTTCGGCACTGCCGAGTGCCACGGGGAAGGCTTCGTCGACCCCGCCTTCCCGGAACTGGCGATCGCGGTGGAAACCCGATACCAAGGCCGAGGCGTGGGCACCGAGCTCATGGCCCACGCGCTGGATCTGGCCCGCTCCTGGGACGTGCCCGGGGTATCGCTGTGTGTCCACGTCGACAACCCTGGTGCGCGCCGGGTGTACGAGCGGGTCGGCTACGTCGCTGTCGCCGACGCACCCAGCGGGTACACGACCATGGTGTACCGCTTCTGAATATAAATAGCGGGCTGGGGTGAGGCCTCCGGTAAGGTGACCCCACAGAAGCCCTCCGGAGCCCCGGTCGAGGCTAGCCGCACCGTGTGTCGTTGTGCGCTGAACTCTTTCCGGGCGCAGCGCGATCGATTCACCTTCTACTAATGGAGGACCCCATGACGAATAAGATCCGCACCACCCACGTCGGCTCCCTGCCGCGCACCCCCGAACTGCTGGCTGCTAACAACCAGCGTGCCGCTGGCAGCATCGACGACGCCGAGTTCTTCGAGATCCTGCAACACTCGGTCAACGAGGTTGTCCGGCGCCAGGTGGAGATGGGCGTGGACATCGTCAACGAAGGCGAGTACGGGCACATCACCTCCGGAGCCGTCGATTACGGTGCCTGGTGGAACTATTCCTTCAGCCGCCTCGGCGGGTTGACTATGACCGAAGAGGATCGCTGGGCAGCCCAGGACGTCGTCCGCTCTACCCCGGGCAACATCAAACTGACGTCCTTTGCGGATCGCCGGGACCGGCAGATCTTCGCCGACGCCTACAACGACCCGGAATCCGGAATCTTCGCCGGCCGCGCCAAGGTCGGTAACCCCAAGTTCACTGGCCCCATCACCTACATCGGCCAGGACGAAGTCGCCACCGACGTCAACCTGCTGCGCACGGCGATCGACGCCGCCGGGGCCGAGGCCGGATTCGTGGCCGCCCTCTCCCCGGGGTCCGCGGCCCGGCTGAAGAACGAGCACTACGACACCGACGAGCAGGTCGTCCAGGCCTGCGCAGACGCGCTGCACCACGAGTACAAGGCCATCACTGACGCCGGCTTCACCGTCCAGCTCGACGCGCCGGATCTTGCCGAGGCATGGGACCAGATCAATCCGGAGCCGAGCGTGGCGGACTTCCAGGACTGGCTCAAGGTCCGCATCGACGCCATCAATTCCGGACTCGCCGGCCTGCCGCGCGAACTCACCCGCCTGCACATCTGCTGGGGCTCCTGGCACGGACCGCACTCCACCGACGTGCCCTTCGAAGACATCATCGACGTCATCCTCGAAGCGAAGGTGGGCGGCTTCTCCTTCGAAGCCTCCAGCCCGCGGCACGCGCACGAGTGGCGAGTCTGGAGCAACCGCAGCCTGCCGGCCGGCACGGTCATCTACCCCGGCCTGGTCTCCCACTCCACCAACGCCATCGAGCACCCGCGCCTGGTGGCGGACCGGATCGTGAAGTTCGCCGAGCAGGTCGGACCGGAGAACGTCATCGCCTCCACCGACTGCGGCCTGGGTGGGCGTCTGCACTCCCAAATCGCCTGGGCCAAGCTTGAGTCCGTGGTCAAGGGTGCGGAGATCGCTACCCGCGAGCTGTTCTAACGTAATATCTACGCCCATGACCTCTACGCAGCCCTTCGAGCCCATCCATGCATCCGACGTCCAGGCCGCCCAGGCCCGAATTTCCGCGGTCATTGCGCCGACGCCGTTGCAGTTTTGCCCGAGGCTGTCCGAGGAAACCGGCTGGTCGGTGTACCTGAAGCGTGAGGATCTCCAGGACGTCCGCTCCTACAAGATCCGTGGCGCCTACTACTCGATCTCCCAGCTTGAGCAGGCGGAGCGCCAGGCGGGCATCGTTGCGGCGTCGGCCGGCAACCACGCCCAGGGTGTGGCCTACGCGTGCCGAACCATGGGCATCCCGGGCAAGATCTTCGTCCCGGCCAAAACCCCGAAGCAGAAGCGCGACCGCATCGCGGTGCACGGCGGGGACATGGTGGAGCTGGTCGTTACCGGCGCCAACTTCGATGAGGCGGCAGCCGCGGCCCGCGCCGACGCCGCCGAACGCGGAGCGACCGTCATCGAACCCTTCGACGCCCGTAATACCGTCATCGGGCAGGGCACCGTGGCTGCCGAGATCCTCGCGCAGCTCACCGCCCAGGGCAAGAACCTGGATACCGTCGTGGTGCCCGTCGGCGGGGCCGGCCTGCTCTCTGGGGTGACGAGCTACGTGGCGGACATGGCGCCGCGCACGAAGATCGTCGGCGTGGAACCTGCCGGGGCTGCCTCCCTGGCAGCCGCCCTTACGGCGGGCGAACCCATCACGTTGGATGAGGTGGATACCTTCGTTGACGGCGCGGCGGTGAAGCGCACGGGCGCGCTCAACTACCAGATCGTCTCGGCTCACCAGGACCGGGTCACTGTCATCAACTCCGATGAAGGGGCCGTGGCAACGGAAATGCTCGACCTCTACCAGTCGGAGGGCATCATCACCGAGCCGGCCGGGGCGCTGAGCGTTGCCGGGCTACGCCAGCTTCAGCTGCCGGTGGGCTCGACGGTCGTGTGCATCATCTCCGGCGGCAACAACGACGTGCTCCGCTACGCCGAGATCATGGAACGCTCGCTCATTCATCGCGGGCTCAAGCACTACTTCCTCGTCAACTTCCCGCAAGAGCCCGGCCAGCTGCGCTCCTTCCTCACCGACATCCTCGGCCCGGACGACGACATCACCCTCTTCGAGTACCTCAAGCGCAACAACCGGGAAACCGGCACCGCGCTCGTCGGCCTGCAGCTGTCCCACGCCGGCGACCTTGCTGGATTGCTGGAGCGCATCGAGGGCTCTGCGCTCGACTGCCGGCGCCTGGAACCGGGCACGCCGGAGTACGACTTCGTCGTCGCTATCTAGCGAGCGACGATCGCGAACTCCCAGGGGCCGAGCAGGGCATCGTGCTCGGTGACCTCTGGGGCATCGAAAGCGTACAGCAGTCGGCCGCCGACATCGAGGCGGCACGGGGAATCGCTGAGGTTAGCCAGCACCCGGTAGGTGGGTGCGCTGAGCACCAGCCACCCCTCCCCGTGGGAGACCTCCCAGTCCAGGAAGGTCTCGGGGATCGCCAGCTCGCCGCGAAGGGAAATGAGGCGCCGGTAGGCGTCGAGGACGCGGCGTTGCTCGCTGGAGAACTCCCAGTCAAGCTTGGCGGAGGCGAAGGTGGCGGGGTCGCTGGGATCCGGCACCGACGACGGCTCCCAGCCCATGGCCTGGAACTCCTCGATCCGGCCCTCGCGGGTGGCGGTGTTGAGCTCGTCGGAGGTGTGGGAGCAGAAGAACGGGAACGGGGTCTGCGCCGCGAACTCCTCGCCCATAAACAGCATGGGCGTGTAAGGAGAGGTGAGCACCAGGGCCGCCTTGAGGACGAGCTTGGTCGGGGAGAGGTGCTGCGACGGGCGATCCCCGGCGGCGCGGTTTCCGGTCTGGTCGTGCGTGGTTGTGTACGTCACCAGCCGCCAGGCCGGGGTGCGCTCTAGATCGAGGGGCCGGCCGTGGTGGCGGGCCCTAAACTCCGAATAGTCATTGTTGAAGCGCCAGCCGTGGCGCAGCGTGTAGGCCAGGACGTCGAGGGTGCCGTAGTCGCTGTAGTAGCCGTCTGTCTCCCCGCTGACGAGGGTGTGAATGCCGTGGTGGACGTCATCCACCCACTGCCCGGTCAGGCCATATCCGCCGTCCTCGCGGGCGGCGATGAGGCGCGGGTCGTTGAGATCCGACTCGGCGATAAGTAGGCGCGGCACCCCGGTGGCGGCCGACACCTCGGCGGCGACGTCGGCCAGTTCCTCAAAGAGCGACACGGCGAGGCGATCGTCGATGGCGTGGACGGCGTCGAGCCGCAGCCCGTCGATGTGGAACTCCGCCAGCCACTGGCGCACCGCGTCGAGGATGTAGGCACGCACCTCGTCGGACGAGGCACCGGAGACGTTGACCACCTCACCCCAGCCGGTGGCGCCACCCGCGGTGTAGGGCCCAAAGAAGCCGGCATAGTTGCCGTCGGCGCCGAAGTGGTTGTACACCACGTCGAGGACGACGCCAATGCCGCGGCCGTGAGCTGCGTCGACGAGCCGCTTTAACCCCTCGGGGCCGCCGTAGGCCTCGTGGACGGCGAACCAGTCGACGCCGTCGTAGCCCCAATTTCGCTGCCCCCCGAAGGGCTGTACCGGCATGAGCTCGATGGCGTTGACGCCCAGATCGGCCAGGTGATCGAGGCGGTCAATGACGCCATCGAACGTGCCCTCGGGACTAAACGTGCCGACGTGCAATTCGTAGAGCACCGCCCCGCGCAATTCGCGGCCCGGATAAGCGCCGTCGGTCCAACAGAAATCATCGGCCACGACCGCCGAGGGGCCGTGTATGCCCGCCGGCTGGCGGCGGCTGCGCGGGTCCGGCAGCGGGATCGACCATTCGCCGTCGCGCAGGAGCTGATACTGGTAGCGCTCCCCGGCCACCGGGGTCCGGTCACTACGCCACCACCCGCGTTCCCCTTCAGTCAGGGGAGTGGTAGCGCCGTCGATGCACAGCCGAACTGCCTCGGCATTCGGTGCCCACACTTCGTAGTTATTCATAATTGCCCAGGGTAGGTGCACTAAGGTCGAGTGTCATCATGCACACCTCCTACCGCATACCCGCCGACGGCCTCTACACCCACGAACTCGACATCAAGCGCTCCCGCTTCATCACTAGCCTCCGCCGCGTGCGGGGGGAGGACGACGCCCGCGCCTTCATCAACGAGGTCAAGGCGCGCTACCCCGACGCCCGCCATAATTGCTCGGCCTACGTCGTGCACGTCGACGACGCGAATCCCATCGAGCGATCCTCCGACGACGGGGAGCCCTCCGGCACCGCCGGGCGGCCCATGCTGGAACAGCTCAAAGGCTCCGGAATGCGTGATATTGCGGCAGTGGTCACCCGCTACTTCGGCGGGATCAAGCTCGGCGCTGGAGGGCTCGTGCACGCCTATTCGGAGGCCGTCGGGCTCACTCTGGAGTCGGTTCCGCAGCGCACTCGCAGCCTGCGCGAGCTCTACCTCGTGGAGGCAAGCCACGCCGACGCCGGCCGGCTGGAGGCCGAGCTGCGCGCTCGCGGAGTGGCGGTTACCGACGCTGACTACGGAGCGTCGGTGACGCTGACCGTGGCGGTGGCCCCCGGCAGCCGCGACGGCCTCGCCGACATGCTCGCCGCGCTGACCCGTGGGCAGGCCGAACCCGTGGAAGCCGGTACGGCGTGGGTGGAGGACTAAAATAGCGAACTATGACGCTTTCCCACCGTCCCAATAATCCCATCCAGGCCCGGAAAGACCAGGTCCGGCGCCACTCCCGCAATGCGGTCGCCTTCGTCGGCGGCGGAGTTATCGGCGGCATTGGCCTCGCGCTCATCGCCCACACGTGGTTCTTCTTGGCCCTCGGGCTCATCGTGGCCGTTGCCGGCGGCGGCTACCACGCGATGAAGGTTCGGGCCATCGTCAACCACCGGGACCAGTGACGCAGCCCGACGGCCGTCCCGTCCGCGTCGACGCCTGGGTGTGGGCGGTTCGGGTATTCAAGACCCGCTCCGAGGCTGCGGAAGCGGTGCGCGCCGGGCACGTCAAGGTCAACGGGGTCGCCGTCAAGCCGGCCCAGCAGGTGGTCCCCGGGGACCGGGTGCGGATCTGGCACCACCACCGCATCTATGACCTGGAGGTGCTGGCGACGGTGAGCAAGCGGGTCGGGGCGCCAGTGGCGCGCCGCTGCTACGCGGATCACTCTCCGCCGGAGCCGCCGCGTGGCGCTATGCCGGTGCGTGACCGGGGCGCGGGACGCCCGACGAAGAAGGAACGCCGCCAGCTGGAGAAGCTGCGGGGACGCTAGGGGCGCAGCTTCGCCAGCCGCTCCGCCAGACGACGGGGGCGGTTCTTCGCCCGGTAGCCGGTGGTTCCCGTCCGGTCGATGTGCTGCTGGCCGAAGCGCAGAAGCAGCAGATCGTCGATGAGGCGTACCTGGCCGGGGGTGAAGCGGTAGTGCAGTCGCTCGTCGAGGGAGGCGATAGCGGCAGGGTCGAGCAGCGCACTGAGCTCGGCTACCGTGGTCACGCCATTGGCGGCCAGGAGCTCCTCCAACCAGCGGTAATTCTCCGAACGCGATGGGGGGAAGCGGGTGCCGAGCAGCATCGCCAAAATCCCGGGGAGGGTCTCGGCGCTGATGTCCACGTCGCCGCGATCCGGCTGGCTGGCGGTGGGCTTACGCAGGGCCGCGATCTGGTCGAATTGCTGATCCGCCAACTCGATGAGTCCGGCGGCGAGCGTGAACGCCCGGTCCACCTGGGGATCCAACTGGCCGGACTTGTAGCGGATGTCGTGCTCGAACTCGGCCCACGCGTGCTGCAGGACCGTGCGCACCTGGGCCTCCAGGCGCATTCCGGCGTAGGCCCGAAGGTCCTCGTGATGCGGCGGAACACGCAGCACCAGGTGGTGGGAACCGTATCCAAAACCCCCGGAGACCCGGGTCTGGGCGGTTTTATCGACGGAGCGGACCACCTCGAAGGACTCGCGCAACACCGCGAGCGCGACGGGGATCTCCGTGGAGTGATAGACGTTGATGCGCACTCCGATGAGATCGTGGATGTCATTCCACGGATCCGGGTAGGCCAGGCGGCCGTCGGCGCGCCGCTTCTGCGCCTTCGCCTTGAGCGACGGCCAGGTCTTCACGCGGGCACTGACCCGGTCGAAGGTGACGCCGCCGTCGGTGAGCAGGTCCTCGAAAGCGTCTGCGAAGTCGTCGCTGGCCTGTGGGTGGTGGCGCACCCACTCGTGATAGGCCGTGCCGAGCCTAGCGAGTCTGCTCATCGAGCTGGGCGTTGACGAGGAGCGCGGTGGGGAAGTCGGCAAACACGTCGGCGGCCGGAACCACGCCGGACAGGCGTCGGCCCGAGAGCTTGTCTACCCACTCGCCCTCCGGAAGCGTGAGGGTGGTGTCCTGCCAGCCGCCGCTCACGTCGAGCGTGTGAGGGCGGCGGGTACCCACCGCGATGACAGCGGTGGAGTCCGCGTAGCCGCGGGCCATGCCCACCAGGTGGCCGGCGCGCGGACCCTCGGCGAAGACTGCTTCGTAGCGGCCGCCGTCGAACATTTCCGGCAACCTCCGGCGCAGTCGCAGCGCCTCGCGCACGGTGTGCAGGAGAGCGAGGTTCGGGTCGTCGTCGGCCCGGAGCTCGGCAGTGATGTCCAGCTGTTGCAGCAGCTGCCGGCGGGCCGTGTAGTCCACGAAGCGGCGGTTGTCCGGGTCCACCAGGGAGTCGTCGAAGAGCTCCTGGCCCTGGTAGACGTCCGGGATGCCCGGGGCGATGAGTTGGAGGAGCTTGCGCGACAGGCTGACGCACACCGCGGTGTCAGCGAGCGGGGCGACGAAAGCGGTGATGATGGGGGCGGCTGGGCCACGCATGAGCGCGTCGACCCAGTCAGCGACCGCGGTCTCGAAGGCGGGGTCCTGATCGACCCAGGAGGTGCGCACCCCGGCCTCGCGGATGGCCTTGAGACTGTAGTCCTGGAAGCGCTGTACCAGGGTGTCGGAGACGGCGCCGTCGGCCGGCCACACGCCGATGAGGTTTTGTAAGAGAAACAGACCGGTTGCCGGGTCCGGGGCGGGGACGAGGCCGGAGAGCCGGTCAACGAACTCCGCGAACTCCGTGGGAATCTCGGTCAGGCCGATGATCCGGGAACGGACGTCCTCGCTGCGCTTGGTGTCGTGGGTCGTCAGCGTCGTCATCGCGCGCGGCCAGAGCCGGGCGCGTTCGTCGTTGAGCAGGTGGAACTCCGCACTGGACACGCCGAAACGCCCCGGCGCGCCACCGACCTCCTGCAGCGCCACCAGGCGGCACGCACGGTAGAAGGTGGTGTCCTCCACGCCCTTGGCCATGACTGCGCCGCACACCTGGGCGAAACGAGTGTTCGCCTCGCCGCGTTCGCTGAAGGCGGCGGCGATGAGGTCGAGCGCGTCACGCCGGGAGGGGAAGCGGGAGGCCATATCGGCGAAGACGGTGGAGGTGACCCGGGAGAGGGATTCGTAGTCCGCACGGTAGACCGGGATGGCGGCGACCAGCTCGATAACCGTGGAGATCAGCAACTCGTCGGACACCGTGGAACCGGCGGTGGAGAAGTTGTCGCGCCGGATGGCGCGGGCGAGGCGGGACACCTCGGCGGCCAGTTCGGAGGCCGCCACGTCCCGTTTGAGCTGCTGCTCGATGGCCTGGAAGGAGGTCTCGTCCCAGGGGGAACCGGACTGCCGCAGGGCCACCATGGACAGAGTGTCCTCCGCCTCCCGGGAGACGAAGACGCCGTCGAGCTCGCGCAGCGCGTCGTAGCCAGTGGTGCCGTCTACGGACAGGCGAGGGTCAAGCGGCTCGTTGACGGCGAGGATCTTCTCGATGACCAACCAGCGGTCCGGGCCGATGAGGTCGCGCAAGCGGTGGAGGTAGGCGAAGGGGTCGGCGAGGCCGTCGGGGTGGTCAACGCGCACGCCGTCGATGATGTCCTCGGCGCACAGCTGGCGCAGCACCCGGTGGGTGTGCTCGAAGACGAGGGGGTCCTCCTGCCGGATGCCGGCGAGGGTGTTGACGGAGAAGAAGCGACGGTAGGAGATGACGCCGTCGCGCCAATACATCAGGCGGTAGTGCTGGCGGGCGTACACCTGCGCCGGGTCGTCGTGAGGCCCGTCGCAGGTGCCGGGGGCGATGGGGAAGTGGTGCTCGTAGTAGGCGAGGACGAGCTCGTCGACGTGCTCGTTGTGCTCGATGGTGAGCTTGTCCTCGTCACCTTCCTGGCCGAGGATCGGCAGGCCGATCTTGCCGCCGGCGCCATTATCCGGGCTGAAGTCGATGTCGAAGTAGGGCTCAAACTCGGAGTCTTGGCCGTTCTTGAGCACGTCCCACCACCAGGGGGTGAGGTACGGGGTGGCGACGCTCATGTGGTTGGGCACAATATCGATGATGAGACCCAACCCCGCGGCGTGGGCGGTGCGGGCCAGTTCGCGCAGGCCCTCGATGCCGCCGAGCTCGGGGTTGACCTCGGTGGCATCGATGACGTCATAGTTGTGGTTCGACGTCGGGTCGGCGGTGAGGATCGGAGACAGATAAAGGTGGCTGACGCCCAGGTCAGCTAGGTAATCGACCAGCTCGGCCGCCTCGGCAAACCCGAAACGCCGGCCCGCCGGGTCGGCCTGCGGACCGCGGAGTTGGAGACGGTACGTGGCGGTGATGGGGCGTCGCATGAACAATCCTTTGTGGCGTCGGAGGCGGATTTTCCCCACCCAGCTTAACCACTATCGCGACGCTGCCCCCGCACTATCGAGCGCGGCGATCAGCTGGGTCGCTGACCAGATCTCGATGTTCTGACCCTTGTCGATGTACTCCCGCGCCTTCTTCTCCTTCGAGGTGGTCGTCTTCCACGCCCCGGCCACGAGGATGGTCGTCTTCTTCGTGACGTTCTTGCCGATGGTCGCCCCGCACTCGGCGATCCGCTCCCACAATTCCCCCTTGTCCAGGGGGTCGAAGTCCCCGGTGAGGGTGACGTTGTGGCCAAAGAGCGGATGGTGGGGATCGGCGTTGGGGTTCGCCTCCGGCACGGTCGTCGGAGTCGCCACCTTCCGCCACGCCGGTGACGGTGTCGCCGGGGTCGCCGCGGCCGGGGCCGGTCGGGTGCGGTGCACCGACACGGGGGTAACGAGACGGTCAGACAGCTCGCCTAGGTTGAGCGAGTCGGCGTCGAAGAGCTTCTCGGTGGAGCCCGCATACCCGCGGTCACGGGCCAGGGCAACGAGGAGGCGCCCGGCGACGACGGCGTCATCGCCGGCGTCGTGGTGCGCGGTCTGCTCGATGCCGAAATGCGCGGCCAACGTGGGCAGGCGGTGATTAGCGACGTCGAGCCGACGCGCGCGGGCAAGAGCGAGCGTGCAGCCGAAGCGCCACGACGGGGCAGCCAGCCCGCTGGCTTGGGCGGCGTCCCGAATGGCCGAGGCGTCGAACTGAGCATTGTGGGCGATGACGACGTCGTCGCCGACGAAGGCCACCACGTCGTCGAGGATCTCGCCGAAGCGAGGCTGATCCGCCACGGCGTCGGCGGTGATGCCGTGGATGGCCACGTTCGCTTCGTCGAAGCTATCGATCCCGGCCGGGGGCCGGCACCACCACTCGCGCTGCGCCGCAAGCTGACCATGACGGAAGCGCGAAGCCCCGACCTGGCAGATGGACCCCCACCGGCTATTGGCCGTCTCGACGTCCACGGCCACGAAGTCGAGGCCGTCCACGCCCACCTCCGCGGTCTCACCGCGCAGGGCGGCGGAGATCGCCTCGGCGAGGTCACGGGCCACGGCCTGCTGGTTCGGGGCGACGGCGATGTCGGCGCCGGTGCCGAGCACACGGACCCGGCCGGGCAGCAGGGCGGTGGGCTCGTGAACGTCGACGCCGGTGGCGTCGGCCAGGGAAATCCGGAAGGAGTCCTCGCCGGACAACGCAGCCGCCAAGGCGCTGCGGTGCCCTACCACGAACCCCGGCTCCACCTCGACGGTGGCACCGTGGGCGTTAAACATCCTCCGGGTCCTCCTCGTAAACGTCGACGGCCTTATTCTGGTGCCCCACTCCCGGGGTCAACTCGGTGCGGCGTTCGACCTCCACGGCCGGTTCCTCTTCCTCCGGAATGCTCACGGTGCTGGCCTCCAGGACGTCGATTCCTTCGGCGACGGGGCGCGGACCCTTCTCCGGGGACTCGTCCTCGTCAAGCTCGTCGTACACCGGCGGCTCCAGCTGCTTGAGCACCATCGTCGACCGCGCCGGCACCCGAATGGTGCCATTGCAATCGACCTCGCTGGCATCGAGCGGGTAGCCGGTGGCCTCCGTGGTGTCCACGATGAGCTGCCACTTCACGCCCAGCTGCTTCGGCGGCAGGGTGAAGTCGATCTCCTCGTAATGGGCGTTAAACATGAGGATGAAGGAATCATCCACGATCTCCTGGCCGCGGGAGTCCGGCTCGGTGATGGCGTTGCCGTTGAGGTACACCATGAGAGCCTTGCCGAAGTCAAAGTCCCAGTCATCCTGGGTCATGAGGTCGCCGGAGGGCACCAGCCAGGCGATGTCACGATCGCGGACGTCGGTGCCCAGCGGGCCGCCCTTGAGGAAGCGGCGGCGGCGGAAGACGGGGTGGCGCTTGCGGATGTTGATGAGGCGCTTAGTGAAGTCGTGCAGCGCCTTGTTCTCCTCCAGCTGATCCCAGTCCATCCAGGACAGCTCGTTGTCCTGGCAGTAGACGTTGTTGTTGCCGTTTTGGGTGCGGCCGATCTCGTCGCCGTGGCTAATCATGGGCGTGCCCAGGCTCAGCAGCAGCGTGGTGAGGAAGTTGCGGCGCTGCCGGCCGCGCAGCTGCAGAATCTCCTCGTCATCGGTCGGGCCCTCCACGCCGTGGTTCCACGAGCGGTTGTGGGACTCGCCGTCGCGGTTGTCCTCACCGTTGGCCATGTTGTGCTTCTCGTTGTAGCTGACCAGGTCGTTGAGGGTGAAGCCGTCGT
This sequence comes from Corynebacterium uterequi, assembly GCF_001021065.1. Taxonomy (NCBI): domain Bacteria; kingdom Bacillati; phylum Actinomycetota; class Actinomycetes; order Mycobacteriales; family Corynebacteriaceae; genus Corynebacterium; species Corynebacterium uterequi. Next base: position 1,521,904 of record NZ_CP011546.1, on the reverse strand, counting down.
GGGCAGTGATGAAGTTGATCGACGCCGTGGGGCGACGGTCGTTGTTGGCGTAGAGGTCGGAGGAGCCGGTCAGCCGGGACGCGAACTCGCCGAGGGTGGCGGGCTCGCCGCGCCAGAAGTCGCGCACCGTGTCGCGGTACTTACCGTTCCACTCCGTCCACAGCGGTGGGAAGTTACCCACCTGGTAGCCGTTGTGGCCCACGTCCCAGGGCTCGGCAATGAGCTTGACCTGAGACACGACCGGGTCCTGCTGGACCAGGTCGAAGAAGGTGGCCAAGCGGTCGACGTCGTTGAACTCGCGGGCCAGAGTAGAAGCGAGGTCGAAGCGGAAGCCATCGACGCGCATCTCAGTCACCCAGTAGCGCAGGCTGTCCAGGATGAGCTGCAGGGAGTGCGGGTGGCGAACGTTGAAGGAGTTACCCGTGCCCGTGTAGTCCATGTAGTGGAACTGGTCGTTATCGACCAGGCGGTAGTAGGCCTGGTTATCGATGCCGCGGAAGGCGATGGTCGGGCCCAAGTGGTTGCCCTCGGAGGTGTGGTTGTACACCACGTCGAGGATGACTTCCATGCCCGCCTCGTGGTAGGCGCGCACCATGCCCTTGAACTCCGCGACGGCCTCGCTGGGCCTTTCCGCGGCGGCATAGTCCTGGTGCGGGGCGAAGAAACCGAAGGTGTTGTAACCCCAGTAATTGCGCAGGCCCAGGTTGCGCAGGCGGTCATCCTGAAGGAACTGGTGCACCGGCATCAGCTCGACGGCGGTCACCCCGAGGTTCTTGAGGTAGTCGATGACCGACGGGTGCGCCATGCCGGCGTACGTGCCGCGCAGGTGCTCGGGGACGTCCGGGTGCGTCGCCGTCATGCCCTTGACGTGGGTCTCGTAAATGACCGTCTCGTGGTAGGGGATGTTCGGCGCGCGGTCATTACCCCAGTCGAAGAACGGGTTGATGACCACGGACTTCATCGTGTGCCCGAGGCTATCTTCCTCATTTCGGCCGGTGCCCGGCTCCGGGGCGAAGATGTCGTAGGAGAATAGGGAGGCGTCGCCGTCGAACTCGCCGTCGAAGGCCCGGGCGTACGGGTCCACGAGCAACTTGTTGGGGTCGCAGCGCAGGCCTGCACCCGGGTCATAGGGGCCGTACACGCGGTAACCATAGCGCTGGCCGGGCACCACGCCGGGCAGGTAGCAATGCCAGACGTGGGCGTCGACCTCGGTGAGCTCGATTCGAGTCTCGTTGTCGTCACGGTCCAACAGACACAGTTCAATGCGATCCGCGATGTCCGAGAACAACGCAAAATTCGTACCGGCACCGTCGTAGGTAGATCCCAGCGGGTACGCCTGACCCGGCCACACCTGCTGATCGTGGGAAGCTTGAGAACTCATAATTCCGAAGTCTAACGGCAAACAACCGCCGTGTGCCGATTAGCAGCCTCGTAAAACAAGATCGACGTAGGCCGCTACCACTGAAGGGGTATCCGAGCCCGCCAACTGCTCCCGGGCCGTGGCACCAACGATGAGCAGAACCAGCGCGTCGGCCACGAGCTCGGCGTCGTCGACACCGCTGAGCCGGGCACGAAGCTGCTCGTGCAGTGCTGAGCGCAGCGGCGACTCCGCAGGCGCCAACGCGGCCGCGACGACGTCCGCCGCATCGGTGACGGAGCGCAGCTGCTCGTACAGGAGGCCACAGAACTCCCGGGCGTCCGACGGCGCGCCGGCGCTCAGACAGGGACTGAGGATGCGGGCCGCGACCGCCGCAAGCAGGGCTTGCTTGTTCGGCACATGCCAGTACAGCGCCCCGGGCGCTACCTGCAGCTGAGTGGCGACTCGGCGCATGGTCATGTCGGCGAGACCGTAGGTGTCGAGAATCTCGGTGGCGGCGTCCACGATGGTGTCTCGCTGTAAGTGCACGGTGCACATCATAATTCACAGTTTTTTGTGCGACACTTATGCGGAAGCGTCACGATCCCAGTTGCTACTCTGGATTCCTAGTCCAGACCTGACCACCGATAGAGGAGAAACCATCGTGATCTCGTCATCCTTGCGAATCAAGCCGCGAGCTGCTGCCGCGATGGTCCTGGTGGCCCCGCTGGTGGTGAGCGGGTGCGGTTCCCAGGACGACGGCGAGGCCTCGGACGTTAGCCGGGTGACGGCCACCGCCGCCCCCGTGACCACCACGGCGCCGTCTCCTCGGGCATCGGACAAGCCCACCGTCGACGTGGAGGCTGGCGGTGTGTCGTCGGCCTCGGCGTCCGCGCAGGGCGGCACCCTCGCCCTGCCCACGAAGGACGCCGATAAACCCGGCGCCAACCTCCCGCAGGGGATGGCGGCCCCCCTCGAAGGTGCTGCTCCGGCGGGCGCCGGCGACGCCGACGCGCTCACCCAGCTCGTGACGGCTACCGCCTCCCAGGAGACCCTGGTGGACCAGATCCAGTTCATGGAGGCCCACCTGTGCCAGCCGATCCTCGACCGGGCACCGGAAAGCGGCTTCAGTACTAAGGGCGTCCCGGACTACCGGCTGTCCGACCTTGACACGTGGGATCCCAACCCCCAGGTCAGCGACATTCGTGTCGACGGCGATCAAGCGTCGGCGACGGTCACCTCGAACGGTGACGACGTCCGTACCTGGCGTTTCGCCCGCGAGGGCGGCGAGTGGAAGATCTGCGAGTAGGTGTCGCGGGTACCCGCCAACCTCGGTGCGGGCGGCGGTTTCCTTGCGCTCGCTATTGCTAGCTACGCGGCCGTCGGGGTGGCGTGGGGACTGCTCCGGCCGGGCTACGACGCGACGGTGGCCGAGGACTCGCTGCTGGCGGTGCATGCCTCGGCCAACGTGGAGTTTGCCGGCTTCGCCTCGTTCGTGCTGTTGACCGGGCTGCTCTCCGTGGGGTTGGCCCTTCTGGCAGCCCGCCGCTTGTCGAGCCGACCCCGTCCCGGGGTGCTCGGCTGGGCTATAGCCTGCGCCGCCATCGCCGTGGTGGCCTTCGCCGTCGGCGGGGACCTGGCGGTGGTGCTCTTCCGCCACGCCGAGGACGCCGAGGTGGGGCAGGCGGTGACCGTGGTGCCGCCGATCAACCCGGGTACGGCCCTGCTGGCGGGGCCGCTGATGGCCGGGACAACGTACTGGGTTGACGCGATGCTGCGTTAGCCGGGGGCGTTGTGGGGTCCGCGCCCGACTGGTTTCCTACAATGACCTACATGCTCAGTGTCATTGATCTTCGAGGCCAGACTCCGTCGACCTCCCAACTGCGTCGTAGTCTTCCCCGCGGTGGCACGGACGTCGCCTCCATGCTTCCCACCGTCCAGCCGATCGTCGAGGACGTCCGCAGCCGCGGCGCCGAGGCAGCGCTGGAGTACGGAGAACGCTTCGATCACATCCGACCCGAATCGGTGCGAGTGCCCGCCGAAGTCGTTTCCGCCGCCGTGGACACCCTGTCGCCGGAGGTCACCCGGGCGCTGGAAGAAGCGATGGCGCGGATCCGGACGGTGCACCGCGAGCAAAAGCCGGCGGATCACACCACCACGTTAGCGCCGGGGGCCACGGTGACGGAGAAGTTCCTCCCGGTTGAGCGGGTGGGTCTTTACGTGCCGGGCGGCCAGGCCGTCTACCCGTCGAGCGTGCTCATGAACGTCATCCCGGCGCAGGAGGCCGGTGCGACGTCGCTGGTCGTGGCCAGCCCGCCGCAGGCGGAGCATGGCGGCTGGCCCCACCCGACCATCCTCGCCGCTTGCCACCTGCTCGGGGTGGACGAGGTGTGGGCGGTCGGCGGGGCCCAGGCCGTCGCCCTGCTCGCTTATGGCGACGACGCCGCCGACCTCGTGCCGGTGGACATGATCACCGGCCCGGGCAACATTTTCGTGACCGCGGCGAAGCGGCTGGTCAACGGGGTGGTTGGCATCGACGCCGAGGCCGGCCCCACCGAGATCGCCATCCTCGCCGACGAGACTGCCGACCCGGTGCACGTTGCCTACGACCTCATCAGCCAGGCCGAACACGATCAGCTGGCCGCCAGCGTGCTCATTACGGACTCCGAAGACCTGGCTCGCGCCGTCGACGCCGAAGTGTCCGCCCGCTACACCGTCACCCGCAACGCCGAACGCGTCGAGGTGGCCCTCACCGGACGCCAGTCCGGCATCGTGCTCGTCGACGACCTTCAAGCGGGCATCGCCGCCGCCGACGCCTACGCCGCCGAGCACCTGGAGATCCACACCCGTGACGCCCGGGCGGTTGCCGAGCGCATCACGCACGCGGGGGCAATCTTCGTGGGCACGTACGCGCCAGTGCCGCTCGGCGACTACGCGGCCGGCTCCAATCACGTGCTGCCTACCTCCGGGACGGCGCGCTTCGCTGCCGGCCTGAGCACCCACACCTTCCTGCGCCCGGTGAACCTCATCGAATATGACCGGGCGGCGTTGGCGAACATTGGCCCGCACATCGTCGCCCTCGCCGACGCGGAGGCGCTGCCGGCGCACGGCGAGGCAATCCGCGCCCGCTTCAGCGACTCCCCTGAGAGCGAGGACTAGACCATGCAGGACAACACCCTAGCCGCCGAGGTCACCCTCGCTGACCTGCCGCTGCGCGAAGAGCTCCGCGGAAAAACCGCATACGGTGCCCCGCAGCTGAGCGTGCCGGTGCAACTGAACACCAACGAAAACCCTTACTCGCCCTCGCCGGCGCTCATTGAGGACCTGCTCGCCGAGATCGCCCGGTTGGCCCCGACCCTCAACCGCTACCCGGAGCGGGACGCCGTGGAACTGCGCGACGCCCTCGCGGACTACGTCAGCGGCCAGACCGGCGTGCCGGTAACCAGGGACAACGTGTGGGCGGCCAACGGCTCCAACGAGGTCTTGCAACAGCTGCTGCAAGCCTTCGGCGGCCCTGGTCGCTCCGCGATGGGGTTCACGCCGTCGTATTCCATGCACCCGATTCTCTCCGCTGGCACCCAGACCGAGTTTCTGGAGGTTGCCCGCGGGGCGGACTTCCGCATCGACGTCGACCAGGCCGTGGCCGCCATCGCCACCCAGCGCCCCGACATCGTCTTCGTCACCACCCCGAACAACCCCACCGGCGACGTGACGGAACTTGCCGACCTGCGGCGAATCCTCGACGCCGCGCCGGGCATCGTCATTGTCGACGAGGCCTACGCGGAGTTCTCGGACTCGCCCTCGGCGACGACGCTGCTCGCCGACTACCCGGCCACGCTCGTCGTGTCGCGCACCATGAGCAAAGCCTTTGACTTCGCCGGCGGGCGGCTCGGCTACTTCGTCGCCGCGCCCGCGTTCGTCGAGGCGGTCATGCTCGTGCGCCTGCCGTACCACCTGTCGGTGCTGTCGCAGGCGGCTGCCATCGTCGCCCTGCGGCACCGCGCGGACACGCTCGCGACCGTCGCGCAGCTGGCGTCGGAGCGTGACCGCGTCGCCGCCGCCCTCACCGAGTACGGCTACACCTGCGTGCCCAGTGAATCCAATTTCCTCTTCTTTGGCCACTTCGAGGACCCGCACGCCGCCTGGGAGAAGTTCCTCGACCGGGGGGTGCTCATCCGCGACGTGGGTGTTGGCGGGCACCTGCGCGTGACCATCGGGCTGCCGGAGGAAAACGACGCCTTCCTCGCCGCGGCCCGCGACATCAGCAATTAGGAGAACAGCCATGAGCTCAGACCGCATCGGTAGATCCCGGCGCACCACCAGTGAGTCCGACATCTCCGTCGAGATCAACCTCGACGGCACCGGCCGCACCAACATCGACACCGGCCTGCCCTTCTTCGACCACATGCTCAACGCCTTCGGCACCCACGGCTCCTTCGACCTGACGGTCCGCGCCGTGGGCGACATCGAGCTCGACGCCCACCACACCGTCGAAGACACCGCCATCGTGCTCGGCACGGCGTTGCTCGACGCGGTAGGGGATAAGAAGGGAATCCGGCGTTTCGGGTCCCAGTTGCTGCCCATGGACGAGACCCTGGTGGAGGCCGTCATCGACATCTCCGGGCGGCCTTACTTCGTCCTCAACGGCGAGCCGGACAACATGGACTGGCAGGTCATCGGCGGGCACTACGCCACGGTCATCAACCGGCACTTCTTCGAGACCTTGGCGTTTAACTCCCGGACCACCCTGCACGTCAACGTCCGCTACGGCCGGGACCCGCACCACATCACCGAAGCGGAGTACAAGGCCGTGGCCCGCGCACTGCGGCAGGCCACCGAACCCGACACCCGAGTGACGGGTGTGCCGTCCACCAAGGGATCCCTCTAAGGGCAGTTGGTAGCCTGGGCCGGGTGAACAGCGCTATCAGTAACCCGTACCCCAGGGCCAGCATCTGGGCTACACCAGGCTTCACCGCCACCCTCATCGCGGTGGCGTCGGCATTCGGCGCCTGGTCGCTCCTGCTGCCCGTCGTCCCCCTCGCCGTCTTGGAAGGCGGTGGCTCCGCCATGCTGGCCGGAGCGTCGACGGGGGCGTTCATCCTCGCCACCGTCATCACGCAGATCGGCACCCCGGCGATGCTGCGGCGAGTGGGCTACAACCCGGTCATGGTCGCCTCCGCGTTCATGCTCGGTGTCCCCGCGTTAGGGCACTTGCTAGGAACCGAGGCCTGGGTGGTGTTGCTCTTCTCCGCGCTCCGCGGAATCGGCTTCGGCGCCATCACGGTGGCGGAGTCCGCTCTCATCGCCGAACTGGTGCCCCGCACTTACCTGGGTAAGGCCACGGGCCTGCTCGGTGTGGCGGTTGGCCTGGCGCAGATGGTTTTTCTCGCCATGGGGTTGTTCATCGCCGATTCCTTCGGCTACCCCGCGGTGTACGTCGCCGCGGCCGTCGTCGGCCTGCTGGGGGCGGTCATGTGCCTGCGGATCCCGCGCATCAAGGCCGCGCGGGTGCTGCCGCCGTCGGAAATCACCGGCCGACGGGTCGCCGCCTGGAAACTGGTGCTCGTCCCGGCGCTAGCAGTGACCACCTTGGCCATGAGCTACGGCGCGGTGTCCTCCTTCCTGCCCGCCGCCGTCCGGGGCATGGACTCCGCGGCATCCTCGGCGATCGCCGGGGTGGTACTGTCCGTCGCCGGCGGTGCGTCCATGGTGTTCCGCTACATCTCCGGCGTGGTCGCTGACCGCCGAGGGGAGGCGGGCGTGCTCATGATTCCGGCCCAGGTTGTTGGCGCGGTGGGCATGGCGCTCATGGCCGCGATCGTCGCCCTGAATTGGTCGGTGTGGCTGCTGGTCGCGTCGGCGGTGCTCTTCGGCGGCTCCTTCGGCATCGTGCAGAATGAGGCGCTGCTGTCCATGTTCGCCCGCCTGCCCCGGGAGAAGGTCTCCGAGGCGTCGGCGGTGTGGAACATTTTCTACGACGCGGGCACCGGGCTTGGGTCCGTGATCTACGCCATGGTTGTCGCCCGTTTCGCCTTCGCTGGAGCCTTCGCCCTGGGGGCGTGTGTCATCATCGCCGGCATCGGTATGACGGTCGCCGACCGGGTTCTGGGGCGCCACCGGGTGAGCGAGTACGACAATCTGCGGATCCGGTGGCAGCAGGTCTCACCGTTGGCCCGACGGGCTAGGAAGCACCATGGGCGGATGTAGCGACGGCGTGTTTTACACTGATGCGCATGGCTACTCGCGTCGTACTGCTTGATTATGGATCCGGCAATGTTCGCTCCGCCCACCGCGCCCTGGAACGCGTAGGCGCCGAGGTGACGGTGAGCTCCGATCCCAAAGAGGCCGTCGCCGCCGACGGCCTGCTGGTTCCCGGCGTCGGTGCCTTCGCCGCGTGCATGACCGGGCTCCACGCCGTTCAAGGCCCCCGCATCATCGGCGAACGCCTGGCCGGGTCCCGGCCGGTGTTGGGCATCTGCGTGGGTATGCAGGTGCTTTTCGAACGCGGCGAAGAACACGGACAGGTTGCCGCCGGTTGCGGAGAGTGGCCGGGGACGGTCGAAAAGCTCGACGCCGCGGTGCTGCCCCACATGGGGTGGAACCGAGTCCAGGCCGCACAGGACTCCCAGATGTTCGCCGGGATCGATGCGGATACGCGCTTCTACTTCGTGCACTCCTACGCGGCGCGGCGGTGGGAGCTGCACCCCGAGGAGCCCATGCCCGCGCCCAAAGTGTCCTGGTCGCAACACGGCGGAGACGAATTCGTCGCCGCGGTGGAGAACGGCCCACTGTGGGCTACCCAGTTCCACCCGGAGAAGTCCGGCGACGCCGGCATGGCGCTGCTTGAGAACTGGCTGCGGTCCTTCTAGATAGGATGAGGATATGACTTTCACTTTGTTGCCCGCCGTCGACGTTGTCAACGGGCAGGCGGTACGCCTCAACAAGGGTGAGGCCGGCACGGAAAAGAGCTACGGAACCCCGCTCGACGCCGCGTTGACGTGGCAGGAACAGGGCGCGCAGTGGCTGCATTTCGTGGACCTCGACGCCGCTTTTGGCCGTGGCTCGAATCATGAACTCATGGCCGAGATCACCGGGCGGCTGGACATCAAGGTGGAGCTGACCGGCGGTATCCGCGACGACGAGTCCCTCGAACGCGCCTTGGGCACCGGGGCCGCCCGGGTTAATATCGGCACCGCGGCGCTGCAGCGTCCCGAGTGGATCGCCGGAGTGCTTGCCCGCTACCCGGAGCAGGTAGCGGTGGACCTGGCGGTGCTCGCCGACGGTGACACGCTGCGGGTCAAAGGCAACGGCTGGGTCTCCGACGGCGGGGACCTGTGGGAGGTCCTCGAACGGCTCGACGCCGCCGGCTGCCAGCGCTTCGTGGTCACCGACGTGTCCAAGGACGGCACCCTCGCCGGGCCGAACATCGAGTTGCTGCGCGACGTGTCCGCAGCCACGGACGCGGCGGTCACCGCCTCCGGCGGAATCTCCAACCTGGCGGATGTGGAGCAGGTGGCACGTTACGCCGACGAGGGCATCGATTCCGTCATCATCGGTAAGGCCCTCTACGAGCGTCGCTTCACGCTCGCCGAAGCCCTGGCCGCCGTCGCCTAAGCGGAGCTCACCGGTGCGAGACCTACATGACATGCTCGGCATCGCCGAGGAGGCCGTGGACGAAGCCGAGGCGATGTTCGTCGCCGGCCTAGGCGCGGACCCGGCGGAGCTCAAGCGCGCCGGGGACTTTGCCACCGAGGTGGACCTGGAGATCGAGGCGACGATCCGCTCCGTGCTCACCCGGCGTACCGCCATCCCCGTGCTGGGGGAGGAAGAAGGCGGCAGTTACCACTCCGATGCGGTGTGGGTGGTGGACCCCATCGACGGAACCGCCAATTACGCCGCCGGCAATCCCTTGTGCGCCATCTTGGTCAGCCTCGTGATCGACGGCCGCCCCGTGGTCGCGGTGAGCGCCATGCCCTTGCTGAACCGGCGGTTGACCACCGTTGATGGGGAATCGGTGCTGGTCAACGGCCGAAGCCTCGACGGGCTGGCGGATCGGGATGAGCTCGTTACCCAGGTGGGGTTGTCCTCGATTGCGTCGTCGACCCGGGATTACCCGACGTCCCTGCGTCAGGAACTGCTCGCCCGCGTCGCCCGGACCCGGCTGCGCCCGCGCATCACGGGTGCCGTGGGGGTGGATCTGGCGCTCACCGCTCAGGGGGTGTCCGACGGCACGGTGAGTTTCTCGCCGCACCTGTGGGACAACGCTGCCGGTGTTGCTCATGTGCGCGCGGCCGGCGGCGTCGTGACGGACCTCGATGGCGCGGAATGGACCCCGGATTCGCGCGGCGTCATCGCCGGCACTCCGGGGGCGCACGCGACACTGTTCGGTATTTTGCAGGACCTACGTTAATTTTTGAACTTTTACACAGAGAGGCGACACTTTCACATGGCCGTGGCTATCCGAGTCATTCCTTGCCTGGACGTCGACGACGGTCGCGTTGTCAAGGGAGTCAACTTCGACAACCTCCGCGACGCCGGAGACCCGGTGGAGCTTGCCGCCCGCTACAACGAAGAGGGCGCCGACGAACTGACTTTCCTCGACGTCACCGCCTCCAAGGCTGGTCGCGGCACTATGTTGGACGTGGTGCGCCGGACGGCCGAGCAGGTGTTCATCCCCCTCACCGTCGGCGGTGGGGTGCGCAGCGTCGAGGACGTCGACGAGCTCCTGCGCGCCGGGGCGGACAAGGTGTCGGTGAACACCGCAGCCATCGCCCGCCCAGAGCTGCTCACCGAACTCGCCGAGCGCTTCGGCTCCCAGTGCATTGTGCTCTCCGTGGACGCCCGCCGGGTGCCGGAAGGACAACCCGCGCAACCCTCCGGTTTCGAGGTGACCACCCACGGAGGCACCCGATCGGCGGGCATCGACGCCGTCGCGTGGGCGGTGCGCGGCCAAGCCCTCGGTGTGGGGGAGATTCTGCTCAATTCCATGGACGGGGACGGCACGAAGAACGGCTTCGACGTTGAGCTTATCGAGAAGGTCCGGGCAGAGGTCAGCGTTCCGGTTATCGCCTCCGGCGGTGCAGGGCGCGCCGACCACTTCCCGCCAGCAGTGGCAGCCGGTGCGGACGCGGTGCTCGCCGCCTCCATCTTCCACTTCGGGGAGGTCGCTATCTCCGACGTCAAGGCGAGCCTGGCCGACGCCGGATACGAGGTGCGTTGAGATGTCCGACGATCCGTCGACGTATGCGCTCAACCCGGACATTGCCCGACGTGTGCGCTTCAATGACCGCGGCCTGGTGCCCGCCGTCGTTCAGGCGGCGGGTACGGGCGAGGTGCTCATGATGGCGTGGATGGATGACCACGCTCTGGCCTACACGCTGGCGACTCGCCGGGGCACGTATTTCTCCCGCTCACGCAACGAGTACTGGATCAAAGGCCTGACGTCGGGGCATACTCAGGCCGTCGAGGAGGTGCGGCTCGACTGCGACGGCGACACCCTCCTGGTGACCGTGCAGCAGCAAGGCGGGGCGTGCCACACCGGCGACCGCACCTGCTTCGACGCCGATCTCCTGCTGGGCGAGGCCGATGGCGTCTAAGGATTCCCGCCGGTTGGCCCACCTCGCCGCGGCTGTGCTCGGTGGTGCCGCAGTCCTGGGCTGGCTGGGTTCGCGCCTCACGTGGTTGACCGTGAACGTGACGGACGACCTGTCGGGGGCGCGCAGCATCGAGCTGCCCGGGGCGGCGTGGGCCACGGAGGTTCCCGCCTTGGCCCTCGTACTCATGGCTGCGGCGGTGGCTGGCGTGGCGCTGCGTCGACGGGGCCGCCAGGTCGTTGGCGTAATCGCAGCGGTAGCGGCGGCGTTCATGGCGCTGCCGGGAACGCTTGTTCTCGCCGGCCAAGCGGATCCGGAGCGGGCCCACCGGTTGCTCGTGGCAGGCGCCGCGAGTGCTCGAGCGAGCCATCCGGTCCATGTGGCGCAGTGGGCGAGCGTCGAGGCGATTGACCCCGCCGTGGCCGGCCCGGCGGTGACGCTGTGTGGTGCGGCACTGGCGATCGTCGCCGGTGTGGTGCTGGCCATGCGCCCAGGTGCAGACCCGTCGCAGGACCGCAAGTATGCGCGTTCGTCGCAGCGACGCGATCACCTGGCCGCGGACCTGGCGGAAGCTCCGGACTCCGGGCGGGTGTTGTGGGACGCCCTCGACGACGACATCGATCCCACCGAGGCCGGGGGACCATTTCCCCGTGGTCACTAGCCCCGGATATTCTTAGGCGGACAACGAGCGTCGTGAGAGGCAGGGGAGGGATGGTCATGGAACCCCCATGGGCGCTAGACCGGATTGTCGCCGGCATCCTCGAAGACGTCTCCGCTCGGGAATCCCAGGTCCCCTTCCCCGACATCAAGGCGCGATCGCGCAGCTGCCCCCCGCCCCGCGACGGGGAGGCGGCGCTACGGCGTCGCGGCTGTGGCGTGGCGGTGGAGATGAAGCGCACTCTGCCTCATCGCGGTCGGCGCGTCGACATCGCCTCCATGGCGGACCTGGCGACCGGCTTGGAGGACGCCGGCGTCCACATCCTGGCCTGTCAGACGGAACGGCTGCGCTTCGCCGGTTCCCTAGAGGACATGTGGGAGGTGCACCGAGCGGTGTCCCTGCCGGTCATGTGTCGAGACATCATCGTCGACCCCTACCAGATCCACGAGGCTCGATGCTTCGGTGCGGACATTGTCCCCCTCCAAGTGGAGCTGCTGGGGCAGGCCCGCCTCGTGTCCCTGCTCGACCGGATCGAGTCGCTAGGGATGCTGGGTTTGGCCGAGGTCCGCACCCCGGAGGAGGCGGACCGGGCGCTGGCTGCCGGTGCCCGGGTGATCGGGGTGAACGCATGGTCGATCACGTCCGCCGACCTGGATCGGGAGAACTTTGCCGCCATCGTGCCGGGTCTGCCGGAGGAGGTGTACCGGGTTGCCCTCGGCGGGGTGCGGACCTCCGTGGATCTCTTGGCGTACGCGGGTACGGGGGCGGATGTGGTGCTGGTCGGGGAGACGATCATGACCGCTGAGGACCCGGCGAAGGCGGCTCGGACGCTGGTCGCGGCCGGTCAGCATCCGGCGTGTCCGTCCCGATAGGGTCGGCTAAGGTGGGGCAGGTGCAAACCATGATTTTGGCCAACATCCCCTCACCGCCGCAGGGGGTGTGGTACCTCGGTCCCATTCCGCTGCGGGCCTACGCGCTGTGCATCATCACCGGCATTGTGGTGGCGTTGTGGCTCACGCTCAAGCGCTACACCGCCCGGGGCGGCCACGCCGACGACGTGTGGGACGCGGCAATCGTCGCCATTCCGGCTGGGCTCATCGGTGGGCGGGCTTATCACGTGCTCACCGATTACCAGAAGTACTTCGGGGAGGGGCGTAACCCCTGGCAGGCACTGAATTTCACCGCCGGCGGCCTGGGGATCTGGGGGGCGATTGCGCTGGGCACGCTGTGCGTGTGGCTGCTCTTTAAATATAAAGGTGTGCCCTTGGCACCCTTCGCGGATGCGGCCGCCCCGGGCGTGATCCTGGCCCAGGGCATCGGCCGGGCCGGTAACTGGTTCAACCAGGAGCTGTACGGTCGCCCAACCGATGTGCCGTGGGCGCTGGACATCTACTACCGTGTTGACGAGGCCGGCCGCTATGCGCCGGTCACCGGGCATTCCACGGGAGAGGTGATCGCGTCGGTGCACCCGACATTCCTCTACGAGATGCTGTGGAACGTGGCGGTGTGCTTCTTCCTGATCTGGGCGCAGCGTCGTTTCCGCCTTGGGTACGGCCGAGTGTTCGCCCTCTACGTCGTCAGCTACACGCTTGGGCGCTTCTGGGTGGAATTGATGCGCGACGACGCCGCAACCATGATCCTGGGCCAGCGAGTCAATACGTGGGTGTCCCTCGGCGTGTTCCTCGTCGCCCTGGTGGTGTTCCTTCGGCTACCGCGCGGGCAGGAGACCCCGGAGGAGGTCAACCCTCGGCTGCGAGGCGACGACGAATCCCTAGCCGGAAGCGTGCGACACGGGTAATTTGGAATACGCAGGAACAACACAACTGGTCATACCAAATGAGAACTACGCCCTCAGGGCGGTTAGGCTGGACTCCGTGGATAGAAGAACCAAGATCGTATGTACTCTCGGCCCGGCAGTTGCCTCTAAGGAAGGCATCAAGGGGCTGGTCGAAGCTGGAATGAACGTCGCGCGCATGAACTTCTCGCACGGCGATCACCCGGATCATGAGAAGAACTACAACTGGGTGCGGGAGGCATCGGACGAGACGGGCCGGGCCGTGGGCGTGCTCGCTGACCTCCAGGGTCCCAAGATCCGCCTCGGCCGATTCGAGACCGGTTCTACTTATTGGGACAACGGTGAGATCGTCCGCATCACCGTCGAAGACGTGGTGGGTTCGCATGATCGCGTCTCCACGACCTACAAGAACCTTGCCAAGGACGCCAAGCCCGGCGACCGCCTCCTCGTTGACGACGGCAAGGTGGCACTCGTCTGCCGCTCCGTCGACGGCGACGATGTCGTCTGCGAGGTCGTCGAGGGCGGCCCCGTCTCCAACAACAAGGGTGTGTCCCTGCCCGGCATGGACATCTCCGTGCCGGCGCTGAGTGAGAAGGACAAGGCGGATCTGCGTTACGCCCTCAAGCTGGGCGTTGACCTCGTGGCGCTGTCCTTCGTCCGCTCCGCGGCGGACGTTGACCTGGTGCACGAGATCATGGACGAGGTCGGCCGTCGCGTTCCGGTCATTGCCAAGCTCGAGAAGCCGGAGGCGGTCGACGCCCTCGAATCCATCGTGCTGGCCTTCGACGGCATCATGGTTGCCCGCGGTGACCTCGGCGTAGAGATCCCGCTGGAGCAGGTCCCGCTGGTCCAGAAGCGCGCCATTCGCATCGCCCGAGAGAATGCCAAGCCGGTCATCGTCGCCACGCAGATGCTCGATTCAATGATCGAGAACTCCCGCCCGACCCGCGCCGAGGCCTCCGACGTCGCCAACGCGGTGCTCGACGGCGCCGACGCGGTTATGCTCTCCGGCGAGACCTCCGTGGGCCGGGACCCGCACAACAACGTGCGCACCATGGCCCGCATTGTTCGCGTCGCGGAGCGCGACGGCGAGGTGCCGCCGCTGAGCCACGTCCCGCGTACCAAGCGTGGCGTCGTGAGCTACTCGGCCCGGGACATCGCGGAGCGCCTCAACGCGCGCGCCATCGTTGCCTTCACCACCTCCGGTGATACCGCCCGCCGCGTGGCCCGCCTGCACTCCCGGCTGCCGCTGCTCGTGTTCACCCCGAACCCGAGCGTGCGCTCCCAGCTGGCCCTGACCTGGGGCGTGGAGACCTTCCTTTGCGAGACGACGGCCAGCACCGACGACATGATGGCGGTGCTCGACCGTGACCTGCTCAAGCTGGAGCAGTACGAGGAGAACGACATGATGGTCGTGGTTGCCGGTACCCCTCCGGGAGTCTCGGGTAACACCAACATGATTCAGGTTCACTCCCTCGGCGAGCCGACGACGGCCTCGCTGAACGCCGTCACGGAGGCCGATAAGGCCGAGACGAAGTAACGTCCGCCTAGCGGAAAGGCCGGTACCCCGTGGCTTGCGGGGGTACCGGCCTTTAGTCGTTAGTAAGGAGAGGATGGATTGCGATGAGTATGTCCCCAGCGCTGGCTCTGCTCGCCGTCGCGGTGTCGTTGACCGCCTGCTCCTGGCCGACGGGTCCGCTCCCTGAGGGATTCCCGGTCCCCGACGCCGGGGAGGCCGCACTCATCGTTCGCTCCGGGGATGAACTCAACAGTCACATCTATCCGGAGCGCGAACTCCTGCTCTGCGGCTCCTTGTCGCCGTCCATCGGGCGGATCGACGGCGACGCGCTCACGTTTTCCCGCCAGCCGACGGGTGCGTGGGCCCTATTGGGCACCACGACCGAAGTCGACCTCAGCGAGTTCTAGCCCAGAACCTTCTTGGTGAGCTTGGAGAGCAGGCCGTCGCTCTCCTCGCCGCTCTTCGCGGCCTGGGCGGCGTCGCTGTTGCCCTGCGCCGCCGGGGTCGGCTCCGCGGACGCGATCGGGCTCGGCTCCAGCTTCCACACCTCGTTGGCGTAGTCGCGGATGGTGCGGTCGGAGGAGAAGCGACCGGAGTGGCAGATGTTACGCCAGCACATCCGGTTCCAGTGATCGTTGTCGGAGACGAAGTCGGAGGCCATGCGGTCGCGGGTGGCGCGGTAGTCCTCGAAGTCGCCCAGCAGGTAGTACACGTCCGAGGCGGTGTCGCCATAGCCGTGGATGAGCGAGTTCTTCAGGTCGTGGAACTGGCCGGTGCCGCGGTCGTCGAGCACGCCGTTGTCGAACGCGTCGAGCACCCGCTTCAGGCCCGGGACGTTGAGGTAGAACTCGTGCGGGGAGTACGACGCGCGCAGCTCCGGCAGCTCCTCGTTACGGGCGCCGAAGATGTAGGCATTGTCCTCACCGACGGCCTCAACGATCTCCACGTTCGCGCCGTCCATGGTGCCCAGCGTCAGCGCGCCGTTCATCATGAACTTCATGTTGCCGGTGCCGGAGGCTTCCTTACCGGCGGTGGAAATCTGCTCGGAGACATCCGCGGCGGGGATGATCTTCTCAGCCGGGGAGACGTTGTAGTTCTCGATGAACACGACGCGCAGGGTCTTGGAGACCTCCGGGTCGTTGTTGATGAGCTCGCCGATGGTGTTGATGAGCTTGATGATCGCCTTGGCGCGGTCGTAGCCCGGGGCGGCCTTGGCACCGAAGACAAAGGTGCGCTTCGGCACGTCGGTCTCCCCGTCCTCCTTGATCCGGAAGTACAGGTCGAGGATGTACAGGGCGTTGAGCAGCTGCCGCTTGTACTCGTGCAGGCGCTTGATCTGTACGTCGAAGATGGAATCCGGATCGACGTCGATGCCCTGGCGGTCCTTGATCCAGGCGGCGAAGTCTTCCTTATTCGCGCGCTTGATGTCACGCAGACGGCCCAGGACCTCCGCGTCGTCCTCGTAGGAGGCGAGCTCGGCGAGACGGTCAAGGTCGGTCACCCAGGAGTCATCGCCGGCGAGCTCGGTGAGCAGGGTCGCCAGGCGGGGGTTGCACATCGCGAGCCAGCGACGGGGGGTGACGCCGTTGGTCTTGTTGTTGAACTTCTCCGGCCACAGCTCGTACCAGTCGTTGAGCGTGTCGGCCTTGATGATCTCGGTGTGCAATGCGGCAACACCGTTGATGGAGAACGAGGCGTAGCAGGCGATCCAGGCCATGTGGACGAAGCCATCCTGGATCGGCGCCATGCGGTCGATGACCTCCTGGGACAGGCCGCGGCCGGCCATGTCCTCGCGGAAGCGGCGATCAATCTCCTGGACGATCTCGAAAATGCGGAAGAACATCTGCTGGAAGATGGAGACCTCCCAGGTCTCCAGGGCTTCCGTGAGCACGGTGTGGTTCGTGTAGGCGAAGGTGGCAGAAACGATCTCCCACGCCTTATCCCAGCCGAGGTCGTGCTCATCGATGAGGATGCGCATCAGTTCCGGGATGGCCAGCACCGGGTGGGTGTCGTTGAGCTGAACCGAGTTGAACTCGGCGAAGGACTCGATGTCACCGTGCTGCGCGAGGTGGTTCTCGACGATCTCCTGCAAGGATGCGGAGGTGAAGAAGTACTGCTGGCGAACACGCAGCTTCTTGCCCTCGTAGGTGGTGTCGTTCGGGTAGAGGACGCGGACGATGTCGTTGACGCGCTCGCGCTCGATGATCGCCTCGGTGAAGCGCTGGGAGTTGAACGCGTCGTAGTCGAACTCCTCCAGCGGCTCCGCCTTCCACAGGCGCAGGGTGCCGACGTTGTTGGTGCCGTAGCCGGTGATCGGCATGTCGTAGGGGATGGCCCGGACGACCATGTCGTCAAAGGCGACGGTGCGCTGACGCTGAGTGCGGCGGATGGTGAAGGGATTGCCATCCTCACGCCACGGGTCCGGGTGTTCCTTCTGGAAGCCGTCTTCGAACTCCTGGCGGAACAGACCGTAGCGGTACAGCAGGCCGTAACCGTTGACGGGGTAATCCTGGGTCACAGCGGAATCGAGGAAGCAGGCCGCGAGGCGACCGAGGCCACCGTTGCCGAGGGCGGCGTCATTCTCCGCCTCCAGCACATCGGTGAGATTGTGGCCGAGCTCGTCGGCGGTAGCGCGGGCTTCTTCGACGAGACCCAGGTTGGTGAGGTTGTTGAGCAGCGCTCGTCCCATGAGGAACTCAGCAGAGAAATAGTGCTGCTGGCGGGTACCGGCGTACTGCTGCCGGGTTTTCTCCCAGTTGTCGGCGATGCGGTCGATGACGGCGCGGGAGAGACCGAACCAGAACTTTCGATCGGTGGCCTGCTCCGGGGTGCTGCCGGCAGCGGCCCGGACGTGTCCGGCGGTGGAAGAGATTTCCACTAGCATTACCTACTTTCAATAATCAAGGTTGGGGATGCTTCGTCAGAATAGACTATCGCCGCGGACTTATCGTCCCAAGTAAGTCAGCACGGCTGCGGCGCCGGCCTTCGTGGCGGCGTCGGCGGTCGGCTCATAGTCAGGCAGGAAGGTCGATTGGTGATTGACAGGCACCGTCGTATCGACGGTGCCGTCGGCCATCGCGGCGTCCCAGACGCTCGCCGGCGTGCAGCCCACCGTCCAGAACAGGTACGGGCTGTGGAAGGCGCGCGGGATGTTCGAAAAATCCTCGGAGACGCTGTAGCGCTGCGCGTCCACGCTGGCGGGGCCGAAGACCCGGTCAAACGTGGGGCGGACGGTGGCGTAGACCTCCGGGGTGTTGTCGACGAGCTCGCCGTGGGCGAAGAACTCGAACTCCGGTTCGCGGGTGGCGCCGGAGGCGTGGCACTCGGCCTCGACGATTCGGCGGATGGAGGCGTACACGCGACGCTTCGTCGCCAGCGAGAAGAAGCGGCAATTGAGCACCAGCTCCGCAGAGTCCGGGATGATGTTGTTGGCGGCGCCGGCCTTCATCTGCCCGACGGTGACGACGGCGAAATCGTCCGGGTCCACCTCGCGCCCGACGATGCCTTGGAGGCGGACGATAACCATGGCGGCGATGTAGGTCGGGTCGATGGCGCGGTGGGGCATCGACCCGTGGGCGGACCGGCCGTAGACGGTGATGCGGATGGAGTCGCACGCGGCAAAGATCGCGCCCGGCATGGTCTGCACCTCGCCGGCGCGCCCCGGCATGATGTGCTGGCCGAGGCAGACGTCGGGGCGGGGAATGCGGCTGGTCAAGTCGTCCGCCACCATAGCGCTCGCGCCGGTGCCGGTCTCCTCGGAGGGCTGGAAGAGCGCGACGAAGGTGCCGGACCAGTCTGCCCGGTGGGCGTCGAGAATGGCGCACACCCCCATCAGGGCGGCGGTGTGCATGTCGTGGCCACAGGCGTGCATGAGCCCGCTCATGGTGCCGTCTGCCCGGGGGCGCACACGCGTCGACGCGTACGCCACCCCGGTCTCCTCCTTGACCGGAAGAGCGTCGATGTCCGCCCGGAACAGCGCGGTGGGGCCGGCGCCGTTACGAAAGACGGCGCAAAGCCCGAAACCGCCGATCGGTGCCACGATCTCGCAGTCGAAACGCTCCAGCTGCTGGCTAATCTTGGCGAAGGTTTCCGCCTCCTGCCCGGACAACTCAGGACTTTCGTGCAGGTCCTCGTAGAACGGGCGCTGGAAACTCAAGTCGGCCGTGTGATGGTTGAGCAGTTGGGCGATATCGGACGGGGCGGGCACAGCGAGGCGATCCTTCTGCCGCGTCGCTACGCGGCGGTTATAGGGCAGACAATGTGTCCGCCACTATAGCCGCGTCGTTCGGGAGGACAGGATCGGGTTGTACAGCAGCCGGTTCGGCGCCAGGGAGCATTCCGTGGCGATGCGGATCGACGGGTCGATGACCCCTTCATCGCGCAGCCGGTACAGCGCGGATACGACGCGATCACGGGTGTCGAAGGGAGTGAGGGTATTGACGTAAATCTTGGTGCCGCCCTCGAAGCCGGCGAGGGTGGATACCCGCCACTTGATGTTGATGCGCCACGGCATCGGCAGGTCGAGGTCGATGGCCTGGTGGTGCCACTCCTCATTGCACGCGACGTCGGGACCGGTGGCGGCGTGGCCAGCGTGAATGAGGTCGCTCATGGCGTCGATCTCCTCGTAGCTCTGCTCCCACGGGCGGCACGTGGCCGACGTGGAGTAGACGCTGACGGTGGGGAAGCGGTGACCCACGCCGACGACCATGACTGCGTGGTCATTCTCGGCGATGATGAGATTGTTCTGAGCAGCGAAGTCGACCCCGAGCTCGTTGTACATGTTGAGGTTTCCTCGCAGCCGCTGGATCTCCTCCTCGGCGTGGACGCCGCGGGAGTCGATGCCGACGAGCTGCTTGTGCAGGTGGTCGAAGGACGCGCCGGCCGCGGAGAGCCAGTTCTGGAACACCGAGACATAGCGGACGTAGGGGTTGCGCTCGTAGAGGTCGAACATGGAGTTCACAGCGTGGCGGATGAATAGCCGGTGCTCGGCGACGCTCAAGGTGCCGGAGGAGGCGAGCTGATCGTCGTGGGTGGCGCCGTCGACGAAGTGGCGACGGGCCACGAGGACGTCGTGGCTGCCGCTGAAGTACGCCTCGCGGAAGTGCTCGCGCTCCTCCTCGGTGAGCTCCTCGGGGTTTCGACCCGCCGCCTTCATGCGAGTGTTGACGATCGCGTCGACGTGCTCCAGGCCCCCTTCTGCGGTGAGATAGCCGTGCATGCGCTTGCGGGTTTCAATGTCCGGCTTGTAGCCGTAGTTGCGGCGCCAGTAGTCGTAGGACACGATCTCGAAGAGGTTGGGGACCCGGCGGAACTCAGCCGTGGAGTGGTCGAGGGCCTCGGGAATGACGCCATAAAGAATGTCCCCGCGCGCCGTGATGCGAGACTTCTCCGGCGGGGTGGCCAACGGACGGGCCTCGCAGAACGCGCAGTAGTCCTCCGGGCCGGAGTGAGTGAGGGGGGCGGGGTTGTCCTTGGGCTTGGACAGGGGACGATTACCGCGGCCCGGGACGGACCACACCTCGGTGCCGGAGAAGGGATTGAGTTGCTTGATCGTTCCGTCCGACATGGTGGTCAGGGGAGCGGGCAGATGCAGTCCGTTGATAGTCATGGCTACCAGGATAAATTAAGGTTTGAAGTTATGCCGACGATAGTATTTGACGTGTTCATCCCGCGCCGCGACGGGGAAGCGCCGGCTCAGCTGCACCAAGCGTTTACCACAGCGGTCGAGATTCTCGTAAGCCACGGACGATTGACCTCCGCGGAGGTCACCGCGGGTGTGGCCGAGGGGGTGCCGCCGGCCGTCGTCGCTGAATTGGCGCAGGTGTATACCCGCGAGCACGGACGCTCGCCGGGGGAAGCGCAGCTGCATCGCTTCGCCATCGCCGCCGACGCGCCGGGCCTGAGCTACAACGACCTGGCCATGAGCCTGGCGAGGATCCTCACCCCGCGGGCGCAGCTTCCCGCCGACCCGGTAGCCCTTGAGCGGCAGCTCGATTTCGAGGTTCCGGCGCTTTATCCCTGGACAGTTGAGATCCGCAGGTAATCGCTGGCGGCCTGGGCGCCAGCAGTCCACAAGTCCTGCTTCGTCGCAGCGGTAGCGGGGAGATCGCCGCCGAGGTCGGCGGAGCACACCACGAGATCAAAGGCGGATGCTTCCTGGGTAAATCCGAGATGCTCGGCAAGGAGGCCGGATCCGGCGCGCACGCGGACGCGCGGCGCCGCCGGGTGAATGATGCCGGAGAGCCAGTGCAGGCCCACGGCGAGTGCCCCGGCCGCCCCGTAGCCGGGCGTGGTGGCGTCGACGCCCGCGACGTCGCACAGGTGCGCCAGGCCCGGGTGGCTGGTGTCGACGGGTGCCGGTGCGTCGACGGCGAGCTCGTAGTCCATCGCCGCGGCGGCCGCGTTGATTTTCGCGGTATCCAGGTCGGCAAGGTCGCTCAGACCGGCAGCGCCCTTCCTTAACACCCGCCCGGCGGCGTCAACCGGGGTAGCGCTGAGCGCTACGAGGACGCCCGTGCCGCCGTCGACGCAGCGTCCTCCGCCGGCCGCGATGTAGATGCGCTGGGCTCGGCGACTGGCGGCGTCGGCAATGAGCACTCCTAGGCCGAAAGTGTCGCCGCGGTCGCCGGCGTCGACGTCTCCGGCTACGCTCGCGAGGTCCACATACGCGGTACGGGTCTCGCGGTGCAAGGTGTAGGTGGCTTCGGTGAGCGCGCCGGTGGCGTCGGTGGTCGGTAGGGTGATCCTCTCGCCCGGGATGAGGGCTGCCACGTCCTGGGTGCCGTCGGGCACGGCGGCGAGGGTGACCTCGGCGTCGTGGATGACGCTGGTGATACCCTCGGCGATCGCCTGGGCAGCGGCATCGGGGGTGAGTGCGCTTCCGGCGCTGGTCAGGGCCCATGCTGAGGGGGCGACAAGGGCGGTGACGGGGTGGCCAGTGGTCGGGGAGGTGGTCATGGTTGTTCAGCATAACGCGGTGATCGTCACCGCTGCGTGAAGGATAGTGGGGGAGATCACACCCGGGCTGGGCGCGGCGGACTTGCGAAACCGGGCAAAAAATATAAAACTGTTCATCGTTAGAAAACCCGGTGCTGACACGACGGGTAGCCAACACAAGGAAAGGCAGGACGGGATGTCGAACATCGACGACCAGGTCAACGAGTATTACAACAAGCTGCTCAAGCGCAACGCCGGTGAGCCGGAGTTCCACCAGGCTGTCGCCGAGGTGCTTGATTCGCTGAAGATCGTCCTGGAGAAGGACCCGCACTACGCCGACTACGGCCTCATCCAGCGGCTGTGCGAGCCGGAGCGTCAGGTTATGTTCCGCGTCCCCTGGGTCTCGGACAACAACAACGTTCACGTCTCCCGCGGCTTCCGCGTTCAGTTCAACTCCGCCCTCGGCCCCTACAAGGGCGGTCTGCGCTTCCACCCGAGCGTCAACCTCGGCATCATCAAGTTCCTCGGCTTCGAGCAGATCTTCAAGAACTCGCTGACCGGCCTGCCCATCGGCGGCGGCAAGGGCGGTTCGGACTTCAACCCGAAGGGCCGCTCCGAGGGCGAGATCATGCGCTTCTGCCAGTCCTTCATGACCGAGCTGTACCGCCACATCGGTGAGTACCGCGACGTCCCCGCCGGCGACATCGGCGTCGGTGGCCGCGAGATCGGCTTCCTCTTCGGCCAGTACCGTCGCCTGACCAACGAGCACGAGTCCGGCGTCCTCACCGGCAAGGGCCTGACGTGGGGCGGCTCCCTGGTGCGCACCGAGGCCACCGGCTACGGCTGCGTCTACTTCACCGCCGAAATGATGAAGGAGCACGGCGAGTCCTTCGACGGTGCCAAGGTGATCGTCTCCGGCTCCGGCAACGTGGCCATCTACGCCATCGAAAAGGCCCAGCAGCTCGGCGCTACCGTCATCGGCTTCTCCGACTCCTCCGGCTGGGTCGAGACCCCGAACGGCGTCGACGTCGAACTGCTCAAGAAGGTCAAGGAGGTCGACCGCGGCCGCGTGGCCGACTACGTTGAGCAGACCGAAGGCGCGACCTTGCACACCGACGGCACCATCTGGAGCCTCACCGCCGACGTCGCCCTGCCCTGCGCCACCCAGAACGAGCTCAACGGCGAGCACGCCCAGATGCTCGTGGACAACGGCGTCAAGTACGTCGCCGAGGGTGCGAACATGCCGTCCACCCCGGAGGCCATCGACGTCTTCCAGGAGAACGGTGTCCACTTCGGCCCGGGCAAGGCCGCCAACGCTGGTGGCGTCGCCACCTCCGCTCTGGAGATGCAGCAGAACGCCTCCCGCGACGCCTGGAGCTTCGAGTACACCGACGAGCGCCTGCACAAGATCATGACCTCGATCTTCCGTCGCTCCGCCGACACCGCTGCCGAGTTCGGCCGCGAAGGCAACTACGTCGTCGGTGCCAACATCACCGGCTTCAAGAAGGTCGCCGACGCGATGCTGGCCCAGGGCGTCATCTAAGACCGCCTAAGGCTAGGCCCGCAGGACATGCCCTGCGGGCCTTTCCGCATTTTCGGCCCCGGTCGCGGTACGGTTGGCCCATGTACCGAGTCTTTGAAGCCCTCGACGAACTCAACCAGATCCTTGAAAACGCCTACGGCGTCCCCATGACCTCTAACTGTGTCGTCCCGCGTAACGAAGTGTTTACGCTGCTGGACGACCTTCGTAACGCACTGCCCGTGGAGCTCGACGACGCCCAGGATGTTCTGGACAAGCAGGACGAGATTCTTCGTGGGGCCGAGGACCGTGCCGCTGAGACCCTAGCCGCGGCCGACACGGAAGCGGAGAATGCTGTGGCCACCGCACATAGCGACGCCGAAGCTATCATCGCCGACGCGCAGCACAACGCCACGGTTATGGTCTCGGAGGCCGAGCAGCAGGCGGATCGTATCGTCGGTGAAGCCCACGCCGAGGCGGAACGCCGCATCACGGATGGGCAGGACACCTACCAGCGCTATGTCGACGAAGGCCTCGCCGAACAGCAGCGCCTCGTAGACGAGTCCGAAGTTATGCGGCGGGCGAACGAGGAGGCCCATCGCATCGTCGACGGCGCCCATGCCGAATCCGACCGGCTGCGGACGGAGGCGGATACGTTCGTCGACGGTAAGCTCGCCGAGTTCGAAAGCTCGCTGTCGGCCATCCTGCGCACCGTGACCAGCGATCGGGCGGCGTTGCGCCGCGGCGCCGGGGTTTCGGCGCCCACCCCGCGGCCGACCACAGCCGGAAGCTATTCCGCCGCCCAGCGCCAGCCGCGGCAGCGTCGCCCACGTACCGAGCGTTAACCTCAGCGCGGTAGACTGGTCCGCGCTATGAAGTCACCGTTTGTATTCCCCGTGGCGGAGCTGACTCGCCCCAGTGCCACGATGCCGGAAGAGCGTCATCAAACCGGACCGAGCCCCTCGCGGATCGGCCCGGAGATGATCGCCATTGCCGAAGGCGCCCCCGTCGACGTCGACGCCACGCTCACCCCCATCGGCGCCGGGGTGCTCGTCGACGCCACCATCACCGCGACGCTATCCGGCAATTGTGTTCGCTGCCTGCGGGAGCTGACGCCGGACTTCTCCTTGCACGTCAGCCAGATGTTCGTCGCCGATGCCGACGTCATCACCGGTGACGATGCTGAGGATGACGACGAGGTGCCGCTCATCGTCAACGAGACCATCGACCTGGAGCAGACGGTAATTGATGAGGCGGTGCTGGCGCTGCCCTTCAACCCGACGTGCGAGGGGCAGTGCCCCGAGGGCGAGTCCGACGTCCCGGAGCCGGACGGCGTTTCTGGCGAACGCGTCGAGGGAAGCGTCGATCCACGCTGGGCCGGATTGGAGAAGTTTCTGTGAGTAACGCGCATCTCAGCCACGGCGAAGTCGTGTGGCATAGGGCCTTCGACAGCACCGACCACGCCCCGTTGCTCAAGCGCTTAGGCGTGGAGCTGGAACCGGAACGGTTGCGTCGCGCGCTGACCCACCGCTCTTTCGCCAATGAGCACGGCTACCTGCCCAACAACGAACGCCTGGAATTCGTGGGTGATGCGGTGCTCGGGTTGTCCGTGGCGACGAAGTTGCTTCAAGACCACCCCAGCCGCTCCGAGTCTGATATCTCCAAGATGCGCGCCTCGTTGGTGTCTCGCTACGCGCTGGCCGAGATCGCACGGGAGATCAAGCTCGGTGAGCACGTGCTGCTCGGCAAGGGCGAGGCGATCACCGGCGGGGCGGATAAAGACTCGATCCTTTCGGACACGTTCGAGGCGCTGCTCGGTGCGGTGTACGAGGAACACGGCTTTGAAACCGCCCGGCAGATGGTCCTTCGACTCTTCGCCCACCGCATCGCCAACGCCTCTCCGAAGGGGCGGCGTCAGGACTGGAAAACCGCCCTGCAGGTCCGCCTCTCCGAGGGCAAGGTCGCCATGGCTCACTACCAGTCCACTTCGGAAGGCCCGGACCATGACCGGGTGTACACCTCTGAAGTCACCCTGGATGACCGCGTGCTAGGCATCGGTGTTGGACGCAACAAGAAGCTCGCCGAGCAGGAGGCAGCCCGCAACGCCTGGCACGCTGTGCGTGACAACCCGGCGCTGTTGCATGAGGGCGAAAACCGCGAGCCGGCCGCGGGCTGATGCCCGAGCTGCCCGAGGTTGAGGTCGTCCGTCGCGGCCTTGAGCATCACGTGCTCGGCGCGACCTTTCTCGACGCCGCCGTCCTGCACCCGCGCGCCAACCGTGAACAGGATGCGCCGCTCGCGGACTTACTGCGGGGTCGACGCGTCGATGCCGTGCGCCGACGGGGGAAATATTTGTGGTTGGTCCTCGACGACGGACATGCCCTCTTTGTTCATCTGGGAATGAGCGGACAGATGCTCGTCGGCCGGCCGGGCGCGTGCACCTCCCCGCACCTGCGCATTCGGGCGCTGCTGGCAACGGATGCGGGGGAACGCGAATTGGCGTTCGTGGACCAGCGGACTTTCGGCCGATGGTTGGTCACCCCGATCATCGACCGTGGTCGCGGCGAGGTACCGCTGCCCGTCGCGCACATCGCGCTGGACCCGCTGGAGCCTGCCTTCGATCCGGTGGCTACAGCCCGGCGCATCCGCACCAGGCGCGCCACTATTAAGTCGGTGCTGCTCAACCAGGAGGTTGTCTCCGGCATCGGGAATATCTACGCCGACGAATCCCTCTGGAGAGCGAGGATCAACCCGTCCCGGCGGGCGGTGTGGATGCTGCAGCGCGACGTGCGACGGCTGCTCGACGACGCCACGGACGTCATGTCCCAAGCGCTCGAAGCCGGGGGGACGAGCTTCGACTCCCTCTACGTCAACGTCAACGGGGCGTCGGGGTACTTTTCCCGCTCGCTCAACGTCTACGGTCGCCAGGGGCAGCCCTGCCGTCGTTGCGGCGGTGACATCGCGCGTGTGGCCTTCCAAAACCGGTCGACGCACTACTGCCCGGAGTGTCAAGTCATCTGAAAGACTTACGAAAAATACCTGTCGAGTACTAGTCTATCCCCATGGAATCTATCGAGACGTTCGTAGCCGACGTCATCAACGCGCACCTGTGGAGCGTCATCCCGGTGCTCCTCATTGCCGTGGGCGTGTACTTCGGCATCCGCACGCTGGTGGTCCAGATCCGACGCGTTCCGGACATGTTCCGCGCCGTCGTCGAATCCCCGAGCGGGCAGGACCACGACGCCGACTACGGTGGTATCTCCGCGTTCAAGGCGTTCACCATCTCCGCCGCCTCCCGCGTCGGCACCGGCAACATCGCCGGTGTGGCACTGGCCATCACACTCGGCGGGCCGGGCGCGGTGTTTTGGATGTGGATGATCGCCATCCTTGGTGGCGCCACCGCCTTCGTTGAGTCGACGCTGGCACAGCTATGGAAGGTGCGCGAGGGCGACGCCTACCACGGCGGGCCGGCTTACTACATGACTCGGGGGCTGGGCTGGACCCCGCTGGCTGTCATCTTCGCCGTCGCCATCTCTGTGACCTACGGGTTTGTCTTCAACTCCATCCAGACCAACTCCATCGTTGAAGCCATCGGCGGATCCCTGGAGCGTGACGATCTCGGCATGAAGGTCGTCGTCGGCCTGGTGCTTGCCCTGGTCACGGCCGGCATCATCTTCGGCGGCCTGAAGCGCATCGCCAACGTCACCCAGATCATCGTCCCCTTCATGGCGGTGGCCTACATCGTCGTCGGCCTGCTCGTCATCATCATCAACATCCGCGAAGTGCCCGGCATGTTTGCCCTCATCTTCGGCCACGCCCTCGGGCTGAAGCAGGTGGCCGGTGCCGGCATCGGCGCCGCGTTCGCCCACGGCATGCGCCGCGGTCTGTTCTCCAACGAGGCCGGCCAGGGCTCTGCCCCCAACGCGGCAGCCACCGCCACGGTGTCTCACCCCGTGAAGCAGGGCCTCGTGCAGACCCTCGGCGTCTACTTCGACACCCTCGTGGTGTGCTCCATCACCGCGTTCATCGTCCTGCTCGGCCCCCAGCCGGTTTACGGCGAAGAAATCCAGGGCTCGTCCTTCACGCAGGCGTCCCTGTCCAGCGAGGTGGGCGCCTGGGGCACGCACTTCGTCACTTTCATCCTCTTCTTCCTGGCCTTTAGCTCGATCATCGGCAACTACTACCTTGCCCAGGCCAACATCCAGTTCCTGTCCGACTCGAAGATCGTGCTCAACGGGTTCCGTTGCCTGGTGGTGCTCTGCGTGTTCGGCGGCGCCATCGGCTCCATCTCCCTGGTGTGGAGCCTGGGCGACACCTTCGCCGCCATCATGGTCTTTATCAACTGCCTCGCCATCGTCCCGCTGGGCGGCGTGGCGGTGAAGCTGCTCAAGAACTACGCCGAGCAGCGTGCGAAGGGCGTCGACCCGGTGTTCCACCGGGACATGCTGCCCGAGCTGAAGAACGTCGAATGCTGGGACGGCAGCGATCCCGTCACCCGCCGCAGCGCCGAGGATCGGCTCATTGCCGACCAGCACGGGATGCACTAACCCGCGGTAGTCAGGGGGACAGGTGGCTACACGTGTAGCCACCAGCCGCCCCGAGCTGTTGCGAACAGCCAGGTGGTGTGCAAAGTTGAAGTCAGGAGATGACTGGCTGGGGGCCAAACCCGTTGCATCGGGGGGAAATGCGGTTGAGGGGAACCGCTAGGGGCTCACAGCCGTCTAAGAAGATGTCTTGATTCCTGACTTCGGGGGTGTGCAGTGAAAGCAACAGAGCGCTGCCCGCGGTGGGTTCGGCGATCGCTAGCGGCGTGTGGCGCCGTGGCGTTGCTGGGCTCGCTGGTGGGATGCTCAGATAGTTCCTACTCAAGGGTTCTCAACGATGACTTACCAGAGGGCTTCTACCTGAGCGGAGAATTCCTTGAGTTCAAACCCAGGGATCCGAGCGCACCGGATCCGGAATGGATTGATCCGTGCAATGAGATCCCGGAAGAGGTCCTGGAGGACATCGGGATGAAACGCGGGGAGCGTAGCGGGGGAACATACTTCGGTTTAGTCGGGTGCTCCGCCTCTGTGGATGAGAATCTAAAACATGACCCTGACTTGGTTGGCAGAGACTATGGTCTGGTTATCAATGGTGGTCCGCCCTTTAATAGTGAATATGTGGAACGGGGGATGCGTATCGAAGATCGGAAGCTAGAAGGGATCGACGGCGCAATTTTCAATTCGATGCCGGGAAATGGCTGCTTCATATCTGCAGATACGCCAAGAGGTATATTTATCGTCTCTGTCCGACATCATTCCGAAGAGCGGCCTATCTCGGAGCACTGTGACATGGCAGAGAAGGCTTTCTACAAAATCTACAATTCGCTAAGGGAGGGAAAGTGAAGTTTACAATTGATCCTGAGTCTTTCGGCGTAGCAGCCAGCGGTTTCGGATCTAACATTGACCAGGCAGATCATGCCAGTCAGAACGCCAGCCACACAACAATCGGCCCCGGTTACTCACCAGCCTCGGGGTACCACGAACTCGGTGTCATTCACGGAAAATCACTGAATACCACGCCCGGCTCCGCGTCGGCGGTTATGCAGAGAGTGACTGATGAGCTCTCTGCACTTGCCGAGAATCTCATTATCACACGCAACGCCTACCAGGAGCAGGATTCCATTTTTGCGCGGGTGTTGCATCGCGCAGACATCGGAGAGGCCGGATCGGCTGCCCTGGGTGCGCTGGCACACGGCGGGCTCGGCCATATTCCCGGTATGTACCGAAAGGAGGTCGTCGTCGTGCCGGCGGCGAGCCTCGATGAACTCATCGCTGATCTCACCGCGACGGATGCCGGTGCCGTCCATTCCGCCACCTCGACGTGGGCCGACTTGGCTGTCGCCGCCGAGAATGCCTCCGAAGGGCTTATCGATATCTCCAACTATCTCGGTGCCGCCAATTACGGCGATACCGTTGATGCAATCATCAACCGATTGCAACGCACCGGCGTCGCCGCCCGAACGATTGGCAGCAACGCCCATCATTTCGAGGACACGCTCTCACAGCTCGAGCCGGCCAGGATAGCCAACCTCACCACATTGGAGCAGCTCAAGGCAGAATTGACAGCCCTTGCCGCCACAGGTGGAGAAGGGGCGGCCATCGCAGCGGCGACCGAGCGGGTTCTGCTTGCACACAACGCAGTGACGACGCAGGCCACACTGGCGGGGATCACTCCGCGCGTTATTCGGCTCACCGACCCGGTCCTGGCCGCCGCGGCCAGCCCCATTACCACTCTCACTGCGGCGGACGGCGGGATTGGGTTCGACGGCACCCGTTTCGTCGCACCGCAGGCGATGGTCGATACACTGCGTGATTTCGCCTACGCGAACCCGGATCAGGCTGGCCGGATCAACGCGTTGACGCAGGAGATGTCACGCCACTCCGGCAACCTGGAGCATCCGGGCATTCTTCATCCGGCATCCATCGGCACTGCGCCGTCGACGGCGGGTACGCTTACGCCGCCGAGTGAACTCTCGCCGCGTCCTCTTGCCGCTGCGCCGTCGCCCGCGGCCCCTACTGTCGCGTCGCCGTCACTGTCGATGCCGGCGTGGAATGGGGCTGCCCAGGCGTCGCGAGACTCGGGCATGCCGGTGGCGCACAGCCGCCAGGGGCAGCCGCTGTCCGCCACGGCACGCTACCTGATGGGAACCGGGTACTCGGAGTTGATGGCGGTGCCTGATTCAACTCCGATCGGGCATGATCGGGCGCAGCGCAGGGGTGGCGCATCGAGTCAGCTTCGCGGTGGCGATTCCGGAGCCCACACAAACGGCAGGCTACAACGCGGCTCTTCACCGGGGTTCGGCTCGCAGCCGTCGCCGGGTCGAGAATCGATGAATGCCGCGCCGGGGGCAGGTGGGCGCGGCGGTGCATCGCCGATGATGGCCGGAGGCTTCGGCGGTGCTGGCCGCAGAGAAGGGCGCAAGAACAAGCCACCCAAGATCATGATTACTGAGGTGGAGCGGGATGCGAACCGGTTGGCGCTGCTGGGCGAGCCGCGCAAGGTGCTGCCTGGGGTGATCGGGGAATGGATCTACGAGGATCCCGATGACCCGAATGGCACCTACCCCAACAAGATCTAACCGAGCCCAGGTTAGGCTTTCGAGTCATGAGCAGCACTGACACGCGGATGGTGGCCTTTGTCCACGGTCGGGTCCAAGGAGTAGGTTTCCGCTGGTGGACTCGTGCGCGGGCCCTGGAGCTGGGCCTTAGCGGGCACGCCACTAACCGGCCGGATGGGCGCGTGCAGGTCGTCGCGGAAGGGCCCCGGAAGGCCACTGACGAACTCCTCACTCTCCTGCGGGAGAATCCGAGCCGGTGTGGCCGCCCGGGGCGGGTTGACGTCGTCGTCGAGCAGTACCTCGCCCCGAGAGGCGAGGTAGGATTCCGCGAACGCTAGTCAGTGCGTGCTACACCGAATACGTGCCGTCGGCCCCGAGCCGGGCGTTGGGGTCCAGGAGCATGGTGACCTCGGCGTCGTGGGCGTCACCGGTGAGGCGACGGCCCTCCACCGGGGCGTAGAGCTCGCCGCGGCCGATGATGCCCTGCTGGAAGCGGTGCACCCCGGTGCGAAGGCGTTCGGTGGCCCAGGCACGCCACGTGTCGAGCGCTTCCGGACCGCGCGCCCGCTGAACCGCGGCCTCGAAGGCACCCGGGTGAGCGAGGGCGATGACGGAGGAGACGTGGCCGAAGCCGAGCGACGTGGCCAGGGCGGCCTTGATCGGCCCGGCCTTACCCAGCTCCAGCGGCTGACGTGGCCACACCAGGTACTTCCGGTCCGCGAAGACCGGATCCTGGTTATCGAGGCTTCGGTTGCCCGGCACCCACCCGGAGGCGAACACGTGGGTCAGGCCCGCGATCTGGAAGAGGGCGGCGCCGCCCTTGGCATGTCCCGTCAAGGTCTTCTGGGAGATGACGTGCAACGGGTTGCCTTCACTGCGGCCGATCGCCGTGGCGAGCCGCTCGTGCAGCTCGGCCTCGTTGGGGTCGTTGGCGTTGGTGGAGGTGTCGTGCTTGCTCACCACCGCGATGTCGTTAGCGCTGATACCCAGTGCGGAGAGCTGGCGCGACAGTCGCGAGTACCGGCCACCCAGCCCGGCGGCGAGCGCACCCAGCCCCGGGGCGGGGATGGAGCTGTGGATGCCGTCGGAGAAGGTTTGCACGTATCCCACCACGGCGTAGACGGGCAGGCCGAGCTGTAGCGCGAGGTCGCCGCGGGCGATGAGCACCGTACCGCCTCCCTGGGCTTCGACGAAGCCGCCGCGGCGAGAATCGCCGGCCCGGGAATTGAAGCGCGGGTTAATGCCCTTGGCGGCGAGCTCGTCGGAGTTAGCGGTGGCGTTCATGTTGCCGAAGCCCTGGAGGGATTCCACGGAAAGATCGTCGATGGCGCCGGTGACGACGAAGCTGGCCTTGCCGGTGGCGATCTTGTCCACGCCTTCTTCCAGAGACACCGCCGCCGACGCGCACGCCGCGACCGGCTGGACCATGGGACCATAACCGCCGACGTAGGACTGCATCGTGTGGGCGGCGATGACATTGGGCAGGGTTTCTTGAAGCACGTCGTGAGGGATGGCCTCGGAGTTGAAGCGGTCCACGAACAGCCGCCGCATGGAGGACATGCCGCCGAAGCCGGTGCCCTGGGTGGAGCCGACCTGGGTGGGGTGCACGGCGGCGAGCAGTTCGGCCGGGGTGAAACCGGCAGAAAGGAACGCATCCACGGTGGCCACGAGGTTCCACTGGGCCATGACGTCGATGTTCTCGATGAGGGACGCCGGCAGGCCCCACCGCGCCGGATCGAAGCCGGTGGGAATCTGGCCCACCACATGCCGGGTGAGGGTGGTCCGGCGCGGCACGCGCACGGTGGCACCCTGCCTGCGGGTCACGACCCACTCGCCGTCGACGCAGGCGATCTCGGTGAACTGGGGATCCGCAGCCTGGTAGGCGCGGGCTTCGTCGGCGTCGGCCGCGGTGAAACTGATGGGCCGGTCGAGGTACACCGTGGCGGCGTCGACGGTGCCACCGTCGCTGATGGCGCCCAGGTCGCACACCTCGCGCACGCCGCTGCGTGCGACAACCTCGTCGCGGAAGCGGGCGTAGATGTCGCCTTCCTCAACGAGCTGGTCAGCGGAGTCATACCACCCCGCCTGCGGGGTTTCATGCCAGGTGAGCAGGCCCATCATCCACGCCAGTTCGAGAACACCGGCGGCGGTGAGGTCCACATCGCCGTCGGCGGCGATGCCGAACTCCGCGGCGCCTCGGGTGCGGGCGGAGCCCCAGGGCCCGATCTCGCCGACACCGACGATGACCACCAGATCCTCCGGTCGGGCAGAGCCGGACAGGAAGGCGCCGGAATTATCCGGCAGGTGGATCGACTCCGGGGTGGGTAGGGCGTTGAGCCTCGGTGATGCCGGCGGATCGGCGGGTTCGGCGTCTTTGTTGGCCTCGACGCCGGCCTTGAGCGCGGCGAAGTCCACGGCGGCGAGCCCGCCGGTGAGATCAGCGTCGACGGGGCCGCTCAGCGCCTCGTGGCGAGTGTCAACAGAGGCGAGAGCGAGGAGCTCGTCGGCCATCTCTGCGGTGCTGAACGTGCGCACGCCCCGCGACTCGACGGCCGCGACGAGGGGATCATTGTGGGCCATGAGGCCGGTGCCGCGCACCCACCCGATGCGGGCGTGAGCCAGCGTGGTGCGACGCCCCCAGTCTTCCGCCGACCACTTGTTGACCACCGCGTCGAAAGCCGCCTTGACCTCGCCGTAGGCGCCGTCGCCGCCGAAGAGGCCACGGTTGGGCGAGCCGGGGAGCACGACGTGAAGCCGGTGATCGACGTGGGTATCGGAACCGATGGCCGCGAGCGCGGTGAGCAGGCGCTCCACGCCCCACAACATGAGGCGGGCCTGGTTCTCCGCCGCGGGGCCGGCCTGGTCGAGCGTGCCGGCGACCGGCGGGGCCGCGAAGGGGAAGAGCAAATCCGGCAGCAGCGCCGGTTTGATCACCTTGGGTGCCCCGCCGACGGACTCCACCTGCTCGGTGGCGACCCACTCGACGAGAGCATCGATGTCCCGGTAGGAGGAGAGGTTTGCCGGGACCAGCCACAGGCTGGCGTCGCCGCGGGCGGATTCGCGGTAGAGACGGCGGGCGTCGAGCAGGCGTTGTTGGCTGATCGACGACGCCGTGGCGATGACGGTGGCGCCACCAGCGAGAAGGCGACGAACAACGGCGCCGGCGATAGACACCGGAGTCATGCCGGTGACGACGGCCACCTGGCCGGAGAACTCGCCGGCGGTGGTGTCCTCGGCGTCATCTGCGGCGGCGAGCAGCCGGGCGCGAATCGCCGGGTCCTCGGCGCACTCGGCGCGGTAACGCGCCTGGCGGGCGACCTCAGCGCCGGTCGCAATGAAGCAGGCGGTGACGTCCTCACCGGCGGCGATGTGGGCGAGGTCCTCGCGGGCGGTGGCCCACCGGTCGTTGAGCTCGACGGCCTTGCGGGCGTCGAAGGCGGGGGAGACCAGCTCCACCCAGCCGGTGCCGAGCTCAGCAGTGATGACGGGGTAGAGGTCTTCGGCGGCGGGCGCCTCGACAGCGGGGGAGGAGATCCCGAGCCGCTCCAGCAAGTCGCGGGCATTGGCGGCCAACGCGTCGGTGAGCTGCTCGCGGAACTCGGTCAGCGCTGCGGAGTCGACGACGCCGCCGGTACTGGTGGCCGCGGCGGGCTTCGCCACGGCCACGCCGAGATGAGCGCCGGCGGCCTCGACGGCGGCATCGATGAGGCTATCGACGTCGCTCGCGTTCGTCGCCGATGGCAGGAAGCCCAGGTCGCCGCCGCGCAGAGAGGCCCCGTCGCGGGTGCCGAGGAGAATCATGGCGGTGGTCCACGTCACCCAGCCGTCGCCGAGTGCCCACGCGTCGCGCACTCGCCGTTCGATGGCGGAGGCCTTCACCCCGGCCGCTCCGAAGGCGGCCCGGATGGCCTCGTGAACGTGCTCGCCGAGGACGGGGCCGAAGGGCCGGTAGTTGTGCGCGGCGGCGTTGACGGTGGCGGACAGCTCGGTGATGGTGGCCTCGGAGGCGCCGTCGATGGCGGACAGGCTCAGCTCGGAGGACATGTCCATAAGGACCTGGTTGCGCTTCGAGGACACGCCGTTGGTGAGCGACTCAATGGTGTCCGCCTCGGCGATCTGCGCGAGCGAGAGCTTCGTCGACGCCGCGAGCAGCACCCGCACCGCGTCGGCTGCGGTGAAGTCAACGTCGGCGATGGTCGCGACCACGGCCGTAGTCGTGGCGGGCGCTGCGGGCGCAGGCGAGACCGGCTGGCTCGCTGCGGCCTCGAGTGCCGGGGCGGTGTCCGGTGCCGCCTGGGGCTCGGGCTCGGGCTCTTCCGCTGCGCGCACGCTGCGATGGAACACCTCGTCCCGGTCCCGCTCGACGTTGAGCGGGGTACAGTTCGCTGCGCGGAACTCAGGCATGGCCAGGGTGCGGGCAGCGATATTGGCCAGGGTCGGCGAATTACCTAGCCCCACCTCGATAACGGTGGAGATACCGGCGCGGCCGAAGAGCCACTGCTGGGTCTCGATCCACCGCACCGGCGAAGCGAATTGCCAGGCCAGCAGCTCGATGAGCAGGCCGCGGCACAGCTGAGCGCGCTCCGCGATGAGGTCCACCTCCGACCACCGCGCCTTGAGCTGCGTGACGTATTCGGAGGGAGCCACGGCCAGGATTGCGTCGAGGAAATCCTCGCTGAGTTCGAAGGGCCGTGCCACCAGGTTCGGCAGGTAGCGGCCCAGAAGCACGTCGGGGTTGATGTCCGCGGGCAGCAGCGCGTCGAGCGTATCTCGGAACTCAGGCACGCCGGCGCGCAGCCGCGAGGAGTGGAAGGGCACGTCGATGCCGGGGATGGGGATGACGGCGCGGCGTCCACCGGCGGCCTCGGCGCGCCGGGTGGCGTCGGCAGTGAGAGCGTCGATGCCGGCGACGGTGCCGGCGACGGCGTACTGCGAGCCAGCCACGTTGTAGTTGACGATTTCGAGGAATTCTCCGCAGCGCTCGGCGACGTCGGCCACGTAGTCGCGGACCTTCGCGTCGGTGACGCCGAACTGGTTCGGGCGCAGCGCCGCCATGCGGTAGTTGGATCGTCCCTCGGCGTCGCGTTCGACGAGGTGATGCATCGTCGAGCCGCGGTGGTAGACGATGTCGAGCACGGTTTCGAGCGGGAAGATCTGCGCGTAGGACGCCAGCGCATTGTATTCGCCGAGGGAATGCCCGGCGAGGTATGCGCCGTCGACGAGCACGCCGGCCTCGCGCAGCGTCGAAGTCTGGGCGAACGCGACGGTGGCGAGTGCCACCTGGGTGAATTGAGTGAGGTGGAGCACGCCCTCCGGGTGGCGGAAGACGCGCCCACCGGCGGTGATTTCGGTGGGGTTGTCGCGGACCACGGCGAGGATGGAGAAGCCGAGGTGGGAGCGAGTGTGCTCGTCGGCACGACGCCACACCTCGCGCGCTGCCGGGGAGTTGGCCCGGTCGGCCAACGCCATGCCGCGCTCCTGGATGCCCTGCCCGGGGTAGACGTAGGCGGTGGTCTTCGGGGCGACGGCGGCAGTCGCCTGGGAAACGATCTCCCGGCCCACGCGGCAGGTGACGTCGAGCAGCAGGTGCCCGCCGGCGCCGATGCCGACGCGTTCGACACTGATGTCGACCTGGTCGCCCAGGTTGACCATGCCGAACATGCGGTAGGTCCACCCGATGATGCGGTAGTCGCAGGCCACGGCGTGCTGGGCGGCAGCGCACAGCCACATGCCGTGAACCAACGGCGCCGCCATGCCGGCGACGCGGGCGGCCCGGTGAGAGGTGTGGATGGGGTTGTAGTCGCCAGAGACCATGGCGAATGCGGTCATGTCCGCCGGGGCGGTGACGCTGACCCGGCGCAGGAGGCTGTGCGGGGTGTCTGCCGTTTCTTTGAGGACCCCGCCGGCGACCGGCGGGTCCGCGGGCAGCTCACTGCCGTGGACGCGACCACGGATGGCGAAGCGTTCGGTGAAGCGGCCGATGACTCGGCCGTCGATGCTCACCTCGGTGGGGACCACCACCACCCGGCCGGAGGAGGATTCGGTAATGGCGGCGCACCAGGAGCGGGTGTGGATGGCGTCGGCGGAGCCGAGCTCGGCGACGTCGAATGCCTCGGTGTGATCGAGGTGCACGGCGTTGAGCAGGCCCTCGATGACCGGGTAGTCGTCGACGAGGGCGGAGCCGAGTGCGGCGTAGATCGTCGGCCAGCACAGCCCGAGCACAGCCGAGGGGACGATGCCGGCTAAGGGCAGGTCGGCGGGCAGGGTGGCGGCGGTGACCCCGGCGTGCAGGGCCCCCAGGTCCGCCGAGAGCGCGACGTCGGCGTGCGCCTCTCCGAAGGGCGAATCCGCGGAGTCGGTCATGCTCGGCAGGGAGGTAATGGGGGTGCCGGTGACCGTGGTGGACCCCACGCCGGCGGTGGCGGCCAGCAGGCCGAACATGGTGTCGCTGAGGCGAGCGTCGTCGACGACGGGCACGGCACCGGTGCGCACCCCGTCGCCGAGCAGGAGCGGAATCCGCAGCTCCTTCACGGCGTGCTGGTCGGAGCCGGTGGCGTCCCAGGCGGTGTCCAGGGCGACGACGATGTCCATCCCGGCGTCCGTGGGCGTGAGCGTCGCCTCGGGCAGCACGGCCGCCGGGTTATCCATCAGGTGACCGTGCCAGCTGATGTGCGGGCACTGCCGGAGGTAGTCCTCGACCGTCTCGGCGGTGCGGGAGAACACCTCGGGAGCGTCGGCGTCGGTGCCGATCGCCTCGATCATGGCGTCTTCGTAGCGGCCGAGGATCTCGGCGACGGGCTCGTCGACGGTGGTAATCGCCGCGACAGAGACGGGGCCGGGGATGATGCGGACCTCGTCGGCGCGGTAGCGGCGGTCGTGCGACTGCCACAGCCCGTCCGTGCCCCACCACGCGAGCAGGGACTCGTCGATGGCCGGCACGAAGGGCACCGGCTTGGGGTAGCGGCGGCACAGCTCGATGAACCAGGCGACGTCAAAGGGAGTGAGGGTGATG
The DNA here is from genome assembly GCF_001021065.1 of Corynebacterium uterequi. Taxonomy (NCBI): domain Bacteria; kingdom Bacillati; phylum Actinomycetota; class Actinomycetes; order Mycobacteriales; family Corynebacteriaceae; genus Corynebacterium; species Corynebacterium uterequi. Next base: position 1,484,413 of record NZ_CP011546.1, on the reverse strand, counting down.
TCGATGGCTAGGGGGTAGGCGTCGACGAAGCGGGGGATGACGGTGGACGCGTCGGCGACGTCGTCCAGGTCGGCGAAGATCGGCTCGATCGGGCCGTAGTCCTGCTTGCACAGGCGGGCCTCGAAGCGCTGGCACAGGTCGAGGAGGCGTTGCTGCCAGGAGATGTCGGTGAAGGGGAAGGTCAGCTCGACATAGCGGCGTAGGACCTCGGCGTAGGTCATCTCGGCGAGGTCACCGAAGTAGGGCTTGGCCGTCTTGTTGATGGCGGCGATGATCTCGGCCCTGCGGGTGGTGCGCAGCTGAGGATTGGCGTGCGCCTCGGCGATGAGCCGCGCGGCGTCGGCGGCGGCGTTGTCCACCTCATACATGTCCGCCAGGTGGTGAGACAGGCCCGACGTGACGCCGCCGGCGCTTCTGCCGGCACCGACCCAGCCGCCGTTGTCCTCGGCGGAGATGCCGGGAATGTCGACGAGCAACTGCTTAACGTCCGGGTTGGTGTGCGCCTCCTTGGCGGTCATCGCGGCGGTACCGATCATGATGGCGTCGACGGGCATGCGCACCGCGCCGTGGGCCAGCGCCCAGTCGCCGGTGAGGAATTCGGCAGCGCGCTGCGGCATGCCCAGGCCGCCGCCGGCGACGAGCACGACGTTGCGCTGCGCTCGGATCTCGGCGTACGTGCTCAGCAGCAGGTGATCGAGGTCCTCCCAGGAGTGGTGGCCGCCGGCGTGACCGTCTTCGACCATCATGATGACGGGGACTTCGGGAACCTGCCGGGCGATAGCCAGGGTCTGGCGGATCTGCGCCACCGTCCCGGGCTTGAAGGAAACGTAGCTAAAACCGCTGGCTCGCAGGGAGGTGAGCAGTTCGACGCCTTCGTCGAGCTCGGGAATACCGGCGGAGATGACGACGCCGTCGAGCGGCGCTCCCGATTCCCGCTCGCGGGTCACCACCCGTTGTGCGCCGAATTGGAGATTCCACAGGTAGCGGTCCATGAACATGGCATTGAACTGGGCGGTTCGACCGGGGTCGAGCTGGTCCTTCAACGAGTCGAGGTTGGTGCGGATGACCTCCTCGGTGACCTGGCCGCCGCCGGCGAGTTCCGCCCAGTAGCCGGCGTTGGCTGCGGCGGCGACGATGTCCGGCTCGGTGGTGGTGGGGGTCATGCCGGCAAGCACAACCGGGGCACGGCCGGTGAGCCTGGTGAAGGCGGTATCGACGACGGTGCGACCGTTGATGGTGCGCAGCCGGGGCGCGAACTCGGCGTAATCCTGCCCCGTGGGCCAGGTGAAGGCGGGGCTGCGGAGTGCGTCCCGGGCGTCGGCGGTGGAGGCGTCAATGAGCCCGACGCCGCGGCCTTCCGCCAGCTGGGCGGTGAGGCCGCGCACACCAGAGCCGGGTCCGAGGTCGAGGAGGAACTCCGCGTCGAGGGCCGCGGTGACCTCGTCGTCCCAGTGCGGCCGGTCGGTGAGCACGGCGCGAGCGAGGCGCTCGGACTCGATATCGGCGAGACCGGGGCAGCGGCTCGCCCATTCGACGACACTGACGACGGCGTCGTCGAGCAGCGGGGAGTGGAAGGGGGCGGCGACGTCGAGGAACTCGGTGACGATGGTGAGCGGGGCGCCGCCGGTGCGCTTGGCGGCGAGTGCCTCGGCGTGCTCGGCCGTCAGGGCAGCAAGGTCTTCTCTCACCGCATCAAGGGCGGCCGGCAGGCCACTGAGGGTGACGGCGGTGGGGGTGTTACGGATGGCGACGCACACGCTGTCGTGGCGGGTAAGGACGGCGTCCAACCGATCGCGGTCGATGCCGCGCACAGCGAGCATGGGGGTGAGCTCGCCGAAGCGTTCGGCGCGGTGGGCGCGGGTAGCGGCGGTAGCGGCGGCGCCGATGAGGCGAGCGAGAGCGACGAGCGCGGCGGCGTGGTCAGGATCACCATGACGCTCGGCGAGGGCGACGGCGAGCACGCCTTGCGAATGGCCGACGGCGGCGACCGGCTGTGCGGGAAGGGCATCGCCGAAGAGGTCGAGCAGGTGGCCGTACTGGGCCGTAAGGATGCCGGGGACGGAAGAGTAGGCGTGGTTGGTGGGGGCGTCGAGTAGATTCAGCGGACCGCCGGTGATGCGCGTGAGCTCTGGGAGGACGTCGGCGAGCAGGGCGTCGCTGCGGGTGAGGGCGGCGTCGAGGGCGCGGCGCAGCCGAGGATCGGCGGTCACCTCGGCGAGGGCGGCCTGCCAGGGGGTGGCCTGGCCGGCGAAGTGCAGGCTGTAGGGGTGGGTGCTTAGTCGTTCGTGGAAGGGAATGAGGGACAAGGGCGTCTGCGCAAGCATAAAATGATCCTTTGGAAACAAAACTGCAATGTTGGTGTGGACGGTGACGCTAGAGCGGTGGGTTGCCGTGGCGGCGGGGCAGCGGCTGGGCCGGTTGTTTCGAATCGAGCGCGGCCAGGGACGACGCGATGGTCTCCCGGGTCTCCGACGGGGCGATGATGCCGTCGAGCTCCCCGCACGCCACCGACAGGTTCGGGTTCACGTTGGCCTCCCGGTACTCGGCGGTCAACCGTTCGAGCGTGGCGGCCTCGACGCCTCGTTCACGGGCGTCGGCGAGCTCTCGGCGGTGGATGATGCTCACTGCGCCCTCCGCGCCCAGCACGGCTATCTCCGCGCCGGGCCAGGCGTACGTCAGGTCCCCGCCGAGGCCCTTAGAGCCCATGACGATGTAGGCGCCGCCGTAGGCTTTACGCACGATGACGGTGACCAAGGGAACGGTGGCGTTCGCATAAGCCCAGATGAGCTTCGCGCCGCGCCGGATGATGCCGGTGTGTTCCTGGTCAGTGCCGGGAAGATAGCCGGGGACATCGACGAGGGACACGACGGGCAGCCCGAAAGCGTCGCAGAACTGCACGAACCGGGCGAGCTTTTCCGACGCGTCCACGTCGAGAGTGCCGGCCCCGACATTGGGCTGATTGGCCACTACGCCGACGCTGCGGCCTTCAATGGCGGCAAAGCCCGCGACGGCACTGCGGGCGAAGTGCTCATGCACCTGGACGAATTCGCCGTGATCGACGAGCGCGGCGATGAGCTCGCACATGTCGTAGGGCACCCGGGACGACACGGGAACGACCTGCTCAAGGTCGATGAGCGGACGGGCATCGGTGGCCGGATCGTAGCCGAAGCGAGGGGCGGGCGCCTGCGAGTGCGACGGCAGGTAGGACAACAGCGCGTGGGTGTAGTCGAGGGCGTCATGCTCGTCCTCGGCGAGGTAGTGCGCCACCCCGGAGATGCTTGAGTGCACCTCGCCGCCGCCGAGTGCGTCGAAGCTGACCTCCTCTCCGGTGGTGGCCCGGACGACGTCGGGGCCGGTGACGAACATGTGGGAGTTCTCCCGGGTCATGATGACGAAATCCGTCAGGGCGGGCAGGTACACGGCGCCGCCAGCGCAAGGGCCGAAGACGAGGGAAATCTGCGGGATGACCCCGGACGCTTGGCACGTCTTGCGGAAGAGCCGGCCGTACTGGCGCAGCGCGCGCACACCCTGCTGGATGCGGGCCCCGCCGGAGTCCTGGATGCCGATGACCGGAACCCGCAAGGTGAGAGCGTGGTCGATGAGCGCGATGATCTTCTCGCCCTCCACCTCGCCGAGGGTTCCGCCCATGATGGAAAAGTCCTGGGCGTACACGGCCACCTGGCGGCCGTCGACCCGCCCGAGGCCGGTGACGACGGCCGCCCCGGAGAACCCTTCAGAGACGTCGCCGCCGGCGAAGCGGCCGATCTCGTGGAAGCTGCCGGCGTCGACGAGCGCCTCGATGCGCTCACGAGCGGTGAGCTTGCCCTTCGGGTGCTGGCGCTGCCGGGCGCGCTGTTCGGCGCGTTCGCTGAGTTCGGCACGCACGGCGGTGAAGTTGTCGCGGATGATAGGTGCCATGGGCTAGGACTCCTCGGTGGGGGTGGCTGCTGAGGCGGCGTGGATGGTGACGAGCAGGTCCTCGGCGTTGATGGAGTCTCCCGCGGTCACGGCGATGGACTCCACCGTGCCGGCGCACGGCGCGCAGACGTAGGTCTCCATCTTCATGGCCTCGAGGGTGAGCAAGAGTTCGCCCTCGTCGACCTCGGCGCCGACGTTGGTGGCGATGCCGCTGACGATCGCTTGAATAGGGGAGCGGACCTCCCCGGTGACGGGGGCGGCGTCCTTGGGTCGATGCACGCGCCGGGCGGCGCGACGGATGCGCTGGGCTGCTCGACGAAGCGGCTCGGGTGTGGTCGAGGTGGCGCCGGGCAGCAGTTCCGAAGGCAGACCCACCACGGTGCGCTTTCCGTCAATCTCGACGACGATCTCTCGCCAGTGCCCGGGTTGGGGAGCTGTCTCGTCCTCGTTGCCCCGAGCGCGAGTGGTGCCCGCGACTCCGGGCCAGTTCGGCAGGAAGCCCTCTTCCAACCAACGGGTGGAGTAGCGCTGCGACGCGAAGGCGTCGGTGGCGAGGATGCTCTGATACAGCGGCACGGGAGTGGGGATGCCGACGAGCTCGAACTCGGAGAGCACGCGCCGGGCCCGGGCCACGGCTCGCTCGCGAGTCGGGCCGGTGACGATGATCTTTGCGATCATCGGGTCGAAGTCCGCGGAGACCGCGTCGCCGGCGGTGACACCGGAGTCGATGCGCACCCCGGGGCCCACCGGCCACCGAAGCCGCTCGATGGTCCCGCCGGTGGGCTTCATCTCCTGGGTGGGGTCTTCGCACGTGATGCGAAACTCCAGGCTGTGCCCGCGCGGGGCCGGACGCTCGGGGAGATCCTGCCCGCGGGCGATGGCGATCTGCCAGGCGACGAGGTCCACGCCGGCGACCTCCTCAGTCACCGGGTGCTCGACCTGCAGGCGGGGGTTGATTTCCAGGAAGTAGATCCCGTCTTCACCGGTCGCGCCTGGCTCGACGAGGAACTCGCACGTACACAGCCCGACTAGTCCGACGCCTTCGCACAGGGCGTGGGCGGCGTCGGTGAGGTAGGCGGTGGCCTCCTCTTTCAGTCCGGTGGCCGGGGCCTCTTCGATGAGCTTCTGGTTGCGTCGTTGCAGCGAGCAGTCCCGGGTGGACACGGCGGCGAAGTGACCGGCGGCGTCTCGGGCGCATTGAACCTCGATGTGGCGGGCGTTACCGATGAGCTTTTCGACGAAGTAGGAGCGGGTGGGAAACTGCGGGTGGCGCACGAAACGGTCGATGTCGCCCGGGGTGCGTAGCGCGACGATCCCGCGCCCACCGCCGCCGTCGGCTTGTTTGGCGAGGATGGGAAAGCCGTGGTCGGCGGCGAAGTGTCGAAGATCGGTTGCGTCGCGTACCGGCTCGGACACGCCGGGAACGGTGGCTACGCCGACCCGGTCGGCTAGGTGGCGGGCGGCGATTTTATCGCCGGTGCCAGCGAGCACCGTCGGATCGGGGCCGACCCATGTCAGGCCGGCATCGATGACGGCGGCGGCGAAGTCCGCGGATTCGGAGAGGAAGCCGTAGCCGGGGTGGACCGCATCGGCGCCACTGCGACGAGCGAGGTCGAGGAGCTTGGCGACGTTGAGGTAGGTCTCGCCGGCGTGGGTGCCGCCGAGGGCGTAGGCGTGGTCGGCGAGGGCGACGAAGCCCGCGTCCCGGTCGCCGTCGCTGTAGCCGACGACGGTGGTAATGCCGAGCTCCCGGGCAGTGCGAATGATCCTTTCGGCGATCTCTCCGCGGTTGGCGATGAGGAGGGTCTTCACGGTGTCCACCTGCCTGACCTTCCGACGGTGCGGCGTTTGTGCACGGAAATCTCCTTTGCTTGTCGAAAGTTGTCTGGCCAACGATAGGTGCCTTTGAATCTGTTTGCAAACAAACATAGCGGTATCAAAGCATCTCCTTTCCAACTCACAGCCAGCGACAACCCTGCGCTAAGCTCGTGGCAATGCACCTGAAATCGTTGACGCTCAAGGGCTTCAAATCCTTCGCGTCCGCGACCACCCTGGCCTTCGAACCGGGCATCTGCGCCGTCGTCGGGCCCAACGGATCCGGCAAATCGAACGTCGTCGACGCGCTGACCTGGGTGATGGGGGAACAAGGCGCGAAGAACCTGCGCGGCGGGAAAATGGAAGACGTCATCTTCGCCGGCGCCGGCGATCGCCCACCCCTCGGCCGCGCCGAGGTGACCCTCACCATCGACAACTCCGACGGCAAGCTGCCCATCGACTACACCGAGGTCTCCATCACTCGGCGCATGTACCGCGACGGCGCGAGCGAATACGAAATCAACGGCTCCCGCGCCCGCCTCATGGATATCCAGGAGCTGCTCAGCGACTCGGGCATCGGCCGGGAGATGCACATCATCGTCGGCCAGAACAAGCTCGGCGACATCCTTGCCTCCCGACCGGAAGAACGACGCGCTTACATCGAGGAAGCCGCCGGCGTCCTCAAACACCGCCGCCGGAAGGAAAAAGCGCAGCGCAAGCTCCAGTCCATGCAGGCCAACCTGGACCGACTGCAAGACCTCACCGACGAGCTGGGCAAGCAGCTGACCCCCCTGGCGCGCCAAGCAGAGGCTGCCCGCCGAGCCGCCACCGTCCAAGCCACCCTGCGCGCCGCCCGCCTCGCCCTGGCCGGGGATCGCGTCGTCACGCTTCGCACGGAGCTCGCCGACGCCACCCGCACCGCCGACCTCCACGCCGCCCGCGTCACCGCGGCGACGGAGGCGCTCGCCGAGGCCACCCACCGCGAGCAGGGGTACGACGCCCGCCTGGGCGAGCTCTCCCCGCAGGCCGAGGAAGCCCAGCAACTGTGGTACCGCCTGTCCACACTCGCCGAGCGGCTGGCGGCCACGATTCGCGTCGCCGAGGAACGTTCCACCGCGGCCGCCGGGATCACCGCCTACGGCGGCGTCGACCCGGACGACCTCGACGCCCGCGCCCGCCTAGCTGACGAGGAACACGAGGAGCTCATCGCCGCCGCCGAAGAGGCCGTCGAACGCCTCGACAGCATCAGAGACAAAGTCGACGAGCACCAAGAGGCTTTCGCCGCCGCCGAGGCCGAGCACCTCGCCGCCCTGCGCGCCCTTGCCGATCGTCGCGAGGGGCTCGTCCGCCTCATCGCCGCGGAGGAATCCCTCGCCCGGCAGATCAGCGCCGCCGAGGCGGAAATCGCCCGGGCCGACGACACCCTCGCCGACACCCGAGCCCGCGTCCGCGCCGCCCGCGACGACGCCGACACCGCCGCAACCACGCTCGACCGCCTGCGCGCCGAACGCCAGCCGATCGAGGACGCCCACGCGCAGGCCACGGCTGAGTCCCGCGCCGCAGACGCCCGCCTCGACGAGCTACGCGAGCTCCAACGCCAACGCGAACGCGTCGTATTCTCCCTGCGCGCGAAGATCGACACGCTCCAGGCCACCGCGCCGACGAGCCACGCCGCGGATATTCTCGGCGCCGACTTCGCCCCCATCGCCGCCGCTCTCAGCGCCGACGCCAGCCTCGGCGCGGCCGTCGCCGCCGCCCTCGGCCCTCACGCGGAGGCCCTGGCCGGAAACGTCACCGAGGAGATCGTCGAACAACTCACCGACGCCCGTCGCACCGTCCTCGTCGACCACCGCGACGGCGCGCACGACCCCTGGCGAATCACCGCCACGCTCCCGGCCGGGGCGCGCTGGTTACTCGACGCCATCGAGGTCCACGCCTCAATCGCGCCGGCGATCAACCGGTTGCTCGCCGACGTCGTCCTCGTCGACGACGTGGCCGCCGCCCGCGCCGTCGTCGACGCCGACCCCCGGCTGCGCGCCGTCACCCCCGCCGGGGTGCTGCTCGGCGAAGGGTGGGTGGCCACCGGAATGGGGGCCGTAAGCACCGTCGAGGTCACCGCTGACATCGCCGAGGCCACCGAACTGCTCACCGAAGCCACCGCCGCCTTCGATGAGCTCTCCGGCACCCTCGAAGGCGCCCGGCTGGCCGCCGACGACGCCCGCGTCGCCGCCGCGGCCGCGACCGCCGCGCTACGCGACCACGACACCGCCATCGCGACGTGGCAACGCGACCACGACCGTCTGCTCAGCCAGGCCGAAAAAGCCGTCGCCGAACACGAACGCCACGCCCAGCGCGCCGCCGAGGCCGAGGCCCGCCTCGCGACGCTGCGATCCGACCACGCCGACGCCCGCGACCGCCTAGCCCACGTCGAGCACGACGACGCCCCACCGGAGGCCTCGACCGCCGATCGGGACCGTGCCGCCGCCGCGCTCACCCAGATCAAGGCCATGGAAATGGAGGCGCAGCTGGACTTACGCAGCGCCACTGAGCGCGCCGGGCAACACGCCGGTAAGGCCGAAGCGCTGCGCCGCCAGGCTAAGCAGGAACGCGAGGCGAAAGCTCGCCACGAACGGGCGATGGTGGCCCGGCGCCGCGCCGGAGAGCTGGCCGCCGCCGTCGCCGAGCACGCACACGCACTGGCCCACCGCACCGCCGACGCCTTAGAGACCGCCACCGCTCGACGCGACGAGCTGCTTCGCGAGCGCACGCGCGCTCAGGAGGCGGCGAGCGCGGTGCGGCACGAGGTCAGCGCGCTTCGCCGGCAGCTCGACGAGCTGACCGCCGCCGCACACGCGGCCGAGATCGCTCGATCCCAGGCCCAGGTGCGAGCCGAAGAGGCGGAAGCCAAGACCGCAGACGAACTCGGCATCGCCATCGCCGACCTGCTTCGCGAGCACAGTCCCGGCCCGGACTTTGACCGCGACGCCGAACGCGCCCGCTTCACCCAGGCGCAGCGGGACCTGCGCTCCCTGGGCAAGGTCAACCCGCTAGCCCTAGAGGAATACAAGGCCCTTGAGGAGCGCTACTCCTTCCTGTCCACCCAGCTGGCGGACGTGGTCAAGGCCCGCGCGGATCTCACGGCCGTCATTGAGGACGTCGACGAGCACATCCTCACCCTGTTCACCGACGCGTGGCGCGACGTCGAGGCGGAATTCCCCACCGTGTTTTCCATCCTCTTTCCCGGCGGGGAGGGCCGGCTTGTGCTCACCGACCCGGAAGACATGCTCACCACCGGCATTGAGGTGGAGGCACGGCCCCCGGGAAAGAAGGTCAAGCGCCTGTCGCTGCTGTCGGGAGGGGAGAAGTCCTTGACGGCGTTGGCGATGCTCGTGGCCATCTTCCGGGCCCGGCCGAGTCCCTTCTACGTCATGGACGAGGTGGAGGCCGCGCTCGACGACGTCAACCTGCGCCGGCTCATCGCGCTCTTTGAGCAGCTGAGGGCCGATTCGCAGCTCATCGTCATCACCCACCAGAAGCCAACGATGGACGTGGCCAATGTCCTCTACGGAGTCACCATGCGCGGCGACGGTGTCACCCGGGTCATCAGTCAACGCATGCGCCCGGTCTCTGAGTAGACTCTCCACTGGTGTCGGGCGGCCGCTGCCGGCCCCAGAAGCGACCACAGTTAGCGATCACGACTGCAGATATGTAAGGAGCCTTGTGAACACCAACGATGCCGGCGCCGGCCAGGTTTTGCTCGGATGGGCGTTTCGTACCGAGATGGCCTGCGCGGGAGATCTCAAAAGCATCGATCGGCTCTCTCAGCTGCCGCTGAGTTCCGACGAGCTGGAGCGCATCGACCGCTTCTTCGGCGTCTTCGTGGCCGCCCAATGCGCGGATAGTGGCGACGGCGTCGCCGATGTGCTCGTTCGCACTCCGGGGCTGACGCTCGCGTCGCTGTATGCCCGCGCCTCCCGCGTCGTGGAGCCGTCCTCGCTGTTCGCCGAGTACCTCGGTGGACTGGGGCTGGCCGCCGAGGAGGACGACGCCGCGGCCGTCGCCGAGCTGGTGGTTCCGCTGCTCACGGAGCACGGACTGACGGTGCCGGCCGAGCTAGACGACCCGGTGCACGTGCTGCTGTGGCACGCCGGTATCACCGGCGCAGCCATCGCGCGGGTTCTCGAGCTCGTCGACGCCCACGAGGACGCGCAAGCCACCGTCGCCGCGCTAGCCGAAGACGAGGACTACCCAGCCACCGCGCACATTGCCGCCACCTGCGGGGAGCGCATCGAGGAGATCGTCGAGCGGATCCTCGCGCTGCGGGCCTTCATCGTCGACAACCGCGGAACGTGGCGGGTGCGTCGAGCCGAATGGCCGGAGCCTCGACTGCCGCAGCTGATCGAGGAAGCCGTGGTCGCGGAGTACCGCGAGCGGCCGGTGGGCACCGCCGAACGCTACGACGCCGTTGGCGTCAGCGTGCGCGAAATGCGTCCCCGGCTGGTGCTGGACCTTCCCCGCCGCAAGGTCTGCGTGCGCCTGCCCGAACAGAAGCTCGACGGGCACGAGGAAGTGCAGTGGCGTCTCGCCGTCGACGGCACCACGCGCGTCTACCGCACCAGCAGCCCCCGCGGCACCACGTCGCCCTACTCGGAGATCCTCGACGTCACCGTTGCTCAAGCCACCCGTGAGGTGATGATTACCGACGTCAATCACGACCTGGAGTGGGTCACCGCCGTCGTCGACTCCGCCGATCCCCTCATCGTTTTCGCCCCCGGCGGCGCCAGCCTCAACGACAAGGTATCGCTGCACTACCCGGAGCTGTTCGCGGTGTGCCCGGACGACGCCCGGCTCTACGACGTCATCGCCGAGCGCGATCACACCGAGCTCGAACGCTTCCCCATTGACGGCTGGGAAGGGTGGTCGGCACGCCGCCTGGACACCTCCGATGCTTCCTCACTCAAACTGGTCCGCGACGGCGACTCCGTGACGGACAACGTCGAGCAGGTACGCTGCATCGACCCGCGCCAGCGCGTCGTTTTCGCCCACCCGGCGGATTCCGAGATTCCCTTCGTGGAATCCACCGCCGGGCTGCCGGTGCACAACGCCTCCCTGGTGGCGGAGTTCCCGGCGACGGTTTCCGGCGACACCGAATACTGGTACCTGTCCATCGCGGCCCTGGCCGGGCTCGGCGAGGAAGGAGAATTGGTCGCCGGCCCGGAGGCGCTGGAAATCCCGGCGGAGGGTGGCGCCTTCGACATCTTTGACCCCGAGGCCTGGGACACCCCGTGGGTGGGGGAGTACCTCATCCGGCTGCGCGGCCCCCGCAACGAATCCTTCCGTCACCGCTACGCAATCGTCGAGGGGATGACCACGGACGTGGTCTACGACGGGATCTGTCAGTCCTTCCGCATTCCCGGCCCCGGCGGACTCACCGGGGCGGGGTTGAACATCTACCACGATGACAAGACCTTCGACGTCAGCCCCCGGCGCATCACCGTCGCCCCCGACGCCGCCGCCACGGACCTGACGATCACGACGGACGCCGGCGATCAGCTTCCGCTGCGTTTCAGCCCGCCACAGCTGCTCTTCGAGCTGCCGCTAGCCAATGGAGCGACCGGGTGGCGTTCGACGCGCCTGGCCGTGCGCCCCAACGAGCTCGCCGCCCGCGGGGAGCTCAAGATTCGTCTGCCGCGTGCCATCGGCGACCCGCGCGTGTCCGTACGCAATCAGCACGGCACCCCCATGCGCAATCAGAAGCTCGTCAGCCGCGACGGCGGTACCACCTACTCGGCGCCCATGGCCGCCATCGCGGCCTCGGCAACGGCGGTCATGACCGGCCGGATTGAGCTGGAATGGGTCGACAAGGTCAGTGACAAGCGCGTCTCCGTGCGCATCGTCGACCTGGTCGGGGTCCCGGCCGTCACGGGAGTAGAGCTCGACGGCGGGGAGTTGGTCGTCACCGGCGCCCGCGACGCGACCCGGCTCGGTGCTTGGGTGTGGCTGGCCACCGCGCCCTGGGCGTTGGGCACGACGCTGCGGCCGATCGGCGAGCGTACCGCGTTGCCGGAGTCGCTCGTCGACGCCGGCGACCTGCTCGTCCAGATCTTCGTGGATGACCCCTTCGCGGCGATGCGCGCCCCGCAAGCCCCCAGCTCCTCAGCGGTGACTTTGTCCCAGCCGGGGTACTACACCGCTCAGCGCGAGGGGTGGGCTCAGCTGTCCGCTTTCTTCGCCGGTGAAACGGAGGACACTCCCACCGACCCAACCATTTTCCCGCTGCTGTGGGACTACGTGGCCGCCGAGGTTCCCGTGGCGCACAAGGCACTGGTCGCCAACCCGGAAGCAGCCTTGAGAGGGCTGTCGGAGTCCCTCGTCCCGGCGCGCTTGCAGCCGGGCCGGATCATCGCCTCCGGGCTGGTCTTCGGTGACTTCGCCGGCGAGGCCGTGGGCGGCGACGTCTCGGAACTGCACCGCAGCCCGTGGATCAGTGCCCTGCAGCTGCTGGCTGGACTGCCGGCGGTGTTCGACTCCGAGGATGCTACGAGTCTGCGGGCCATCCGCTCTCAACTGACCACGGTGGCGGGCAAGAATGCCGTCAACACGCTCGCGACCGGGCGGGACACCACCTTGGACAGCGCCTGCATTGACGCCTCCACCGTTCAGATCGCCCAGATGCCGCCGGCACAGCAGCAGGCGTTGCTGGACATGTTCTTCAAGCGCTCGGAGATCGTGCCCGGCGCCATCATGGACGATACGACCCGTCTGCTCGCGGTGTTCGCCGCCTTTGACCAGCGCGAGCAGCTCGGTGACCTGCTCACCGAGTATGACCTCATTCCCCGGTCGGTGAAGCTGCTGAGAGCGCTGCGCGGGGCGAATCGAGGCCTCTACAACGCTGCTAACGTCCGCTTCGACAAGCTCGATGGCGTCGACACCGAAGATCCGAAGAACCGGTGGGCGCTCGCCCCCGTGGTGTCTATCGTGTTTGCCCTGGCTGCGCGCATGCGAGCTCACGGGCAACTGAGCAAGACGCAGCTGCTGGACGAGTCCGCGTTGGCGTGGTCGAAGCTGGCGGATTTGGTTCCCGACCTGGTCACGGGCGACCTCATCGCGGCGGAGGCGATGGTGCTAGCGGAGGTGTACGCAGGCAGGTAGCCCCGGCCGGTACCATGAGGGCATGAACGCAACCCTGTTTGGTATTGATTCGACCCTGCTGCTGGTCATCGTCGCCATTGTCGTGGTGCTGGCGGTCATCATCGGCGCGGTCGTCATCGTCGGCAAGAAGCGCAAATCCGCCAAGACCGTCAGCTTCGCCAAGGAGGCGGAGCCGAAGGAATTAACCCAGGAGCAAAAGTCCGGCAATTACCAGGCAGTGGGCGGGTTTAACTTCACGCAGGCGACCCTGGGGGACGCGGACAAGAAGCGCATCCCCGTGCCGGCGCAGCCGGTGGAACCTGTTGAGCAGGTATCGCCTGTGCCGCTGCCGCAGGACCCGGAGGTCGCGGTCGACGTCGCCGAGCCGGCCGAGCCTGCGCCGCCGGTCGAGGTTACTCAGCCGGTCGAGCCTGCCGAGGACGCAGAGTCTCAGGCAGTGGAGGCCGCGCACGCAGCGGTCGTCGCCGAGGACGCGGTCACCGAAGCCGTCGACGCCACGCCGGTTCCGGACACGGTACCTGCTCCGGCGCCGGAACCCCTCGATGACATCGAGCCGGCCGCCGGGCGCATCGGCCGGTTGCGCGGGCGGTTGTCTCGCTCCCAGAATGCCCTCGGCCAGGGTCTGCTCGGCATCCTCACCGCCGGTGACCTTGACGAGGACGCCTGGGAGGAGATCGAAGACACCCTCATCATGGCTGACCTCGGCGCGGATCTTACGATGAGGGTGACCGAGCGCCTACGGGAGAAGATCGCCGAGCGCGGCGTTGCCGACGAGGCGCAGGCCCGCGCCATGCTGCGTGAGACCCTCATCGAAGCCGGGCGTCCCGAGCTGGACCGCTCGCTCAAGGCCCAGCCCGTCGACGGTAAGCCGGCCGTGATCCTGCTCGTGGGCGTCAACGGCACGGGCAAGACCACCACCACCGGAAAGCTCGCCCGCGTGCTCGTGTCCCTGGGGCACAAGGTGGTGCTCGGGGCGGCGGATACGTTCCGCGCTGCGGCCGCGGACCAGCTAGAGACGTGGGGCAAGCGCGTCGGCGCCACTACCGTCCGAGGTGCCGAGGGCGCCGACCCGGCGTCGGTCGCGTTCGACGCCGTTGCCCGCGGCATCGAACAGCAGGCCGACGTCGTGCTCATCGACACCGCCGGGCGTCTGCACACCTCGCACGGGCTTATGGATCAGCTGGGCAAGGTCAAGCGCGTGGTGGAGAAGAAGTCCCACGTTGACGAGGTGTTGCTGGTCATCGACGCGACCGTCGGCCAGAACGGCCTCATGCAGGCCCGTGTGTTTAAAGACGTCGTCGACATCACCGGCGTGGTGCTCACCAAGCTCGACGGCACCGCCAAGGGCGGCATTGTGTTCCACGTGCAAGAAGAGCTGGGCGTTCCGGTCAAGCTTGTTGGCCTCGGCGAGGGCGCGGACCATCTCGCCCCCTTCGAGGTCGAGGGCTTTGTCGACGCCCTGCTAGGTTAGCCGCTGACACGTTAAGACGAGGAGAAACCCCGACATGAAGCTCATCACCGCAGTCATCAAACCCTTCACCCTCAACGACGTCCGGGAGGAGCTGGACCAGCTGGGCATCCACGGGATGACGGTGACCGAAACCCAGGGTTTCGGCCAGCAGCGCGGGCATTCCGAGGTGTACCGGGGAGCCGAGTACGCCACCGACTTCGTGCCCAAGGTCAAGGTGGAAGTGGTGGTGTCCGACGCGGCCGTCGACGACGTGTGTGAGGCCATCGTCCGCGCGGCGTACACCGGCAAGATCGGCGACGGAAAGCTGTGGGTGACCAATGTTGAGCGAGTGATCCGCGTGCGTACCGGCGACCGCGACGACGCCGCTCTGTAAGTGGACCCACAGGAGATCATCGAGTCCTTGGTCCTGCCGCCGGCGACGGCGTTGGCCGCCACCGGTTCGCTCGCGCGCGGCGAGCTCACCGCCCACTCGGACCTCGATCTGGTGTTGCTGCATTATCCCGGTGACGTTCCCGACACTCAGGACGTGTGGTACCCGATATGGAACTCGCCGCGCCACCTCGACGCGGTGGTGCGCACGCCGCAGGAATGCGCCGACGTGGCCGCCGCCGACGTCCGGTCGGCGTTGGCGCTGCTCGACCTGCGCCACCTCGCCGGCGACCCGGAGCTCACCGCCACCGCCCGCCAGTTGCTCCTCACGCAGTGGCGCGCCACGATCGCCCAGCGACTGCCGAGCATCATCGAGCTGGCCGTCGCCCGGTGGCACCGATCCGGTTCGCTGGTGACCATGACCCGCCCGGACCTCAAGCACGGCCGGGGTGGGCTGCGCGATATCGACCTGGCCCGGGCGCTGGCCCTGGCCAACGTCGCGGACACCCCACGCCTTGACGATCAGCGCCGCCTCCTCGTGAAGGTCCGCTCCGCCTTGCACGACGCCGCACGTCGCCGCCGCGACATCCTCGATCCCGAGTTTGCCGCCGACATCGCCGAGGATCTCGGCTTTGCCGACCGCTACGAGCTCGGCGCCGCCGTGGCCGCCACCGGCCGTGACGTTGACGAGGCGCTCACCGCAGCCCTGGCCTCCGCCCGCGCTTTGGCATCAGCCCGGACCTCGGCCAGGAGTTCACGACCGCGGGCCGTGCCGGCCGTGCCGTTGGCCCTGGACGTCGTGGAACGCGACGGGGAGGTCCATCTGGCGCGAAACCCGAACTTGTCCGACCCCGGGCTGGTGCCGCGCGTCGGCGCCGCCGCGGCGCGATATGGTTTGCCCATCGCGGCGTCGACGCTGCGCCAGCTCGACGCCGTGCCCGTGCCTTCAGGCCCGTTCACTGCTCCGGCCGCACGGGACTTCCTGGCGCTGCTGTCGTCCCCGAGGCACAGCGGCAACGTCATCAACGACCTTCACCGTTACGGGCTGTGGACGCGGCTGGTTCCGGAGTGGGCGCACGTGGCGGGGCGGATGCCGAATGAGCCGAGCCACACGCATTCCATTGACCAGCATCTCCTCGCGACCGTGGCGCAGTGCGCGGCGACGCGCACCGAGGTCGCGCGACCCGACCTGCTCTTGCTCGCCGCCCTTTACCATGATCTGGGCAAAGGCTACGACCGCCCCCACGAGGACGTCGGCGCTGAATTCGTCGCCCGGATGGCGGCGCGGCTGCGGCTAAACATTTTGGACCGCTCCCGGGTGCAGACGCTCGTCGCCGAGCACACCACCCTGGCGCGGCTCGCAACGCGCCTCGATCCCTGGGACCCGCAGGCCGCCGAGGCGGTCGTGGAGGCCTGCCACTACGACCGCCTCACCGTGGAACTGCTGGCCAAGCTCGCCATCGCCGATGCCCAAGCGACCGGCCCGGGTGTGCTCACCCGGTCGCTGCGGCGCTTCATCGACATCGTCACGCGCCAGGCAACGCGGGCACTGGCGCGGATCACCCCGCACCAGCCGCTGGTTAGCGTCCCCCGCGATGTTGGCCTGCGGCGCCGGGACCACGCGCCCTATCTCACCGTCTTCTGGCGCGCGACGGACCGCGGTGACATCAAGCGGATGATGGCGGTGCTCGACGCGAAAGCGTGGGTCATGGAGTCCCTCCGCGTAGTCTCCGGGGAGCAGGGCTACCTGGCGGAGGCCGACGTCCGCCCGCTCACCGAGTCCTTCTCCGATGCCGCCGACGAAGAGATGCTGGTCCGGGCGTTTCATTCCGGGGTGTACGAGTCCATCCAGGCCCCCGAGCCCGGCCCGGTTACCTTCCACTGGCACTCGGGCAGGGTGGTGGAGCTGCGGGTGCCCGATTCGCGGGGCACGACCGCCGCGGTGCTTAACGTCTTGGGGGAGGTGTCCTGGCTCTCGGGCTTCAACCCCGGCGGGACGACGATCCTTCAGGTGGCATTCCCGCAGGCCGTCGACCGTGCGCGGGTGGAACGGGATGTGACCGCCGTATTGGGGACACGCTAGGCTGGGGAGGTTAGTAATCACTTGATGTCTAGTTGAAACGCGAGGAACGAACCACGTGTTTGAGTCACTGTCTGATCGCCTGACAAACGCCCTGGCGGGTCTCCGCGGAAAGGGCAAGCTCAGCGACGCTGATATCGACGCTACTGCCCGCGAGATTCGGCTGGCGCTGCTGGAGGCTGACGTCTCACTGACCGTGGTCCGCGCCTTCATTAAGCGCATCAAGGACCGAGCCAAGGGCGCAGAGGTGTCCGCCGCGCTCAACCCGGCGCAGCAGGTCGTCAAGATCGTCAACGATGAGCTCATCGCCATCCTGGGCGGAGAGACCCGCCGGCTGAGCCTGGCGAAGAACCCGCCGACCGTCATCATGCTCGCCGGCCTTCAGGGTGCGGGTAAGACCACCCTGGCGGGCAAGCTCGCCCGGCACCTGGAGAAGCAGGGGCACACCCCCATGCTGGTGGCCTGTGACCTGCAGCGCCCGGGCGCGGTGCAGCAGTTGCAGATCGTCGGCGAACGCGCCGGTGTGAAGACCTTCGCCCCGGACCCGGGGACCTCGGTGGACACCCACGAGCACGTCATGGGCACCTCGCACGGCGACCCCGTGGCGGTGGCCCGACAGGGCGTCGAGCAGGCGCGGCGTGACCAGCACGACGTGGTCATTATCGATACCGCCGGCCGGCTGGGTATCGATGAGGAACTCATGAACCAGGCGCGCAGCATCCGCGACGCCGTCAACCCCGACGAGGTCCTGTTCGTCATCGATGCGATGATCGGCCAGGATGCCGTCACCACCGCCAAGGCCTTCGCCGACGGCGTCGATTTCACCGGCGTGGTGCTCACCAAGCTCGATGGTGACGCACGCGGCGGCGCGGCCCTGTCCATCCGGGAGATCACCGGCAAGCCGATCCTTTACGCCTCCACTGGTGAGAAGCTCGACGACTTCGACATCTTCCACCCCGAGCGCATGGCCAGCCGCATCCTCGGCATGGGTGACGTCCTCAGCCTCATCGAGCAGGCCGAAGCGGTCATGGACCAGCAAAAGGCCGAGGCCGCGGCCGCCAAGCTCGGCTCAGGCGAGCTCACCCTCACGGACTTCCTGGACCAGCTGATGATGATCCGACAGATGGGCCCCCTGGGCAACATCCTCAAGATGCTGCCCGGCGGCAAGCAGATGAACGACATCGCAGACATGGTCGATGAGAAGCAGCTGGACCGCATCCAGGCCATCATCCGCGGCATGACCCCGGCGGAGCGAGAGGACCCGAAGATCCTCAACGCGTCGCGCCGCAAGCGCATCGCCAATGGCTCCGGCGTGAGCGTCTCCGACGTCAACCAGCTCGTCGAGCGCTTCTTCGAGGCCAAGAAGATGATGACGAAGATGGCCGGCCAGATGGGCATGGGCGGGATGCAACGTTCCGCCACGAAGAAGAAGCCCAAGGGCCGCAAGAATAAGAAGGGCAAGCGCAAGCCCGTGAAGAATAAGCCGCGGCAGCCGCAGCTGCCGGGCATGGGCGGACCGGGCATGGGCGGCATGGATATGGCCCAGCTGCAGAAGATGGCTCAGCAGATGGAGGCCGGCGGTGGCCTGCCGGGCATGGGTGGCGGTCTGCCCGGCTTGGGTGGCGGCTTGCCTGGCATGGGCGGGTTCCCGGGGCTGGGTGGCTCCGCACCGGCTGCCAAGGCCTCGCCGGCGCCGCAGAAGCCGGCCGCTACCCAGAAGCCGGCCGCGTCGAAGGCCCCGAAGCAGCCGCAACCTAAGCCGCAGCCCGCCGCGGAAGAGAAGCCCGCCGCGCCGAGCGCCGGTTCCTTCGACCTTAATGCGGCGATGGAGCGGCTACGCGGGAAGAAATAAGCGACCCGACCAGGTAGCACACCAGGAAGGCGAACCCAGCCGCGGTATAGAAACGCGACTGGGCGGCGTCGATCATGACGTGG
This sequence comes from Corynebacterium uterequi, assembly GCF_001021065.1. Taxonomy (NCBI): domain Bacteria; kingdom Bacillati; phylum Actinomycetota; class Actinomycetes; order Mycobacteriales; family Corynebacteriaceae; genus Corynebacterium; species Corynebacterium uterequi. Next base: position 1,465,673 of record NZ_CP011546.1, on the reverse strand, counting down.
CTAACAAAAGGCACGAGGGGGAGGACCAAGGCGGCCACCGACGCCGCCCCGGCTAGCTGGTGACCGCCGGTAAAGGTCCACCGGTCCGCAAGAAAACGGTTGACGCCGATCATGAAGCCAAAGGCCATCGGCAGAACCCACACCCAGTGGTGGAACCACGAGAACGGGGAGACCAGGCACGCGCCGATGCCGGCGAGCGAAAGGGCGGTGGTTCGGTCGTCGCGGGCGACCGCCTGCCCGACGGCGGCCGCCGCCACGGCGGTGACCACGAGGACGGCCAGAATCCACACGAGCGTGGAATCAATGCCGAACTCGCGGTCGAAGACCGGGCGTAGGGACTGTGCACCGGGGTTGAGGTGATCGCCAATCCGAGAGGAATTGAGCATCTTCTCGGTCCAGTAGGAGTACGCGTCGGGAACCCCCAGGAAGCCGATGGCGACGGTGGCGAGGAAGGTCACCACTGACCCCACTGCGGCGCCCCAGCGGCGTTCCAGGAGGAACACCAGGCCCAGGTAGGCGGGGGTCAGTTTGATGCCGGCTGCTAGGCCAACGCCGATGCCGGGCAGGCGCCAGCGTCGCGGCAGGATGTCGACGGCGGCGAGCAACATGAGGAAGAGGTTGATCTGACCGAAGAACAGGCTTCCCGACAGCGGCTCGGTGGCGAGTAGCGCAATCGTCGTCAGGGCCACGAGGGCCAGTGAGGTGACACCTAACGGCACGCGGCGCTCGTGCAGGACCAGCAGGAGAACGACGGCGAGACTGAGTATGGTGCCGCCTTGCCACGCGATGACCAATTGCCTATCCGACAGTGGCGTGAGGAGCTCGAAGAGCAGGCTGGAAAAGGGCGGGTAAGTAAAGGGTAAGGTCGAAGACGTAGGCGGTGTCGTACAGCAATCCGCCGCGCAGCATTTCGGCGCCGGCCATGCGATAGATGGCCAAATCCACGGGGATGACCCAGGTCAAGGGGTTCTTAGGCCCGTCGTAGGCCACCAAGTACCGGTAGGCTACCCACGCCACCAGGCCCAGCAAGACGCTGAGCATCGTTGTTGTTCCGACCAGGGGTTTCCTGGTTGTTCGAGCCATGCTTCAAGTCCTCGAGGTTAACACGGGTATTAAGGATCAATGATGTGAATGAGGGTACTGTACGGCGGACTTCGAATCGTATTTATTGTGGTCATGGCATGAAGTGCTGGTTTGGGGATCCGTGGCAGCGGCAGGTAAGCTCAATCCTCGCGTCAAAGCAGCTGCGTTACGCCGACACCGACTACGGTCGGCCGGTCTGTCACGCGCAGTCGAATCCGAGGGTTGAACCGGTTGGCCAAGTAAAGAACACCTGGCCAACGTCAGAACTGCCCAGTGACTACTCAAGAGTTAAAGGAGCCATCATGGCTGTCAAGATCAAGCTTCAGCGTATCGGTAAGATCCGTAACGCTCAGTACCGTGTCATCGTTGCCGACGCCCGCACCCGTCGCTCCGGCCGCGCCATCGAGAACATTGGTATCTACCACCCGAAGGAAGAGCCGTCGGTCATCCGCATCGACTCTGACCGTGCCCAGTACTGGCTGGGCGTCGGCGCGCAGCCGACGGAGCCGGTTCTGGCCCTGCTGAAGGTCACCGGTGACTGGCAGAAGTTCAAGGGCCTTGAGGGCGCCGAGGGCACCCTCAAGGTGGCCGAGGAGAAGCCGTCCAAGCTCGACCTGTTCAACCAGGCGCTGACCGAGGCCAACGACGGCCCGACCATCAAGGACATCGCGGACAAGAAGCAGAAGGCCAAGGAAGAGGCTGAGGCCAAGGCCGCTGCTGAGGCTGAGGCTGCCCGCAAGGCTGAGGAAGCCGCCGCGGCTGCCGGCGAAGCCGACGCCGAGGCTGAGTCCGAGTAAGTCTTTCGGCTCGTTTCCCACTCCCGCCCAGAGATCACCATGGTGATCTTGGGGCGGGTTGTGTTGTTTCTAGGGAAGGCTTCTGGGAAAGGCTAAGGTCCGGGCGTCTCGGAAACGGGGGCCCGGCTGCTAGAATGGCCAACCATGGAATCTCGCGATGAGCAGGCGTTACGCGCTGCGAAGCTCTACTACATCTCCGGGATGAGCCAAGCGGAGGTGGCGGCAGAGATTGGGATGTCCCGGCCGACGGTCGCCAAGCTCCTCGGACTCGCCCGGGAGCGCGGGTACGTCACCATCGAGATTCATGATCCGCGCGAGCAGCGCGGCGAGCTGACCAATCGGCTGCTGGAGCGCTACCGCGACGTCGGGCTCAGCGAAGCTCGAATCGTGGACGTGCCGAGGTCGGGGGCCGAGGTGCTATTGGGGGAATTGGGCCGCGCCGGCGCTCAGCTTCTCACCGAACACGTGCATAACGGGGATCTCGTCGGCGTGTCCTGGGGGCGGACCATGTACGCGGTGGCGCGGGCGTTGGAGCGTTCGCCGCGCAGCGGGGTGGAGATTGTTCAGCTCAAGGGAGGGATGAGCTACACCCAGTCCACCACCAATGACGTGGAGACCATCACCTTGTTCTGCCAGGCTTTCGACGCCTACGCGCGGACGCTTCCGTTGCCGGTCATCTTCGATAACCCCGAGGTCAAGCGCATCGTCGAATCCGATCGCCATATCGCGCAGATCCTGGAGCTGGGTAGGCAGACGGACGTGGCCATTTTCACGGTGGGCCACATCGATCAGCAGTCGTTGCCGCTGACCTTGGGGTATCTCAGTGACGAGGAGATGACGCAGTTGCGGCAGCGGGCTGTGGGTGATGTGTGCTCGCGCTTTTTCACCGAGTCCGGTCAGGTGGCGCTACGAAGCGTCGACGAGCGGACGGTGGGTATCTCGTTGGCCGACTTGGCCACCCGCCCCACGCGGATCCTCGTGGCCGGGGGGCAGGAGAAGGCGACGGCGATTGACGTCGCGCTGCGTATGGGTTTGGCGACCCACCTGGTGGTGGATCGCGATACCGCCGGCGAGTTGGTGCGCCGTTAGCGGCTAGAACATGACGACGCCGACGATGGCGGCGTTGAGCAGGTTCGTGAGGAAGCCCGCGAAGAGGGCGCGCATGCCGAGGGAGGCGACGTCGGAGCGGCGCTCGGGGCACAGGGCGCCGAAGGAGCCGATCTGGATGGCGATGGACGACAGGTTTGCGAACCCGGCGAGGGCGAAGGACGACAGGAGGATGGACTTCTCGGAGAGGGTGTCGACGTGCTCGGAGAACGAGGTGAAGCCCACAAACTCGTTGAGGATCGTCTTTTGACCGATGAAGTTACCGACCGTGGTCGCTTCCTCCCACGGCACGCCGATGAGCCAGGCGACGGGGCTGAACAGGATGCCGAAGAGTCCTTCGAGCGACCAGCCGTCCTGGCCGATGAGGGAGCCGAAGCCGCCGATCATGGCCGACAGCATGGTGATGAGCGCCACGAAGGCGATGAGCAGGCAGGCCACGGCCACGGCGATGCGGCCGCCGTCCATGGCTCCGGAGCCGATGGCGTCGATGACGTTCTTGTTCTTTTCGTCGCGCACGCTGCGGACGTTGGCGGAGGCCGTGGACACCTCGGTCTCCGGCATGAGCGTCTTGGCGACGAGCAGGGAGCCCGGGGCGTTCATGATGGACGCGGCGAGGAGGAACTCTAGGGGAGCGCCGAGCAGCGAGTAGCCGATGAGGGTGGAGCCGGCCACGGAGGCGAAGCCGCCGGACATGCAGGTGTAGAGCTCAGAGCGGGTGAGCTTGCCCAGCCACGGGCGGATAATCAGCGGCGCTTCGGACTGGCCGAGGAAGACGACGGTGGCGCCCCACACGCCTTCGACCTTGGACACACCCATGACCTTGTTGATGGCGGTGCCGACGATCTCCACGAACCACTGGAGAATCCGCAGGTAGTACATGGCGCCGATGATGGCGCCGAGGAAGATGATGACCGGCAGCACGTTGAGGGCGAAGACGAAGCCGATGTCGTCGCCGAACAGCGGACCGAAGACGAACGCGGTGCCTTCGGCCGTGAAGTCGATGAGCTTGGTCAGCTGCTTGGAGAACCACACCAGGGCGTGAAAGCCGGGTTCCCACTTGAGCACGAGGACCGCGAAGCCGACTTGGAGGGCCAGGCCGACGCCGAGGATGCGCCAGTTGATGTTCTTGCGGGAGGACGATAGTCCGATGATGAGGGCGACAATAACGGCGATGCCGAGAAGTCCTTGTAGCTGTGCCATGGTGTTTTACTCTCCGAGGGCTTCGGGTCCGAAGGAATAGGGAAGGATGTCGACGAAGTCGTGGGCGATGGGCTCACCGGTAGGGCCTTCCACGATGACCCGCCGGCAGCCGAACTCGCGCAGGACCTGTCGGCAGGCGCCGCAGGGGTAACAAGGCGAGGCCTTGAGGCCGACGACGGCGACGGTATCGATGGTGGTGACACCGCCGGACACCATCGTCGTTGCTGCATTACGTTCGGCGCAAATGGCTTCGCCGTAGGCGGCGTTTTCGACGTTGCATCCGGTGACGACGTCGGTTCCGGTCCAGATGGCGGCGCCGACGGGGAAGTGGCTGTAGGGGCTGTAGGAGTGTCCGGCGGCGCGTCGGGCCGCGGCGAGCAGCTCGGCGTCGCTGGGTGGGGTGGCAATGACCATGGGTGACCCTTTCGAGGCGATCTACATTATGAAAAACTGACGTTTGACAAATGTTCTGAAGGTCATGATAATCGATCCCATAGGAGCAAGACAAGATTCGCTTCCCCTCACCCCAAAGGAGTAACCCCCATGAGCTCCCCCACCCGCATCGACGCCGTCGATGTCATCCGCGCCAAGCGCGACGGAGAGGAACTATCCACCGACTACATCCGCTGGATCATCGACGCCTACACCCGCGGCGCCGTCGGCGACGAACAGTTCGCCGCCCTCAACATGGCCATCTTCCTCAACGGCATGAACCGCCGGGAGATCGTCGACTGGACCCAGGCCATGATCGACTCCGGTGAGAGGATGGACTTCCGCGCCCTCGGCGTCCCCACCGCGGACAAGCACTCGACCGGCGGGGTAGGAGACAAGCTATCCCTGCCGCTCGGCCCGCTGGTGGCCAGCTTCGGCGTCGCCGTGCCTATGCTCTCCGGACGCGGCCTCGGCCACACCGGCGGCACCCTCGACAAACTCGAAGCCATCCCCGGATTCACCGTAGACATCGACAACGAGCGCATGATGTCGATCCTGCGCGACGTCGGCGTCGTCATTGCCTCCGCCGGCGCCGGCCTCGCCCCGGCGGATAAGAAGATCTACGCGCTGCGCGACATCACCTCCACCGTCGACTGCATCCCGCTCATCGCCAGCTCCATCATGAGCAAGAAGATCGCCGCCGGCGCGGACTCTCTGGTCCTCGACGTCAAGGTTGGCTCGGGTGCCTTCATGAAGGACCTGGACACCGCCCGCGAGCTAGCGCGCACCATGGTTGACCTCGGCAACGACGCCGGTGTCATCACCTCCGCGCTGCTCACCGACATGTCCGTGCCGCTGGGCAAGAAGATCGGCAACTCCCTAGAAATCGCCGAAACCGTCGAGGTGCTCGCCGGCGGCGGCCCGGCTGACATCGTCGAGCTGACCTGTGAGTTTGCCCGGCGCATGCTGGCTGCCGCCGGCCAGCCGGACGCGGACGTCGAGGCCGCCCTGCGCGACGGTCGTGCCATGGACACGTGGCGTGCCATGGTCACCGCCCAGGGTGGCGACCCGGACGCCGCATTGCCCGTGGCCCCGCACACCCACGACCTCGTGGCCGACCGCGACGGCGTCGTCACCGAGCTCGACGCCCTGGCCATCGGCGTCGGCTCCTGGCGCCTCGGCGCCGGGCGGGCCCGGAAGGAGGATCCGGTGCAGCTCAGTGCGGGCATCGAGCTGCACGTTGGCATCGGCGACCGCGTCCAGGCTGGTCAGAAGCTCATGACCCTGCACACCGAAACCGAGGATCGCTTCGACTACGCTCTCGCGTCCATCACCCCGGGCGTCGTCATCGGCGATACCGAGGTCGCTGAGCGTAGCGTCATTCTCGACACCATCGACCCCACCCGCTAACCCCTCGCACCCTAAGGAGATCCACGTCCCATGAAGCGCGCTGAACTCGCCCAGTACATCGACCACACCCTGCTCAAGCCGGAAGCATCCGACGCCGACGTCGCCGCCCTCGCCGCTGAAGCCGCCGAGCTGGGCACCTACTCCATCTGCGTATCCCCCTCCAAGCTGCCCGTTGAGGTGGCAGACGGCCTCCACGTCGCCACCGTGTGCGGCTTCCCCTCCGGCGCCCACCACAGCCAGGTCAAGGCCGCCGAGGCTGCCCTGTCCGTCGAGCACGGCGCCGACGAAGTGGACATGGTCATCAACGTTGCCGATGCCGTCGCCGGTAAGTACGACGCGGTCGAGGCCGACATCCGCGCCGTCAAGCAGGCCTGCGGGGAGGTTCTACTCAAGGTCATCCTGGAGACCGCCTGCCTGTCGGATGAGGCCATCACGCAGTGCTGCCTGGCCGCCGAGCGCGCCGGCGCCGACTTCGTCAAGACCTCCACCGGATTCCACCCGGCGGGCGGCGCCAGCGTCCACGCCATCGAACTCATGCACGCCGCCGTCGGCGGCCGCCTGGGCGTCAAGGCCTCCGGCGGAATCCGGGACTACGACACCGCCGTGGCCATGATTAACGCCGGAGCGACCCGCCTGGGCCTGTCCGCTACCGCCGCGATCCTTGAGGGGGCGCAGGAGTAATGAACCTCCAGGATCGCACCCGCGCCTGGATCGCCCACGACCCGGACCCCGCCACCCGGGACGCCCTCACAGCCCTCCTCGACGAGGATTCGCCGGAACTTGCCGAGGCCATGAACGGGCCGCTGCGTTTCGGCACCGCCGGACTGCGCGGCGTGGTGGGGCCGGGGGAGTCCCGCATGAACGTCGCCACGGTCACCCGGGCTACCGCCGGGCTGGCGGCCTGGCTCACCGAGCGCGTGCCGGAGCCGATCGTCGTCGTCGGGTGCGACGCCCGACACGGCTCGAAGGATTTCTACGACGCCGCGTGTGAGGTCCTTTCCGCCGCCGGGTGCCGGGTACTCGCGCTCCCGCCAGCTCACCCGACGCCGCTGACGTCATTCGCCGTCCGCCACTACAACGCCGACGCTGGCGTCATGGTGACGGCGTCGCACAACCCGGCGCCGGACAATGGCTACAAGGTCTACCTCGGCGGACGGGTCGTCGGCTCCGACGACGCGCGAGGCGTGCAACTGATCGCCCCGGCCGATGCGGAGATCTCCGCCGCCATCGACGCCGCAGGCTACGCCGATGAGATTGCCCGAAACCGCGCGAACATCGACGAGGTAGACCCGCGCGAGGCGTACTACGAGCGCGCGGTGTCCCTCATCGACACCGCTAAGCGGGACATCCCCGTGGTGTTTACTGCCATGCACGGCGTGGGTGGGGAGATGCTCGGCGAGGCGCTGCGACGCGCCGGGTTCACCCACGTCACCCCCGTGGCCGAGCAGCAGCAGCCGGACGCGGACTTCCCCACGGTGGCCTTCCCCAACCCCGAGGAGGACGGCGCGCTGGACCTGGCCATCGCGACGGCGGATCAAGCTGGCGCCTCGGTCATCCTCGCACTCGACCCGGACGCTGACCGCTGCTCCGTGGCCATCAAACAGGCCGGAGAGTGGACCCAACTCAGCGGTGACCAGGTTGGTGGCCTGCTCGGCGAGGATGCGGCGCGGCGTGTTGACACCGGCACGCTCGCGTGCTCGGTGGTGTCCTCCCAGCTGCTGCGGGCCATCGCCCAGCGGCACGGACTGCACTTCGCCCAGACGCTCACCGGTTTCAAGTGGATCGGGCGGCAGGAAGGACTGGTGTACGGCTACGAAGAAGCCTTGGGCTACTGCTCGGACCCGGCCGCGGTGCGGGACAAAGACGGCATCACGGCGTGCCTGCGCGTCGCCGAACTGGCCGCCCGGGTGGGACTGCCGGAGCTGCTCGATGAGATCGGGCACACCTACGGCTACCACGTCACCGTGCCGCTGACCCTGCGCAAGCAGGACATCTCACAGGCCGTGGAGGCATTGGAACGCTTCGTGGCAGAACCACCGACAACGCTCGGCGGCTCTGAGGTGGTGGAGTTCTCCGATCTAGGCCAGGGTTACGAGGGCCTACCGCCCACCCCGGGCCGGGTCCTGCGCACCGCCGACGGGGCGCGCGTGCTCATCCGCCCGTCCGGCACGGAGCCGAAGCTCAAGTGCTACCTGGAGGTCATTGGCACCACCTACGACGCCGCCCGTGAGCGCGTCGAGGCGCTCAAAGAGGAGCTGGCCGGGTACTTCGGCTAGGGGTACGGCGGGGGCGTGGGCAGAGCGGGGGACTGCCTTCGCCTGGTGGACTGCCTGCGCCTGAGGCGTGAGGTTAGAACACCCGTTCCCTTCTGTAGGTGTTGCAACCGGGGTTGTGTTCGGCGCGCCTACTATGCTCAATGTTCATGATGACGGGTGAGTTGAAGAACCGGGTAGACAGAATCTGGAACACGTTCTGGACTGGGGGGATCACCAACCCCATGACAGTGATCGAACAATTCACCTACCTGTTGTTCATCCGCCAACTCGACGCCACCCAAGACGGCCTGGACCAAAAAACCGCCCTCGGTCTCACCGTCGCTGACGACGAGCACATCTTCACCCCACACCAGCAGCACCTACGGTGGAAAAACCTCACCACCCTCACCGACCCCACCGAGGCCCAACACCTCATGGCCACCGAGGTCTTTCCCTTCCTGCGCCGCCTCGGCGGGGACGACTCCGGCATGGCGCAACACATGCGCAACGCCACCTTCGGCATCGATAGCCCCACCACACTGAACTCGGCGATGGCCGCGATCAACGAATTGGACTTTAAAAACAAAGACCTCCTCGGCGATCTCTACGAATACATGCTGTCGAAACTGTCCGCCTCGGGCACCAACGGCCAATTCCGCACCCCGCAGCACATCATCAACCTCATCGTCGAACTCATGCGCCCCGCACCCGGTGAGAAGATCATCGACCCGGCCTGCGGCACCGCCGGCTTCCTCGTCAACGCCGCACAGTGGGTACGCACCCACCACCACGAGCAGTTGCTGCACCGAGACACCCAGCGGGCGTTTCAACGCGACGGATTCACCGGCTACGACTTCGACGCAACCATGGTGCGCATCGCCGCGATGAACATGTTCATGCACGGCTTCACCCGCCCGAACATCGCCTACAGAGACTCCCTGGGCAGCATCCCCGAAACCGATCGCGGGGTGTTCGATGTGGTGCTAGCGAACCCGCCGTTCGCGGGCAGCGTGGACCCCACCAACCTCGATAAGGCATTACTGGCGGGGGAGAAGACGAAGAAGACGGAGTTGTTGTTTCTCACCCGTTTCCTCACGCTGCTCACCGTCGGTGGGCGCGCAGCGGTCATCGTGCCGGAAGGGGTGTTGTTCGGCTCCACGAAGGCACACAAGGCCTTACGCAAGCAGTTAGTGGAGGGCCAGAAGCTGGATGCGGTCATCAAGCTACCGTCCGGGGTGTTTAAGCCCTATAGCGGTGTGTCTACCGCGGTGCTGTGTTTTACCCGCACGGACTCCCCGGGCACGGATGAGGTGTGGTTCTATGAGGTGACCGCCGATGGGTACTCGTTGGATGATAAGCGCACCCCGCTGCTCGCCGAGCAGTTACTAGGGCCAGCACCGATTGCTGAAGGCGAGGACGCTGCGGGTAGCGAGCCGGTGGCGTTCGATGCTGAGTGCCACGCGAAGAATAACCTTCCCGACGTGGTGGCGAGGTTCCGCCAGCGTGCGACGACCGAGCGTGAACGCACCCGTACCGAGCAGAGTTTCTGCGTGCCGGTATCAGAGATCGCGGCCAATGATTACGATCTGTCGATGAATCGGTACAAAGAGATCGTGGTTGATGATGCTGAGACGAGAGACCCGTTGGAGATCATCGCCGAGATCGAAGCCCTGGATGAGCAGATCGCCCAGGGCTTAGCCGAGCTGAAGGCCATGCTGGGGGGTGCGCGATGAGCCAGTGGCCGATGGTGAAGCTCGGGGAGGTGCTTGCCCAGGACGATACCGTTGTCAGAATTGACGACCCTTCAGTGGAGACCTTCCTGACCGTTAAGCTTCATGGTGGCGGCGTCGTGCGAAGGGTTATCGGTGACGGGAAGACACCTAGGATGTCGTCCGGCTATCGAGTAAAAGCAGGGCAGTTCATTTTCTCCCGCATAGATGCTCGTAACGGCGCCTTTGGTATTGTGCCAGCATATCTTAACGGGGCGGTTGTTTCTAAGGATTTTCCTGTCTTCTCCGTTGATGAAGACAGGGTCGACCCTGAATACCTTTACTTCTATTCCGTTTCGGGTTTGCTTGAAAATGCTGTCAAGGTTCTTAGTTCTGGCACGACTAACCGTCAGCGAGTGAAGGAAGCCGCCCTGCTGAACCTGGCGCTCCCTCTTCCTCCTATAGGGGAGCAACGGCGGATCGCGAAAGTTCTTTCATTGTCCCGCAGGGCGGTTTCGCGAGTTGAGTCCGTCTTGGAAAACCTGGATAGTGCCCTATTGCATATGGTGCGCTCTGTGTCGAGTGGCTCGACAGACTTGCTCTCTTTGGGAGACCTAGTCTCAATTCAGGGTGGACTAACCCCCTCCCGAGACAATGACGAATTCTGGGGAGGTAGTGTACGCTGGTTCAGCTCCAAGGACCTGAAACAAGATTTCCTATCGGATTCTACCGAGCATGTTACTGAGAGTGCCCTCGAAAGAACCTCGCTCAAGGCTTCGTCGGAACCTGGCGTGGCTATCTCGCTCAGAGGGATGTCGTTGGCGCATACAGTGCCAATGGGCATAATCCCTGCCGGTAGCTGTATTAATCAAGATCTGAAGCTACTCACTCCCAAGAATGGGATACCGGTAGAGGTCTTATTCTACTTGATTAAAACTAAAACTAGTGAGCTCCTTGCCCGTGTTAGCTCCTCTGCTCACGGAACGAAAAAGCTTGATCTTCGCCACTTGAGAGGGCTTGAAATTCCAGTACTTGCCGACGGTGATATCGGTGAGGTGCAACGGCGTATAGCTGCATTTAGGTCCCTCATTCAGATTAACAGGGAGAAGCTGGAGAGAACCTCCGAGCTTCAACAATCTCTCACTGCAAGAGCTTTTAGCGGGCAACAGTGATATAACTGCGGATCTCACGCGCAACGACTGAGCAGAGAGGCTTCCCATGCGAGGTGAAGTGGCTCTTCCCAGTCGGGGGCGTAGCAAGGCTCTGAATCCTCTTGCCTGGAGCAGGGATCTCTGGGGTTGCCTGCAGATTGTGGACACCGTCACTGCTAGACCGCCTCAGGCGCCCAGGCTCACGCCCTAAGAGCGGAAGAGCCGCGCAACAGCCGGAGAGCGGTGACGGCGGCAACGTAGGGTCCCTGCGCCGGGGTCAAGTCAGGTGCAGCTGGCTGCTGAACACTTGTAGCGTCGCGCGTTCAGCGGCGCTACGGGTTCACTAGTTCTTCTGGGGTTGTGCTCGCCGCTCCTAGCCCTCACGCCTTCCTGTTAGGCAGGCCGCCTACTCTGTAGCCATGGTTTATGCGCTATCTGAAGCCCACGCCCATTGGCGTCGTGAGGCCTTGAGTGTCGAGAGCTACCGCATTGAGCTCGATCTTCGCTCGGCACCTACGTCTTCCACCACCTTCGAGGCCACCAGTCACATCACCTTCACCAGCACGCAGCCGGAAGTGGATGTGGACTACCTGGGCGAGGCCGTCACCGGTGTCTTAGTTGATGGTCAGCCGGTTGAGTACTCTTTCGACGGCTCCCGGGTCTTTGTCACCGTGCCTACCGGTCGGGCGATCACACTGACCATCCGGGGGGCTAGCGCCTACTCCCGCACCGGGCAAGGCCTGCACCGCTTCACCGATCCCGCCGACGGCCGTACCTACCTGTATTCGCACTTCGAGCCGTCGGACGCTCGCCGGGTGTTCCCTTGCTTCGACCAACCTGATCTCAAGGCAGCGGTAACCACCGTGCTGCGGGTGCCTCAGGGCTGGCAGGCGTTGGCCAACGGTGCCGTGGAGTCGCGCGACGGGGACAAGGTTCGCTTCACTCCCACGCCGCCGTTGTCCACCTACCTGGTGGCCTTCGCGGCGGGGGAGTACGTCGCCACGCGGTCGCAGTGGCGCGACATGGAAATCGCGCTGTGGTGCCGGGCGTCCATGGCTGAGCACGTCGATGACGAGTTCCTGGAGATCACCGCGCGAGGCCTGGATTTCTTCCACGAGCATTTCGGCTACCCGTATCCCTGGGGCACGTACGACAGCATCCTGGTGCCCGAGTACAACCTTGGCGCAATGGAAAACCCCGGACTGGTCACCTTCACCGAGAAGTACCTCTTCAGTTCCCGGGCCACGCGCGCGCAGCGGGCGGCACGGGCGAATACCATCCTGCACGAGATGAGCCACATGTGGTTCGGAGACCTGGTTACCCCGCGGTGGTGGGATGACCTGTGGCTGAAGGAGTCCTTCGCAGAGTTCATGGGAGCGGATGCCTCGCAGCACGCGACGGACTACGTGGAAGCCTGGGCGAACTTCGCCGGGGTGCGCAAGAACTGGGCCTACCAGCAGGATCAGCTGCCCACCACGCACCCCATCGCCGCGGTGATCGCGGACGTGGACGCGGCCCGGCAGAACTTCGATGGCATCACGTATGCCAAGGGCGCGGCGGTGCTGCGCCAACTAGTGCACTACATCGGCCGGGAGAATTTCTACGCCGGTGCCCGTCAATACTTCCGGGATCACGCCTTCGGTAATGCCACGTATGCGGATCTTCTCGGCGCGCTCGAGCCCTACACGGATGCTGATCTTAAGGCGTGGTCGGATGCCTGGCTGAAGACCTCCGGGCCGGACGTGCTGCGGGCTCGCCGTGAGGGCGATGTGCTACACATTGCCCACGAGGGGACCCGCCCGCACCGGCTGGATGTTGGCTGCTACGCAGGTGGGGAGCTTACTCAGCGGATGGACGTGCTCGTCGAGGCCGATGCCGCTGAGGTCACTGTCTCGCTGCCTGGGGGCGTGGACGCGGTGATCGTGAATGACACGGACCACGCGTACGCGCTGACGCGCTTTGATGAGGAGTCGCTGACGTGGCTGCTGGCGCACCTAAGCGAGGTCGGGGATGAACTCACCCGGGCGGTGGTGTGGACCAGCCTGTGGAACGCCACCCGGGACGGTGAGTTGTCCGTGGCGCGTTTCGTGGCGGCGGCGGTGAAGCACGCTCCTGTGGAACCGAACCCCTCGATGATCGCACAGGTGCTATCGAGCGCACTCGCGGCCGCGGCGGACTACACCGACGAAGAGATTACTGCCGTTGAACTGCACGAAGGGCTTTTGGCAGCGCTGCGTGCCGCCGAGCCGGGAAGCGACGCGCAGTTGGCTATCACGCGCGCCGCCATCGTCTCCGCCGCGGGACGCAAGGACACGACGTGGCTTCACGGCGTGCTGAGCGGGACCGTCGACGGACTGGCTGTCGATGATGACGTTCGCTGGGCGGTGCTCGCGGCGCTGAGCGCGGCCGGAGCCGACAGCGAGGAGCTTATCGACGCCCAGCTGGCCCAGGATGATTCGCTCACCGGACGGGCCAGCGCGCTGCGCGCGAGGTGGTCGGTGCCCACGAAGGAGACCAAGAAGCAGCTGTGGGCCGAGGTGACCCGTCCGGCTGCCTGGTCGAATGCGGAGGTAGAGGCCCTTTTGGCGGCGTTTAACGCCCCCGGCCACGGGTCGCTGCGTGAGTCTGTGACTTCGCAGTTTGCCGCCGAGGTCACCACGTGGTGGCGCGAGCATCCCATCGAGATCGCCCAGCGATTGGTCCGCGGACTGTTCCCCGATTCCCCGTTGGGTGAGCAACAGTGGGAGAAGCTGCATGAGCAGATGCTTCCTCCCGCGCTGGACAGGGTGCTTAAGGAGTGCCAAGACCAGGCCCAGCGCCGTCGGCGGGTGCGGGGCGGCCCAGGGCGCCTAGCTAAGCCGATTCAGATCTTGTTGGGGTAGGTGCCGTTCGGGTCATCGGGATCTTCGTAGATCCATTCCCCGATTACCCCGGGCAGCACCTTGCGCGGCTCGCCCAGCAGCGCCAGCCGGTTCGCATCCCGCTCCACCTCAGTAATCATGATCTTCGGCGGTCGCTTCTTCCGCCCCTGCCCACGGCCCGAGCCGGCGCCAGCACCCACTGGCACACCCTGCGACGACGACAACGAGGACGACGGCTGAGCGGCCGAGGGCGTGGCCCCAGGCCCACCCGGAGTGCCCGGCGTATTCGGCGAGCTTGGCGTGCCCGGCGAGTTGAAAGCACCCGGAGTACGCGAAACCCGAGGGGCGTCAGCACCGTAACCATGCCTCGGTGCCGAGACACCTGCCACACCATCGGAACCCAGGTGCCCACCCGCACCAGCGCGGCTCGGCGGCGGGGACCACGCTCCACCCACAACACCACCCGTCGTGTGCCGCCTACCTACCCGGTTGACACCACGGCCGATCACACCAGTGCCCTGCGTCAACGGCCCACCTACCTGCGGGATACCACTGGTCAACGCCGCCAACCCCGACGACACGCCACCACCATGCCCACCACCTAAGGTGGTCACCGGCGACGGTGGTGACCACACCCCAGCCGTTGACGCTGAGGTGGCGATCGACTCCGGGGCAATTAGCCCCACCTGAGCATCAAACCCCGCTTGCCTGGCCAACTCGCGAGTCACAGCATTCACCCCGGCCACCTTCTCAGGATGGGCATGAGCGAACCCCAACACCGTATCCACCACCCCCTGCGGGGCGATAAACCTCGTACCATCAAAACCCACCCCAGCCCCCTCGGCCGAAGTGCGGCTCACCACAGGCTCAGCCATGACCGCTAGCACCGGGTCCGTCAAACTCAGCACCCTCGGGGTGATCGCGGTCAACGCCGCCTGGGTAGTCACCGCGATCTCGGCCAGGGCAACGCGTTCGATCATCTCCACCACCCCGGCAGCCTCCGGGCCAGTCGCGGCTAGAGCGTCTAGTTCTGCCTTGAGTGCTTGTGCGCCGGCGAGGTTGGCCACGCGGGTGGGTTCCAATTCGGCGAGGGTGGTTTCGAAATGGGTGGCATTCGCCGCGATGGTCTCACTGGCTTTCGCGGAGCGTTGCAGCCGGGTGATGATCGCATCGGTGGTGTCGCCGTAGTTGTTGGCCCCGATGTAGGAGGAGATCTCGACTAAGGCACCACCGATGTTGGCCGCGGCTGCGGTGATCTCAGCCCAGATCGGTAAGGACTGGTGCACTGCTGCGGCGTTAGTTGTAGCCAGGGCCGCGATGAGCGCGTCGAGGCTGGCTGCGGGGGTGACGAAGACTTCCTGGCGGTGCATCCCAGCAATGTTGCTCAGCCCGCCGGTACGAAACGCACCCAGGCAGGCTGCACCACTATCGCCGGTATCCGCCCGACGCAAGATCCGCGCAAGGAGGGTGTCTTGTTCTTGATAGGCGTTACGGGTGGTTACCAGGTTCGCGGCAAGTGCTTCTAGTTCGTCGGCGACTTGGCGGAGGACTCTCTCTGCGGAGCCTGGGGTGGAGTTGAGTGACAAGCCGTGGATAGTGCCGAGCTGGTCGAAGCCCGATGCTGTGGAGTAGTCGGAGCCGATCAGGGCGTAGAGCGCACTCTTCGATGAGCGGCTCGCAAACGGAACGTTGCTAAGAATTCCTATTGCGGCGGTGCTGAATGATTCGGGTTCGATGGTGAAGTTCATTTCTGCTCCCTGAGCTGGTTATAGAGGCGATAGAAACTCTTGGTCGCGATTTCGCAGGCTTCGTCGCCGGTTAGATTCTCGCCTATATCGTCGATGTAAATTACAAATAGTCCTCGTTCGGTGTCAGTAGATAGTCCACAGCCTTCATCATTTTTTAGGGTGATGACGCCGGGAATATCTTCAAGAAAGCCATTGCTGGCAAAGTCTGAGTGGGTTAGGAATTGACTATTGGGAGCAGGTCCAGAAAGGATTCCTTGGATGATTTGATTAGTTGGATACTCAATGTTATTGGTGAGCTTTTCGCTCACCGGACCTGAGCACCCGTTCACACCGAAAATTGTCCCACCGGAACGGGTTCCTCGTTTCATGCCGATGTCTTCGAGGATGTCTTCGGGGATTTCGTTGCAGGGGTCGATCCATTCCGGCTCTGGGGCGTTGGGATCACGGGGGCCGAGTTCAACGAACTCGCCGCTGAGGTAGAACCCTGGTGGTAGGTCGGTGTTGGTGACTTTCGTGTAGGAGGCGTCGGAGCAGCCAGCTAGTGGGAGCAGGGCGGCGATTGCCAGAGCGCTAAGGGCGCGTCGGCGCGGCGTTCGTGTTGGGATATGTGGTGGCGTGGTGGCAGGTGTCATGGATTCCCCGGGGTGAGTATGGCGGTCTCACTCTTGGTTAGACTCGCCCCGCTGCCGTTTGGTTCCCGTGATCGTGGCTGACCTCCCCAAGGCCAACTGCCGAGATCGGCTGCGTGGAACGCGGCGAGTTTAGTGTCATTCTCGCGGTCTTGGGAGCTGACCGAACGTCGAACCTGCACACAATTCTGGGCTCCAGCACCTCGCGCTCGAAGGCCCGTCCAATGCATAAGAATCTGTTGATAGTGGCTACACGTGTAGCCACCTGCGGCGGCTGCGGACGCCGCTAGGCCAGGAGCTACTGCGGTGAAAGGGGGTGTACTGCCGCGCCGAGGGTAGAGCAACGCGGGGCCCTATCGGATGCGCCCGCACCTACGAAGGCCCAGCCTTACTACTGGTGAAAGGTCAAGTCCGGGTTCGATGATGAAGTTCATTTCTGCTCCCTGAGCTGATTGTAGAGACGGTAGAAACTCTTGGTCGCGATCTCGCAGGCTTCGTCGCCGCCGATGCCCCCTTTGGCGCCACGTACACCGACCGAGAAGAAACCTCGCTCGGTGTCAATCGATAAATGGCAGTCACGCTCTCTCTTCCGTACTACGACCCCCGGTACGTCATCGAGGAAGTTCACACTGTCGACCTCTTGCTGGGAGATTATTTGCTCATTGAAAGTAGGGCCAGCCGTTAAGCCTTGATCGATCTCATAGATGGGGTATTCGACGTTGTTGGTGAGTTTCTTGCTTACCGGTCCCGAGCAGCCATTCATTCCGAATATTTTGCCGCCTGCTCGGGTTCCTCGTTTCATGCCGATGTCTTCGGGTATTTCGTTGCAGGGGTCGATCCATTCCGGCTCTGGTGCGTTGGGGTCACGGGGGCCGAGTTCAACGAACTCGCCGCTGAGGTAGAACCCCGGTGGTAGGTCGGTGTTGGTGACTGTCGTGTAGGAGGCGTCGGAGCAGCCAGCTAGTGGGAGCAGGGCGGCGATCGCCAGAGCGCTAAGGGCGCGTCGGCGCGGCGTTCGTGCTGGGGCGTGTGGTGGCGTGGTGGCAGGTGTCATGGATTCCCCGGGGTGAGTATGGCGGTCTCACTCTTGGTTAGACTCGCCCCGCTGCCGTTTGGTTCCCGTGATCGTGGCTGACCTCCCCAAGGCCAACTGCCGAGATCGGCTGCGTGGAACGCGGCGAGTTTAGTGTCATTCTCGCGGTCTTGGGAGCTGACCGAACGTCGAACCTGCACACAATTCTGGGCCCCGGCACCTCGCGCTCGAAGGCCCGTCCAATGCATAAGAATCTGTTGATAGTGGCTACACGTGTAGCCACCTGCGACGGCTTCGGACACCGCTAGGCCAGGAGCTACCGCGGTGGGAAAACCTCGCGCACTATCGCGGCCGCCACAACCGCTCCTGGCTAATGGAACAGACCGGTGTAGAAGAAACGAAGTCCCTGTGGCGCCCTTGGGACGCTACAGGGACTGGGTACGCGACAGGTTACGCCAGGGTGGCCGGCACCTCGCCGGCGCGCTTCTCCTTCGCGGAGATGACACGGTCCGCGGCGAAGAACACCACCGCGCCGATGGCGGCGATGACCACGAGCACCCACAGGACCGCGGAGTAGAGCCCGGCGGAGCCCTCAGCGAAGGGCAGGCGGTCCACCAGGCCGGCGGAGTAGGTAATACCCAGCGGAATGGCGATGTTGATGGTGAGGTTGTAGAAGCCCACGGCCACGCCGCGCTTGGCGGGTTCGATGTGGCTCATCGCCGTGTTGAGCAGCGGGGCGTACATGCCGGCGAAGCCGCCGGAGAAGAGGATGACGCCCACCACCAGCATGGCCACGGAGGTGTTGATGAACAGCGCCGAGATGACCAGCGCGCCGAGGATGGCCGACAGGGATACCGCCATGGTCATCCGGGAGTTCATCACCTTGCCGATGGCGCCCGAGAAGATGCCCACGAGGGTGCCGGCGATGTAGCCGGGGACCAGCAGGTAGGACACCTGGTCGATCTCCATGCCGTGGAGGCCGTTGAGGGCGAAGGGCAGGACGATAACGGTGAGGCCGAGCTGCGTCGAGTAGATGAGGAAGACGACGATGAGGCAGCTAGCGTAGCGCGGATTGAAGAATTCCGGGCGGACCAGGGCGCGGTCGTGGGTGCGGATGTGCCAGATGAACACGACGATGCCCACGATGGCCAGGACCAGCCACACGTGGTTGAACTTCTGGGTCCACATGACCAGGGCGCCGGCGAACACGGCGATGCAGGCCAGCCCCAACACGTCGAGGTCGGTGGTGTCCTGCTCCTCGTCGGGGACGGTCTTGAGGATGAAGGGGATGGACACCACGGAGACCAGGGCGAGGATGAACATGAACGGCCAGGCGATGTTGGCGGCGATGTAGCCGCCAGCCAGCGTGCCGAAGAGGAAGGACAGCTGGAAGCAGGCGGTGGAGTAACCGAGGTAGGTTTTCTGGTCCTTCTCCGGCAGGTGCTTGGTGACGTAGATGACGTACAGTGTCTCGGCGGCGGCCAGGCCGGCGGTCTGGATAACGCGCGCGGCGACGACGACGGGCCACACATCCTGGCCCACGAAGCCCATAATCGAGCCGATGGCAATGAAGCCGATGCCAATGATGAGGAGCTTGCGGATGTTGATGGAGTCCGACAGTGCGGCGTAGACGACGGCGCCGATGCCGATAAGGATGCCGGCCAGGGTGGCCTGGAGGGATACTTCGGTGGCGGTCAGGCCCAGGTCCTCGGCGATGGGCAGGTTAAGGAACTTGAACCCGTTGTCGATGATGAGGCTGAAGAGGAAGACGGTGAGCAGAACGGGGACTGCTTTTTTGGGGTTGAGGTTTCGAGTATCCATTAGATCGCCGCCAGGGGGAGTGCGAGTTCCATCATGGTCGTGAACGCGGTCTGGCGTTCGTCGGCCGTGGTCTTCTCACCGGTGACAATGTTGTCAGAGACGGTGAAGATACCCATCGCCTCCACGCCGGCCTCGGCCGCGACGGAGTACAGCCCGGCAGATTCCATTTCGACGCCGAGCACGCCCATGGCGGCCCACTTGTCATTGACCGAGCTGTCGTGGTTGTAGAAGACGTCGGCAGAGAGGATATTGCCCACGTGGGTGGTGATGCCGGCAGCGTCGGCGCGCTCGACGGTGTCCTTGATGAGCCGGAAGGAACCGATGGGGGCGTAGTGGCCCGGCAGGCCGTACTGGCTGACAAAGTCGGAATCGGTGCATGCGCCCTGGGCGATGATGACCTCGTAGAGGCCGAGATCCTTCTGCAGCGAACCGCAGGAACCGACGCGGACGAGCTTCTTCGCTCCAAAGAAGTGGATGAGCTCGTAGGCGTAGAGGGAGATCGACGGGATGCCCATGCCGGAGCCCATGACGGACACCTCGTGGCCTTGGAAGGTGCCGGTGAAGCCGAGCATGTTGCGCACGGCGTTGAACTGCACGACGTCCTCCAGGTACGTCTCGGCGATGAACTTCGCGCGCAGCGGGTCGCCGGGGAGCAGAACTGTCTCCGCGATGGGCGCACCCTGGGGATTTATGTGCGGTGTGGTGGCAGTGGTGGCAGGCATCGGCTGTCCTTTCGGTGAGAGCCTGGTGTCGACGGTGTCGGATTTGTTATATCCAGCGTAGCCGCCGGATGAACAAAGAACAACTAACCGATTTGCAATTGTTAACCCCGGCGGGAAGGGTTGCCGAGATTTCACGTTTGCTTAGAGTACTGCCTACACGCCACAGACACGATGCCCATATCCTAGGAAGCTATGGAATTACAGATCGGACGCGTCATCAAGTCCCACGGAATCCGCGGGGAGGTCTCAGTGGACATCACCACCGATGACCCTGCCACCCGCTTCGCCGTCGGTGAAGTACTTACCGGGCGGCACGGAAACCGGGAGCTTCACCTCACCATCGCCAGCGTCCGCCCCCACCAGGGCCGGCTGCTGATCTCCTTCGAGGAGATCCCGGATCGCACAGCTGCCGACACGCTCCGCGGTCTGAAATTCTTCGCCGCCCCCCTCGACGACGCTGACGACGACGGCTTCTACGACCACGAACTCGAAGGCCTCACCTTGATCGAAGGCGGTCGACGCATCGGCACAGTTACCGGCGTCATCCACCCGGCCGGGCGCACCATCTTAGAAGCGCGGCTCGACGACTCCCTCGGTGCCAAGGATGTCATGATCCCCTTCGTCTACGAGATCGTCCCCGACGTGGACCTCGACGCCGGCACCGCCACCATCACCCCGCCACCGGGATTGCTGGACCTGTAATGCGCATCGACGTCATTACCATCTTCCCCGAGTACCTGGAGCCGATGCGCCACGCCCTGCTCGGCAAGGCTATCGAAGGCGGACTGTTGAGCGTCGGTGTGCACGATCTGCGCGCGTGGGCAACGGACGCGCACCGCAGCGTCGACGACACCCCGGCCGGCGGCGGACCGGGCATGGTCATGAAGCCACAGGTGTGGGGTCCGGCGTTGGACGACGTCGCCGCAGGCGTGGCCGGCGGCGACCTCGCCAGTGCCAGCCCGCACCTCACGACACCGCGGCACGACGACCTCGCAGGCGTCGCACCGCACCACTACGACGCCCCGTCGGACGTCGACGACCGCCCGCTGCTCATCGTCCCCACCCCGGCCGGGCGTCCCTTCACCCAAGCCGACGCCCAAGCCTTCTCCCGCGAACGCCACCTCGTGTTCGCCTGCGGCCGCTACGAGGGCATCGACCAACGGGTGTTCGACGATGCGGCCCGGCGGTACCGGGTTCGGGAAGTCTCCATCGGGGACTATGTCCTCATCGGCGGAGAGGTGGCGGCACTGGTCATCACCGAAGCCGTTGTGCGGCTCATCCCCGGAGTGCTCGGCAATCAAGACAGTCACCTCGACGATTCCTTCTCCGACGGGCTGTTGGAGGGGCCGAGTTACACCAGGCCCCGGAGCTGGCGAGGCCTCGACGTCCCCGACGTCCTCTTCAGTGGCGACCACGCGAAGATCGCCGCCTGGCGCCGCGAACAGTCCCTCAAGCGGACCCGGGCCAACCGCCCCGACCTGCTAGCGAACGCTGAACTTAGCGACGCCGACCGATTCGCCCTCGACGCCCGCGACGTGCACACCGACCTTAACGTCGTCCTCTCGGACGCCGAGTGGCGGGCGCTCAAGCTGCGCAAGAAGCTCAAGCGCTCCGGCTACGTGGTTCAGTCCATCGACTCCGAACCGGTGGATTTTAGCTGCCAGCCGGACACCATGTTCGCGGCCTCGGGCGGCGGCGCCAATGAGGTGCGCCGAATCCTCATCAACGGCCGAAGTACGCTCAGCGACGCTGAGCTGACCCGCCTCGTCGTCGCGGCACTGCCGGAGGGCACCGAGTGGTACGGCAGCACCAACGAAGGACACAGCGACCCGGACGTCCCCGTGGCGTGCGCATGGCCAGGAGGAACCCAATGAGCGAACCCGAACTCCCCGAATTTCTGGAACACCCCACCAAGGTAGACATCGCGCTCATCGTCGCCCTGTTTGCGATGACGATCTATTCTTTCGCGCTCATCCCCTTACGCGGCTGGTTCCTCAGCCACCCCTTCGCCTACACGATTATGGTGGGCGGCTACACCAGCGCGGTCGTTGGCGGGGCACATGCCTCCGCCGGTCACGGCCACGCCTGGCTCTATGTGCTGCTCACCCTGTTCGGGGCCACCAAGTTCATGCTCGTTTACTGGTACATGGGACGGCGGTGGGGCCAGGACTTCATCGACATGACCATCAAGGAGACCCCGCGGGTGCAACGGTGGGTGACGGGGCTGCTGGGCAGCAACAAGGCCATCGCCGGGACGATGGCCCTCATCCCGCTGGGCTACGCGCCGGGGCCGGTACCGGGTCCGGTACTCAACGCGGTGCTGGGGCTGCTGCGCGTCGGCCTCGTGCCGTTCCTCGTGATCAATCTCGGCTCCGTGGCGGTGATGAACGGCATCATGGCCGGACTCGGCTACCACTTCGGTGACCAAGTCCTAGCCGTGATCGAGGTCGTGAACAAGTACCTGCTCTGGGTGACGCTAGCGCTGCTTGCGCTGCTGTTCTTCCAGATGTTCCGGCGTAACCGAGCTACACGAACATAAGCAAGACCATGCCCAGGAAGTGCGCGGTGAGGATCTTCGCGATCATGGCCACCGGGTACACCAGGGCGTAGCCCAAAGACACTCGCGGGTCGGCATTCGTGCGGCCATTGGCGAAAGCCAGCACCGCCGGCTGGGTCTGGGCGCCGCCGAGGACACCAGAGGTCTTCGTGGCGCCGAAACCGAAGGCGGAGCGCATGACCACGATGATGCCCACCGCCATGAACGTGGTAATCACCACGCCCAAGAGCAGGATCTTCCACCAGTCGCCGCCGGTGAACGCGCCGGCGATCTGCCCGCCCGCGTTCGTGCCCGCCTGGGCGAGGAAGAGCAACAGTCCCAGCTCGGACAACACCGTGTTCGCGGAGTGAGGCAGCGCCGTGACCACCGGGCCGATGCGGCCCACCCGGCCCATGATGAGGCCGACGATCAGCACGCCCGCGGCCGAACCCAGGGCGAAGGACCCGCCGCCGGGCATGGGCACGGCAATCTCGCCGAGGATGACGCCGATGGCGAGACCGAGGCCCAAGGCGACCGGGTTGATATCCGTCAGGCCCTTGGAGGAATCGCCCAGGTAGTGGCTGATGTTCTTCATGTTCTCGGTCGGGGCAACCACGCGCACTCGGTCGCCGAGCTCGACGACGAACTCCTCCAGGGCGACCATGTCGCTATCGGCGCGACGCACGCGGGAGATGCGAGCATTCCACCGCTCCGCGAGAACCTTGTCGAGCTCGGCGATGGTCTTCCCGGCCAGGGCGTGCTGGGAGATCGTGATGCGGCGGAAGTCCAGCTGGCGCCGGTCCGAGCGCAGGGAACGCTCCGAGCGGTGCCCCAGGCGTCGCACGGCGTCCTCCAGGTGCTCGGCGGAACCGACGAGGGTGAGCATGTCCCCGGGGCGGAGGCGATCCTGGTACTCCGGGATGGTCTGGACGTCGGAATCGGCCCGCTGGTAGCGCGAGATCTGGACGTCACCGCCGTAGGGGGTGAGGAAGTCATTGAGCATGAGCTCGTCATCGCGTTCGACGACGACGTTGGCGTGCGTGACTGGCGCCACGGCGTCGGAGTCATTGGCCGAGTCCCGCAGGGTCACAGTGGCGGCGATAATCATGCCGATGACGCCGAAGAGGTAGGCGACGGCGTAGCCGATCGTCGCCGTGGGTTCGTCGCCGGTGACTTCACCGGCGGCGGCGAGGGCCGGCGTGTTCGTCGTCGCGCCGGCGAAGGTGCCGGCGACGGTGGACGGGTCGAGGCCCAGAAGGTGCATGCCCAGACCGCCGGCGATGACCGCCGCGGCGATGAACAGGCCGACCAGGCCGAGGATCGGGCCGGTAGCCGTGCGCAGCGAGGCGAAGAACGTCAGGCCGGAGTTATTGCCAATGCCGAAAGCGAAAAGGGTCAGGCCCAGGATGCCGATGAGATGGGGCACCGCTGCATGGACGCCGAGGGCAGCCGCGATAGCGGAGAAGGCGATGCCGGTAAACAGCACCGCGGCGGCGCCGAGGGTGACTCCCCGGAATTTGACGCTACCGAACGCCATTCCCAGGCCGACCAGGAGAAAGACCAGCAAGATCGGCTGGTCAGCGAAGAACTTGAAGACTTCAGTCACGCTGTGTCAATCCTTAGGTTAAACAATGCTATACCTTCTGATTATCTCAGACGAGGGAGGAAACAGCGATTCGATTGGCGTGTGAGGTGCACTAAAATGTGCGGGATGATTTCCACCATCATCGCTGACGAGCTCGGCGTCCCAGTTCAGCGCGTCGATGCGGCGCTCGCCTTGCTGGCCGAGGGCAACACGGTGCCCTTCATCGCCCGCTACCGCAAGGAAGCGACCGGTGGCCTCGATGACACCCAGCTGCGGCACCTGGAGACTCGCGCCCGCTACCTGCAGGAACTATCCGAACGCAAGGCAACCATCCTCGCCGCGATCGAGGAACAGGGCAAGCTCACCGACGAACTGCGCGTCGCCATCGACGCCTGCGACTCCAAGGCACGACTCGAAGATCTGTACCTGCCCTACAAAAAGCGCCGACGCACCAAGGCGGACATCGCCCGCGAGGCGGGACTCGAACCGCTCACCGACGCCCTCGTCGCCGGCGCCGAGCCCGGCGCGGCGGCAGCCTATCTCACGGAGGGCTTCGCCACCGAGCGTGACGTGTTGAACGGCGCTCGGGCCATCCTCGTCGACCGCTTCGCCCTTGACGCCGAACTTCTCGGGAGCGTGCGGGAACAGATGTACGCACAGGGAAGCCTGCGATCGCACGTGGTGGAAGGCAAGGAAAAGGCAGGCGAGAAGTTCCGCGACTACTTTGATTTCGCCGAGCCCTTCACGTCCTTGCCACCGCACCGCATCCTGGCGCTGCTACGCGGCGAAACCGAGGGAGTGCTCTCGCTCACTCTCGACGCCGGCGACGACGCGGTCTACGAGTCCCTCATTGCCGACCGTTTCGGCCTGGACACGACGGCGTCGACGTGGCTGCGCGACGCCGTCGGCTTCGGCTGGCGCACGAAGTTGAGTATCTCCTCCGGCCTGGACGTGCGGATGCGGCTCAAGACCGTAGCGGAGGAAGGGGCGCTCACGGTGTTCGCGACAAACCTGCGCGACGTGCTGCTGGCCGCTCCGGCGGGGGAGCGGCCTACCCTGGGCCTGGATCCCGGCTACCGCAACGGGGTGAAGTGCGCCGTCGTGGACGGCACCGGCAAGGTGGTGGATACCGTCGTCGTCTATCCCCACCAGCCGCAGAATCGCTGGGCAGAGGCCGTGGCCACACTCTCGTCGCTGGTGAAAAAGCACGACGTTGAGCTGCTTGCGGTTGGCAACGGCACCGCGTCGCGGGAATCCGAGAGGCTCGCCGCCGACGTGGCACGAACCGTCGTAGGCCGGCAGGTGACGCCGGTGGTCGTCAGCGAATCGGGAGCCTCGGTGTATTCGGCATCGGAGATTGCGGCACAGGAGTTCCCGGAGCTCGACGTCTCCTTACGCGGGGCGGTCTCTATTGCTCGTCGGCTCCAGGACCCGCTGGCGGAGTTGGTCAAGATCGATCCGAAGTCCATCGGGGTAGGGCAGTACCAGCACGACGTCAACCAGTCCGCCCTCGCTTCGACCTTGCACGACGTGGTCGAGGACGCGGTTAATGCCGTCGGCGTTGATCTCAACACGGCTTCCGCGCCGCTGCTGGAGCAAGTTGCTGGGGTGACGCCGACCCTGGCGCGCAACATCATCGCCTACCGGGACGCCCACGGCGCCTTCGCGTCGCGCCGGGAGTTGCTCAAGGTGACCCGGCTGGGCCCCAAAGCCTTCGAGCAGTGCGCCGGCTTCCTGCGCATTCGCGGCGGGCGTAACCCACTCGACGGCTCCGCGGTCCACCCAGAGTCCTATGCGGTGGTGGACCGGATATGTGACTCCACGGGCCTGGCAGTGGGGCAACTCATCGGCAATTCCGCCGTGCTGGCCCGGCTTAACCCGCAGGACTTCGCCGACGAGCGGGTGGGGATTCCCACGGTGACGGACATTATCGCCGAGCTTGACAAGCCGGGGCGTGACCCGCGGCCGGAGTTTCGGACGGCCAGCTTCGCCGAGGGCATTGAGAAGATCTCCGACCTGCGGCCCGGTATGACCCTAGAAGGCACGGTGACCAATGTGGCCGCGTTTGGGGCCTTCGTGGACGTTGGGGTCCACCAGGACGGGTTGGTGCACGTCTCGCAGTTGGCCGATCGCTTCGTGCACGACCCTCACGAGGTGGTTCGTTCTGGACAGGTGGTGCGGGTACGGGTGGTGGATGTCGACGTCGATCGCCACCGAATTTCATTAACGATGCGCACGCAAGGGGAGGTCTCCGCACCCTCTCGGCGGGATCCGGATCAGGCTCGAAAGTCGAAGAAAAAAGCTGGTCAAAGCAATCGTAAGGGTCAGGATTCGGGCGGGTCGATGGCGGCCGCGCTCCGGCGTGCGGGGTTCGGAAGTGGGCGTCGTTAATGAAAATTAACACCCTTAACGAAAACTAGTTGAAAATGTGGCGAGCAGGGTCTAACGTTATTGGCAACGAACTGAAAACCCCGATCTAGGAGGCACGCCATGTCCCATCTCGTTCACGATCAGCACGCCCACGCTCACGGCCCGGAGTGCGGCCACCAGTCCTTCGCTCACCTGGACCACACTGACTACATTCACGACGGTCACGTCCACCGCGAGCATGAAGGCCACTGGGATGAGTGCGAGACCGAGGCCCACGAGGTCCACGGCTCCCACGACCATGTCCACGGCGCGGACTGCGGCCACGAGGCCATCGAGCACGGCGACCACGTCGACTACCTGCACGATGGTCACCGCCACGCCGTTCACGGCGACCACTACGACGAGCACTAGGCGATAGCTGGACCGCCTGCTTGCACCCCGCAGCCGCCAACCGATAAGGATTTGGCGCTGCGGGGTGACGTATGAGAGCATGGCCCGGTCGAATGTCACGGATACGAACCGGCGGCGCGTCACCACCGTGGGCGCGAACGCCCGCTAGGGTCCTCTGTCCTGAATGAGAATAAGGAAACGTTGATTATGACCAACATCATCGACAAGATCGAAGCCGCGCAGATGCGCGACGATATCCCGGACTTCCGCCCGGGTGACACCCTCGACGTGCACGTCAAGGTCATCGAGGGCAGCAACCAGCGTACCCAGCTGTTCAAGGGCTTCGTCCTGCGTCGTCAGGGCGGCGGCATCCGCGAGACCTTCACCGTGCGTAAGGTCTCCTTCGGTATCGGCGTGGAGCGTACCTTCCCGGTTCACTCCCCGAACATCGAGAAGATCGAGGTCGTTCGCCGCGGCCACGTCCGTCGCGCGAAGCTCTACTACATGCGCAAGCTGCGCGGAAAGGCCGCTCGCATCAAGGAGCGTCGCTAATCCCAGCGCTGCTAGGCCCGGTACCACTCATGGTCCGGGCCTTTTGCTTTGCGTGGATAGTGCTAAGCTCGCGCGGGTGACTATGAAGAATGACGACCACGCGGAGAAAGAGGCGGCCCTGCCGTGGTGGGTGGAGTTCCCTCTCATCATCGTCGTAACGATGGTCTGCATGTTTCTTCTGCAAACCTTCGTCGGTCGTGTCTACCTCATCCCCTCGGCGTCGATGGAACCGACGCTGCACGGTTGCGACGGCTGCACGGGCGACCGCATCCTCGTCGAGCGGCTGTCCTACTACGTCAGCGACCCGGAGCCGGGCGACGTCGTCGTCTTCGAGGGCACCGATTCCTGGAATTCCTTCTTCGTCTCCTACCGCAGCGAGAACGTCGTCGTGCGGGGGCTGCAAAACCTCGGCTCCTACGTGGGACTCGTCGCCCCCGATGAGAACAACCTAGTCAAGCGGATCGTGGCCGAAGGGGGCCAGACCGTGCGCTGCCTGCCGGGAGACTCATCGGTCATGGTTGACGACCAGCCGACGGACCAGTCCTTCACCCTGCAGCCGCTGCAATACCCAGTCAATCCCGAGACCGGGTCCGAAGCCTGCGGCGGCGACTACTTCGGGCCCATCACCGTGCCCGAGGGCCACTACTTCATGATGGGTGACAACCGCACCAACTCGGCCGATTCCCGCGCCCACATCGGCGATCCCCTGCAGGGCACCATCCCGGAGGAGAACATTCGCGGCAAGGTCCAAGCCATTATCCTCCCGCTGAATCGCATCGGCGGCGTCGACGACCCCGAGATCCAGCCGCAGCAACTCGCCGGCTGATGGGGCGCCTGCGTCGGCTGAAGCAGTCACGGACCTACGAGGTCGCCCTCGTCAACGCGGGCCTCGGCCCCGTCGTGGGCGTCGACGAGGCCGGCCGTGGCGCCTGCGCCGGCCCACTGACCGTCGCCGCCTGCGCGCTGCCGCCGCGCGTCATACCGGCATTGGACCGCCTCGACGACTCGAAAAAGCTCACCCCGCGCCTGCGGGAAGAGCTTTTCGACGTCATCACCCGGGTAGCACTCGACTACGAGGTAGTCAGCTTCGAAGCTTCAGCCGTCGATCACTACGGCGTGCACACCCTCAACCGAGAAGGCATGCGGCTCGCCGTCGAACGACTGCGAATCCGGCCGGGCTACGTCCTCACCGACGCGTGGCGAATCCCCTCCTTACGCGTTCCCCACCTGCCGATCATCGGTGGTGACGCCACGGCGCGGTGTATCGCCGCAGCCTCAGTGTTGGCGAAGGTCACCAGGGACCGCGTCATGGACGAGCTCGCCGTGAGCTACCCGGTCTACCGCTTCGACAAG
The DNA here is from genome assembly GCF_001021065.1 of Corynebacterium uterequi. Lineage (NCBI taxonomy): Bacteria > Bacillati > Actinomycetota > Actinomycetes > Mycobacteriales > Corynebacteriaceae > Corynebacterium > Corynebacterium uterequi. The sequence continues at coordinate 1,436,929 of NZ_CP011546.1, read as the reverse complement.
CACAAGGGCTATTCAACGAAAGCACACCTCGACGCGGTGCGCCGCCACGGGGCCAGCCCGCAGCATCGCTACACTTATGCCAACGTCGCTGCCGCCCACGCCGAGTGGGAGCAGCGATAATCGCCCCCGGTCAACGAGCAAGGAGTGTACGCGGTGAGCGCAGAAGATCTCGACAACTATGAGGCCGACGCGGAGCTGTCGCTGTACCGCGAGTACCGCGACGTCGTCAGCCAATTCTCCTACGTGGTGGAGACTGAACGCCGCTTCTACCTGGCCAACGCCGTTGAGCTCATTCCGCATTCCGCAGGTCCGGACGTGTACTACGAGGTCCGCATGTCCGACGCCTGGGTGTGGGACATGTACCGAGCCGCCCGTTTCGTGCGTTATGTCAGGGTCATTACCTTCAAGGACGTCAACATCGAGGAACTCGACAAACCGGAGCTGACCTTCCCCGAGTAGCGGCGTCAACTTTAGACACATCGAAACTGTGGACAACCGTCGTTGTCCACAGTTTTTCGCATCGTACGGGCCGATGAGTACCGCAGAAGGCTTCGCCGCGCCAAGGTCAGGTAGTAGCTACCACCGACCGACTCGCGAAGGAGCACCCCTCATGAACCCCACCACTGGCCACCACGGACCGCCGCTCGCCCTGGGACAGCGTGGCGAAGAGTACGCCGCCTCCTGGCTGCAGGCTCACGGCTACTACCTCATTGCCCGAAACGTCCGCTACCGCTGCGGCGAGATCGACATCATCGCCGCCGACGGGGACGACATCGTGTTCGTCGAAGTCAAGACCCGGCGCACCCGGGACTTCGGGGCAGCGGAAGCGGTGGATGCCGCGAAGCTCGCCCGGATGCGGGCCGCGGCCGCGCGCTGGCTCGATGACAAACCGTGGATGAGCGTTCGCTTTGACGTCCTGGAGCTCATCGAAGACGCCGACCACTTTGAGGTCACCTGCTACGAGGGAGTCGACGATGGCACTTGGTAAAGCACTGACCGCCGCGCCGCACGGCCTGGCCGGCAGGATCGTCACCGTGGAAGCCAACATCGGACCCGGGCTACCCGGTATGCACATCGTCGGCCTCGGCGACACCGCGGTCCGCGAATCCCGGTTTCGGCTGCGCACCGCCGTCGCTAACGCCCAGCTGAATTGGCCGCGCACCAAGATCGTGCTGTCGCTCTCGCCGGCTGACGTCCCCAAGCGCGGATCTCATTTCGACTTGGCCCTGTGCCTGGCCGTACTCGCTGCCGGGAATCCCCAAGCGCAGCAGCGGCTCGACGACGCCCTCATCCTCGGCGAGCTCGGACTCGACGGCGCGGTGCGCCCCGTGACGAGCGTGCTGCCCCTCGTCGCCGAAGCACACCGGTGCGGGATCACCCGGGTGATCGTGCCTGCCGCCTGCGGCGGCGAGGCGGCTCTCGTCGACGGTGTCGACGTCCGCGTCGTACACACGCTGGCCGAGGCATGGCAGTGGGCGCTCGACGCTACGGAGCTGCCCACCTCGCACCGTACCGCCGAAGACACACCAGCAGCGACGGGCGAACAACCGGACTTTAGCGACCTCGCCGGCAACGACAACGCCCGATGGGCGGCGGAAGTCGCCGCGGCGGGCGGGCATCATATGTTCCTCGTCGGGCCACCGGGGTCCGGGAAGTCGATGATTGCCGAGCGCCTGCCATCCATCCTGCCGCCACTGTCCCCCGAGGAGGCGATGGAAGTAGCCATGGTGCGCTCCATCAGCGCCGAGGTCCCCGGCCGGGTAGGCTATTCGCTCACCCCGCCGCTGTGCGCACCCCATCACACCATCACCCGAGCCGCACTCATCGGCGGCGGCAGCGGGGTAGTGCGCTGCGGGGCCATTACCCAAGCGCATCGCGGCGTGCTCTTCCTCGACGAGGTATCCGAGATCCCCGCCCGGGTCCTCGACGGGTTGCGCACTCCGCTCGAACACCATGAAGTGGAGCTGCGCCGTGGGGCGGCGACCACGGTCTTCCCGGCGTCGTTCCAGCTGGTCATGGCGGCGAACCCGTGTCGCTGTGGCGCTGAGCAAACTACCGATTGCCGGTGCAGCGTCGCCGAAAGGCGCACCTATCTGGCGAACCTGTCCGGGCCGCTGCTCGACCGGATCGATATCATCGCCGCCACCACCGCGGCGCGCGCGACGGTGGCGCCGGTCGATGCCGAACCTTCCGCCGTCATCGCCGAGCGGGTCGCCCTGGCCCGACAGCGTGCCGCCCGACGGTGGGAGTGCCTCGGCGGCGGGACCAATGCCGCGGTGCCGGGTCCCTACCTGCGCCGCCATGCACCTGCGGATGAGGCCGGCATGGCCCTGCTCCAGGCGCTGCTGGGCCGGCGCCAGCTCACCCAACGTGGCGTCGACCATTCGCTTCGGGTGGCCTGGACGCTCAGCGACCTAGCCGGTAACGACAGGCCGGGGCTCGACAACGTCGCGTGCGCCGTCCAACTGCGCAGCATCGGTACCGCCGGCCTGCGGGAGGCAGCATGAGCTCGCCGACCAGCTGGGCCTATCTCTCCCGGACTATCGAGGGACCCAGCCGCGCCCTGCACGAATTGCTCAGCGCCGGCCGCGACGCCGACGAAATCGCCCGCGGCGTACGACGACGTGCGTCCTGGCTCGGGGACCTCGCCGGGGAGACCCAGGCACGCTACGCCACGTGCCGTGCCGAAGAAGACCTTGCCGCGGCCGCCGAATTAGGAGCCAGGCTTGTCACCCCCGACTGCGCCGAATGGCCCGGTGAACAGTTCGACTACGCCTTCGGCGCCAGAGCAACCGGCTTGAGCGAGCATGGCCGTACCTATCAAGCAGACGCTGTGGCGCCCCACGCTCTGTGGGTCACCGGCCGACCCTTGACCGAATTGCTTGCTCGGGCGGTGGCAGTGGTCGGAACGCGGGCAGCCACCAATTACGGCGCCGAGGTCACTCGCCGCCTCGTCCACGACCTGGCCGGACATCAATGGACGATCGTGTCCGGCGGTGCCTTGGGCATCGACACGGCCGCGCACCGAGCGGCCTTGGACGCAGCCACTCCGACCATCGCCATCACGGCGTGCGGGGTGGGCCATGTCTACCCGGCGAGCAATCGGGAGCTCTTCGCAGACATCGCCCGCCACGGCGCGGTCGTCACTGAGTACCCTCCCGGAGACCGGCCGCAGCGGCACCGCTTCCTCACCCGCAACCGGCTCGTCGCCGCGCTGACCCAAGGCACGGTCGTGGTGGAGGCGGCGTGGCGGTCCGGGGCGCTTAATACCCTGACGTGGGCGGAAGGACTCGGTCGGATAGCGATGGCCGTGCCCGGGCCCGTCACCTCCGTGGCGTCGCTCGGCTGCCATGGTCGGCTGCGCGATGGACGCGCCCAGCTCGTGGCCACTGGCACCGATATCCGGGCACTGCTCGAACCCATCGGCGCGGTGGACGCTGATGCCCAATACGAGATTGCCTTCCAAGCCACGGACATCCAGCGCCTGAGCCGCAACGAGATGCGCGTGTTCGACGCCCTTCCCGTCAGCGGGGATCTGTGCACCGAGGACGTCGCCCGACAGGCCGGCCTCACCCTTGCGCTGTGCGTGACCATCCTGTTGGACCTGGCGCAACGCAACATCGTCGTTAGGCACAACGACGGGTGGGCGCGCCGCGACTAGCCTGAGAGGGCATGAGCCAACACGTGGGAACGCAGTTCCAGGAGGCGATCGAGGATTTCGCCGACTACCAACGCATGGTGCTCGGGCGCTCCGAGGCCACGGTTTCCTCCTACCGCAGCGACCTCAGACAGCTCGCCGAGCGGGTGGAAGACCTCGACTCGCTCACGCTGGCGGTTTTAAGAGACTGGCTCGCCGAAGCGGTGGACCAGGGTAAATCCCGGGCCACCATCGCGCGTCGGACCGCCGCCGCCCGCGCGTTTACCCGTTGGGCGATGAATCGCGGACATCTGGCCACCGACGTCGCCGCGCGGCTGGCGTCGCCCAAGGTGCGACGGGCCTTGCCCCACATCCTGGCGCCGAACCAGGCTGACCTCCTGGTCACCGAACCCACGCAACGCGACGAGCCCGACGCGCCGGAAGCCCTGCGCGATGCGGCCATCTTGGAGATGCTCTACGCCACCGGGATGCGGGTGTCCGAACTATGCGGAATGGACCTCGACGACGTCGACTACGCCCGGCACACCGTCCGGGTGACGGGCAAGGGCAACAAGCAGCGCGTCGTGCCCTTCGGCGAGACCGCGGCTGCGGCCCTGCGGACGTGGGTTGGCGAGGGGCGAGGCGCTTTAGCCCGGGCGGATTCGCCGCCAGCCGTTTTCCTGGGGTCCCGCGGCGGGCGTATCGATCAGCGCCAGGTTCGGCGCATCGTCGAGCGGGCCGCCCGCAGTTCCCAAGGTCCTGGCAGTGAGCTCACCCCGCACGGCATTCGTCACACCGCGGCAACGCACCTGCTGGAAGGCGGGGCTGACCTCCGCGTCGTCCAGGAAATCCTCGGACATTCCTCGCTGCAGACCACCCAGATCTACACCCACGTGTCACCTCAACGCCTGAAGGAGGTGGTGGCCCGGGCACACCCGCGGGCTTAGGGTCGCGCGGGGGCTGCCGCTGCGAGCGGTTTCAGCCGGATGACCGGTAGCGGCAGCAGCGTCAACGGATCGAGGTATCCATCCGAACCGATCTTGGCACCCCACTGCAGCCCGGGGAAACCGGTGGTACTGGGGGCGAGCCGGCCGATGACCTGCCCGGCGGTGACCGTCTCTCCGGAACTCACTGTGGCGTAGACCGGCTGGTAGGTGGTTCTTATCCCGTCAGGGTGGTCGATGGACACGGTGGGGGTACCGACGACGGGACCAGCAACCGCGACGGTTCCGGTGCCGGCGGCCCGAACCGGCTCACCGACGTTGAGCGCAAGGTCGACGCCACGGTGCCCGGGTAACCATCGCTGCTGCGGGATGGCCGCCGGCCGGAGCACCCGGCCGAGCTGAACAGTGCCGGTGGTGGGGCACACGTAACTCTGAGGATGCGCAGGTGGGCTGGTCACGGCGACGCGCGTCGACGCGGGCCCAGCTACCGGTCGGTTGTCTAGGGGATCTGCTGGAGGCGTAACTGTTGCGGCCGCGATAAGCGCTGCGGCAGCGAAGACGAAAGGAGTTGGCACAGACACGCCGCCCACACTGCCTCGAAGGAGCGTTGATGCGGAACGCCGGAGGCTGGAGGTTGGGGATAACGCCGCTAGCGGCGGAGTTTTCCCCAGCCAGGGCCCGGATCCTAGCACTTGACGCGGTTTCAGTTTGTGCCTTAAGGACCGGTCGGCTAACGTTCGCGTACAGCAGTGTGCCCTCCCGGGGTGCGCTGACTTCGCGCGGTTCGCGCGTGTCGGAGACTGACTTGGTCCCCGGGTTGACCTCGAAAAGAGGGCAGCGCGGGGCGTTGGTATCCGAGCGAATCGCCAGGATGCGTGGCAAAGCCCTCGGATGGCCGAGGGAACAAAACCCGCACACTGAAACATTGGTAACCGAAAACTAGAGCACTCCCAAGGAGATAATTCCCATGGCAGTCGTAACCATGCGCGAGCTCCTCGACGCTGGCGTCCACTTCGGACACCAGACCCGTCGTTGGAACCCGAAGATGCGTCGTTTCATCTTCACCGACCGCAACGGCATCTACATCATCGACCTGCAGCAGACGCTGACCTACATCGATGAGGCCTACGAGTTCGTCAAGGAGACCGTCGCCCACGGCGGCAACGTCCTGTTCGTTGGCACCAAGAAGCAGGCCCAGGAGGCCGTGCAGGAAGAGGCCGAGCGCGTCGGCATGCCGTACGTCAACCACCGTTGGCTCGGCGGTATGCTCACCAACTTCCAGACCGTGTCCAAGCGTCTGCACCGCCTCAAGGAGCTGCGCGCCATGGACGCCGCCGAGGACGGCTACAAGGGCCGCGGCAAGAAGGAAATCCTCATGCTCACCCGCGAGCGCACCAAGCTGGAGCGCGTCCTGGGCGGCATCTCCGAGATGTCCAAGGTTCCCTCCGCTCTGTGGATCGTGGACACCAACAAGGAGCACATCGCGATCTCCGAGGCTAAGAAGCTCAACATCCCGGTGGTCGCCATCCTGGACACCAACTGCGACCCGGACGACGTCACCTACCCGATCCCGGGCAATGACGACGCCATCCGCGCCACCAAGCTGCTGAGCCGCATCATCGGCGAGGCCATCGTCGAGGGCAAGAAGGCCCGCGAGGAGCGCCAGCTCGCCGCCGCTAAGGAAGCTGCCGGCGACACCGATGAGAAGGCTCAGGCGGACGCCGAGGCCGCAGCCGCCGCCGCTGCTGCCGCCGAGTCCACTGAGGCCGCTGCCGAGGAGAACTAACTCTTCGCTTTAATCGCCATCGACGGGGAAGTATCGCCCGGCGATGGCGATTTTTCGATTCCCGGCCCCGGGTAAGCGCGGGGGCCGGTCTTCGGCTAAACTTCAACCCCGATATTTGTTCCAATCTGAGGAGGACCGCCCGTAATGGCGAACTACACTGCTGCAGACGTCAAGAAGCTGCGCGAGATCACCGGCTCCGGCATGCTCGACTGCAAGAAGGCCCTCGAAGAGACCAATGGTGACTTCGAAAAGGCTATTGAGATCCTGCGCATTCAGGGCGCGAAGGACGTGGGCAAGCGTGCCGACCGCAACGCCCTTGAGGGCCTCATCGCCGTCTCCGGTCACACGATGATCGAGATTAACTCTGAGACCGACTTCGTGGCCAAGAACCAGGAGTTCAAGGACTTCGCCGCCAAGGTCGCCGAGGCTGCCGCCGCGGTGAAGGCCAACTCGCCGGAGGAGCTTGCCAACGCTGACGTCGACGGCATGACCGCCGCCGAGGCCACCCAGCAGCTGTCCGCCAAGATCGGCGAGAAGCTGGAGCTGCGCCGCGCCGTTACCGTCGAAGGCGAGAACGTTGAGGTGTACCTGCACCACCGCTCCGCCGACCTGCCGCCGGCCGTGGGCGTCCTCGTCAGCTACACCGGTGACAACGCCGAGGCTGCTCACGCCGTCGCCCTGCAGATTGCCGCTCTCAAGGCCCAGTACCTGACCCGCGAGGACGTCCCCGCCGAGGTCGTCGCCAAGGAAGAGGAGATCGCGGAGAAGACCACCCGCGAGGAGGGCAAGCCGGAGAAGGCCATCCCGAACATCGTCAAGGGCCGCATGAACGGCTTCTTCAAGGACGTTGTGCTCCTGGAGCAGCCGTCCGTCGCTGACAACAAGAAGACCGTCAAGGCCGTCGCCGACGAAGGTGGCATCACCGTGACCGGCTTCGTCCGCTACGAGGTTGGCCAGCGCTAAGCGCCGGTAGCACCCGCGGTTCGCCTCACGAACCTGTTACTGCCCCGCCGTCGTCCCGTACCCAGCAACGCTGAGATCGGGGCGCTGGCGGGGCATTGGCATGTCTGCTCCTCGGTCCTCGTGGCCGAGGCAATGTAGGATGATGGGCGGTTTTATAACGACCACGATCACCCAACTCGAAGGAGAACAGCCGTCGTGACTAACGAAGATATGTCTGCCGAGAAGCCCCAGGGTTACAAGCGCGTCATGCTCAAACTGGGCGGAGAGATGTTTGGCGGCGGCCAGGTGGGCATCGATCCGGACGTGGTGGACAATGTGGCGAACCAGATCGCGGAGGTCGCCCGCACCGGCGCGGAGATCGCGGTGGTCATCGGCGGTGGCAACTTCTTCCGCGGCGCGGAACTGCAACAGCGGGGCATGGACCGGGCCCGCTCTGACTACATGGGCATGCTCGGCACGGTCATGAATTCCCTGGCCCTGCAGGACTTCCTGCAGCAGAAGGGCGTCGATTGCCGCGTGCAGACCTCGATCAACATGGCCCAGATCGCTGAACCCTACCTGCCGTTGCGTGCTGCCCGTCACCTGGAGAAGGGCCGCGTCGTCATCTTCGGCGCCGGCATGGGTATGCCGTACTTCTCCACGGACACCACCGCCGCCCAGCGCGCCCTGGAGATCAACTGCGACGTGCTCTTCCTTGCCAAGGCCGTCGACGGTGTCTACGACGACGATCCGCGTACCAACCCGGATGCGAAGCTGCTATCGCAGATCACCCCGCGGGAGGTCATCGAGCAGGGCCTGAAGGTCGCGGACGCTACTGCCTTCAGCCTGTGCATGGACAATGACATGCCGATTCTTGTGTTCAACCTGCTCACTGAAGGAAACATCGCCCGCGCCGTGGCGGGGGAGAAGATCGGTACCCTGGTGGTGTCCTAATGCCCGTGAGGGCAGAAAGGGCTGCTAGATTCAATAGCTAATACCTGCACGATTCCGATTAGTGATGTGAGGATACGACACCGATGATCGATGTAATTTTCGAGGACGCGGAACTCCACATGGCGTCTTCCGTGGAGCACACCCGCGAGGAGCTCGTGACCATCCGCACCGGGCGGGCGAATCCGAATATGTTCAACGCTGTTGTCGCGGAGTTCTATGGCCAGCCGACGCCGGTCCCGCAGATGGCGTCGATCACCGCGCCGGAGCCGCGCATGATCATCGTCAAGCCCTACGACCCGTCGACGATTGGCGCCATCGAGACCGCCATCCGCAACTCTGATCTGGGCGTCAACCCGACCAGTGATGGCCACATCCTGCGCGTGACCATCCCGCAGCTCACCGAGGAACGCCGCAAGGACATGGTCAAGCTGGCCCGCTCCAAGGGCGAGGACGGCAAGATCGCCATCCGCAACATTCGACGCAAGGGCATGGACCAGCTCAAGAAGCTGCAGAAGGACGGCGACGCCGGCGAGGACGAGGTCAAGGCCGCCGAAGGCGAGATGGATAAGCTCACCGCCACCTACGTGTCCCAGGTCGACGCCGTCGTCGCCGCTAAGGAAAAGGAGCTGATGGAGGTTTAGGCCTTCCAGCGCAACCATGGGTTTGACCGACGAGAACGGAACCGGTCTCGGCCGCATTGGGTCGATCACCCGGGGCGGGCATATTCACCTGGAGAGTTTCCCGAAGCCGAAGAACCGGGCCGGTAGGGATTTACCTACCGCCATCGGCGTGGGCGCGGCTCTGGGGTTAACGGTTGTCGGCGCCGTCTTGGCCGGACCGTTGGCCTGGTATGTCCTGGTCTCGGTGGCGGTCGGTGCCGGGATGTGGGAAGTGATTACCCGCCTGCGCGAGGCCTCCTATGTCCTGCCACGCACGCTTCTGCTGGTGTTTGGGCAGGCGATTGTGTGGTTGTCGTGGCCGTTGGAAACCCAGGGAATCATTGTGGGGCTGACGATCGCGGCGTTGACGCTCATGTTTGGGCGCATGTTTAACCACGGTCGGCATCAGTCGCCGGTGAACTACCTCCGGGACACGGCCATCGGCCTGTTCGTGCTCGTGTGGATCCCCGTCTTTGGCGCCTTTGCCGCCATGCTGTCGCGCTCCAGTACCCTAGACGAGCCCGGCGCCAACGTTATCTTGACGTTTATGCTGTGCGTGGTCGCCTCGGATACCGGCGGCTTCGTCGTGGGAGTGATGTTCGGTTCCCGTCCCATGGCGCCAGCTATCAGCCCGAGTAAGTCCTGGGAAGGCGTGGCCGGATCCATGGTCGCTGGCATCATTGCCGGCGCGTTGACCATGGAATTCCTCATGGATATGGACTGGTGGCGGGGCATCATCTTGGGCATCGCTCTGGTGGTATGCGCCACCATGGGTGACCTGGTCGAATCCCAGTTCAAACGCGAACTGGGCATCAAGGACATGTCGTCGATTCTGCCGGCACACGGCGGGATCATGGACCGGCTCGACGGAATGCTGCCGTCGGCGGCGGCCAGCTGGGTTGTCTTGAGCATTATCACCGCCTTGGATTAGGCCAGCCGGCCCGTAGTTGCCCCTACCAGGCCCAGCATGGAATGATGACGGGCGATGAATCAACCTGTCACGCTGCAATTTTCCGCGCCGAAGGCGAAAATGCCCCCGCGCCACTTCGCTGACCTTACCCACGATGAGCGAGTGGCCGCGCTGGGGGAGTTGGGGCTTCCGAAGTTCCGAGTGGACCAGATCGCTCGGCACTACTACGGCCGTTTCGAGTCCGATACCTCCACCATGACGGACTTGCCCGCCGCTCAGCGAGCTGAGGTGGCTGAGGCGCTGTTCCCGGTGCTTATGGACCCGGTTCGCCACCACGAGACCGACGACGGCGACACCACCAAGTCCCTGTGGCGCCTGCACGACGGCACCCTGCTCGAATCAGTCCTCATGCGCTACCCCGATCGGGCGACGCTATGCATCTCTTCCCAGGCCGGGTGCGGGATGAACTGCCCCTTCTGCGCCACCGGGCAGGGAGGATTGGATCGTAATCTCTCCACCGGTGAGATCGTGGATCAGGTGCGCGCCGCGGCCCGCCGGATGGCCGAAGAGGGCTCACGGCTGTCCAACGTCGTGTTCATGGGCATGGGCGAGCCGCTGGCGAACTATAAACGCGTCGTGTCCGCGGTGCGCCAGATTACCCAACCGGCGCCGAGCGGCTTCGGCATCTCCCAGCGCAATGTCACGGTGTCCACCGTGGGCCTGGCACCGGCAATCCGCAAGCTGGCCGACGAGGAGATGTCGGTCACCCTTGCCGTGAGCCTGCATACGCCGGACGACGAGCTGCGTGACACCCTCGTGCCGGTGAACAACCGATGGCCGGTAGCGGAGGTCCTCGACGCCGCCCGGTACTACGCCGAGAAGTCCGGTCGACGGGTCTCTATCGAGTACGCGCTCATCCGCGACATCAACGATCAAGACTTCCGCGCGGACCTGCTGGGGCGCAGGCTGCACCAGGCGCTTGGTTCCAAGGTGCACGTCAATCTCATCCCCTTGAACCCAACTCCGGGCTCGAAGTGGGACGCGTCGCCTCGGGCGCGGCAGGATGAGTTCGTCCGTCGGGTACGCGCGCAGGGCGTGACCTGTACGGTGCGCGACACTAAGGGCCAGGAGATCGCCGCGGCCTGCGGACAGCTCGCCGCGGAGGAGCGCTAACTAGATGCGAAAACCGCCGCCTCGGCGGCGCCGGTGACGGCGTTCGAGGCGGCGGTGTGGCGCTAGCTGTTAGGAGGACAGCGAGCGCAGGTGCTTGACGCGCTGCGGGTCGATGTTCAGGGCCCGGAGCTGATCGTCGTCGAGGTTCGCGTAATTGCCCGACAGCGTGGCCTGGTTGTAGGCGTGGTCCGGCTCCACCCACCCTTCGGGCTTGTTGTGGCCGGTGACGGTACGCACCTGGTGGAGGCGGGGCGCGAAGGCGTGCAGGATGAGGCCCAGAATCAGCACGACGGCTAGGCCGATGAGCCAGATCGTTTCCACGTGGCCCTGGTGGTTGCCGAAGTTAAGCAGTAAGAGAACCGCAACGCTTGCCCAACCGCTGATCTGGATGGCCGTGCGGCCGACCGAGCTCCAGCCAAAGGCGGCATTGGGCACGTCACGCGTGGACACGCCGTTGTGAACCTCAAACTCTTCTGCGTGGGACTTGGCCACGATGAACTCCTTCACCTCGTGCAAAGCTTATCTGCACAGTATTCTGGCATACCTTTCCCATGTTGGGAGATACTCACCCCCTCAGCCCCAGCAGCGAGTGAGCGTCGGGGTTGCGGCACCACTGTCGTCGGCTCGTGCCAGAATGGTGTGCGTGCACCACAATGAAAAACCTCGTCGAATCCTCATCCTGGGCTCTACCGGCTCAATTGGCACGCAGGCGCTCGAAGTAGTGGCGGCCAACCCGGAGCTGTTGAGCGTCGAAGGCATTGCCGCGGCGGGCAGCGACCCCGCCGCCATCATTGAGCAGGCCCGCGTTCTCAACCTTTCGGCTAACCGCATTGCGGTGGCCCGCGAGGACGCGGCAGCCGTTGTCTCGGAGGCACTTGGCGCCCCAGTGCTCTCTGGGCCGGATGCGGCGCAGCAGCTCGTGGACGAGTGCCCGGAGGTGGACATTGTCCTCAACGCCCTAGTGGGCTCTTTAGGTCTCGCCGCCACGGTGGCGACCCTCAAGCGCGGGGTGGCCCTGGCGTTGGCGAATAAGGAGTCGCTCGTGGCCGGCGGCCGTCTGGTGACGTCGATGGCCGCACCGGGGCAGATCATCCCGGTGGACTCCGAGCACTCCGCCATGGCGCAGTGCCTGAGGTCTGGGCGGCGCGAGGACGTTGACCGTTTCGTTCTCACCGCGTCGGGCGGGCCCTTTAGAGGCTGGACCCGAGAAGAGATGGCGGACGTCACCCCGGAGCAGGCAGCCCAGCATCCCACGTGGTCGATGGGGCAGATGAACACCTTGAACTCCGCGACGCTGGTGAACAAAGGCCTAGAGCTCATCGAAGCGACGCTGCTCTTCGACCTCGCACCTCAAGACATTGAGGTCACGGTCCACCCGCAGTCCATCGTCCACTCGATGGTGACCTTCCGCGATGGGTGCACCATCGCCCAGGCCTCGCCGCCGTCGATGAAGCTACCCATCTCCCACGCATTGGCCTGGCCGAACCGGGTTCCTGGTGCGCAACCGTCGTTGGACTTCCGCACTGCGTCGACGTGGGTGTTTGAACCGCTGGACCACGCCGCGTTCCCCGCCGTCGAGCTGGCCCGCACCGCGGCAGAGGCCTCCGGCACCATGCCGGCGGTGTATAACGCCGCCAATGAGGAAGCGGCGGCCGCCTTCCTCGACCGTCGTATCCGCTTCATTGACATCGTGGACACGGTAGCGGAGGTGATGAGCGCTGCGGATGCGTACGCACAGGAGCCGGCGAGTATCGAGGACATCCTCGCCGTGGAGGCCGAGGCACGGCGCCAGGCCAATCGTGTTGTCGACCGGCTGAGCGTTCGCTAGTGGGGGCCTATCTGCTGGGCGTGGTTCTTTTCGCCCTCGGCATCGCGGTGACGATCGCCCTGCACGAGTGCGGTCACCTGCTGGCCGCACGCGCGTTTTCCATGCCGGTGCGGCGCTACTTCATCGGTTTCGGGCCCACGTTGGTGTCCACCCGCCGCGGCGGCACCGAGTATGGCATCGCGGCCTTCCCCTTCGGTGGCTTCTGCGAGATCGCCGGCATGACCATTAATGACCCGGTGACCATCGACGAAGCGCCGCACGCCATGGTGCGTAAGCCGTGGTGGCAGCGCGTCGTGGTGCTGCTGGGAGGCATCGCCATGAACCTCCTGCTCGGAGTGAGCATTCTTTACGCGGTGGCGGTGACGTCAGGGATTCCCAACCCGGATGCGGACTTCACTCCGACCGTCGGTGAGATCACCTGCACCGCCGATCAGCTCCCGGCCACCGGTGAATTGGCGACGTGCTCGGGAGTTGGCGCCGCCGGCCGCGCCGGCATCGAGGCGGGTGACCGCATCCTCGCGATCGACGACGCCCGCCTGGGCTCCTTCGCCGAGCTAGCGAACTACGTTGCCGAACGGCCCGGGCAGACGGTCACGATGACCGTCGAGCGCGACGGCACCCGCCGCGAGATCCCGGTCGTGGTGGACGAGGTCACCCGCTACACCGCCGACGGCGAAGCGCGGACGATGGGAGCGGTGGGTGTTGTGAGCCAACCGGTCACCGACGCGTACCGGCGCTTCGGGCCCGTTGAGGCGGTGCCGGCGGTCCTGCGCTACAGCGGCCAGGTGCTCTCGGCCACCGTCGAGGGAGTGGTGAGCCTGCCGGCCAAGATCCCGGGTCTGATCGGCGCCATTGTTGGCCAGGAGCGGGCCCAGGACTCGCCAATGAGCGTGGTGGGGGCGTCGATGATTGGCGGCGAGCTGGTCGAGCGCTCCATCTGGGACGGGTTCTGGATGATGCTGGCGTCGTTGAATTTCTTCCTGGCGCTGTTCAACCTGGTGCCGGTGCCCCCGCTCGACGGTGGGCACATCGCCGTTGTCCTCTACGAGAAACTGCGCGACGGCGCGCGCAGGCTGCGAGGCAAGGCTCCCAGGGGCCCGGTGAACTACGAGAAACTCACCCCCGTGACCATTGGCGCGGCGGCGGTACTTATGGCCTTCGGCGCCCTGGTGCTGGTGGCTGACGTCGTCAATCCGGTGAGCCTCACGGGGTAGGTGCCGTCCCGGCGTTTCGGGCTGCGCCGATGATAGGCTACGGGGTGCCATTATCCAACCTGCAAGGAGCGTGCATGTCGACCACCATCGGACTCGGAATCCCGGAACCGCCGCGGACATTGTCCCCGCGGCGTAAGACCCGGCAGCTTATGGTCGGCTCGGTGGGCGTGGGATCGGATTACCAGGTCTCGGTGCAGTCCATGACCAACACGAAGACCCATGACATTAACGGCACGCTGCAGCAGATCGCCCAGCTCACCGCGGCTGGCTGCGATATCGTCCGGGTGGCTTGCCCGAAGCCGATCGACGCGGAGGCGCTGCCGGCGATTGCCAAGAAGTCCCCGATTCCCGTCATTGCTGACATTCACTTCCAGCCGAAGTACATCTTTGCCGCCATCGATGCCGGCTGCGCGGCGGTCCGCGTCAACCCCGGCAATATTAAGGAGTTCGACGGCCGCGTCAAGGAGGTCGCCCAAGCGGCCGGGGACGCGGGTATCCCGATCCGTATTGGCGTCAACGGCGGTTCCCTGGACAAGCGGCTGTTGGCGAAGTATGACGGCAAGGCCACCCCGGAGGCGCTCGTGGAATCCGCGCTGTGGGAGGCAGGCCTGTTTGAGGAGCATGGATACGGTGACATTGCCATTTCGGTGAAGCACTCCGACCCGGTGCTCATGGTGGAGGCCTACCGCCAGCTCGCCGAGCAGTGCGATTATCCGCTGCACCTCGGCGTGACCGAGGCCGGTCCGAAGTTTGCGGGAACGATTAAGTCCTCGGTCGCCTTCGGTTCGCTGCTGTCCCAGGGTATCGGCGACACCATCCGGGTGTCGCTGTCGGCGGACCCGGTGGAGGAGATCAAGGTGGGCGATCAGATCCTGCAGGCCCTCAACCTCCGCCAGCGTGGTTTTGAGATCGTGTCCTGCCCGTCGTGCGGGCGGGCACAGGTGGACGTGTACACCCTGGCCGACGAAGTCACCGCCGCGTTCGAGGGCATGGACTACCCGCTGCGGGTGGCCGTCATGGGCTGCGTTGTTAACGGTCCCGGCGAGGCCCGCGACGCCGACCTGGGCGTGGCCTCCGGCAACGGCAAGGGCCAGATCTTCGTCAAGGGGCAGGTCATCAAGACCGTGCCGGAGTCGAAGATCGTCGAAACCCTCATCGAGGAATCCGAGCGCATCATCGAAGAAGAGGGCCTGGAACCGATCCGTGGCGCCAAGGCCGAGGTGAAGGTCACCTCCTAAGGCCCGCCAGCTGGCCTAGCCGGTGTGCGTAGCCGGCGGGCCTGTTGATCGTCCGGGGTCCGGTACTACGATGACCACCATGAGTCGAGCAATGCTTACCCCCGGTGATCCCACTCCTATGCTGCCGATCCCGAAGAACATCGAGCGCCCGGAGTACGTCTGGAAGGACGAGGTCCAGGAAGCCATCGGCGAGCCTTTCGTCCAAACTCCTGAGACCATCGAAGCCATGCGGGAGGCCAGCCGAATCGCGGCGAACGCCTTGGCGCTGGCCGGCGCCGCCGTGGAACCGGGTAAGACCACGAGCGAGATCGACGAGATCGCCCACGAGTACATCATCTCCCAGGGCGCCTACCCGTCGTGCGTCGGCTACCGAGGCTTTACCAAGTCCAGCTGTATTTCACTCAACGAGATCGTCTGTCACGGCATCCCGGACAGCACCGTCATCGAGGACGGCGACATCGTCAATATCGACGTCACCGCCTATAAGAACGGCGTCCATGGCGACACCAATGCCACTTTCCTGGCCGGCAACGTATCCGAGGAACACCGCCTTCTCGTGGAGCGAACCCGGGAAGCCACCATGCGGGGCATCCGGGCGGCGAAGCCGGGCCGGGAAATCAACGTCATCGGCCGGGTCATCGAGTCCTACGCCAAGCGCTTCGGTTACACGGTGGTGGAGGACTTCACCGGCCACGGGGTGGGGCCGACCTTCCACAATGGCCTCGTGGTGCTCCACTACGACTCGGACGCTTACCGGGACGTCCTTGTCCCCGGCATGACGCTCACGGTGGAGCCGATGATTAACCTCGGCGAGCTGCCGTATCGGATCTGGGACGACGGCTGGACGGTGCAAAACCTCGATGGAAAGTACACCGCCCAGTTTGAGCACACCATCGTCATCACCGACGATGGGCCGGAGATCCTGACCCTGCCGGATATCGAGATCTCCTAAGACCAGAGCACCGGTGCCGCCGGGTGCCGGCGGGTGCCGCCGGGTCTAGGAGAACTGCAACCCCAGTAGCGCGTTTTCGGTGACCTCCGGCAAGGCCGGGTGGATCCAGTACTGTCGGCGGGCCACGTCGCGAACGTCGATGCGATAGGCCATGATGGTGATTAGTTGCTGGATGAGCGTCGACGCCTGCTCGCCGAGGAAGTGGGCGCCGAGCAGTTCGCCGGTGTTCTTGTCCGCGATGAGCTTGACGATGCCCTCGTGATCCTCCATGGCCCACCCGTAGGCCACGTCGCCGTAGTTCTGCACCTTGATGGTCAGCTCGCGGCCGGTGGCTCGCGCCTGGTCCTCTGTGAGCCCGACGGTGGCGATCTGCGGATGGGAGAAGATCGCCGCTGGGACGTGGTCGTGCGGCATCGCCTGCAGGTCATCCGGGTGCAGCAGGTTGTGCTGCACGGCGCGGGCTTCCGCGTTGGCCACATGCTTGAGCTGGTAGGGCGAGGAGACGTCACCGAGCGCCCACACCCCGTCGGCGGTGGTGCGGCCGTAGTCGTCGACGACAATCCGCCCGTCGTCGTGCATATCGATGCCCGCCGTCTCCAGTGCCATCTGGTCCCCGTTCGGTGTGCGCCCGAGGGCGACGAGCAGGGCTTCGGCGGTGACGGTGGAGCCGTCATCGAGGGTGAGGCTGATGCCGTCGTCGGACTCGCTGGCCGCAGTGACCGTACGCCCGATGCGGGTGTCCATGCGATCGGCCATGATGTCGTTGAACCTGCCGGAGATATCCGAATCGAGGTTCTTCAGCAGCGGGGAGCGGTTGATGATCGTCACCGCGGTTCCCAGGGCGGAGAAGACGTGGGCGAACTCCGCCGCGATGACGCCGCCGCCGAGGATGATGAGTGACTCCGGCTGCTTCTCCAAGCGCATGATGTCCTCATTGGTGTGATAGCGCACCCCCGAGTCGGCGATAACAGGCAAGATGAACGGCCGTGAACCGGTGGCGATGACGATCTGATCGCCGGAGATGGTCCGCTCCTCCGGGCCCTGGGCAGTGGTGATAGTGCGCGGCGCGACGAAGCGTGCGTGGCCATCGTAGACGTCGATGTTCGGGGTCTCCTCGCCGCGGCGATAGGCCTCGCCGCCGGCGGCGATGAGGTCGATGCGCTGGGCAAAAACACGATCGACGATGCGGTCCCAGTCGGCACCCTCGTAGCTGGTGTGGATGTTGAGGTGCTCGGAGTGAGCCGCTTTGTAGGCCTGCTCGGCCGCGTAGACGTACATCTTCGTGGGAATGCACCCGACGTTCAGGCACGTGCCGCCGAAACGTCCCTTTTCCACGATGGCGATCTTCTTGTCGGCGAAGTCGTCATTGGGGAGAGAGTTTCCGGAGCCGGTGCCGATAATGATGAGGTCGTAGTGGGCGTCGACAGCAGTCATGGGCGAAGGGAGGCCTTTCTGATGCGGGGCGTAAGGGTATCTCGCTATTACTAGCGCTCAAGACCGCGGAGCCATTCCACGGTGAGGTCCAGGGCCTGTTCGCGCGCGTGCGGAAGGGAGAGGAACACGTCGTGACGGGCACCCTCGATGACCTGCTGAGTGACCGTGGAACTGACGAGCGGGGCGCGCCGGGCGATTTGTTCGACGTCGAGGACGGCGTCTGCAGTGTCCGTGGCCGCCGAGTAGGGCTGGCCCAGATAGGACTGCGAGGACCGCAAGACCAGGGTGGGCACGGCGGCGTCGACGCCCCCGGCGTGGATGGCCTTCTGCGATTTCAGGATGCTGCCCAGCCATCCGAGGTAGATCCGGTGCCCGCTCAGAGGCTTAAAGCGAGTGTCGAAGTCCCACTCGCCGTTTTTCGACGCGTGCAGTGACACCCCGTAACCGTCGAGCTTCCCGGCCGGAAGGGCGACGCCCGGCCAGATCCTGCCGATGGTTCCTGCCAGGGCGCGCATACCGATGACGGCGGCTCGGGGATACATCATGTCCAGCCATGGGGAGTTGAGGATGGCACCGGCGACGTGGGCGTGCAGCTCGGGGCGCTCGGAGTGTAAAGCGCTGAGCCACAGGGGGACGATGAGTCCGCCGGTGGAGTGGGCAAGGGGGACGACGCGGTCGTGCCCGGCGTCGACGATCAGGCTCAACGCCTTGGTGAGTTCTTCGCCGTAACGGGCGATGTCGGTGCTGTAGTGCCAGTGCTGCCCGGGGCGGCGGGAGCGGCCGCAGGCTCGCAGGTCGAGTGCGTAGACGGCGAAGCCCTCGTCGTGCAGGCGTTGCGCGACGTGGGTGTGGAAGAAGTAGTCGGAGAGCCCATGTACCCAAAGCACCGCGGTGCGCCCCGGCTGGGCGGAGGCAGTGTAGCGAACGAGGGTCGCGGTGACCTCGGTCGGAAAGTCCGGGTCCGGGTCCAGCGGGATGCTCTGCTGCTCAAAGTCGGCGCCCAAGATGTCGGGCTGCCAGGTGCTGGAGTCAGTCGTCATACCGACAACCCTAGGCGAGGCCGGTGGCAAAGTTGGCGTGGTCGGGAGAACACGCCTCAGGCCAGTACGGGGGTAGGGGGTAGTAACGCACAGGGGAAGGGGAGTTTGGGGGTGAGAGTATTACACCCTGAGGGGTATCAGCGTAGGCTGGGCCGAAAGCGTGGCGCAGATCACGCTGCGAGCAGGAGTGGGCGAGCCCACAGTGTCTATGAGTCAACGAGAAACGAATAGGTGTCTGGAAACACGATGACGCAGAACAACACAGCGAAGACCAACGGCGCCAGCGACGAGGTGGATATCGCCCTGGTGGGCGCCGGTATCATGTCCGCCACTCTCGGCGCCATGCTGCGAGAGCTGGAGCCCAGCTGGAGCCAGATCATCCTTGAGCGGCTCGACGCCCCGGCCATGGAGTCCTCCTCCCCCTGGAACAACGCCGGGACCGGTCACTCCGCTTTGTGTGAACAGAACTACACGCCCATCAAGCATGGGCGCGTTGACATCCACAAAGCGATCCTTATTAACGAGAAGTTCCAGGTTTCCCGCCAGTTCTGGTCCCACCAGGTCAATAACGGTGTGCTGCACGATCCGCAGGCCTTCATTAACCCCGTCGACCACATCTCCTTCGCCCGGGGCGAGGAGCAGATCACCTTCCTCAAGGCGCGCTACGACGCGCTGAAGAACCAGAAGCTCTTTGCCGGCATGGACTTCGTCGACACGGTGGAGGGGTTCAGCGAGCGGCTGCCGATCATGGCCGAGGGGCGAGACTTCTCGGAGCCGGTCGCCTACGCCTCCAACGTCAACGGCACCGACGTCAATTTCGGTGCTTTGACAAAGCAGTTCCTCACCGCCGCGAAGGCTGCCGGCACGGAAATCCGCTACGGCAATGAGGTCACCACCGTCAAGCGCTCCGGCGAATCGTGGAAGCTCAAGGTCAAGAACGTCCACACGGGAGACCAGTACGTGGTCAAGGCGAAGTTCGTCTTCGTCGGTGCCGGTGGGTACGCCTTGGACCTGCTGCGTAAGGCTGGTGTTCCGGAAGTCAACGGCTACGCCGGATTCCCGGTGTCCGGCATGTGGCTGCGTTCGACGAACCAGGAGCTCATCGACGCCCACGACGCCAAAGTGTACGGCAAGGCCCAGGTGGGGGCACCGCCGATGTCCGTCCCGCACCTCGACACTCGGGTTATCAACGGCAAGAAGGGCTTGCTGTTTGGCCCCTTCGGCGGATGGACGCCGAAGTTCCTTAAAAAGGGCAGCTACCTCGACCTGTTCAAGTCCATCCGCCCGGACAACATCCCCTCTTACCTCGGCGTGGCCGTGCAGGAGTGGAAGCTGACGAAGTATCTCGTCGAAGAGGTCACCAAGAACACCGACGCCCGCATCGCAGACCTGCGTGAGTACGTCCCCACGGCGCGGGCCGAGGACTGGGAGTCGATCGTCGCCGGCCAGCGCGTCCAGGTCATTAAGCCCACCGCGGCGCCGCGCTTCGGCTCCCTGGAGTTCGGCACTGCTCTGGTCAACTCCATCGACGGTTCCATCGCCGGCCTGCTAGGCGCATCTCCGGGGGCGTCGATTGCCCCGGCGGCCATGGTGGAGCTCATCGAGCGGTGCTTCGGCGAGTACCTCATCGACTGGGCGCCGAAGATCTACGAGATGATCCCGTCCTACAACAAAAAGCTCTCCGACAACCCTGACCTCTACGACGAGCTGTGGGAGTACACCCAAAAGACGCTCAAGCTTCAGCGCTAGCTTTAGGTTCCGCAGAAGGTGCGGTAAGAATCGGTCGACGGCGCCGGCCGGCGGGTGAAGTCACTGCCGGCATCCTCTTCCCATGGGTGGGTGACGGCGTGGGCAAGCTCGTCGAAGGGGCCACATTCGCCGTGGCGGACGCCGGCCAGCGCCGCCTCGACGAGGTGATTGAGCGGCAACCACCGCGGCGTGTCGTCGATTCTTGCCCTGCCCGCCTCGAGGTGGTCGGGCAGCGCGGCAAGCTGTGCCACTAGATCGCTCACGCTGGCGACCTCGGCCATCGACTGCGCCAACCGGGTGAGGTTCCAGCGCAGGATGGCCGGCTGGTTACCGAAGGCGTAGCGCCCCTGTGCGTCGATGCTGGAGTAACAGGCCGTCGGATCGAGGCCGGGGGTCCACGCGCAGGGACCGTAGTCGAGAGTCTCGCCGGCGATGGAGGTGTTGTCCGTATTCATCACCCCGTGAATGAAGCCGAGGCGCATCCACGCCCCGACGAGGCGGCCCTGGCGCCGTACTACCTCGGCGAAGAACTCCACCGGGCCCGAAGCACCGGCGATACGGCCGCTATCGAGGCGAAGGAGACGATCGAGCGTGTCGGCATTGTGCGTTCGTGCCAGCTCATACGTCCCGACCCGGGTCAGGCCGGCGGAGGTGCGCACGAGGAAGGCGGCAGGCTCCGGCCCATACTCACGGACGACGCCGTGCCCGGTGGCGACGACGGCCAGGGTGCGGGTGGTTGGCACCCCCAGGGCGTGCAGTGCCTCGGAGAAGAGAAACTCCTTGAGCATGGAGCTCAGCGAACCACGCCCGTCGGAGCCGGGCCGGGACAACGGCGTCGGCCCCGTTCCCTTGGCGTGGAGCTCGATGGCTTGGCCGGCCACCTCTCGCTCGTCGAGCAGGAGGGCCCGCCCGTCGCCGAGCAGCGGGGAGTAGTGGCCAAATTGATGGCCCGCGTAGGCCAGGGCGAAGGTCGGCGTAGACCGGCCCTGGAGGTAGGCGAGACCGTCGTCGCTGCGCAGCCACTCCGGAGACAACCCGAGCTCGACGGCGAGGGGTTCGTTGAGCACGACGATGGCCGGTCGCGGCATGGCCTCTGGGTTCGCGGGGAGGGCGAATTCGGCGACGGCGCGGACGAAAGCGGGCAGGCACGGTTCCATGACCGCCCAGGGTAGCTCTTACACTTAAACCTCATGATTACACCCGTTACGTTGATCGGCGGCGGCCCCGGCGCCTGGGACCTCATCACCCTGCGTGGCGCCCGCGCGCTGGCGCAGGCCGACGTCATCCTCACCGATCACCTCGGCCCCACCCCGTACCTGGAGACCATCGTCGCCGACTTCGGCGGCGATCTCGCCACGATCGAGGTAATCGACGTCGCCAAGCTGCCCTACGGGCGTTCCGTGGCGCAGGAGAAAATCAACGAGCTTCTGGTTTGCTATGCCCGCGATGGAAAGCGGGTGGCTCGGCTTAAAGGCGGGGATCCATACGTATTTGGCCGCGGTTTCGAGGAGATGATCGCCCTGGCCGAGGCCGGCATCCCGTGCGAGGTGATACCGGGAGTGACCAGCGCCGTATCGGTGCCGGCAGCAGCCGGTGTGCCGGTGACTCACCGAGGGGTGACCCATAGTTTCACCGTGGTGTCGGGCCACGTCGCGCCGGGGGATGAGCGATCGTTGACGGACTTCGACGCGTTGGCGCGGGTGGGCGGGACCATCGTCGTCATTATGGGCGCCCGGCACGTCCAGGCGATCTGTGAGCGCCTCGTGGCCGCGGGCTTGGCCGCCGACACACCGGCGGTGGCCGTCATGGAGGGCACCACCGACGGCCAGCGCTGCGTCCGGGCGACGGCGGCGACGCTACCTGCGGCCATGGCGGAGGCCGGGATCACCGCTCCGGTCGTATACGCGATCGGGGAGGTGGCGGGATTGTCCTTGCTTGCCGGGATGGGGTGATCCGGCGGGGGTGGTCTGGTTTTCGTGAGCACTGGTTATACCCGCTAGTCTTTTGTCATACCTTTAGCTGAGTATCGACCAGAAAGGCCACCTTACGTGCCGCATTCCGCACTGCGCCGCCTTGCCGCCACGGTCGCCGTCGCCCTCACCACGGCCGCGACCGCGTGCGCTAACCTCGGCGGTCTTAACCTCGAGACGGTAGGAGACCCGGACCAGGTCACCTACGTCAAGCTTGCACTGAACCAAACCGAGTCCCACCCGAGCTACGTCGCCCTCGACCATTTCGCCCAGCGCTTCTCCGAGCGCACCGACGGCCGATGGGAGATCGACATCTTCCCCAATGAACAGCTCGGGTCCCAGCAGGAGGTCCTCCAATTCGTCACCTCCGGCGCCATCGAAATGGCGATCGTCTCCGGCACGCAGCTGGAAAACCTCAATAAGGACTTCCAGGTGCTCAACATGCCGACCACGTTCGGCTCCATCGAGCACCAAATGTCCGCCATCAGGGACCCGCAGCTCGTCGGTGAGCTCTTCTCCTCCCTGGAAGAGCAATCCAATATCTCCGTGATCGGCGGGTTTACCCAGGGCACCCGCAACATCTACACCTCCGATGCGCCCCTGGACACTCCGGCGGACCTGAGCGGTTTGAAGATCCGCGTGCAGGAGTCGGACATGCACATTCGCATGATCGAGCTCATGGGTGGTTCTGCCACTCCGCTGAGCTACGGCGAGGTGTACACGGCCATCCAGTCCGGCGTCCTCGACGGCGCCGAAAACAACGAGGTGTCCTACACCACCCAAAAGCACTCCGAAGTCGCGCCCTACTTCAACGACACCCAGCACCTCGTGGGCTTGGACTACATGATTATGCGCCACGACCTGCGCGAGGCCATGAGCGAGGAGGACCGGGCTATCTTCGACGAGGAATGGGACAAGGCCATGACCGAGCACACGCAGCTGTGGGGCACCGAAACCACCAAGGCCATCGAGGATGCCAAGGCCGCCGGCGCTACCTTCCACCACGTTGACCAGGAAGCCTTCCGCGCCGCGTTGCTGCCCATCGCCGACGAATTCCTCACCACCGACTACCAGCGCGGGCTCTACGACGCGATCCGCGCGACCGACCCGGAGGAGAAGTAAATGCGCAGCGTCCTCAATGGCTTCCTCGGCACGGTGAGCGCCGTTCTCTTCGGGCTCCTCGTCGTCACGACCACCTGGCAGGTCATCGCCCGCCAGGTCATCCACCAGCCCTCCACCTGGTCTGAGGAGCTCGCCAAGCTCCTCTTTGTGTGGCTCGCATTCTTAGGATCCGCCCTGCTCTTCGGCGAGCGCGGCCACATCGCCGTGGACTTCCTCGCCCGTCGGCTCCCGGTAGTCGGCCAGCGCGTTGCCCAGTGCTTCGTCCAGCTCATGGTGCTTCTCTTCGCCCTCGTCGGGATGGTGTGGGGCGGGGTGCTGAGCTCCTCGATCGCGTGGAATCAGAACATGACGGCGCTGCCGGTCAACCTCGGCTGGGTGTACACCGTCATCCCCATCGCCGGGGTATTCATCGCCGTCTTCGCCGCGATGGATCTCGTCGCGGTGGCACGCGGCACCCAGGCCCCCTACGACGCCGCAGAGGAGATCTAACATGCTGTCCCCATCCGCAGTCGCCGCCCTTATCCTGCTCATCGGCGTCATCGTCCTCATCGCCGCCTCCGTGCCCATCGCGGTGGCCATCGGCCTGCCCTCGATGCTGGCCGCCATGGCGGTTCTCGGCCCGGAGAACGCCGTCCAGGCCATCACGCAACGGATGTACACCGGCGCGAACTCGTTTTCTCTGCTTGCCATTCCCTTCTTCGTGCTCGCGGGCGCGTTGATGAACTCCGGCGGTATTGCCACCCGGCTCATCGACGCCGCCAAGGTACTCGTCGGCCGGATGCCGGCATCGCTGGCCCAAACCAACGTGGTGGCCAACGCCATGTTCGGTTCCGTCTCCGGCGCTGCCGTCGCCGCCGCGTCGGCAGTTGGCACCGTCATGACCCCGCGCATGCGTGAGGAGGGGTACTCCCGCCCGTATGCGGCGGCCGTGAACGTCGCGAGCGCCCCGGCGGGCATGCTCATCCCGCCGTCGAACACCTTCATTGTGTATTCCCTGGTCTCCTCGACGTCCATCGCGGCGCTGTTCATGGCCGGCGTCGGCCCGGGCCTGCTGTGGGTCGTCGCCGTCATCGCCGTCGCCCTGCTGCTGGCCCGCAAGGAGAACTACCAGCGGGAGACCGAGCACCCGTCACTGCGAGTCGCCGCCGTCACCCTGTGGCGCGCGGTGCCCAGCCTGGCCATGATCGTCATCGTCATCGGCGGTATCCTCGCCGGCTGGTTCACTCCGACGGAGTCCGCCGCCATCGCTGTGGTGTACTGCCTCGTTCTCGGGCTGGCCTACCGCAACATTGGCCTGCTCGACTTGCCGCGCATTCTGCTTGAGGCGACCCGGACCACCTCCATCGTCATGCTGCTCGTGGCGGTGTCCTCGGCGCTGAGTTGGGTTATGGCCTTCGCAGGCATCCCCGACCTCATCGCGTCGGGCCTGCTGGCGGTGTCCGAGTCCAAGGTCATCATCCTCCTCATCATCATGCTGATTTTGCTGGTCATCGGCACCTTCATGGACCCCACGCCGGCGATCCTCATCTTCGTGCCCATCTTCCTACCCATCGTCACTGACCTGGGGGTGGATCCCGTGCACTTCGGCGCCATGGTGGTCATGAACCTGTCCCTGGGTGTGATTACCCCGCCGGTTGGCAACGTCCTCTTCGTCGGATCGCAGGTGGCCGGGTTGCGCATTGAGCCGGTCATCGCCAAGCTCTGGCCCTTCCTTATCGGTCTCATCATCGCGCTTTTCGTCGTGGTATTTGTGCCTCAGTTCTCGCTCTGGCTGCCGACCGTTATGGGACTGGTCGGCGCGGGCGGCTAAGCCGACGCCGAGCACCGCCCTCCCCGAGGCGGTGTCCTATAGTGTCTGCGGCGGAAAGGGGAGGACAGCAGGTGCTAAAGGGACACATTTTCGGGGCGGCGGCAGTGACCGCACTGCTGCCCATCTCGCTCGCCGTACCGGTGCTCGGGGTTAATGCCTACAACGCCGAGACCGCCCAGGTCCGGATCAACCCAGACACCCCTGAGCGAACCTCCCTCGCCGTAGTAGTGGGGGACGCGGTCTACGGCACCGACAACATGCACGAGCCGCGGACGGCACTGTCCGTCGTCAAGGTCTACCTCGGCTACTGGGTGCTCAAAAACGGCGAGGCGGAGGACCTTGCGCTGGTCAAACCCATGATCCAGATTTCGGACAATAACGCCACAACGCGCTTGGATCAGAAATACCCCCAGGCCATGCGGGAAGCCATCGCCGAGCTGGGGCTCAAAGACACCCGCTATTTCGGCAAGTGGGGAGCCATGGTGACCTCCGCGTACGACATGGCCACGGCTCTTGCCGCCATCCGCCAGGACCCCGAGGCCGCGGTGTTGCTGGAACTCATGCGCGAGGCGCCCGACACCACCCCGAGCGGTTTCGATCAAACCTCCGGCACCGATAGCCTGCCCGGGGCCATCGGTTCCAAGCACGGCTGGATGTACTCCACCCCCACAACGAACTCCATGACCTACGGCGAGGGATGGGTGGCCGCGGCCATGACCCAAGGAAGCTCCGAGACGCTGACCGACGATGTCCACGCCAACATCACAGTCACGTACCCGGACGTCTGCCACCAGCCGACGCCCTATCGGCGCCTCGCCGGGCTGCTCACCATGGTTAATGAGGGCCCCTCGGCGCCTCTGGCACGGTCCTAGCCCACCACCAAAGTGATGCGAGAGCCATCCAGCCGGACGTCGAACCCCGCCGCGTCCAGCAGCTCCACCACCTCGTCGGCACCACCGGCGTCGACGCCCGCCAGATGCCGGGCCACCAGGCCCTTGTAGTGCTTGTTGAAGTGGCTGACCACGCGCCCGTCGGGGTTTTCCACGCGCAGCGTCACCGCCTCCGGCGCGGGACCGAGGGAGAGATAGGCCCCGGAGCGCAGGTCGAGGATGAGCTCGTCGACGTCGGCCAGTTCCGAGCTCAGCGTGCGTCCCCACCGGGACTTAATGGTGCGGCCGTTGATTTTCGACCCGCCGGACAGCCGGTAGCAGGGGATGAGGTCCGTCGCGCGCACCACGCCAAACAGCGCGGAACCGATTGCCAGGTTCGACACGTCGCTAAGGGTGCCGGCATCGAGAGCGTCGTAAAGCACACCGGTGTAGCGGTGGATAGCGGGCAACGTCGGCGCAGACAGCAACCGCTGGTTGGCAGCAGCCTGCTCGCGTAGTTTCTCGGAAAGCCCCAGCTGGGCCATGGTGTCGTCGACGCTCAAGGAAGCCAATTCCTCAATCAGCCCGCGGCGAACGGTAGTCAAGCCGGGGAAGGACAGCGCGCCGAGGTCCAGGGGCGGATGGTCACCGCCGGCAGCCTTGGTCTCCGAAGGCGGGAGGATAATGAGCATGCCGGACAGGCTAGCAGCAGCGGCGGGCGGTAAAGTTCTCCGCATGATTACCCGCATGTCTCAGCTCTTCTTGCGCACGCTGCGCGAAGACCCGGCTGATGCCGAAGTCCCCTCCCATAAGCTGCTCGTTCGCGCCGGATACATCCGTCGGGCCGCCCCGGGCATCTACACGTGGTTGCCGCTGGGGCTGCGGACCCTGCGCAAGATCGAGGACGTGGTGCGCCAGGAGATGACGAGCATTGGCGCCCAGGAGCTGCTGTTCCCGGCACTGCTCCCGCGCGAACCCTACGAGACGACGGGCCGGTGGACGGAGTACGGGGATTCCCTCTTCCGGCTCAAGGACCGCAAGGACACCGACTTGCTCCTCGGGCCCACCCACGAGGAGATGTTCGCCTCGGTGGTCAAGGACCTGTACTCCTCCTACAAGGACTTTCCCGTCACGCTCTTCCAGATTCAGACGAAGTACCGCGACGAAGAACGCCCGCGCGCCGGGATTCTGCGCGGCCGCGAGTTCGTCATGAAGGACTCCTACTCCTTCGACATGACCGACGAGGGCCTGGCCAATTCCTACGCCCAGCACCGGGCCGCCTACCAGCGGATCTTTGACCGCCTGGGAATCGAGTACGCCATCTGCCACGCCACGTCGGGGGCCATGGGTGGCTCGGCGTCGGAGGAGTTCCTGGCGATCAGCGACAACGGCGAGGACACCTTCGTGCGCTCGACGGACGGCACCTACGCTGCCAACGTCGAGGCCGTCGTCACCCCGCAGCCGCAGGAGCAGCCGACCTCGAACCTGCCCGATCCCATCACGTACGTCACCCCTAACGCGGAGACGATCGACGCCCTCGTGGAGTGGGCGCGCGGCGAGGGCATGGACGTCACGGCCGCGGACACCCTCAAGTGCATGGCGATCATGGTTCGCACCCCGGGCGAGGACTGGGAGTTGCAGGCTGTGGTGCTGCCGGGTGACCGCGAGCTTGACGCCAAGCGCCTTGAGGCGGCGCTGGAGCCCGCCGAGTACCGCCTGGCCGAGGAAGCCGACTTCAAGAAGTACCCCTTCCTCATCAAGGGCTACATCGGGCCACGCGGCATGAACGCAAACGGTGTGCCGGTGCTCGCCGACCCGCGCGTAGTCAACGGCACCACGTGGATCGCCGGTGGCGACGAGCACGAGCGCCACATCGCCGGACTCATCGCCGGCCGGGATTTCCAGGTCGCCCGGTATGTGGAGGCCGCCGAGATCCGGGAAGGCGACCCGGCCCCGAATGGCGAGGGCACGCTCACCCTCGCGCGCGGCATCGAACTTGGTCACATCTTCCAGCTCGGGCGGAAGTACACCGAGGCGTTCGACGTGTCCATCCTCGACGAGAACGGCAAGCGCGTCATCCCGACCATGGGCTCCTACGGCATCGGCATCTCGCGCATGATGGCGGTCATTGCCGAGCAGCGTCACGACGACAAGGGCCTGGTTTGGCCCGCCGAGGTGGCTCCCTTCCAGGTCCACGTGGCCGTCGCCAATAAGGACTCGGCCGCGATGGCGGCCGGTGAGCGACTCGTCGCCGAGCTGGATGCCGCCGGCGTCGAGGTGCTCTTTGATGACCGGCCCAAGGTCTCCCCGGGTGTGAAATTCAAGGACGCCGAGCTACTTGGCATGCCCTACGCGGTCATCCTCGGCCGCGCGTTTGCCGACGGCGACGTGGAACTGCGCGTGCGCGGTGGGGAGACAACGACCATCGCCTACGATGACGCCGTCTCAACCCTGCTCGGTCACCTTAAGGCGTAGACGCCTTAGGGGTAGACGACTCCGGCGCAGCCGAGCTTGCCTCGGGCGTAGCGGCCTGCTGGGTGAGCAGGGCGACAGCGCTGGCGGTGGGGTCGATCTCCCGGAAGCCGCGCAGCGCGTCAGCTCCTAGGAGTAGAAAGGCCGCCGGGTCGTCCGACTCTGCGGCCGCCTTCGTCCACATGGCGAGAGTTTGCTTTTCGGTGGCGACGATGGCGCCGTCGCCGAGCTGGTGGCCCTCGTAGGTATAAGCCGGCGCCGGGACCGGCAGGCTACCAAGGATTCCCTCCAACGCGAGCAGCCGGTGGTCCCGGCGTTCCATGATGGCGCCCACGCCCGGAGTGTTCGTGAACGCAGCGGAAGCTTCAAGGGTGTAGGCCGCCGCCTGTTCGGTGCCGGTGTGATTCTTCAACGCCGCCAGGTCGTCCTTGCTTTTCGGTGCGCTCAGTTCGGTAAGTGGATCCGCCAACGCGGCGGCCAGGTGATCGATCGCCTGGGCGGCCACCAGGGAGCGGGATTCGTCGGGCAGATCCTGCCACACACTCGTGTAGGCGTTAAGCCCCGTGTCGTCCAGCGGCGTGGCGTGAGTCGCAGCGTCGCCGGTGCAGGACGCGGGGGCGGCGCCGGTGTCATCCACTCCGCAGAGCCGGAGGATCTCCGCGTCGAGGGCGTCGGCGTGGCCGGTGCGCAGGTCGGCCAGAGCCGGATCCCCGACGGCTTCGGCCTGGGCGGCGTCGTCGCGGGCGAGCAGCGCCAGCTGGGTTAGTTCCCGGTCCGGGCGTGGGCTCAGCGAATCCATGACGGAGCAGGAGCTCACCGTCGCCGCGAGCACACCGACGGCGATCATGGATGCGAGAGAGGAAAATCGTAGCGTCACGAGAGCACAGATTACCGTCCCCACGAGCCACACCGGCCTCGGCGTCTAGGCTGGACGGCATGGCTTTTCCGACACCCGAAGACATAGCGCGCTTCCTCAGCCCCATTACGGACCGCTGGGGCCTCGACATCGAGCTGATTAAGGCCCACCCGGCGGGGAAGAAGTCGACGGTGCAGGTGCGCGTCGACGCCGACGACGCCCCAACGCTCGACGACCTTGAGCGGGTGTCCGCGGAGATCAGCGACGCCCTCGACGCCGCAGAGGAGAACGGTGAACTCAATTTCGGGGCGGGATACACGCTGGAGGTGTCGACTCCCGGCACTGATCTGCCGCTGACTCTGCCGCGTCACTTCCGCCGCAACCGGCACCGCCTCGTCACAGTCAACGGCCAGGTGGCGCGCCTCGGAGCGATGAGCGAGGACAATGAGCACATCATCCTCGTCACCAAAGCCAAGAAAAAGCTCTCCGTTGCCACCCATCCCGTTTCCAGTGACGCGACCATAATGGTAGAAATTGAGTTCAGCGCTCCAGCCGCCGATGAGCTGGAGTTGACCGAGATGACTTTCGACGATGCCCAACAGTGGCAGGAGGACCACAAGTGAATATTGATCTCAACGCATTGCGCGACATCGAAAAGGCGAAGGGAATCGGCGTCGACGACATGCTGGAGACCATCGGAAAGTCGCTGCTCTATGCCTACCGCGAGTACCGCGGCCCGCGCGAGGAGGGGACCGACGCCCGGGTCGAAATCGACTCGGATACCGGAGCGGTGGCGGTCATTGTCAGCGAGCTCGACGATGAAGGCAACGTCGAATCTGAGTATGACGACACCCCGAACAACTTCGGCCGCATCGCTAACTCCGCGGTCCGGGAGGCAATGCTTAGGCGGCTGCGCCAGGCCGCGACTGGCCGGACGTACGACGCGTATGTGGCCTACGAGCACACCGTTGTCTCCGGGGTGGTCCAGCGGGATGCGCGGGCCAACGAGCGCGGCATCGTCGTGGTGGAACTCGGCACCGAGCAGGATTCCCAAGACGGCATCCTGCTGCCTGCGGAGCAGATCCCGGGGGAGAGCTTCGAGCACGGCGATCGCCTTAAGGCCTACGTGGTCGGCGTCAACAAGTCGAACGTAAAGGTGCAGGTCAACCTGTCGCGCACCCACCCGGAGTTGGTTCGCGGGCTCTTCCAGCTGGAGGTTCCTGAGATCGTCGACGGCACGGTCGAAATCGCCGGCATCTCCCGGGAGGCGGGGCACCGTTCCAAGGTGGCGGTCCACGCGAAGGTCAAGGGGGTGAACGCCAAGGGCGCGTGCATCGGGCCCCGCGGCCAGCGAGTCAACAACGTCATGAAGGAACTTGGCGGCGAGAAGATCGACATCATCGACTACAGCACTGATCCGGCCGTATTCGTCGGTAATGCGCTCGCCCCGGCGAAGGCCGTCAAGGTGGAGATCGTCGACGCCGACGAACAGATCGCGCGCGTGACGGTGCCGGACTATCAGCTGTCACTGGCCATCGGCAAGGAGGGGCAGAACGCCCGCCTTGCGGCCCGGTTGACGGGCTGGCGAATCGACATCCACAGCGACGCCGAATAGGAGCGGCAGCGCGGCCGGCGTCGGACGCGGGTGTCGTCGCCGGTAGCTGAAAAATCCTCGTGAGTGGTCTGAGCACCGGCGGTGCGGTAGCGAGTTCAAATTCCGTTTGAAATGGCGTAAGCTGTACGACGGCCCACGGGCCGCCCTGGAAAAATCCTGGTAGTTCGGCGAAGCGCAAAGGAGAACAGTTGCCACACCCGGCGCCTATTCGTACGTGCATCGCCACACGTGAACGTCGTCCGAGCCATGAGTTGCTGCGGGTGGTCTATGACCCGTCCCTCGGCTGTGTGGTCGCCGACCCGGCGCGGAATATGCCGGGGCGGGGAGCGTGGCTGAGCCCGACGCTTGACGCCTATCAGACCGCCGAAAGCCGCCATGCCTTCGGGCGGGCGTTGAGGATATCCGGCCCCGTGGACACAGGTCATGTACGCACGTACCTTGCAGCACATGCAGCAGGACCCGACATTGTAAGGAAGACCGAAGCCTGATGAGCAATTCACGATGAAGCATCAGCGATGAACGTCCACCACCATTCCTAGAGTCCGGGGCCGCCGTTGGCACTCGGTTCTCTAGGCGACAACTTAGAGGAGACAAGTGCCCGGAAAGCTACGCGTCCACGAGCTTGCAAAGCAGCTCGGCGTAACCAGTAAGGAACTTCTCGCCGCGCTCAAGGAGCAGGGCGAATACGTCAAAACCGCATCGTCGACCATCGAATCTCCGGTGGTGCGCAAGATGCGCAACTACTACGACGCCAAGGCCGGCGGCGATAGTGACCAGTCGAAGAAGGCCGCCCCCAAGCCGGGTGCGCCGCGTCGTAACGCGCCGAAGCCGGGCGCCCCGAAGCCGGGTACTGCCAATCAGGCTCCCAAGCCGGCCGCGCCGGCACCGAAGCCGGGCACGGCCACCCAGGCCCCGAAGCCGGGCGCACCGAAGCCCGCCGCAGCCAAGCCGGCCGCGCCGGCACCGAAGCCGGGCACGGCTACCCAGGCGCCCAAGCCGGGCGCACCGAAGCCCGCCGCAGCCAAGCCGGCCGCGCCGGCACCGAAGCCGGGTACCGCTACCCAGGCGCCGAAGCCGGGCGCACCGACCTTCAAGTCCGCTGCCACCCCGGCTCCGAAGCCGGGCGCACCGAAGCCGGGCGCTGGTACTCAGGCGGCTCCGCGACCCATGCCGCGTCCCATGCCGAAGCCGGGCGGTAAGCCGCGCGTAGCGAACAACCCCTTCTCGTCGAATAACGGCGAGCGGCCCGCGCCGCGTCCCGGCGGCCGGGGTGGTCAGGGCCGTCCGAAGCCGGGCCAGGGTGCCCAGGGCCAAGGCCAGGGCCGTCCGAAGCCGGGCGCAGGCCGCCCCGGGGCTGCTGCCCAGGGTGGCGGCCGTCGTCCCAGCCCGGCCATGATGCCGAAGCGTCCGTCTCCTGGCGAGATGCCGGCGAAGTCTGCCGAGGCTCGTGGCGGCCGTTCCGGTGGCGGCCAGGGCGGTCGTGGCCGCCCGGGTGGCGGCACCAGCGGTGGTGGATTCGGCCGCGGCGGTCGCCGTGGCGGTACTGCGGGCGCATTCGGGCGTCCGGGCGGCGCGCCGCGTCGTGGGCGGAAGTCGAAGCGTCAGAAGCGCAGCGAGTACGAGGAGATGCACCAGCCGAACGTCGTCGGCGGCGTTCGCCTGCCCGATGGCGGCGGCAAGGTCGTCCGACTGCGTCAGGGTGCTTCGCTGGCGGACCTCGCGGAGAAGATCGGTGCCGATCCCGCCGCGCTGGTTCAGGCCCTGTTCAACCTGGGCGAGATGGTGACCGCCACCGCGTCTGTGCCGGAGGAGACCCTCCAGCTGCTCGGTGCTGAGATCAACTACGACGTGCAGGTCGTCTCCCCGGAGGACGAGGACCGCGAGCTGCTTGAATCCTTCGATCTGCAGTACGGCGAGGATGAGGGCGACGAGAGCGATCTCGCGCAGCGCCCGGCCGTCGTGTCGGTCATGGGTCACGTCGACCACGGCAAGACCCGCCTTTTGGACACGATCCGAAAGACCAACGTGGGCAAGGGCGAGGCCGGCGGCATCACCCAGGGCATCGGCGCCTACCAGGTCGATACTGAGGTTGACGGCGAGCCCCGCGTCATTACCTTCCTGGATACCCCGGGCCACGAGGCGTTCACCGCCATGCGTGCCCGCGGTGCGAAGTCGACCGACCTGGCCGTGCTCGTGGTGGCGGCGGACGACGGCGTCATGCCGCAGACCGTGGAAGCCATTAACCACGCCAAGGCAGCCGATATCCCCATCGTGGTGGCGGTCAACAAGATCGATAAGCCGGAGGCCCAGCCGGAGAAGATTCGTGGCCAGCTCACCGAGTACGGCCTCATCCCCGAGGAATACGGTGGCGACACCCTCTTCGTGGACATCTCCGCCCGGGAGAACATCAACATCGACGGGTTGCTGGAGGCCGTGGTCCTTACCGCGGACGCTGAGCTTGAGCTCACCGCCAACCCGGACATGGATGCGCAGGGCACCGCGATCGAGGCGCACCTCGACCGAGGCCGCGGCCCGGTGGCTACCGTCGTTGTTCAGCGCGGTACGCTGCGCGTCGGCGACTCCATCGTGGTCGGTTCGGCGCACGGCCGCGTTCGCCGCATGCTCGACGAATGGGGCAACGACGTCGAGGCCGCCGGCCCGTCGAAGCCGGTTCAAGTGCAGGGCCTCAATGGTGTGCCCGGCGCCGGTGACAACTTGCTCGTGGTGGAAGACGACCGCGTCGCTCGCCAGATTGCAGCGCAGCGTGACTCCCGGAAGCGTTCCGCGGAGCAGGCCCGCCGCAAGAAGCGCGTGTCCCTGGAGGACCTGGACAAGGTGCTCAAGGAGACCTCGACGCTCAACCTCATCCTCAAGGGCGACAACGCCGGCTCGGTGGAAGCCCTGGAGGAGTCCCTGCTCAAGATTCAGGTCGACGACGAAGTCGAGCTGAACATCATCGACCGCGGCGTCGGTGCGGTGACCCAGACCAACGTCAGCCTGGCGGCGGCGTCGGACGCGGTCATCATCGCCTTCAACGTTCGCTCCGAGGGCAAGGCGACCGAGGAAGCCAACGCCGAGGGCGTGGATATCCGCTACTACACGGTCATCTACAACGCCATCGACGAGGTGGAGCAGGCCCTGCGCGGCATGCTCAAGCCGATCTACGAGGAGCGGGCCATCGGTTCCGCGGAGATCCGCCAGATCTTCAAGGCCTCCGCCATCGGCAACATCGCCGGCTGCATGATTACCGAGGGCAAGATGAAGCGCAACGCCAAGGTGCGCATCGTCCGCGACGGTTCTGTCGTTGCCTCCGAGGCGACGGTCACCTCGCTGCGCCACGAGAAGGATGATCTCACCGAACTGTCCGCCGGCTACGAGTGCGGCATGGTGCTCACCTACCAGGACTTCCAGGTGGGCGACACCATCGAGGCGTTCGAGATGGTCGAGGTTCCGCGCGACAAGTAAGCCCGTCCGGCTGTAAAGCCCGATGAGAGCTTCGGTCCCGGCTCGCTTCCCGCATACCGCGGGCGGCGGGCCGGGTTTCGCGTTTGTGGCACTCCAGGCGCCGGGCGGGGTGACGGTCCCATTCGTGCCGCGCGGTAGAATGACGACTCGTGAGTTGCGCAGCCCCACCGCGGGCTGCGCGTTTCCCGCCGTTCGAAGGAGTCCCCATGGCAGACCACGCCCGAGCCGGCCGCCTGGCCAAGCGAATTCAGCACATCGTCGCGACGGCGCTGGAGCAGAACAAGAATCATCCCGGGCTCAAGCTCGTGACCGTCACCGACGCCCGCGTTACCGGCGACCTCCACGACGCCACCGTCTACTACACGGTGCGGGGCCGAAGCCTCGACGAGGAGCCGGACCCGGCCGCCGCCGCGGAGATCCTCAACCGGATTCGCGGGCAGGTGCGCAAAACCGTCGGGGAGCAACTGGGGGTGCGCTTCACCCCGACCATCACCTTCGAGCTGGACACCATGCCGGAGTTCTCTGCGCACATGGAACAGCTGCTGGCCAAGGCCCGGGCCCGCGACGAGGAGCTGGCCAAACTCAAGGAATCTGCGGTGCCGGCTGGTGATGCGAACCCCTACAAGTCCGACGACGAGGACTAGCCCGCGATGATCGGATCCTATGAGCGCGCCGCCGAACTCCTGTCCGCAGCCGAGTCGGTGTGCGTCGTCACTCATGTGCGCCCCGACGCGGATGCGATTGGCTCCGCTGCGGCGTTGACCATGGCCCTGACCGGGCTGGGCACGAAGGTGCGGGCGTTCGTGGGACAAACTGCCGCCATCCCGGAGAATCTCCGCACTATCCCGGGGGCGGAGCTCGTGGAGCTCAGCGACACCCTACCGCAGGAGTGCGACCTCATCGTCACCGTCGACTGCGGCTCGGTGGAAAGAACCGGCCTGCTTGCACAGGCGATCATCGACCGCCGGGAGAAGGTGCTCGTCCTCGATCACCACGCCTCAAATGAAGGCTTCGGGGCGGACAACCTCGTCGACACGGTGGAGTCCACCACCTTGGTGCTCTACGAGCTGTTCGCCCTCATCAACGCGCCCATCTCCGAGCCCATGGCCCATGCTCTCTATGCCGGGCTCATGACGGACACCGGCAGCTTCCGATGGGGATCCCCGCGGATGCACCGGGTGGCGGCGGAGTTTATGGAGTTCGGACTGGACACCAAGCAGATCGCGGCCGATCTCCTCGATCACGTCACCGTCGATGACCTGCATTTTTTCGGCCGAGCATTGTCCGGACTACAGATTCGCCGCGCCGGTGACCACACGGTCGCCATCCTCATCGCCGATCATGAATCGACCACGGTCGCAAGCCAGTCGGCCGTGGAGACCCTCGTCGACTTCGTGCGCACCCTAGAGGGAACCACTCTCGGGGCAGTGTTCAAGGAACAAAAACCCGGCACCTGGGCGGTGTCGCTGCGCTCTAACCAGGCGGACGTGTCCCGCATCGCCGGTGTCCTCGGCGGAGGGGGACACGTTCCGGCCGCCGGGTACACCACGTATGGAACCCGCGAGGACGCGGTGCTGCAGCTACTTGCCACCCTGCGAGGCGCCGAGTGAGCGACGAACGCGTCTTAGCCCGAGACATCTTCGCCCTCGCCCTTCCGGCACTCGGCGTGTTGGCGGCTATGCCGCTGTATCTGCTTCTGGACACGGCGATTGTCGGACGCCTCGGCGGCTTCGAACTGGCCGCCCTCGCAGCCGGCGCCACAGTTCAGTCCAGCGTGACAACGCAACTGACCTTCCTGTCCTACGGCACCACCGCCCGCTCGGCGCGACTGTTCGGGGCCGGCCGCCGGTCCGACGCCGTCGCCGAAGGAGTCCAGGCGACGTGGCTGGCCCTCATCGTCGGACTCGTCCTGGCTGCACTCGTCTGGGTCGGCGCCGACCACATCGCCTGGTGGCTAACCGGCGACGAGGCGGTGGCGACGGCGGCCGCTTCGTGGCTATCAATCTCCGCGACGGCGATCCCACTCACCCTCATGGTCATGGCCGGCAACGGCTGGCTGCGAGGCATCCAAGACACTCGGCGCCCCTTGATTTTCGTCCTCTCCGGGATCATTCCCGGCGCGGTAGCCATCGTGGTGTTCGTCAACCGGTTCGGCCTCATCGGCTCCGCCATGGCCAATGTCCTCGGGATGGCCATCAGCGCCACGCTCTTCATCACGTGTCTGCTGCGCGAGCACGACGGCTCGTGGCGACCAGATCCGCACGTCATGTGGCGCCAACTCATCCTGGGCCGCGACCTCATTGTCCGCTCCCTGTCCTTCCAGGTTGCGTTCATCTCCGCGGCTGCCGTCGCCGCACGTTTCGGCACCGCCGCCCTCGCCGCGCACCAGGTGATGCTGCAATTGTGGAACTTCATCTCCCTCGTGCTGGACTCCCTGGCCATCGCCGCGCAAAGCCTCACCGGTGCGGCGCTCGGGCGAGGCACAGTGAACACGGCGCGTCTCATCGGCCGGCGCGTGGTGCTGTACTCACTGGTGTTCTCCGCTGGGTTGGCGGGAGTGTTTTCCCTGGGCGCACGGGTGATTCCGCGGTGGTTTACCTCGGACCAGGCGGTCCTGGACGCCATGCGGCTGCCATGGTGGATCCTGCTGGTCATGATTGTCGTAGGCGGGGTGGTATTCGCGCTCGACGGCGTGTTGCTCGGCGCCGGGGATGCCGCTTTCCTGCGCACCATCTCCATTGGGGCGGTAATCTGCGGTTTTCTGCCCGGAGTATGGATCTCCTACGCGGTTGGCGCCGGTCTGCCGGGCATTTGGCTGGGCCTGGCGTCGTTCATCGCCTTGCGCGCCCTCGCCGTCGGGTGGCGTTTTCATTCCATGCGCTGGGCGGTCACCGGGGCGACGGTGTGAGTCTTCTCGCGCAGGGTCTATTCCCTCCGGGGGTGGTCCTCAAGGAGGCCACGGGCACGCCGGTGGCTGACCCCGAAAGACTGCCGCCGTCGGAACGGGCGGTCATCGCCCAGGCAGTGCCAACACGACGGGCCGAATTCGCCCACACCCGGGAACTGGCCCGGCAGGCGTTGGCGGAGCTCGGGTACTCGCCGGTAGCCATTCCGCGCGGCGAGCGAGGAGCGCCCTGCTGGCCCGCGGGGATCGTCGGCAGCCTCACCCACACCGAGGGCTACCGCGCCGCCGCCGTCTCGCAGACCTTGACCTCGGTAGGAATCGACGCCGAACCCTCCGGGCCACTGCCCGACGGCGTCCTCGACGCGATCGCCTTACCCGGGGAACGGCGCCGGCTAGCGGGGTACGAAGAGTTGGGCCTCACCGGGATGGATCGGGTGCTGTTCTGCGCTAAGGAAGCAACCTACAAGACCTGGTTCCCGGTAACCAGGCGATGGTTGGGTTTCGAGGAGGCAGATATCGAGCTCTTCCCCGACGGCCGTATGCGCTCGCGGATCCTGGCACCCCAGCCGGAAGTGGCAGTGATCGAGGGCCGCTGGCGCGTGGTGGGGGGCTTCGCTTTAGTCGTGGGGTGGCTTTAAGCCACCCCACGGGCAGGACGAAAAGCCACCCCACGGGCAGGACGACAAGCCACCCCGCGGGATAACGACAGCCACCCCACGGTTACAGCGTCGACGGGCGGGCGACGAACACCGTGGCCAGGCGACGGCCCTTCTCCGCGACCAACGCCACCGCCCGGCCCTCGGGGGAGACCCCGGCATGAATACCGCGCAACCCCCGGGCGGGCAGCCACTTACCCATAGCGAGATCACGGGCCTCGTCGGTAGTGAGTTCGAGGGTGGGGTAGCAGCGGGTGAGGGCCTCATCGAGGTTAAGCGACAGCCGCGGGGCGTCGGCCAGTTCGTCGAGCGTGAGCGCGTCGTCGAGTCGAAACTCACCGACGGCGGTGCGCCGCAGCGCCGTGAGATGCCCGCCCACGCCGAGGCCTTCACCGAGGTCACGGGCGAGGGAACGGATGTAGGTACCGGAGGAGCAGTCGACGCTGACGTCGAGGTCCACCCAGCGCCCCGTGCGTCGAACGTCGAGAACGTCGAACCGGCTCACGGTCACCGGCCGAGCAGGAAGGACGACCTCCTCGCCGTCTCGGACTCGTTCGTGGGCCCGCCGGCCATCGACCTTGATGGCCGATACCGCCGCCGGCCGTTGGAGGATATCCCCGGACAGTGCCGCCACTCCGGCAATGATCGCCTCGTCTGTGACGCCGCTGGCATCGGTACTGCGAAGCGTCTCTCCCTCCGCGTCGTCGGTGGTCGTAGCGGCACCAAGGCGGATGGTGGCGTCGTACGACTTCGTGGTGGCGACCAGATGAGCGAGGAACTTTGTGCCACGCTCCACGCCCACCACGAGCACCCCGGTGGCCATAGGGTCGAGCGTCCCGGCGTGGCCGACCTTGCGGGTCCCGAGGATTCGGCGGAGCCGGGCGATGACGTCGTGCGACGTCATACCGGCTGGCTTGTCCACGACGACGAGCCCGGAAGTAGAGAGCGAATCAGTCATGGTGGAAGTGTATGACGTAACCTAGGTCGCGTGATTATGTGGCATGGTCTCGACGAGGTCAACGTTAGCGATGCCGGAACGGTGGTGACCATCGGCGTGTTCGACGGTGTACACCGCGGGCACCAACGCCTCATCAACTCGGCGGTGTCCGCCGCGGCGGTGGCCAAGCTGCCCAGCGTGATGGTCACCTTCGATCCGCACCCGCGGGAGGTGTTCTGCACCGACATGACCGCCACGCAGCTGACCACCGTCGAAGTGCGTACGAAGTTGTGCGAGGAGCTCGGGATCGACGCGGTGCTCAGCATCGATTTCCGTCGAGAACTCGCAGGTCTCAGTCCGAAGGACTACGTTGACACGCTGTTGGTCGACACGCTCCACGCACGGCACGTGGTGGTAGGCCAGAACTTCACGTTCGGTGACATGGGGCGCGGTACGGCGCACACCATGCAGGAGCTGTGTGAGGAACGCGGCATTGAGGTGACCGTCGTGGAGCTGTTGCACGACGGCGAGGAACGCCTGTGCTCCACCATGATCCGCGACGCCTTGGCTGAGGGCGACGTCGCTCGGGCTAGCTGGGCGCTGGGGCGGCCCTACTGCCTCACCGGTGAGGTCGTGCACGGCGCCGGTCGTGGCGGCCGGGAACTGGGCTTCCCCACGGCGAATCAGTACTTCTCGGAGCAGACGGCCATGCCCGCCGACGGCGTGTACGCGGGCTGGTTTGTTGTCCACGGGCCGGAGCCGATCGACGGCAACATGCACCCGAACCGCGCCTACCCTGCCGCCATTTCCGTGGGCACCAATCCGACGTTCGGGGACCGGCGGCGCTCCGTCGAATCCTTCGTCCTGGACCGCCATGCTGATCTTTACGGCCGTGCCGCGACGGTTTATTTCGTGCAGAAGATCCGTGACATGGTGCGCTTCGAGTCCGTCGAGGAGCTGCTGCGGCAGATCAACGCCGACGTTGACCAGATCCGGCACATCCTCATCGACGCGCCCCGCCCGAAGCCTCTCGGGGCGTAGCGGTACAGCAGGCGCGAGGAGGTCCCAGGGCGCCGGCTAAGCTGGGTCGGGAATCCGTGTTCGCTTTCATTTTCGTTGAAGGAGACCCCAGCCTGTGAGCAAGAAAATCATCCTCGACCTGGATACCGGCATTGACGACGCCCTAGCCCTGGCCTATGCGTTGGGCTCTGAGGAGCTTGAGCTCATTGGTGTCACTGGTACCTACGGCAACGTCCTCGTCGAAACCGGGGTGCGTAACGCCCTGGCCCTGCTGGAGCTGTTCGGCGCGCCGGAGGTTCCGGTGTTCGCCGGGCCGACGCACGCGTCGACGAAGGATTCCTTCGAGGTGCTGCCCGTCTCCGAGTTCATCCACGGGCGCAACGGCGTCGGCGAGGCGGAGCTTCCCGAGCCCACCGGCAGCGTGCAGGAACAGTCCGCGGTGGACTTCCTCATCGAATCGGTGCGGAAGTACGGGGATGACCTCGTGATCGTGCCCACCGGTCCGTCGACGACCATTACAGCGGCGATCGAGGCCGACGAGACCTTCGCACGCAACGCCCATATCGTCATGATGGGCGGGGCGCTGCTGGTTCCGGGCAATGTTTCCCCCGTGGCTGAGGCCAACGTCAATCAGGACCCCGAGGCCACCGACGCGCTGTTCCGCACCGCCGCGGACGTCACCATGATCGGCCTCGACGTCACCCTGCAGACGCTGCTCACCTACCAGGAGACCGCGACCTGGCGTGAGCTCGGCACCGTCGGTGGACGCTTCTTGGCCGATGCCACGGACTACTACATCAAGTCCTACGAGACGAACGCCCCGCACTTGGGTGGCTGTGGTCTGCATGACCCGCTGGCCGTCGGCGTGGCTGCGGACCCGAGCCTGGTCGGCCTGCACCACACGAACCTCAAGGTAGATCTTGACGGTGAGCTGCGCGGGCGTGTCATCTCCGACGAGACCCGTCTCAACAACCCAGTCAAGACCGCCCACGTGGCGATCACCGTGGACGTCGAGCGTTTCCTGGCCGAGTTCATGGAGCGGCTCACTCGCGTCGCTGCTGCAACCGCCGCGATCTAAGCAGCTGGTGCCGGCCGAGGGGGAGGCCGGCTACGTAGTGTTCGGTGCTATAGCCCGCCGAAGAGCAGTAGGCCGACGCCGGTGCCCATCACCACGGCCACCACGGCCGTGAGGGGAGCGAAGAGCGCCACGAACCTGCGCCCCCACGCGCCGAATTGCATGGCGATGAGCTTGATATCCACCATCGGCCCGACGACGAGGAATACGAGCTGGGCGGTCGGTGAGATGGCCGTAAACGACGCGGCGATGAAGGCGTCGGCCTCCGAGCACAGGCTCATAACCACGGCCAAGGCCGCCATGAGCAGCACCGCCAGCCACGGGTTGTTGCCCAGGTATTCGAACCAGCCTGCGGGCACGAGCACCTTGATGGCCGCGGCGAGCATGGCGCCGAGGACTAGGTAGCCACCGGTATGGAGCAGGTCGTGCATCGCCGTGGCCCGAAACGCCTCCCACCTGCCGGAATTAACAGCGTGCGGATCCGGTGAGGTGGCGGAAGCGTCGAGCCGCCCTCGTCCCAGACTCAGCCACAACCAGCCGACGGCGATGGCGGCCAGGATCGATGCGAGGAAGCGGGCGAG
This sequence comes from Corynebacterium uterequi, assembly GCF_001021065.1. Taxonomy (NCBI): domain Bacteria; kingdom Bacillati; phylum Actinomycetota; class Actinomycetes; order Mycobacteriales; family Corynebacteriaceae; genus Corynebacterium; species Corynebacterium uterequi. Next base: position 1,395,116 of record NZ_CP011546.1, on the reverse strand, counting down.
CACCATCCGGGGGTTGCCTTGGAAAGCAACCGCCGTGGACACGAGGACGACGGGGTTGATAGCCGGGCTGGCGAGGAGAAACGCCAGGGCGGCCGCGGGGGTAACTCCGCGACGCATGAGTGACTGGGCGACCGGCACAGAGCCGCACTCACAGCCTGGCAGGAGCATGCCGGCGCCCGCGGTAACGGGAACCGCCGTGAGCGGGTTACGCGGCAGGATCCTTCCCAATGTCTGCGCCGGCAGCAGGGCGGAGATGACGGAGGACACGATGATGCCCAACACCAGGAAGGGGAGGGCCTGCAACACAATGGCGACGGTGATCGCCGCCCAGGACTCCACCTGTCCGGGCAGCGTGACGACGGGTCCGGCCAGCTGGTTGACAGCGAGGAGCATGCCCGTGATCCCGAGCGCGGAGATGGGAACGGTCCACCACTCCGGGCTCAGACGCCAGTGCCTGTTGGTGGTGGGGATCACAGGTAGGGCCTTTCGGGTGCGGGGATGGGCTCGACGGTGACGTCGTTAAGGATGATGGAGTTCTCGGTGGTGGTGACGACACCGGTGACGCTCACCCACGAATCGGTTGGTGGTGCTGGTTGAGCCGAGTTAATGATGACGGCGACGGGGATAGCGTCCGCGGCGCAACAAAAGATCTTGAAGCGCGCGACCATGAAGGTGCCGAACATCTGCGTGTCTTCCTGGACCGGGGTAACGAAGCCGGTGGTGGTCACTGTCTTTCCGTTAAGGTCTTCGGGATTACCGAAAGCGTGGCGCAGGTAGAGCTCATCGAGGCCGATGTCAGTGACTCCTTCGCCGAGCGGGGCGAAGCCCGACGAATCGTTGGCACTCAGTGCCGCTGGGGCGGCGCTGAGCTGGCCACCGCCAACCGAAGAGGCGGAGACCATCGCCGCGCCGAGCGGATCGGGGGCGGCCACAAGCACGAGCAGCACCGGCACGGCCACTAGCGCGCTGGTCCGGCTTAGAACCTTGACCGGGGTCCACGACGCTGCGGCAGAGGTGGCTGACGCGTGCGCCGCGCGGCGAAGCGTGGAGAGCGTCCAAACAGCAAGCCCGATAAGGGCCGCCCCGGTGAGCACCATGAGGGGGCGGAAGTAGGGCTGAAGATAGTTATTGAGGGTGCCGGTAACGGCGAGGCCGACGCACACCACGCCCAACGCCAGAATGATGGTGGCGCCGCCGACGGTGTTCAGTCCTGTGGCATCGACGTCGTGGTGGTGCCCGTGGCCGGCGTGGGCGCCGGGGTGGTGGGACTCGTCGCTTTCGACGGGGCTTCGTGGCATGGGCAACCTCCCGGAAGAGATAGGGGACGTGTCGGCTTCATTTTTAAGTTCAAGACTTTGAGAAAGCAAGGAATTGCGTGGCCGCCGGCCAGGAGAGTACAGTATGCCGATGTCCTCGCGACTGCGGTCCGCAGCAGTTGCGACGCACCGCGCCTCGCCCCAGGTGGGGAGGTCGGTACCTTTTATGCGGACTGAAACAACGAAGGAGAACCCATGTCCGTGGGAGCACAGAGCGCTGAGCGCAAGAAGGAAATCCTCGCCGAGTACGGCCTGCACGAGACCGACACCGGCTCGCCGGAGGCTCAGGTTGCGCTGCTGACTGACCGCATCAACAACCTCACCGAGCACCTCAAGTTCCACAAGCACGACCACCACTCCCGTCGTGGCCTGCTGCTGCTCGTTGGTCGTCGTCGCGGCCTGCTGAAGTACCTGGCAGAGACCAACATTGATCGCTACCGCGACCTCATCTCCCGCCTGGGTCTGCGCCGCTAGTCCCCGCCAGACCGACGGTTGACACCGCCTTCCTCTCTACACGGAGAGGCGGGCGGTTTTTGCATTCTTTACTAGCGGTTGTAGCTGGTAGGATCCTCTTCGTCAGAAATAAACCTTCAGTTAAGGGCGGCATCGACGATCGCCCGGATAGTTACCTTCAGGAGTTGAACAGCGACCCATGAGCCACACCGTAGATTTCGAAGTTGATGAGGAATACGGACTCACCAGCGCAACCGTGACCATTGATAATGGTGACTTCGGTACCCGCACCATCAGGTTCGAAACCGGGATCCTGGCCCGCCAGGCCGGCGGTTCCGTAACCACCTACCTGGACGAGGACACGATGATCCTCTCCACCACCACCGCATCCAAAAAACCGCGCGAGGGAGTGGACTTTTTCCCGCTGACGGTGGACGTGGAAGAGCGCATGTACGCGGCCGGACGCATTCCGGGTTCCTTCTTCCGTCGGGAGGGACGCCCGTCGACGAATGCGATCCTCGCCGCCCGTCTCATCGATCGCCCGCTGCGCCCCACCTTCGTCAAGGGGCTGCGCAATGAGGTCCAGGTCATCAACACCGTCCTCAGCATCAAGGACACCGAATACTACGACGTCGTTGCCATCAACGGGTCGTCCGCCGCAACGCAACTCTCCGGCCTGCCGGTTTCTGGCCCGGTCGGGGGAGTGCGCTTGGCGCTGCTCGTCGATGATAAGCACCCCGAGGGTCAGTGGGTTGCCTTCCCGAACCATGACCAGCGTGAGCGCGCGCTGTTCGAGATGGTCGTGGCCGGCCGGATCGTGAAGAAGAAGCGTGGCCGTCGCACCCAGGCTGACGTCGCCGTCATGATGGTGGAAGCCGGCGCCGGCGAAACCGCCGTCGCCCAGATCAAGGCCGGCGCTCCGGCGCCGACCGAGAGCGTCGTCGCCGAGGGCCTGGAGGCCGCCAAGCCTTTCATTAAGGTTCTCTGCGAGGCCCAGCAGAAACTCGCGAAGTTGGTCGGCCAAGACACCAAGGAGTTCGAGCTCTTCCCGCCGTACACCGAGGAAGCACTGGCCGCCGTCGAGCGCAAGGCGAGCAAGAAGCTGTCTACGCTGCTGACGCTGCCGACCAAGGCCGAGCGTGACGACGCCACCAACGAGCACATGGCCACGGTCGTGGAGGCGCTGTCCGACGACTTCGATGAGGACGAGCTGCGCGCCGCGTACAACGCGCTGATGAAGAAGATCGTCCGTTCCAAGATTCTCAGCGAGGGCTTCCGCATCGACGGCCGCGGTGTGACCGACCTGCGTGACCTCATCGTCGAGGTGGAGAACGTCCCCCTGGCCCATGGTTCCGCCCTCTTCGAGCGCGGCGAGACCCAGATCCTGGGCGTGACCACGCTGGACATGCTCAAGATGGAGCAGCAGATTGACTCGCTGACCCCGGAGAAGTCGAAGCGCTACATTCACCACTACAACTTCCCGCCGTACTCCACCGGTGAGACCGGCCGGGTGGGCTCCCCGAAGCGGCGCGAGATCGGCCACGGTGCCCTCGCCGAACGGGCGCTGACCCCGGTGATCCCGTCGCGGGAGGATTTCCCCTACACGATTCGCCAGGTTTCTGAGGCGTTGGGCTCCAACGGATCCACGTCGATGGGTTCGGTGTGCGCGTCCACGCTGTCGCTGTACAACGCCGGCGTCCCGCTGGCCGCCCCGGTGGCGGGTATCGCCATGGGCTTGGTCTCCGGGGAGGTCGACGGCAAGGAGAAATTCGTCGCCCTCACCGACATCCTCGGTGCCGAAGACGCCTTCGGTGATATGGACTTCAAGGTTGCCGGTACCGCGGAGTTCATCACCGCCCTGCAGCTGGATACCAAGCTGGACGGCATTCCCTCTAAGGTGCTGGCCAAGGCCCTTGACCAGGCGAAGGACGCCCGCCTGACCATCCTTAACACCATGGCCGACGTCATCGGCGAGCCCGATGAGATGAGTGCCAACGCCCCGAAGATCACGTCGATCTCGGTGCCGGTGTCGAAGATCGGCGAGATCATCGGCCCGAAGGGCAAGAACATCAACGCCATCACTGAAGAGACCGGGGCGAACGTCTCCATCGAGGAAGACGGAACGGTGTTCATTTCCGCGTCCTCCGCGGAGGCGGCTGACGCCGCGATGGAGCGGATCAACTCCATCGCCAACCCGCAGATGCCTAAGGTGGGCGAGCGCTACCTCGGCACCGTGGTCAAGACTGTCACCTTCGGCGCCTTTGTGTCGCTGGCGCCGGGCCGTGACGGCCTCATCCACATTTCCAAGCTCGGCGGCGACGAGCGCATCGACAAGGTCGAAGACGTTGTCAACGTCGGCGACAAGATCCAGGTGGAGATCGCCGACATCGATAACCGCGGCAAGATCTCCCTCGTGCCCGTCGAGGACTAGTTGGAGATATCGATGACGAGGCGCGTCGGGTTCTCAAGGGTTGTCACCGAGTAGGCGCGCGCCCGGCCTTCAAGGCCAATGACCAGCTGGGACTGGCCTTCGAAGACGCCGCCGTGATAGACCTCAGCGATGTGGCCGACCGCGGAATCCTCGACCGGGCCTACCTCGAAGTCGGGGTGCCCGTGGTCGATGGAGATGCCCACGCCCTCGATCATCACCTGGAGGTAGCTGTCACCAGCGAGCTCAACCGGAAAACCTGATCCCTGCTGGTGGGCTTGCTTGGCGTACGCCGCGTTCCACCCCGGCGTGCCCTCGCCTAAGAACTCGACGACGACCCGGTCGAAGTCGGAGTGTTCGCCGACGCGCACGTCGGTAATAGCCAGATTCCAGGCGCCTTCGGGGGCCTGGGCTTTGTCTTTCTTGTCCCTCTTTTCGGCGCCGGCATTGAGGCTCGCCTCGGAGGGTTCGGTCGTGGCGTTCGCCCCAGCGGAGGTTGTCCCGGAGTGCTCATCGGGGGCGCTGGCCTGCGGGCTGGCGGTCATCGTGGTCGTGCGGGGGGCCACTGGGGCGTCCGCGCCGTGGGTACAGGCGGCCAGCAACAGCGCCGATGCGGCGGACAGGGCGGCGATGGATAGTTTCCGCGCGGAGCGGGGGAGGAGTGGTCGCTGTGTCATAGTTGCCAGAATAGCGCGTGACCCGCACCACTTTAAGGCCCTCGTATGGATCCGATGGCTTAAGGGCCATCCCGCCGGGGGTACACTGGGGCGAGTTTAGGCCCGTCGGCACCCGGCGGGAAGGTCACCACGTTTAGGGAGGACACCATGGCCATCAAGGTGGGAGTCGTAGGGGCAGCCGGCCGCGTTGGCACCGCCGTCGTTGAGGGAGTCGAGGCTGCGGAGGATCTCGTCCTGGCCGCCGCGATCGATAAGGACGACGCGCTCAGCGACCTTCTCGACGCCGGCGTAGAGGTCATCGTAGACTTCACCGCCCCGAGCGTGGTCATGGATACGTTGGAGTTTTGCATTTCCCACGGTATTCACTGCGTGGTCGGAACTACGGGGTTCGACGACACTCGTTACGAGCAGGTCCGACAGTGGTGCGCGGCGAACCCGGAGGTGGGCGTGCTCATCGCCCCGAACTTCGCCATCTCGGCGGTGTTGGCGATGGCCTTCGCTAAGCAGGCCGCTCCCTACTTCGAGTCCGCGGAGGTCGTGGAATATCACCACCCGAATAAGCTCGACGCCCCGTCCGGCACCGCCATCAAGACCGCGCAGGGCATTGCCGACGCCCGGCGGGAGGCCGGCCTCGGCGCGATGCCGGATAAGACGGAGTCTGCGCTCGCCGGCTCCCGCGGCGCCGACGTCGACGGCGTCGCCGTGCACGCCGTACGCATGACGGGCATGGTGGCACACGAGGAGATCATCTTCGGTACCACCGACCAGGCACTGACCATCCGCCAGGATTCCTTTGGCCGGACGTCCTTCGTCCCCGGCGTGCTCACCGGTGTGCGTGGAGTGCAGCAACACCTCGGATTGACGGTGGGCTTGGATTCCTACCTGGGTCTTTAGGAGCTCGCGGGCGATGGCACATGCAGCGACGCTGAACGTCGAGCTCCTGGCGTCGACGGCCTTCCACGCCCCAGCCAGCGTGAACTGGCGGCCGGAGGAATCCGCGACGGACGCCGAGTCCCTGGTGGAGTTCGCCGGCCGGGCGTGTTATGAGTCCTTTGACCGCCCCAACCCGAGGACCGCGCCGAACAGTGCTTATCTCCACCACGTGATGGAGGTTGGTCACCACGCTCTGCTTGAGCACGCTCAGGCGACGCTTTACATTCGCGGTCTATCCCGAGCAGCTGCGGGCGAGCTCATGCGGCACCGGCACCTGTCTTTTTCTCAGCTGTCCCAGCGGTTTGTGCACGCCGACGACGCTGAGGTGGTCATCCCGGACATCATCGCCCAGGACGAGCAACTGCGCCGGCTGTTTCTTAACGCCGCGGACGAGGCCCGATTTGTCTACGATGAGCTCCTCGACGCGTTGGAGACGAAGTTAGCGGACGAGCCGAACGCGTTGTTGCGCCGGAAGCAAGCCCGTCAGGCGGCCCGCGCGGTGTTGCCGAATGCGACGGAGTCGCGCCTGGTAGTAACCGGCAACTTCCGTGCGTGGCGTCACTTCATTGCGGCGCGGGCCACAGAGCACGCCGACGTCGAGATCCGCACCCTCGCAGTGCGCTGCTTGGAGATCCTCAGCGCGCAGGCACCTACGCTGTTCTCGGACTTCCAGATCTCGGAGTTGTCCGATGGGACACCGATGGCTGTGAGCACACTGGTGTCCGACCTATAAACTAGTGTGATCATTGGGTGTGATGATCCCACTGCGCTCCCGGCGCCTGTAGTGTTGGGACGTATGAGTACTGGTTTGACCGTGAAGAACGGAAGCGAAGAATTCGGCACCGTCTGCGTCGCCATGGTCACCCCCTTTGACCAGGATGGGGCGCTCGACGTTGCAGCTGGGCGTCGGCTGGCGGCGCACCTGGTGGACAATGGCGTCGACGCACTGGTACTCGCCGGCACGACCGGCGAGTCACCCACCACCACGCTGACCGAGAAGCTCACGCTGTTGGCGGAGGTCAAGCGCGAGGTGGGCGAGCGGGCTCGAATCATCGCGGGTGCGGGCACGAATAACACCGCTGCCAGCGTTGAGCTGGCCCGAGCGTCGGCGGAAGCCGGAGCGGACGCGCTGCTCGTGGTCACGCCGTACTACTCTAAGCCTTCGCAGCCGGGCCTGATCGAGCACTTCACGGCCGTGGCCGGTGCCACGGATCTCCCAGTGTGCCTGTATGATATTCCGGGTCGTGCTGGAGTGGAGATCACCTCGGACACCATCCGGCGGCTGGCGGAACTTGATACGGTCAAGGCCGTTAAGGACGCCAAGGGCCAACTGGGGGTCTCCGCCCCGCTCATCGAGGAAACGGGTCTGGCCTGGTATTCGGGTGACGATCCGCTGAATCTCCCGTTCTTGGCCATCGGCGCAACCGGCTTCATTTCGGTGGTCGGCCACGCCGCTCCGCAGGCCTTGCGACAATTGCATACGAGTTTTGAGGCCGGCGACCTCACCCGGGCACGGGAAATTAACGCCACTGTCATTGCGCCGCTGACCCGCGCCCAGGCTCGCCTGGGTGGGGCCACGATGGCGAAAGCCGCCCTGCGACTGCAGGGCATTGAGGTAGGAGATCCGCGCCTACCCGTTGTCGGTATTCAGGACAACGAGGTGGCGGACCTCCGCCGCGATATGGAACAAGCTGGAGTCCTTTAAATATGAATGAACCCCGTAATCGGTCCCGGAAGGTAACCCGTAAGGCAGGCCCGCCGGAGACCGAGCACACCGCCGCGTCCACTAAGGAGGCGGCGGCCGTGTTCAAGGCGCCGGAAAAGGCGGATATGACCACGGAGTCGGCGGAGTCCGGCAAGGCTGCGCAGAACGGCAGCGGGAACCGCTCCCGCAATCGGCGTGGTGGCCGAGGCCGTGGCAACGGCGGCAACGGCAACGGTGGTAACCGGGGGCGCCGCAACGTCGTGAAGTCCATGCAGGGCAACGATTTGACCAAGCGCCTGCCCGAGCCGCCGAAGGCCCCCAAGGGCGGCGTTCGCCTCTACAACCTCGGCGGTATCTCCGAAATCGGCCGCAATATGACGGTCTTCGAGTACAACGGCCGCCTGCTCATCGTCGACGTGGGAGTGCTGTTTCCCTCCTCGGGTGAGCCGGGCGTGGACCTCATCCTCCCGGACTTCGGGCCTATCGAGAACAAGCTGGACAAGATCGACGGCATCGTCGTCACGCACGGCCATGAGGACCACATCGGGGCTATCCCGTGGATCCTCAAGCTGCGGCACGATATCCCTATCTATTCCGCGAAGTTCACCCTTGCCCTGATCGAGGCGAAGACGAAGGAACACCGGCAGCGTCCCAAGCTGCACGAGGTCAACAAGGACTCGGACATCCAGATCGGGGAGTTCCGTCTGCGTTTTTGGACCGTCGGCCACTCCATCCCGGATGCGCTGGGTGTGTCCATCAAGGCAGGCAACAACCACATCGTCATGACCGGCGACATTAAGCTGGATCAGACGCCGTACGACGGCAAGCCGACGGATCTTCCGGCCCTGTCGCGGCTAGGCGACGAAGGCATCGACCTGTTCTTGGTCGACTCAACGAATGCCACCACGCCGGGCATCTCTAGCTCCGAGGCAGGCATCGAAAGCACCTTCATCTCCTTGGTGGGCCGCGCCCGGCAGCGGGTTATCCTCGCGTCCTTCGCGTCGAATGTGTCCCGCGTCCAGATGGCCGTGAACGCGGCCGTCGCGGCGAACCGCAAGGTGGCGTTCAACGGCCGGTCGATGATCCGCAACATGGAAATCGCGGAGAAGATGGGCTACCTCAAGGCCCCGAAGGGTACCATCGTCTCGCTCGACGAGGCGTCGAAGATGGCTCCCCACAAGGTCATGCTCATCACCACCGGCACCCAGGGCGAGCCCATGGCGGCGTTGAGCCGGATGTCTCGCCGTGAGCATCGTCAGATCACGGTCCGGGACGGGGACATGATTATCCTGTCGTCCTCGCTCATTCCGGGCAATGAAGAGGCCGTGTTTGCGGTCATTAACAACCTCGCCCAGATTGGCGCCGAGGTCGTCACGAGCAAGGACGCCAACGTCCACGCTTCCGGCCACGGTTACGCTGGTGAACTGCTGTTCCTCTACAACGCTGCCCGGCCGAAGAACGCTATGCCAGTGCACGGCGAGTGGCGGCATCTGCGGGCGAACAAGGAGCTGGCGATCGCTACCGGCGTGCCGCGGGACAACGTCGTGCTGGCCCAAAACGGTGTGGTGGTCGATCTCGTCAACGGCAAGGCTCAGGTGACCGGGCAGATGCCGGTGGGTCACCTCTACGTAGACGGCGTGACCATGGGCGATGTGGACTCCGACGTGCTGACCGACCGCACCCACCTGGGTGCCGGCGGCGTCATCTCGATCACGTGCATCATTGACGATTCGACGGGCCGCCTCGTGGAGCCGCCGAGCGTTTCCACCACCGGCTTCGCCGACGACGACCGGGGCGTCATCCCCGAGGTGACGGACATGGTGGAGGGCACCATGACGGATATGGCCGCCCAGGGCGAGAACGACACGTACCGCATCGTGCAGCAGCTTCGACGTCGTGTGTCGCGCGCGATTAACCAGAAGTGGAAGCGCGAGCCGGTGATCCTGCCTACCGTCATCGCGATGAATACGGGATCGCTCGTCATCGACGATGATGACGTGACCTCCGCCCGCGAGTCGCTCTAGTCCGGCTAGTAAGCTGAGAAACATGAGTTTCTCAGCTGCTGAACGCCGCCACCTAGCCGACCTGATGCTTAAGGTAGGCCCGGACGCCCCGACTCTCTGCGAGGGTTGGACCACCCGGGACCTTGCCGCCCACTTGTACGTACGCGAGAATGACTTCTTCTCCGCCGCCGGGATGTTTGTTGAGCGGCTGGCTGAGCGCCTGGACAAGGCGATGGATGAGCAGCGGCGTCGCGATTTCACCGAGCTGGTTGATGATTGGGCGGCCGGGCCGGCGGGGCTGTGGAAGGTTCTAGACTCCAAGGCCAATGCCGTCGAGCACTTCGTTCACTACGAGGATGTGGCGCGTGGCGCCGGCGAGATCGCCCCGCGGGATCTTTCTCTCGCTGCTGAGAAGGAGCTGCTCGCTGGCCTGAAGCGGCTGGCTCCGATGCTTATGAAGGGATCGTCGAAGCCGGTCATCCTCACCCCGGAGGGTCATGAGCCCATCACCGTCGGCGGCAAGCGCGGCGTGGCGGTAAAGGGCGACGACGTCGTGCGCGTCGCTGGCCCGGTGGGCGAGATTGTCCTGTGGGTCTTCGGGCGCGACGCGGTGAAGGTGACCGTGACTGGCGACACCACTGGCGTCGTCCGCGGCTAGGTTCCGCTAGCTACGACGTGCTGCCGGCCCACCTGCTCGGGCATACTCGACCGCCGATGTGGCGTATGTGACGACTGTTAACGCTGGGGCTAGAATGACGGGTATGTCTGTGCGAAATACGGCTCCCCGTTCCTCGCGTTCCTCGTCCGCCCGCCCTTCCCGGCGGGCTTCGTCGTCCACCAGCAACGGCCAACGGGGCGGGTCTCACCCCACCACGTCGGCGCTGCGGGCCGTGAACACCGCGGATGAGCGCACCGGCAGCGCCCTCAAACCGGTGGGCGCTGCGCTGGGAAGCGCCGCAACGGGAGCCTTTAGCGCACTATCCAAGGGCATGGGTTCCCTTACCCGCTCGGCCGCCAAGATGGCGCAATCAGCCGGTGGGCATCGCAAGTCCGTGCAGCGCGGTGACGACGCTGACCTCCTCGTCGACACCGACCAGCCCGAGACCGCCTTCGAGACTTACTCCTCCTCGCGGCCGGAGCCCGAGTCGGAGGACCCTGACCATATCGATTACGCCGTTGGATCCTACGGAGATGGGCACGGTCAGGGCTCGCAGCGCCTCGACGCCATCGCGCTGGCCCTCGTCGGCTTGGCCGCAGTGCTCGGTGCGTCCGTGTGGTTCGACATCGCCGGCCCCATCGGCCAGGCAATCGCGCTGACTACCCATCTGGTGATCGGCGCAGGCGCGCTCATTCTGCCCGTGGCGCTAGTCTGCCTTGCGGTGGCGATGATGCTGGACCTGCGTTATAGCCCCACCGAGGTCCGGCGCGTCGCCGCCGGAGTCGGCATCATCGTCGTCGGGATGCTGGGGCTGATCCATCTCTTCGCCGGAAACCCCGCTGAGTGGGAACCGCGGATGGACGCCGGCGGCGCAATCGGTGCGTGGACTGGTGGCTTACTAGCCAAGGGATTCTCCGCCTACGTCGCCGTTCCGCTGCTGGCCCTCGTCATTGTTTACGGAGCGTTGCGCGTCACGGGGATCACGCTGCGGCAGGGATACGACTATCTCCGCGAGGTCATCGGTGGCATCGGCGCCGACCGGGCCATGGGCACCGAAGAGACTGAGTACGACGCGTACGGTTACGTCGACGAAGCCATCACCGCCCGAGTCCAGGGCCGCCCGGTTCCAGCACGACGCCCCGCCCCCGCACCTCGCCCGGCGGCGCAACCGGTCCGGCGTCAACCGGCTCGCTCCGACGCCCGTCCAGTCATTCCCGCCACACCACACCGAGTGGCACCCGTGAACCCTGCAGCCGGCGGCGTCGTGCCTGTACAACCGCCACTCGACCAAACCGATGAATTCCCGGCGGTGCGCCCTGACGACGTTCCTCAGCCGGTACGTCAGGAGCCAGAGGGCATCGAGGAGACGAAGATCCTCGGTGCCGTCGGCGAGGCTTCAGAAAGCACCGCCGCACCGGATGCCGTGGCTGCTTCCCGAGAGGCTGTCCGGCAGGCCATCATCGCCCGTTCCGGTATCGACGCCCGGGAGGCGAATGCTGCCCGGGAGGCGAATGATGCCCGGGGGTCTTACGATGCCCGCAGCGTAGGAACCACCCAGGCACCGTCGGCGCCGGCCTTGATCCCGGACGCCGGCGGCTACGTCCCGCCGTCGACGAGCCTGCTCATCCCCGGTGAGGCCCCGAAGGCCCGCACGGAGATCAACGACCGCACGATCGAGGCGATCACCGACGTCTTCGAGGAGTTCCGTGTGGACGCCCGGGTGACCGGTTTCTCCCGCGGGCCGACAGTCACCCGCTACGAGGTAGAGCTGGGCCCCGGCGTGAAGGTGTCGAAGCTGACGAACCTGCAGCCGAACCTCGCGTACGCGGTGGCGACGGACAACATTCGTATGCTCGCACCGATCCCGGGTAAGCAAGCGGTGGGCATCGAGATCCCCAACACTGACCGAGAAATGGTGCGCCTGGGCGATGTCCTTAGCGCTCCGAGCGTGATGGGCAACGAAGACCCGATGCTCATCGGCCTCGGAAAGGACATTGAGGGCGAGTTCGTCAGCCACTCGGTGGCGAAGATGCCGCACCTGCTCGTCGCTGGTTCGACGGGTTCCGGTAAGTCCGCCTTCGTCAACTCCCTGCTCATCTCGTTACTGACCCGCGCGACCCCGGACGAGGTGCGTCTCATCCTCGTGGATCCCAAGATGGTGGAGCTGACTCCTTACGAGGGCATCCCGCACCTGATTACGCCGATCATCACGCAACCGAAGAAGGCGTCGGCCGCTTTGCAGTGGCTGGTGGAGGAGATGGAGCAGCGCTACCTGGACATGAAGTCCGCCAGGGTGCGCCACATCAAGGACTACAACGCCAAGGTGCTCTCCGGGGAGCACCAGGCGCCGCTCGGCTCGGAGCGAGAGATGCGGCCCTATCCGCTCATCGTGTGCGTTGTCGACGAGCTGGCTGACCTCATGATGACCGCCCCGAAGGAGATCGAAGACTCCATCGTCCGTATCACCCAAAAGGCCCGAGCCGCGGGCATCCACCTGGTGCTGGCCACCCAGCGCCCCTCGGTGGACGTGGTCACGGGTCTTATCAAGACCAACGTCCCGTCGCGGCTGGCCTTCGCCACCTCCTCGCTCACCGACTCTCGGGTGATCCTGGACCAGGGCGGGGCGGAGAAGCTCATCGGTATGGGCGACGCCCTCTTTATCCCCCAAGGTGCCGGCAAGCCACGCCGTTTGCAGGGTGCCTTCGTGACCGACGAGGAGATTCAGGCCGTCGTCGAGGCGGCCAAGCAGCAGGCCGAGCCGGTCTATACCGAAGGTGTGACCGAGGACAAGTCGAAGGAGGACAAGAAGCAGATCGACGAGGAGATCGGCAAGGACATGGACGATCTGCTCGAAGCGGTCGAGCTGGTGGTCACCTCCCAGTTCGGTTCCACCTCGATGCTCCAGCGCAAGCTGAGGATCGGCTTCGCCAAGGCCGGCCGGCTCATGGACCTCATGGAAACCCGGGGCGTCGTTGGGCCCTCCGAGGGATCAAAGGCCCGCGAAGTCCTGGTCAAGCCGGAAGAGCTGGACACGATCATCTGGATGATTAAGGGCGGAGACCCGGCCGACGCTCCCAAGGAAGACCCGGCTGGGCCCGCCGCGGGTACTGAGGAGGCCACCACGACGTCGGTCACTGCAACATACAATCCGACCGGTGGTGCTGTATAGTGGCCCCACGTGCATGGAGGGGAGTACCCCAGATCCTCGGTCATTATCGTCAGCACGGGTAGCGTTTACCCCGGTAATGCCGGTCCGGCGGTTGGTTGCGCGGGGCGGGGGAGACCTCCGGTCACTGTTCCTATTTCTCTACTGACCGGAGGCTTGTCACGCAATGAGCGTTCCCTTCTGGATCTGGGCCGTCACCATCGTTGGCGTACTCGGATTCTTTATTTTTGATTTCGTTACCCACGTGCGCACCCCGCACGCTCCGACCGTGAAGGAAGCCGCCATCTGGTCGGCCTTCTACGTGGGCCTGGCCGTCGCCTTCGGCGGAATCGTGTGGTTGCTCTGGGATGGCGAGCACGGCATGCAGTACCTCACCGGCTATGTCACGGAAAAGGCACTGAGTGTCGATAACCTCTTCGTCTTCGCCCTTATCTTCGGCGCCTTCAAGATTCCCCGCCGCTACCAGCAGAAGGTGCTGCTGATCGGCATTGTTTTGGCCCTGTTCTTCCGCTTCCTGTTCATCCTGCTCGGCGCCGCCATCATCGCCGCCTGGTCGGATGTGTTCTACCTCTTCGCCGTCTTCCTCATCTGGACGGCGCTGAAGCTGTTCCTCGACGAGATCGGTGACAAGCCCGAAACCGACCCGCAGGACATGGCGGTGATTCGGTGGGTGCGCAAGGTCATCCCGGTGTCCGACCGCTACCACCGCGACCACTTGTGGCTGCGCAAGGGCGCGAAGCTGACCTTTACCCCGCTGTTCGTCGCGCTCGTGGCCGTCGGCCTGGTGGACGTGATGTTCGCGATGGACTCCATCCCGGCCATCTACGGCATCACCCCGGAGCCCTTCCTGGTGTTCTCCACGAACGCCTTCGCGCTGATGGGCCTGCGTCAGCTGTACTTCCTGCTCGACGGCTTGCTGGACCGTTTGGTGTACCTGTCCTACGGGTTGTCGATCATCCTCGGCTTCATCGGCATCAAGCTGCTGTTCCACGCGATGCACGAGAACAACCTGCCGTTCATCAACGGCGGCGAGAACATCAACTGGGCGCCCGAAATCACCACCACGGGCTCGCTGCTGGTCATCGTTGGCGTGCTGGTCATCACCGTCATCGCCTCGATCATCAAGAACAAGCGCGACGAGGCTCAGGGCGGAGTATCCCACAAGACGCTCAAGGTGGACTACGACGACCTGGGCAACAAGCACTACCTCGACGACAACGGCTACATGGTTGACGACGAGGGCAACGAGCTTGACTGGGACGGCAACGTTATCGAGAAGGGCGCCGATCCGTCGGCGGGCCACTTCCACTAGTCGATAGCCACCCCGATAGCCACCGCACCGCCGCCGTCCCCGTGGAGACGACGGCGGTTCTTGCTGCGGTGATTAAAACACCTTAAGAACCGGGCTCCATTCACGGATTTCCCGGCCGTCGAGAACACCCTCGACGGTGTAGGGGTCGTGGTCCATGAGTTTCAGGGCGTCGTCGACGGTGGCGGTGTCGTCCAGCTGGAGCAGGATGAGCGCGGAACCGTGGCCGTCGACATAAGGCCCGGACGCCACGAGCTTGCCTTCCTCCTTGAGTTTTCCGAGGAAGACGCGGTGATCGGGGCGGACCCGGGCGATGTCGGGGTCGCCATCGGCGTAGGTGTAGTGAACTGCGAAGTAGGTCATGGGGCCATTCTAGGCGGGTGGGGTACTCGGCGGACCCATCCCCAGGTAGGGTTGACTGACGTGACTATGACGAGCTCGTCGCCGTCTGGGGACTCCCGGCCGTCGAACCTGAATCTGCCCAACGTGTTGACCAGCCTGCGCATTATTTTCGTGCCCGTTTTCGCGTGGATGGTGCTCAAAGCGCCCGAGTGCGTGTGCTGGCAGTGGGCGGCATTTGCGATGTTCGTCGCCTTGATGATTACCGACAAGCTCGACGGCGACATCGCCCGCAAGCGCAACCTCGTCACCGACTTCGGAAAAATCGCCGACCCCATCGCGGACAAAGCCCTTGTCTCTGCGGCGCTGATCTGCCTTAACGTCGTCGGATGGCTGCCGGTTGCCTACACCGTGGCCATCCTCGTTCGCGAGTTTGGCATCACCATCTGGCGGATGTTCATGCTGCGCCGAGGGCTCGTCGTTCCCGCATCCAAGGGCGGCAAGCTCAAGACCACCCTGCAGGCGGTTGCTATCGGCATGTATCTGTGCCCGCTGCCGGCCTGGATGGACCTGCCGACCCACGGGCTCATGATCGCCGCCGTCGTCGTGACGGTGGTGACAGGTTTCCAGTACCTGTGGGATTCGAGGAAGCAGTGAGTGCATTGGCAACCAGGGAGTCTGTTGCCGATGTGGCCGTCGACGTCATTCGGACGCTGTCGCGCCTCGGTCAGACGGTTGCCACCTGCGAGTCCCTCACCGCCGGGTTGTGCGCCGCTACACTCGCCGGCGTCCCTGGGGCGTCGAAGGTGCTACGCGGTGGACTCATCACGTATGCCACGGAGCTGAAGAGGGACCTCGCGGGCGTCGACCCGGATGTATTGGCCGCTGTCGGCCCCGTCGCCGCTGCTACAGCTCGGGAGATGGCCGACGGCGCCGCCCGGCGTTGCGGGGCAACCTGGGCGCTCGCGCTCACCGGTGTGGCCGGTCCAGACCCCCAAGACGGGCACCCGGTGGGCGAGCTCTTTGTAGGGGTGCACGGGCCTCACGGAACGTATCACCGGCACGTCATGCTCAGCGGGACACGACAGGAGATCCGGGAAGCGGCCGTTGCCGTGGCGTTAGCGGAGCTTCGACACTCCGCCGAAAACCTCGATGCAGGAAGTCTGGACGCGGGAACAAATTTCCCACCCGAGCCGTTGGTATAGGTAATGGCAACCACAACAGTGACTACCGTAACTACTGGACCGTCCCGGGCACAGAGCTCGGCGGGTGAGTCGAGTGTGCTGCTGCGCGAAGCCTTGGGCATGGCGCTGCGGACGTTCCGGGCGGATCAATCGATGACCCTGCGTGAGCTCGCTGAGATCGCACGAGTATCGCCAGGCTACATCTCCGAACTCGAACGTGGCCGCAAGGAAGTCTCCTCGGAGCTGCTCGCCGCCATTTGCCACGCCCTCGGCGTGAGTGTGAGCGATGTGTTGTTCGACGCCGCTGCGCGCGTGGCGATGCCTTCGATCCAGGACGAACTCGCTGCGACAACCCCGGCAGCGGCGGAGTAACCTGTAGCAACAGGCACCGCCCGGGAACTGCAGTACCCAGGGCTCCAGGAACCCGGCTCGGCTACACTGAGGCGAGTAAAATCCTGGCAAAAATTGACTCAACCCTAAGAAAGGCCAGTTACCGATGGCGAATCCGTTTGTCAAGGCGTGGAAGTACCTCATGGCGTTGTTCGATAGCAAGATCGAGGAAAACGCCGATCCGAAGATTCAGATCGAACAGGCTATTCGCGAGGCTCAGCGCCAGCACCAGGCTCTCTCGCAGCAGGCCGCTGCCGTCATCGGTAACCAGCGCCAGTTGGAGATGCAGCTCAACCGTCGGCTTAATGAGATCGAGAAGCTGCAGGCCAACACCCGCCAGGCACTGACCCTCGCCGATGAGGCCCGGGCCAAGGGTGACAACCAGAAGGCCACGGAGTACGAAAACGCCGCCGAGGCGTTCGCTGCTCAGCTTGTCACTGCCGAGCAGGGTGTGGAGGAGACGAAGCAGCTGCACGACCAGGCCCTGCGCCAGGCCGACCAGGCGAAGAAGGCCGTCGAGCGCAACTCGATGCAGCTGCAGCAGAAGGTGCAGGAACGCACCAAGCTGCTCAGCCAGCTGGAGCAGGCCAAGATGCAGGAGAAGGTGGCCGAGTCCCTCAACTCGATGAACTCCATCACCTCCGGCTCTACCCCGAACCTGGACCAGGTGCGCGACAAGATCGAGAAGCGTTACGCCAATGCCCTCGGCACCGCCGAGCTGGCCCAGAACTCCGTCGAAGGCCGCATGGCCGAGATCGAGCAGGCCGGCGTGCAAATGGCGGGCCACTCCCGCCTGGAGCAGATCCGCGCCGAGATGAAGGGTGGCGGAGCTTTGAACAAGGGCACCTCCGCGGGAAACCCGGCAATCGAGCAGGGTAGCCCCCTGGGGCAGTCCGTGTCCGACGACGCCGTTGCGCAGAAGATGCGCGAACTGCGCGGCGATGTGTAGCTAACGTCGGCGGCAGCTAATCGTCGCCGACGCCGCGGGCGGCGAGCGCTTCTCCGAGTGCGCGCGCCCGCCTGATGCACCGCACGAGTACCGGGACCCCGACGGCCCGCAGCGAGAAGCCGACGCCGCGGGCGGCTCGCGCCTCGAGAACGTCTCTGACCGTGGCCGCCTGGCGGGGGATCAGGCGCAGTGTCAACGCAATAGCAAGCGTGATCCTGTCCACGGGAAGGCCGATACGAGCGCCGGGGCGCAGACCGGCCTCGACCGCGTCGAGGAGATGAGAAACCCGTGTGGTGAGAGTGACGAGCACGGCTGCGGCCACGGTGGCCAGCAGGCCGCTCACCAGGAGCGCCGCCGACGCTACCCCGTTGACTAGGAGATCAAAGAACCCAAAGAAAGCGATCAAGTAGGCGGCCGGGAGAAGTTGTCCAACCGCCAGTGCGGCGGGGATCCGCGCGTAGCCATACCCGGAAGCGACGACGCCGGCAGCCACGGCCACGACGACGGGCGAGTCCGCGGCGACGGTAAGCAACACGACGAAAGCGACGAGGGCGACAAGCTTCACGCCGGCCGGCGCCCGATGAAGTCCCGACCTGCCCGGATGGTACGTGCCCAGCGGTATGGCGTGTTTCATCGCGTTACCCTACCTCTCCTCACTGAGGCTTAGCATCCGTTCGCGATAGGCCGCGATGACGGCAGCCGGGTGACCATCGTCGACGATTCTTCCAGCGTCGATGCACAGAACCCGGTCGAAGTCTGAGACGAGTTCCAGGTCGTGTGACACCACGATGAGCTGTTGGTCCAGGTGGGCAAACTCCCGGCGGATACGGAGCCGATTCTTCAGGTCAAGCAGGGTGGTGGGTTCATCGGCCACGATCACCTCGGGTTCAAGCACGAGCACTGCGGCCAGGGCCAGCAGCTGCTTCTGCCCACCGGAGAGTACGTGGGGCGAATCCTCGGCGTGCGACGACAGCCCAAAGCGTGCCAAGGCGGCGTCGGCGCGGGCATATCGCTCAGCGGCTGAGAGGCGATGTCTGCGCAACGAGAAGGCAACATCATCTCTGACCTGCGGCATGATGATCTGATTATCGGCGTCGGAGAACACGAACCCGACGCGTCGCCGCACCTCGCGACCGTGCCGGGACACGTCAAGCCCGCCAACACTCACCGATCCCGCGGTGGGGGAGACCAACCCGTTGATGAGCCGGGCAAGGGTGGACTTCCCGGAGCCGTTGGCGCCGATAATGCCCACCCGATGTTCGCTGAGGGTCGCCGTCACCGGTCCAAGGATGGTACTGGTGGCGTTCGGAAAAGCGTCGGTGGGGGTGTCGACGGTGACGCTGGCGTCGACGAATTCGATGCTGGTCATGGCCGTCGCGGCAGAAGATCGGGGATCGCCGCGTGAACACCCAGCGCGATGAGGACCATGGCAGCCACTTTGGCGGCGTCGACTGCGAGGAAAGGCAGTTGCGCAGCGGCGGCCGCCGCGAGGGAGAGATCTGTCCGTAGCACTAAGCCGAGGGCGCCACAGAGGTACTGGGCGGCGAGTCCGGCGACGCCAGCCGCGGTAAACCACGTCAGTTGCGAGCCTCGAGCACGTGGGAGTGCTCGGTAGGCGAGGGCGCCGGCTACAGCGGCAGCGAGAAGGTAACCGAGGAGGTACCCGGCGGTTGGTCCGGCGAGAGCAACGAGAGTTGTGCGCCCACCGGCGAGAACGGGCAGCGCTAGGCCGACGGTGAGAAACAACGCGGTGGCGAGAACGGCCCGCCGGGCGCCCACGATGAGCGCGGTGAGGATGATGACGGCATTCTGCAGCACGATCGGGACGCCGGCGGCGCCGATGGGGATGGCTACGAACGCGAAGACGCAGATCAGGGCTGCGAAGCCGGCCACGTAGGCAACGTCGACGGTGGAGTTGTGGGTGCTCATGAGAACGAACATACCTTGAACGGTGTTCAAGTAGCGTATTTTTGCCCACGTACAGCTCAGTGGGACGGCTCGCGATGGTTTCCTGGGGGGTGGGTAGGATCAAGGTCATGCGTCTTACAGAGTTCGCGCGACTGCTCGACGACGAATTTGGTCCGGCTCGGGGCCGGTGGATTGCCGATTCTCACGTCCTTCCCCGACGTGGCGCGACTGCCAGTGAACTGGTCGAACGAGGCGTCGACCTCAAGGTCATCTGGGAAGAGCTCTGTGCGGAGTTCGACGTGCCGGAAGAACGTCAGCTTGGCCGTGACCGGCCAGGCTGGTAGTTCGAATAGGTGTTCGTGTAGGGTGGTCGGTGGTGTAACACCCGCATGATGAAATGGACACCGAGATCGTGAAGCAAGGGATCCTTCCGCCTAGCTCGACGGTCTAACACTAGTAACGGCCGGAGACAACGCCGGTCGCTCGTCAACGACCATCACGACAACGGATCTACCTAGCGAGAGGACAAAGCATGGCTGCGAAGAAAACCAAGGGTAAGGCGACATCGGCGGCCGGAGACCGCCAGAAGGCGCTCGACGCAGCGCTGTCGATGATCGAGAAGGATTTCGGCAAGGGCGCCGTCATGCGCCTGGGCGACGATAACCGCCCACCCATCCAGGTCATTTCCTCCGGCAATACCGCGATCGATGTGGCGCTCGGCATCGGCGGCTTCCCCCGCGGGCGCATCGTGGAGATCTATGGTCCGGAATCCTCCGGTAAGACCACCGTGGCTCTGCATGCGATCGCCCAGGCCCAAAAAGGCGGCGGCATCGCCGCGTTCATCGACGCCGAGCACGCGCTTGATCCCGACTACGCCAAGAAGCTCGGCGTGGATACCGACAATCTGCTGGTCTCGCAGCCGGACACCGGTGAGCAGGCCCTGGAGATCGCCGACATGCTGGTGCGCTCAGGCGCTATTGACATCATCGTCATCGACTCGGTGGCTGCGTTGACTCCGAAAGCCGAAATCGAAGGCGAAATGGGCGACAGCCACGTCGGCCTTCAGGCCCGGCTCATGTCGCAGGCGCTGCGCAAAATGACCGGTGCCCTCCACAGCGCCGGTACTACCGCCATCTTCATCAACCAGCTGCGAGAGAAGATCGGCGTCATGTTCGGTTCCCCGGAGACCACCACCGGCGGCAAGGCGCTCAAGTTCTACGCTTCGGTCCGCTGCGATGTCCGCCGGATTCAGACCCTCAAGGACGGGCAGGACGCCATCGGCAACCGGACCCGGATCAAGATCGTCAAGAACAAGGTCTCGCCGCCGTTCAAGGTCGCGGAGTTCGACATCATGTATGGCGAAGGCATCTCCCGGGAGTCCTCCATCATCGACCTCGCGGTGGAAAACGGCATCGTCAAGAAGTCCGGGTCCTGGTACACCTACGAAGGCGACCAGCTTGGTCAGGGCAAGGAGAAGGCCCGCCAATTCCTCAAGGGCAATGCCGACTTGGCGGATGAGCTGGAAAAGAAGATCTTCGCCAAGCTAGGCGTCGGGGAGTATGCCAACGCGGCGACTGACGAAGGCTCCCAGGTTCCCGGCGTGGACGACGATCTGACCGATGATCCGGTGGACATGGTGCCGAGCGTCGACTTCGATGACGAGGACGATGACAACTAAACGCGAACGCATCGATGCCCTACGCGCCGCGCTCGCGGAATACGACTCGGGCCGGGGAACCGGGCTGTTCGACCACGCCCACGAATCGGATAAAGCCGCGGTACGCTCCCGCGCCCTGGGATTGCTCAATCACCGGCGCCGCTCCCGTGCGGAACTGCGTCAACGGCTCATCGATGCCGAGTTTCCCGAGGCACTCGTCACGGAGGTGATCGACGACTTGGAGCGGGTAGGCCTCATCGACGACGCCGACTTCGCCGCCGAGTGGGTCCGCCAACGGCGTTCCCGGCGGGGTAAATCCACCCGGGTACTCGAGCAGGAGCTTCGGGCCAAAGGCGTCGACGCTTCGGTGCGGGCCGAGGCCTTGGCCAACGTCAGCGATGCCGACGAAGCCGCAACGGCGGAGGCGCTGGCCCGCAAGAAAGCCCGGACAATAACCTCCGTTCCAGGCGACTACGCCGAACGCCAACGTGCTCTGCGGCGCATCGTTGGAGTACTCGCCCGGCGGGGCTTCGGGGAGGGGCTCAGCCTGCGCATCGCGCAGCAAGCTCTCGACGATCGGCTCGCCGAGCTCGCGGACAGCACGGGTTAGGTCCTCATCAGAGGCGATCACTACAATGCCCACCGTGATGGAGCACGAGACCTTGACCGAACCTCGCACCTACGAGGTGCGTACCTTCGGCTGCCAGATGAATGTCCACGACTCGGAGCGGCTTTCCGGCCTATTGGAGGACGCCGGCTACGTCGCCGCCGTCGAGGACCAGGAGCCTGACCTTGTCGTCTTCAACACCTGCGCCGTGCGGGAGAACGCTGACCAGCGTCTCTACGGCACTCTCGGTCTTCTCAAGCACACCAAGGACAATCACCCCGGCATGCAAATCGCCGTCGGCGGCTGTCTGGCGCAGAAGGACAAAGACAACGTCATCGATAAGGCGCCGTGGGTCGATGCGGTGTTTGGTACCCATAACATGGGGTCCTTGCCTGCTCTATTGGAACGAGCCCGGCACAATGACGCCGCCCAGGTCGAAATCGTTGAATCCCTAGAGGAGTTTCCCAGCGTGCTGCCCGCCAAGCGGGAGTCCGCCTACGCGGGCTGGGTGTCCATCTCAGTGGGGTGCAACAACACCTGCACGTTCTGCATTGTGCCGAGCCTTCGCGGAAAGGAGCAGGATCGCCGCCCCGGCGACATCCTCGCGGAGGTGCAAGCCCTCGTGGACCAGGGCGTCAGCGAAGTGACCCTGCTCGGGCAAAACGTCAACTCCTACGGCGTGAACTTCTCCGATCCGGGCCTGGAACGTGACCGCTCCGCCTTCTCGAAGCTGCTGCGCGCCTGCGGGGAGATCGAGGGCCTGGAACGACTGCGCTTTACCTCCCCGCACCCGGCGGAATTCACGTCAGATGTCATCGATGCCATGGCGGAGACTCCGAACGTGTGCCCGCAGCTGCACATGCCGTTGCAGTCCGGGTCCGACGACGTCCTCAAGCGGATGCGCCGGTCCTACCGGTCCAAGAAGTTCCTAAGGATACTCGACGAGGTCCGGGAGAAACTTCCCCATGCTGCCATCACCACTGACATCATCGTCGGATTCCCCGGCGAAACCGAGGAGGACTTCCAGGCGACGCTGGATGTCGTCGAACGCGCCCGATTCACCAGCGCCTTCACCTTCCAATACTCGCCTCGCCCGGGCACCCCGGCGGCCGACATGGTGGATCAGGTTCCCAAGGAGGTTGTCCAGGAACGGTTCGAACGCCTCGTAGAGCTGCAGGAACGGATCTCCGAGGAGGAGAACGCCCGCCTGGTCGGCACCGAGGTCGAACTCCTGGTGCAAGCCGGCGGCGGGCGCAAGAACAGCCGCACCCAGCGGCTCAGCGGTCGGGGCCGTGATGGGCGCCTAGTCCACTTCACCCCGCGTGGAGAGACCGATGGCGACATCCGCCCCGGCGACCTGGTGACGGTCGTCATCACAGATTCCAAGCCGCACTACCTCATCGCGGACTCGGGTGTGCGCCGGCACCGTCGGACGAAGGCGGGCGACATGTCGGCGGCAGGACAGGTGCCCACAACGGCACCCATCGGCATCGGCCTGGGCTTGCCCGGCATCCGTCGCAGCAACTAGCCGTGCGGGTGGGGGTAAGCTACCGAGACATGGAAAGCCCCGCAGACTCTCGCCAGCTTGCCGCACAAGAACGCGCTGCCGCCAGGACCGTGTCCCTGGCCGGCATCAATACCGCACTGTGGGTGGTGGCGGCCCTGTGGCTAGCGTTTATGGTCTTGCCTTACGCCGGCCCGGTCCGCGGCTACGAGGTTGCCTTCGTCCTTCCCGGTGCCCGCGATGCCGGGATGAAAATCACCGAGTACATTTTCGCCATCCTGGGGACCTTGGGGATGGGCGTGTTCACCCTCGCCACCCTCGTGACCAAGCGGACGGTGTTCGCCCTGGTGGCGTGGATGTTCTCTGCTGTGGCGGCCTTTTCTTCCCTGTTAGCGGTGTGGCTGCGTCAGACGCGGCCGTCGTCCTTTGATGGCATCAACCTCGGTATCGGAGTATGGCTGCTCTCGGCGGCGGCGCTGATCGCCGTATGCGCCTATTCGATGAGCGCCCTGCGGCGAAACCCCGAACAGGCCGCTCTCGCTCAGGCCCGCTCGGAGGCGGATGACCTCGACGAGGTAGGCCGCGCCCAGCGCGCGTTGCTCGACGCTCGGCGTCGGAGCGAGGAGCAGCTGCCGGAGTACCTTAAGGACGACCGCCGGCGCCGGGCCGCCGAGCGGCACCGGCCGCACGATTAGTTAACGCGAGGCTCGACGGGCGCCACCGTGCCCACGAGTCCGAGGCAGGTGGCCAGCAGCCGGGGCCGATAGGGGGCAAGCAACGCGACCGAGGCGGCGTCGCCAGCGGCGTAGGAACCATACAGCGCAACGATGCTCGGATGCCGACGACGCAGCTCGGCGATGCCCGCAGCGAGCACGTGCCGAGCCAATCCCCGCCCGCGATGCGTGCGGGCCACCGCAACAACGCCGAGCTCCGCGACGGTGGGATTCGCGGGGTCCGGGCGCTGATAGGTGAATTCGCACGCTGCCACCGCTTGACCGTCGTCGATGACCGTTGCCAGGAATTGTTCCTGGCAGCGGTCGCCCAGCCTGGCGGCGGCGTCGACGAGCCGTTGAGGCGTCCAGCAAATCGGCTCCGCCGGGAGGGCACCGAGGTAGGCGTCGGCGCTGGCCCGGGTGAGAAGCTCGGCAATGCTGTGGGCGGCGGAGGTGTCACCGCCGTAGTTGTCGACGATCGCGGTTGAGACGTCGATGCGGGGCGGGTAGGCATCGATTAGGGGCGTGGCCGCAGGAATGTCGATGCGCACCTGGTGCACCTCCACCGCGGGGTCGTACCCCTCCGGGAGGTTCTCGTGGCGGTCGACCCAGTAGTGGATCGAGCGGCGGCCTAACGACCGGGCGATGTCGCCGGCGGCGTCGAGCAGGCGGCGTTCGACGTCGAGGGCGTCGGCGCCGATACGCTCCCCGGGCAGGGGCAAGTAGGCGGCGTCGAAGACGACATCGACGTCTAAGGTGTCAAGGTCCTCCAGCAGTGGGATAGCGATGTGGCACAGCCCGGCGACCTCCAGAGCCCGATCCTCGTCCCCAGGTCGCACGGTGGACGGCACCATCGGCAACCCCCAGGGACCGAGCGCGGCGACGACGGGAGTGAGTTCATCATCGACGAGCGCCAGCAGCACAGCGTCGGACTCCGCCGAGCCGCCCAGCCGGGTCAACACCGAGTCGATGCTCACCGACGCGGCTGGATCACCGCTGGCCTCCTGGGCGGCGAGATTGGCCAGGAAGACATAAGTACGGGCGATGTCGGCCGGCGGCTCGCCCGGCACCGGCCGGTTGAGGTGGATCAGCTGCATCCGGGCCTAATTGTCGACGGCGTTGCGGGCAGCCTCAGCGAATTGCTCCCACTGGGCGGCCTGGGCGCGCAGCTCCGCAGCCTCGGACTCCTTACCCTGGGATTCGGCCTTCTCCGCTCGCTGGGTGAAGTCGGCGACCTTCGCCTCAAACTGTGCCACGCGGGCCTGCACAGCCGGGTCCGTGCGACGCCACTGCGCCTTCTCTGCATCCGCAACGCGGGACTCTAGCGCGGAGATCTTATCCTCGTACTCGCGCACCCGATTGCGCGGCACGAACCCGATCTCCTCCCACTTTTCCTGGAGCTCGCGCAGTTTAGCGCGGGCCTGGTCGATGTTCGACGAGGGGTCAATCTGGGCATCAAACTCGGCGATGAGTGCGTCCTTGGCCGCGGCGTTCGCCTCGAACTCGTGGTCGCGGGCGGCAATATCGGCGTCGCGGGCGGCGAAGAAGTGATCCTGCGCGGCTCGGAAGCGAGCCCAGAGCTTATCGTCGTCGCTGCGCTGGGCGCGCCCGGCGGCCTTCCACTCTGTCATCAATTCCCGGTAGCGCTGTGCGGTCTCGCGCCACTGCGTCGAGTCCTGCAGGGCTTCGGCCTGTTCGATGAGCGCTTCCTTCTTCGCCTTCGCCGACGCGCGGCCCCGGTCCAGCTCAGCGAAGTGGGCGCCGCGGCGGCGGTTGAAAGAGTCGCGGGCGCGGGAGTAGCGCTTCCACAGGGCGTCGTCCGTTGCGCGGTCGATGCCGCGGATGGTGCGCCACTCATCGAGGATCGCCCGGATCCGGTCACCACTGGTCTTCCACTCGGTGGAGTTCTCGGCCAGGTCTTCGGCCTCGGCGGCCAGCTCTTCCTTGCGGGCGATGGCTTTCTCCCGCCGGCTGATCTTGTCCTGTGCCGCCTTCTCCTCGGCACTGTGGGCGTGGTCAATGACCGCCGCCAGGCGAGTGCCGAGCCGCTCCAGGTCTCCGATCACCGCGGCAGTGGGAAGCGTGTCACGCAACGCCTCGGCCTGGGCGGCGAGCTTCTTCGCCTCCTCCGGGTGGGCGCCGATCCTCGTTTCGAGCAGCTCCACTTCGGTGGCAAGGTCGTCGTAGCGCTGACCGTAGTGGGCCAGTCCCTCCTCGATGGTTCCGGCCTGCCAGGACCCGATAGCGCGTTCGCCGTCGGCCGTGGTGACGTAGACGGTGCCGTCTTCATCGATGCGGCCGAACTTCGAGGGGTCAGTGGCGGCAGCGGGGACGGGGGCCGGGTTGACTCCGCGCGCCGGACCTGGGGTCGGCCGCGGGCCTGGGCGGGGGCCCGGCTTCGGTCCGGGGATAGGGGAGGGAGTGTGCTCGCCAGTCATAAGAAACGTCCTTGGGTTGAGGATGAGTGCCGCGCGTCACGGCTGCCAGGATTCCAGTGCGCCCGCCGACACGGCGCGCGCACATGTTCGCCCTTGTACGATACCGCGAACAGGCTCTGCTGGCAGCAGGGGCGTTGGCCTATGATGGTCCGGCGCGTAAACTTTGCCCAATGACCCCCATCCCTGCCGTGCGTCCCGTGGCCGTTGTCGGGCCCACGGCCTCGGGCAAGTCGGCGCTGTCGCTCGCGCTGGCCGAACGCCTGGGCGGCGAGATTATCAACGTTGACTCGATGCAACTTTATCGGGGGATGGACATCGGGACAGCCAAGCTGAGCATGGCTGAACGCCGTGGCATCGCCCACCACCTGCTCGACGTGTGGGACGTGACCCGTACCGCCTCGGTAGCCGACTACCAACGGCGCGCCGTCGCGGTGGCCGAGCAGCTCATGTCCCGCGGGATCACCCCGATCCTGGTGGGCGGGTCCATGATGTACTACCAGAGCCTCATCGACGACTGGCAGTTCCCGCCCACCGATCCTCACGTTCGAGCACGCTACGAACGCCGCCTCGAGGAAATTGGGGTTCTGCGGCTGCACGCCGAACTCGCCGCCATCGATCCCGACGCTGCCCGCATCATCGAGGACGCGGACCCGCGGCGTACCGTGCGAGCCCTGGAAGTCATCGAGCTCACCGGTCGGCCTTTCCGGGCTTCCCAGCCGCCTAAGAACGCCGTACCGCGGTGGAACACCCGGATCATCGGGCTTCGTACCAATGCGGAATGGCTCAATCCGCGCATCGAGCGTCGCACCCGGGAGATGTTCGAGCGCGGGTTTATCGACGAGGTCAGCAACTTGGTGTCCGATCACGGACTCGTCGCAGACTCGACCGCCGGCCGCGCCATCGGCTACGCACAGGTGCTTGAGCTACTGGCCGGAACCCTCACCTCGGAAGAAGCCGTCGACCGCACCATCACCGGGACCCGGCGGTATGTGCGGCGCCAACGGTCCTGGTTCAACCGGGACCGGCGCATCCACTGGATCGATGCCGCCGGGGACGCCTTGACTCAGTCACTAGAATTGCTGACGTGACTACCCTGACATTCGCCAAAGGCCATGGCACCGAGAATGATTTCATCATCATCCCGGACGCCGAGGACACCATCGACCTCACCCCGGACATAGTTGCCCGCCTGTGCGACCGGCGCGCCGGCATCGGCGCCGACGGGATTCTCCACGTCGTCCGCCGCGGCCAGCGATGGTTCATGGATTATCGCAACGCCGACGGCTCCGTCGCGGAGATGTGCGGAAACGGTGTCCGGGTGTTTGCCCACTGGCTGCGCACCCGGGAGGGGGTCACCGAGGACCGTTTCGTCATCGATACCCGAGCCGGCGAGCGTGAAGTGGAGATCCTTGAGGTCAGCGACACCGCGGCCGTTGTTTCCGTGGGCATGGGAGCAGCGCGCATCACCGGCACCTCCACGGCATCCATGGGGGATTGTTCCTTTAGCGGTGAGGCGGTGGACGTGGGCAACCCGCACCTGGCGGCTGTCATTCCGGGGCTTACACCCGAGCGCCTCGCGGAGCTGGAGCTGTGCGCCCCGGTGTTTAGCACCGAGGTGTTTCCGGAGGGCGTCAACGTCGAAATCGTCACTCCGCCTGCCGACGGCGCCATCGCCATGCGCGTGTGGGAACGGGGAGTAGGGGAGACCCGTTCGTGCGGCACCGGAACGGTGGCAGCCACAATGGCGGCGTTGGCAGCAGAGGGATCGTCGACGGGGACCCTCGACGTCCATGTGCCTGGGGGCACCGTCACGGTGCGCATCGACGATTCCGGAGCGCGGCTCACCGGCCCCTCGCGCATCGTCGCCACCGGTGAGGTGGAGCTAGAAAGCCTCCAGCCGTCGGCGGATTAATAGTCGCGGCCGAGGCGGCGGGCCTCTAAGCGGGCCTGATTCCACGCCTCGGCCAGCTCCTGGCTGCGTTGGTCGGCGATGCCGAGAATATTGGTGAGCTCGGTAGTGGTCACTGACGGGTCCTCGACGATGGCCCCCACACGGTAGATGAAGCGGCGGGCGGCCTCCGCTTTGGCCCGAAACTCGGTAATCGCCGGCGCGTCGCAACTCTCGTCGGCCAGCGCCGGGCGGTGCAGCGTTCGGTCTGCGATGGAATCGGCGTCGCCGGCGAGGAGGAAACGATCGTACGCGTCGAGGATCGCCTGAATGTCATCGGTACTGAGCTGGATCGACGTGCGTAGGGCGCGGGATTCGGGTTGGATGAACGACGAACGCCACGCAAACAGGGCAGCGGCGAGGAAGAGCAGTCCCGAGAGGAACAGCCCCGCCGTCCGCAGAGTGAACACGAGTAGCAGGCACAGCACCGCTACTGCGGCCCAAATAACCCCGAGACGCGTCGTCAACATCTCTTCCCTCCCCTTCTTTGCCTAATGCCCGCCGCAGCCGCAGGAACCTCCACATCCTCCGCAGCCGCCCGTCGGGCTGGTGACGGCGGCAGTCATCACCGCTGAGCCGTAGATAATGCTATCTCGAACCGGAAGCTCAGGCGCGTCCGGCAGGCACACGTCGAAGGGGAAAGCGCCGTCGACGGTCGCGTGGATGAAACGCTGGCCGGAGAGTTGATTATGCCGATACTCCGAGTCAAGGACTCGAGCGCTGAACGTCGCAGCCGCGTCCGGCACCTGGGAGCCGTCGCCCGAGGCAACGATCCTCGCGCCGGGGGAGTCGAATTCCCCAACGGCGCCCAACCCGGCCGCGGCGAAGTCCTCGGACGAGGGATACAGCGTGTAATCGATCATGAGTGCCGCCACTGCCAACTGCTGCCATTCCTGGGTGGGCAGCTCCGCGAGCAAGGGACCATGCACTAAGTTCACCGTCACGCCTTGCATGACGGAACCGTGAGCATCGATGACCTCACAGTAGGCGACGACGTCGTTGACCATGGTGACGTTGCCGAAGGTCTGGGAGACGGATTCGAATCCGGCGAAGGTCGCGTAGGGCTCCACTGCCATGATGGTGATGAGAGCTCCGGAGGGGTCGGCGTAGTGAATCAGCTGCCCGCCGCGTACTTCCCCTAGGACCGAAAGCTGGTTGGTGGCGATGGCGGCTTCGACGGCGTCTTGCCAGCGCTCGAAACCTAGGCCGATGCTCAGTAAGTCGGTGCTCATGGCCAACCAGTCTAGACGCGCCAGGTTATAGCCAGGGGATCGACTCCCGCGGAGGGGTACGGTTCGGCCACCAGGTGGGTGCGTGGGATACTGAGAAGACGATGACGAAGTTCACCTCTTACGATACCGACCAGCTGCTCTCACAGGCCTTCAAAGACAACGCCCCGCAGGCGAGCGAGCACAACCCCGACGAGGGCGTCGACCTCAGCGGCCTAGAATCGCCGACGACAGGCCAGCTAGATCTAGAGGAGCGCAATTCCTTCCGGTCCGTGGCGCAAGGCTCAACCGGTAAAACCAGCGAAAAAGAAGCCGAGTTCGAAGTCGAGTACCGCAAGCTCCGCCTGGAGCAGGTCATCCTCGTTGGGGTGTGGACCGAAGGGACCACCGCCCAGGTGGAAGCCAACATGCAGGAACTCGCCTCCCTGGCTGAAACCGCCGGCGCCGAGGTGTTGGAATTGCTCTACCAAAAGCGTGACCGGCCAGATCCCGGTACCTACATCGGCTCCGGCAAGGTCGAGGAGCTGCGACGCATCGTCGAGGCCACCGGCGCCGACACCGTGGTCTGCGACGGTGAGTTGTCCCCGGGGCAGATGGTGGCCCTCGAAGATCGGCTCAAGGTGAAGGTCATCGACCGAACGATGCTCATTCTCGACATCTTCGCCCAGCACGCGAAATCTAAAGAGGGCAAGGCCCAGGTCTCGCTCGCACAAATGGAGTACCTCTACACCCGCGTGCGCGGTTGGGGTGGGAACCTCTCCCGCCAGGCCGGCGGCCGCGCCGGGTCGAATGGCGGCGTGGGTCTGCGCGGTCCAGGTGAAACCCGTATTGAGGCGGATCGTCGGCGCCTGCGCACGGAAATGGCCCGCTTGCGCCGGGAGCTGCAGGGCATGAAGACCGCCCGTGAGGTCAAGCGCGCGCGGCGCCAGGAGTCCACCGTCCCGAAGATCGCGATCGCTGGATACACCAACGCCGGGAAGTCCTCTCTCATTAATGCCATGACCGGCGCCGGCGTGCTCGTCGAAGACGCGCTCTTCGCGACCCTGGATCCGACGACACGGCGCACGACGTTGCCCGACGGGCGCGCCATCGTCTTTACCGATACGGTCGGCTTCGTCCGGCACCTGCCGACGCAGCTCGTTGAGGCGTTCAAATCCACCCTTGAGGAGGTCTTGGGCGCGGACCTCATTCTGCATGTCGTCGACGGCTCGGCGCCGTTCCCGTTGCAGCAGATCGAGGCCGTCAATGCGGTCATCTACGACGTGGTCAAGGAATCCGGCGAAGAGGTCCCGCCGGAGATCATCGTCATCAACAAGATCGACGCCGCGGATCCCCTCATCCTCGCTGAGCTGCGGCACGTGCTGGACCGGGACAATGTGGTCTACGTCTCAGCGGCGACTGGTGAGGGTGTCGCCGAGCTGGCGACTCGCATCGAGCTTTTTCTCAATTCGCTCGATGCGCGAGTAACTCTCGTAGTACCTTTCACCAGGGGAGACGTCGTCTCGCGGGTGCACGAACTAGGGACGGTACTCAAGGAGGACTACGAGGCTGCGGGCACCCGCCTCGATGTTCGGCTGCCGCAGCGGCTCGCCGACGAGCTGCGTGAATTCGTTGTTTCGCCCACCGAGGGCTGATAATAGCGGCTTGTGAATACTGCTCTAGGTTGGACCGTCCACGGCGACGGCAAGACACTGAAACCCGGGGCAGTCGTAGCCCCCGACGAGCGGCTGAGCTGGGGCCGCACCATCACAATCGGCATGCAGCACGTCGTCGCCATGTTCGGCGCCACCCTGCTCGTGCCGACCCTCACCGGTTTCCCGGTCAACACCACACTGCTGTTTTCCGGACTGGGCACCATCATCTTTCTGCTCATCACCGGTAACCGACTTCCTAGCTACCTCGGTTCCTCCTTCGCCTTCATCGCCCCGCTGAGCGCATCCCAGGCTCACGGCATGGGGGCGCAGCTCGGTGGCGTCATGGTCACCGGCATTGCTCTCATCCTGGTGGGCTGCGCTGTCCACGTGGCTGGCCGGCGGGTCATCGATGCCGTCATGCCGCCCGCCGTGACCGGCGCCATTGTCGCGCTCATTGGCCTCAACCTGGCCCCGGCCGCCACCGCGAACGTTGAATCGCAGCCCCTGGTCGCCGGGGTTACCTTGGTGGGCATCCTGGGCTTCACGGTATTGTGCCGTGGCCTGCTGTCCCGGCTGAGCATCCTCTTCGGCGTCATCCTCGGATGGGTCTTCGCTGCCGTCACCGGCAATTTGGCGGATGGTGCCGCGGAGGCGGTCCACGCCGCGGCATGGATCGGCCTGCCGGAATTCACCACGCCGGAGTTCCGGTTGTCGGCCATCGCGGTCACCCTGCCGGTGCTCATCGTGCTCATCGCGGAGAACGTCGGCCATGTTAAGTCGGTCAGCGCCATGACGGGGCGCAACGTCGACGATCTCTCTGGTCGCGCCCTCATCGGCGACGGCCTGGCTACCACCCTGGCCGGCGGCTTCGGCGGTTCCGGTACCACCACCTACGCGGAGAACATCGGCGTCATGGCGGCCACTCGTGTCTACTCCACGGCGGCGTATTGGGTGGCTGCGCTCTTCGCGATCGCCCTCGCGTTCATCCCGAAGTTTGGGGCCTTGATCTTCACCATTCCCACCGGTGTGCTCGGCGGAGCGACCCTCATGCTGTACGGCATGATCGGCCTGCTCGGCGTGAGGGTTTGGATGGATAACAAGGTCGACCTGGCGCACCCGGTCAACCTTGCCGCGGCCGCAGTGGCGATGATTGCGGGCATCGGAAATCTCACCCTGCCGGTGTTCGGGGTTCCGCTGGAGGGAATCGCGTGGGGGTCCGTGGGCATCCTCGTTGGCTACCCGATCCTCATGTGGTGCTACCGCCACCTCGGTGAGGGGCGCTACGTAGTGTCGCTGAAGAACAACTAGGCCAGCGGCCGTTGGGCCGCTGGAGAGGGAGGCTTAAGAAAGCTCCGCTGCGATGAGAGCGGCGACCTTTTTCACGGCCAGTGGGTTGGCGCTGCGGACCGTGACCTCATCGCCGCAGCGGGCGCCCATCGCCATAATCATGAGTGTGGAAGAGGCGTCGGCGTCGTCCTCTCCCTCGTCACCGACAAGGTGCAAGAGCACGACATCGTCGAATCCCGCGGCGGCCTCGGCAATGAGAGCCGCTGGGCGGGCGTGCAGACCGACGGTAGAGCCGACAGTGACGGTGGTGGAAGCCACGGCGAAGGATCCTCTCTCGGACTTCGAGGTTGTTAACTGGCTCCATCCTAAGCGCAGGTTGGGGTCTACGTCACCTACCGTCGGCGCTACTGGTCTCAGACAAGCTGCACGACCTCGGTACGCTCAAGGTCGATAACCGAGCTGTCGGGAAACGCCGTGCCAAGCAGGCTGGCGGTGGCGGTGCCAAAGGCGATCGCTTGGCGAGCTGCGTCGGGGCAGGTTCTCCCCGCTGCACGGCCGATGAGATACCCGGCCAGCGACGCATCCCCGGTGCCCACCGTGGTGCGGACCCGGGCTGGTGGGGGAGTAATCTTCCAGGCTCCGGAATCAGTGACCAACACCCCGCCGGCGGGGCCGAGGGTGACCAGCACCTCGTGAACGCCTTGATCGACGAGGCGAGCGGCGCCCTCGACGATGGGGCCAACGTGTCCAGCCAGCGCCAATTCTTCGAGGTTGCGCCCGTTGGTGCCGATGAGCTGGCCCAGTTCATGGCTGTTCGGCTTCATAATCGTCGGTGCCGCTACCGAAAGATCATCGCCCAGTGCACGCAGCGGGCCGTCGGAAGTATCGACGGCGATAATGACGTCGGCATTGCGGGCCCGAACCTCGCTGACCAATCGGCCATAGAAGTCCTCAGGTAGTCCCGGCGGCAGCGACCCGGCAGCGACGATAATGTTGGCGGCATCGACGTGTTCGAGCAAAGCGGAAATCAATATCTCCGACGTATCCGCCGGCACGGCAGTACCGGGGCTGTTCACCTTCGCGGTCGAGCGGTCATCGGTGATGGTGACGTTGATCCGTACCGGTGCATTCACGGCGACGCGTCGGGAAGGAATACCGCTTTGCTCAATCAGAGAGACGAAAGGGTCCTGGTGCTGGCTCGGGTAGAGCGCCAACGTCTCCTGGCCGGAAAGATAAGCAACATGAGAGACGTTGATCCCCTTCCCGCCGGCCGCCTGGCGTAGCGACTGTGCCCGGTTGACCGTGTCCGTACTCAGGGGCGCGGTGAGTTCCATAGTGACGTCGATGCTTGGATTGGGCGTCAGCGTCACGATCACGAAGGCTAGCTCCTGGTCAATGGGGCGGGGTGAACGTGGGCAGGCGCCCACGTCACGTGAGTTGTTTCTTCATTAATCCTGGCCAAGGTGGGTGTGATTGTCCAAATTGACTGGTCTAATCCAGGTTCGACGAGGCAATTACGACCTCGATCTCGCGCTCGCGTAGGCCTTCAAGGAAGGATTCCGGGGCGTTGGCGTCGGTAATGAGGGCATCGATACTTGTCGTCGGAGCGAAGCTGACCAGGTAGTCATTGCCCAGCTTCGTCGAGTCACACAGCACAACCACCTTGTGGGCGTTGATAACCATCGCCGACTTCACAGAGGCCTCCTGCGGGTCCGCAGTCGACAGCCCGTGGTCCAGGGTGAGCGCGTTCGTGCCGATGAAGGCCACGTCGGCACGCATAAGCGCCAGGGTTCGCAGTGCCGGGTCGCCCACCACGGCCTGGGTGATGGCCCGCACGGTTCCACCGAGCAATTGAACGTCGGGAGCGTTCTTGGTGGACAAGTACAGCGCTATGGGCAGCGAGTTGGTGACGATCGAATACTGCGGGCCGGTGGCGGACTCGACCATCAGTTCCGCCATGGCATTGGTGGTGGTACCGGAGTCGAGGAACACAGACCCGCCCGGGTTGGGCAGGAACCTCAAAGCCGCGCGGGCGATAGAGAGCTTCGCTGTTTGGGCAGAGCGGGAACGGGTATCGAGTGAAAACTCGGTGGTCTGGAATGACTGACTGGCCACCGCGCCACCGTGAACGCGGTGGACGACGCCTTCTTTGTCCAGCGCTGCCAAGTCACGCCGGATGGTCTCCGCCGTGACGTCGAAGCGCTCGGAGAGCTCCGTGACGTTGACCCGCCCTTCGACGGCGGTAAGGGATGCGATCTGGCGGCGTCGCTCTTCTGCGTACATGCGGCTCCATTCACTGTCCGAATGCCTTTTGGTACTACTACCGATTCAACGCGTGAACCGAGGAAAAGGTGCCCGATTACCCCCGAATGGGCCCAGTGAAAGGTGGTGGCCGCGGTGGATACCGGTTAAATCGGTGCTTTAGAGCCGACGGAAGACCGCTACCACTTTGCCCAGGATCTCGGCGTCGTCGCCCGGGATCGCATCGAAGGCCTCATTCTTGGGGAGCAGCCACGTGCCACTGCGGTCTCGGTGAAGTTCCTTAACCGTGGCTTCCCCGTCGATCATCGCGGCGACGTATTCGCCCTCCTCGGCGACCGGCTGGGAGCGGACTACTACCCAGTCTCCGTCGAGGATCCCGCCGTTCTTCATCGACTCACCCACCACTCGAAGCATGTACAGGTCGCCGTCGCCGACGAGTTCGGAGGGCAACGGCAGGTGACCCTCCACGTTCTGTTCAGCGAGGATGGGGTTACCAGCTGCGATCCGGCCGATCACCGGGATATAGCTCGGGGTCGACGCATCGTCGGGGACGGACTCATCCGCGTGGCGGGAAACCGGATCCGGAGCGTCGGTGTTGTGGAGGTGGCGAATATCGACCGCTCGCGGCTTGTTGGGGTCTCGCCTCAAGAAGCCCCGCTCTTCCAGGGTGGACAACTGGTAGGCCACCGAGGAGGTGGACTTCAGCCCCACCGCGTCGCCGATTTCGCGGATGGTCGGCGCGTAGCCGCGCAGTAGTACGGCGTCGCGGATCACCTCCAAGATCCGGCGTTGGCGGGCGGTCAAGGTGGCCGGATCGGGCTTACGGCGGCTGTTGCGAGGGGCGGGGGACATGGGATCTCCTTCGGGAGTGGATGTGTAAGCCGGACGTGACTGACGATGGACGTCACGGTGGCATCTTTCGTTACCGTCATGTTTACCACAAAACCGCCAGTGTGTTCGACGTTCTACCCACGGGGTAGACAAACTGGCCTCATGGGTCTACGCTTCGAACATGTCAACGAAGGTCGAACGTCTGGCCGAATCTCACGGTCAGGGTATCGGGGCCCTCCTATACTGCGTGTAGCTAACCGGAAAGCCCCGTCTCGGAAGAAGGGTGGTATGGCAATGTCGCGCGACGGTGATCTGCTTAATCAGGTTTATCCAGTATCTTCTGGGCAGGAGGTGGCTCCAGCGGCGCAGTGGGACGGACCGGTAGGCGGTGTTCATTGCTGGCGCGTTCGGTCTGTCCGCACCCTTCGCCCAGCCACCTTTGGCGGGTCTCATGTACGTTCCTGTGTTCGTTCATCGTCGTTCTCTGATGCATCCGATGACTCGACCAACGAGGAACGTCGAACGATGATTCTAGGCCTCCTTTTCGGTGCTTTGATGGTCCTCAGCGGTGTAGCAGGCTTTGGATACAGCGGTGTACTGCAGTTTCCTGAGGATGCGCAGACCGTCACCGCCGCGCGCCCCTAAGCAGCTCCAACCATCGCAGACGCCCGCCAAGCACACCGTCGACGTCTCGTCACCGGAGGCAGCAGCGCACACTACGCTCATAAGCGAAGAAGCCTGGCTGGAAAGGAAACCCGTTCGCCGTGTATTGCCCCTTTTGCCACCATCAACAGTCGCGGGTGATTGACTCTCGCGTGATCGACGCCGGAACGTCCATCCGGCGGCGTCGGGAGTGCACCGAATGCAGCGGTCGGTTTACGACCATTGAGAAGGCCGTCCTCCGGGTGGTCAAGCGCAACGGCATCTCTGAGGATTTCAGCCGCGAAAAGCTCATTCGCGGCGTCCGCCGAGCTTGCCAGGGGCGGGACGTCTCCGACGATGCGTTGAAAAAGCTCGCGCAGGAGGTGGAAGAGACCGTGCGTGGCAAGGGCAGCTCGCTTGTCCACGCCAATGACATCGGCTTGGCGGTGCTGGAACCGCTGCGCAAGCTCGACGAGGTCGCCTATCTCCGCTTCGCATCGGTGTACAAGTCCTTCGAAAGCGCGAAGGACTTCGAGGCCGAGATCCGTGCCATGCGTCGGCACGACCACCGGGACGAGGTCTAGGACAGCGCGTCGATCGCCTTACGCACCCGTCGGGCTGACACCTGGCGGGCCGTGCCCAGCCGCTGCGCGAACAAACTCACCCTGAGCTCCTGGAGGTCCCAGAGAATCCTTTTGACCGCTGGCTGCTTAGCCCGATCCGCAGGAAGAGCGCGGAGCTTTGCGCGCAGGTAGGCGATCACCTCGTCTATCTCATCCTGGCGGTCAGCGTCCCGGTCAGGGTCGAGGCCCATGTCGTCGAGCCTCATGCTCATCGCCTGGAGGTAGCGCGGCAGATGCTTGAGGTTGTCCATCCCGTGCACGGTGATCGCCCGTGCGGGCAGAAGGAAGTCCAGCTGGGCTGTCATATCGTCGATTCCCGGCCCGGTCCATCGCGCTAGCTCCTCGCGGACCCGGTGGTAAAGCACCAGAGCCCCTGCCACGCTCACCACCGATTGGCGAACGAGACCCGGAACATCCGGGGCCACCGCGGCTCGCAGGGTTTCGAAAGCCTCGGGATCGCGCACCGGGCCGCCGTGCGCCCGCATAGAATCCCGGATGGCCGCCACCCGGGCGTCCTCGACGAGCCCCTCCGCCCCGCCATGGGGGTAGCGGTCTACCGCTACCCGCTGTTTGAGAGGCAGCCCCTTAACCATCTGATTGGTGTTGACCGAGATCGCTCGCATGAGCATGGTCAGATTGGCGGTGAGCAGCGAACGCTCTGCTGCGGCCTCGGTGGGAAAGACCTTCACTTCCACGCCGTCGTGTGTGATCGACAGTGCCGGATAGGCATCCACGCGATGGCCGTCGACGGAAGTCGTCACCGTCTTAGGCACCGCCCCGAGGTTGTCGGCCGTCCACGTGCGGACCACCTCAGATTCGGCGACGCGGGCCGCCTTACTCACGGAGGAGCGGATCTGCTGCTCACGCCGCTCCCGGAGGGCGTCGAGGTCCTTGTCGGAATCGATGACGCGACCGCGGCGATCCACTGCCGCGTAGGTCATCCGCAGGTGCGGCGGAAGCTTGGCTGGTTGGAAGTCGGTGCCGTTGATCCCAGATCCGCCAAGTTCGCGTAAGACATCGGCGAGTTGAGTCGTTATCGGTGATTCGAAGGGGATGAGCTTGTCGACGGCTCGGCGGGCGAAGTCTGGTGCGGGCACCACGGACCGTCGTAGCGCTTTCGGCAGGCTACGGATGAGCTCGGTGAGGAGTTCCTCGCGTAGACCAGGAACCAACCATTCAAAATCGGCGGCGTCGATTCCCGCCAGCATGGGCACGGGGATTCGCACGGTGACGCCGTCCCGGGGATCACCGGGTTCGAAGACATACGTCAGCTCAAAAGGGACCGACCCGGCGCGCCAAGTATCGGGGAAAGCTTCCTCGGTGACGGCGTCGGCTTCCTCAGACAGCAGTGCCTGCGGATCAAAGCGCAACAGGTCCGGGTCCTTGTGCTGCTGTTTCTTCCACCACGAATTGAAGTGGGCAGCGGTGGTGACTGTGGGCGGGATGCGGCGGTCGTAGAACTCGAAGAGGCTGTCCTCATCGGCGACGAGACCCCGGCGACGGGCCTTGTCCTCCAGCGCTGCGGCGTCGGTGAGTGCCTGCTGGTTGTCTCGATAGAAGCTGTGGTGGGTGCTCCAATCGCCCTCGACGAGGGCGTGACGGATGAACATGTCCCGGGCGGCGGGCGCATCGACGCGGTGGTAGGGCACGGTGCGGTCTGCGTAGATCGTCACTCCGTAGAGCATCGCCTTTTCGTGGGCGATAGCTGCTCCTTGTTTGCGGGACCAGGATGGTTCGCTGTAGACCCGTCGGATCAGGTCCCCGGCCAGCTCCTCTACCCATGCCGGCTCGATGGCGGCTACCTCCCGGGCCCACAGCCGGGAGGTTTCCACCAGCTCGCCAGCCATGACAAACTCGGGAGGCTTCTTGGCCAAGGAAGAACCGGGGAAGATCATGAAACGGGTGCCCCGCGGTCCCTGATACTCCCGGCCGGCCTTGGGTTTTTTGTTCCCCGAGCGCGCGGGGGAGGCCTCGCGGTCATCCCGGGCGCCGATGTTGGACAACAGCCCGCTGAGCAGGCTTCGGTGGATCGACTCGGCATCCCGGTTCACCGACTGGTTCTGCCGCGCCTGCCACCCCATGGAGCGGGTGACGTCGCGCAGCTGGCGAACCAGGTCATACCACTCCCGGATGCGCATGTAATGGAGGTATTCGTTTTTCATCCGTTTGCGGAACGCGTTGCCGGAGAGGTCGTCTCGCGAGGCGTCGATGTAGTCCCACAGTTTCAGCGTGGCGAGGAAGTCTGATTGTGGATCTTTGAACCGCGCATGGGCTTGGTCCGCCTGCGCCTGCTTCTCCAGAGGGCGTTCGCGCACGTCTTGGATGGTCATCGCGGCGACGAGCACCATGACGTCTGCGGTCACGCCACGCCGGTCAGCCTCGACCAACATGCGGGCCATGCGCGGGTCAACGGGGAGGCGGGCCAGGTCACGGCCGATGCGGGTGAGCACCGGCAACCCGTGGGATTCTTCGGGCGTTAAGGCACCGAGCTCTCGCAGGAGCAGCAGGCCGTCGCGCACCGCCTTGGCCTCTGGGGGTTGGACGAAGGGGAAGTCCTCCACGGCGCCGAGGCGCAAGGAAATCATCTGAAGGATGACACTGGCCAGGTTCGTGCGGAGAATCTCGGGATCAGTGAATTCCGGGCGGGAAGCAAAGTCCTCCTCGGAGTACAGACGGATGGCGATGCCGTCGGCCACGCGGCCACAGCGCCCGGAGCGCTGGTTGGCGCTGGCCTGAGAGATCGCTTCGATGGGCAGGCGCTGGACCTTAGTGCGCGTGGAATAGCGAGAAATCCGGGCCGTGCCAGTGTCAACGACGTAGTGGATACCGGGGACGGTCAACGACGTCTCAGCGATGTTGGTGGCTAGAACAATCCGACGCCCGGCGTGGGGAGAGAAGACGCGGTGCTGCTCCTGGTTGGAAAGCCGACCGAACAGGGGGGTGGCTTCGACACCGCGCCAACGTCGGGCGGCGATGGCTTCCATGGCGTCGCGGATGTCGCGCTCGCCGGGAAAGAAGCACAGAATATCCCCGGGGCCCTCGGCCATGAGTTCCTCGATGGCGTCACACAACCCGTCGAGCGGGTCCTGTTCTACGAGCCGGCCGCCTTGTTCGGTTTCGAGGGGCCGGTAGCGAATCTCTACCGGGTAGGTGCGTCCCGACACCTCGATAATGGGCGCCGGAGTGCCGTCGGCGGCGGCGAAGTGCTCAGCGAACCGCTCGGGGTCAATCGTCGCCGAGGTAATGATGACCTTCAGGTCGGGCCGCTTGGGCAGCAGCCGCTTGAGATAGCCGAGGAGGAAATCGATGTTAAGGCTGCGCTCATGCGCCTCGTCAATGATGATGGTGTCGTAAGCGTTGAGGAAGCGATCACGTTGCATCTCGGCGAGCAAGATGCCGTCGGTCATTAATTTCACGGCCGACGTGGCAGACACCCGATCGTCAAAGCGGATGGCGTAGCCGACCGAGTCGCCAATGTCCTGGCCTAATTCCTCGGCTATGCGCTCGGCGACGGTCCTCGCCGCCAGACGACGAGGCTGGGTGTGGCCGATCAACCCCCGGCGACCCCGACCCAGTTCCAGGCACATCTTTGGGATCTGCGTCGTCTTTCCGGATCCGGTCTCGCCAGCGATGATGACCACCTGGTTGCCGGCGATGGCCTCCATAATGTCTTCGCGCCGCGCGGAAACCGGCAGCTGCTCCGGGTAGGTGATATCCGGGATACCTGCGTCAATGGCCGCAACTCGGGCGCGGGCCTCGTCGATCTCCAGTCCGATCTCGGTCAGCGCCTGCGCGGAGCGTGCCTTGCCGAGCCGGCGGCGGAAAGCTCGCTCGTCAGCAAGCCGGAGGTGGGGGAGAATCGCGATAAGGTCTCGCTTGCTGCGAGGGGATTCGTTAACAGTCATAGCTAGGAGATGAGCCTACCGCGTCTTGGCAGGGAAAAAACTAGTCAGGTACATTCGGGCCTATGACGACACCAGGTAACGACGACTTCACCCCCTATCCTGGAACAAACCATCCTGAGGATCAGCCCGGCGGCCTGAGCTACGGCGCGAGCGCAGCAGGCCGCCTCGGCCCCGACGGGTACGCCAACCCCGGCTACGCTGGTTCCTACTACGGAACCCCGGGGCTGGGCGACGCAGCTGCGGAGCGGCCGGTGGGCACGGGGAAGGTTCATCCTTTCAAGGCGCTGTCCTGGGGAATGTCCACGGCGTTTGCGAATTGGCGGTTGTGGATCCTTCTGCCCTTGGCCTTCATCTTGGCGTTCGCCGTGTACGGCCTGGTCAATGCTCTGTTGAGCGAACCCGCCTACGGGGAGGTGCCGACGACGAGCCCGATCTCCACCTGGGTGACCTCTGTGCTGGCGTTCATTGGTGGTCTTTTCCTCATTAACGCCCTGGTCCGGCAGTTGGATCGTCCGAAGGTGGGGTGGAGAGACCTCGTTGAAGGCATCAATCTCTGGCCCTTGGTGGGCGTATCGCTCGTTGTAGGCCTCATCAATGGCCTGCTTGGACTGATCTTCGCGGGCGCTTTCTTCAAGACGGTCTTTACCGCTAGTTCTGAGGAGCTCAAGGACCCGGCCGTGCTTCAGGGGTTCTTCCTCGGTATCGGCGCCTATATGTTGGTGAGCCTTGTTGTCTCGCCGCTGCTCGTTTTCGCCCCCTATTACGTGGCCGATCGCCAGGCGGGTGTGTTCTCCGCCGTGGGTAAGGGCTTCAAAGCGTCGTTGCGTAACTACTTCAGCCTCCTGCTGTTCTACATCGTGGTTACGGTCGGAAGCGTCCTGATCACCATCATCACTTTCGGTATCGGCACCATCTTCATCTACAGCGGGTTCATGCTCGCGGTCGCTTACATGTACCGCGAGGCCGCCGAACTGCCGGTCGGGGTCA
Organism: Corynebacterium uterequi; assembly: GCF_001021065.1. Classification (NCBI taxonomy): domain Bacteria; kingdom Bacillati; phylum Actinomycetota; class Actinomycetes; order Mycobacteriales; family Corynebacteriaceae; genus Corynebacterium; species Corynebacterium uterequi. The sequence continues at coordinate 1,353,431 of NZ_CP011546.1, read as the reverse complement.
ACGCCAGGGGCTAGAATCTCCTCGCTTTGAGGGCCGGATATCGCAGCGTAGGCGACGTCCGGCGTCGTATATTTGGGGGTATGAACACGCCTCTAGACGGCGCCGTCGCCGCTGAACTCGAATCCGGCTCGCCTCGGATTGTGGGCGCCGGAACAGTCCATCCGCTTCAGGCACTGTCCTGGGGCATGACCGCGGCCTTCGCCAATTGGCAGCTGTGGATCCTGCTGCCTGCGTCGATTGTCGCGGCCTATCTGTTGTCCGAAGGCGTGCTCGCCAGCTCCTCACTGCTGGCTCACGGCGAGCTAGCTTCGCTCACTCCCGTCATCACAGTTGCGTCGTCGTTTCTGCCGCTTCTCGTGGGCCCATTTGTGACTAATGCCGTGATCCGTCAGCTGGATCGGAGCAAGGTAGGCTGGGCGGACCTGGTCAGAGAGGTCAACTTCTGGCCGCTGCTGGGTATCACGCTGCTCATTGCCGCCATGAACACCGTTATTTTCGGGATCTTTGAAACGCCCCTCTTCAGTTCCTTCTTTGCCTTGACACCGGACACGCTGGCCGACGCGGCCGCGTTTCGAACCTTCCTTCTCGGCCTCGGTCTTTACTTCCTGGTGAGCACGTTGGTCTTCCCGCTCTTCCTCTTCGCCCCTTACTACGTGGCTGATCGCCAAGCAGGGGTTGGTGAGGCTCTCACCAAGGGGCTGCGGGATTCTCTGCGGAACTACCTACGCCTGGTGCTCTTCTTCCTGCTTATGCTCCTGGTCACAGTGGTGGTGTCCTTCATGACCCTGGGCGTCGGGTTCGTCTTCGTCGTGGCCGGCTTTTTGCTAGCGGCTGCGTACATGTACCGCGAGGCAGCTGGACTGCCCGTGGGTGTTGCCGTCAAATACTAGAAGCCCAGTCAGCGCGGCCGGCGAACTGCCGGTCCTACACCGTCGCTATGGAGCGCTGGAACGCCTCGACGATGGACGCGCCGAGGGCGCGAAACTCCTCTTCCCGGGCGCTCGACGCCCGGTAGGCCAGGCCCATGGTTCGACGGGCGGTCACCGAATCGGCGAAAGAGGACAGGGCGATGCCCTCCCGGGTCCGCTCCGAGGAGAAGGCGGATTCGGGAATCAGCGTGGCGCCGAAGCCTCCCGCCACCAGCTGGATGATCGTCGTCAATGACGTGGCCCGGGTCAACGAGCTAGAGGCTTCGGAGGGGTTGATGTGGGCGCGGCGGCACAGGTCGAGGACCTGGTCTCTCAGGCAGTGGCCGTCGTCGAGCAGGAGCAGGTCCAACTCACTCAAGTTCGCCAGGGTCAGGTCATCGCGGCCGGCCAGGGGATGCTCTGCGGGGACGACGACGGCGAAGTCCTCAGTGTAGAGAGGAAAATCGACGATTCCGTTGGCCTCCGAGGGTACGGCGAGCAAGGCGACGTCGAGTTGGCCATCACGCAATTGGCTCAGCAGATCTCCCGTCTGCTCTTCGATGATGCGCGGCGCCATGTCGGGAAAGCGTTGTTTGAGCAACGGCAGCAGCTCCGAGAGGATGTAGGGTGCCGCGGTGGGGATGATCCCGATGGATAACGGGCCGGTGAGAGTGCCGGTGGCTCCCCGAGAATGGGCGAGGAAGGCGTCGGCGGCCTCAAGAGTGGCCTTGGCGTAGGGCATGAGCTCAAGGCCGGCGGAGGTGACGATGACGCGCCGCGTGGAGCGTTCGATGAGCTGGAATCCGAGCCCGGTCTCCAAGGCGACAAGGGCCTGGGAGAGGGAAGGTTGGGAGATTCCCAGGGCCTGGGCCGCGGTACCGAAGTGCTTCTTTTCGGCGATGGTGACGAAGGTCCGCAACTGCGCGAGGGTCGGACGATACTCCTTAGGGCTCATAGCAGACACTATAGACTATGCCTATCGCCGGTCAGTAATAGGTGGAAACTATAGTCCTAGCTGTCCTCGCTGCCTTAGCTGTCGACGAAACGCAGCTCCGAGAGCCTGACCTCCCCGGCGGCATCGGAGGCATCGAGGTCCACCGTCCCGACGAATGCGAAGCCATGATCGCCCTCGGGATCCTTGATCACCTGCCGTACCTCCCACGTCCGGCCCGTCTCGGTTAACCGGAAGAACTCGGCGGAACGTGCGGCCTGCGTGATGTCGACGTCGTCGTATTCGTCAAAGTAGGCGTCGAGCGCCGCCGGGAAGTCCGGGGCGTCGTCGAGGTAGGCCGTCATATCCGCGAGTTGTTCCTCCTTTTCGAAGGCGAAGAGATCGACCAGGCGGAAGAAGTAATTGCGCACCATGACCGTGAACGCGCGACGGTTGGCAGTGAGTGCGTCCGGGTCCTCGACGCCGAAGGCGAGTTCTCGCTGCAGATCCTCCTTCGAGATCGGGGTGTCTTCATTGCCCATCCGGGCCCATTCGTCAATGAGTGACGAGTCCACCTGCTTGATGAGCTCGCCCAGCCACTCGACAATGTCCGCTAGTTGCGGGGTGAGGTACTCCTGCGGAACCGAATGGCGCAACGTGCGCCAGGCGTCGGTGAGATAGCGCAATACCACCCCTTCCGAACGGGCGAGCTGGTAGGTAGCCACCACGTCGGAGAAGGTCATCGCCTTTTCGATCATCTCGCGCACTATCGACTTCGGAGAGAGCTCGAATTCCTTCACCCACGGCTGTGTCTCGGCGAAGGTATCGAACGCCTGCTCCAGCAGCTCTTCCAGTGGCTTCGGATACGTCACTTCCTCGATGAGCGCCATCCGCTCGGTGTAGTCCACCCCTTCCGCTTTGAGAGCGGCGATTTCCTCGCCGCGAGCCTGGGATTCCTGAGCCTTAAGAATCTGGCGGGGATCATCGAGGATGGACTCGAAGACGCTGATGATATCCAGCTCGAAGGTGTCAGAGTCCGGGTCGAGCAAACTCAGTGCCGCCAAAGCGAATGGCGACAGCGGCTGGTTGAGCGCGAAATCTCGGGGAAGCTCGCGCAGCAAGTGATAAGTCCGCCCGTAGCGGTCCGGCTCCTCGCGACGCACTGCCAGGCCGGCGTCCAGCAGGCCCCGCATGAGCGCAATCATGGTGAGGATGTCCTGATTCTGCTTGGCACGGGCGTCATGGTTGGTGCGCAGTAGGTGACGCAGGTGCTCGTAGCCGTCGCCATGGCGCTCCAGCACATTGATCAGCATGGAGTTCGAGACTTTGAACTGGCTGGTCAGTTGCTCTGGTTCGGCCACTGTGAGCCGGTCAAAGGTCTTTTCCGACCAGCTCACTTCGCCATCACGGGCAGACTTTTTGCGGATCTTCTTGAGCCGCTGGGGATCGTCGCCGGCGCGCCGGCGCAGGCGCGCATTTTCGATCTCATGTTCCGGGGCTTCGACGACGACGGTGCCTTCCGTGTCGTAGCCGGCCCGCCCGGCCCTGCCAGCGATCTGGTGAAACTCCCGAGACTTCAAGATGCGCTGGCGGTGGCCGTCGTACTTCGCCAGCCCCGTCATCAGCACCGTCCGAATCGGAACGTTAATCCCCACCCCCAGGGTGTCCGTCCCACAGATCACCTTGAGCAGGCCAGTCTGAGACAGCTTTTCCACCAGTCGGCGATACTTCGGCAGCATCCCAGCGTGGTGGACGCCGATTCCCTTGCGCAGCAGCTTCGACAGTTGCTTGCCGTAGGTAGTAGTGAAGCGGAACCCGCCGATCTCTTCGGCGATGGCCGCCTTGTCCTCAGGTGACAGCAGGTTAATGCTGGTCAGCGCCTGGGCGCGTTCGGTGGCCTCTCGCTGGGAGAAGTGAACAACGTAGATCGGGGCCTTACCCGCCTTCATGAGTTCCTCGATGGTCTCATGTACGGGGGAGAAGACGTAGTGAAAATCCAAGGGCACCGGCCGGGTGGACCCGGTGACGAGGGTGGTGTCGCGGCCAGTGCGCTCGGAAAGATCAGCTTCCAGTCGGGTGGTGTCGCCGAGGGTGGCGGACATGAGGACGAACTGGGTGCGCGGAAGCTCCAGCAGCGGCACCTGCCATGCCCAGCCGCGCTCGGGATCTGAGTAGTAGTGGAACTCGTCCATCACCACCTGGTCGATGGCAGCGTCGGCGCCGTCGCGCAGGGCGATGTTAGCGACAATCTCAGCGGTCGCCGCGATGATAGGGGCGCCGCCGTTCACCGTGGCGTCGCCAGTCATCATGCCGACGTTCTCCGGGCCGAAGGTTTCACACAGAGAGAAGAACTTCTCGCTCACCAGGGCCTTAATAGGCGCGGTGTAGAAGCTGCGCTGCTGGCGAGCGAGGGCGATGTAGTGGGCGGCGTTGGCCACCATGGACTTGCCCGAGCCGGTGGGCGTCGCGAGAATGACGTTATCGCCGGCAAGCACCGCCAGCGACGCCTCCTCCTGCGCCGGGTACAGCGATATTCCGCGGCTGGCTACCCAGCGGGTGAAGGAGTCGAAGATGACGTCGTCGAGCAGGGACTCGGGAACGTCAACAAGGTCGGCGAGGGAGTCGGCGAGGTTCACCCTTTCCACCGTAGCGGAGTGGGCGGGGTGCCCGCGGTGCGACCTACGGGTGGCCTATCCGGCCTACTCAGAGTCCGACCCGTCCTCGATCTCGGCGAGGAAACGCTCGAACTCCTTGCCGATCTCTTCGCCACTCGGGATAGCGGACTCACCCGGCAAAACCTCGCCCGGGTGGTCTTCCCGAAATCGCTCCAGCTCTTCGTCATAGTGCTGCTCCAAGGATGCCACCACCTGGGCCACCTCGGGGTTCTCCTGGAGGTAGTCATCAAGCTTGGCGTTAGCACGGTCGATATCATGCTCCAGGCTGCGCAGCGGGAACTTCAAACCGGTGACCGAGGACAACGAGCGCAACAGCTGATACGGCGCCTGAGGATACGGCCATGAGGCGACGTAGTGAGGGACGTGAGCGGTGTAGCCGGCGGCGGGCAGGCCCCGCCTCGTCATCTCGTGCTCAATGAACAACGACGCCGACCCGGGCAGGACCAGCTGCGAATCCAGGGTGTACAGGTCCTTGGTCAACGCGGCGTCACTACTGTGAGCGGACACGACCAGCGGGCGGGTATGCGGCACAGTCATCGGGGCGCCATAGACACACAAGGTTGCCGAGACGTTGTACTTCTCCGCCAGATCAGCCACCGCGGCGGTGAACGCGTTCCAACGCATATCCGGCTCGGGGCCGGAAAGTAGCAGGAAGGGCGTGCCCTCGGTGTCCCTGGCCACCCGGAGATCCAAGCAGAGCTCCTCGGCGTGGACGATGGCGTTGTCGTTGATCGTGATGGTTGGCCGACGCGAGCGGAAGTCGACGAGCTCATCCGTATGAAAAGACACGAGTGGATGCGTTTCTAGGGCGGCCTTGAGATGGTCGGAGGTTCCGGACACTGCCACACCAGCGTCGGCAAAACCCTGGAGGGCCACGATCATGACGGGCCCTCGGGCGCCGTCGGCTTGCACTGCGGGCGCCGGGTATTCGAGTTCGTACATCGACGATTCATCTTGCATGATGTCCTCCTGGTGACGATTCTAAAGCCTCCGGGACGGCTCGGGGCGGACCTGGTTGGTAGTCCGATTCAACCACGACGCGGCCTGTGCTATTCCCAGACCTGTGGATAACCGACGACGGCTGCCCATTATTCGAGGCAGTAGGGAAGTGCTGTGGACAGTCGAGGCGGTGGTGGTCGACGGGCAGCCACACTCAACGCCATGAGCACATGCACACCGGCGTCTCCGCCGCACCTAACCAATCCCGGCCATCTCCTGTCCTGCCTACCCGGCCTACTCGGTTTCTACCCCTCGCACTCGTTCATTCTGCTCGGCCTCTATCCGATCGGTGGAACCACGCACCAACTCGGTCCGGTCCTGCGGGTCGACGTGGAAGCACTCAACGTTATCCGCCCGGAGGACTTTCCCCCGATCGTCCGAGACCCGGGTATGAGTCTCTTGGCATTCATCGTCGGTTTCCCACCCGATTCGGAGCAGGCGGAAACCGCAGCTCAGAAGGCCAACCGGCTACTTGACGGCGTCGCAGCCACAAGCGGCGCCACCGTGCTGGGTGTCTGGGCGGCGGAGGAGATCACTCACCAGTCGCCCTACCGGCTCGTCCCGCCGGCGAGCGACGACGCGCCGGTTCGCGCCCCTGCCGGAACGCCGTGGGAGCGCGGCACGATCCCCGAGATCGTTGCCGCCCCCAGCATGGAGCCTTGGCGAGCACATGGTCTGTTGCCCGAGATCAGGAGAGAGGATCATTTCGGGCACTTCACTACCGCGCATCCGGCGTTATCGGTGGCGGAGATCACCCAGCTCACTCGACAAGCGAGCGACGACGCCGCCGACGCGTACGGATCAGCCGAGGCGTGCCGGGCGCTCCTGTGCGATTTGGAGGACTACCTCAACGGCGACCAGCCTCCAGAAGGCGGGGAATTAGGCCTCGACTACGCGGCGTTACGCTGCGCGGCTACGGTCTGTGCTCATCGCGGGTTGCGCGATGCTGCGGCGAGCGTGGCAATCGCCCAGCCCGACACAGCAACGGAGCTTTTCGCGGCGGTAGCCTCGGCGGTGACCGGATCGCTGCGGGTCAATGCGCTCTGCCTCTACGCCCTGGCTCGGGCTACGGTCGGGCCCTTGGCGTTGGCGACCGCGGCCTTGGCCACGGCGGCCGAGGAAGCCCCCGAACATACATTGACGCGGCTGCTTCAGCAGGCTTTTTCGGTTGGGCTGGATGACGTGGTCCTTGACGCGATTAGAGCCGGCAGCGAGGAAGCTCGCCGCCGGCTCTACAGCCCAATTATCCCTGATGAACTGCCTTAACGACGTGCGCTATGCATGCCGTCGCCGAGGGCGGACGTGAAGGCCCAGGCGTCCTCGATGATGGTGCGCAGGTCAGTGCGCGTGGGGTTCCAGCCCAGATCGTTCTTGATCTTCTCGGAGGAGGCGATGAGGATCGGCGGATCGCCGAGGCGGCGCGCAGCGAGCTCCGCGGGGATCGGGTGGCCGGTGACCTCGCGGCACATCTCGATGACTTGCTGGACCGAGTAGCCTTCGCCGGATCCGAGGTTGTAGATGCGGTGTTCGCCGGGCTTGTTCGTCTCGAAGGCGAGCACGTGAGCATCGGCCAGGTCGCGGATGTGGATGTAGTCACGAACCGCGGTGCCATCATCGGTCGGGTAGTCGTCGCCGAAGATGTAGATCTTGTCCCGGTGTCCGAGGGCCACCTGGAGCACGAGCGGAATGATGTGGGTCTCGATCTTACGATTCTCGCCGATGGAGCCGTAGGCGCCGGCCACGTTGAAGTAGCGCAGGCTGGTGGCGGCAAGGCCGTGGGCCTTGCAGTAGGAGGTGATCGCGTAGTCGATCGACAGCTTCGTCGCACCGTAGGTGTTGGTGGGGGCGGTCGGCATGTCCTCAGTGATGGGCATCTGCTTCGGCTCGCCGTAGGTGGCAGCCGTGGAAGAGAAGACCAAGTTGGTCACTCCGTGCAGGCGCATGGATTCGAGGAGCTTGAGGGTGGTGCCGACGTTGTCGCGCCAGTACTCCTCCGGCACTTCCATCGACTCGCCGACCAGGGAACGGGCAGCGAAGTGGAACACGCCGTCGAAGTGCTGGGATTCGAGGACATCGTCGATGACGTCGGCGACATTGCCTTCCACGAAGGTGGCAGCGGCCGGGACGGCGTCCCGGTTGCCGGTGGTGAGGTTGTCGATGACCGTGACCGAGTGGCCCGCTTCTGCAAGAACAGCCGCACAGACACTACCTACGTAGCCGGCGGCTCCAGTAACGAGAACGTTCATAAGCCCCACTATAGGACGATGAACGCTGTCGTGGCAGGAGGTTATTTCAGCAGATCAACGCGCACGGCGTGGGTGAGATCACCGGGAACGAATACGACGTGGCCAGCGCCGGTAGTGAGCTCCGCGCCGTCTGCTACGAGCTCGACGGTCACCTCCGAACCTGGGTGGATATCGGCGACGGCAAAGTCGCGGAACACCTCAGAATCGACCTGGAGGATCTCGTTAAGCTGAGCCACCCGCACGGCGGTGGGCTCGGTAATGTCCAGGTCGGACAGCCGCTGCGAAGTGTTCTCCAAGGGATCCACGGAGACGCCGAGCTGAGCCAACCCGGGAATGGGGTTACCGAAGGGGGACGTCACCGGGTCGGAGACGATGTCGACTACGCGGCGCTCGACGTCCTCGCTCATCACATGTTCCCAGCGGCAGGCTTCGTCGTGAACCTGGCTGATGTCGAGGTTGAGGACGTCGGTCAGCAGCCGCTCGGCGAGGCGGTGCTTGCGCATAACCTTGACCGCAAGGTCACGCCCCAGGGCCGTCATCTTGAGAGAGCGGTCCGGACTGACCAGCAGTAGGCCGTCGCGCTCCATCCTGGCGACGGTTTGGGAGACGGTGGGACCGGACTGCTCGAGCCGCTCGGCAATGCGAGCGCGAAGGGGAACGATGCCTTCTTCTTCGAGTTCGTAGATGGTCCGAAGATACATTTCCGTGGTATCAACGAGATCTTTCATAGCGAGCTGTAGCCCTTTCTTGCAGCACACTGCCGGTAATAACCATCATACTAAGACTAGCCAGGGTAAACCCTCAAGTTGGAAAGATTATCTGCCTTGGCCGATTGATTGCTTGTTCCTATGTGAAGGCGGGTTAGGCATACTCCCGTAACCGCTCCGCGCGCTCGCCGGCCCGCAGCTTCATCATGACCTCCCGCTCGATCTGACGAACCCGCTCCCGGGACAGCCCGTACCGGCGACCAATCTGGTCAAGGGTGCGCGGAACCCCGTCGGTGAGCCCGTAGCGCAGTCGAATGACGTCCTGCTCGCGTTGTTCGAGGGTGTCGATGACGTCGCGGATATCCTCGTGACGCATCGTGGCCACCACGGCGGTCTCCGCGTCCGTCGCTTCCGTGTCCTCGATGAAGTCACCCAGCGGGGCCTCCTCGTCGGCTCCAACGGGCATATCCAAGCTCACCGGGTCACGCGACTGACGCAGCAGCATCTCTATCTTGGACTCGTCGATACCGGATTCGTCCGCAAGTTCCTCGTTCGTGGCCTCGCGGCCGAGGGATTGATACATCTCGCGCTTAATTCGCGAGAGCTTATTGACCTGCTCTACCAAATGAACGGGAAGGCGGATGGTGCGAGACTGGTCGGCCATGCCTCGCGTGATCGCCTGCCGGATCCACCACGTGGCGTAGGTGGAGAACTTAAAGCCCTTGGAGTAGTCGAACTTCTCCATGGCTCGAATGAGGCCAAGGTTGCCCTCCTGGATGAGGTCCAGCAGTGGCATACCGCGGCCGGTGTAGCGCTTGGCCAAGGAAACCACCAGGCGCAGGTTTGCCTCCAGGAGGTGGGAGCGGGCCTTGCGGCCGTCGCGGGCCAGGATCTTGTAGTCGCGCTTTTGCGCACGCGTCAAGGTGATGTCCGGGTTGTCGAGCTGATATTGGGCGTACAATCCGACCTCGATGCGTTGCGCGAGGTCCACCTCTTCCTCCGCGTTGAGCAGAGCCGTTTTGCCAATGCCGTTGAGATAAACCCGCACCAAATCCGCTGACGGGTTATCGTTGGTCTGGTTCCGGCGACTACCTGGGTCGATGTCCTGCTCGTCCTCGTCGTGGTGGTCAGAGATGGCCGGATCTGACATGTGGGGTCCTCCTCGTAGTCGCGATCTACATTGTCTAACGGCGAGGCTGAGGATTTAGTTCCGGGGTATCCGATCAGTCGAGGAGGGCACACAACGTGCTGGGCTTATGGGAGTCGTTGCAGGTCGTGGTCACCCCCTTAAAGGGGTGTTGGTTTAGGTTTCGACTAAGAGCGTAAACGGGCCGTCGTTGACGGAGCTGACCTGCATCATGGCCCCGAAACGCCCCTGCTCCACCGACAGGCCCCGGTCGCGTAGCTGCCGAATGAGCTCGGCGATCATCGGTTCCGCCTGATGACCCGGAGCCGCGTCCGACCACGACGGGCGGCGGCCCTTGGCCGTGCGTCCCTGCAGGGTGAACTGGCTGACCACCAGGATCGGGGCGTGAACATCCGAGGCGGACACCTCACCATCGAGCAATCGGAGCTCGGCTATCTTTCGCGCCATAGTGGCCACGGAGGCGTCGTCATCGTCGCGCCCCACGCCGACGAGCGCGAGCACCCCGCCGGTATCCGGCGCGGAGATCGCCCCCACGACCTCGCCATCGACCCGGACCGTCGCCTCAGTGACGCGGGTGAGAACAGCCTTCACCTTAAATCTCCTCGATAAGATCAGCGGGAATGAGTAAGCCGTGGCGCACCAGGTCAGCGCAGGCGTCCACAGCTTCGGCAACGAGAACCTCGCTGCGATCGTCGTCGAGCCCTCGCGCTACCGCAAAGAGCTCGACGGTTTCCGCCAGACTAAGGCCGTGTGGGTGCAGACCGGCGACGATCGCGGCCAGCGCCTCATCGACGTCGTGGCTGAAACGGGGACCGTCGGTGCGGGTGAGCCGCAAGGCGGCCGGGGCGAAGCCCTGCTGGGCGTCGGTATCCGCAACCGACACCTCCTCGCGGGCCAGCCCCGGACGCACCTGGTAGCGCGCCCCGGCGAGCTGGTCGCGGTCACGCTCGCGCAACCACGCGATCCGGTCGAAGAACTCAGCCACCTCATCGCCGAGGCCAGCAGTCGGTCCGGACAACTCCTCGGCGGTCACCTCGCTGGGCACGTCACCGATATTCTCGAGGGCGAGGAAGCCAACGCCGATACCCGTCACCCGGTTGTCTTCAAAGAAGTCCAGCCACTGATCAGCGCGCCGCTGGTACTCCGCGGAACGAGGATCGAGGGATTCGTCGCACAGCCACGTGTGAACGTACAGCTCCGGGTCAACGACGTCACGTTGCAACACCCACGCAGCCACGCCCCGAGCCGGAAGCCAACCGGCGACCCGAGACTGCCAGGCTTCGCCTTCGACGTGAGCCCACGCCGACAGTACATGCGCGCGCCCACCGGGGGTGAGAAACTCCGGCGCCTGGGAGGCAACTAGCTGGCTGGCGCCGTCGAGCGCCAGCCCGGAGTCACGGTAGACGTGGCCCACCTCCGGACGGCCAACGACGAAGGGCGGGTTCGCCACAATGCGGTCGAACCGACGCCCGGCCACTGGCTCAAACCACGACCCCTCCACAAGCTCCACCGACGTTGCCGACTCGCCACTGGCCGATAAGGAAGCCCGCGCGAAGGTCAACGCTCGGGGATGAATATCGGTCGCGGTCACCGACTCCGCCCGGTCCAAGTGGAACAGCGCGAGAACTCCCGAGCCCGTACCGAGGTCCAGCACGGACCCGGTAGGGGAGCTGGGCACCGATGCCATGAGGGACACACTGGCCGCACCGATCCCCAGAACGTGATCGGGCCCGGGAATGTGCTCGACCATGGATGCGTCCAGGTCGGAGAGCACGTACCTGGTGCTGCCGGCAGCGTCGAATGCTCGGACGTCGATGAGGAGCCGGACTCCGTGAGCGTTGCGCTCGGCGGCGCCGGCCGACAACAGATCAGCCAGGGTGGGCACGCCGATAACTGCCGCGACGTCGCCCTCAGGCAGGGTGTCGTGAAGCAGCAGCCACCGTATCAACACGCCCATCGAGGTGGTGACGTCGGCTCGGCGCCGCGTCGCGGCCGCATCTCCTCGGTCTAGCGCTGCCGTCGCGCCGGGCCCCAGCGCCTCGGCGATGCCGGCCGGGCTGAAGCCGTGGCGGCGCAACGCCTCTCCGAGGCTATGACCTGCCCGCTGCAACGCCTCGTCGCTGTGGGCCGAAAAAGCAGCATTCATCGATTCTCGGGGCCTTCCTGGTGGGGGACATCGGGGACGTGGTCGATAACCTCGGACACTGGCGCCGAGATCGCCGTGTAATGGTGCTGCTCCAGCCACTCTTGCTGGGCGCGCGCCACCGCCGGCTTATAAACCCCCTTCATCCGGGGATCCTTCTTCGGGTTCTTCTCGTTGGCGAAGACTACCGCGATGAGCGGAGTCGGCACCGCCAGGATGAAGAGCACGACCGTCAGCCACACATTGTCCCACACCCAAAACGCCACCCCACAGAGCACCAGCAGCGGGACGCGGCTGAGATTGACGATGAGATACCACTTGCGGCGGTGGGCGCGTTGCTGATGGCTGGACTGTGGGGCGCTGGTGATTAATTGCGACGGGCGCCGAAAGGGCCGCCATCTAGCGCTCAGACGACCGTTGCGTGGGTCAGCATCCATACCCTCACAGCGTATAGACCCCGGCTCTGCCAGGGCGTCGCGGGTGGGGCATGATGGTGGGCGTGAGTACTACGACCCAGACTATTGAACGCCCGGATCTTCGGGAAGACACGAGCACGGGCACCGGGGGAGACACCCCGAAGTTCTTTCACTACGTCAAAAAGAACCAGATCGTTGATTCGGCTATCAACGGCCGGATGGTCGTCGCACTGTGCGGGGAAACCTTCCCCGTGACCAAGTCCGCGAAACCCGGATCCCCGGTATGCCCGGACTGTGAGAAAATCTATAAGGGACTGCGGAAGTAGGTTTGTCTAAGTTCGTGGCAGACAAAGTTATTCCCACCCGGCTCCGCGCTTGGCAGCAAGAAGCGCTCGACCTGTTCCGGCGTAGCCGCCCCAAGGATTTCCTCGCGGTGGCAACGCCCGGTGCCGGTAAAACCACCTTCGCACTGACACTCGCCGCCCTGCTGCTCAATGACCGCACCGTGGAGCGAGTGATCGTCGTGGTGCCCACGGAACACCTCAAAGTCCAGTGGGCTCATTCGGCTGCCCGGCTCAAGATCTCGCTCGACCACAAGTTCACCAACTCCTCGGCGGTGAACCCGTCCTACGACGGTATCGTCGTCACCTACGCCCAAGTCGGGATGCACCCCTTCAAGCATCACGCGGTCGCCTCCGCGCGCCGCACCCTGGTAATCCTCGACGAGATCCACCACGCCGGTGATGCCAAGAGCTGGGGCGACGGCGTGCGTGAGGCCTATAATGACGTCTCCCATCGCCTTGCCTTGACCGGCACCCCCTTTCGCTCCGACGACTCGCCCATCCCCTTCGTGCGCTACGAGGAAGACGGCGAAGGCCATAGCGTCTCCCGCTCCGACTACACCTACGGATACTCCGAGGCGCTGCGAGACGGCGTCGTTCGCCCCGTGGTGTTCCTGGCCTACTCCGGCGAGACTCGCTGGCGGGACAGTGCCGGCGAAGAGTACGAAGCGCGCCTCGGTGAGCCCCTGAGTCCCGAGCACACCGCCCGAGCCTGGCGCACCGCGCTGGACCCCGCCGGCGAGTGGATTCCGGCTGTCCTCCAGGCCGCTCACACCCGCCTTACACAGGTGCGCAGAAATATGCCCGACGCTGGAGGCCTGGTGATCGCCTCAGACACCAAAACAGCCCGGGCTTACGCCGCCATCCTGAAGAAAATCTCCAACACGCCCGTGGCGGTGATCCTCTCAGACGAACCCGGTTCCTCTGAGCGCATCGAGGAATTTTCCGCGTCGACCGACGAGTGGATGGTGGCGGTACGCATGGTGTCCGAAGGCGTCGACGTTCCCCGCCTAGCGGTTGGTGTCTATGCCACCAGTGCCTCCACGCCGCTGTTCTTCGCCCAGGCGATTGGGCGTTTCGTGCGTTCACGCATGCCCGGCGAGACAGCGAGTGTTTTCGTCCCGTCAGTGCCGGTGTTGCTGGGCTTGGCGGAATCCCTGGAAAAGCAGCGCGACCACGTCCTCGGCAAACCTCATCGGGAGAAGCAAGGGCTCGACGACGATCTGCTCGCCGACGCGAACCGGGAAAAGAACGAGGCCGACGAGGCGTCGTCCTACGAAACCATCGGCGCAGTAGCAGAATTGGACTCGCTGATCTACGACGGCTCAACCTACGGCACCGCCACCATGGCCGGCTCCGCGGAGGAGCAGGACTACCTGGGGCTTCCCGGGTTGCTCGACGCCGATCAAGTCAAAGCCTTGCTGCGCAAACGCCAGGCCGATCAGCTCGACGCCCGGGAGGAGCAGGAACGCGCACGCCGCGAACGAGAAGCGGAAGAAGCACGCCGACGCCAGATCGAAGGCATCCCCGCTGGCACTCCCATGGGCGCGCCGGGGGCGACCGGTACAGCCGGCTCCGCCGGGGAGGTGGCGGCCGAGGAGATTCCGCGCCTGCGGCGTGAACTCAACAACATCGTCTCCATCGTGGCGGGACGCACCGGCCGCCCACACGGGGCCATTCACACCGAGGTGCGTAAGGCGTGCGGAGGACCGCCGACGGCACTGTGCAGCGCCGAACAACTGCGGGATCGCATCGCCTACCTGCGGGATTGGTAGGCCGCTGCTTTATTGAACAAGGCTATATAATCGGGTTATCGCTTCATTTGGAGCGACGACACTCTCGACGAAGGGAACCACACCGGTGAGCAACCCCTATCCCGACTACAACCCGAATGACGCCGCTCCGGGTTACGCTGGCGCCTCCTCCGGTTCCTACCAGCCCTACGGCGCGGCCCCGCAGCCCTACACGGACTCCTACCAGAGCCCCGAGACCAACGGGATGGCTATCGCGGCGCTCGTGGTGTCGATCATCGCCGTGCTCCTGATGCTGAGCGTCATTGGAACGGTGCTGGCCCCCGTCGTCGGCCTGATTGGCATCGTGCTGGCGATCATCGCCATCGTCAAGGCTCGTTCCATCGTGGGACCGGGGCGCCGGATGGCGATGTCCATCACCTCTTTGGTGCTGTCCACGCTGGTCACCGTGGTGGTGGTCTGCATTGGCGTGCTGTTCGTGACCGTGTTCGTCAACACGGGGGTAATGGATTGCATGGGAATCCAAAACCCCGATGAATTGAATCAGTGCATCGAGGACGCCATGGCGAGCCTGGACACTACCGCTGCCGCGTAGACGATGTCACACCACACCGCGCTCACAACGCGTGATCAGCGACCGCCGCGCATCGTCGCCCCCGATCTGGCACGCGGGCTTGCCCTCTTAGGCATCGCCTGGGCGAATATCTCTACCGGCTGGGTCATGAACATAAACATAGAGGGGCCCGCTAATTACTTCGGTGGCGTTGGGATGTTTCCGATGCTGGACACCATCACTGCCGTGCTCTCCGCCATGTTCGCTCACGTACGTGGGCTGCCCATGTTCGCCACCTTGCTCGGCTTTGGCATCGGTCTAATCACCATGAGCCTGTGGCGTCGAGGCTATCCCGCCCTCCGAGCACAACGGGTGCTGTGGCGCCGCTACGGCTGGCTTGCCGGGATCGGCGTGCTGCACTGTGTGTTCCTCTTCTACGGTGACATCATCGTGCTGTACTCGGTTCTGGCCCTGGTCGTTATCTCCATGCTGCGGATGCGCAACCGCACCCTCGTTATCATCGCGTGCAGCCTGCTGGCCCTGGGCGCTCTCGGCGGCGTGGTGTTAGCCTTCGCCGTCCCGTCGGACTTCGGCTCCATGTCGGGCTTCGCCTCGGACCAAGCCAGCAGCTACCCGGGTTACCTTCTGTGGGGATTCTTCTCCGCCTTGGGCTACCTCACTCTGGTGCCGCTGCTCTCGGTAACGAACATCTTCCCGATTATGATCCTCGGGTTCGTCGCCGCCCGGGTAGGGATTCATCTCAACCCTAACGCGCACCTGCGGTTGCTGCGGGCCCTCATCGGTGTCGCGGTGCTCATCATCGTTGGCATCGGTCTGCCCTGGGGTTTGTCGACAGTGGGAGTGCTGCCTGAGTCCTGGGCTCATCCACTCAGTGTTCTCAACAACAGCATCGGCTTCCTCACCGGACCCGGCATCCTAGCCGGCATCCTGCTGGCCTGTCGACCGATGCAGCGGCGGGTCGACGCCGCCTACGAGGCGGGCGAGAAGCCGCCTGCATGGCCACTGCCGGTGCGCATGGTCATTGCCCTCGGCAAGCGTTCCATGTCCGGCTACATTCTGCAGTCGGTTTTCATGTTCACGCTCATGCTCCCGTTCACCTTCAATGTCGGCGAGGACAAGGGCGCTTTCGTGCTGTTGCTTATCGCCTTCGGCGTGTGGCTCGCCACAGTAGTGTGCGCATGGTTGATGGAGGTTGCTGGATCGCGAGGTCCCGTCGAAGCGCTGCACCGCCGCCTGGCCTATGGACAAGGATCGGAACTGCCGGCACGGTTTGAGCTGCCGCCGGCACAGCAGCCGCAGCAGGCGCCAACGGGGCTGCCGGTAGAGCCGGCACCGTCGAGCGACAAGCAGCGCTAGCCGCCCAACAGCAGACAAAGACCACAAAGGCCGGCCCCGAAAAAGGGGCCGGCCTTCCTGCTGACGACGCGTTAGTCCAGGTAGTCGCGCAACACCTGCGAGCGCGAAGGATGACGTAGCTTGGACATCGTCTTGGATTCGATCTGGCGGATGCGTTCCCGGGTGACGCCGTAAACCTGGCCGATCTCATCCAATGTGCGCGGCATACCGTCCGTCAGACCGAAGCGCAGGCGAACAACGCCGGCCTCTCGCTCGGACAGGGTGGTCAGAACATCCTGGAGTTGGTCCTGCAGCAACGTGAAGGACACCGCGTCGACGGCCACTACGGCTTCGGAGTCCTCGATGAAGTCACCGAGTTGGCTATCGCCCTCGTCACCGATGGTCTGATCCAAGGAGATCGGCTCCCGCGCGTACTGCTGGATTTCGAGGACCTTCTCCTCGGTGATATCCATCTCCTTCGCAAGCTCCTGCGGCGTGGGCTCGCGGCCCAGGTCTTGGAGCAATTCGCGCTGAATCCGGCCAAGCTTGTTGATGACCTCCACCATGTGCACCGGGATGCGAATCGTGCGAGCCTGATCCGCCATGGCGCGCGTGATGGCCTGCCGGATCCACCACGTCGCGTAGGTGGAGAACTTGTATCCCTTGGAGTAATCGAATTTCTCCACGGCGCGGATCAGGCCGAGGTTGCCCTCCTGGATGAGGTCCAGGAAAGCCATGCCGCGACCGGTATACCGCTTGGCTAGCGACACCACCAGACGCAAGTTTGCTTCGAGGAGGTGATTCTTGGCTTTGCGTCCGTCCCGGGTGACCGCCCGGAGGTCGCGTTTGAACGACGGGGAGAGCTTGGCGTCCTTGTCTCCCGCGCTGAGTGCACGGGCCATTTCATCAAGCCGGTACTGGGCGTAGAGGCCGGCCTCAATGCGCTTTGCCAGGGACACCTCTTCTTCGGCGTTAAGGAGGGCGACCTTGCCGATCTGCTTGAGGTAGGCGCGTACCGAGTCGGCCGAGGCGGTCAGCTGAGCGTCCTTGCGGGCTTGGCGAAGCGCGGCGGACTCGTCCTCATCCCACACGGAAGACCCGTCGTCGTCCTCGGAGTCCTCTTCGTCCTCCGATTCCTCGTCATCATCCTCATCTTCGTCCTCGTCGTCATCGCGATCGAGGTCGTCATCATCGTCGAGGTCGGTGGCGAGGTCGCCGAATTCGTCGTCCTCCAGGTCGTGGTCATCCAATCCGTCGAGGTCATCCTTGAAGTCCTCGTCTGCACCCACGACGTCGTTATCGAGATCAGTGCGTTCCTCTAGAACGTCCTCGACGCCGACCTTATCCTCGCTCAGCGTCGACTCGGCAGCCTCCTCCGACACCGCGGCAACCGCGGCGCGAGACGTTTTCCGAGTAGTCTTCTTCGCTGCCTTGGTGGCCTTCTTCGTGGTCTTCTTCGCCGTTTTCTTGGCGGTCTTCTTCGCTGCCTTACGGGTGGTCTTCTTGGCGGTCTTCTTCGCCGCCTTGGTGGCAGTGGAAGCCGCAGTGGATTCTTCGGCGGCAGCGTCCGCAGGCTCCGTAGCCGGTTCCGCGGCTGCCTCGGCCGGGGCCGACACGGCAGAGGCGGGGGAGACCTTGCGGGTGGTTTTCTTGGCGACCTTCCGGGTGGTCTTCTTGGTTGTTTTCTTAGCCACCTTGCGGGTGGCGGGAGCCTCTACGGAGTCCTCGACGGCCGGGGCCGCCGGCTCCGCTGCTGCCTCGGCCGGGGCCGACACGGCAGAGGCGGGAGCAACCTTCCGGGTGGTCTTGGTGGCCGCCTTGCGCGCGGTCTTTTTCGCCGTTCGGGCGCCGGCCTTCTTGGCCGTCTTCTTGGCGGCCTTCTTGGCCGGGGTAGAGGCGGCTGGCGCTTCGGCCTCGCCGGTGCCTGCCTTGTCAGAAGAATCTGTGGCTACCACGTACGCCCTTTCCGTGCAGATGTCTCAACTCGTCACCGCCCATGGCCTCGTGTGTGAGTCCACGATCACCGTGGCCTTGACAGGTGGGGTTCGGTGTCGCGTGCCTGCGTCGAGAAAATAACCCCGCTCCGGGGTGGCCGACGGGAGCGCGCGACGATCGACCGCCCATTATAACTGTTTTTGTCAAGTTAGCAGCAGTTGGCTGCTCTGAGGGCGTTGGTACCGGGTGTAGCTACGGGTGGAGGTGCTGCGAGACGGCCATGGCGGCGCCGACGATACCGGCCGTATTCCGCAGCTGAGCCGGCACGACGGGAGTCTCCACGGTCAGCAACGGCATCCACTTCTCGTGCTTGCGGGAGATGCCGCCGCCGATGACGAAGGCGGAGGGGAAGAAGAGGCGTTCGTACTCGTGGAGGACGAGATCGACGCGCTTCGCCCACTTCTTGTAGCTGAGCTCCTCGCGGTCTTTCGCAGAGGAAGCGGCCTGGTGTTCGGCCTCGTCGCCGTTGACGATGAGATGGCCGATCTCGGTGTTGGGGAAGAGGACCCCATCGCAGATGAAAGCCGAGCCGATGCCGGTGCCGAGGGTCAAGAAAATCACTGCACCCTGGCGGGCAAGGTCGTCACCGAACGCGACTTCAGCCAGGCCGGCCGCGTCGGCGTCGTTGAGTACCGAGATTTCGCGTCCCGGAAGGTGCCGGGAGAACAGCTCGTCGACGTTTGTACCGATCCAGGACTTGTCAATGTTTGCTGCCGTGCGCGCCACCTGCTGCTTGATGACCGCAGGCAGGGTGATGCCGACGGGACCTTCGTAGTCGAAGTGCTCGACGATCTCGGCGACGATGCTCGCAACTGCCTCGGGAGTGGAGGCCTTTGGGGTCTCGATCTTGTGGCGTTCGGTGAGGAATTCCCCCGTGTTGAGGTCGACGATGGCGCCCTTGATTCCCGAGCCGCCAATGTCAATTCCTAGTACCTGTGACGTGGTAGTTTCAGCCATGTCTCAATCGTACAAACTAAGACGCCTCAGGGGGCAGGAGATCCATCGTGGATAAGAACAATTTTGTGAGTGTCGACCCGCAACAATTGCGAGACCTGGCTCGGGGGTGGGCCCGGGAAGCTGCGGGGCTGATCCAAAGCCGTCGTGCGGAGTTGAGCGACGGGGGTGACATCCGGGATCACACCAAGACGAAGTCGACCCAGGTGGACCCGGTGACGATCGTGGATATGGCGGCGGAAGAATTCATCGTCGGCGCCATCCGCTCCATGCGGCCGGACGACGGCATCATTGGCGAAGAAGGGACCAACCGGGCCTCGACGAGTGGTGTGTCCTGGGTCATCGACCCGATCGACGGCACCGTTAACTTCATCTATGGGATCCCGCAGTACGCGGTGTCGGTGGCTGCAGCCGTTGACGGCCATGTCGTCGCAGGTGCGGTTATTAATGTGGTCTCGGGTGACCTCTACAGCGCGGCCGCGGGCGCGGGGGCAACCGTGGAACGTTCAGGAAAGACCATTGAGCTGAAGGCCAACCCCGTCGAGGATCTCCGCTTGGCGCTGGTGTCCACTGGTTTTGCGTACACGCCGACCCGCCGCGCTCACCAGGGGGCGATCGTTGCGCAACTGCTGGGAACGGTGCGCGACATCCGCCGCATGGGGGCTGCCGCCCTGGACCTGTGCGCCGTCGCGGAGGGACGGGTCGACGCGTACTACGAGCACGGCATCAACAGCTGGGATTACGCCGCCGGCTCGCTCATCGCGTCGGAGGCCGGAGCCGTCGTCGTCACCCCGCCGCTGACCGCTCTCGGTGCGGAGGGCAACCGGACGCTGGCCTGTGCACCGGGGATCGCCACTGAATTTTTGACCCTGCTGGAGGAACTGGGAGGTGCCGGCACTTTGCCGGCGTGACCAGCTGTTTTCTCCGGTTCGAGGCGCAAATAGACAAGTGTGAGGAAACTGGTTTATTATGCGCCCCGTTGTATTTGATATTCATCTGGCACGATCATTAAGTGCCTAGACCCGCAAGGAATTTTCATGGCCACCGATTATGATGCACCGCGCCGCCGCGCTGAGGACGAGATCGAGTCCGATTCTTTGGAAGGGCTCAAGGCCGCCGAGACCGCGCCTAGCGGCATGGATGAAGACGGCGAGATCATCGAGGCCTTCGAGCCGCCGAGCGTGGACCTGACCGGCGAGGAACTCAGCGTCAACGTGGTTCCTCGGCAGCAAGACGAGTTCACCTGCTCCTCCTGCTACCTGGTGCAGAAGATGCGGCGAAAGTCGCACGAGGAAAACGGCCAGCCGATCTGTCTCGACTGCGCTTAGTCACCTCGGGCTGCGCGGAGCGTGCCGACCGGGCCTTAGTGTCCGGCGGCGCGCCAATGAGTGGGAAGGCTTATCGGCGGGGCAGGTGAGCGAGTGCGGCCTCGGCGAGATCGGGGACGAACGCCCGGAGTAACTCATCGGGGTTCTTTGAGGAAATCAGCCAATAGGGCGTCGGATCCTCGGGGTCGTCGAGCACGATCATGACCATCTCTCGAATCCAGCCATGCGAGATGGTGAAGGCCGCCGGGTCGAACTGCGGCCCCAGCGCGCTGCGTTTAGCGGACTCCGGGACTGCCAGGCAGCGCGAGACGACGTCGGCCGGCAGGTTAGCTGGCCCGGCGATGAGCCAGCGGGAACCGTCCGCGTCACGCTCCACCCGCACGACGGTGGAGGACCACCACAGCAGCACCCACACTGCAATGGCGGTTAAGACGATGGCGGGGATAATCAGCCACACCAGGGATCGGTTATACGCGATCTGGGCGGTCAGAAGTACCACCAGGCCGGCGGCCAAGACCCACCAGTAGGCCGGAACCCACTGCTTCTCCCGATATAGGACGGTCGTTTCGGTGCCTTCGCTTCCACTCACAGTTGGTCATTCTAGCCACCTTGAGAGATGCCACCAGCAACGGCGGTGCGTACCCTGGAGCGGGTGACCCATCCCAACCCTGATCAATATCGCCGCGGTATCCCCGATATGTCGATCCCCCTCGTCCGGCTTGACCCCGATCTTCCCCTGCCTACCCGGGCCCATCGAGGCGACGCGGGCGTGGACCTCTACTGCACCGACGACGTGCATCTTGAGCCGGGGGAGCGGTGCCTGGTGAGCACCGGTATTGCGATCGCCTTGCCGGTGGGGACAGTCGGCCTCATCCACCCACGTTCGGGTTTAGCGGCCCGCCATGGTCTGAGCGTGGTGAACACCCCAGGCACAATTGACGCCGACTACCGCGGTGAGATCAAGGTATGCCTGATTAACCACGATCGCCACACGCCTATCGACCTTCCTCGCGGCAGCCGCATCGCGCAATTGCTCGTGCAGCGAGTAGAACTGCCGGAATTCGTTGAGGTCGAGCAGCTCGACGCCACCGTTCGCGGTGCCGGCGGCTACGGTTCCACCGGCGTGTAAACCGGGTTTGATTCACTCCAGCGCCCTAGGAAGAAAGGACTTTACCCACCATGGCTGTATGGCCCTTCGGTAGGAAGAAAAAAGATAACGAAGACACGGAGCAGCAGCTGAACGACGTGGCTCACGCGGCCTCGCCCGCGGAGGAGGCCGCATCGGCGACGCCGGGGTCTGAGCCCAACCCTCCGTCGCACGGCGATGACCTCGTGGCGAGTCTGCCGCACGACGCCGTCAACGGCGACAGCGGCCCCTTCGACGGCGACCAGGTCGACATCGAGGACTTCGATTTCTCCGATTATTCCATCGGCACCTTGAACCTGGGGTCCATGCGCATTCCCATGCCCTCGGGTCTGCAGGTACAGGTGGAGCTGGGCCCCAGCGGGCCGAAGATGATTCACCTCGTCAATGAACACTGCCGAATCACGCCCCTCGTTTTCGCTGCTCCCGCCTCGGGCGGGCAGTGGGAATCGGCCAGCGCGGACATCCTCGCAGGCATGAAGCGCGACGGCGTCAGCGACGCCGTCTATGAGGCGGGGCCGTGGGGACGAGAAATCCTCGGCACGGTGGGCGCGAACACGGTGCGCGTCATCGGCGTCGACGGCCCCCGGTGGATGCTCCGCTTCATGGTGGTGTCCCCGGCCGCCAGCCAAGACGCTGCCCGAGACACGGCCCACGCGCTGGCCTCCCACACGTTCGTCTATCGCGGCACCCAGCCGATGCTCGCCGGAAATTCATTGCCGGTGGCGGTACCGCAGCAGTTGGTCAACCAGGTCAACAAGGCCATTTCCCAGCACGCTAAGCAGCAGGCGGCGCAACGGGCAGCGCAGCAGACCACGCGAATGGAACACGACGAGCAGTCCATAGCCGAGGCCGCAGAGGCCCTGCGCAGCCTTCGTGATGATCAGCCCGCAGCGCACCCTAAGACCGATTCTTACGACAACACCGAAGGAAGTACCCGCGAGTGACTCCTCAACCCGATGCCCTGAGGGAAGGAAGCGTCCTCGACCTCCGCGTCGAGCGCATGGCACACGGAGGGGAGGGGCTTGCCACTGGACCGGATGGGCGCGTGGTCTTCGTCCGTGGCGCTTACCCGGGTGATGAGGTGAGGGCAACACTGACCCAGGTCAAAAAGCGTTTCGCGCGTGCTGTGGTGGAGGAAGTGCGCAGCCCCGGCGACTTTCGCGGCGAGCAATCCTGTCCTGCCGCGGCCCACGGGGCAGGGTGCTGCGACTTCGGCGACGTCGATCCCGCTCGCGAGGCGGAACTGAAGCGGCAGGTGTTGCTCGGGCAACTCAGCCGCGTCGTCGACGTCGACGCCTTGCCAGAGGTGGAGACCATGAGCTTGGCACCGCATCGCGGTTGGCGTACCCGAGTGCGCCTCGGCGTCGATGAGTCCGGCCGGGCCGGGCTGCGTCGCCGCGGCTCCACCGAGGTCGTTACCGACTATCCCTGTACGCAGGTGGTTGATGGACTGCTCGACGGCGTGGTCGGGCCGTCGGCTCGTCGATTCACCCCCGGCTCGGAGGTAGTGGCGGTGCGTGGAGCCGACGGCCAGCGCCACCTAGTCGAGCTGCGTAAAGCCTCCCGAGGGCGGCGGGCCGAGAAGATCGAACGGCTGGTAGAAGGGCCTCGCTTCGTCACCGAGCGCGTCGGCGAGACCCAGTTCACCTTCCCGCCGACGGCGTTTTGGCAAGCCCACCGCGAGGCTCCGAGCGCCTATGCCGCCACCGTCCGCTCCTGGCTGGCTGACACTCCGGTGGACTCTCGGGAACCCGTGGGCTGGGACCTCTATGCGGGGGTGGGGCTATTCGCCCCGGCGATCGCCGACGCCCTAGGTGCGCAGGCGCGCATCGAGGCGGTGGACTACTCGCCGGCGGCGGCTGGGCGCGACCAGCCCGGGTTGAGCGGATTGAACCTTAACCGCCACAACGTCCGCGTCGAACGCGCGATCGCCGGTTTGCCCGCCCCGCGCGTGGTGGTCTTGGACCCGCCACGTATCGGTGCCGGTGACGAGGTTATCGCTGCTACGGCTGCGGCGGAACCTCGACGGGTGGTTCACATCGGTTGTGATCCCTCTACTTTCGCTAGGGATCTGGCGAGTTGGTATCAGGCGGGTTATGTGGCCGAACGCCTGATGCTGGTCGATGCTTTTCCCGGGACGCACCACTGCGAAGTGCTGGCACAGTTGGGGCCACGAATGACGGCTCTGTGATCTGGGGCGGTACCATGTGTCTAATACGCACCCGGTTGGGAGCGTGGTTGTTTGACTACTGGGGTAGCCCTGGACATGGCAAGGAGCTCGACCGCTGGCTATGAGCATTCTCGACAAAGTGACGTCTCCCGCGGACCTCAAGGCGCTGGGGGCCGATGATCTGGACACATTGGCCGCTGAGATCCGTGAGTTCATCGTCACCAAGGTGGCAGCTACGGGCGGGCACCTCGGGCCAAACCTTGGCGTGGTGGAACTGACGATGGCCCTGCACCGGGTGTTCGATTCCCCAGCGGATCCGATCATCTTTGATACGTCACACCAGTCCTACGTGCACAAGATCCTCACCGGCCGGGCCGCAGGGTTTTCCACGCTTCGCCAGGAGGGCGGACTGTCGGGGTACACCAGTCGGGAGGAGTCGGAGCACGATTGGACGGAGTCCTCGCACGCGTCAGCCGCGTTGAGCTACGCCGATGGATTAGCCAAGGGGTTTGCGCTGGCCGGCAACACCACCAACAACGTCGTCGCCGTGGTGGGTGACGGCGCCTTGACCGGGGGGATGTGTTGGGAGGCGCTCAACAACATCGCCGAGAGTGATCGCAACGTCGTGATCGTGGTCAACGATAACGGCCGTAGCTACTCGCCGACTATCGGTGGCATGGCTAAGAACCTCTCCCGGATCCGGATGCAGCACGGCTACAACGAGCTCATGTCGCAGGGCAAGAAGCGCCTGGAGCAGATGGGCTGGGTCGGCAAGCGAGCATTTGAGGCGATCTCGGCGTTCAAAACGGGTGTGAAGTCACAGATCCTGCCCACGGAGATGTTCGCTGATCTGGGGATCAAGTACATTGGCCCGGTCAACGGTCATGATCTTAAGGCCCTCGACGAGGCCCTCCGCTACGCCCGCACCTATACCGGCCCGATCCTTGTCCACGTGGTCACCGAGAAGGGCCATGGCTTCACCCCGGCGGTGACCAACGTCGCGGATCAGATGCACTCCACGCCCGCGATCGACCCGATCACCGGCGCCCCAACGAAGCAGACCGAGCCCGGCTGGACCGCTCTGTTCTCCGAAGAGTTGCTAGCTGCGGGAGCCCAGCGCAAGGACCTGGTGGCTATCACAGCCGCTATGGCCGGGCCCACCGGTTTGCAGCCCTTCGCCGACCGCTACCCAACGCGCTTCTTCGACGTGGGAATCGCCGAAGCCCACGCCGTGACGTCGGCGGCCGGGCTGGCACTCGGCGGAGCACATCCGGTGGTGGCGTTGTATTCCACATTCCTCAACCGCGGCTTCGACCAGCTGCTCATGGACGTCGGCCTGCTGCACCTGCCGGTCACCCTCGTATTGGATCGAGCGGGTGTGACGGGCTCCGACGGTGCCAGCCACAACGGTGTGTGGGACATGGCCATCACCTCGATCGTCCCTGGCATGCGCATCGCCGCACCCCGCGACGGCGCCAGGCTGAGTGAGTTATTCGCGGAGGCCATCGCCATCGACGATGGCCCCACCGTGGTCCGTTTCCCCAAGGGCGATCTCCCGAGCGAACCGCAGCAGCTCGAACGCACCGCGGACGGCGTGGATATCCTTTCCCGCGACGAGGCACCCGCGGGTATCGACGACGGTGACGAGCGCCCGACGGTGCTGCTCGTGGCTGTCGGCGCTTTCGCCCGTCGTTGTCTCGACGCCGCGGAGCGGCTCAAGGACGTGGCCAGGGTGACTGTGGTGGACCCCCGATGGGTGTTCCCCGTTGCTGAGTCGATCAAGGACCTTGGCCGGGACCACGACCTCGTCGTCGTTGCTGAGGACGGCATCATCCGGGGCGGTATTGGCTCCGCGGTGGCGGAGGCCTTCGACGCGGACAACATCACCACCCCTGTGAAGCGGCTCGGATTTCCGCAGCACTTCCCGAAGCACGCCTCCCGCGGCGCGCTGCTGCGCAGTCTGGGCCTCGACGGAGAGGGGATGGCAGCATCGATTAGGCCGTGGGTGGAGCAGCTTTAACCCACACCAGCAACCGGTCGCGGTGTGGCTAGTACAGCAAACCCAGCGCGCCGGCGATCACCGGGGTGCATAACTCGCGCTGCCAGGCCCGAGCCCCGAGCTGCGTCAACCGGTCGTCGATACCCTGAGCAGAGCGCGCCGAACCCAGGGTGCACACCTCCCACACGATTTGGCGAGTGAGCCGCGGCGACAGAAGAGCATCATCGGGCACGCCCGTGGCCGTGGCCTGGAGGTGGAGCCGTTCCCGCACTTCTTGCAGGCGAAGCCACGAATCCTCGTCGACGCGCCGCCAGGTTGACCCGGTCGGCGCGGCGTCACTTCGGGGCGCCGGTTCCGGCCACTGACGCGGATCGCTCCGCCGGGCGCGGGCGACCTCGTGAATCCAGCGGTCGCCCTTGGGGCGGCGCAAGTGCCCACGGACGGCCATATCGCCGAGCTCGCGGGGATGGGAGGGCAGGGTAGACGCCAGTTCGATAAGCAGCGCCGTTGGCAAGATTCTGGTGACGGCCTGGTCTTTTTTCTTCGCGATGCGATCACGAACCTGCCAGAGGTGCCGGGCGACGGCCCGTTGCTCGGCGGTGCGCAGCTTGCTCACGCCCTTGAGATCTCGCCACGTGCGGGCGCGCGGGGCATCGGCGGCGGCGATGGCGTCGCACTCTTGCTCTATGAAGTGAAGAAGACCCCGCTGTTCCGCCATCTCCACCATGACCTCCGCTGTGTCGAGGAGGAACTCGACGTCTAAGGCGGCGTAATCGAGCCACGTCTGAGGTAAAGGCCGCCGTGACCAGTCCTCAGCCCCGTGTCCCTTGGCCAGCGTGATGCCGAGGGTATCTCTGGTGACGGCCGCCAAATTGGCGCGTTCGAAGGACAGCAGCCGGGCGGCGACTTCGGTATCGAACAGTCGGGTAGGGCGCATGCCCAGCATGGACAGAGCCGGCAAGTCCGACACGGCTGCGTGCAGCACCCAGTCGCAGTCGTTGACTACCGGCGAGATTATGTCGCGTACTTCATCCCGGTATCCTTCCGGGGCGACGAGGACGGTGCCGGCGCCGCGTCGGTGGAATTGCACGAGGAAAGCGCGGTCGTCGTAGCGGATCCCGGAGGCCCGTTCGGTGTCGATGGCGATGGGGCCGCGGCCGTCGGCGAGGCGACGGGCCACCAGACGGAAGGCGCCGGGATCAGCAGCAAACGTGGCGGGGGTGGGCGGGGCGGTCAGAGCACCGCTGTCAGCCATAGTGAAGGCGCTCCTAGCGGGCCGGCAGGGTGGACACACCACTCGGCGGCAGCCCGGCCAGCGCCGCCACCACCGCCGCGAAGGCCTCCACATGGGCGGTGAGCGACTCGCTACCCGCGGTCCAGCTAGCACGCATCTCGACCTGGTAAGCGCGCGGCGGCCCGCCGATCTCCCCAAATCGAACCGACGACGTCGACGTCACCGTGCCCCCGAGACTGGTGTACTCGGCCCCCGAGCCGGCAAGATTCTCCGTCAACCACTGCCACGCGACCTCCGGAAGCAGCGGGTCCGACGCCACTTCGCCATCCATGTCCGACTGGATGTAGGCCACCAGTCGCATGGAGCCTTCCCAACTGTCGTCCGCATTGGGATCGTGCAGGAGGATGAGGCGGCCGAAGGTGTCGCCTTCGGACACTTCGGGGACCGCGTCGACGTCGACGTCGATGCCATGGCTGACCTCGATGCCGATCGCATGGCTAAACGGGGCCAAGCGCTGCGGGGGCCGGATCGTGCCAAGAGTGAGCTCGTCGCGCAGGCGCGCGGCGTGCATACTCTCCACAGCGCGAGCAAACACGGCGGGTGTCATCTGCTGGCCGGTGTCGGCCGCTAGGGGGGCTTCGGGGGTGCTCACGTCCGCCAACGCTACTTTCGTAGGAGACGTCGACGGTGGAGGCGCGCCGGAAAGTGATTAGGGTTAACACCATTGGTTGCCGCCAACTTAAGGTTGAAGGCCACTGCCGAGATGAGCTTTCTACGAAAGGATCCCTATGTCCAAGGTCGACTTCGCCGCCCTCAACGACATGCAGCGCTACACCCAATGGGTGACGCTGCGTGCCATTCCGGGAGCTTTGGGCAGCGAGCGCACCCAAATCATCGACGAGGCGAAGGCCTACTTCCAGCAGCTCGACGACGCCGGCGTCGTCACCGTCCGCGGGATCTACGACATCACAGGCCTGCGAGCCGAAGCCGACGTCATGATCTGGTGGCACGCCGAGAACTTCTCCGATCTTCAGTCCGCCCTCGCCGGGCTGCGCCGGGAGACGGTGCTGGGGCAGTGCCTTGAGGTCTTCTGGATCGGTAACGGCCTGCACCGTCCGGCCGAGTTCAACAAGTCCCACCTACCGAGCTTTGTCATGGGGGAGCCGGCGCAGGACTGGATCACGGTCTACCCCTTCGTCCGCTCCTACGACTGGTACATCATGGACCCGCAGGAGCGTCGGCGCATCCTCGTCGAGCACGGCCGAACCGGCCGGGACTACCCGGATGTGCGCGCCAACACCGTCGAGTCCTTCGCCCTCGGCGACTACGAGTGGCTCCTGGCCTTCGAGGCCCCCTCGCTTGAGCGGATCGTGGACCTCATGCACGCCATGCGTTACACGGAGGCCCGCCTGCACGTCCGCGAGGAGATCCCCTTCTTCAGCGGCCGTCGGGTCTCCGACATCGGTGAGATCATCACCATGCTTCCGTAGCGCACGAACCGTTCGCTAAAGGCGCTTCCCGCTGCGGCGGAGGCGCCTTTCCTATGCCTGGGCATCCCCCTCTCCCGCGGGGGAACCTATATCTCCTGCGGGGAGCTTGCCTCCCCCGCAGGGGTGAGCGTCAGGCAGATGGAGTTGATGCAATAGCGCAGGTCGGTGGGCGTATCGTAGCCCTCGCCGGCAAAAACGTGCCCGAGATGGGAGTGGCAGGAGGCACACAGTATCTCAGTGCGTACCATTCCCAGAGACGTGTCGGTGCGTTCGATCACGGCGTCGCTGTCCGCGGGGGAGAAGAAGGACGGCCAACCGCAGTGCGAGGAGAATTTCTCGGACGAACGGAACAGCTCCGCTCCACAGGCTCGGCAGGAGTACACGCCTTCCGTGGTGGTGTTGGTGTACTCGCCCACTCCGGGAGGCTCCGTGCCGCCCTCGCGAAGCACGTGATACTCGGCGGCGTTGAGGCGCTTGCGCCACTCGGAGTCGGGAATCATGGAGAAACTAGTCAAGAGGTCATACCTTTCACGGTCGGTGAGCAAGGTCGAAGATAGGCCTCGGCGGGGTCGCCGGGGCGGGCGTGCTCACTTCAACGCCACCATCAGGGGCGAACATTCCTTCAACCCCGACCGGGACCGAGGCAGCAGTGCGGACTACGCGCGGGATGGCGTCGGCGCACGTCCGGGGGAGCGGGCATCAACAAATGCAATAATGAGGCCGACGAAAAGGACACCCAGGATGGCGGCGAATCCACCGACCGCCGCGGTGTCCCAGTCGGCGTTCTCAGCGAGGAAGAAAACGAGGCCTGTAATCATCGCAATACCCACCGAGGTTCCGATGCGTTGCCCGGTTTGGAGCACCGCACCTGCCGCCCCCGCATAGGACAGTGGGACATCTTGGAGGGTCAGCGATTGATTTGGAGAGATGACCGATCCTTGACCAGCGCCGAGGAGCGTCAGCGTCGCAATGAGCCACAGAGGGTGCGCATCGAGGACAATCAGCAGCAAGGTTGACGCCAAGCCCGCCATGGTGACGACGATTCCGCCAATGACCACCCAGCGTCCGTAGTGACTGACGGCGCGCCCGGCAGCATAAGATGACGCCGCACTGAGCAGCGCACCGGGCAAGCCGACGGAGCCGGCGACGAGGGCGGAATAGCCTTCCCCCAACTGGAAGTAGGCTGCGACGATTACCCAGATGCTCGTAGCCCCCATGAACCACACGGCGGCCATCGTCGTACCATTTCGGAAGGACGGGGTCTTAAAGATAGCCAGATCCACCATCGGGGTGGTGTCCGTCGTCGCTTGGCTGGCGTGTTTCTCCCACGCGACCCACCCGGCGAGGAGGACGAGGGCAACCGGAATGAGACCCCATGACCAGGCGGACTGATGCTGCACGAAGGGGAACATCAGCCCCAGTACCACCAATCCCAGCAGGAGGGCGCCGAAGGGATCCAAGGCCTTCGCGGTCGCGACGGCACCAACGGGGATGCCGGCGGAGTCCCGCAGCGGACTGAGTAGCGGGCGCGGAAACCACTTCAGCCCAAGAACGATGGCGATGATGCCGAAGGGGACGTTGACCAGCATGGTCAGCCGCCAGCCCAGATCTGCGCCACCTAAGGAGATGAGTAGGCCCCCGAAGACCGGACCCACGGCCACGGCCAGTCCCACTACAGCGCCGAAGATACCGAACGCCCGGCCGCGCTCTGGGCCCGTGAAATACTGCTGAATCATGCCCATACCCTGCGGGTTGAACAGGCCGGCGCCGACGCCCATGATGAGTCGGCAGATGTTGAGGACTTCAACACTCGGCGCGAGGCCGGCGCCGATCGAGGAGAGTGTATAGATCGTCAACCCGAGTAGATAGATGCCGCCGCGGCCGAGCATGTCCCCGGCGCGCCCGGCGGCGACGAGGACGACGCCGAAGGTGAGCGCAAAGCCCGAGAGCACCCACTGGATACCGCTTGAACTCGCCCCCAGACTGGTTTGGATAGACGGCATGGCGACGTTGACGATGGACACCGCCACTAGTGCCATGAAGACACCCGTCAGAATGACCCACAGCACGCGATTGCGTTCGGCGGAGCTCAGCACCGCTTCGGAGGAAGAGTTTGTTGGCACCTCATAGACTTTAACCCTCTCGACTCAAGCAGGCTAAACCTTAACCGGGGCGCCGACAGGGGACTGATGGGTTCCGGCGAGTGCGCCGATACTCTGCGTGTTAGACAGCCGAAGGCATGCCACGCAGCCGCACAGACAGGCAGGTGACGCACCCCTCGAGCTTTTCAAACTCAGAGATGTCCACCTCCACAACGTCGTATCCCTGCTGCCGGAACAAGGCGGCGGTGCGCGGGGCGTCGGCGGCCATGAGCAGGCGGTTGCCGCCCAACAACACAACGTGGGCGCCGGACTCTTCCGGCACGGCGAGGAACTTCTCCCACACGCTAACGTCATCGACGAGCGGTTCGTAGCCAATGACGGTGCCGTCGGGCAAAGCCGTCACGGCGGTCTTGAGGTGAAGCACCTTGGTCAGGGGTACGCCGACCGTCGTCGCGCCCTTCTCTGCAAGAATCTCACCGAGCTGTCGCACGCCCTCCTCGTTCGTGCGGCCACCGATGCCGACCCACACGGTGCCGCCGAACTTCAGCACGTCGCCGCCGTCGAGGGTACCGGGGGTGGTGATGCGACGGACGTCGTAGCCGAGGGCACGGACGGCGTCCTCAGCGCCGGGCGTTTCTGGCTTACGGGAGTCTGCGCCCGGACGAGTAATGACCGCGATGTCGTCGTAGACGACGACGGCGTCTTCGATGAAAACCGAATCGGGGCAGTCGTCAGCCGGGGTAACTTCGGTGGTCGTCCAGCCGGCATCGTGTAGCGCGGCAACGTAGTTGGACCACTGCTGATGGGCGAGTTCGAGGTCCACCGGGGAGCGGTCGATATGGGTGACGATGCCGTCGGCAAGCAGTGGGCTCGGGCGGCGGATGAGGGCGTGGTGAGCTTCGGTACTCATGGCAGATTCCTTCCAGGTATTGGTTTTGCAGATTATGCAGTCTAGTGTTGGTTTATGCGAACCTTGAGAGGTGGAAACCGACGTGAGTGCCAATCCTACCGATAAAACCTCCGATAATTTTCTTCGGCGCACCCTGAAGCGACGGCACGTCAACCTCATCGCGGTAGGCGGGGCCATCGGCACGGGACTCTTCGTCGGCACCGGGACGTCGATCAGCTCGGCCGGGCCAGGAGGCGCAGTCCTGTCCTACCTCATCATCGGCGCGGCCATCTTCTTTATGATGTCCGCCCTCGGCGAAATGGTCACCCATCGGCCTGTCGCCGGCGCTTTCGAAACCTACACGGGCGAATACGTGGAGCCGGCTCTCGGATTCGTCGTCGGTTGGACCTACTGGTACTCCTGCGCCATGACCATCGCGGTGGAGCTTGTCGCTTCCTCTATCGTGATGAAATTCTGGTTCCCGGAGTCGCCGTCCTGGGTGTGGTCGCTGGCGTTTATCACCATCATCCTCTCGCTGAACTTGTTCTCGGCGAGGGTGTACGGGGAGGGTGAATTCTGGTTTGCGTCCATCAAGGTGGTGACCATCATCGTCTTCCTTATCGTGGGGATGGCCATGATCGCCGGCATCGTATCCGGGCATACCGCCGGCTGGTCGCAGTGGACGGCGGGTGACGCGCCCTTCGTCGGCGGGGTCACCGGAACAGTGGGAGTGTTCATGGTGGCAGGATTCTCCTTCATCGGCGTGGAGTCCGCGGCAGTAGCAGCGGGTGAGGCCGAGGATCCACGACGCACCATGCCGCGGGCCATCAACTCCGTGTTCTGGCGCATCCTGCTGTTCTACGTCGGCGCCATCGTCGTTGTGTCCACTCTTATTCCCTACACCGATCCGAACCTGCTGACGGCCTCGGAGTCCAATATCGCGGCTAGCCCCTTCACCCTTGTTTTCGAACGCACCGGCCTGGCGGCCGCCGCCGCGGTGATGAACGCGGTGGTATTGACGTCGTTGCTTTCTGCCGGAAACTCCACCTTGTACGTAGGTTCGCGTTTGCTGTACTCCATGGCGGCCAGCGGCAAGGCGCCCCGGGCATTCGGGCGGACATCGCGCAACGGGGTGCCTGTCCGCGGGTTGATTGTTACTGTCTCGATCTCCCTGTTGGGGTTTTTGTCCTCCCTGGTCGGCGACTCCGTCGCGTACTCCTGGTTTTATAACGCGACGGGTCTCACCGGCTTCATCGTGTGGCTTGGCGTGTGCATAGCGCACGTGCGGTTCCGCCGCGCGCTTCGGGCGCAAGGGCGCCGCGTGGAGGAGTTGAGCTACCGGGCGAAGCTCTATCCCTTTGGCACCTGGTTTGCTCTCATCGTCTTTGTGGGGGTCATCCTAGGACAAGGGCTCAACCTCATCCTGGCGGGAGAATTGAGCTGGTACGGGGTGCTCGTTGCCTATATTGGACTCCCCATTGCCATCGCGTTGTGGGCGGGCTACAAGATCGTTACCCGCACGGGGCCGAGGCCGGTAGGGGAGATAGAGCTGGACCACACACTCGACGCCGTGGATCTCTAGAACCCGGGCGAAGCCCTCGATTGTGATGAGGCGAACCGGCAACGGTACGGAGACTGCTCATCGTGGGCCGTGTGGTCGATGGGGGCGGTGGACCGCTACCGCCATGCGCCCGATCCAGACCACGCGCCAGCCTTCTTCCTCAACCGCGACGTGGAGTCGTTGAATAGGGTTGGCTCAGGCGCTGACACGGGGGAACTACTGTGATGAAGATTACTCATTATTCCCGGACTACGGGCATCCGTCACCATGACTAGGTCGCTCGCGTATACCGCGAATTGCGGGAAAAGTCATTCTTTTGGAGCTAGGGGGACGATGGCGACCGAGAGGGCTGCCCCAGGAGATCCCGGCGTCTGCCGTAAACGCACGGCCAGAAAATGAAAAAAGGCGCTGTCGCCAGCGCCTTTAATTGGTGGTCCCAGCTGGGATCGAACCAGCGACCTTTCCGGTGTGAACGGAACGCTCTTCCACTGAGCCATGGGACCGTACGTCGCACAACATTCGTTGCGGTGCGGAACACAATCTAGCACGCGCCTTCTGGCGATACCTAATTGCCAGGTAGGCCGCCCCTGTGCGGTCGGGGTGGAGCATGGTGCCTAGGCCGTTGTGAATGGGTGCGAGTCTGCCGCGCAGGGGTGTGGCGGCGGTTGGTGACAGTACGGGTGAGTTCTGGGTACAGGCGGGCCGTGACTGTGGGCGGTGGCCCTAAGTTGCGGCAGTCACTTGGCTGGAGTGAGGTCGGATGCTGAGGTCGGGGATGCGGGGTTGGCGCCGATCGTCCGCCGACCACGGGATTTGCACCCCCTGGAGGTGGCGCGCTAATGTTTCTTCACGCACCGAGCAACGCCAAGCGTTACTCACGTGCAGTGCGGATGTAGCGCAGTTGGTAGCGCATCACCTTGCCAAGGTGAGGGTCGCGAGTTCGAATCTCGTCATCCGCTCTCATTTCACCGGGCCTGGTTGGAATGAACAAGCGCGTTTAGCTCAGCGGGAGAGCGCTTCCCTGACACGGAAGAGGTCACTGGTTCAATCCCAGTATCGCGCACAGGGTGCTAGTCACCCGATGCGGATGTAGCGCAGTTGGTAGCGCATCACCTTGCCAAGGTGAGGGTCGCGAGTTCGAATCTCGTCATCCGCTCCGGTTTCGCCGGTCCCTAGAAAGGGAAGTTGGCGGTGCCTTAACGAGGCGGAAACATTCGCCGCGGTGGAATGGCCGAGTGGTGAGGCAACGGTCTGCAAAACCGTGCACACGGGTTCGATTCCCGTTTCCACCTCCATGTACGTTGTGTACAGTCCTGCGCGTTTAGCTCAGCGGGAGAGCGCTTCCCTGACACGGAAGAGGTCACTGGTTCAATCCCAGTATCGCGCACAGGGTGCTAGTCACCCGATGCGGATGTAGCGCAGTTGGTAGCGCATCACCTTGCCAAGGTGAGGGTCGCGAGTTCGAATCTCGTCATCCGCTCAATTACCCCCACCCCCGGTTTCCCGGGACGTGGGGGTTTGTCGTGTCCCGGCAACCGTCTCCCAGGAACACAACAACGGGCACACGCGCTGCCAGGCGGACGCCCGAGCGGGCTTCTCACCGCGTCCGGGGGCTATCGGTGAACCCGGATGGGAACTTTCCTCGTGATGTTTGCGACTATTGAGTAAGCCGGAACACCCGCGCGGAACGTGGCGACGCGTTAGCCGTCGGGGTGTGGTCCGGTTGTTTCCATCAATGACGTGTCCGACCAGCCAAGGAGATCACCTTTCATGCAGCACTTCGGGACTGTTATTCGACGCACTCCTCGCAGTGTCGCCGTTGTCCTCGGCGTGATGGCGGGGTTGGCGGTCGGCGCCGGGGATGTAGCCCAGGCCCACGACGTGGTCATTGGCGGCAACCCCGCCCACGAGGCGCACCTTGAGGAGTTCCCGGAACAACTCACCTTGGAGTTCTCCGCCGAGCCCCTCGAAGGCTTCAACACTTTCGCCCTGTCGAACGTCGACACCAACGAGGTACTGTTCACCGGCGAACCAGAGATCAATGGCCGGGAGCTGACGGTGTCACTTCCCGACGGCTTTGATCCGGGTGACGGGCAGTATCGCATCGGTTTCCAGATCACGTCCTCGGACGGTCACGCCACTCGGGGGATGACGACCTTTAGCGTCGGCGACGCGGAGGCCGCCCCCGTCGGCGACGCGGAGGCCGCGCCCGGCGGGGAAACCGCAAGCCCCACCGACGGCCAAGCGGATAGCGAGGCCGCCGGACAGGAAGAGAA
Source organism: Corynebacterium uterequi (assembly GCF_001021065.1). Lineage (NCBI taxonomy): Bacteria > Bacillati > Actinomycetota > Actinomycetes > Mycobacteriales > Corynebacteriaceae > Corynebacterium > Corynebacterium uterequi. The sequence goes on along the minus strand of NZ_CP011546.1, from coordinate 1,318,113 downwards.
CACGTCCCCGTCTGCGTTTCCCGCGAGTACGGTAGCGGTAGGCGTGGCAGTCCTCGCGGCCGTCGGCGTGGTGGGGTTGGTCGTTAAGAAGCGGCGTCGCACCGCGTCGAGCTAAGCCCCACCAGAAGGTGACCCCCAACGTTCATTGAGCCCGACTAACGAAAGACATGAGGTTAACCCCATGAAGCGATCCCTGTTCATCGCCGTCGCTGCGGCATCCGCACTTGCTATCACCGCGTGCAGCCCGCAGCTGGAGAACCCCTCCTCCAAGACGAAGGAATCCGCCGAGGTTTCCACCACTGCCGCCGCACCGTCGTCGGAGGCTACGTCGAGCGCCACCACCGAGCCCGCCGCTGATACCGCTATCTCGTTCACGGATTCCGTCGTGCGTGAGAAGGCTGCTGACTCGAACATGACCGCCATCTTTGGCACCCTGACCAACAACACCGACGCCGAGGTCGTCATCACCGGCTTCAGCACCGATCTTGGGCAAGCTCGCTACGAGATCCACGAGGTGGTCAACGGGCAGATGCAGATGCGTCCTACCCCCATCACGCTCGCACCGGGAGAGTCCTTCGAGCTGGCCGCCGGTGGCGACCACTTCATGATTATGGACTTCGCCGGTGAGGTCCCCGCGGGCGCGGAGGTCGTGGTCACTCTCGAGCTGGCTGACGGCTCTATGGTGGAGCTTGAGCCCGCCCCGGTCCGCGCCATGCCCGCCGGTGGGGAGAGCTACGGCGCCGACGGTGAGCTTGCCGGCCATGACCATGCCGGGCACGACCACGCTAACCACAACTAGGTAATCCCGAAGAAACTCCAGGAAGGTAAGGATTTTCCCATGAACGCCCACGATGTCTCACGCCGCGACTTTCTCACCGCGGGTGGGGTTGCGGCCGGAGGCGTCGTCGTCGCCGGTGCTGCCGCCGCGTGTGCACCACAAGCCGCGAAGGAGCAGGTGGCAGCCGTCGCGGAGGATCCGAATCGCTTCCTGGAGTCACAAACGGTGGAGTTCGACGGCCCGCACCAGGCGGGGATTGCCACCCCGGCGCAGGCGAATCTCATCCTGGCGGGCTTCCGCTTCACTGAGGGCGTCGATCGGGAGGGGGCGCGTCGGCTACTACGCATGTGGACGCAGGACGCCCGAGCGCTGTGCCGCGGCGAAGTGCCACCGAGTTCCTTGGAACCGGAGCTGACCGACAAGCCCGCCAACCTCACCGTCACGTGCGGTCTCGGGCCCAGATTTTTCGAGGTCATTGGAAAGCCGACGCTACGGCCGGCTGGCCTCGCCGACGTTCCGGCCTTCAGCCGCGACCAGTTGGACCCCCAGTGGGGCCAGATGGATGCGGTGCTGCAGATCTGCAGCGATAACCCCATGACCGCCGCCTACGCCTTGCGCCACCTGGTGCGGATCTCACCGACCTACGTCACCGTCGAATACCTTCAGCAGGGCTTCTTGCATGCCAAGGGGGCATCGGGGGAGTCCTCGACGCCGAGGAACTTCTTCGGCCAACTCGACGGCTCGAAGAACCCCCGAACCCCGGAGGAGCTTGCGGAGCAGGTCTTTATCCCCGAGGGCGACGATTGGCTGCGCGGCAGCAGCGTCATGGTGGTGCGTCGCATCCACATGAACGTGGACACGTGGGAGGAATTGGACCGGTCGTCGAGAGAAAACGCTATGGGCAGGCGCCTGGCTGACGGCTCGCCACTGACCGGTGGGACGGAGTTCGACGACGTGGACCTTAACGCCCGGGATGGTTTCGGCCTGCCCGTCATTGACCGCAATAGCCACGTCGCCCGTGCCATGCCGGTGGACGGCCACCCGGAGCAGCGCCTGCTACGCCGCGCCTACAACTACAACCTGGCCCCGGTGGCGTCACGCCCGGAGGAGCTGTCAAACACGGGCCTGGTGTTTATTTGCTACCAGCAGGATTCCGCAGCCCAGTTTTCGGCGATCCAAGCCCGGCTCGACGAGGCCGACCTGCTCAACACCTGGGTGACGCATATTGGCTCCGGTGTCTACTGGGTGCCGCCGGGAACCGGCGCAGGCGAGGATGCCGACGAGTATTGGGCGCAGCGCCTCATCGAGAAGGCCTAATGCTGCGCTAGGTGCGCCATGATGCTCCGCTGACGCGGCGCAGTGATGCGGGTCCCGTTATCGTGGTGGCGGGCCGGGCGTTATGCTTTGTGCTCAGGCATCGTCTTCCACGCGGCGTCGCGGCCAGGTATGCCGTGTACCCGCCAGAGCGCAAGAAGGAGCGCGTACCACCTATGACCACTGTCGAGCTTGATCTCTCCGCCTTCGCCGTCCCGGCCGGCACGCCCGTGGGGCAGGCCATGCGGGAGCGTGAGCTGCCGAACAAGGGCCCGGATGCCATCGTGTGCGTCAAGGACACTGAGGGCCAGTTAAAGGACCTGTCGTTCGTCCCCGAGACCGACGCGGAATTTACTCCGGTTCCCGCCTCGACGGAGGAGGGCCGCAGCGTCATCAGGCACTCGTGCGCCCACGTCCTGGCCCAGGCCGTGCAGCTGGAGTTCCCGGGCACGAAGCTCGGCATCGGTCCGGCTATCGACAACGGCTTCTACTACGATTTCCAGGTGGCCGAGCCCTTCACCCCGGAGGATCTCAAGCGCCTGGAGAAGGCGATGAAGAAGATCATCAAGTCCGGTCAGAAGTTCGTCCGCGGCGTCTACGAATCCACGGAGGCGGCCGCCGAGGACCTCGCCGCCGAGCCATTCAAGCTTGAGCTCGTGGCCGACAAGTCGAATGTGGACCCCGATTCCGACGAGGCCACGGAGATCGGCTCCGGGGAGCTGACCTACTACGCCAACGTCAACCCGCGTAGCGGAGACACCGAGTGGCACGACCTGTGCCGTGGCCCGCACGTACCCACCACGCGCTACATTCCGGCGTTCGCATTGACGAAGTCTTCGGCCGCTTACTGGCGTGGCGATCAGCGTAACGCCGGCCTGCAGCGCATCTACGGCACGGCCTGGGAGTCGAAGGAGAAGCTCGACGACTACCAGCACCTGCTCGCCGAGGCGGAGAAGCGGGACCACCGGCGCCTGGGCCAGGAACTGGACCTGTTCAGCTTCCCGGATGAGATCGGCTCCGGCTTCCCGGTGTTCCACCCCGCCGGCGGCATTATCCGCCTGGAGATGGAGGAGCACTCCCGTCGCCGGCACTTGGCCGCCGGGTATTCCTTCGTCAACACTCCGCACATCACCAAGGGAGAGCTGTTCAAGAAGTCCGGTCACCTGGACTGGTACGCCGACGGCATGTTCCCGCCGATGCAGCTCGACGGCGAAACCGACGAGGAGGGCAACGTCACCAAGCAGGCGCAGGACTACTACGCCAAGCCGATGAACTGCCCCATGCACAACCTCATTTTCGCCTCCCGGGGTCGCTCGTACCGCGAGCTGCCGCTGCGGCTGTTTGAGTTCGGCACCGTCTACCGTTACGAGAAGTCCGGCGTGGTCCACGGCCTGACCCGCGCTCGCGGTTTCACGCAGGACGACGCCCATATCTACTGCACCGAGGAGCAGATGGAGGACGAGCTGACGAAGGTGCTGCAGTTCATCCTCTCGCTGCTCAAGGACTACGGCCTGGAGGACTTCTACCTGGAGCTGTCCACCAAGGATCCCGAGAAGTACATCGGTGACGACGCAGTGTGGGAGCGGTCCACTGCCGTGCTGCAGAAGGTGGCCGAGAAGTCCGGTCTGGAACTGGTGCCGGACCCGGCGGGTGCGGCGTTCTACGGCCCGAAGATCTCCGTGCAGGCCCGCGACGCCATCGGGCGCACCTGGCAGATGTCCACGGTGCAGCTGGACTTCAACCTGCCGGAGCGCTTCGGCCTGGAGTACACCGCCTCCGACGGAACCAAGAAGCGCCCGATCATGATTCACCGCGCGCTCTTCGGCTCTATCGAGCGCTTCTTCGGCGTGCTCCTGGAGCACTACGCGGGCGCGTTCCCCGCATGGCTTGCCCCGCATCAGGTCATGGGCATTCCGGTGGCTGATGAGTTCTCGGCGCACCTTGAGCAGGTGGCCGAAAAGCTCCGGGAACGCGGCATCCGCGCCGACGTCGATACTTCCGACGACCGGATGCAGAAGAAGATCCGTAACCACACCACCGCCAAGGTGCCCTTCATGCTGCTCGCCGGCGGCCGGGACGTCGAGGCGGGTGCGGTGAGCTTCCGCTTCCTTGACGGCTCCCAGGTCAACGGTGTCCCGGTGGACGAGGCCGTGAACATCATCGAGGCGTGGGTGCGTTCGCGCAATAACTCTCAGCCGAGTGGCAGCGAGATCGACGCCCTCCGGTCGGAGGATTAGCGTGCCGGAGTACGTGGACTTTGGCGCCGGCACCCCGGACCGGTTGCTCCGGCTGTGGGCGCCGTATCGCTCGGCCTACATCACCAAAAGAGCCGGGCGAGGCGGTGACCCTTTCGTTGACATTCCCAAGGGAACTGACGAGGAGGGCCTCATTATCGCCCGGGGCGAATTCGTGTACGCGCTGCTCAACCTCTATCCCTATAACGCAGGTCACCTCATGGTGGTGCCTTACCGCAAGGTGGCCAACCTTGAGGATCTCACCAGCGAAGAATCGGGAGAGCTCATGGAGTTTGCCCAAGAGGCGGTGCGCACGCTCAAGCGCGTGTCCCGCCCGGAGGGTATCAATGTGGGCTTCAACTTGGGCCGGGCGGCGGGTGGTTCGGTGAGCGATCACCTCCACCTCCACGTCGTCCCGCGCTGGCCCGGGGACTCCAACTTCATGACGGTGTTGGACTCCACGAAGGTACTTCCGGCGTTGCTGGCCGATACCCGCGCGTTGCTCGCCGAGGCCTGGGTCCAGGGGGCCCAGGAGGCCCAGGCTGGGGCAGGGGAGGTCTAGGCATGCTCAGCGTTCACGGGCGAAAGCCCGCCAAGGTGTTCGTGGAACCCATCGCCCGCGTGCTGCTGCGGTGTCGCGTTGAGCCCAACACCATGACTGTGGTCAGCGCGGCCGCCGCCATCATCATCGCGGTGACCCTGATCCCCGCCGGATATCTGGTGTGGGCCGCGGTGCTCACGGGGCTGTTCTCTGCCTTCGACATGGTCGACGGAACCATGGCTCGGTTGCGTGGCGGCGGGACTCGTTTCGGCGCCACCCTCGATGCCTCCTGTGACCGGATCACCGACGGCGCGCTGTTCGCCGCCATCACCTGGTGGCTTATCTATAGCTACGCCGCACCGCGCCCCCTGGTCGCCGCCTCGTTGGGCGTGCTCGTCTTGTCCCAGGTGATTAGCTACATCAAGGCCCGCGGCGAAGCCTCCGGGATGGCCATGGTCGGTGGTCTTATCGAACGCCCGGAGAGGCTCATCATCGCACTGGGCGGCCTCGGACTGCAGGGATTGGGCGTCGCGTATGCCATCGACGTCACGATCTGGCTTCTGTTGATCGGTAGTGCCTTCACGGTGTGGCAGCGGTTCCGCATCGCGGCGTCGTCGCCGCTGGCCACGAGCTCGATCGCCGCGCCCGAGGGAGCGTAGCTGATGCCCGCGTTGTCAACGTCGGTGTGGCCGTTGGTGCTGCGCCGCGAGTTCACCGCCGCCGGGTACTTGCTGGCCTGGCGGCTCGTCGGCGCTGCCCCGGAGCCTGCGGTGCGGTGGCTGAGCGACCGTCTGGCCGACGTAGTCAGTGACCACGGCCGGGGCATGGAGCAACTAAGGCGTAACCTGTCCCGCGTGGTCGGCCCGGAGAATGTCACCCGGGCCCTGGTGCGCGACGCCGTGCGCTCCTACGCCCGCTACTGGCGAGAAGCCTTCCGACTTGCGTCGATTGTCGACGATCCACGCTTGCACGCACGGCTCGATGCGGGAGTGAGCGGCCGGGCTGCGTTCGAGCGCTCCCTTGCCGCCGGACGAGGTGTGATCCTGACGTTGCCGCATTCGGGGAATTGGGACATGGCCGGAATGTGGTTGGTGGCGAACTACGGCCGCTTTGCGACGGTGGCGGAGCGGGTAAAGCCCGAGGTGTTGTTTAAGGCCTTCGTGGACTTTCGGACGTCGCTGGGCTTTGAGGTCATCGCTCTCACCGGCTCAGCGGTGCCGCCCTACACCCGCTTGCGCGAGGTGCTGGAAGCCGGCGGCGTGGTGTGCTTGCTGGGGGAGCGGGATCTCAGCGGCCGTGGCGTAGACGTCTCCTTCTTCGGTGAAACGACGACGATGCCGGCCGGGCCGGCGAAGTTGGCCGTCGACACGGGGGCGGCGCTACACGTCGTCCATTCCTGGTTCGAGGGCGACGGGTGGGGCCTGAGCGCCTCGGAACCTATCGAGGTCACCACCGTCGAGGCGACGACGCAGCGTGTAGCCGACGCGTTCGCGGCCAATATTGCTGCCCACCCGGAGGATTGGCACCTCCTTCAGCCGCTGTGGCCCGGGGATCGGCGCTCGAAGAGGGCGAAGTAGGTCCGGCGTGCGCATCGGACTCATTTGTCCCTACTCCCTCGACCACCCCGGGGGAGTTCAAGCCCATGTCCTTGACTTGGCGAGGGTTCTGCGAGAACAAGGGCACACGGTCGGGGTGTTAGGGCCGGCCACGAGGCACGCGGACGTCCCGCCCTATGTCACCCGTGGCGGGCGGGCTTGGGCCATTTCCTACAACGGCTCCGTGGCGCGGTTGGCGTTTGGGCCGATGGTTCTTCGCCGCATGCGCAGGTTCGTCACCGAGGGCCAGTTTGATGTGGTCCATATCCACGAGCCCAACGCCCTGAGCTACTCCCTGGCGACGCTGCGCGGGGTGTGCGGACCGGTGGTGGCCACGTATCACGCGTCGGCGACGCAGTCGGCGCTATTGTCGTTGAGCCGCGGGCTACTCGAACCCTATCTGGAGCGGATCACCGCCGGTATTGCGGTGTCCGAGACGGCTCGACGCTGGCAGGTCGAGCAGCTCGGCGGCGACCCCGTCGTGATCCCCAACGGCGTCGATACCGCCTTCTTTGCGTCTCGGAGCAAGCCCCGGCGTGTCCATCCAGACGGCCCGGTGGACGTGGTGTTCCTCGGCCGGGCGGATGAGCCCCGCAAGGGCCTGCAGGTGCTGCTGGCGGCGGCTCGGCCCCTGCTCGACGCCGGCGCAGTGCGCCTTCGCGTGGTAGGGCCGGCGCCGAGCCGACGCGAGCCCGGCGTCGACTACACCGGCAGGGTGTCGGAGGAGGACAAGGCACGCATTCTCGGCGCCGCCGACGTTTACGTTGCCCCCAACCTCGGTGGGGAGTCCTTCGGCATCGTCCTCGTCGAGGCGATGGCCGCCGGGTGTGCTGTCCTGGCCAGCGATCTCGAGTCCTTTGCCGATGTGTGCGCGGCCGATTCCGATGCTCCGGCAGGTGAACTCTTCCGCACCGGTGACGTCGCGGACCTTCACGCACATCTCACAGCGCTTGTCGAGGATCCGCAGCGTCGGGCAGATCTGGCCGAACAGGGCCAACGCCGCGCCGTGGACTTTGACTGGGCCGTGGTGTCGAAACAAATTCTCGCCGTGTACGACGCGGTGGCCACCGGCACCCCCGTGACGGTCACGAGGAGACACCCGTGAGCGCATCCACCCTGGCACTCATCGCACTGGTGGCCGCAGTGTCATTCATCGTGGCCTGGGCATTCCACCTTGCGCAACGGCTTCACCGGCTCCACATCCGTACCGACCAGGCTCGGATGGCGTTGATGGCTGCCCTGGACCGGCGCGCCGCGGTGGTGGCCGCCTTGATCCCCGAGGCATCCGCGGCCGCGCGCGAAGCTGAATCCTTGCGGCTGGACTCCGCATCTCCCGCCGCCCGGCTAGCCGCTGAGGCGGCCATGGCGCAGGCCCGGCGGGAGGCGGCCACGGGTACGCACCCGTTGCTTGGCGAGGCCGACGTGCGCGTAGAGCTTGCCGCACGTTTCTACCACGCGGCGGTGACCGATACCCGCGCGGTGCGTCATCATCCCTTGGTTCGGCTGTTACGCCTGGCCGGCACGGCACCCTTGCCGGACTTCTATGACCTGTCCGAGGTCGTGTCCACCCGGTAGGGGAAGAGGGGATCAGACCCGAACATTCCGACGCCGTTCCGGCGCTCTGGTGGCCAAGGTTGCGTAAGAGCGGCTTATCCGTACCGAGCTGGCCAAGTCCGAGAAAGCCTAGTACCCGACCGATATGCGGGCTTCGACGCCCGGCTGCGTATACTCGGACAAGTTCCCGACAGATTATTCAGTCAGCGACCACCGACGCGAAAGGGTGAACAACCGACTATGTCAGGCCACTCAAAGTGGGCGACCACGAAGCACAAGAAGGCCGCCAACGACGCGAAGCGTTCGAAGGAATGGGCCAAGATGATCAAGAACATCGAGGTGGCGGCCCGGACCGGTGGCGGCGACCCGGCCGGTAACCCGACCCTCGATGACATGATTAAGAAGGCCAAGAAGGCCTCGGTCCCCAACGACAATATCGAGCGTGCCCGCAAGCGCGGCGCCGGCGAGGAAGCCGGCGGTGCGAACTGGGAAAACGTCACCTACGAGGGTTACGGACCGAATGGCGTGGCAATGCTCATCGAGTGCCTGACGGACAACCGCAACCGCGCCGCCGCTGAGGTGCGCACCGCCATGAACAAGAACAATGGCAACCTGGGCGAGTCCGGCTCGGTGGCCTACATGTTCAAGCGGGTCGGCTATGTGGTCATCCCCAAGGGCGAGCTGACCGAGGATGACGTGCTCATGGCCGTCCTCGACGCCGGCGCCGAGGAAGTCACCGACCAGGGTGAGTTCTTCGAGATCACTTCCGCCGCCAGCGACGTTCCGGCCGTTCGGGCGGCGCTGGAGGGAGAAGGCATCGAGGTGGAAGATTCCGGTCAGGACTTCCGCTCTGATGTCCTCGTGCCGCTGGAGCTCGACGACGCCAAGAAGGTCCAGCGCCTCATCGACGCTCTGGAGGACTCGGACGACGTCCAGGACGTCTACACCAACATGGACCTCTCCGACGAGGTCCTCGCCGCCCTCGAGGCCTAACTGCTTTGCCCCGGTAGGTAGCTAACGCTGCCTACCGGGTACGTTGACACACGCAGGCGTACCGCTGGCGAGGCTCGCAGCATTTCTGTGGTAGAACATGTGTGTGGATGTTCGTCAACGAAGTGTAGCCCCACTCAGCCTCGAAGGCCTGCGGGTCATGGGCATCGATCCGGGGCTGACCCGCTGCGGGCTGTCCGTCGTTCAGGCCGGCCGCGGCCGGGCGGTGCTGCCCATTTCCGTCGGCGTGCTGCGCACGCCCTCCGATGCGGAATTGAGTGAGCGGCTGTTAAGCATTTCCGCTGGCGTTCGCGAGTGGATTGCGGACTACCAGCCGGATGTCATTGCCATCGAGAGGCTGTTCGAGCGCGGAAATGTCTCGACCGTCATTCATACTGCTCACGCCGTCGGCGTGCTCATTCTCGCCGCCGCTGAATTGGGTATCCCGGTGCACCACTACACCCCTTCAGAGGTGAAGAAGGCGATCTCGGGCAACGGCCGGGCGGACAAAAAGCAGATGACGGCAATGATTACCCGTATCTTGGGCCTCAGCGAAGCACCGAAACCGGCCGACGCCGCCGACGCCCTAGCGCTGGCGGTGTGCCACTGCTGGCGAGCGCCAGTGCTGGCCCGCACCGCCAGTGTGGCGGGTCACGCCGGCCGCCCCGCCCTAGCTAAGGAAAGGACGCAGCAGCCATGATTGCCTGCCTACGCGGAAACGTCGTCGCCATCGGCGCCGATAACGCTGTCATCGAATGCGCCGGAGTGGGGTACCGCTTCCTCGCCGCCCCCGCCACGCTAGCCGGCCTGCGGCGTGGCCAGGAGGCCACGGTCATCACGCACCTCGTGGTGAAGGAAGATTCTCTCACCCTCTACGGGTTCTCCGGCGAAGAGCAGCGAGAGATGTTCCTGCTGCTGCAGACGGTGTCCGGCCTGGGGCCCAAGTTGGCCCTGGCGTGCCTGGGGTGCTTCGGCCCCGGCGAGATCGCCCGAGCCGTCGCGGCCTCGGACGCCAAAACACTCCAGACCATCCCCGGGGTGGGCAAGCGGATGGCGGACCGGCTCGTCGTCGAGCTCAAAGACAAGGTGGCCGCGTTTGCCCCGGCGGAATCCGAGGCGGAGGTTACTGCGCCGCTGCCAGCAGGTGCTGCCCAGGTGGCCCAGCAGGTGACGGAGGCGCTGGTTGGTCTCGGTTTCACTGACCGTGTGGCAGGCCCGGTGGTGGAAGGCGTCGTTGCTGAGAACCCGGACATCACCACGGCGGCTGCCCTGCGGACGTCACTCGCCCAGCTAGGCCGGGCCTAGTCTTAAGGGAGAAGGAGAAGCGCCATGGCGCACATCGAACGCACAGAGTTTCAACTGCCCGACGTCACACCGGTCAGCCCCCAGCAGCAACCCGGTGAGCGTGACGTCGAAAAGTCGCTGCGCCCCAAGTCCCTGGCGGAATTTATCGGCCAGCCCAAGGTCCGCACCCAGCTAGGCCTCGTGCTTTCCGGGGCGAGGCAGCGATCGGTGACCCCGGATCACATCCTGCTGTCCGGGCCGCCTGGCCTGGGTAAGACGACGATGGCGATGATTATCGCCCAGGAGCTCGGCACGAGCCTCCGGATGACCTCCGGCCCTGCGCTGGAGCGCGCAGGCGACCTGGCGGCGATGCTCTCCAACATCATGGAGGGCGACGTGTTGTTCATCGATGAAATCCACCGCATCGCCCGTCCAGCCGAAGAGATGCTGTACATGGCCATGGAAGATTTTCGCATCGACGTCATCGTCGGCAAGGGCCCAGGCGCAACGAGCATTCCGCTGGAAATCCCACCCTTTACCCTCGTCGGTGCCACCACCCGCGCGGGCATGCTGACCGGCCCCTTGCGCGACCGTTTCGGCTTCACCGCCCAGATGGAGTTCTACGACGTTGCCGATCTCACACAAGTGGTGACCCGGGCGGCGGAGATCCTCGACGTGCGAATCGATGCCGACGCCGCGGTAGAGATCGCCTCCCGCTCCCGGGGAACGCCCCGCATCGCCAACCGGCTACTGCGGCGGGTGCGCGATTATGCCGACGTGTACGACGACGGTCAGGTCACGGTGACGGCAGCCCGGGCGGCGCTCGAAGTCTTCGATGTGGACAGCGCGGGCCTGGACCGGCTCGACCGCGCCGTGCTCGGTGCCCTGGTGCGCAGCCACGGCGGGGGACCGGTGGGGGTCAACACGCTGGCGGTAGGCGTCGGTGAGGAACCGAGCACGGTGGAAGAAGTGTGCGAACCCTACCTGGTTCGCGCCGGTTTCATGTCGCGGACCGGCCGCGGCCGGGTGGCGACGGCGAAGGCGTGGCGCCACCTCGGACTAGAGCCGCCAGCGGGGACAATCGGCCTGGATTAGTAGCTGTGAAGCAGTGGCGGGGTCAAGTCGCACGGGGTTACTGGTTTCTGGCACACTAGCCAGCTATGGACCTTTTGTTTCTTATCGTCATTTTTGCCGTCTTCTTGCTTCCGACGTTCTTCATGGCCCGGAAGCAGCGTCAGGCGCAGGCCCAGGTTCTGCAGATGCAGGCCGCGCTGTCGGTAGGTGACGCGGTGATTACCGCTTCCGGGCTGCACGGTGTGATCGTCGGGCTCGATGAGACCGTCGTGGACCTAGACATCGCCGACGACGTCGTGGTCACCGTCGAGCGGGCCAGCATCGCCCGAGTGAACCCGGTGCCGGTCGATAATGCGGACATCGTCGAGCCGGCGGCCGAACCGGTGGCGGGCAACGCCGAAGGTGTTGACTACTCGGAGGAGAGGCCGACCTCGGCGGAAGACCGGGTGCTTGGGGACACCACTGACGAGGACCGTCGCTAGGATCCGTGGTCGGTCCTCGCGCAACAATGTGAAGCATTAGTAGAAGAAAGATCGAGGAAACGTGGCAGCACAAGAGCGGCGCACAGGTGGAGCCGGGCACGCGAAACGCGCGTGGCCGAAGCGCGCCATAGGCCTTTTCATCCTCATTCTGGCGACCGTCTACGGCCTTATCTTCCTCACCGGCGATAAGTCCCTAGCGCCCCGCCTGGGCATCGACCTGCAGGGTGGCACCCGCATCACGCTCGTGCCGCAGGGTGACAACCCCACCCCGGAGCAGCTGTCCCAGGCACGCACCATTCTCGAAAACCGAGTCAACGGCATGGGCGTCTCGGGCGCCGAGGTCGTCGCCGATGGCTCCACCCTGGTCATCACCGTTCCCGGTGAGGACGCCAGCCAGGCGCAGGCCGTCGGCCAGACCTCCCAGCTGCTGTTCAGGCCCGTGGCCCAGCCGGGGTTGCCCGACGTGCTCTCCATGCCCACGGCGACCGAAGAGATGGCTAACCGGTGGGTGGAACACGGCATCCTCACGCCCGAGGAGGCGCAGGCCGGCCTCGATAAGCTGGTATCTGGCCTCAACGCGCTGCTCAAGCAACAGGACCCGGCGGCCGAGGAGATCGCCACCCCGCAGGTCAGCGCACAGCCCCCCGCCCCGGTCAGTAACGCCATCGAGGCAGGCGATCGCCGCGAGGAGCAGATCGAGGTCCTGCTGGCGGATCGCCAGTCGAGCGATCCCACCGTGCAGGCTGCGGCCTCGTCGCTGCTCGTCTGTACCCCGGACCGCACGGACCCGCTCGCCGGCACCGACGATCCGGCTAAGCCCTTGGTCACCTGTGATCCGGCGAACGGCCAGCCCTATGTGCTTGAACCCGCCCCGCTGTTGTCCGGGGTGACCGACGAGGACGGTCCGCGCCTGACTGGTGATCAGATCGACGCCGATCGTCCGATCACCGGCGGTTACAACCCGGAAACCGGTCAGATGGAGATTAGCTTCTCCTTCGAGACCGAAGGAAAGGCCAACGGCTCCGCCACGTGGGCTGAGCTGACCACGGAGAACCTCCAGGAACAGGTCGCTATCACCTTGGACTCGCAGGTCATCTCCGCGCCGGTTATCCAGTCGGCCACCCCTTACGGCTCGGCGACGTCCATCACCGGCGATTTCACCCAGGAGGAGGCGACCGCCCTGGCTAACAACCTCCGCTACGGCGCGCTGCCGCTGTCCTTCGCCGGCGAAAACGGTGAACCGGGCGGCACCACCCAAACCATCCCGCCGCAGTTGGGTGCCGCGGCCCTCAAGGCGGGCATCATCGCCGGCCTCGTGGGTTTCGCACTCATCGCCGTGTACGTCTTCTTCTACTACCGCCTCTTCGGCCTCATCTCCCTGGTGACCCTTGCACTGGCCACGGCCTTGTCCTACGGCCTCATTGTGCTGCTGGGTCGCTGGATTGGGTACTCGCTGGACCTCGCCGGCGTGGCGGGCCTCATCATCGGCCTGGGTACGACGGCGGACTCCTTCGTCGTCTACTACGAGCGCATCAAGGACGAGATCCGGGCCGGACGCACCGTCCGCTCCGCGGTGCACCGAGGATGGGACCGCGCGAAGCAGACCATTGTCACGGGTAACGTCGTCACCCTCATCGGCGCGGTGGTGGTGTATGCCCTCGCCGTCGGCGAGGTGCGCGGCTTCGCCTTCACCCTCGGCTTGATGACTATCTTCGACATTTTGGTGACCTTCCTGATTACCGCCCCGCTGGCGATGCTCGCGGTCCGGAGCCGGTTCTGGTCCAAGGGAAGTGTCAACGGCCTGGGAGCCATGATCCGGTACGCGGAAGCGCAGCGCGAACGGCAGCGCGCCGACGGCGCCGTCGAGACGACGAACGAGGAGAACTAACCGATGAGCAGCACCGCCCACGCACCCAGCCGAGTATCCTTTTTCGATCGCCTCTACACCGGCGACGGCGGGTTCCGCATCATCCAGCACAGCAAGCTGTGGTACGGCATCACCATCGCTCTCCTCGTCATTTCCGTCGTCGCCATGCTGGTGCGCGGTTTCGACCTCAGCATCGACTTCGAGGGCGGCACTAAGGTGTCCATGCCTGCCGGAGACCTTGTGGCTGAGCAGGTCGAGACCACGTTTGAGGAGGCGACGGGTGTCGAGGCCCAGTTGACCCAGATCGTTGGCGCCGGTGACTCCCGCGTGCTGGAGATCAACTCCGACCAGCTCACCGAGGACCAGGCGGAGGCCGCCCGGCTTGCCATCGTGGAGGCCTACGGCGCCTCCGGGCTCGGGGTGAGCGAGATCGGCGTGTCCAACGTCTCCGAGTCGTGGGGATCGACGATCACCAACCGCATGGTCCTGTCGATGTTGGTGTTCCTGGTCCTGGCCGGCGTGTACGTCGCCATGCGCCTGGAGAAGGAAATGGCCGCCGCGGCGTTGCTGGCCCTCGTGGTGGACGGCGTCGTCATCGCCGGGCTCTACGCCCTGTTCGGGCTGGAGGTCTCCCCGGCGGTTGTCATTGGCCTGCTGACGGTGTTGACCTTCTCCATCTATGACACGGTGGTGGTTTTCGACAAGGTTCGAGAAAACACCGCCGGTGTGTTGGAGTCTCGGCGGGCAACGTATACCGAGCAGGCCAACCTGGCCGTTAACCAGACCATCATGCGTTCGCTGTCGACGTCGGTGATCTCGGCGCTGCCCATCGTGGCGTTGTTCGTGGTTGCCGTGTGGCTGCTGGGGATCGGTACGCTGAGAGACCTGGCCGTCATTCAGCTCATCGGCGTCGTCGAAGGCTTGTTGTCCTCGCTGTTCCTGGCCACCCCGCTGCTGGTGACCATTGTCACTAGGCAGCGCCGCTACCGGCGCCACACAGCCGAAGTGTTGCGCTACCGGGCCGCCGAGGCTGGCGCGAACGGTGCAGAAGGGGCTTCCGGCCTCGCGGACGCGGGGCATGATGAAGAGGAAGAGACCCGACCGGATCGAGCCAAGCGCACCGTGATTACCCCGAGGGGTGTCCACCCCGGGTCCGGCGAGACCGCTACCACGTGGCGGCCGAATCGCTCGTAGTTTACTCATCAAGGAGCAGTCGCCCATGAACCGACGTCGCGCGCTGGTGAGCAGCGCCTTGCTGACCACGATCATCGCCACCGGCTGCTCTCCGGGTGCGGAGGAGGGTGCCAGCCGCGCCGACGGCGTCGGCTACGTGCTGAATTCGCCGCTGGTGACGACGAACGCCGCCTCCCGGGAAGGCGTCGGCGTCAACGCGGAGCAGGTGGCCGCTCGCATTTACCCGGGGGCATTCATCGCCGGCCCCAACGGCAAGATCATTCCCAACGTGGATCTAGTCTCCGCTGACGAGCTGCCGACAGATTCCCTCCAGGTCAGCTACACCATCGCTGACAACGCCGTGTTCTCCGACGGCAACCCCATCACGTGCGTCGATTTCCAGCTGGCGTACGCCGCCGGGGCGATGCCGGACCTTTTCGACTCTCACCAGCCGATCGCTCAGGACGTGGCCGGGTTCGAATGCCAGCCCGAGGCGAAGCGATTCCGCGTCACCTTTGCTGAGGGGCGTGGCCAACGTTGGCGGGAGATGTTCGGCCCCGGGACCGTGTTGCCCGCGCACACCATCGCGGCCGCCGCCGGAATGGATGAGGCACAGTTGCACAACGCCCTCGATGCCGGCGACCGAGCCCAGCTTGCCGGAGTGGCCGATATATGGAATCACGGCTTCCGCCTCGCCGAGTTCGACCCCACGCTGCAGGTGTCCTCGGGCCCGCTGCGCATCGACTCGGTAGGTGAAGCCGGAGAGGTCCACCTCGTGGCCAACCCCGCCTACTACGGGGCGCCCGCCGCGGAGCCGGCTATCACCTTGTGGCCGTCGTCCTCGGACGCCGCCGAGCTTGCCAGCAACGGCGCTCTGCAGGTGGCGGAGACTCCCGTCGCCGTGCCGGCGTGGGTGAACCGGGATAACCCGGATAATCCCTACCACGTTGAATCCCAGGTGGGGCTGCTCACCGAGGCTTTGCGGTTCTCGGACACCGGCCCGCTGGCGGAGCCGGACAATCGGCGAGCCCTTGCCGCGTGCATCGATCGCTCAGCTATTGCCGCCGTCTCGAGCGAGGCGTCCGGCGTGGAGGTGCCGCCGGTGGCCGTGCACACCGTCTATCACATTGATCCAGTACGCCACCGCCTTGAGGACATCGCCGCCGAGTACGGCAGCGTGGACCCACAGGAAGCTGAGCTGCTTTCAGCAACGACGGTGCGCATCGGGTACGCGGGCCCGAACGAGCGCTACGCCCGCATGGTGGAGGCGATCGCCGCCGGCTGTGAGAGCGCGGGAATCACCGTCGTCGACGCCGGCGTGGACTCGGCCAGCATGGCCGATCTGGGTCGCGCATACGTCGACGCCGAGGGCACGCCCTCGTGGACTGAGGGGACGATTGATGCCTACCTGGGGGCCGTCGACCCGCAGGCGGAACACAGCTCGGTATCGAGTAATGCCCGCGACCTTGAGCAGCTGCGCGTGGAGGAACAGCGGCTGTGGCAAGAGCTGCCACTGCTCCCGCTTTCCGCACAGCCCCGAGCGTTCGTGTTCGACAAGGCGGTGGGTAACGTGGTGGTGTATACAGGTCCCGCCGGCATCGGCTGGAATGTGGATCGGTGGCAGGTTTCGGACGAGAAGGCAACCAGTGAATCCCCAGAATAAATACTCCAGCGCCCACGAGGCCATCGCGGACAACATCCGCCTCGTCAAGGACTTTCCCGCCCCCGGTGTGGTGTTTGAGGATCTCACCCCTGTGCTGGCGGACGCGGAGGCGTTCCACGCGATCGTCACCGCGCTGGTCAAGGTCTGCCGGGAGCTCGGGGCCGACTTCATCGGTGCCCTCGACGCCCGCGGTTTCCTCTTAGGATCTGCTGTGGCCTACGAGCTGGGAGTCGGTGTTCTGGCTATCCGCAAGCGCGGGAAGCTGCCGCCGCCGGTGCACTCGGTTGAATACGACCTCGAGTATGGAACGTCAGCGCTGGAGATTCCGGCGGATGCGTGGGACATCGCGGGCACACGCGTCGTGCTCATCGACGATGTCCTGGCTACCGGTGGGACCATGGCCGCCGCCGCTCGGCTGGTGCGCCAGGAAGGCGCTGAGGTAACCGGGTACGCGGTGGTGCTTGAGGTCGCCGGGCTCGGCGGGCGCGCGGTGCTGGACGACGCGCCGTTGGTCGTCATTAACGACTTGCACTAGGCGTAGGCGGTTTGCAGCAGGAGGTAGGCGACATGGCTTCTACAACGGATAAGAATTCTCGAAAGTCATCATCGAGCGTGCGCAGCATGTCGGTGCGCCTAGCCCGGTCGCTCACCGGCGTTGGCCGGGCGAGGTCCAATCCGGTCCTCGATCCCTTGCTGTCCATTCACCGAGAGTTCCACCCGAAAGCCGACGCCGAACTGCTCAACCGCGCCTACACCCGGGCCGAGGGCCTGCACGAGGGAGTGCTGCGCAAATCGGGTGACCCGTACATCACCCACCCCCTCGCAGTCGCCACCATTTGTGCGGAGATCGGCATGGACACCACGACGCTCGTGGCCGCCCTGCTGCACGACACGGTCGAGGACACCGAGTACTCGCTGGAGGACCTCGCGGCTGAATTCGGTGATGAGGTGACCCGGCTCGTCGACGGGGTCACCAAGCTCGACAAGGTGGCCCTGGGCGCGGCGGCCGAAGCGGAGACTATCCGCAAGATGATCGTGGCCATGGCGAATGATCCTCGGGTGTTGGTCATCAAGGTCGCGGACCGGCTGCACAACATGCGCACCATGCGGTTTCTGCCCCCGGAAAAGCAGGCCAAGAAGGCCCGGCAGACCCTCGAAGTCATCGCCCCGCTCGCGCACCGGCTGGGAATGGCGAACGTCAAGTGGGAGTTAGAGGATCTCTCCTTCGCCATCTTGTACCCGAAGAAGTACAGCGAAATCGTTCGGTTGGTGGCCGACCGAGCGCCCTCCCGTGACCGGGCACTGGAGGAGATCAGCCGCGAGCTGTCCAAGGCCATGAGCGACAACGGCATCAAGGCCGAAGTTCAGGGCCGGCCGAAGCACTACTGGTCCATTTACCAGAAGATGATCGTCGGCGGCCGGGAGTTCGACGAGATTTTCGACCTGGTGGGTTTGCGGATCCTCGTCGACAATGTCAACGACTGCTATGCCGCCATTGGCGTGGTGCACTCCCTGTACGCCACGGTGCCGGGGCGGTTCAAGGACTACATCTCCTCGCCTAAGTTCGGGGTGTATCAGTCCCTGCACACCACGGTCATGTCCACCCTGGGACGCCCGCTTGAGGTGCAGGTGCGCACCCATGAGATGCACTACAACGCCGAGTTCGGAGTGGCGGCACACTGGCGGTACAAGGAAACGAAGGGCTCACACAAGGGCGACCAGGCTGAAGTCGAGCACATGGCGTGGATGCGCCAGCTCCTCGACTGGCAGAAGGAAGCGGCCGACCCGAACGAGTTCCTCGATTCGCTACGCTTCGACCTCGCCGCGAAGCAGATCTTCGCCTTCACTCCTAAGGGCGATGTCATCAGCTTGCCGGCGGGGGCGACGACGGTGGACTTCGCCTACGCCGTGCACACCGAGGTGGGCCACCGGTGCATCGGCGCGAAGGTCAACGGCAAGCTCGTCGCGTTAGAGACGGTGCTGAAGTCCGGAAACCGGGTCGAGATCTTTACCTCTAAGGACCCGGCAGCCGGGCCGTCGAAGGACTGGGAGAAGTTCGTCGTCTCCCCGCGAGCGCGGGCAAAGATCCGGCAATGGTTCGCCAAGGAACGCCGGGAAGAACACCTGGAGGCAGGGCGGGACGCGTTGGCTGCCGAGGTGCAGCGCGGTGGGTTGCCCATGCACCGGCTATTTACCGCCGAGTCCATGCGGCAGGTAGCGACCCAGCTGCACTACCCGGATGTCGACGCGTTGTATACAGCCATCGGCGCCGGTCACGTGTCCGCGCGGCACGTCGCCCAGCGGCTGGTGTCCATGTTCGGCGACGAGGACGACGCCGTGGATACCCTGGCCTCGCGGATGACGCTATCGCAATTGGTGGACCACCGGCCTCGACAGGCGGCGACCGACGACATTCTGCTCGTGGAGGGCAGTCCCGATGTCATGGCTAAGATGGCGAAGTGCTGCCAGCCCGTGCCGGGAGACGAGATCTTCGGCTTCGTCACCCGCGGCGGGGGAGTGTCCGTGCACCGAGTGGACTGCACGAATTCGGACAAGCTACGGCAATCCCCCGAGCGGCTTATTGATGTCGCGTGGGCATCACAGACCTCTCAGGGCAATGGGTTTACCGCGTCGTTGCAGGTGGAAGCCCTCGATCACCAGACCTTGTTGGCTGATTTGACCCGGGTGCTCTCGGAGCAGAAGCTGTCCATTCTGGAGCTCAACGCCACGAGTGCCGACGACCGGGTCATCACCGTCCGCTTTAGGATCACGGTCTCGGACACCAAGCAGCTCGGGGCCCTCATGACGATGATGCGCAACACCGAAGGCGTCTTCGACGTCTACCGGGTGGCCACCTAGTCCCGCCCGCCTCGGGCTTAGGAGACGGTGGCGGACTCGATGACAACCTGTTCCGCGGGCTGACCACCCTGCGGCCCGAGGTTCTGCGCACCCTTGGCGACAATACCGTCGAGGGTGGCCAGGCCTTCCTCGGAGATCTGGCCGAAGTAGGTGTAGTTGGGAGCCAGCGGGGAGTCGTCATAGTTGAGGAAGAACTGCGAACCGTTGGTATCGGCGCCGGCGTTGGCCATCGCGATGGAACCACGCGGGTAGATCACCGGCTGGGCGAGCTCCTCCGGTGACGCCTCATCGGTGGGGTATTCGTTGGCGAATTGGAAACCCGGGCCGCCGGAGCCGGTGCCGGTCGGGTCGCCGCACTGGAGGACGAAGATGCCCTCGGTGGTGATGCGGTGGCACAAGGTGTCGTCGAAGTAGCCCTTGAACGCCAGGTGCTCAAAGCTGTTGACGGTACACGGGGCCACCGAGCGATCGAGTTCCATGGGGATCGCGCCCTGGTTCGTGTTGAGCGTGACCGTGACGGTGCCCTCGGTGGAGATGTTCTCGGTGGGCGGAAGGCCCGCTGCCGACAGCTCGCCGGTCTCGCCGTACTGGCAGGTGACGGTGGGCGGCAGGGCCTCGTCACGCTTCATCGCGAGGGGGGTGGCGTCGGGGATCTCCGGGGCGGAGGAGGAGGTCGTGTCCTGGCCGTCGGCCTGGATTGCGTCCTCACCATCTTGGTTGGTGAAGTAGACAATGCCACCGCCGATGAGGACGACGGCGGCGGCCGACGCGGCAATCACCCCGATGGGACCACGCTTGCGCTTGCGCTCGCGGGATTTCAGCTCCCGCTCAAGGTTCTTCAGGGACTCTTCGCCGCGTTGCTTATTGCTGCTCACTGGGCAACCTTTCCTTACGTTCTGCGGGGATCAGGCCATAAGTGTACGTGGCAGGCCTGGGGGACCGTCGTTATAGTGGCGGCCATGGCTTCCGTTACTTTTAGCAATGAACCCGCGAACACCGTCGGTGAGCTGCCGGCCGTGGGCGCTGTCATCCCCGATTTTGAGCTCGTCGGCGGTGACCTCTCCGCCGTCACGCCGGCGGACTTCGCCGGCAAGAAGCTGGTCCTCAACATTTTCCCGTCGCTGGATACCGATGTCTGTGCGTTGAGCGTGAAGAAGTTCAATTCCGAGGCGGAGAAGCTCGACGACGCCGTCGTTATCAACATCTCCAAGGACCTGCCCTTCGCCCAGGGCCGGTTCTGTGAGGCGCACAACATCGAGAATTCGGTGGCGGCGTCGGCCTTCCGCGCTAGCTTCGGCGAGGACTACGGCGTGACGCTCGCGGACTCCCCGCTGGCAGGCCTGCTTGCCCGCTCCGTCGTCGTTACCGACGCCGAGCACCAGGTGGTCTACACGGAGCTGGTGTCTGAGATCACCAACGAGCCGGATTACGACGCCGCACTCGCAGCGCTGAAGTAGCCGCGAGTAGTCTCCACGGGTATGGAGATTTCTGGTTTCAGCGCCGGCCCGTTTCGCACCAACACCTACGTCGTGTCCGGTGGGGGACGGGCCGTCGTCGTCGATCCTGGCATGCATACCCGTAACTTCCTGGTGTCGAAGCTTAACAAGGAGGGCCTGGCCCCGGAGGCCATCCTGCTCACACATGGCCACATCGACCACACGCGCGACGCCGGTGACCTCGCCGCCGCGTGGCAATGCCCGGTGTACATCCACGCCGATGACGCCTTCATGCTCGACCGCGGCGAGGGAGTGTCCGAGCAATCCCGGCAGCTCTTCGACGCCGACTCTATGACCCCCATCGAGGACCTGCGCTTCTTCGTTGACGGCGAGGTCTATGACTTCGTCGGTGAGTCCTTCACGGTGCGCCACGCCCCGGGCCACTCGCCAGGCAGTGTGTTGCTTGAGCATGCGGAAATGGTGCTTGTTGGCGACGTGGTCTTCCGCGGCTCCATCGGGCGCACCGACCTACCGCACTCCGACGACGCCGCCATGCAGGCCAGCCTGCAAGATGTCGTGCTGCCGTTGGCCGATTCTTTGGCGTTGCTTCCCGGGCACGGCCCGACGACGTCTATGGCCGTGGAGCGAGCCTCCAACCCGTTCCTCATCCCTCGAAACCTCCGGGGCACCTTGTAAGCTAAGGCCCTATGACCGATTCCACGAAGTTCCAGGCAGTGAGCGCCCCGAAGGGCGTTCCCGATTATGTGCCGCCGGCGTCGGCGACGTTCATCGCGGTGCGCGATGAATTCGCCCGCCAGGCCCGCCGGGCCGGCTACCAGCACATCGAGCTTCCGGTGTTCGAGGACACTCACTTGTTCGCCCGCGGCGTGGGCGAGTCCACGGACGTGGTGAGCAAGGAGATGTACACCTTCGCCGACCGTGGTGACCGCTCAGTCACCCTGCGCCCGGAGGGTACCGCCGGTGTTATGCGGGCGGTCATCGAGCACAATCTGGACCGCGGCCAGCTGCCCGTCAAGCTGAACTACTACGGGCCGTTCTTCCGCTACGAGCGCCCGCAGGCCGGCCGCTACCGCCAGCTGCAGCAGGTGGGCGTCGAGGCGATCGGCGTGGACGACCCGGCGCTTGACGCGGAGATCATCGCCCTGGCGGATCGGTGCTACCGCTCGGTGGGATTGACCGGTTTCCGGCTGGAATTGACCAGCTTGGGGGATAGCACCTGCCGGCCGGCCTACCGGGAGAAGCTGCAGAAGTTCCTCTTTGCGCTGCCGCTCGACGAAGAGACTCGCCGCCGCGCGGAAATCAACCCGCTGCGGGTGCTCGACGACAAGCGAGAAGACGTTCGGGAGATGACCGCGGACGCGCCACTCATGCTCGACTACCTCTCGGACGAGTCCCGGGAGCACTTCGAGACGGTCACCGGGCTGCTGGAGGATCTGCAGGTGCCCTTCGTCATCAACAAGCGCATGGTCCGCGGTTTGGATTACTACACCAAGACCTGCTTCGAGTTCGTTCACGACGGACTCGGCGCCCAGTCGGGCATCGGTGGCGGCGGCCGGTATGACGGCCTCATGGCGCAGCTTGGCGGGCAGGACCTCTCCGGTATCGGCTTCGGCCTCGGCGTGGACCGCACCGTGCTGGCTCTGCAGGCTGAGGGGGTCACCCTCGACGGGGTGGATCGGCGCGTCGACGTCTACGGTGTTGCCCTCGGCGCAGCTGCAAAGAAGGCCCTGGCCGTGCTCGTCAATGACCTGCGGGCGGCCGGGATCTCCGCGGATATGGCATACGGCGATCGTGGTCTCAAGGGTGCGATGAAGGGCGCCGATCGGGCGAACGCCCGCTTCGCCCTGGTCCTCGGCGAATCCGAGCTGGAAAGCGGCGAGGTGCAGGTCAAGAACCTCGCCGAGCACTCCCAGGAGGCGGTGCGTCTCGACGCCGTCGTTGAGACGCTGCAGGCTGTGCTCTAGCTCCCCCGGCTAGCATTCGGTCTGGGACACGGGGAACCCGAGGCGGATCGCCAACCCGCCCATGGAGGTTTCCTTGTACTTGGTGAGCATGTCCCGGCCGGTCTCGGCCATGGTGGCCACGGCGTCGTCGAGCGAGACCCGGTGCACGCCCGTGCCGTAGAGAGCGAGGCGGGCGGCGTTGACAGCCTTGACACCGCCGATGGCGTTGCGCTCGATGCACGGGATCTGCACGAGGCCGCCGACCGGGTCGCACGTCAGCCCCAGATTGTGTTCGAGTGCGATCTCGGCGGCGTTGCCCACCTGCGCGGTCGTGCCGCCCATGAGTGCGCACAGCCCGGCGGCGGCCATCGCCGAGGCGGATCCGACCTCACCCTGGCAGCCCACCTCCGCCCCGGAAATAGACGCGGATTCCTTGATGATGATGCCGATGGCGGCGGCGGTGAGCAGGAAGCGGCGGGCTTTCGTATCGTCGAACCCGGCGAGGAAATCTTTGGCGTAGTGCATCACTGCCGGGATGATCCCGGCGGCACCATTGGTGGGGGCGGTGACTACCCGTCCGCCGCCGGCGTTCTGCTCGTTGACCGCCAGGGCGTAAAGGTTGATCCAGTCCATGGCGTAGAGGGCGTCGTCATGCGCCTCCTGTCCACGGTTTTTCAGCTGGTTGAGCAAATCCGGGGCGCGTCGCTGCACCTGCAGCCCACCCGGGAGGATGCCGTCCGTGTCCAGCCCGGCGGCGACGCAGTCCTGCATGGCGGCCCACACGGCATCGAGATGGGCGAGGGTGTAGTCCGTGGTGCCGTGAATCGCCGCCTCGTTGGCGAGCATGACGTCGGCGATGCGCTGCTTCGAGGACGTGCAATACGCGAGCAGTTCCGACCACGTCCTGAAGGGGTACGGCATGGTCTCTTCGGTGTGCGCCGCCGCGGCCATGCCCAGCGGGGCGTCGTCAGCCTTCGTGGCGGCGAGCTGGGCGTCGATCTCGCGGCGGGAGAGGATGAAGCCGCCGCCGACGGAAAAGTACTCGCTGTCTTGAATGAGGTAGGCGCCCTCGGCGTCCAGGGCGGAGAAGATCACGCAGTTGGGGTGCTCGGGGACGGGGGAGAAGTCGAAGATCAGCTCGTAATTGACCGTCCCGCTCGGGCCGGTGATGGTGCCCATCGGGGCAATCGGGGTGCCGTAGTAGGGGGCGACGTCCGGGGTGACGGTCGTCGGTGTCCATCCCACGAGGCCGAGCAGCGTTGCCCGGTCCGTGCCGTGCCCGCGGCCGGTGGCGGCAAGAGAGCCACGGAATTCCACGCGGATGAGGGCGGCGTCCGGGCGGCGTTCGCCGAGTTCGGCCATGAACGCCTCGGCGGCGCGCATGGGGCCGACGGTGTGGGAGGACGACGGGCCAATTCCGATACTGAACATATCGACGGCGCTAATAGTCATGAATGGTTCACCTCGCTGTGGTCGTGGATTGATCCGGTCTGATGCATTTCTTTATGAGTCTACAGAGGCGAGGGTGGCGTTCCGATCGTGCTTGCGTGCGTGCTCGTGGCCGGCCTGACCGACGGCAATATTCATGGTGGTTTAACTGTCCGGCTAAGGATAAGTAACCGTTCGTTTCACGAGGGTCAATAGCGTTATCGCTGCTGTATACGATCTCCTAAAAATCGAGGTAGAACCATGAAAAATGGTGCCAACTTCTTCACCCGGGCTGCGGTGCTTGTGAGCACGAGCCTGTTCCTTGTCAGCTGCGGAAACACCGGTGCGCTGGATAGCGCCGCGGGTGGTGCTGGCTCCGAGGCTGCTGGCGATAACATCGTCATCACGTACAACACTCCGGAAAAGTGGGGCAACTACGGCAAGGTGCTCGACGCGTTCGAGGCCGAGACCGGCATCGCGGCCCCCAACGATCCGAAGAACTCCGGCCAGACCCTGGCCGCCCTGCAAGCGGAGAAGTCCTCCCCGGTCGCGGACGTCGCCTACGTGGGCATCGCCTTCGCTGAGCAGCTGGAGAACGCGGGAGTGCTGCAGCCCTACAAGCCGGCTGGCACGGAAGAAGTGGATCCGAACCTCAAGGATCCGGACGGCAATTGGACGACGGTTCACGCTGGCACCGTCGCGTTCATCGTCAACGAGGATCACTTGGACGGGGCTCCGGTGCCGAAGTCGTGGGCGGACCTGCTCAAGCCCGAGTACGCAGGCAAGGTCGGCTTCCTTGACCCGACCCAGGCGGCCGTCGGCTACTCGGTCGCCACCGCCGCGAACATCGCCATGGGCGGTGACCTCGACAACTGGGATCCGGGCTTCGAGTACCTCAAGAAGCTCAAGGACAACGGGGCGATCATCTCCGCGCAGACCGCGACGGCCAAGGTCGCCCAGGGCGAGATCCCCATCCTCATTGACGCCGACTTCAACGGCTACCAGCTCAAGGACGAAGGCGCCAACGTCACCCTCGTCATCCCGGAGGAAGGCTCCCTGCGGATCCCTTACGTTGTCGGCCTGGTCAATGGCGCGCCGCACGAGGAAAACGGCAAGAAGCTCCTGGACTTCTACTTCACGGAGGAGGGGCAGGCCCTCTTCGCCGAGGGCTTTATGGGCCCGGCGGTGGGCAGCATCCCGGATCAGGTCAAGGACTCCTTCCTCCCCGATGCTGATTACGAGCGCGCCGTGACCATCGACTACCTCAAGCAGGGCGAGGTTCAGCAGGACTTCAACGCCCGCTACCGTAAGGAGATGAGCTAGCCGCTCCCCGCGCCTAGCTCACCGAGACAAGGCCTGACATGGCTTCCAAAAAATCGTCGTCGGGACTGCTGCTTGTAGCGCCGACCCTGTTGATCGTGTTGATCTTCGGCATCTATCCGGTGATCGTGCTCATTGCTACCTCCTTCGGGCTTGGGGAGGTGGGAGCGTATGAGAACCCGGGACCGACGTTGCAATACTACGGAGAGTTCGTGGGCTCCGAACGATTGACCAAGTCGATCATCAACTCGCTGATTATCGGTCTGGGATCCGTCATCATCACCTTGGTGGCGTCCATCCCGACCGTGCTCTACCTGGCGAAGAAAGCCCGGACGGGTACGTCGACGAAGTACACCGACGCGCTCATTACCTTCCCGATCACCCTTCCGGGCATCATCATCGGCTTCTTCGCCATCGTGCTCACCGGCCGCACGGGCCTGCTGGGGGAGGTCATTCCCTTCCTCAAGGGCGCCGCGTTCGGCTACCTGGGGCTGATGATTGCCTACATTTACTTCTCCATTCCGCGCATCGTGTCGCCTTTGCGCGGCGCGGCAGATCTCATCGATCCGGAGTTGGAGGACACGGCGCATTCTCTGGGTGCATCTAAGGCACGGGTGTTCTTCACCGTCACGCTGCCGCTGATCCTGCCGGCCGCGATCGAGGTGTCCGGTACCGCCGCGGCCGTCGCGCTCGGTGGCTACGGCACCGTCGCCGCGCTATCAGAAGGTATCCGGCTGTTGCCGCTCGACGTCGTCGACGCCCTCAACAACGGCTACTACATTGCCACCTCCTCGGCATTTGCCGTGGTCCTCGCGTTGCTGGCCATCGGCGCTCTCGCCGCCGGCAAGCTGTGCGCACACCTGGTGGAAAGGAAGATGGGCTAAGCCATGAGTTCTGCACCTGTACAATCCGCCATGGTGGTCGCCCCGGGCGGGGCGGCCACACCGAAGCAGGCCCCGGGCGGGAGCGACGCTAAGAAGGCAGGATCGTCCTTCGACCATCTCACTGTTGGCCGGATCCTCAGCTGGATCATGCTCGTGTTCATCGTCCTGCCGGTCCTGGCCACCCTCGTGGCGGCGACGTCCATCGACTTCTCGCAAGGTCCCTGGGGCAAGGGGATCACCCTGGACTGGTTCATTCTCGGCTGGATGAAGATCGGGCCGATGATCCTGCGATCCTTCCTGGTCGCGATGTTGGTCGTCGCGCTCAACCTCCTTATCGTGGGGCCGTTTGCGTGGTATGCCCCGAATCTTCCCGGGTGGCTGAAGAACGCTTTGACCAGCGCGGTCAACATCCCGTTGGCCATTCCAGGTATCGCTTTGTCGATCTCGCTCATCGGTACCTTCGCCGGGCTGCGCCCCAGCGGTGTGCTGCTCATCTGCGGTCACCTCATCTTCACCATGCCGTTCACGATGAGCGCCCTCATGCCGTCGCTGGCCGACACGAAGCTCCGCGAGGCGCAGGAGGTGGCCCGTTCGCTCGGGGCGTCGTGGTACCGGGTGATCACCACCATCACCATCCCGTGGGTGAACGTGTCTGTGCTGCAGGCCATCACCATGGTTTTTGCGATCAGTTTCGGCGAATTCAACATTTCCTTCTTCATCAATCCGCCGGCCACGCCCATGGCGCCTTTCGCCTTGTTTGACGCCTACTCCACGCAGCGCCTCGAAATTGCGTCCGCGATGAGCTGCATCTTCATCGCCTTCACCATCCCGGTTCTGGCCGCTGTGGTGTGGGCGCGCACCCGAGTCTCGAACCGAGGAAACGACTAATCATGACTACTGCACACACGCAAGGGCTGCGCGTCGATAACGTTGCGGTCAAGTACGGCGAGAAGGTCGCCGTGTCCAACATCTCTATGGCAGTCGCCCCCGGAGAGACCACTGCGGTCATCGGCCCGTCGGGCTGCGGCAAATCCACCACGCTCAAGGCGGTGGCGGGGCTTAACCACGTCGCCGAGGGCCAGATCACCTTGGCGGGTCGGGACATCACGTACGAGTCGCCGGCCAAGCGCAATATCGGCCTGGTCCCGCAGTCCTACGCCTGCTTCCCGCACATGACCGTCGCGTCGAACATCGGCTACGGCCTGCGTGCCCGCAAGGTCCCCGCCGATCAGATCGAGGCCAAGGTCAAGTCTGTGCTGGAGCTGACTCAGTTGACTGCCTTCGCCGAGCGTAAGCCCGGTCAGCTCTCTGGTGGCCAGCGTCAGCGCGTGGCGTTGGGCCGCGCGTTGGCCATCGAGCCGGACATTCTGCTGCTCGACGAGCCGTTGGCGGCCCTCGATCCGCAGCTGCGTGGCGATCTTCGCCGCGAGCTGGCGACCATGCTGGCCCAGGCCGGGTGCGGCACGCTCATCGTCACTCACGATCAGCACGAAGCCCTATCGCTGGCCACGCACATCGCCATCCTTCGCGACGGTGCCATGGTGCAGTACGGCACCCCGGATGATCTGTGGAACCGCCCAATCAACACCTTCGTCGCGGACTTCCTGGCCAATGCCACGCTGCTGGACGCCGTCGTCGAGGGCGACACCGTGAGCATCCTGGGTGGCACGTGGACCGCACCGGTGTCCACCTTTGAACGCATCAACGACGACCGAGACCCGCAGCTGCTGGTACGGGCGACGTCGCTGGAGCTGGTGCCGATGGGTACTGCGCACGCGATCGAGGGAACGGTGAAGTCCGTCGAGTACGCCGGCGGCCGTTTCCTGGCCGTGGTGCGTACCCCGCACGAGGATTTCCAGGTCAATTCGGAGGACCCGATCGAGGAGGGCGACGTCGTGTCCCTGGGCTTCCGCCTCGGCAAGGCTGCCCTCATCGGGCGCGGTTAGGCGGGCGGAAGCATGGCTGAGAATTTCTCACTGAGTGTGCTGGGTGCCGGCGCGACGGCCCCGAGCGCGCACGGTTCTGCCTCGTCCTACCTGGTGAGCGGCGAGACGGGCGTCATCCTCGTGGACGCCGGCCCGGGCTCGCTGCTGACCTTCTATAAGGAGCACGCTCTCGATGAGCTGCGCGGCATTGTGCTGACGCACCTGCACGCGGACCACTCGCTGGACATTATGGCGTGGGCTTACCGGTGGACCTTCCCGGACGTTCTGCCGCGGATTCCGCTGTACATCCCGGCAGGGGAACGGCATCGCCTGGAGGCCTTTGACACGCTGTATGGGATCCCGACGCTGCCGACGATGGTCAGCCCCATCGATCAAGCCTTCGACATTCGAGAGATGGCGATTGATGGGGATACCCGCTACGAGATTGACAGTACGGAGCTGGTGACCTTTGCGGCGCGCCATGCGGTTACCTCGGCTAGCCTGCGCTTTGAGCGTGATGGCAAGTCCTTGGTGTGGAGCTCGGATACGGGTGACTGTCCCGGCCTTCGTGCCGCGGCTGCCGAAGCTGACGTGTTCGTCAGTGAGGCCACCTACTTGGAGTCCAATGAGGAGACCGAGCGGGCCATGGCGGCCCATGGTCACCTCACTCCGCGGCTGGCGGGAGAGATCGCCACTGAGGTTGGTGTCAAGCACCTAGTCTTGACGCACTTCGCTCATCCGGGGGATGGGGAGGCCTCGCGGGAGCGGGCCGCAGCGACCTTCAGCGGTGAGCTGTCGGTCGCTCGCGAGGGCCTCACGGTCACCGCGTAGCTCACTTTTCGTGGCTGTCGTTTGCCCCGTGGCCGTCCGTTGCCTCGTGGCCGGCGGATGCCGGCCACGGCTATCCGCCGTAGTGCTTGAGCAGGTCGGCGAAGGAGGTCACCGGCTCGTCGAGGTCGACGCCGGAGCGGCGGGGCCGACGCTCAGCCTCCACCGTGGCGCCGCCGAAGCCGGGGGAGTAGCTGCCGGCATCGACCATGAGGGTGGCGAGCTCGCCTGCGGCGCGGGCGACGCGGTGCTCGAACTCGGCGCCTTCCGCCCCACCGAAGTCATCGGTGGCGGCGAAGAGCGACGTCGGTACGACGACGGCACGCATGTAGGTGAGCAACGGGCGCAGCCCGTACTCTGTGGCCAGGGAGTGCCGGGCGGTGCCGGCGGTGGCGGCGATAATCGTCGGCATGCCGTTGAGGGCATCCTGGTCGAGCGCGTCGAAGAACATCTTGAGCAGGCCGGAGTAGTTGGCCTTGAAGATGGGAGTGACAACGACGACGCCGTCAGCGTCGGAGATGGTGCGCTTGACTTCGTCGAGCCGCGGGCTAGGGATGCCGGTGGTGAACACCTGTGCGAGGTCGTTGATGAGCTCGCGGACCTCGATGGTGGTGACGTCGAGCCCTTCACCGCGGGCAGTGACGGCACTGGTCACCGCGTCCACGATGGTGTCGGAGATCTGCCGGGAGGTCGAGGGGGTCGACAGGCCGGCGGTGATGGCAACAAGGGTGCGGGACATGGGTGCGGCCCCTTAGGCGTCGGCCTGGCCGGGGGCGACCAGGAAGTGCGGGTGATTCGGGTTGTCCGCGCGGGCGGCGACGAGCGAGGCGTGGGTCGGCGGATCGCTGGGCACGTGGTCGGGACGCCGGGCTTCCATGCGTCGACGCAGCTCAGGGACGATATCCCGGCCGAGGATCTCAATCTGGTTGAGCACCACTTCAAGCGGGAGGCCGGCGTGGTCGATGAGGAAGAGCTGGCGCTGGTAGTCGCCCACCCAGTCGGCGAAGGAGAGGGTGCGCTCGATGACCTGCTCGGCGGTGCCGACGGTGAGCGGGGTCATCTCCGTGAAGTCTTCCAGGCTCGGGCCGTGGCCGTAGACGGGGGCGTTATCGAAGTAGGGGCGGAATTCCTTCTTGGCCTGTTCCTCGGTGTCGGCGACGTAGAATTGGCCGCCGAGTCCGACAATGGCCTGATCGGCCTGGCCGTGCCCGTACTTTTCGAAGCGGCGGCGGTAGATGTTGACCATCTTCGCCGTGTGCTCCTTGTTCCAGAAGATGTTGTTGTGGAAGAAGCCGTCACCGTAGAAGGCGGCCTGCTCGGCGATCTCTACGGAGCGGATGGAACCGTGCCAGACGAAGGGGGCTACGTCGTCGAGCGGCCACGGAGTGGAGGTGTAGCCCTGAAGCGGGGTGCGGAACTTGCCCTGCCAATTGACTACCTTGTCGCGCCACAGCCGGCGCAGCAGGTGGTAGTTTTCGATGGCTAGCGGGATGCCCTGGCGGATGTCCTTGCCGAACCACGGGTAAACCGGGCCGGTGTTGCCGCGACCCATCATGAGATCCACGCGCCCGCCGGAGAGGTGCTGGAGGAAGGCGTAATCCTCGGCGATCTTCACCGGGTCGTTGGTGGTGATGAGGGTGGTGGCGGTGGAGAGCTTGAGTTTCTCGGTCTTCGCCGCGATGTAGCCCAGGTGCGTGGTGGGAGACGAGGGGACGAAGGGCGGGTTGTGGTGTTCGCCGGTGGCGAAGACGTCGAGTCCCACCTCCTCGGCCTTGAGGGCGATGGCGGTCATAGCCTGGATCCGCTCGGCTTCGGTGGGGGTGGTGCCGGTCGTCGGATCGGGAGTGACGTCTCCGATGGAGAAGATGCCGAACTGCATGAGGTCTCCTAATAGTGAGGGTTTTCGTTGATGGAGTCAGTATGGCACAAACCTATGTGACGTGTCAACAACTAGCGGCGGTGGCTATTCACCGCCATCATGAGCAGCGCGATGTCGGCACCGCTGATCACCCGCACGGGGCGCTGATTGCGGCGCCCATCCTGCGTCGCAATCACCGCGCGGGGAAGCTGCGCACCCCACGACGTCGTCAACGCCGCCAGTGCATCCGACAGGCTCGCGCTCCGGGGGAGAAACACCGCCCAATCCGCGTCCCCGGCGTAATCAAGGATGTCACTGACGGTCCTCGCGTCCAGCCGGCCGTCGTCTCGATAGTCCACGGACACCCACTTGGCGATCGCATCCGTCGTCAACAGCCCAACGTAGGTTTTGCGCTCATAGATGGGGAACTGGGAGATGCCGGACGTGCGTACCACGTCCAACACCTCGCTGGCCGAGTCATCCGGGTGAAACACGCGGACGATTTGCCGCGGGAGGCTGTCTAAGCGGGCTGCCGCGTGGAGCTCCGGCTGGTTAATGATGTCGTGAGCCAAGCGCTCGATTTCGGCGATGACATCCTCTCGCGGATCCGCGATCGGCCGGAAATCCCGGTACTCGCCATGCGTAATGGCATTGCGAAGCTCCCGATACTCCTGGAAGTCCGCATTCTGCTGCGGGGACAGCAACCCTGCCTTCTCTGCCTGGTGGGCGATGGCCCCGATACTCCCATTGTCCTTGGCCGACATTGCGGATCGTAAGTACTGCTCAATGGAATTAAACGCGGCAAGGAACCGCGTCGCCGGGGTGACATCCGGGCGGTGGGTGCAACCGTGGGTGGTCATAAGCCCCAGACTACGGAATGCATCGGGCAAAATACGATGAGTGAGCGATTTCAGCCGTCAGGAACTAGCTACCCTTCACCACCAGGCCGAAAGGGCCGTCCAGCAGCTTAAGACCGTCGGGAACCTCACTACCCGCATCGAGCGCATTGCCACCGCGCCGGGCTTGCCGCGGATCGACGGCATCTCGCGGGTGAGCGATAAGCTCGGCACGTTCACGGTGATCGACCAGCGAGACATCCTCTGGCCGGAGGACTTCTTCGCCAGTCGCGAGGTGAAGACCGCCAGGAAAATGTTGAAGAAGCTTGACGGACGCACCGCCCACATCGAACCCGCCGACCTCACCCAACTCATCAACGAATCCAAGCCGGCGGCACCGTCGTTTTTCGCCCGGCTCCTGGGCGCCGGCTCCCGGGTCGCCGACGGCCAAGTGGCCGCCCGCCGGCTAGAGAGCGCGGTGCGCACCGTCGAGCGCGCGCAGATCGACGACGCCGTCGCCCCCATTATCGCCCGGCTGGACAAGGCGCAGGAGGCCGCCCGCCACGGCGTCGATGTGTTCGCCACCGATGGTGTCCTGTCGGCCGAGCAGCGCCGGGTAGCGCAGCAGGCAATTCGTATCGTGCTCGGTTCCACCTTGTCCCACCTCGAACCCCTCGACCCGGCGAAGGTGACCCAAGCGGCGACCATCCTCGACAACGCGCGACGCACCCGCAGCAACCCCCTGTCCCTGGAAGCCCTGCGCGACCAAGCCACCGAGCACCTCAACCAGCTGACCCGTCGCCGCGGCCGAACTTTGCTCGCCGCCATGGAGGTAGAACGCCTGCGGGAGGTGACGGCCGACAGACTGCGCACCGAAGGCCTCGCCGAGATCAATATCACCAGCGTCCTCGACGTCCTCGACGCCCGCGAACACACCCTCATGAGGGCGCGCGGCGTCGGCGAGCGCAGCGCCACCCGGTTGAAAGCCGCCGCCGAAACTATGCTCGCCGAGGCGGCGGCCGCCAGCGGGGGAGGCAAGAGCATCGGAGACACCCGGTGCCGACCGGCACTCGCCCTGCTCAGCGTCCTCACCCAGTACGAACACTCCGTGCGCCTCGACGACGAGCAGATCGCCCGACGCAACCGGATCCACGCCTACGCCACCGAGTTCGCAGACCTCACCGCCGTGGGGCTGCGCGCTTCCCCTATCGCTGACGGAGCCGTCTGGCTCATCGCTGCCTCCAGTCCGGCACCGGTCAGCCAATTCCTCGACGACCTGGCCTGGGCCGGCGCCAACCCCACGGTGCTCGACGCCCGAGGTGCGCGGCACCGGCGCTCCGACGACGAACTATGGGAGGACTACCGCTCCCGCCCGGCCGACTACCAGGCCCTGCTCGCCGAACTGCTGGGATTCTCCGGCGGCGAGTCCACGGACCTCGACACACCGACGCTGGAGAAAATCCGCGCGCTCAAGCTGGACACCTCGCTGCTCAAACCCCGGCTGCGCCTGCGCGGCTACCAGTCCTTCGGCGCACGTTTCGCCGTCGTCCAAGGCAAGGTACTCCTCGGCGACGAGATGGGCTTGGGCAAAACCATCCAGGCACTCGCCGCGAGCGCCCACATCGCCGCCGTCGACGGCATCGAGCGCACCCGCATCCTCGTCATCTGCCCCGCCGCAGTCACCATCAACTGGGTCCGCGAGGCCGAGGCCTTCACACAGCTGCCGGTATTCCTCGCCCACGGCACAGGCAAAGAGGACATCGTCGGCGCCTGGCGCAGCGAAGGCGGTTACTGCATCATGACCTTCGACGGTGCCCGTGCCATGCACCACCTCGTCGGCGCCCCCGAATACGTCATCGTCGACGAAGCTCACATGGTGAAAAACCCACAGGCTCGTCGCTCGGTGGCGGTGCAGGAGATCCTCGGACGCGCCGGGAGCGCGATTCTGCTCACCGGTACGCCCATCGAGAACCGCGTCCACGAGTTCGTCACGCTGATCCGCTACCTCAATCCCGCACTGATCTCCGAAGAGGAATCCACCATGCCGGCGACGCTGTTTCGCCAGCGGATCGCACCGGCGTATCTCCGCCGCAACCAGGCGGATGTCCTCGATGAACTCCCGGAGATGAACGCCCACCTGGACTTCGTGGAGCTCAACGCGGCGGACCAGGAGCATTATCGCGACGCGGTAGCGGACAGCAACTGGATGGCCATGCGCCGCGCCGCGCTGACCACACCCCACGGTGTTCCGGCGAAGGCCCGGCGCATCGCAGACATCGTCGCTGAGGCCGCAGACAACGGGCGCAAGGTCGTCATCTTCTCCTATTTCCTGCCCGTCCTCGAACGCCTGGAAGGCCTCCTCGGCAGCTGTGTCATCGGCTCGATCACGGGTGCGCTGGCACCCGCGAAGCGGCAGCTGCTCGTCGACGAGCTCGCCTCCGCGCCGGGCGGCTCGGTGTTGCTTGCGCAGATTGGGGCGGCCGGTACGGGACTGAACATCCAGGCGGCGAGCGTCGTCATTCTCGCCGAGCCGCAGGTCAAGCCATCCATCGAGGCGCAGGCTGTGGCGCGTGCGCACCGCATGGGCCAGACGTCGACGGTGCTCGTGCACCGCATCGTCGGAGTGGAGACCGTCGATGAGCGAATGATGGACGTACTCAGCCAGAAGCAGGCGATCTTCGACGCCTACGCGCGAGATTCGGCTGCCGCCGAGGTTCCCGACGCCGTCGACGTGTCCGAGCGGGCGCTGGCAGAGCAAATCATCGCCGCCGAACGCCAACGTCTCGGCCTGAGCACGCCGGATTAGCCCCGGTAGTGGCCGAATCCGGGGTAGTCGCAGGCCGCCATGGACTGCTTTTCGTAGCCTGTGAGGAAGGCTTCCTGGCGCTGCTCGGAGGAACCGTGGGTCCACGCGTCGGGGCGCACGCCCTGGCCGGAGTACCGCTGGATGTTGTCGTCGCCGACGGCGCGGGCTGTGTCGATGGCTGCCTGAACCTGCTCGGGGGTGATCGGTTCAAGCATGGCGTTCTCGCCGTCGTCGGCGGAGCTTAGTGCCATGCCCGCGTAACAGTCCGCCTGCAGCTCCATCTTCACGGCCATGGACTCCGGTCCCGGATCGTTGTAGTCGATCTGTCCGATGGTTCCCTCGATGGTTTGCACGTGGTGGCCGATTTCGTGGGCGACGATGTACATCTGCGCCAGCGGGGCGGCGGACCCGCCCAGCTGCTCAAGCTGGGAGAAGAACGACGTGTCGTAGTAAGAGGTGGTATCCGCGGAACAATAGAAAGGCCCAGTCGCCGACGTCGCCTGGCCGCAGCCGGAATTAGTTGAACCTTGGAAGATCACCTGATAGGGGCGGGTGTACTCTGCGCCGAATTGAACAGGCAGGGTCTCCGTCCAGAACTTATCGGTGAAGTTACCGGCGCCAATGAGCAAACAGTCCGCGTGCTCCATAGCGTCGGCTCCGGTCTGGCAATGCTCGAAGCTAGTCTCCCCGGAGGCGGTCTCATCCTGCCAGGTGCCCTGGTTGCTCATGAGGATGTCGCCGGCGCCCTGGGGGCTGCCACCCATGAGGAGATAGAGGCCGACGAGCAGCAGAGTGCCGATGCCGCCGCCACCTGCGAGGACAATTCCCTTACCCTTACCGGAGCCTCGAGCATGGCTGGTATCAAGTTGCGCGTTGTCCTTGAACGTCATGTCAACATTCAACCATAAGCCCCGCCGGTCATCGGTTGGTGCAGCAGGGTAGAATTACCCGGGAACATCACTACCGATCACTCTTGGTAAAGGACGAATCTCTATCGTGCTTCGAACACACCTCGCGGGCGAACTCCGCACTGAACTGGCCGGACAGACTGTCACCCTCGTCGGGTGGGTTGCTCGCCGTCGCGACCATGGCGGCGTGATCTTCATCGACCTGCGTGACCGCTCCGGCCTCGCCCAGGTCGTCTTCCGCGAGTCCGACGTCGCCGAGCAGGCCCACGACCTGCGCAGCGAGTACTGCGTGCAGGTCACCGGCGTCGTCGAACGCCGCCCGGAGGGCTCCACCAACCCGAACCTCGCTTCCGGCGAGATCGAGGTCAACGTTTCCGAGCTCACCGTTCTCAACGAGTCCGCCGCCCTGCCGTTCCAGGTGGAAGACGCCTCGTCGCAGGAGGTGGGCGAGGAGACCCGCCTGAAGTACCGCTACCTGGACTTGCGCCGCGAGCGCCAGGCCAAGGCCCTGCGGTTGCGCTCGGCGGCCAACCGCGCCGCCCGCAAGGTACTCGACGGGCACGACTTTGCCGAGATCGAAACCCCGACGCTGACCCGCTCCACCCCCGAGGGTGCGCGCGACTTCCTCGTCCCCGCGCGCCTCAAGCCCGGTTCGTGGTACGCGCTGCCGCAGTCGCCGCAGCTGTTCAAGCAGCTGCTCATGGTGGGCGGCATGGAACGCTACTACCAGATCGCCCGCTGTTATCGCGATGAGGACTTCCGCGCCGACCGTCAGCCGGAGTTCACCCAGCTGGACGTGGAGATGAGCTTCGTTGACCAGGACGACATCATCGCCCTGGCCGAGGAGATCCTCGTCGAGTTGTGGAAGCTCATCGGCTACGAGATCACCACCCCGATCCCGCGGATGACCTACGCGGAGGCGATGAAGAAGTACGGTTCGGACAAGCCGGACCTGCGCTTCGACATCGAAATCACGGAGTGCACCGAGTTCTTCAAGGACACCACCTTCCGGGTGTTCCAGAACGAGTACGTCGGCGCCGTCGTCATGGAGGGCGGCGCCTCCCAGCCGCGCCGTCAGTTCGACGCATGGCAGGAATGGGCGAAGCAGCGCGGTGCCAAGGGCCTGGCCTACATCACCATCGCCGAGGATGGCACCCTGGGCGGCCCGGTGGCCAAGAACATCACCGACGCGGAGCGCGAGGGCATCGCCGCCCACGTCGGTGCGAAGCCGGGCGACGCTATCTTCTTCGCCGCCGGCGAGACCAAGTCCGCCCGGGCGCTGCTCGGCGCGGCGCGCGGTGAGATCGCCCGCAAGCTGGGCCTCATCAAGGAGGGCGATTGGGCCTTCACCTGGGTGGTGGACGCCCCGCTGTTCGAGCCGGCGGCTGACGCCACCGCCTCGGGCGACGTTGCTCTCGGCAACTCCTCCTGGACCGCCGTGCACCACGCCTTTACCTCCCCGAAGCCGGAGTACCTCGATACGTTCGACGAGAACCCGGGGGAGGCAACAGCCTTCGCCTACGACATCGTGTGCAACGGCAACGAAATCGGCGGCGGTTCCATCCGTATTCACCGCCGGGACGTTCAGGAGCGGGTGTTCAAGGTCATGGGCATCGGCGACGAGGAGGCGCAGGAGAAGTTCGGCTTCCTGCTCGACGCGATGAAGTACGGCGCCCCGCCGCACGGCGGCATCGCCTTCGGCTGGGACCGCATCGTCTCGCTGCTCGGCGGTTTTGACTCGATCCGCGACGTCATCGCCTTCCCGAAGTCCGGTGGCGGCGTTGACCCGCTGACCGACGCCCCCGCCCCGATCCCGGCGGCGCAGCGCCGCGAGACCGGCGTGGACGCTAAGCCGGGTAAGGCCAAGAAGTAACACCCCGCCGACCGACCCAGGAGGCCATCATCGTCGTGCCGAGCAGCTCGGAGATCATCGCGAAAGCAGAGCGGCTCCTACGCCACCGCTTCGGCGGCGTGCAACGGCTCAGCGAGCCGGAGCGGCTCTCGGGCTCCGGGTCGGCGGAAGTGTTCCGGATCCGGGTGGCGAACCAACCGCTGTTCCCGCACCGCTCGGTCATCCTGAAGTACGTCCCGGAGACCGGCGACATCCTCGACGATGCCACCCTGTGCCGCGAGGTGGCCGCCTACCAATTCACCACGTCGTTGGCTCCGCAGCACCAGCCCGGGCCAACGCTGTTGGCCCACGACATCACCGATCGGCTCATCGTGCTCACCGACGTCGGCGACGGTGACACCCTGGCATCGCTGCTCAGCCGCCCCGACCCGACGGCGCGCCGGCAGATCGTCCGCGACCTGGGAGTTGCATTGGGGCGGATGCACGCCGCCACCGCCGGCCGCGAGGAGCACTTCCGGGTGTTGCTGAGTCGGATGCTCACCGCCCACCCGGAGGCTGAGGCGGCCTATGACCTGCGCGATCGCTCCCTGGTTCCGGCCATCGACCTCGGCACCGACATCCTGCAGCGCTCAGGAGTGGCAGTCCCGGCGGCGGTGCACACCCTGGCCGACCGGGCAGTGCGCAAGCTCAGCTCCACCCGCGCGCGGGCCTTCACACCCTTTGACCTGTCGCCGGACAACATCATCGCCACGCAGCGGGTGAAGTTCCTCGACTATAAATGGGCGGACTTCCGCGACGTGACCTTTGATCTCGCCTGCGTCATCGGCGGCTTCCCGCAGTACCTGGGCACTCAGCCGCTCACCGACGAGGAAACGGATGTCTTCCTGCGCAGCTGGGTCAACGAGGTCCGTACGGTGTGGCCGACGGCCACCCGGGCCGACTATCTTCACAGCAACATCCTCGCCGCCTTGGTGGGGTGGGCCTGTTCCTCGGTGGCCCTCATGCACTACGGGTCGCTGGCAGGGGCGCTCACGGCCTTGGACACGGCGGCACTCGACGCCGGCGACGACGACCAGGATGCCGGCGAGCCCTCGGAGCTGTTGCTGCCCGCCGCGGACAAGGAGTTCTCCGCTGAGCAACGGATGATGCGACTGGACCTGTACGAGACCTTCTCCGCGCTGGCTCGGTTCGCGGCGCTGGGCACGGAACCTGGCGACGGCTGCGTCGCTGAGTTTGCCCGGATCGTCAGTGCGCGCCTGGCACAGGATCCGGAGGCCTAACCATGAGTGAGGATCTGCAGGACGGCTTATTCGCTCCCGCTTCGTCGGCCCCCGCCGGGGCGAGGGGATCGGCGTTCTTCCAGGCCGGCCCGTCGGCCCCGCTGGCCGCCCGCATGCGGCCCCGGGACCTTTCGGAAGTGGCTGGTCAGCGCCACCTGCTTGCTGAGGGCAAGCCGCTGCGTCGGCTCATCGAGGGCTCAGGTGAGGCCTCGGTTATCCTCTACGGCCCGCCGGGCACGGGAAAGACGACGATCGCCTCGCTCATCGCCTCCGCCATGGGGCAGAACTTCGTGGCCCTGTCCGCGCTGAGTTCCGGGGTGAAGCAGGTCCGCGAGGTCATCGACCAGGCCCGGCGCGACCTTGCCCGGGATGAGCGAACGGTGCTCTTCATCGACGAGGTCCACCGCTTCTCCAAGTCGCAGCAGGACGCGTTGCTCGGTGCGGTGGAAAACCGCATCGTGTTGTTGGTAGCGGCCACCACGGAGAATCCGGCGTTCTCGGTGGTGTCGCCGCTGCTGAGCCGTTCGCTGCTGCTGCAGCTAGAGTCGCTGGCCCCCGAGGAGGTGGCGTCGGTGCTGCGCCGCGCCATCGCCGACGACCGCGGCCTGGCGGGAAAGGTGGCGGTCGATGACGCCGCCATCGACCAGATCGTCCTACTCGCCGGGGGAGACGCCCGCCGCAGCCTGACCTATCTGGAGGCCGCCGCGGAAGCCGTCGAACCGGGGGAGACGCTCACGGTGGAGACGGTGCGTGAGAACGTCAACCGGGCCATCGTGCGCTATGACCGCGACGGTGACCAGCACTACGACATCGTCAGCGCCTTCATCAAGTCCATGCGCGGCTCGGACGTCGACGCCGCGTTGCATTACCTGGCCCGGATGATCGAGGCCGGCGAGGACCCGAGGTTCATCGCCCGCCGGCTGGTTATCCTCGCCTCGGAGGACATCGGCATGGCGGATCCGACAGCCCTGCAGGTCGCTGTGTCCGCCGCCGAGGCCGTCAGCTTCATTGGGATGCCCGAGGGCCGGTTGCCGCTGGCCCAGGCCACCGTGCACCTGGCGACGGCGCCGAAGTCGAACGCGGTGTACGCGGCGATCAACAAGGCCCAAGAGGACGTTGCCGCCGGCAAGTCGGCGCCGGTTCCCGCGCACCTGCGCGATAGTCACTACGCGGCCGCGAAGAAGATGGGCAATGCCGTCGGCTACGTCTATCCCCACAACGATCCCCGCGCAGTGGTGGAGCAGCGCTACATCCCCGACGGGTTGGAAGACGCCGTCTACTACGTACCCACCGACCATGGTCAGGAATCGCGGCTGGCCGGGCTGGTCTCCCGGCTGCGCAGCATCGTGCGGGGCACTGGGGCCTAGCTATCGGCTGTCGCTTGCTACACTCAAGACGATTTTTGACTTCTTAACGCATGGAAGGTGTCGTCGCGCATGCAGACCCATGAGATCCGGGAACGGTTCACCCAGCACTTCGTCGACAACGGCCACACCGCGGTCCCCAGCGCCTCGCTGATTCTGGATGACCCGACGCTGCTGTTCGTCAACGCCGGCATGGTGCCGTTTAAGCCCTACTTCCTGGGCCAGGAGACGCCGCCCTTTAAGAACGGAACGGCCACCTCCATCCAGAAGTGCGTGCGTACCCTCGACATCGACGAGGTAGGCATCACCACCCGCCACAACACGTTCTTCCAGATGGCGGGCAACTTCTCTTTCGGCGCCTACTTCAAGCGTGAAGCCATCCACTACGCCTGGGACCTGCTGACCAAGCCGGTGGACGACGGCGGGTTGGGCCTGGACCCCGAGCGGCTGTGGGTGACGGTGTACCTCGACGACGATGAGGCCGCGGAGATCTGGAACAAGGAGGTCGGCATCCCGGCCGAGCGGATCCAGCGCATGGGGATGGAGGACAACTACTGGTCCATGGGCATTCCCGGCCCGGCCGGCCCGTGCTCGGAGATCTACTACGACCGCGGCCCGGAGTACGGCGCCGACGGCGGGCCGGAGGCCGACGACAACCGTTACATGGAGATCTGGAACCTGGTCTTCACCGAGTTCGAGCGTGGACCTGGCGACAAGAAGGGCAACTTCGAGATCGT
The DNA here is from genome assembly GCF_001021065.1 of Corynebacterium uterequi. NCBI lineage: Bacteria > Bacillati > Actinomycetota > Actinomycetes > Mycobacteriales > Corynebacteriaceae > Corynebacterium > Corynebacterium uterequi. Next base: position 1,277,279 of record NZ_CP011546.1, on the reverse strand, counting down.
CGGGGAGCTGCCCAAGAAGAACATCGATACCGGCATGGGTGTTGAGCGCGTCGCGTGCATCCTGCAGGGCGTGGACAACGTCTACGAGACGGACTTGCTGCGGCCGGTCATCGACGCCGCACAGCAGGTCACCGGCGCGGCCTACGGCGCCAAGCAGGACGACGATATCCGCTTCCGGGTCATCGCCGATCACTCCCGCACCGCCATGATGCTCATCCTCGACGGCGTGACCCCGTCGAACCTGGGCCGTGGCTACATCCTGCGCCGCCTCATGCGACGCATTATTCGCTCCGCTCGCATCCTCGGCGCCACCGGACCCGCCCTGGAGGTGTTCATGAACACGATCATGGACACGATGACCCCGTCCTTCCCGGAGATCACAGAGAACCGGGAGCGCATCATCCGCGTCGCCATCACCGAGGAAAAGGCGTTCCTCAAGACCCTCGAATCCGGCACGCAGCTGTTCGACTCGGCCGCCGCGGCGCTGAAGGACTCCGGCAAGACCGTACTCGGCGGTGCGGAGGCTTTCGAGCTGCACGATACCCACGGGTTCCCCATCGACCTCACCGTTGAGATGGCCGCCGAGGCCGGCCTCAAGGTGGACATGGTCGAGTTCGACAAGGCCATGGCGGCCCAGCGGGCCCGCGCCAAGGCGGACAACGCCGCCAAGAAGCACGGCCACACCGATCAGTCCATCTACCGCGAGTGGGTGGATAACAACCCGACCGAGTTCTTCGGCTACACCGATCTCAGTGGCGAGGCCACCGTGATTGGCCTGGTCGTCGACGGTGTGTCTGCGACCAGCGCTGCCGCCGGCGACGCGGTGGAGGTTATCCTCGACGCCACCCCGATGTACGCCGAGTCCGGCGGACAGATGGGCGACCGCGGTCAGCTCGTCGCCGGAGATACGGTCCTTGACGTCACCGACGTGCAGAAGATCGGCAAGAAGCTGTGGATCCACAAGGCCACCGTCGTCTCCGGCGGCATTGAGCTCGGCCACAAGGTCACCGCCACCGTCGACGCCACCTGGCGCCACGGCGCGACCCAGGCGCACTCCGGCACCCACCTCATTCACGCTGCGCTACGCCAGGTGCTCGGCCCCACCGCCGTCCAGGCCGGCTCGCTCAACCGCCCCGGCTACCTGCGCTTCGACTACCAGTACACTGAGGCCCTCACCGACGAGCAGCTGCGCGAGGTGGCCACCATCACCAACCAGGCGGTGGACGCCAACTTCACGGTCAACACCGTGGAAACCTCCCTCGACGAGGCCAAGAAGATGGGCGCCATGGCGCTATTCGGCGAGAACTACGGTTCTCAGGTGCGCGTTGTCGAGATCGGTGGCGACTTCTCCCGTGAGCTGTGTGGCGGCACGCACGTCGCCACCTCCGCGGAGATTGGGCCCATCGCCGTGTTCTCTGAAGGCTCGGTCGGCTCCGGTGCCCGCCGCGTCGAGGCCTACTCGGGCATGGCCGCATTCCAGCACTTCTCCGCCGAGTCGGCGCTGGCGTCGGCTCTGGCCGGTGAGCTCAAGGTGAAGTCCGCCGAGCTGCCTGATCGCATCCAGCAGATGGCGGAGCGGATCAAGGCCGCCGAGAAGGAGATCGCTACCCTTCGCCAGGCCCAACTGTTGTCCAACGCCGCGTCGCTGCTGTCCGAGCAGACCACGGTGGGTGCGCACACCCTCGTTGCCGTCCGCGTGCCCGATGGCATCTCCGGCGGTGACCTGCGAATCCTCGCTACCGATCTGCGTGGCAAGCTGGCCGGTACCTCCGGCGTTGTGGTGCTCGCCAGCGCCGACGGTGACAAGGTCCCCTTCATTGTGGCCGCCACTCCGGAGGCCGTCGCCGCGGGGGTGAAGTCGGGTGAGCTGGTTAAGGTATTCGGCCAGTACGTCGGCGGTCGCGGCGGCGGAAAGCCGGACATGGCGCAGGGATCTGGCACCGAGCCGGGCGGGATCGACGCCGGTTTCGCCGCCATTGTGGAAACTCTCAGCTAGTCCATTATCGGGGTCGGGCAGTAACCGGTTAAAATAACGAATTGGTTACATAGTCAGATGTCCAACAAAGGAGGGCAATGAAGCCGACCCCGGATACCCCAGGCGAGCAGGACCCCGGCGACGGTCGGCGGATCGCGCTCGATGTCGGCACGGTCCGCATCGGCGTAGCCTCCTCTGACCGCTCGGCCGTGCTCGCTACCCCGGTGGAGACAGTCCGCCGGGAGACCGGTTTCAAGGATCGGGACAAGGGCGATATCGACCGCCTGCTTGAGATCATCGCCGAGTATGACGCGGTGGAGATCATCGTCGGGCTGCCCCGCGACCTCAAGGGCAATGGCTCGGCGAGCGTGAAGCACGCCAAGGAGATTGCCTTCCGGCTGAATCGCCGCCTGACTAACGCCGGTACCCCGATCCCCATCCGCTTCGCCGACGAGCGCCTCACCACGGTGACCGCGATGAGCGCTCTGCAAGCGGTCGGAGTGAAGGCCAAGAACAGTAAGTCGATCATCGATCAGGTCGCGGCCGTCGAGATCCTGCAATCCTGGCTCGACGCCCGAAAGATGGCGCTGGCCCGTATGGAAGAGGAAGAAACCGCCGATGAAGCATAATCATCGAGCTCATCGCCGGCGTCGGCGTGGGCGCCACTCCAAGCCCCAACAGCGCGGAACTGCGTTCATCTCCGCGGCTCTCATCTTGCTCGTCGGAGTCATCGCGGTTCTCGGCGTGAGTTTGGCACTCCCGGGGCCTGGGAAAGGCCAAGGCGCCGAGGTCCTCGTCGAGGTTGCGGAGGGCTCGACGCTGAGCGAGATCGCCCCCGAGCTGGAGAACAAGGGCATCGTCGACAGCGCCTCCGAGTTCCTCACCGCCGCCTCGTTGAACATTAAGTCGCACGAGGTGTACCCGGGTTTCTATCGCCTCCGGGAGGGGATGGGCGCCGAGGCCGCCGTCGACGTGTTGACCAACCCGGACAATAAGATCGACATGCTCAACGTCAACCCCGGCATGACCTTGATGGATCTACACCTGACGAACGGCGACGTCCGCTTCGGTATCTACACGCAGATCTCCCAGGTGGCGTGCAGCGTGACCGGCAACGACGGGTGTGTCACCGCGGCCGATCTGGAGCGGGTGGCGGCCACCGTCGACCCCGCAGAGCTCGGCGCCCCCGAGTGGGCGCTGGAACCGATCCGGGCGCGCGGGGATGACCCGAAGCGCCTGGAGGGGCTCATTAGCCCCGGCCAGTATGTCGTTAATCCCGGCATGTCCGCGCAGGAGATCCTCACCGATCTGCTCACACGATCGACGAAGGTGTACAACGACACTGGCATCGTCGATCGGGCGAAGGCCATCAATCTGACCCCCTATGAGCTGCTCACCGCGGCGTCAATCGTGGAACGGGAAGCACCGGCCGGCGAGTTCGACAAGGTCGCTCGCGTCATCCTCAACCGCCTGGAGCTGCCCATGCGGCTTCAGATGGACTCGACCGTCAACTACGACCTTGAGACCGTGGAGACCGCTACCACCGACGCGGACCGGGAGCGCGTCACGCCGTGGAACACCTACGCTTCGGACGGCTTGCCGCAAACCCCCATCGCATCCCCGAGCGAGGAAGCGATCCGTGCCATGGAGAACCCGGCGGAAGGTGACTGGCTCTACTTCGTCACAGTGGACAAGGACGGGACGACCATCTTCAACAGCTCGCTGGAAGCCCACAACGAAGCCCAACAGCAGGCCTTCGACAGCGGCGTCCTAGACTCCAACCGGTAACCAAACCCCGATCACTACCCGCCACCGAACGCCGCCGAAGAAAGAAGGACGACCCCGTGACTCCGATCCGCCACCGCGCCGCCGTCCTGGGTTCGCCCATTCACCACTCCCGGTCCCCACTAATCCACAACGCCGGCTATCGGGCGTTGGGTTTGACCGACTGGGAGTACCTGCGCATCGAGACCCGCGCCGACGACGTGCGCCGAACCGTCGAAGAGTCCGATGCGAGCTTCGCCGGGTTCTCCGTGACCATGCCAGGCAAGTTTGAGGCGCTGGCGCTCGCCGACGACGCCTCCGAGCGCGCGCGGGTGATCGGGGCGGCCAACACCCTCGTGCGCACCGGCGACGGGTGGTACGCCGACAACACCGATGGCGTGGGCGTGCTCGGTTGCCTGGACGAGCTTCTTGGCGCGGTAGGGATCACTAGCGCTGTGGTGGTGGGCGCCGGCGGAACCGCCCGGCCGGCGCTGTGGGCTCTGGCTGAGCGAGGATGCCGCGACGTCACCATCGTCAACCGCTCCGACCGTGAAGCAGAGCTTAGTGAGCTGCTTGAGACCTGCGGCATCACCGCACAGTTCGTGGATTTCGACGCCGATCTGGCCACGGCGAGCCGGCAGGCCGACGTCGTCATTTCCACCGTTCCCGCTGCGGCTGTCAAGGGACACGAGCGCGACCTTGGCCACGCCCCGATCCTCGATGTCATCTATGACCCCTGGCCCACCCCGCTGACCGTCCACGCCGCGGCGAATGGCTATCGCACCGTGGGTGGACATGCCATGCTCGTGCACCAAGCCTGTCCACAATTCGAGGCTTTCACTGGCCGCAAGGCACCTTATCCACAGATGCGCTCGGCGCTGGAGGAGGACCTCGGGATCTAGGCCTTAGGCTCAGCGGACATGAGCCTAAGCATCCTTGTCCTCGCTGGCTGGGCAGCAGCCCTGAGCATCAGTGATATTCGTAGTCTCCGACTGCCCAACGGGCTCACCCTGCCGCCAGGTGTGGCGGCCTGCCTCTGCGCGCTGCTGTGGGACCCGGGGTGGTTCGTCGGCCTGGGGTGGCCAGTACTCTACGCGGCCGTGGCGGCCAGACGCGGCGGCATCGGTGGGGGAGACCTTAAACTAGCCGTGCCGTTGGGCATTCTCGTAGCTGCGTTCGGTGGGCCGCTCGGTGTACTGCGCGCGGTGATAGTTTCCTCACTCATCGGGGCGATATCCGGGCTCGCGGCATCCGGCCGCCCTCAAGCTGGCACTCCACACGGCCCAGCGATGCTTATTGGGGCAGTGGCTGGAGGATGCTGGTGAAGCCGGGCGATAGTCGCCGGCGTAAGACCTCGTGCGATAATAATCCCTATGTTGCGTTGGACGACCGCCGGAGAATCCCACGGCCGAGGCATCGTGGCCTTGATTGAAAATATGCCCGCTGGGGTGCCTGTCACCGCCGAAGAGATCGGTCATCAGCTAGCCCGCCGTCGTCTTGGATATGGCCGCGGGGCTCGAATGAAGTTCGAAGCGGACGACCTCACCCTGCTAACTGGCATCCGCCACGGCCGTACCCTGGGAAGCCCCATCTCGATCATCATCGGCAATTCCGAATGGCCGAAGTGGACGACCATCATGTCCCCGGACCCGTTGGATATGACGGACCCGGAGGTGGCCGCGGCCATGAACTCCGGCCGCGGCGCGAAGCTGACTCGGCCTCGGCCCGGACACGCCGACTTCGCCGGCATGGTGAAGTACGGCCACGATGACGCTCGCCCCATCCTTGAGCGCTCCTCGGCCCGCGAGACCGCCGCCCGGGTAGCGGCCGCCACCGTCGCTCGCAACTTTCTTCGGGAAGCGCTCGGCGTGGAGATCGTCTCTCACGTCATCTCCATCGGCCGTTCCGAGCCCTACGAGGGTCCCGCACCCACCGCAGCGGACATCGACGCCATCGACGCCAGTCCTACCCGCGCCTTCAGCAGCGCCGCCGAAGCCTCCCAGATCGCCGAGATCGACGCCGCCAAGAAGGCCGGGGATACCCTCGGCGGCATCGTCGAGGTGGTGGTCTCCGGGCTGCCGATCGGCTTGGGTTCGCACGTGTCGGGCGACGAACGCCTTGACGCCCAGCTCGCCGCCGCTCTCATGGGCATTCAGGCGATCAAGGCAGTAGAGATCGGCGATGGCTTCGAAGAAGCCCGCCGTCGTGGTTCCGAAGCACACGACGAGATGGTTCGCAGCGCCGACGGAGTCACCCGATTGACCAACCGCGCCGGCGGTCTGGAAGGCGGGATGACCAACGGGCAACCGCTGCGCGTACGAGCCGCGATGAAACCGATCTCTACCGTTCCGCGTGCATTGAAGACCGTGGACATGGCGGACGGTTCCGCCGCGACGGGCATCCACCAGCGCTCCGACGTGTGCGCCGTCCCCGCCGCCGCCGTCGTCGCCGAAGCCATGGTGGCCCTTGTTCTCGCCCGGGCGGTTCTTCACAAGTTCGGCGGCGATTCGCTGGCCGAGATCACTCGCTCCATTGCGGCGTACCAGGCCTACGTCGCCACCCGTTTGACCTTCTAGGAGATGGGAAAGTCATGATCCCTCAGGCTGCAACCCGGTCCTGCCATTCCGCCCCGCGTGTGGTGCTGGTAGGCCCGCCCGGAGCCGGAAAGTCCACCATCGGACGTCGCCTTTCGCGCACCCTCAACCTCCCGCTTGTAGACTCCGATCTCTTGCTGGAGAAAAGGCACGGGATGACCTGCGGGGAGCTGTTCACCGCGGTCGGCGAACCGCGCTTTCGCGAATTGGAGGCGGAAGTCATCGCCGACGCTCTCCAGATGGGCGGCGTCCTCAGCCTCGGCGGTGGGGCCGTCCTCACCGACTCAACCCGGGCTCTGCTGACCGGCCATACTGTCGTGTGGGTCGATGTCAGCGCCGAGGAAGGCTACCGCCGCACCCGCGACGAAGGAACCCGGCCGGTGCTCGACGCCGATGATCCGCTAGAGCACTATCGCAACCTCATCGCCACCCGCGAGCCCTACTATCACGAGGTGGCGGGATACCGCCTGCGCAGCGACGATAAATCACCGCAGCAGCTCGTCGCCGACATCCTCTCCTTCCTGGAATCCTTCTAAAGAATGGTGTGCCCATCGTGACGACGATTACGGTCAACGGACCCCGCCCCTATGACGTGCTCATCGGCCAGGACCTCGACGCCAAGATTGCAGCGCTGGTGGCTGACCACCCCGCGACTCGGGTGGCTATTGTGCACCAGCCGCCGCTCGCCGACGCGGCCCGCGAGCTGAGCGCGGCGCTGGCCCAGGACGCTGGTGTGAAGGTGACGTGTCTTGAGATCCCCGACGCCGAGGACGGCAAGACCTTAGCGACCGCCGGGCGCCTCTGGGACGCCCTGGGAGCGGCCGCCTTCGGACGCCAGGACCTGATTATTGGCCTGGGCGGGGGAGCGGCGACCGACCTAGCCGGCTTCGTGGCGGCGGCATGGATGCGTGGCATCGACGTCATCCAGGTACCGACCACTCTGCTTGCCATGGTGGATGCGGCCGTGGGCGGAAAGACCGGTATCAATACCGAAGCGGGCAAGAACCTCGTCGGAGCGTTCCACGAACCCATCGGCGTGTTCATCGACCTGGCGCGGCTTCACACTCTGCCGGCTAGCGACTTGGTGGCCGGCAGCGCAGAGATCATCAAGACGGGTTTCATCGCTGATGAGCAGATTCTTGCCCACTACGAAGAGGATCCGGCTGGCTGCCTCACCGTCGGTGATCGGCTAGCCGACCTCGTCGCCCGTTCGGTGAGCGTTAAGGCCCGAGTAGTTGGCCAGGACCTCAAGGAGTCCGGCTTGCGGGAGATCCTCAACTACGGGCACACGTTCGGCCATGCAGTGGAGCGTTACGAGAACTACCGGTGGCGTCACGGCAGCGCCGTCGCCGTGGGCATGATGTTCGCGGCCGAGCTCGCCCGCGGGCGAGGCCTTATTTCGGCAGATCTGGTGGAGCGCCATCGCCGCATTCTCCGCTCCGTTGGCCTGCCCACCGGCTACGAGCCGGGGCGTTTCGACGACCTGTACACCGTCATGACTCGGGATAAGAAGAATCGGGCCGGGACTATTCGATTCGTCGCGCTCGACGGAGAAGTGGGTGTCATGACCCGCATCGAGGGCCCGAGCCTCGACGAACTCCGCGGCGCTTATGCGTCGATCACCTCTCCCAACGAGGCACAGGCATGACGCGCATCGTGTATGTCCTCAACGGACCGAATCTCAACCGGCTGGGCAAGCGCCAGCCGGAAGTGTACGGGACCACGACACTTGCTGACGTCGAACGACGCTGCACCGAGGTGGGGGAGCAGCTGGGCTTCGAGGTGCGCTGCGCGCAGTCTAACCACGAGGGCGTCTTGCTAGACGTTATCCATGAGGCGGCCGACGCCAACGCGGCGGTCATCATCAATCCCGGCGGGTGGACACATACGTCGGTGGCGCTGCGCGACGCATTGGCCGAAGTTGCCGACGGGGCCGGCTTCGTGGAAGTGCACATTTCCAACGTTCACGCCCGGGAGGAGTTCCGGCACCACTCTTACTTGTCGCCTATCGCCCGGGGAGTCATTGCCGGTTTGGGAGCCTACGGCTACGAGGCGGCTTTGCATTACCTCGCCCAGGGCTAGACGCGGCACCTCGCATGCCGCGCGGGGTTGGGTCAACGGCATAACAAAACGGCAGGTAAACAAGCTTTCGCTCGTTTCCTGCCGTTTGTGTTGTCGGCTAGCTTTCCCTAGGAGGAAAGGCCGGTGATGATCGAGATGATGGACAGCGGGTTACCGGCTGCGGTGCCCGCGGCGCCACCAATGATCTTCCCCAGGCCGTCGAGGCTGCTGCCGCCGGTCTCCGGCAGGGTGGCAGCGGAGGAACCGAACTCGTCAGTCGACGAGGTCTGGGTGTTCTCCGCGGTCCACGCAGAGGACAGCTCATTCTGGGAAGAACCCCATTCAGCGGAGCCTCCCTGCCCAAAGGAAGAGGTGTGGTCACCGTCACGGGAGGAGAACTCGGCGGATTCCTGGGAGGAACCCCACGCGGCGGAGCCGTGGTTACCGAAGGTGTTCTCGTCGATGCCCCAGTCGGCGGATCCGCCGTTGAGGGCGTCGGTGGCCCCGTTGGTGAACGAGACGTCGTTGACCTCGATGGTGTCCGGGGCCTCGAAGTTAAGCAGTTCGGGTAGCTGAACGAGGAAATCCATGGCTACTACTTTTCCTCGGCCTTCGGCTCAGCGCCACCGAAGTTCAGGCCGGAGGAACCGAACTGGTCGGTGGAGGAGGTCTGGGTGTTCTCAGCGGTCCAGGTAGAGGACAGCTCATCCTGGGAGGAACCCCAGCCGGCGGAGCCTTCCTGGCCGAAGGAGGAACCGTAGTTGCCGTCCTGCGAGGAGAACTCAGCCTTGTCGAAGGAGGAACCCCACGCGGAGGAGGCCTCGTTGCCGAACTTGTTGCCGTCGATGCCCCAGTCGGCGGAGCCGCCGTTGAGCAGCTCGGAGTCGCCGTTGGTGGCGGTGACGTCGCCGACGGAGATGTCGTCGGGAGCGCCGAAGGTCAGGTCCGGCAGGGCGATGGGGGCCGGGCCGTGGACGGTCATGTTAAGCAGGGCTTCGGGGAGTTGAAGAAGAAAATCCATGTTTTCTCGAATCCTTAAGTTGTGTTGGGTGTTGTCCAGGAAAGCGACGGACCAGCGCTAGGCCTCAGCCTTAGCGCCTTCGGTGGTCTCCGGCTTGGCGGTAGTCTCCGGGGCGGTCGGCTTCTCTTCCGGCTTCGGCTCGGTGGTCTCAGCGGCACCGGACTCGGTCGGCTTAGTGGTCTCGGAAGCTGCGGCGGGCTTGCCTGCAGGTTCTTCAGCAGGCTTGTTAGCTTCGGTTCCAGCCTCAGCAGTCGGCTTCTCAGTAGCCTCGCCCGGCTTGGCGTTATCGCCGGCCTCCGGCTTTGACTCCGTAGACGGCTTCTCAGCGGCTTCGCCTTCCGGCTTGCCCTCGCCGGTTGCTTCGCCTTCCGGCTTGCCCTCGCCGGTTGCTTCGGCCTCCGGCTTGCCAGCAGCTTCGCCGGCCGCCGGCTTCGTGTCGGCACCGGCAGCGGCGTCATCGCCAGCCGGCTGATCGCCAGCCTCGACAGGCTCAGGCTTGGCATCGTCGACGGCCGGGCCATTCGAAGAACCGAACTGGTCCGTGGAGGAGGTCTGATCGTTAGACGAAGACCACTCGGAGGACAACCCATCCTGGGACGAACCCCAGTTAGCGGACCCCTCATCCCCGAACGACGAGGTGTAGTCCCCGTCTCGGGATGAGAACTCGGCGCCATCCTGCGACGAACCCCAGCCAGAAGAGGCGTGGTTGAAGAACTCGTTGTCGGACGAGCCCCAGTTGGACGAAGCGTGGTTGAGAATCTCGACGTCACCATTCGAGGAAGTGATGTCGCCGACGGAGATGCTCTCCGGCGCTTCAAAGACGATCTTTTCCGGGAAGGTGATCGAGCTCAGCGGTCCGCCGGTCACTGAACCGGCGAAAATGCCGTCCAGGAGTTCGCGAACAGAGATGAGGAAATCCATGTTGAACCTTTCAGACCACGAAGCATGCGCTTCGTGGTGACGGACGGGGCTTTAGGAGCCGATCAGGCCCTTGAGCAGCGGGGCAACCAGGCCGCCGAGGCCGCCGAGGGCGCCGGAGGAGCCGTTGCCACCCTCGCCACCAGCGCTGGAGGAGCCGCCGAGGTCAGCCTGAGAGGAGCCGAACTGGTCGGTGGAGGAGGTCTGGTCGTTGGAGGAGGTCCACTCGGAGGACAGACCATCCTGAGAGGAGCCCCAATCGGCGGAGCCTTCCTGACCGAAGGAGGAGGTGTAGTCACCGTCGCGGGAGGAGAACTCGGCACCATCCTGGGAGGAACCCCACTCGGCGGAGCCGTTGTTGCCGAAGGTGTTCTCGTCGAAGCCCCAGTCAGCGGAGCCGTCGTTGAGGGCGGTGGTGTCACCGTTCTCGCCGGAGATGTCACCAACCGTGATGGTCTCGGGGGCCTCGAGGTTCACGTGTTCCGGAAGCTCGATCGGGGCCGGACCGTGAACGGTCAGGGCAGCGAGTGCATCCGGGATCTGAAGAAGGAAGTCCACGGCTTAGTGCCTTTCAATTAGGTGGTATTCAGCAAACCCTTAGGGTTCGCCGGTCAGAATAGCAGATCTTTAGCTTCACCACACTTTTTGGGACACCTGTGTGAAAGGTGTTACACCCCGAACAAAAATGGCTGGTCAGTGGCGACCTGGCCACCCTGGAAAGGGGGTAATTTTGGTGCCGGCCCTGCCTGTCCACCCCGCGCCCGGCGGCCACGTTGGCAGGGCTATCATGACGCCATGCAGCTTGACACTTCGTCCCCCACCCATTCCGATGCCACGCGGCAGGGGCCCGACTACCAGGCCCGGCGCCGTCGGCTCGCCGAGAGCCTGCGTGAGCGCGGTCTCGACGCCATCCTCATCACCCATCTGCCCAACCTGCGTTACCTCTCAGGTTTCTCCGGCTCGAACGCCCACCTGCTCGTTCTTGCCGACGGCTCCGCCGCCATCACCACCGACGGCCGGTACACCACCCAGATCGCTCAGGAAGTCCCCGACCTCGCCGCCACGATCGTGCGCGACGGCTCCGCGACGCTTATTGATAAGGCCAAGGAGGCGGTCTCCGCAGGCTCGGTGCGGATCGGCGTCGAGGATTCGCACCTCAGCATGGCCGCGTTCTCGGCCTTGACCTCACATGTGAACGGCGCGGAACTCGTCGCCGCCGGCCGGCTCGTCGAGGACCTACGACTAATCAAGGACGCGGACGAGATCAACGCGCTTCGCACCGTCGCCGCTGTCGCCAACCGAGCCTGGGCGACGTTGCTGTCCGAGCACGCGATCAAGGCGGGCGTGACGGAGCGGGAGGTAGCCGCCCGGCTGGAGTACCTCATGAGGATCGAAGGAGGGGAGCGCACGAGCTTTGACACGATCGTCGCCTCGGGTCCCAATTCGGCGAAGCCGCACCACGGAGCGGAAGGGCGCGTCCTGGAACAGGGAGATTTGGTGACCGTCGATTTCGGCGCTCACCTCAACGGCTACAACTCGGACATGACGCGCACGGTCGTGGTGGGGCAGGCCGACGGCTTCGCGGCCGAGATCTACGACGTCGTCCTGCGCGCGCAACTGGCAGGCATCGACGCGGCGACGGTGGGCACCGAATTAACGCGCGTCGACGCCGCGTGCCGCGACATCATTGCCGAAGCCGGTTACGGCGAGTACTTCGTGCACTCCACGGGCCACGGAGTGGGCCTCGACGTCCATGAGGCGCCGTCGGCCGCGCAAAACGGCCAGGGAACCCTCGTTGAGAATATGACTCTGACCATCGAGCCCGGTATCTACGTACCGGGGCGGGGCGGAGTGCGGATCGAAGACACGTTGCTCATCACGGCCGACGGACCGGTCCTTATCACCGATGGGGATAAGAACCTCCTGCTCGTGTAGACTGGCTCAAGTTTTTCGACCTTTATCCGACACCTTCGTAGGAGACTTCCGTGGCAACTACTGCCGACTTCAAGAATGGTCTTGTCCTCGTTATCGATGGCAAGCTCTCGCAGATCACTGAGTTCCAGCACGTCAAGCCGGGTAAGGGTCCCGCCTTCGTCCGCACCAAGCTCAAGGAGGTTGTGTCCGGCAAGACCATCGACAAGACCTTCAACGCTGGCGTGAAGGTGGAGACCGCCACCGTCGACCGTCGCGATATGACCTACCTCTACGACGATGGTTCGTCCTACGTTGTCATGGACGATAAGACCTACGAGCAGTTCGAGCTGTCCCACGACGCCTTCGGTGCGGCCGGCAAGTTCCTGCTGGAGAACATGCGCGTTCAGGTCTCCTTCCACGACGGCGAGGCTCTCTTCGGCGAGCTGCCGGTGTCCGTCGACCTCAAGGTCGAGCACACCGAGCCGGGCCTGCAGGGCGACCGTTCCTCCGGCGGCACCAAGCCGGCCACGCTGGAGACCGGTGCCGAGGTGCAGGTTCCGCTGTTCATCGAGATCGGCAACGTGCTGAAGATTGACACCCGCAGCGGCGAGTACCTGTCCCGCGTTTCCCAGTAAGCAAAACCCGAAGAGAGTTCCGTGAGCACTTCCCACAAGCGTGACCGGCGCCATGGCGCGCGCTACCGGGCGCGTCGCCGCGCCGTCGACATCATCTTCGAGGCGGAGGTTCGTGACGTTGACCCGGTGGCGATCGTCGACGAGCGGATCGCGTTGTCGCACGATCAAGAATCCGGAGTGGCTCCGATTGCGCAGTACACCCGCGAGCTCGTGTCGGGAACGGCGGTAAAGCTCGACGAGATCGACGCCGCCATCGAGCGTTTCCTGTCCGAGCAGTGGACGCTGGAACGGCTCCCGGCTGTCGACCGGGCCATCCTTCGCGTTCTTGGCTGGGAAGTCATGTTCAATGATGACGTCGACGCGCCCATTAGCGTTGTCGATGCCGTGGAGATCGCGACGCAATACTCCACCGACAAGGCGGCGCCGTATATCCACGCCGTGCTCGATGACATCGCGCACGCTGGCTCCCCGGACAATCCGATGAACGCCGTGCTCGACGACACCGACGATGCCGACGACGCCTCCGAGTCCGCGGAAGCCTCACTAGAGGCTCCCGCCGAAGCGGCGCCGAGCGACGAGGCCCCCAGGCTGGACTAGCCCTGGCTCGGGAACGCCTCCCGAAGCTGCTCGGCGACGACTGTCAGCCCGTCCATGGTGGCGAGCACGCCGTCGACCGCTGCCTTCAGCGCGCCGGCGAGCTGCTCGTCGCTGAGGCCGGCCCCGGCGGCAATTTCGTGTTCGGTCCGCACAATCAACTTGTCCGCTTGGTCCACCACCGCCGCCCGGGCGAGCATCTGCAAGCTGTTGACCTGGTTCGCGGCCATGTACAGCACCGCGTCCCCGGAGGTGGTGTCAATGTCGGTGAGCGCCTCTGCGCGAACGATCACTGTTGTTCCCAGGCAGCCGAAGCTCACCGCTACGCCGTTGAGGTTGGCGGACGCGGCCGGAACGTTGTGTTCGGCAGGAGTGAGTTCCACGCCGTGACCGGCCATGGCGTGGATAACCCGCTCCAGGGTCACCTCCGGCAGGGTGTGCGTGTTGTCCGGGGCGGGGGGCAGGAATTCTTCAAAGCCCATTACTCTTCGTACCTCCAGGTCACGGCGTCGGGGAAGCGGTCTTCCAGGCTCGCGTAGGCCTCCAGGATCGCGGCCAGGCTGGACAGGATGAACCCTCCGAGCTGGTTCCGGCTCACGCCTTCGCCCACGTAGAGCTGCCGGTAGGCGCTGATGACGAGGTTGGAGCCATGCTGCTCGAAGAACCGCAAGGTTGGGGTGATGCGCATCTGGTTCCAATTGCTCACCGCGGCGAGCACGCTGGGGGCCTCGGCGACGTCGAGCTCGCCGCGCCAAATGGAGTCGCAGATGAGGACGTCGGCGTCGTGGACGAAGGTCAGCGCTGAGTTTCGGTAGCCGGTGTGGACCACGGTGCGGGTGGTGTCCTCCGGCCCGGGAATCTCGTCGGTGCGGTACTCTATGCCCTCGCTGGTGAGGATTTCCTCAATCCGGCTGATGGTGAGGGGCTCAATCGGCGTATCCGGCAACGCGCTGGATTCTGAATCGGCCATAGTCCATCCTTTCTGCTGTGTCGATGGGCACTAGTGCGCTTTGTAATCTACCGAAGCATCGATTCGTGCCCGAGTTCGTGGCGTAGTGCGTCGCTGAGCTGCCGGTAGCGGAAGACGTGGCCGCGATCGGTGAGCGCCTGGGCGACGACGTGTTGGTTGGCGAGCGCGAGTTCTCGCGCTCCCTCGTCTCCGATGAGCAGTTTCGGGCCCATCTCGGGCACGGTGAGTAGCGCCGGCCGGTGCATGACCGACGCCAGGGTGGTGGCGAAGTCGCGTCCCGTTACCGGGTGGGGTGCCACGGCGTTGATCGGACCGGAGAGTCCCGGATCGAGGACGGCCCGAAGGTAGATGTCGGTGAGGTCGTCGAGGGCGATCCACGACATGGTCTGCGTTCCGTCGCCGATAGGACCACCGAGCCCCGTCGAGTACAGGGCCCGAAGCAGCGGCAGCATGCCGCCGGCGGCGCTCAGTGCGATGCCCGTGCGAATGGTGACGACGCGCACGCCTGCGGCGGACGCTGGCTGGGTGGCGTGCTCCCAGGCCTTAACGACGTCCGCGAGGAAGCCGTCGCCGTAGCCAGCGTCTTCGGCAAGTGGCTCCTCACCGCGGTCGGCTCCGTAGGCTCCGATGGCGGAAGCGGAGACGAACACGTCCACCCCGGCCGTGGCGGCCACCTCGGCGAGCCGACGCGTCGGCCCGACCCGGGAGGCGAAAATGCGCGCCTTATGCGCGTCGGTGAAGCGCCCGAAGATGGGTTCTCCGGCCAGATGGATGACGGCGTCGATGCCGTCGAGCAGGTCCGGGGCAGGCCGGTCCGGGTTCCACAGCCGCTCACCTTCCTTAGCGCCGGAGCGCACCAGGGGTACGACGGTGTGGCCGGCGGTGCCGAGCTGTGCTCGCAGTGCTCGACCGACCGTTCCGCGGGAACCGGTTAACGCGATCCTCAGTGGCCGAGCGTCGAAATCCGCGAGCCGATCCAAGGCGGCGAGGTCGCCGTTGAGCTGGTGCTGGCGGTAGGCGAACGTGCGCTTCAGCAGCGCCGCCGGGACAGTCGTGTCTACCGTGTCGGTCACGAGGGTGCGCAGCTCACCATCGGGGTGAAAGTCGTGGGTGTGGTGCCAGCGGGTGAGCTGCGCTAGGGGAGCAGAGGTGCATAGGTCGCTAAAGCGTTCCCCGTCACGAAAGCCGTCGGCCTGGTGCTCGGCGCGCCAGGTGAGTCCGCGGGCGAGGCGAAAGACGGTGACGCCGTCGCGCAGGTTATCGGCTTCGGCACGAACCCGCATGGGGGCGAAGGGTGGGGTCAGTCTTTCGACGGCACCGGGGCGGGTGTGCCATCGCCAGACCTTCTCGACCGGGGCGTCGACGCTATGGGTGTGGGAGAAGCTCATGCGCCCACGCTAGCGCGTGGAACCTGGGCGCGTCGGCGTGGTAGGCTGCTGCCGGCATAACTTAATAACCATCAACCATCCTTTAAATACCGCACTGTGAGGCGGGAAAGGAGGTCACGATGAGTGAAACACAGTCACTGAGGGTAACGAGCTCGGAGCTGCTGGGCTCCGACGACGTTGCTCGCACTGTCGCACGCATCGCGCACCAGATCATTGAAAAGAATGCGCTCGGTTCCGCAGAGCAGGCCCCGGTCATGCTCCTTGGCATTCCCTCCGGGGGAGTGCCGCTGGCAACGCGGCTGGCCGAGAAGATCGCCGAATTCTCTGGGGTGGCGGTGCCGACCGGCTCCCTGGATATCACCTTGTACCGGGATGATCTGCGCCGAGGCCCACACCGCGCGCTGCGTCCCACCACCATCCCGTCGGTGGGGGTGGACGGCACCATCGTCGTGCTCGTCGACGACGTGCTTTTCTCCGGCCGGACGATCCGCGCGGCGCTCGACGCCCTGCGCGACCTGGGCCGCCCGGCCGCCGTGCAACTGGCGGTCCTCGTGGACCGCGGCCACCGAGAACTGCCGATTCGGGCGGATTATGTCGGCAAAAACCTGCCTACCTCGCGATCCGAGGACGTGCAGGTTCTCACCGAAGCCATCGACGGCCGCGACGCCGTCATCCTGACCCGCTACGACAGCGGCTCGCAGGTAAACCAGGACGAAGGCACAGAGGAAAGCGCAGGCCGGTAGAGACATGAAGCACCTGTTGGATATTGCCGATCTCAGCAAGGACGAAATCCTCGGCATCATGGATGAGGCGGATCGCTTCCGCGAGACGTTGCTCGACCGCGAGATCAAGAAACTGCCCACACTGCGCGGGCGGACCGTGTTCACCCTCTTCTATGAGAATTCCACCCGTACCCGATCGTCGTTTGAGACGGCCGGCAAGTGGATGAGCGCGGATGTCATCAACATTTCGGCGTCGTCATCGAGCGTGAAGAAGGGCGAGTCACTCAAGGACACCGGCTTGACCCTGACCGCGATCGGTGCCGACGCCATTATCATGCGCCACCCGTCCTCAGGCGCGGCGAAGCTGCTGAGTGGCTGGGTGGCCCCGGGCGGGCAGGGCCCCAGCGTCATCAACGCCGGCGACGGAGCTCACCAGCACCCCACGCAGGCGCTGCTCGACGCGGTCACCATGCGCCAGCGCCTCGGCGGCCTCGAAGGCCGGAAGGTGCTCATCGTCGGCGACTGCCTGCATTCGCGCGTCGTCCGGTCGAACGTTGACCTGCTGTCCACCCTGGGCGCCGAGGTCGTGCTCATCGCCCCGCCGTCGCTGTTGCCTGCTGGGGTGGAGAAGTGGCCGGTACGGGTTGCCTACGATTTCGACTCCGAGATCCCAGGTGCCGACGTGGTCATGATGCTGCGCGTGCAGGCCGAACGCATGCATGGCGGGTTCTTCCCCTCGCAGCGTGAGTACGCGGCGCTGTACGGGCTGTCGGCCCGCCGGGAGCGGATGCTCGCCGACCACGCGATCGTCATGCACCCCGGCCCGATGCTGCGCGGCATGGAAATCAACTACCGGGTGGCGGATCTGGACCGGACCGCCGTCCTTCAGCAGGTAAACAACGGCGTGCACGTGCGCATGGCCGTGTTGTTCACCCTAATCGCCGGCGCCGATGCGTCACTGGCGTAGCCGAGGAAAAGCTCAAGGACTTTCAGGACGAGAAATGACTATGAATAACTCCGGAACTACCGTTCTTCAAAACGTCCGCATCTACGGCGAAGGCGACCCGGTCACGGTGCTCATCACCGACGGCGTCATCGCCAGCCTCGACTACCGCCCCGACGCCGCGGACGCGCCGGCGGTGCCCGAGGACGCGACGGTCATCGACGGCGACGGTGCGGTGCTGCTGCCCGGGCTGGTGGATATGCACGTACACCTGCGCGAGCCAGGCCGCGAGGACACTGAGACCATTGTCACCGGCTCCCAGGCGGCCGCCCTGGGAGGCTTCACCGCCGTGTTCACCATGGCGAACACGCAACCGGTCATGGACCAGCCGGTGATCGCCGACTCGGTGTGGCACAAAGGCCAAGCCGCGGGGCTGTGCGACGTCCACCCGGTGGGATCCATCACCAAGGGACTCAAGGGCGAATCGCTGACCGAGTATGGGATGATGGCCGCCGGCGATGCGAAGGTGCGGATGTTCTCCGACGACGGCCGCTGCGTGGACAATCCCCTCATCATGCGCCGCGCCATCGAGTACGCTGCCGGGCTGGACGTTTTGCTCGCCCAGCACTCGGAGGACCACCGGCTCACGGAGGGCGCCGTGGCCCACGAGGGTTCGACCGCCGCGCGGCTGGGCTTGCGCGGCTGGCCGCGGGTCGCCGAGGAATCCATCGTGGCTCGGGACATCATCATGACGCGCGACTACGGCGGGCGCTTGCACGTGTGCCACGCGTCGACGGCGGGAACCGTCGAGCTGCTCGCCTGGGCGAAGCAGCAGGGGATTTCCGTCACCGCAGAGGCCACACCGCATCACCTGCTGCTCACTGACGCGAAGCTGGAGTCCTACGACGGCGTCTACCGCGTAAACCCCCCGCTGCGTGAGGAGTCCGACACCGTGGCGCTGCGCGAGGCGCTGCTCAACGGCACGATCGACTGCGTGGCTACGGACCACGCCCCGCACGGTTCGGAGGAGAAGTGCTGCGAGTTCGACGTCGCCCGGCCGGGCATGCTCGGGCTGGAGACGTCGCTTGCGATCATTGCCGAGATCTTCGTCAAGCCTGGTCTGGCGGATTGGCGTTTCGTCGCGAAGGTGATGAGTGAGCGGCCGGCGCAGATCACCCGGCTTCCTGATCACGGTCGCCCGATCGCGGTGGGCGAGCCGGCGAACCTCACTCTCGTCGACCCGGAGCACGAGTGGACGGTGGACCGGGAAGAGTTGGCGTCGAAGGCTGAGAACACCCCCTACCACGATCTCACCTTCAGCACGAAGGTGAAGGCGACGCTGTTGCGCGGGCGCGTGACCGCGCTGGATGGGCAGCCGAGCCAGCCTGCCAACGCCTAACCGTATAACATCCATCATGACGAATAACTTGCAGCGAAAGGGAACTGCCGTGAGCTCCACCACCGACCCCCAGGCCGTCCTGGTTCTCGCCGACGGCCGCGTCTTCCGCGGCCGCGGTTTCGGCGCCACCGGCACCACGCTGGGTGAGGCCGTCTTCACCACCGCCATGACCGGCTACCAAGAGACGATGACCGACCCGTCCTACCACCGGCAGATTGTCGTGGCAGCCGCCCCGCACATCGGTAACACCGGCTGGAACGATGAGGACGACGAATCCCGCGACTGCCGCATCAAGGTAGCCGGGCTCGTCATCCGCGACCTGTCGCACACCGTATCCAACTGGCGGGCCACTACCTCGTTGGCCGAGGAAATGGCGTCCCAAAACATCATCGGTATCCGCGGCATCGACACCCGCACCCTCGTGCGCCACCTGCGCAACTTCGGCTCCATTGCCGCCGGAATCTTCTCGGGAGCAGACGCCGAGCGCAGCGTCGAGGAGCTCGTCGACATCGTCGCCTCGCAGCCGCCCATGGCCGGCGCTGATCTCGCCGCCGAAGTCTCCACCGAGGAGCCTTACGTCTACGAGCCGGAAGGCGATCCGCGCTTCACGGTCGTCGCCTACGACATGGGCATTAAGACCAACACCCCGCGCAATTTCGCCCGCCGCGGCATCCGCACCATCGTCGTCCCCGCCAACACGCCCTTCGCCGACATTGAGCAGTACCGCCCCGACGGCGTCTTCGTCTCCAACGGCCCCGGCGACCCAGCCACCGCCGACGAGATGGTGGCCATCGTCCGCGATGTCCTCGCCGCGCAGATCCCCTTCTTCGGCATTTGCTTCGGCAACCAGATCCTCGGCCGCGCCCTAGGGCTGAAGACCTACAAGATGACTTTCGGCCACCGTGGCATCAACGTCCCGGTCATCAACCACCTCACCGGCAAGATCGACATCACCTCCCAGAATCACGGCTTCGCCCTGGAAGGCACGCCCGGCGGCCGTTTCGAGACCGACTTCGGCGAGGCCATCGTCACGCATTCCTGCCTCAACGATGACACCGTCGAAGGCGTCGCACTGGCCAACGGTCTGGCCTATTCGGTGCAGTACCACCCCGAATCCGCCGCCGGCCCGCACGACGCCAACCCCCTATTCGACCAGTTCATCGACCTGATGACCAACCACTCGCCGAACCAGGCCTAAGCCCGAAAAGAGGAAACCCCACATGCCTAAGCGCACCGACTTACACCATGTCCTCGTCATCGGCTCCGGCCCGATCGTCATCGGCCAGGCCTGCGAGTTCGACTACTCAGGCACCCAAGCCTGCCGCATCCTCAAAGAGGAGGGCCTGCGCGTCACCCTCATCAACTCCAACCCGGCCACCATCATGACCGACCCGGAGTTCGCCGACGCCACATACATCGAGCCGATTCACCCCGAATACATCGACAAGATCTTCACCCGGGAAGCCGCCGCCGGCCACCCGATCGACGCGGTACTGGCCACCCTCGGGGGACAGACCGCGCTTAACGCCGCGATCCAACTCGACCGGCAGGGGATCCTCGCCAAGCACGGTGCGGAACTCATCGGCGCCGACATCGAGGCCATCGAGCGCGGCGAGGACCGGCAGAAGTTCAAAGACATCGTTGAAAAGGTCGGCGGTGAGTCCGCTCGCTCCACCGTCTGCTACTCCATGGAGGAGGTCCGGGCGACCGTCGCGGAACTCGGCCTGCCCGTCGTCGTCCGCCCGTCGTTCACCATGGGTGGGCTGGGCTCCGGCCTGGCGTTCACGGAGGAAGACATCGAGCGCATCGCCGGCGATGGTCTTGCCGCGTCGCCGGAAGCCAATGTCCTCATCGAAGAGTCGATCCTCGGCTGGAAGGAATACGAGCTAGAGCTCATGCGCGACGGCGACGACAACGTGGTCGTCATTGCCTCTATCGAGAACGTCGACGCCGTCGGCGTGCACACTGGCGACTCGGTCACCGTAGCCCCGGCGCTGACGCTGACCGACCGCGAGTTCCAGCACCTGCGTAACCTCGGCATCGGCATCATCCGCGAGGTCGGTGTGGATACCGGCGGCTGCAACATCCAGTTCGCCGTCAACCCCACCAACGGCCGCACCGTCGTCATCGAGATGAACCCGCGCGTGTCCCGCTCCTCCGCACTGGCGTCGAAGGCCACCGGTTTCCCCATCGCCAAGCTGGCTGCCAAACTGGCCATCGGCTACACCCTCGACGAGGTGCGCAACGACATCACCGGCACCACCCCGGCCGCCTTTGAGCCCACCCTCGACTACGTCATCGTCAAGGCGCCGCGCTTCGCCTTCGAGAAGTTCCCCGGGGCCGACGACACGCTGACCACCTCCATGAAGTCCGTCGGCGAGGCCATGGGCATCGGCCGCAACTACATCTCCGGGCTGAACAAGGTCATGCGCTCGCTGGAACAGAAGCAGGCCGGGTTCTGGACCACCACCGACGCCTACTTTGCCGGCGACCGCGCCACGGACGTCGACGCGGTGCTCGAGGACCTGCGCCGCCCCACGGACGGGCGCATGTACGACGTCGAGCTCGCACTGCGCCTCGGCGCGAGCATTGAGCAGGTCTACGAGGTCTCCGGTATTGACCCGTGGTACCTCGCCGAGCTCAAGGCCCTCGTTGACTTCCGTGCTGTGCTAGCCAACGCCCCGGTGCTCGACGAGTCCCTGCTGCGCGAAGCGAAGGTGTTTGGCCTCTCTGATCGCCAGATCGCCGCCCTGCGTCCCGAATTGGCGGGGGAGGACGGCGTGCGCTCCCTACGTTGGTCGTTGGGAGTGCGCCCGGTCTACAAGACGGTGGACACGTGCGCCGGTGAGTTCGAGGCCCAAACCCCGTACCACTACTCCGCCTACGAGCTCGACCCGGACGCGGAGTCCGAGGTGGCCGTCACTGGCAAGGACAAGGTCATCATCTTGGGCTCCGGGCCGAACCGCATCGGCCAGGGCATCGAGTTCGACTACTCGTGCGTCCACGCGGCCCTGGAACTGAGCGCCCGCGGCTACGAGACGGTCATGGTCAACTGCAACCCGGAGACCGTCTCCACCGACTACGACACCGCCGACCGCCTCTACTTCGAGCCGTTGACCTTCGAAGACGTCATGGAGGTCTACCACGCGGAGAGCCAGTCCGGCACCGTCGCCGGCGTCATCGTGCAGCTGGGTGGGCAGACGCCGCTGGGCCTGGCGCAGCGCCTCGCCGACGCCGGCGTGCCCGTCGTCGGCACCTCGCCGGAGGCTATCGACCTCGCCGAGGACCGCGGTGAGTTCGGCAAGGTTCTCGCCGATGCGAACCTGCCCGCCCCCGAGTTCGGCACCGCGACCTCCTTCGAGCAGGCGCAAGCCGTGGCCAAGGACATCGGCTACCCGGTGCTCGTGCGCCCGTCCTACGTGCTCGGCGGCCGTGGCATGGAGATCGTCTACGACGAGCCCAGCCTGAAGAACTACATCGACCGCGCCACGGAGCTGTCTCCCGACCACCCGGTGCTCGTCGACCGCTTCCTCGACTCCGCCATCGAAATCGACGTCGACGCGCTGTGCGACGGCGAAGAGGTCTACCTCGGCGGCGTCATGGAGCACATCGAGGAGGCCGGCATCCACTCCGGCGACTCCGCCTGCGCGCTCCCACCGATGACCCTCGGCCCGGAGGACATCGCCAACGTGCGTCGGTCCGCCACCGCCATCGCCTTCGGAGTGGGTGTCAAGGGCCTGCTCAACATCCAATTCGCCCTCAAGGACGACGTCCTCTACGTCATCGAGGCCAACCCGCGGGCGTCGCGTACCGTTCCCTTCGTCTCGAAGGCCACCGGCGTCCACCTGGCCAAGGCTGCCGCCCGCATCATGATGGGTGCCACCATCGCCGAACTCAAGGATGAAGGCATGCTGCCCGCCGATTACGACGGTGGCTCCCTGCCCCTTGACCACCCGATCGCCGTCAAGGAAGCCGTCCTGCCCTTCACCCGCTTCCGGCGCCCCGACGGCTCCATGCTGGACACGCTGCTCAGCCCCGAGATGAAGTCCACCGGCGAGGTCATGGGCCTGGCCGACGACTTCGGCGGTGCCTACGCCAAGGCCGAGCACGCCTCCTTCGGCGAACTGCCCACGCAAGGCACTATCTTCGTCACCGTCGCCAACCGCGACAAACGCACCCTCATCTTCCCGATCCAGCGTCTGTACACCATGGGCTTCAAGCTGCTCGCCACCTCTGGCACCGCCCAGATGTTGCGCCGCAACGGCATCGACTGCGAAGTGGTGCTCAAGGGTTCCGAGGTCCGCGACGGCGCGAAGGGCGAGTCCATCGTCGATCGCATCCTTAACGGCGAGGTTGACCTCATCCTCAATACCCCGGCCGGTTCCGCCGGTGCGCGTCACGACGGTTACGACATCCGCGCGGCGGCCGTCACCTCCGGTATCCCGCTGATGACGACCGTGCAGGGAGTCACCGCGTGCGTCCAGGGCATTGAGGCTCTGCGCTCCGACGAGCTGCAGGTCCGCGCGCTACAGGACCTCAATCACGGTGGGGGACAGGCCTCATGACGACGACCTTCGGTGAGCGGCTGCTAGACGCAGCCCAGACTCACGGCCGGCTCTGCGTCGGCATCGACCCCCACGATGCGCTGCTCGACGCGTGGGGGCTGCCCCGCGACGTCAACGGCCTGCGCACCTTCACCCGCACATGCGTCGACGCCTTCGCCGGCCACGTCGCCCTCGTGAAGCCTCAGGTGGCCTTCTTCGAAAGGTACGGCTCCGCCGGGCTGGCGATCCTCGAAGAGGCGCTAGCCGCGCTCCGCGATGCCGGAACGCTGACGCTGGCCGACGCCAAACGCGGCGACATAGGCTCGACGATGGCCGGATACGCCGAAGCTTGGCTAGGGGACTCCCCGCTGCGGGCCGACGCGGTCACTGTCTCGCCCTACCTCGGCGTCGGCGCACTAGCGCCGGTTTTCGACATGGCCCAGCGGAAGGGAGGAGGCGTCTTCGTCCTCGCGGCGACGTCGAACCCCGAAGCCCCCGCGCTGCAACAGTCCGTAGATGATCGCGGGACGACGGTCGCCCAGCGCGTCGTCGACGAATGCGCTCGACTCAACGTCGGCGCGTCCGCCGGGAGCATTGGCGTCGTGGTCGGAGCGACTGTTACTAACCCGCCGAACCTGGATGACCTCAACGGTCCGGTACTCATGCCGGGCGTTGGCGCTCAGGGAGCCAGCGCGGAGGACGTGGAACGAATTGCCGGAAACGTCGGACATCTTGCGTTCCCCAACGTGTCGCGTGCCATCCTCGCCGCCGGACCGGACCCGCGTGACCTGCAGAAATGTCTCTTTTTGGAGGCTGCGAAGTTTCCAGGCCGGGCCAGTTGAAGGTTTTCGTGCATGAGCTGGTAGTTTGAACTGGGCAAGCCGCTGACGTGGTGGTTTAGGATCATGGAATATGACTCCGTGGTGCTAGACTGTCGCTTCAGCTGGGTGCGTCGCTCAAGCTGGCGCGCCCACCATGAAATTGTGAAACTTCACGTTTTCACGTCAAGAAACGAAATTGGAGGAACCTGTGGCCCTTCCCAAGTTGACCGATGAGCAGCGCAAGGCTGCACTCGCCAAGGCTGCCGAAGCACGGAAGGCCCGCGCCGAGCTCAAGGCCGAGCTCAAGCGCGGAGGAACCGACCTCAAGGAGGTCTTGGGCAAGGCCGAGACCGATGAGATCATCGGCAAGACCAAGGTTTCCGCTATCCTCGAGGCCCTGCCGAAGGTGGGCAAGGTCAAGGCTAAGGAAATCATGGATGAACTCGAGATCGCCCAGACCCGTCGTCTGCGCGGCCTCGGCGAGCGTCAGCGCCGCGCCCTGCTGGAGCGCTTCGGCTTCTCGGAGGACTAATCGATGACTTCGGACGTCTCTCGGGGGCGCCTGGTGGTACTGGCCGGGCCCTCAGCCGTCGGTAAATCGACCGTCGTCTCCCAGCTTAAGAGCGACGTCGACGGGCTGTATTTCAGCGTCTCCATGACCACGCGGGACCCGCGCCCCGGTGAGACGGACGGCATCGATTACTTCTTCGTGTCCGCGGAAGACTTCCAAACCCATGTGGACAACGGAGAGATGCTGGAGTGGGCCGAGATCCACGGCGGACTGCAGCGCTCCGGCACACCGGCGGGACCGGTGGAAGACGCGCTCAACGCCGGGCGGCCCGTCCTCGTTGAGGTAGACCTCGCCGGCGCCCGGAACATCAAGAAACTCCGCCCCGAAGCGGAAACGGTGTTCCTTGCCCCGCCGTCGTGGGAAGAGCTTGTTGACCGCCTGACCGGCCGTGGCACCGAATCGGAGGACGTCATCGCTCGGCGGCTGGAAACCGCCAAGAACGAGCTTGCGTGCCAAAGCGAATTCGACCACGTAGTTGTGAACCGAGACCTGACGGAGGCCGTCAGCGCCATCAAGGACCTTCTTGAAGGCCGAGCCGACAACTAGACCACTGGAACACACTAACAACCTAGGAAAAGGTACCTGTGACCAACCCGATTAACGAGCCGAAGCCCGAGGCGATCTACGACCCGCCCTCAGGGATCACCGGGCCCGCGATCGACGTGCTCCTGGACAAGGTGTCCTCGAAGTACGCCCTCGCTATCTTCGCCGCCAAGCGCGCCCGCCAAATCAACAGCTACTACCAGCAGCCGGAAGACGGCGTCTTCGAGTACATCGGACCGCTTGTCACCCCGGAAGCAGGGGAGAAGCCGCTGTCGATCGCGCTGCGAGAGATCGAAGCCGGCGTTGTGACCTACGACGAAGGTAAGTAGGCCCCTGGGCTACCCCGTGGCTCACTGAGTCATATCTGACGACCGCACGACCGTGCCTGAGACAAGGCAGGGACGTGCGGTTTTTGGGTCTTTCGGCATGCAGTAGGGAAGCGGGCTGTCTTGCGGGCCACTCTTTTGCCTAGATCTTGTTGGGATAGGTGCCGTTCGGGTCATCCGGATCCTCATAAATCCACTCTCCAATCACCCCAGGCAACACCTTGCGCGGCTCACCCAACAACGCCAAACGATTCGCATCCCGCTCCACCTCAGTAATCATGATCTTCGGCGGACGCTTCTTCCGCCCCTGCCCACGGCCCGCGCCGGCGCCCATGCCGCCAAACATGGGTGAAGAAGACTGTAAGGCCGGAGAGCCTGTGGAACCTGGTGTCGGGGAACCGGATAGCGACGAGCCACCCGGGCCAGCAGGAGCACCATAGCCCGAACGCGGACCGCCCGAAGAATACGGAGCCGACGGGGCGCGCCCCGACCCCACACCACGGCCGGTGCCATCAGGCGACGCCCACGACCCACCAGCCCGACCGGCGCCGCCGCCGGCACCCCGGGCGCCTCTTACCCTGGTCACCCCACGACCAATCACCCCCGTGCCATCCGTCAAAGGCCCACCCACACGAGGAACACCACTCGTTAGCATCCTCGCCGCCGGAGACAACCCACCAGCATCAATACTGCGCCCATTGACCAACACCCCACCCGGCGAAGTCATCGACGCGCCACGTCCCGTGGTGGCGGGGGTGGTCGTGGCCGTGACCGGGGCGGGTGGGTCCCACACCGACACCGTTGACGGATGCGTGCCTAACACCTCCGGGGACACCACGCCTACCGTGTCGCCGAGTCCTGCGTGGCGAGCCATCTCCCTACTAATCGCATTCACCCCCGCCACCTTCTCAGGGTGAGCATCAGCAAAACCCAACACCGCATCCACCAATCCCTGCGGAGCGAGAAACCTCGTGCCATCAAACCCCACCCCAGCCCCATCAGCACTCGTAAACGACGTTGTCGGGGACGGCATGCTCGACCACACCGGGGACGTGAGACTTAACACCCTCGGGGTGATCGCTGACAGGGTTGCCTGGGTGGTCACCGCATTATGTGCCAGTGCGACTCGTTCGATCATGTCCGCGACCCCGGCAGCTTCCGGGCCACCGGCGGCCATAGCCGTCAGCTCTGCCTTCAGTGCTTGCATGGCTGTGAGGTTGGCTAGACGTGCGGGCTCTAGCTCGGCGAGGGTGGTTTCAAAGTGGGTGGCGTTGGTAGCGATGGTGGTACTCGCGGTGGCGGAGCGTTGGAGCCGGTTGATGATCGCATCCGTCGTCTCGCCGTAGTTGTTGGCGCCGATGTAGTTGGAGACGTCGATGAGGCCTTCGCCGATGTTTGTGGCGGCCAGAGTGATGTCCGCCCAGATGGGTAGCGATTGGGCAACCGCGCCAGCATTCGACGCGGCCAAGGCGGCAATCAACTGATCGAGGCTGGCGGCGGGGGTGACGAGTACTTCTTGGTGGTGCATGCCCGCCACCTGCTCTAGCCCACCGTGGGTGAACACCCCGAGGGAGGCGGTACCAGCATCGCCGGTGTCGGCTCTGCGCAGGATTCGGGCGAAGAGGTCGTCTTGGTCTTCGTAGGCACGACGGGTGGTGATGAGGTTGTCGGCGAGGGCGTCAAGCTCATCCGCCACTTGGCGCAGGACTGTCTCGGCGGACCCGGGCGTGGTGTTCAGGGATAGGCCGTGGATGGTGCCGAGTTGGTCGTAACCCGAGGCGGTGGAGTAAGTCGAGCCGATCAGTGCCGATTGTGCGGACCATGAAGAGTTCGTTGCAACCGAGCTGTTGCCAAGGAGTCCCCTGGCGGCGGCGTTGAATGATTCGGGTTCGATGATGAAGTTCATTTCTGCTCCCTGAGCTGGTTGTAGATTCGGTAGAAGCTCTTGGTTGCGATCTCACAAGCTTCATCACCGTTGATCTCGCCTTTTGCTCCAGCAACTGCTACCGAAAATAGCCCTCTTTCTGTGTCCACTGACAGATTGCAATCCCGTTCTCGCTTCCGAACAATGACCCCAGGGATATCATCCAGATAGTCTTGGTTATCGACATCTTGTTCTGCTATGAGCTGCCAGTTAAAAGTAGGACCTGCTGTCAGACCCTGGTCCATCTTGTAGATGGGGTACTCGACGCCGTTTGTGAGTTTTTTACTGACGGGGCCCGAGCATCCAAGCATCCCGAACATTTCGCCTCCTGCTCGGGTTCCTCGTTTCATGCCGATGTCTGCGAGAATCTCTTCGGGGATTTCGTTGCAGGGGTCGATCCATTCCGGGTCGGGGGCGTTGGGGTCACGTGGTCCGAGTTCGACGAATTCGCCGCTGAGGTAGAACCCAGGCGGGAGTTTAGTGTTGGTGACCCTGGTGTAGGACGCGTCCGAGCAGCTTGAGAGCGGCAGCAGGGATGCTGCTAACAGGCAGGCGGCGATACCCTGACGTGCTCGGTGGGCTCGTCGTTGGCCCGAGGCTTGGTTTCTTCGCAGCATGGTAATTGGTGATCTCATGATGTTCCCCCGGGTGAGTATGGTTGGCACACTCTCGTTAGACCCGCTTCGTCCCCGATCGGTTCCCGCCTTGTGACGGTTCTTCCGGGCGGCTTTTGCGTGTCTGAGCCCATTGTCGCACTTGGAGCGCTTCGCCGCTGAGCAACAGCGACCCCTCGGGAGGACTGAGCGGCAGAGACCTTGTTAGTGGCTACACGTGTAGCCGGTGGGTTTCGCCCTTCGCTGTCACCGAGAGGAGGCTCCTGCGGAAAACGGCGGCTCCGGTGAGACTAAAGGGCGAATCGCCCCACCCGACTCCGGTGCCAGAACCCAGCACGAGCTCGTCGGCTTCGTCGGCAACCCGAAACGTTGCTGGAAGCGTCGCTGCACCGCCGACTATGCCCGGCATAGTCCCTTACAGCATTCACCCAGTAAGCAGCGCAATCAAAGGATCCATTAAGGTACGGCGATAGTGGCTACACGTGTAGCCGGTGGGTTTCGCCCTTCGCTGTCACCGGGAGGAAGGTGTCGCGCGAGGCGATGCTTCTGGTGAGCGTGAAGGGCGAATCAAGTCTCGCTCGCCCCCAGCATCGGACCCCAACATGAGCCCGCCGCATTCGCCGACAGTCCGGGCCGCTGTCCAAAGCAGCGCGGCTCGCTTCACCCGGCATAGTCACTCACAGTAATCAGCCAGCAAGTAGCCGGACCGGCGGATCCATAAGGGTACAGCAATAGTGGCTACACGTGTAGCCGGTGGGTTTCGCCCTTCGCTGTCACCGGGAGGAGGGTGTCGCGGCAGGCGATGCTCCCGGTGAGCGTGAAGGGCGAATCGCTCCCAGCATCCCACCAGACCCCGTGCCAATACCCGGCACCCCACCAGCCCGTCGCAGTTGCCGCCAGCCCGGGCCGCAGCTCAAAGCTGCGCTGCCTGAACTGCCGACCATGCCGGCAATAGTCCCTCAAACCAACGCACCCGCAAGCAGTGCCCGCGTAGGACGAAACCCCGGACGGCCACTCCACAACCGCCGTACGGCTCGCCCGCTATTCGTAGCGCAGTGCGTCGATGGGGTCGAGCTTGGCAGCCTTATTGGCCGGGTAGTAGCCGAAGAAGAGGCCGATAGCGAGGGAGAACAGAACGGCGAAGAGCACGCCGCCGATGGGCGGCAGGACGAATCTGCCCATGAGGGATGAGCCAATTCCTCCGAACACCCCGCCAAGGAGGAGGCCGAGGAGACCGCCGAGCAGGCACACCATCATGGACTCGACGACGAATTGGAGGCGAATATCTCGGCGGCGCGCACCAAGGGCTTTTCGCACGCCAATCTCTCTTGTGCGTTCGGTAACCGAGACGAGCATGATGTTCATGACGCCGATGCCGCCCACGAGCAGTGAGATTCCCGCGATGGCGGAGATCGCCAGGCTCAGGGTATTCATGAACGTGTTGAAGGTGTCCATCTCGGAGCTGAAGTCAAAGACTCGCACCTGGAATTTCTCGTTGTTGCGGTATTCCCGGTTGAGATACTCTTCGAGCTCGGCCTTGAGTACTTCCACGTCCGCGCCTTGTTCTGGGCGGATGGTTATGCTCTGGACCTTTGAGATGTCCTGGCCCACCAGCTTGTTCACGGTATAGGGGATGTATACGCCCGGTGCTGCTGAGAAGGAAAACAGCCCACCGCCGGATTTGTCGGTTTCGTAGATGCCCACTACTCGGAAAACGGTAGAGCGGCCGGTTCCCATGCTTGAGGAGATATCGATCTTGGCGCCGAGGGCTTTACGGGGATCGCCGTTGAAGTGTTCGTTGACGAAGGTGTCGGCGATGACTGCTACCCGGCGTTCGGAATCGAAGTCGGCCTCGTTGAGTCCGCGACCAACGAGGATGTTGACCTTGCTCGCTTCCATCTCGTTGGTGCCGACGGGAAAGATGGATAGGTCCACCGGCTTGGAGTCGTCGGAGAAGCTGGCCTGTCCACCGCCCATGACGCTGGAGCTAATCATGAGGGCGGCGATGGAGTCGTCGAAGCGCTCGGCGGCGTCCTCAAGGACCTCGATGGGCAGCTGATCGGCTGGTCCCGGCATTTGTCCGGAGTAGAGGTAGGCGTAGGGATCGTCGCTCTCTTCGTCCGTGCGCTGGGTGACGGCGACGTTGACGTCGAAGATGCCAGAGTCCGCCAGGCTTTCGGCGTTTTGGATTTTGAGGGATTGCCCAAGGGTGAGGATGGTAATGACCGAGGTGATGCCCACGATGATGCCAAGCAGCGTGAGCAGGGTGCGCATCTTGTTGGCTCGAAGGCTCACGAGGGCGAGGAGCATGGATTCGCGCAGGGTCATGAGTCAGCCTCCTCGGTGTGGACGATGAACCCGTCTTTCATCTCGACGATGCGGGAGGTTTCGCCGGCTAGGTCTGGGTTGTGGGTAATGAAGATGATCGAGGTCCCGCGTTCCTGGTTGAGTGCATGGAACATGTCCATGACCATGCGTCCGGTCGACGAGTCCAAGGCACCGGTCGGCTCGTCGGCGAGGAGCAGCGTCGGTTCGTTGGCGAGGGCACGGGCGATGGCGACGCGTTGCTTCTGCCCGCCGGAGAGTTCGTTGGGCTGGTGGTGCATGCGGTCGCCCATGTCGACCAGTTCGAGTAAGGCCTCGGCGCGTTCCCGGCGTTCCCGGCGCCCGACGCCCGCGTACATCATGGGGATTTCGACGTTGCTGAGGGCACTGGAGCGGCCGATGAGGTTGAAGTTCTGGAAGACGAAGCCGATGTTGAGGCTGCGATAGGTGGCGGCTTCGTCGTCGTCGAGGCGCAGGACGTCGGTGCCTTCGAGCTCATAGGTGCCGGCGGTGGGCGTGTCCAGGAGCCCGATGATGTTCATCAGGGTGGACTTTCCCGAGCCGGATTGGCCGATGATGCTGACGAACTCGCCGCGGTCCATGTGGAAGTCGCATCCTTTGAGGACCTGGACCTCGTGGTCCTTGCCTAGATTGAAGGTACGGACGATGTTGGTCATCGTGACGATGCGTTCGCTCACTTGGTCTCCTCGGTGCTCTCCCCCTCGGGCGTGGTTCCGCCCGGGGTGAAAGCGTCCATGCCGGGCCCGAAGCTGTCGGAGAGCTCGACGGTGGTGCCTTCGAGGCCCTGGTATTCCTCGGCCGGAGTGAGGACGATGTCGCCGGCTTTAAGATCGCCGCCGGTGATGATGGTGTCGAGGTCGTTCTTGTCGCCGGTGGTGACGGTGCGGCGCTCGACGCGGTAGGCGCCACCTTCCGGCACCGCCACGAGGACCTCGGTCTTGTCGCCCTTGAGCAGGGCTTCGTTGGGCAGGGCCAGCGCGTTGAGGTGCTCAGACACGATGATCTCGGCCTTGGCGGTGCCCCCGATTCGCAGGCCAGACTGGTCGCCAGTGACTTCGATGTCGACGGGGAACTGCGGCGACGAGCTGCCGCCAGTGTCGCCCATACCGAAGGACATGGCCGCACCGGCACCGCTGCTGTCGCTGGCGCTTGGAGCGGCACCGACCCCGGCGCCTTCGACGATGGGGGAGACGCGGACTACCTTGCCGGTGTACTTGCGGTCGCCGGAAGTCCCGGCGGTGAAGCGCACTTTCTGCCCGGGCTTTACGCGGTCTACGTCGGCCTCGCCCACGGTGGCCTTGAGGTGCAGCGTGGAGTTATCGGCGATGGTGGCGATGCCGCCGGTGGCGGGCTGGCCTTCGGATACGAGCACCTGGGAGACGATGCCTGCGTGCGGGGCCGTGATGTAGGCACTGTTGACGGCGTTGACGAGTTGGTTGATCTGGGCAGAGGTGGCTCCGTCGCCGTTATTGAGGGCGTTGCGCGCGGCATCCCGGGCGGACACCAGAGCGTTGGTTTGGGTCTTCAGCGCGGCGACCTCTTCGGGCGGGGTAGCCGGATCGTTGATGCGTGCGTAATTCTCGTTGACGGCGGCCTGGGCCTGATCGAGCGCGACCTGGCGCTCGGCCTTACCCGAAGAGACCTGGGCCCGGAGTGCGTCGAGTTCCGCCTGTTGCGCGGAGGCGTCGATGGTGGCGACGTGCGCGCCGGATTGGATTTGCTCGCCCATGGAGATGGGGAGGGCAGTAACGGGACCGGTCAGCGCGGTGGTGATGGTGGTCACGCGGGCGCCGGTGACGGTGGCGTCGACGCTGATGTCGTCGATCACGTCTTCTTTGGCCACGGTGATGTAGTCCGAGGCGGGAATGCCGCTACCTCCGGAGGAAACAGGCCGCAAGAGTGACCACGCAGTGATGGCCACGAGTAGGACGAAGGCGGCGACACCGGCGATGACGAACCACCCCTTTTTGGACTTCGGGGCGAAGCGGTGCTTGCCGGTTTCCGTTGCGGTACTGCTCATAGGTTCCCCATTCGGTGCTGAATTGCGGCGCGTCGGAGCTGACTCCGTATCCATTCTGTCCTTTTTAGCCGATTGAACAATAGTGCGGGGTAGGACATCCGGGAAAAATCCGG
Organism: Corynebacterium uterequi; assembly: GCF_001021065.1. Lineage (NCBI taxonomy): Bacteria > Bacillati > Actinomycetota > Actinomycetes > Mycobacteriales > Corynebacteriaceae > Corynebacterium > Corynebacterium uterequi. Next base: position 1,244,559 of record NZ_CP011546.1, on the reverse strand, counting down.
GTGAACCCTGAGGACGAAGAGTCACGACGCGTGGGGATGGCTACACTGGGGCATTCATTGCAGTTCTTTAGAGCGTGGGAGCAATCGTTATGGGGCTGAAGGTTGTCCTCGGGGTGGGTGGCGGTATCGCCGCTTATAAGGCGTGCCAGGTGGTGCGAGATTTCACGGAGGCCGGCGACGACGTCCGCGTGGTCCCCACGCCCGCCGCCCTCAACTTCGTCGGCTCGGCCACCTTTGAAGCGCTGAGCGGGCACCCGGTGTCCACGACGGTGTTTGACGCGGTGGATGAGGTGCAGCATGTCCGCATTGGCCAGGAAGCTGACCTCGTCGTCGTCGCCCCGGCGACCGCTGATCTGCTGGCTCGCCTGGCGGCCGGCCGGGCGGACGATCTGCTCACCGCGTCGGTGCTTGTGGCCACGTGTCCGGTTGTGATCGTGCCGGCGATGCATACCGAGATGTGGAAGAACCCGGCGGTGCGGCGCAACGTCGAGCTGCTGCGCGAGTTTGGCTACGTCGTCATGGAGCCGGCTCACGGCCGTCTGACGGGTGCCGATTCGGGGCCGGGCCGTCTTCCGGACCCTGCACAGATCGCGGATTTTGCGCGTAGCGTCGCCCGCGGGCACCGGCCGCCGCGATCGCTGGCCGGCCGGCGAGTCCTTATTACCGCCGGCGGGACGCAGGAGAATATCGACCCGGTGCGTTACATCGGCAATCGCTCGTCTGGTCGGCAGGGTTTCGCTCTCGGCGAGGTCGCAGCCCAGGCCGGTGCGCGGGTGACAATGGTGGTGGGTGACACGGATGCGCTGTCGACACCCGCCGGAGCGGAAGTGGTGCGCGTGCGGTCCACCCGGCAGATGCACGCAGCGGTGCAGGAACGCGCGGCGGCGTCGGACCTCATCATCATGGCGGCCGCGGTGGCGGATTTCCGGCCGCTGAACGAGGCAGACAGCAAGCTGAAGAAGGGCAGCGCCGACGACGCGCTGCGTCACGTGGACTTGGTAGAAAATCCTGACATTCTGCGGGACCTGGTCGATTGGCGTCGAGCGGGGGTGGTGCCCGCGGGGACGATCATCGTCGGGTTCGCTGCGGAAACCGAGCAGCCGGGCGCCAGCGTGAGAGAGTTGGCGCGCAAGAAACTCCAGCGTAAGGGGTGTGACTTCCTTATGTGCAACGACGTTTCGGGCGGTGCGGTGTTCGGCCAGGATCGCAACTCGGGCTGGTTGCTGGCGGCGGACGGGAGAGAGACGGTCATTGCGGACGGTTCTAAGCTGGATGTGGCGATGGAGATTCTCACTCACGTCGCGGGGGAGCGCATATTGAACGATTAGACCGCTTGGTCTATATTGATTCGGAGTAAGAGCCGCGCCACCCCGTAACAACGAAGGAAGACCGTCGTGAGTGCTGAAGCGTCCCTATCCACCGAGTCCCGCGCCGAGGGCCGGGCCCGCGCCGTGAGGCTGTTCACGAGCGAATCCGTCACCGAGGGGCACCCGGATAAAATCTGCGACGCCATCTCCGATACGGTGCTCGATGCCATGCTCGCGCAGGACCCGCAGGCGCACGTCGCCGTCGAGACGCTCGTCACCACCGGCCAGGTACACGTTGTCGGTGAGGTGCGTACGGAGTCCTATGTGGACATCGCCTCCCTCGTGCGCGGCAAGCTCGTCGAGATCGGGTTTACGTCCTCCGACGTCGGCTTCGACGGTCACACCTGTGGCGTGAATATCGCCATTGGTGAACAGTCCCAGGAGATCGGCCACGGGGTAGACACCGCCCTGGAAAGCCGCGGCGGTGCCAGCGACGATGAGAACGACCGCGGCGGCGCCGGGGACCAGGGGCTCATGTTCGGCTATGCCACGAATGAAACCCCGGAGTACATGCCACTTCCTATCGCTCTGGCGCACCGACTGTCGCGTCGGCTCACGCAGGTCCGCAAAGAGGGCATCGTCGATCATCTGCGACCGGACGGCAAGACGCAGGTGACGTTCGCCTACGACGGCGATACCCCCACCTACCTTGACACCGTGGTCATCTCCACTCAGCATGACCCGGAGGTCACTCAGGAGTGGCTCACCGAGCAGCTGCGCACCCATGTCATCGACTGGGTCATCGCCGATGCCGGCCTGGAACGATTTATCACCACGGAGTTCACCGTCCTCATCAACCCCTCCGGGTCTTTCGTCCTCGGCGGACCCATGGGCGACGCCGGCCTCACCGGCCGCAAGATCATCGTGGATACCTACGGCGGCATGGCTCGCCACGGCGGCGGCGCGTTCTCGGGCAAGGACCCGTCGAAGGTGGACCGCTCTGGCGCCTATGCCATGCGCTGGGTGGCAAAGAACATCGTCGCCGCGGGGCTGGCGGATCGCGCTGAAGTGCAGGTGGCCTACGCCATTGGTCGCGCCAAGCCGGTGGGCCTGTACGTGGAGACCTTCGGGACCGCGGCGGAGGGTCTGAGCGACGCCGAGATTCAGGCGGCCGTGGAGCAGGTGTTTGACTTGCGCCCAGCCGCGATCATCCGTGATCTCGATCTCAAGCGTCCGATCTACGCGCAGACCGCCGCCTACGGGCACTTCGGTCGCACCGATATTGACCTGCCGTGGGAGAGCGTGTCCAAGGCTGAAGAGCTGCGCCGAGCCCTCGGCCTCTAGAGAGCGGCCATGGCCTCCCGGACCGCTTCGGACGCCGCTGCGGAATTGCCCGTGGCTCGCGTGCTGCCCCTGCTCGGGCTCGCGCACCTGGACCGGGGGTTCGACTACCTGGTTCCCGAGGCTGACTCGGCGGCCGCCCAGCCGGGAGTGAGGGTTCGGATCCGTTTCGGCGGCCAGCTCAAGGACGCCATTGTGTTGGAGCGCCTGGCGACGTCCGACCATGGCGGTTCCTTGAGGTTCATCGAGCGCGTGGTGTCCGCCGACGTGGTGTACCCGCCGCAGATCGCGCGCCTGGTGGAGGACCTAGCCCAGCGCTATGCGGCCGTTCGCTCCGACGTGATCCGCTCCGCCATCCCCCCTCGTCACGCCGGCGCGGAGGCCGCAGACATGGACACCGATTGGGAGGAGTTGGGTAAAGCGGAAGAACCCGACCTGTCAGCGTGGTCCTCCTACCAATTTGGGGAGTCCTTCGTGGACGCCATCGTCGCCGGGCACGCCGCCCGCGCTGTGTGGCAGGTCACCCCGGGGGAGGACTGGGCTGAACCCCTAGCGATGCTCGCCGTGAAGGTCGCGCTGGGTGGAAGCGGGGTGCTCATCGTCGTACCGGATCAACGCGACGTCGACGCTCTGGAGGCTCGGCTGCGCTGCGTCGTCGCCGCGCGTCAGATTACGACGCTCACCGCGAGCCTCGGGCCGCAGGCTCGGTACCGGCGTTACCTCTCTATTCTGCGAGGCCAGGCGCGAATCGTCATCGGGACGCGCTCGGCGGCCTTCGCCCCGGTAGCCCGGCTGGGCCTGGCGGTCATCATCCACGACGGCGACGATAACCTCGTCGAGCCACGGGCGCCGTACCATCACGCCCGGGAGGTACTCACCGCGCGGTCGAGTATCGAGGGCTGCGGTCTCATTATCGGCGGGTATTCCCGCACGGCGGAAGCGCAGCTGTTGGTCAATTCCGGGTGGGCGCACGATCTCGTGGCGCCGCGGGACATTATTCGGACGCGGTCGCCGCTCATCCGCGCCGCGGGAGACAGCGACTTCGCGATGCACCGAGACCCCCGTGCCCGGTCGTCGCGCGTGCCCTCGCAGGCGTTCGACGCCGTGCGCGGGGCGCTGACACGAGGGCGGCCAGTGCTCGTGCATGTGCCTCGCGCCGGTTACGTGCCCGCCTTGGCGTGCGGATCGTGCCGCACCCCGGCGCGCTGCCGGGCCTGCAACGGACCGCTCGGCATTCCGCCGTCGGACGACGGCCATGGCGGAACCCCCACGTGCCGTTGGTGCGGGCGCCCGGAGACCCACTTCCGCTGCGCTACGTGCGGCTCCCAGGCTCTGCGCGCGGTGGTGCTCGGAGCTCAGCGCACGGCCGAAGAAATCGGCAGGGCTTTTCCGCAGGTGCGGGTGGTGACCTCCAACGGGGACCGGATGGTCGACGAGATCCCGGATGCGGCCTGTATCGTCGTCGCGACGGCCGGTGCTCACCCGCGTATCGCCGGCGGCGGGTGCTACGGGGCGGCGCTGATTCTGGATACCTGGATCAGTCTGGGGCGTTCCGACCTGCGGGCCACGGAGCAGGCCTTCGCCACCTGGGCGGAGGTAGTGGCGCACGTGGCGCCTCACCGCGACGGCGGGGAGGTAGTCATCATGGCGCCACCGGAGGCGCCGGTGGTGCAGGAGCTTATTCGCTTCGACGCCGTCGGCGCCGCGCAGCGCGAGCTCGCCGAGCGTGCGGAGGTCGGGTTCCCGCCCACCGTGCACATGGCAGCCGTCGACGGGGCCCGCGACGGGCTCGACAGTTTCCTCGCAGTGGCGGAGCTACCGGAGGGCTCCGACGTGCTCGGGCCCGTCGAGCTGCCCGCCGGAGAGAAGCTGGCGGGTGAGTATGACATCACCCGGCACGGCCCCGCGCAGCGGCTGCTCATCCGTTCCCCGTTGACGTCGCGGGACAGCCTCGGTCGGGCCCTGCGCCAGGCGCTGACGCTCAAGGCACTGCGCAAGGATGACCTGCCGTTGCGGGTGCAGGTGGATCCCATCAACATCGGCTAGGCCCAGGTGGCAGGGCGCGGCTAGGCTGTGTGCACGACCGCGATAGTAAATAACCGCGACGCTTACCCCACGTGATCCCTCGACCTAAGGAGTTAACGCACCCGTGGCCATAAGACCAATCCGCCTCTTTGGTGACCCCGTTTTGACCAGCCGTGCCCGCGAGGTCCCCGAATCCGCCTTCGGCACTGAGAAGCTACGCACCCAGGTGGCCGACATGCTGGACACCATGGATGACGCCGGCGGGGTGGGTCTGGCCGCCAACCAGATCGGCCTGCTCAACCGCGTCATTGTCTTCGACACCACCGGCGGCGACGCGGCGTCGGGCGGGCTGCGTGGAGAGCTCATCAACCCCGTGTGGGAGGCTGTCGGCGAGCAGACGCAGGTCGGCGGCGAGGGCTGCTTGTCCATCCCCGGGGTGACTGAGGACGTGGAGCGGGCGTGGGAGATTCGTGCCTCCGGGAGGGACGCGGAAGGCCGACCGGTGACTATCTCCGCCACGGAGCTGCTCGCCCGATGCATCCAGCACGAGGTCGATCACCTTGACGGGATCCTCTTCCTCAAGCGTCTGGATCGCGAAGCACGCCGACGGGCCATGGCGTACATTCGCACCGCGCCATGGTTCACCAACTAGAAGGGGAGTGAGCAACCATGCGAGTAGTTTTTGCCGGCACCCCCGAGCCGGCTGTCGTGGCGCTGCAGGCGCTCATCGATTCCGAGCATGAGGTGGTCGCGGTGCTCACCCGACCGGACGCCCGTCGCGGCCGAGGTCGCAGCCTGCACCCCTCGCCCGTGGCCGCTCTAGCCGAGCAGCACGGTATCGAGGTCCTCAAGCCCGCCACTCTCAAAGCGAACACCGACGACGGCGATGCCGTTCGTGCCCGGCTGGCGGAGCTGGCCCCGGAGATGATCCCGGTGGTGGCCTACGGCAACCTCGTGCCGTCGGACCTGCTAGACGTGCCGCAGCACGGGTGGGTCAACCTGCACTTTTCGCTGCTGCCGGCCTGGCGCGGCGCGGCGCCGGTGCAGGCCGCCATCCGAGCCGGCGACGACGTGACGGGTGTCACGACATTTCGAATCGACGAGGGACTCGACACCGGGCCGATTCTCGCCACGGCGACGGAACCCGTGCGCCCCAGCGACACCGCCGATGACTTACTGACCCGGCTGGCGTACCTCGGTGCGGACGTGCTCGTGCGCACATGCACGGAGGCAGCATCCGGAGCAAGCGCCCCCCGCCCCCAGGTCGGTGAGGCCACCTACGCGCCGAAGATCACCACCGAGGACGCGCGCATTGACTGGCGGGCGTCGGCGCACGAGATCGATCGCCACATCCGGGCCCACACCCCGGGCCCGGGCGCGTGGACCATGCTCGGTGACGCTCGACTCAAGGTAGGGCCGGTCACGCACGCCGACGAGCCAGTGGAGCTGACACCCGGCGAACTCCGCGTGGAGAAGCAGCGCGTGCTCGTAGGCACCGGATCCACGGCGGTGGAATTGGGGCTCATCCAGGCCCCGGGTAAGAAGAAGATGCCGGCCGCCGACTGGGCGCGCGGGCTTGCCGACGACGATACGAAGCAGGGAGTGCAGTGACCGGAGGATTTAGGTCCCGTTCGACGGGTGGGGATCGGCCCGCACCGAAAAAGCCCAACGCCAATTCCGGCGGGCAAAAGCGCTCGCCGCGGCGGACCGGGGCGTCGAAGCCTCGCTCAGAGCGTGGTCAGCAGCCCCGGCGGCAGCGCACGACGCCCGGATTCGCCGATCCGGCACGCCAAGCCGCCTTCGATACGCTGCGCCGGGTCACCGAGGACGGCGCCTACGCCAACCTCACCCTCCCCGGGCTCATGCGGCAACGTAAATTGAGCGAACGTGACGCCGGCTTCGCCACCGAGCTCACCTATGGCACGCTACGCACCCTGGGGGTACTCGACAACGTCATCGCGGCGTGCTCGTCCCGTCCGATCGATGACATCGATCCGGGTGTGCTCGACGTCCTGCGCCTCGGTACCTATCAGCTGCTGAACATGCGGGTGGAGCCTCACGCCGCCGTGGACACCTCGGTGCGCCTGGCTGAGCACGCCGGCTTCGACTGGGCTAAGGGATTCGTCAACGCCGTGCTGCGCTCGGTGGGTCGCACCCCGGCGGAGCAATGGCGAGAGAAACTCGCCCCGACGGATCCGCTCGCGCGAGTGGCCTGGGAGTCCGCCCACCCGGTATGGGTTGCTCGTTCGTTTGCCACCGCGCTCGGCGTCGAGGCGGACGACCCGGAGCTAGCACGGGCACTGGCTGCGGACTCGCAGCGCCCCGTCGTGCACTTAGTTGCTCGCCCGGGTGAGATCTCAGCCGAGGAACTCGCGCTCATCACCGGCGGTGAGCAAGGCGCCTACAGCCCCTATGCGGTGTACCTGGAGTCTGGCGATCCCGGCAAGCTCGAACCGGTCCGCCAGCGCCTCGCCGGCGTCCAAGACGAGGGCTCGCAGCTCATCGCCCGCGCCCTCGTGGAAGCCGAGGTCGCCCAGGACCAGGGCCGCTGGCTGGACCTGTGCGCGGGCCCGGGCGGCAAGGCCGCGCTCGTGGGCTCGCTCGCTCGCGCGGAAAACGCTCACGTGGACGCCGTCGAGGTCTCTGAGCACCGCGCCGGCCTCATCGAAAAGGCGGTGGGCGACGCCCCGGTGACGGTGCACGTGGCCGATGGCCGTAACCCCGGCCTGGAGCCCGGCTTCGATCGGGTGCTCGTCGACGCTCCCTGCTCCGGTCTTGGTGCGCTGCGCCGGCGGCCGGAGGCCCGGTGGCGGAAGTCGGAGCGGGATATCGCCGAGCTCACCGCCTTGCAGTTTGAGCTGTTGGCTTCCGCGCTGTCGCTCGTGCGCCCGGGTGGGGTGGTGATCTATTCGACGTGTTCTCCGGATGTGCGGGAGACGCGGCAGGTGGTGGATCGCGCCGTCGCCGAGTGCGGGGCCATCGAGGAGGACGCTCACGCTTTGATTCCTGACCTGCCCGGATCCGGCGATGGGTTGAGCGTGCAGATGTGGCCGCATCGCCACGGCACGGACGCGATGTTCTTCGCGGTGCTGCGAAGGAGCTAAGACATCGGCTCGAGGCAGGGTATCGTGGAGGGTATGACTGCACCTATTATTGCCCCGTCCATCCTTGCCGCTGATTTCTCTCGCCTCGGCGAGCACCTCCGCCAGGCCGCGAACGCCGACTGGCTCCATGTTGACATCATGGACGGCCACTTCGTTCCCAATCTCTCCTTCGGCGCTGACATCATGAAGACGGTGGACAAGCTCACCGACCAGGAGCTCAACGTCCACCTCATGATCGAAGAGCCCGGCAAGTGGCTCGATACGTACGTAGCGGCCGGCGCCGACGCGATCATTTTCCACGTTGAGGCGGTAGAGGACCACGTCGCCCTCGCGCGGGAGATTCGCGGCAAGGGCGTCAAGGCGGGCTTCTCGGTTCGCCCCGGAACCCCGATCGAGCCCTACCTGGAGACTCTCAACGAGTACGATCAGGTGCTCATCATGAGCGTGGAGCCGGGCTTCGGCGGCCAGTCCTTCATGCCTGAGCAGCTGGATAAGGTCCGTACCCTGCGGGAATACATCGACAGCAACGGCCTTGACGTGGTCATTGAGATCGACGGCGGAATCAACGCCGATACCATCGCGGATGCCGCCGCGGCCGGTGTCGATTCCTTCGTTGCCGGCTCGGCTGTGTTCGGCAAGGAGGACCCGGCGGCGGCCGTGGACCAGCTGCGCGAGCTGGCCGCCGGCGCCCGTTAACCACTCCGGACGCGCATGATTCTCGACGCCGTCCTCGCCCGAGCCCTGTCTTTGGGCGAGGCCGCCCGAGGTACCACGTCGCCCAACCCGCCGGTCGGGGCCGTCGTCGTCGATAGCGACGGGCGCATCGTCGGTGAGGGCCACACCCAGCCGCCGGGTGGGCCGCACGCCGAGATCATGGCCTTGGCCGACGCCGGTCCCCGGGCCCGCGGGGCCACCGCGGTCGTCACCTTGGAACCGTGCAACCACCAGGGGCGGACCGGCCCGTGTACGCAGGCGTTGCTCTCGGCGGGCATAGCCCGCGTCATCTATCTGACCCCGGACCCGAACCCGAAGGCCGCGGGCGGCGCCGCGTGGTTACGACAGCGCGGCGTCGACGTGCGCTACCACGACGTTGAGGTGGCGGCATTGCGCCCGTGGTTGACGTCCGTGCGCCTGGGACGCCCGCACGTCACGCTCAAGGTGGCACAGACCCTCGACGGGTTCAGCGCCGCCGCCGACGGCACCAGCCAGTGGATCACCGGGCCGGAGGCCAGGCACCATGTTCATGCCGACCGCGCCCGGCGCGACGCCATCGTGGTCGGAACCGGGACTGCCTTGGCTGATAACCCTTCGCTCACCGCCCGGGATGTGGGTGCGACTCGGCAGCCGCGCCGCGTGGTGGTGGGTACCCGGGACATCACCGGTGTCGCGAGCAACCTCGTTCGGCTCGGTTTCGAGCAGTACCCGAGCATCGACGAGGCGCTGGCCGCGTTGCAGGCCGACGGCGCGGTGGACGTCCTCGTCGAGGGTGGACCTACACTCGCTGGGGCTTTCCTCCGGGCGGGGAAAGTGGATGCGCTGCGCTGCTATCTTGCGCCACTGCTGCTCGGCGAGGGCCGCAGCATCATCGGTGGTGGGCTCGCCGCTACGTTGAGTGAGGCGGTTGCGTGGCGTCGGATAGCCGTAGGCGAGGTCGGCGAGGACCTTGTGCTGGATTTCGTACGTAAAGGAGATTGAGAGTGTTTACCGGTTTGGTGGAGGAGATCGGCACCGTGGCGGCGCTGGAGCCGCTGGCCGACGCAATCCGGTTGCGGATTGCCGCGGCCCGGGTGATCGAGGGCGTGTCGGCGGGTGACTCCATCAGCGTCAACGGGGTGTGCTTGACTGTGACCGATTATGACGACGCCGGTTTTGCCGCCGACGTCATGCAGGAGTCCCTCAACCGCTCCAGCTTGGGGGCGCTTGAGGTGGGATCGCCGGTGAACCTGGAGCGTGCCGTCGCGGTCGGTGACCGCTTAGGCGGCCATATCGTGCAGGGGCACGTCGACGGCACCGCGCAGGTGGTGTCGCGGCAGCCCTCCGAGCATTGGGAGGTAGTCCGAGTGGGCCTTCCGGCGGACCTGCGCCGCTACGTGGTGACTAAAGGCTCCATTGCCGTCAACGGCACGTCCTTGACCGTAAGTGCCGTTGGGCCGGACTTTTTCGAGGTCTCGCTCATCCCCGCGACGTTGCGAGACACCACACTCGGGGCGGTGGACGTGGGGGAGACTGTCAACCTCGAAGTGGACATCGTTGCCAAGTACGTCGAGAACATGGTCACAGCACCGGGTGCCTAAATCCAGGCCTCGGCGGTCTACCATTAGGCCCTATGAACGAGGATGACACGATTCTCCTAGACCCCATTGAGCAGGCAATCGACGATATTCGTCGAGGCCGAATGGTGCTCGTGGTGGACGATGAAGACCGAGAAAACGAAGGCGACCTCATCTTTGCCGCCGAGGCCGCCACCCCCGAAATGGTGGCCTTCATGGTCCGGCATTCTTCCGGTTACATATGCGTGCCCGTAACCGATGAGACCGCCGATCGCCTCGACCTGCCGCCCATGGTTGCTCGCAACGAGGACGCCCGCAGCACCGCGTACACGGTTACCGTCGACGCGGCCACGGGCACCACCGGCATTTCTGCGGCCTCCCGCGCGGAGACCATTCGCCGGCTGGCCGACCCGGCATCGACGCGAGACAGCTTCACCCGGCCGGGGCACATCAACCCGCTGCGCGCCCGCCGCGGCGGCGTGCTGGAGCGAGGCGGCCACACCGAAGCGGCCATCGACCTGGCGCGGCTGGCGGGGTTGCGCCCGGCCGGCGCTCTGTGCGAGGTCGTCTCCGTCGACAACCCCACGGACATGGCACGCGGACCGGAGCTGCGCCGCTTTGCCGATACCCATGGGCTGACCATGGTGTCAATCGCCGATCTCGTCGAGTACCGTCGCCGTCATGACCAGGTCGTCGAACTCGGCGAACCCACCCGCCTGCCGACCGAGTTCGGCGAGTTCACTGCCCGCAGCGCGACAACGCTCGTCGGCGGCGTCGAGCACATCGTTCTCACCGTCGGTGAGCTCACCGAGTCGGAGGTCCTCGTTCGCGTCCACTCCGAATGCCTCACCGGTGATGTGTTTGCCTCCCAGCGTTGCGACTGCGGCCCGCAGTTGCACCAGTCGATGCGAGAGATCCAGGCCGCAGGCGCCGGCGTCGTTATCTACCTGCGCGACCAAGAGGGGCGCGGCATTGGTCTGGCCGCTAAGCTGCGCGCGTACCAGTTGCAAGACGACGGGCGGGATACCGTCGATGCGAACCTCGATCAGGGGCTGCCCGAAGACGCCCGCGAGTACTCCGCGGCCGGCGACATTCTGCGCCAGCTCGGGGTCCGAACGGCGCGGATCTTGACGAACAATCCGAACAAGCACCGAGCACTGGAGGGCTACGGAGTGGAGATCGCGGGGCGGGCGCCCGTGGCCATCGTCCCCAATACCCACAACATCACGTATCTGCGCACCAAGCGCGACCGGATGGGCCACGACCTGCCCGCCGTCGCGGAATGGGACGCCCAGCACGAGGAGGCCAACCGTGGCTAAAGAAGGACTGCCAACGGTGAGCGACGTTGACGCCACTGGACTGCGGGTGGCCGTGGTGACGGCGACGTGGAATGCGGACATTTGCGACGTGCTCCACGCGCGAGCGGTCGCGACCGGTCGCGCACTGGGCGCGGAGGTGGACGAGTATCGGGTCGTCGGCGCCCTAGAGCTGCCGGTAGTGGTGCAGGAGGCAGCCCGGCACTACGACGCCGTCGTCGCCCTCGGGTGCGTCGTGCGCGGCGGCACCCCGCACTTTGACTACGTGTGCGACTCCGTGACCGAGGGGCTCACGCGGGTCAGCCTCGATGAATCCACTCCCATCGGCAACGGGGTGCTCACCGTCAACTCCCACGAGCAGGCCGTGGAACGTTCGGGGATGCCCGGCAGCGTGGAGGACAAAGGCGCCGAGGCGATGCACGCCGCCGTGGCGACGGCGTTGACCCTGTCGCGGCTGCGGCGGGCCCACGGCTAGACTAAGGCGGAAAATAGGCAACGACCATCGTTCGATGACGTGAGGAGATCGGTTTCCCGTGGCTGATGAAAACAAAGACCACCCTGCGCGGGTGGGACTGAGCGACGAAGAGATCGCCTACTTCAACGCTCTCGACCCGCACGCCGTGGTGAGCACGAAACCGTGGGAGTTCGAGGTCCGCTCGTCGTTCCTGCGGTGGGTGGCGATCGGCGTGGTCGTCGTCGTCATGGCCATCCACATCTGGGTGGGGGCGACCGTGGACGTGGAGTACACCGGCGCCACCATCACCCTCATCGACAAGCTCGCCTTCCCCGGCGTGGGGGCCGTGATTTCCATTCTGGCGTGGTTCGCCTTCAACCGCCCCCGCGTTCGGGCGAATGCCGACGGCGTGGAGGTACGCAACATCATCGGCACCCGCTTCTACCCGTGGCTCGTGATCTACGGACTGTCCTTCCCGCAGGGCTCGCGCATGGCGCGGCTGGAGCTGCCGGAGTTTGAGTTCGTTCCGCTGTGGGCTATTCAGTCCGCCGACGGTGACAAGGCGTTGGACGCGGTCGCGAAGTTCCGCGAGCTGGAAGCCGCCTACATGCCGAAGGACTAGTGCCGATGGCGGACCCGTCCACTTACCGTCCCGCTCCCGGAACCATTCCCACGGATCCGGGAGTGTATAAGTTTCGAGACGAACACTCCCGCGTCATCTACGTCGGAAAGGCCAAGAACCTCCGGGCGCGGCTGAGCAACTATTTTCAGGATCTCACGCAGCTTCATCCGCGTACCCGGCAGATGGTGCTCACCGCCGCCGGCGTCGAGTGGACCGTCGTGTCCAGTGAGGTGGAAGCCCTCCAGCTGGAATACACGTGGATCAAGCGCTTTGACCCCCGCTTCAACGTTAAGTACCGCGACGACAAAAGCTACCCCGTGCTTGCCGTGTCCACTGGCGAACGCTTTCCCCGAGCGTTTTTCTACCGCGGCCCGCGCCGGTCGGGTGTGCGCTACTTCGGGCCCTATGCGCACGCGTGGGCGGTGCGCGAAACCCTGGAGTCGCTGACCCGGGTGTTTCCGCTGCGCACCTGCACGAAGGGTGTGTTCAACCGGCATACCCAGCTGGGCCGGCCATGCCTAATGGGCTACATCGATAAGTGCTCGGCGCCATGCGTGGGGCGGGTGAGCGAGGCCGATCACCGGGAAATCGTGCGCGGCTTCGTGTCCTTCCTTGCGGGGAACACCGACGCCGTCGTTCGCCGGCTCACCCAGGAGATGATGGAGGCGTCCGAAGCCCTGGAGTTTGAGCGGGCTGCGAAGCTGCGTGATGACCTCGGCGCCATCGACAAGGTCATGGAGCAGCAGGCGGTGGTCCTCGGCGACGCGACTGACGCCGACGTGGTGGCCTTCCACACCGACGAATTGGAGGCCGCCGTCCAGGTCTTCCACGTCCGTGGCGGGCGAATCCGCGGCCAGCGCGGCTGGGTGGTGGAAAAGCCCGAGGACTATAGCGTCGCCGAGTTGGTCCAGGACTTCCTCGTGCAGTTTTATTCCGATGCCGCTGACGCCGCCACGGCCGCCGAGTCATCCGAGCTTTCCGAGCCTTCTGCCGTTGAGCCTTCGCCGCGCCGACGAGCCCTTGCCACCATTCCGCGGGAGATCCTGGTCCCCGAACTGCCCTCCGAGGTGGAGGACGTCACGCGGCTGCTAGCCCAACTGCGCGGCGCGCACGTCGATATTCGCGTGCCGCAGCGTGGGGACAAGCGCGCACTGCTGGATACGGTGGCGAAAAATGCCAAGGAGGCGCTTCGGCAGCACGCCCTCAAACGCATCGGTGACCTCAGTGCGCGCTCGGCGGCGCTGCAAGACATTCAAGAGGCGCTTGGGATGGAACAATCCCCGCTGCGCATCGAGTGCACGGACATTTCACACATCCAGGGCACGGATGTGGTCGCGTCGCTGGTGGTGTTCGAGGATGGCCTACCGAAGAAGGCAGACTATCGCCGGTACCGCATCAAGGAGGCGGCCGGCGATGGGCACTCCGACGACGTCGCCTCCATCGCCGAGGTGACCGGCCGACGCTTCCGTCGCTACCACGAGGACCGGTTGTCCCACCCCGAGGAAGACGACACGGTGTTCTCCGACGAGCACGTGGTGGAGGAATCCACCGACAGTCGGCGCTTCGCTTACCCGCCGCAACTGTTCATCGTCGACGGCGGGTTGCCACAGGTCAACGCGGCTCAGCAGGTGTTTGACGAGCTGGGAATCGTCGACGTCACCCTCGTCGGCCTAGCCAAGCGACTGGAGGAGATCTGGGTTCCCGGCGACGACGAGCCGGTCATCCTGCCGCGGAGTTCCGCCGGGTTGTTCCTGCTGCAGCAGATCCGAGACGAAGCACACCGGTTCGCCATTACGTATCACCGGCAACAGCGATCGAAGCGCATGCGAAGCAGCGAATTGGACGCGATCCCGGGCTTAGGCCCGGCTCGACGCTCCGAGCTGGTCAAGCACTTCGGCAGCGTCAAGCGGCTTAAGGCCGCGTCTGTTGAGGAGATCGCCCAGGTTAAGGGATTTGGGCCAAAACTCGCCGCCGTAGTGGCTGAACATCTGAGCCGCTGAGCCTTTTTCCCCGCTAGAATCGGGCGTATGAGTGACGTCAGTCAGCGGTTCGCCACCCCACCCGTGCTCATCACGGGGATGTCCGGCGCGGGGCTGAGCTCCGCGGCCAAGGTCCTGGAAGACAAGGGCTACTACGTGGCCCACAATATTCCGTCCCGAGTCATGGTCGACCTCTTCGAGCAATGCGCCGCCGAGGACTCCCCGGTGGACAAGCTCGGCGTGGTGGCCGATGTGCGCACACGCATGTTCCCCGGCTCCCTGTTGGAAGTCATCACAGAGCTCGATAGCCGCGGGCTCAAGCCCGTCGTGCTGTTCATGGACGCGCGCGACGACGTGCTGATCCGCCGGTTCGACAGCGTGCGCCGCACCCACCCGTTGCAGGAAGGAGACACTCTCAGCCTGGGCATCGAACGGGAGCGGGAAGCCGTGAAGAACGTTCTCGCGGAGGCCGACCTAGTTATCGACACTTCCGGGCTTTCGGTTCATGATCTCCGGCGCGCCATCGAGGTCAGCTTGGGCACCATGGCGGCCGACCGACAGCACGTCACCGTACAGTCTTTTGGTTTCAAACACGGCGCCCCGCGAGACGCCGACATCATGGTGGATGTTCGTTTCCTGCCCAATCCGTATTGGGTGCCGGAGCTGCGGGCATTCCGCGGCACGGATCAGCCGGTGGCCGACTATGTGCTGCGGCAGCCGTCGGCGGGAGAGTTCATCGACAATTTTGAGGCGATGTTCGCCTCAATGCTCGCCGGTTACCGCCACGAGGGCAAGAACTTCGTCACCGTCGCGGTGGGGTGCACCGGCGGCCATCACCGCTCCGTGGCGGTGGCGGAGGAATTCGCCCGGCGTCTGCGTCTGCGCGATGGCCTGGAGGTCAACGTCATCCACCGGGATTTTGATCGCCACTAAAGCGATAGGAAAGGACAGTATCTCTGATGAACCACCCTCTCGCAGAAGCATCCCTGGCGTGCCTAGGCGGCGGTCACGGGCTGTACCAGACGCTGAGCGCCGCAAAACTGGCCGAACCCGCGTCGATTACCGGCATCGTCACGGTGGCGGACGACGGCGGGTCCTCGGGCCGTCTGCGTAAAGAACTGGGCCAGATTCCGCCCGGTGACCTGCGCATGGCGCTGGCCGCATTGGCGGACACCACCGATCCCGACTCTGCGTTGTGGGCTCGGGCCCTGCAGCACCGTTTCGGCGGCAACGGCGCGCTGGCTGGTCACGCCGTGGGGAACCTCATGCTCGCCGGGTTGACGGAGCTGCTCGGTAGGGAGCAGGCGGCCCTCGACACGGTTGCCCGCCTTACCCGCTCCGCCGGCCGCGTGGTGCCCATGTCCAGCCAGCCCTTGGACATCGAGGCAGATGTCACAGGCCTTGATGACGACCCCCGGATCGTGCGGACCGTTCGCGGGCAGGTGGCGGTGGCCACTACCCCTGGCACGGTGCGACGGGTGCGGCTGATTCCCGATCACCCGCCGGCCAATCCGGATGCGGTCGCCGCTATCCGATCCGCGGACTTGGTGACGATTGGCCCCGGCTCGTGGTTCTCTTCGGTCATCCCGCACCTGCTCGTTCCCGGCATCGCGGACGCCATCAACTCCTCGTCGGCGCTGCGGGTGGTGGTGCTCAACCTCAGCGCTGAGATGGGGGAGACCACAGGCTTCTCGCACGAAAGGCACATCCACATGCTGGCGCAGCACGCGCCGACGCTGAAGGTGGACCGGGTGCTCGTGGACGCCTCGGTGCTGAGCAACGCCGGGGAGAGGGAGTTCCTCAACAAGGCCGTGGCCCAGCTTGGCGGGGTGGTGGTGTACGACGACGTGCAAGGCGTCGATGCCGATGGCCAGCCCTGCGCGGTGCACGACGCTGCCAAGCTTTCGGCGGCGCTCGGGCGGGTCTACGCTGCCGGCTAGACTGGGAGGACTTGCCCGAGACTGACGAAAGGATAGCGGGAGTGGTGTCGCTGACTCAGAAGGCCAAGGCTGAACTTGTCGAGGTAGCGGTGCCGCTAGCGTCGGCGCGGTGGGCGGAAATGGCCGCGATGCTACGCATGGCCGGCCGTCTCGGGGTGGTGGAGCGCCGCCTGGTGGTGGAAGCGGAGTTCGCCGAACGAGCCGTCGCCGACCGGTTGGCCTTCCTGCTCAACGACGCCTTTGGGGTTGACGTTGATGTCCAGACCGCGTCGACTAGCCCCGCCAAGCCCTCGTCGACCCTGGTGCGGTGCGACGACGGTGCCGTCGACGTCATTCGTCGGCTGGGCCTGGTGACCAGGTCGGGGACACCCGTCGTGGGCCTGCCGCCGAAGGTTATTGCCGGCGGACCCCTCGATGCCGAAGGGGCGTGGCGGGGGGCGTTTCTAGCCCGCGGCCACCTTAACGATCCCGGCCGGCCGACGTTGCTCGAAGTGAGCTGCCCTGGCCCGGAGGCAGCGATGGCGATGGTGGGGTGTGCGCGCCGGCTCGGGATCACGGCGAAAACGAAGATGAGCCGTGGTGTGGATCGGACGTCGATCAAGGATGGCGACGCCGTCGCCGCGCTACTCACCCGAATGGGGGCGCACCGGGTTCGGTTGGAGTGGGACGCCGAGCGCCTGCGCCGCGAGGCTCGCAACTCGGAGAACCGCCTGGCGAACTTCGACGATGCGAACCTGCGCCGCTCTGCACGGGCGGCGGTCGTGGCTGCCGCGCGCGTCGAACGGGCTATGGACATTCTTGGCGATGACATTCCCGAACAGCTCGCCGAGGCTGGCCAGCTGCGAGTGACACATCGTCAGGCGTCGTTGGAAGAGCTCGGGCGACTGGCCGACCCACAGATGACAAAAGACGCGGTAGCAGGCCGGATTCGGCGGCTGTTGTCCATGGCGGATAAGCGCGCCGAGGAGCTGGGCATCGATTCCACTCTGACCGTGGTGGCCGATGACGTCGATATGACCTAAATCACCACCGTGTCCTTCGCGGACGCGTTTGAACCGCCTGCTCTCGGGGGATGGGGCAAGGGGTACCCGAAGGTGGTGGCACATGCGGGCGAAAGCCCCAGTGGGTATGACGCGCGGATTACCGCATTTGTGGGTATAAGCGGAACCGCACATGACCGCTCGGACATTCTCCGGCACAAACTCGGCTGCATGGTCCTCAAAAGGGGAGTAGACTCACCGTCGAAGGACTTAAACCGGTGGGATTACCCCACAGCTCATTAAGTCCAGGCTTGTAACACTCAACCATTTGAGGAGACTTACCAGTGACCACTCGCGTTGGCATTAACGGCTTCGGCCGCATCGGTCGCAACCTGTTCCGTGCGATCCTGCAGTACAGCAACGACATTGAGGTCGTCGCCGTCAACGATCTGACCGACAACAAGACCCTGTCGACTCTCCTGAAGTACGACACCATCCTTGGCCGCCTCGGTCGCGAGGTTGAGTTCGACGATGAGTCCATCACCGTCGACGGCAAGCGCATCGCCGTCTACGCCGAGCGTGACCCGAAGAACCTGGACTGGGCCAAGCACGAGGTCGACATCGTCGTCGAGTCCACCGGCTTCTTCACCGATGCGAACGCCGCCAAGGCTCACATCGAGGCCGGCGCCAAGAAGGTCATCATCTCCGCTCCGGCGAAGAACGAGGATGCCACCTTCGTTTACGGCGTCAACCACGAGGACTACGATCCCGAGAACCACAACGTCATCTCCGGCGCGTCCTGCACCACCAACTGCCTGGCTCCGATGGCCAAGGTCCTCAACGACGAGCTCGGCATCGTCAAGGGCCTCATGACCACCGTCCACGCCTACACCGGTGACCAGCGTCTGCACGACGCCCCGCACCGCGACCTGCGCCGCGCCCGCGCCGCTGCCCAGAACATCGTTCCGACCTCCACCGGTGCCGCCAAGGCCGTGGCCCTGGTTCTGCCGGAGCTGAAGGGCAAGCTCGACGGCTACGCTCTGCGCGTCCCGACCATCACCGGTTCCGCCACCGACCTCACCTTCGAGGCCGCCCGTGAGACCACCGTTGAAGAGGTCAACGAGATCATCAAGAAGGCCGCCACCGGCGAGTTCGGCGACACCCTGGCCTACACCGAGGATCCGCTGGTGTCTTCCGACATCGTCACCGACTCCCACGGCTCCATCTTCGACTCCGGCCTGACCAAGGTCAACGGCAACCTGGTCAAGGTTGTCTCCTGGTACGACAACGAGTGGGGCTACACCTGCCAGCTGCTGCGTCTGACCGAGCTGGTTGCCTCCAAGCTCTAAGTCAGCGGTAGGGATCGAATAATCTCCGCGTGGCCCGGGGTGCCTGTCTTTCTTGGGCACGTACCCCGGGCCTCGTCGCCTGTCTGCCCCTTTCATCGTCTCCCGAACACGAACTCAAAAGGAAACCTCATGGCTGTTAAGACCCTCAAGGACCTGCTCGCCGAAGGCGTCGCGGGCCGTCACGTCCTCGTCCGCTCTGACTTCAACGTGCCGCTCAACGACGCCGGTGAGATCACCGACCCGGGCCGCATCACCGCCTCCCTGCCCACGCTGAAGGCGCTCATCGAAGGCGGCGCCAAGGTCGTCGTCACTGCCCACCTCGGCCGCCCGAAGGGCGAGGTCAACCCGAAGTACTCCCTCGCCCCGGTGGCCGAGGCGCTCTCCGAGGCGCTGGGCCAGTATGTGGCGCTGGCCGGCGACGTCGTCGGCGAGGATGCCCACGAGCGCGCCAACGGCCTCACCGACGGCGAGATCCTCCTCGTGGAGAACGTTCGCTTCGATCCGCGTGAGACCTCCAAGGATGAGGCTGAGCGCGGCGAATTCGCCGATCAGCTCGTCGCCCTGGCGGCCGACAACGGCGCCTTCGTCTCTGACGGCTTCGGCGTGGTCCACCGCGCCCAGGCCTCCGTCTACGACGTTGCCAAGCGCCTCCCGGCCTACGCTGGCTACCTCGTGGAGAACGAGGTCAAGACCCTGAGCAAGGTGGCCGAGGCCCCGGAGCACCCCTACGTCGTGGTGCTCGGCGGTTCCAAGGTTTCCGACAAGCTCGGCGTCATCGAGGCACTGGCTGGCAAGGCCGACAAGCTCATCATCGGCGGCGGCATGTGCTACACCTTCCTGGCCGCCCAGGGCTACGACGTGCGTGAGTCCCTTCTGCAGGAAGACATGATCGAGACCTGCAAGGGCCTCATCGAGACCTACGGTGAGAAGATCGTCCTGCCGGTGGACCTCCTCGCTGCCAGCGACTTCGATTCCTCCAAGGCCGAGATCAAGATCGTCGAGCTCGACGGCATCCCCGAGGGCTGGATGTCCCTCGACATCGGCCCGGAGACCGTGAAGAAGTACGCCGAGGTGCTCGCCACCTCCAAGACCGTGTTCTGGAACGGCCCGATGGGCGTCTTCGAGCAGGAGGCCTACTCCAAGGGCACCGCCGGCGTTGCTCAGGCCATCATCGATGCGACCCGCGACAACGGCTCCTTCACCGTCGTTGGCGGCGGCGACTCCGCTGCCTCCGTGCGTACCCTCGGCCTCGACGAGGATGGCTTCTCCCACATCTCCACCGGCGGTGGCGCCTCCCTTGAGCTGCTTGAGGGCAAGGAACTCCCGGGCATTTCCGTCGTCCAGGCTTAACCTGAAAGGATTCACAACACCATGGCTCGTACCCCGCTGATTGCCGGCAACTGGAAGATGAACCTCGACCACCTTGAGGCCATCGCCACCGTGCAGAAGCTAGCCTTCGCCCTTCCCAAGGAGTACTACGAGAAGGTCGACGTCGCCGTCACCGTCCCCTTCACCGATCTGCGCTCCGTGCAGACCCTCGTTGAGGCGGAAAAGTACCTCGTGACCTACGGCGCGCAGGACGTGTCCGAGCACGAGAAGGGCGCCTACACCGGTGAGGTGTCCGCACCCATGCTCGCCAAGCTCGGCTGCACCTGGGTGGTCGTTGGCCACTCCGAGCGTCGCCAGTACCACAACGAGACCGACGAGCAGGTCGCCGCAAAGGCGAAGGCCGCCCTCGGCCAGGGCATCAGCCCCATCGTGTGCGTCGGCGAACCCCTGGAGATCCGCGAGGCCGGCACCCACGTCGACTACGTCGTGGAGCAGACCCGCAACTCCCTGGCGGGCCTCGACTCGGAGGACATCAGCAAGACGGTCATCGCCTACGAGCCCGTGTGGGCCATCGGCACCGGCAAGGTGGCCTCCGCCGCCGACGCGCAGGAAGTGTGCGCCGCGATCCGCGCTCTCATCGCCGACATTGCCGGTGACGAGGTTGCCGCCGGCATCCGCATCCTCTACGGCGGTTCGGTGAAGACCGAGACCGTCGGCGAGCTCGTCAGCCAGCCCGACGTCGACGGTGGTCTCGTCGGCGGCGCTTCCCTGGACGGCGAAGGCTTCGCCAAGCTCGCCGCCGCGGCAGCCCAGGCCGTCTAAGCAGCTAGCGTCATCCGCCTCCCCTTGCCGAGGCACTGTCCGACGTCCCGCCTACGCGGGCCTGAGGTAGTGCCGGCAGCGGGAGGCGGTGGTGTAGGATGGCCACCAGGCATCCTGGGTCCCGTGGCCCGGGGCGGTTTCACACTTCGTCTATTCCCGAAAGGGCCCGCTGACTCCATGGTTCTCACGCTCCAGATTGTGCTGGTCATCACCTCCTTGCTGCTGACCGTGTTCGTCCTTCTTCACAAGGGCAAGGGCGGCGGCCTGTCCAGCCTCTTCGGTGGCGGCGTTCAGTCGAACCTGTCCGGCTCCACCGTGGTGGAAAAGAACCTCAACCGGTACACGGTGGTGATGGTCATCATCTGGATCGCGTGCATCATCGCCCTGAACCTCATCACGGCGCTGTCGTAGGAGCGCGTCGCGCTAAAGCGCGACGCGGGAAAGAAGAGCGACGCGGGAAAGCAGCGAGTCGCACTAAAGCGCGACTCGGAAAAGAAGAGCGACGCGGGTGAAACCGGCGCCTAGCTGGTGGCAGTCAGCGCAATGTCCCGGGATGCATCCTCGGTGACGAACAGCACCGTCTCGGCGTGGCCACGAGCGCCCGCGGCCGGCCACTCAACCGGATCTGCCCCGGCGGCTACGTGGCCCGCGGCCTCGGCCTTCTCGGCACCGGAAACAAGCAGCCACACCCGTTGCGCTCGTGCCACCGCTGGCAGGGTGAGGGTGCCACGCTGGGCCGGCGGCTTCGGGGAGGCGTACTCCGCCACCACCAGCCGCTTCGTCTCCTTCACCGCATCAGTGCCGGGGAAGAGGGTATTGATATGGCCTTCCCCGCCCATACCGAGCAGGTGCAGGTCAAAGCCCTCCGGGGCGAAACGGTCCAGCGCTAAAGCATAGGCCTCGACGGCCTCGTCTAGATCGCGGTCGCCGAGACCGTAGCCGTGGATATGATCCGCCGGAATGTCCACGTGATCCAACAACGCCCGGCGGGCCTGGCCCTCATTGGAGTCAGCATCGGTGAGAGCGACGTTGCGCTCGTCGCCGAAGAAGACATGAACCCGGGACCAGTCGACGACCTGGCCGGGGTAGTCCCCGTCGTAGGCACGGACGGCCTCGTCGAACTCACGCAGCTTGTCCAGCGTGCGGATACCCGCGGTGCCGCCGGTGAGTACCACCCGCGCGATGCCGTCGTGGTGAACGCCGCGTCCGGTGGACTGGATACCGGACACAACGTCCACGAAACGCTGGGCGGCGGCGAGGACGAGGGCGTCAAGATCGCGGATGCGGTAGACGTGAACCATGTCGGGGAACTCCTTCGGGTAGGCCAGGGTACGTTAGTCGACGGTCACGAGCCCAAGGCCCTGGAGGGCCGCCGCGTAGGCGACGTCCGCGTCGAGGTGACGCAGCTCCTCCGAAAGGCAATCCGACTCGGTTCGCACCGACATCGCCACCTGGGCGTCGGGGCTGTCCGGGAGGGAAATGCGGACCGTGGATTCGTCCTGGACGCTAATGCTAATAGGCCCAGATGCGCGGTTGAGAACCAGCGAGTGAATAGGGAAGAGGTTCGCCCCTTCAACACGGGTTTGTGGGTAATCCTCCGGGGTGTTGATGCGGCGCTCGACTGTCACCCCCAGGCGGTGAGCCAGCCAACCGGCCGCAATGTCCACGCTCGGGTTATCGGCCGGGCCGGAGACCACGGCGCTTTCCACGCGCTCGTGGGGGTAGCGGTCGAGGGCGGAGGCGACGATGCCGCGCCACGTCGTGATCCGCGACCACATCATGTCCGAGTCACCCGGCGCGTATCCGGAGGTCAGACGCAGCAGGGCGTTGCCGGAAACGTTGTGGCGCGCGTTGGTCACTCGGCGCTGGGCAATGCGGCCGACGTAATGGTCCGACGGCCGGGCAGGCGCCGAGACCGGCCACCAGGCCACGATCGGGGTGTCCGGCAGGAGCAGCGGTGTGACGACGGAACCCAGGTGGTCTGCCATCTCGCCGGATAGGCGCATCACCACCAGCTCGGAGGCTCCGGAGTCACGGCCCACGATGACGCGGGCGTCGAGCCGGGATTCCTTGCGATCCTTGTCGGTGAGCATGACGAGCACGCGCGCGGGGTGCTCGTGCGATGCTTCGCGGACGGTGTCGAGGATGCATTCGACGTCGTCGGTGGCCGAGGCGACGACGATGAGCGTCAGCACACGCCCGGTGGCCATGGAGTTGGCCTCCTGGTCGCTGAGCAGTTCGTCGGCGATCTCTTTGGTGTTGGTATCTGATAGTTCGATAATCATCGCAGGTCAGGCCTTCGTTCTTTGTCGCGGATCCAGGTTTAGGGACGACGCCAGTGGTGGCCGTTGCGCTCGAGCATGGCGTCGGCGCTCTCCGGGCCCCAGGTGCCGGATTTGTACTCGTCGGGGCGTCCGTGATCCGCCCAGTACTTCAACACGGGGTCGAGAATCTTCCAGGACAGTTCCACTTCCTTGTTGGTGGGGAAGAGGCTGGACTCGTCGAGCAGCGCGTCAAGGATGAGCCGCTCGTAGGCCTCGGGGGATTCCTCGGTGAATGCCTCCGAGTAGGAGAAGTCCATGTTGACGTCGCGCACCTCCATGGAATAGCCGGGCACCTTGGAACCGAAGCGCATGAGCACACCCTCATCCGGCTGAACGCGGATGACCACGGCGTTCTTGCCCATGGAGCGGATGTCGCTGGCGTCGAAGGGCTGGTGCGGGGCGTGCTTGAACACGAGCGCGATCTCCGTCACCCGGCGCCCGAGGCGCTTGCCAGTGCGCAGGTAGAAGGGCACCCCAGCCCAGCGGCGGTTCTTGATCTCCAGGGTCAGCGCCGCGTAGGTTTCGGTGTTCGAGTTGGGGTCGAAATTCTTCTCCTCCCGCAGGCCGACGACCTTTTCCGAACCCTGCCAACCGGCGGTGTACTGGCCGCGGGCGGTGGTCTTGTCGAAAGGCTCCACTGCCTTGGTGGCGCGCAGGATCTTCACCTTCTCCGCCCGTAGTTCCTGCGGGTCGAAGGCAGACGGCTCCTCCAACGCGATGAGCGCGAGGAGCTGCAGGAGGTGGTTCTGGATGACGTCACGAGCGGCGCCGATGCCGTCGTAGTAGCCGGCGCGCCCGCCGAGGCCGATGTCTTCCGCCATGGTGATCTGCACATGGTCGATGTAGTGAGAGTTCCACAGCGGGTCGAACAACTGGTTAGCGAAGCGCATCGCGAGGATGTTCTGCACCGTCTCCTTACCGAGGTAGTGGTCGATGCGGAAGACGGCGTTTTCGGGGAACACCGAGTTGACGATCTCGTTGAGCCGGTGAGCGGACTCTTGATCGTGGCCGAAAGGCTTCTCGATGATGACGCGGCGCCAGGACTCCTCCGGCGCCTCGGCCAGCCCGGAGCGCTGTAGCTGGTGGCACACGTCGGCGAAGAAATTCGGCGGGATAGACAAGTAGAACGCCCAGTTGCCGCCGGTGCCGCGGGTGGCGTCGATCTCCTGGACTGTTTCCGCGAGGGTATCGAAGGCGTCATCGTCGTCGAAGTTGCCGGTAACGAAGGCCATTCCTTCGGCGAGGCGCTCCCATACCTCTTCGTTGAATACCGTGCGAGCCCCGGCGTCGACCGCCTCCCGGACGTAGTTCTGGAACTCTTCCTTGGACCACTCGCGGCGGCCGTAACCCACGAGGGCGAAGCCGGCAGGCAGAAGTCCGCGGTTCGCGAGATCGTAGATGGCGGGCAATAGCTTCTTTCGTGCTAGGTCGCCCGTGACGCCGAAGATCACCATGCCGGAGGGTCCGGCGATGCGCGGCAGTCGCTTATCGTGCTCACTGCGAAGGGGATTGCGCCACTTCTTCTCTTCTGACCCCATAGTCACATAGTCCTTCCACACTGCGCGGTTGTTAGTATCACCTACGTTACCCGGAGAAACGCGAAACCCGCCGGAGTTATTCCGGCGGGTTCCTGCTGGCTTAAGCGTCAGCGGCTATTACGACAGGTTGGCCTGCATGGTCTTGAGCAGGTCAGACCACGCGGCGACGAACTTGTCCACGCCTTCCTTCTCCAGGACGGCGACAACGTCGTCGAGGTCGATGCCCACGCCTACGAGGGAGTCGAACACGCGCTGCGCCTCGGCGGCGGTGCCGGTCAGGGTGTCACCGGTGACGCCGGAGCCGTTGAGGGCCGCGTCGATGGTGGCTTCCGGCATGGTGTTGACGGTGTTCGGGCCGGCCAGCTCCACGACGTACATGTCGGAGGGGTAGTCCGGGTTCTTCACACCGGTCGAGGCCCACAGCGGGCGCTGGAAGTTGGTGCCCTCCGGGACATCGATCTTGTCCGAGAACTCCAGGAAGCGGGCGTAGGCGAGGCGGGCGTTGGCCACGCCGGCCTTGCCGCGAAGCGCCAGGGCCTCGTCGGTGCCGATCGCTTCGAGGCGCTTGTCGACCTCGGAGTCCATGCGGGACACGAAGAAGGACGCCACGGAGTGGATGGTGGAGACGTCCACGCCGTTCTCGGCGGCGCGCTTGACGCCATCCACGAAGGCGTCGAGCACCTGCTGGTAGCGGTCCACGGAGAAGATGAGGGTGACGTTGACAGAGATGCCCTCGGCCAGCGCGTCGGAGATCGCCGGGATGGACTCGTCGGTCGCCGGGATCTTAATCATGACGTTCGGGCGGTCAACCTTGGCCCACAGCTCGCGGGCCTGAGCGATGGTGGCTTCGCGGTCCGCGGAGATCCGGGGATCAACCTCGATGGACACGCGGCCGTCCTTGCCGCCGGAGGTCTTGTAGATGTCGGCGAAGATGTCGCAGGCGTCGCGAACATCGTCGATGCTCATGGCGTAGACGGCTTCGTCGACGGCGACGCCGGCTTCCTTGAGCTCCGCGATCTGCGCGTCGTAGGCCTCGCCCTTGCTCATGGCAGCGGCGAAGATGGCCGGGTTGGTGGTCACGCCGACGACGGACTTGTTCTTGATAACTTCTTCCAGGTTGCCGGAGGTGATGCGCTCGCGGGAGAGATCATCCAGCCAGGTGGAGGTACCGACTGAGTAGAGATCGTCAATGACAGTCATGCGGGGATCCTCTTTCTTTGTGTGTGGGTCTTACTTGGCGGCTTCGATGGACTGCTTGGCGGTGGCCGCCACGTTCTCCGCGGTGAAGCCGAAGGCCTCGAACAGTTCCTCGGCGGAAGCGGACTCGCCCCAGGTCTCGATAGAGACGGCGCGACCGGCGTCACCGATCACCTGGTGCCACGGCATGGCAATGCCGGCCTCGACGGAGACGCGGGCCTTGACCGACGGCGGCAGAACCTCGTCGCGGTAGGCCTGATCCTGCTCAAGGAAGAGATCCAGGCTCGGGACAGACACGACGCGGGCGGAGATGTTCTCCTCGGCCAGCAGGGCGGCGGCGCCGACGGCGTGCTGGACCTCAGAGCCGGTGGCGAGCAGCACCACGTCCGGGTTCTCGGCGTCGACCAACACGTAGGCGCCACGCTTGACGCCTTCGCGGGCCTTGTCCTTGGTGCCTTCCAGGACCGGTAGGTTCTGGCGGGACAGAGCCAGCGCCTGCGGGGCCTTGCGGTTTTCGATGATCGCGGCCCACGCGGCGGCGGTCTCGTTGGCGTCGGCGGGGCGGAAGGTGGTCAGGTTCGGGATCGCGCGCAGGGCGGCGAGGTGCTCGACCGGCTGGTGGGTCGGGCCGTCCTCGCCCAGGCCGATGGAGTCGTGCGTCCAGACGAAGACCGGGCCGACGTTCATCAGCGCGGCGAGGCGGACAGCCGGGCGCATGTAGTCGGCGAACTGCAAGAAGGTGGCGCCGTAGGGGATCGTCGGGCCGTGCAGGGCGATGCCGTTGAGGATCGAGCCCATGCCGTGCTCACGGATGCCGAAGTGCAGGTTGCGGCCGAAGGGCTCCATGGTGAACTTGTCGGAGGAGCGCTCGGCCGGGCCGAAGGAGGTCGAGCCCTTGATGATGGTGTTCGTGGAGCCGGCCAGGTCCGCCGAACCGCCCCACAGTTCCGGCAGGGTAGCGCCGAGGGCCTGCAGCACGGCCTCGGAGGCCTTACGGGTGGCAACGCCCTTGGCGTCCGGCTCCCAGGTCGGCAGCTCGGCGTCCCAGCCCTCGGGCAGCTCGCCGGCGAAGAGGCGGTCGAACAGCGCCTTCTTCTCCGGGTTGGCCTCGGCCCACGCGTCGAACTTCTTCTGCCACGCGGCGTGCTTCTCGGCGCCGCGGTCCAGGGCCTTGCGGGTGTGAGCCAGGACCTCGTCCTCGATGAAGAAGGACTTGGTCGGATCCAGGCCGAGGATCTCCTTGGTGGCGGCAACCTCGGCCTCGCCGAGGGCGGAGCCGTGGGACGCGCCGGTGTTGGCGAGGTTCGGAGCCGGGTAAGCGATGACCGTGCGCACCCGGATGAAGGACGGCTGATCGGTGACCTTCTTAGCTTCTTCGATGGCGGCCTCCAGGGCTGCGACGTCCTCGCCGCCCTCGATCTCCTGAACGTGCCAGCCGTAGGCGCGGTAACGGGCCGCGACGTCCTCGGTGAAGGCGATCGAGGTGTCATCCTCGATGGAGATGTGGTTGTCATCGTAAATGGCGATGAGGTTGCCCAGCTTCTGCGTGCCGGCCAGCGAGGAGGTCTCGCTGGTCACGCCCTCCTGGACGTCGCCGTCGGAGCAGATGACGTAGACGAAGTGATCGAAGGGGGACTCACCGGCCGGAGACTCCGGGTCGAAGAGACCACGCTCGCGGCGGGCCGCCATCGCCATGCCCACCGAAGAGGCCAGGCCCTGGCCCAGCGGGCCAGTGGTGATCTCGACGCCCTTGGTGTGGCCGTACTCCGGGTGACCCGGGGTGAGGGAACCGCGGCTGCGCAGCGCCTTGATGTCCTCCATCTCCAGGCCGTACCCGGCCAGGAAGAGCTGAAGGTAGAGGGTCAGCGAGCTGTGGCCGGGGGAGAGGATGAAGCGGTCGCGGCCGACCCACTTATCATCAGCCGGGTCGATATCCATGACGCGCTGGAACAGCGTGTAGGCGATGGGGGCCAGGGACATGGCGGTGCCGGGGTGGCCGGAGCCGACGTTCTGGACAGCATCAGCGGCAAGCACACGAGTGGTGTCTACTGCCTTGGTGTCGAGGTCCGTCCAATCGGACGGGTAGCGGCGCTCGGTGAGGGCCTGCAGTTCGGGAGAAAGGGTCACGTCGATCCTCGCTTTGGTTGGTTTGCCGCCCCCTTCTTAAGGGCGGCTCGATGCATACTAGACCTACTTTAGTGATGTTGAGCCCGAACGGGGCGGAACTTGTGCTGTTAGTCACCGCGCGCCGTCAACGCCCCGATGCATCGCGATTCATCAACGTGCGCAAATCAAACATTGAGGGGTAGACCGGTGGGGGTGTACAAGGGGCAATTCCGATACCCGTGGAGCGACGGTTAAGATGGCCCATCGAAGACCCACCCCACCGCTGGCCGTCAGCATTGAAAAGGAGAATCCTTGGACATCTTGAAGGCGTACTTTGCCTTGACGAAGCCGCGGGTCATCGAACTGCTTCTGGTGGCAGCAATTCCGGCGATGCTCCAAGCCGAGCGCGGCGAGGTCCATCTGTTGCTCATCCTGGGCACTCTCCTCGGCGGCTGGGCGGGCGCCGGAGCGGCCAATGCCTTCAACATGGTTGCCGATCACGATATCGACCAGAAGATGGGCCGAACCAGGGCCCGCCCGCTGGTTCGTCACACCGTCACCAAACAGCGCGCGGCGATCTTCGCCTGGGTGCTCTTGGTCTTCTCCCTGCTGTGGTTCCTCTTTGTTATCCGGTCGCCGTTGGCCGCGTTCTTCATCCTGCTCACCAACTGGTTCTATATCTTCGTCTACACGAAGTGGCTCAAGCGCAAGACGTGGCAGAACGTCATCTGGGGAGGTGCCGCCGGGTGTATGCCGGTTCTCGTGGGCTGGGCCGCTATCCGGGCGCACGCGCCGGAAGGAACACCGGACAACTGGTGGCAGGCCGTGGTGATGTTCCTCGTCATCTTCTTCTGGACACCGCCGCACACGTGGGCGTTGGCCATGAAGTATCGAGATGACTACGCCAAGGCTGAGGTCCCGATGCTGCCCGTCGTCGCGTCACCGGAGGCGACGACGCGCCAGATCGTCTTCTACACCTGGGGCACGGTGGCCGTGTCGCTGGCTTTGGTGCCGGCCGCGTCGTGGATCTACCTGGCGGCGGCAATCATCTGCGGGGCCGCGTTCATTGTGCGGGCCACCCAGCTGCACCGTGGTGTTGTCAGTGGCGAGGAGGTTAAGCCGCTCAAGCTGTTCATCCTCTCCAACAACTACCTGGCGCTGCTGTTCTTGGCGCTGTCGGTCGATGCCGTCGTCGGCTGGGCCCCGCTGCTTTAGTCGCGCACACGTAGCACAATCGACCCCGTCGTGTGGCGCGCCTGCAGATCGCGGTGTGCCTGTACAGCGTCGGCGAGGGCATACTCCCCGGAGATGCGGATGGACAGGGTGCCGTCGACGATAGCCTGGACCACGCCTTGCGCCCGGGCCGTGAACTCCTCGATGTCCTGGGTGTAGGCGGCCAGCGATGGGCGGGTCAGGTAGATGGAGCCGTGGGTGTTGAGTCGCTGCGGGTCGATGGGCTCCACGGGTCCCGACGCGGCGCCGAACAGGCACACGAGCCCGCGCGGGCGCACGGCTTCCAGCGACTCATGGAAGGTGGCCTTGCCTACTCCGTCGTAGACGACGTCGACGCCGTGGCCGCCGTTGCGGCGGCGCACGATCTCAGCGAGGTTGTCCGAGTAGCGGAAGACCTCGGTGGCGCCGGCGGCGTAGGCGAGCTGTTCCTTTTCATCGGAGGACACGACAGAGAAAACCGTTGCCCCGCGCGCGGCCGCCAGCTGGGTGAGCAGGAGCCCGACGCCGCCGGCGCCGGCGGTGATGAGGCAGGAGCGGCCCTCGGAGAGGTCATAGACGTCGTGCACGAGCATGTGCGCGGTCATGCCCTGCAGCAGCATCGAGGCGGCCACGGTGTCATCGATGTCCTGCGGGACGGCCACGAGGCGCTCCCGGTCCACGCACACATACTCGGCGTAGGAACCGAACGCGTTGTTCCAGGCGACTTTCGTGCCCTCGGCGAGGATCCCCTGCGGGTCGTGGGCGATGCGGCCTACGCCTTCCAGCCCGGGCGTGAACGGCGGTGCGGCGTGATAGATACCCTCCCGGAAGTAGGTGTCAATATAGTTCACGCCCGCGACCATGACCTCTACGAGGACTTCGTGGTCTGCGGGCGTGGGGACGTCGACGTCGTGAAGCGTCAAGGCCTCCGGGCCACCAGGTTGGGTGACGAGAATCGCTTTCATGGCGACCACGTTACCTGTGCCGGTAGGCGCGGGGGCAGGTGCCGGCTAGCTCAAGGGTTTGAGCAGAGAGCGGTCGCCGGCGACGGAGTGGGTGTGGGGGGCGCGGGTTTCGCGGGGGCGACGGTAGCCCTGGACCCACAGGAAGGCCGTGAAGGTAGTCACCACGGAGGACATGCCGATGTGGACCGGTACGGTCCAGCGCGGCACTCCGAGGTGGAACTGGGCGACGCCGATGGCCCATTGCACAACGATGAGGCCGATGAGGACCTGGACGGCGCGCTGCGCCGGCTGGGGGGCCGACGCTCGGCGCAGCAGGAAGGCGGTGACCACGGTCAACCCCAGGTAGCAGTACATGCAGAAGGCGTGAATGTAGGCCATGATGCGGGTGTTGACCTCGAGGCGGCCCTCCATACCGATGCCGGCGTCGCCGGAGTGCGGGCCGGAGCCGGTGACCATGGTGCCGGTGACCAGGACGAAGGCCAGCGCGATAGCGGCGATGAGAGCGATGACGCGGATGTTGTGGGGGAAGATGCGCGCCGGCCGGGCGTCGTCGGGCTCGTTGATGCGCATGAAGAGCAGGGCGGCGACCCAGACGAGGATCATCGACGGCAAGAAGTGCAGCGCCACGGCCCACCACTTCAGATCCAGGTGGACGGAGATACCGCCGATGACCGCCTGGGCGATGATGCCCAGGCCGGAGATCCACGCGTAGATGAGGATCTCGTCGCGGCGCCGGGCGCGGTGGACGGACAGCGCCACGAGGAGGGCGACGGCGGCGAGGACGAAGGTAAGCAGGCGGTTGCCGAACTCGACGAACTGCTGAACGATCGGAGCGGCGCCGGGCACGGGCACCAGGGAGCCGGGGTGGCAGTTGGGCCAGCCATCGCAGCCGAGCCCCGATCCGGTGACGCGGACGATGGAGCCAGTGACGGTGATGGCGCCCTGGCTGATGAGCAGAATCAACGCCAGCCGGCGCTGGGAGGCGAGGGTGGGCAACTTGGCCCACCAGGACTTAAGCGCGTCTAACACGTTTCCTACCTTCAAAAGTTGTTGTCAATTAGTCGAATCGGAACCAGCGCACGCAGCCGAGCGAGACCACGGCGGACCAACCGGTGAGGACCACGGCCTGGAGCCACGGCACGTGCCCGCTAAACGCCGCGTCGAGCCCGGCAGCCAGCGCGACGGAGGGCACGAGATTCCACCATCCGGCGGCGGCCAGCCCGAACTCGAAGAGCACCCAACCGACGACGCCGACGATGGCCACCCACAGCAGATTCGCCAGGCCTAAGACCAGCTCGGAGCTCAGCGTGCCGCCGAGTAGGAGCCCCAGGGAGGTGAAGCAGACGATACCCAGCAGCAGGATCCCCGCGCCGAGCGCGACACCTGCCGGGGACGTCCGAAAGCCCAGCAGGAAGGCGACGCCGGCCAGCACGATGACCTGAACGAGGGAGACCGCGAGCACGGCGAAGATCTTTCCGGCCACGATCGTGGCGGCCGGCACCCCGGAGGCACCGACTCGCTTGAGCGCCCCGTAGCGGCGGTCGAAGGCCAGGGAGATGGCCTGCCCGGTGAACCCGGCGCTCGTCGCCGCAACGGCGAGCACCATGGGGAAGATCTCGGTCACGGTGGCGTCTTCCCCGAGCACCGGCATGGTCACCGCCGCCACGAGGATGACGATGGGCATGACGAGGTTGAGTAGCTGCTGCTCACCGTGGCGCAGGACCAGCTTCGTCTCCATGACGCCCTGGGCGAGCGCCATGGCGGCGTGCGACGCCCGGTGCGGGGCGGGCCGGAAGGTGCCTGCCGGCAGGTCCGGCGTCAGCTCGGGGGTGGTCATCGGGTGGCCTCCTTGGCGTCGCGGCCCGTAAGGCCGGTGAGGTCGCGGCCGGTCAATTCGAGGAAGGTGTCCTCAAGGTTGCGGTGATCGACGTCGAGCGAACGAATGAGCACTCCTTGGGCGCGGGCAGCTTCGGCAAGGGCCGCGACGGCTTCGGGGGTGGGGTCTTCGAGCACCTGATACCGCAGGGGCCGGATTTGTTGCAGGGTCAGCCCGCGCACTGCGTCGATGGCCAGGGGAGCCGCGGTTTCCACGGTCATCCGGGCGGTGTGCAGCGACGTGAGCTCGGCCGGGGTTCCCTGGGCCACGAGTTCGCCGCGGTTGATGATGGCGACGTCGTCGGCCAGTGATTCCGCCTCATCCATCAGGTGCGTGGTGAGCACCACGGTGACGCCGTCGCGCCGAAGCGCGGAGATGAGATCCCACACCATCAGCCGCGATTGGGCGTCCATCCCGGCGGTCGGCTCGTCGAGGAACACCAGCTCCGGTCGCCCAATGAGCGCCAGCGCCAGGGATAGGCGCTGCTTCTGCCCGCCCGAGAGCCGCCGATAAGTAGTGGTGCGAACTGATTCCAAGCCGAGTAATTCGATGAGCCACTGGGGGTCATGAGGATTGCGCGAGTACGACGCTGCCAGCGCGAGCATTTCCCGGACGCTGACCCCGGAGTAGCTGCCGCCGCCCTGGAGCATGATGCCGATGCGTTCGCGGACGAGCTCCGGTTCCTTCGACGGATCCATCCCAAGGACGTGGATGGACCCAGACGTGGGCTTTTGGAAACCCTCGCACATCTCAATGGTGGTCGTCTTCCCGGCGCCATTGGGGCCGAGCAGGGCGAACACGGTGCCGGGCTGAACAGTGAGGTTCAGGCCCGCCACGGCGGTGGTGTCGCCGAAGGTCTTCACCACATCTCGCAGCTCCAGGGCCGATCCGTCGAAAGTTGTACTCACGGTGGTTGATCTTAGGCTATGACCTTCAGTCGCCTGAGTAGGAACCACCCTCCGGCGCCGATGATGGCGGCGGCGACGGCGCCCTGCAGGTAAATGGTGAGCACCGTCTGCGCCGACAGCGCCAGGCCGCGGGGGAGGACGAAAAAGCTCATGAGGGTGGAGTAGGCGACCACCGCGATGCGGAAGAAGGGCCGGTTAGCCCAGGTGGCGAGCGGCAGGATCGCCCACAGCATGTACCAGGGGTGCACGACGGGGAAGAGAATGACGAGCACGAACGTGCTCACCCCCAGTCCGCCGACCGGGTGGATGCGCCCGGCGAAGGTGGCCAGGAGCATACGCACGAGGAAGGCCAGGGAAACGACGAGCCCGGCGCCACGGGTGATGATGAGCATCGCTTCGCTGTGATCGCCGAGTCCGAGTGCCTCGCCGATAAAGCCGAAAATGACCCCAATGTCGGTGGTGATGGACATCCAGGACCGGATACTGGCCGCTCCGCCCTGGCCAGTGGCCCAGCCGAGATTGATCCCGGAGACCCAGGTCATGAGAGCGACGGAGGCGATGAGGCCCACGGTGGCGACGACGATGGCCTGCCCCACGGCCAACGCAGGGGGGCGGCCACGCAGACGCAGCCGGTGCGCGTAGGTCATCCCGACGAACCCCAAGCCGATAAAGCCAGTGACCTTGACCATCCCCGCACAGGAGATAAGGAAGAGTGACACGCTGAGCATCAGGTATCCCGGCACGGCCCGCCCGGCGGTGAGCCTGTCAATGCCTCGGAAGCCGATCTCTAGCCCGGCCAGTGCCAGGCCAAGCATGATGGCTTCGTTGTGGATACCGCCGACCAAGTGCAGGAGGGTGAGTGGGTTGAGCAGGCCCAGCCACAGCGCGGTAGCGGGGCGAACCCCGCAGCGGCGTGCCATGTGGGACACGGCCCAGCCGGCGAGGACGATGGCGGCCAGGTTGACCCCTCTATGGGCGAGGACGCCAAAGACGATGGAGTCCTGGGTCACCCGGCTGATGAATGCGGCGATGCCGAGGGCGACGGGACCGTAGGGGGAGGGAGAGTTAGCCCAGATGAACGGCACCGAACGGGCGAGGTGGTGTTCGGTGCCGAGAAGCTGTACCGGGCCGGCCTCGTAGGGGTCGAGCCCCTGGGCGACGATGGAGCCCTGCGCCAGGTAAGAGTAGATGTCCTGGGTGAACAGCGGGGCCGTCAGGGCGATGGGCAGCGCCCAAGCGGCGAAGGTGCGCTTGAGGGCGCCGGTGGTCACTGCGCTTTCTCCGACATAGCGCCACATGAGCGCCCAGGCGAGGACGATAAACGCCACCCCTATCAAGACGATGGACGAGGAGGCTTGGAGCATCCGTGCCATGAGGTCACCCCCGGGGGCAAGCCGGAAGGGGCTGTTGATGACGGGCAGCGCCCCGGCGCCGAGGCCGCCGACACCCATGAGGAGCGCGCCCATCGTGCCGATCCAGCGCAGGACGAGAAACTGCTGGAGGGCCCGCGGCCGTGGTGGGGAGGCGGGGGCGTCGTCGCTGCCGTGGAGCCCGGCGGAGCGGGAACCGGCGGCGCCGATGCGGGGGAGAACCTCGGGTAGGCGGGATGTCACCCGAGACAGTCTAGGCCATCGTTCTTCCGGGATAGGGGGCCTCGGAAACAGGAAAGGTGACCCTTTGGTGCACGGCGATTAAACGAACACTAGTGTTGTGAAAAGACCGACAAACTGATACGACAACTTATAGGGACGCTGCCTTGGCCACTGACGGCGGCCGGACACGACGCGAAGGAGGACCATGACCCACGACCTTGGCGATACCCGAAGTCACATTCTGAAAATCCTTCTCAAGTACGGTCCGGTGACGGCATCGGATCT